>UBMU01000012.1 GCA_900466605.1 Hyphomicrobiales bacterium
AACGTCCGTGCCGCAACGGGGAGCGGTGTCGTGCCGTTGTCATCATCGTCATCGCCACCCGACGACGTGTCATCGTCGTCGTCTCCGCCATTGGACGGGCAGTCGTCATCACCGCCCGAAGCTGGTGCATCATCGTCATCGTCGTGACCCCCAGGACCACCTGCACCGTGATCATCATCATCGTCGTCATCGTCATTTTGCTGCGCCTCCACCAGCTGCGGTGTCCCCGTTGAATGGAAACTGATCGCGTGCCCTGTCGTCGTATTGCTGAGGGTCGTCATGCCATTTTCATCGGTGGTCGCCGTGTAGTTCGCGACCGATGCACCAAGCGGCAGCTCGATTACGTCCTGTGCCCGCAACGTTCCGATAATCGTGTCCTGACCGCCATTGGAGCGGAAGACGATACGGTGCGCAGAGGTCAGTGCCGAGATATCGATCACATCGTTGCCGGCATCCCCGTCGATGGTGATCGTATTGAGTGCCAGGCTCGTGCCGGTGAAGTCACCGATAACCATGACGGTGTCACCACCGACCGCTCCACCACCGATACCACCTGGCGAGCTCACGTTCAGCGTGCTGACGAAGATCTCCTCGATGTTGTCGAGCTCCGCGATCACGGAGTTCGCTGTCGTGCCGTTGCGGGTAATGACGATTTCGGTGTCGGCACTGAGTACAAGCCCCGCTATCTGGGCGATAGCCTCGGTTCGCGTATAGATCCTGAAGGTTTCTGCACCGGCCGCGGCAGTCAGCTGGTAGGTATCGATACCGGCACCGCCATTGACGACATCGCGGCCTCCCGTGCTGCCTGTTTGAGCAATTGTGTCGGCACCCGCGCCAGCATCGATGAGATCGTTGCCGGCCCCGCCATTAATGCTGTCGGCCCCGTCCAAACCGAAGATGGCCTGTAAGCCGTTGGCGCCCGCTGCCCCATTCAGATTGGCATTATTGGCATTGCTTCCGGTCACGATCGTATAATTGATGCCACCAAAGCTCAGGGTTTCGACACCTGTCATCGAGTCGACGCCGTCCGCGCCGGTTGTATCCGTGACCGTTACTGTCACGGTCTGGCCAACAAGCGTTGCGGCAAAATTGTAGTTCGAGAGCGGGCCGGCAAAGACGGCAGTGTCGGCGCCGGCGCCTCCATTGATGGTGTCATTGCCTGCCCCGCCGGTGATTGTGTCGCCACCACCGGCGCCGTTTAGGACATCATTGCCGGCATTGCCGTTCAGCGCCTCGCCGAAAAGCCCGCCATTTGCGACATCGTCACCTGCCGTTCCGTTGAACGGCTGACCGAGAAGACCGTCCCAGTTGACCCCAACCGGGCCGGTGGCTGCCGAAATGACCTGCTCGGGATTGCCGAACCCGTCAACGAAGCTGACGACAACACGCAATTGACGTCCGGCCTGGGCACCAAACAGCAGGGACGGCAGATCCTGCGGCGTAAATGACGGGTTGGTCGCGCCTGCAATATTCGTCCAGGTCGTTCCGTCGATCGAGGATTGCCACTGAAAGCCGAAGGTACCCAAGCCGTTTGCATCCGCAATGGATGCGACGTTCACCGTCAGAGCCTGACCTTCCAAAGGCGTCTGATCGGATATCACAGGCGTGCCTGTCGCCGGTGCATTGAAGAAGATATTTGTGTCGACGATCCTGTCGGCGAACTGCAGCTTCTCGATATTGAACAGGCGATCCGTGCCATCTGCCTCACGAGCGCGGCCCGTGGTTTGATCAACGATGACTGGCCCGACCGTCGTATGGGCAACCGTCAAGCTGCCGTCCGCATTGCCGGTGATGGTGTAGTTTTCGAAGCTGTCCCAATAGCGAGCTGTATCGACGTCACCGGCACCGCCACCGTCCAGGATCTCCCTCACGATCTGCAACTGGCCAGGCTTTATCTCGCCTGAATACATTCTCTCCTGGATGTCCGAGAGCGTATCGATGCTGAACGGCTGGAAGGTTTGACCGCGACTTTGATCCGGGGTGACAAGAATGCGAACGTTCAGCCACTTGTCTCCATCGATAATGTCGTTGCCACCCATCCCCTCTATGACGTCACTTCCGGCGCCACCGAGGATGATGTCGGAGGCATCCGATGTATCCATGACGATGGTTTCTGTCTGGCCGGCGACGGTGACGTCGGTGCGTTGAAGATGTGCCGTGAGTTCTTCGAGCCCGTTGATGAGATGAAGGTTCTTGGCAAGCAGCGCGTTGGAATAGGACTCGAGCGGGGCATCAGGATCGACCTGAGTAGCGTTTCCGTTTGCGTCATAGGCACCTATCACTACATCACGTCCACGCAACACATCGTTTCCGGTCCAACCGGAAAGACCCTCCACGAGATCGAAGCGGTCGCGAAGGATGTTGTTTTGCTGATTCACGAAGATCGAAATGTTCATATCCGCGTTGGCCGGCTGGGTGTCGCCCTTGTGGATCGCCCAGTCAAAACCAGCCATGCCGTTGTTGCGCTGGATGCCAGGACCCTGGAACATGATGTCGTCACCGGACTCAGCGTCGTAGTCGTTGTCGTTACCACGCCCGTTCAGCACGTCATGCCCAATGATCGTCGAATTGAAAAACAGTTCGGAGTTCTCGCCAGCCAGCGTGTCGAAACCGTCTCCGCCTTCGAGCCAATCATCACCCTCGTTGCCGGCAATGAAGCTTGGACCGCTCGCACCACGAATGAAGTCGTTGCCCTCCCCGCCGCTGATCGTCTTGCTTTCGCTGCCCCCGTAGATGAAGTCGCTATCATCACCGCCAAAAATCAGGTCGAAACCATTGCCACCGTTGATGACGTCCTCGCCGGCTTCGCCATGAATAACATCGGCTGCACCGACGTCCGTGCCGCTGTCGGTAATAATATCGTCGCCGTCTCCACCATGAAGATGATCGACACCAAAGCCACCTTCGAGCCGGTCGTTTCCAGCGCCGCCCCATAACGTGTCGTCGCCTTCACCCCCGATGATTGTGTCGTTACGGCTGGTGCCACCAATCACGACATGCTCTCCACCGGTAAAGCGGATGTAGTCCGTAAGTCCGTCGCCATCCAAATCCTGGCGAATGACGAGCGGGTTGATTGCCTGCAGGATGGGGTTGGTCCCGATCGGGTCGGCAGAGCCAAGACCTGAATTGAACTGCGTTGCCTGATCCATCTCAAGCACGTAGTCGGCCGTCTGGAAGGCCGCACCGTTCAGGTGAACGTTCTGGTCCTCGGTGTCGGTGTTGCGCATGACAAGTTGCGCAAAGGAATCAGCCTCCAGTTCATTGAGCAGATTGAGGCCCTGGGTGCGGCTCAGATAATAGAAGCGGTCGCCGTTCTGGAGTTTCTCCATCTGCGCTTCGAAGACGAAGTTGAACGTCGAACCGAGCATGCCCCCGAACGGCATTTTCTTTTCGGCAAGCCCGCCGACCCAGAAATCCACCGTGTCGAGGCCAGTGGTCGTAACGCCATTCGACGACGAGGCCCAGGAGCCCGTTCCGTTGAGGAAGTCCAAACGATCTGCGGGCGAGCCTGGTCCTCCAAGAACAAGAGCCGTCGCAGCTGCGCGTTTCTCTTCAAGCGTGATCGCCGCGACAATTGTGGAATGCGTGCCGTAGGCGGCGATGAAGTTTATAAGAGACGCCGGGTTTTTAAGCGAAAGCGCAAAATCGAACCAGCTGTCGTAAGGTTTCAGCATGCTGTCCTGGGTCTGCGCATAGAAGTCACGGCGCGCCGCATTGAGCGAGGGAACACCAGTCTCCCGGGCCCTGGTCATGTTGAGTGCCGCAAGGTCGAGTGGCAGACCAACGAGATTGTTTCGGAGCGCGTCGGTCACATGCTCATCGATTTCATTGCCGACCTGCCGGCTCATGCCGCGAAGAATGGCACCGGCTGCAGCCTCCGCGTCGACGCCACTCTCGGCAAACATCAGCGGATTGAGGAAGGCATCCATCAGTTTGACGTCTGCCTGCTCTTGCGCAGTCACTTCGCCGTCAGTGCCCAAAAGAAGATTGAGGCGGGAAACGTCTTCCGTAAGCATCGAGTGACCGAAGCGATAGACGACGTGGGCGAATTCGGCTGCGATCGCCGGGTCGATATCCACGCTGTTGGAAAAGACAAAAGGGTCGATATTCGGTGAGACGGCGCGCGCAAATTCTTCAAAAACCAGGTGCTGGTAAACCATTTCAGTCGAGAACCGCCCTGCCTGGAAGAGCCGCTCGCCATCCCAGACCAGCGCGTCGATCTCCGCCTGAGATGTTGGAAGGACATCAACATCAACAAGCAGCCACTCGTTCAGGAATGCCACGTCGGCATCAGGCCCGGAGATCAGCTCATTCTTGATCTCTTCAATCTGGCGGTTGTGCTCATGGTGGAAGAGATGGTGAACCGAGGTAAGGCCGATATTTTCGTTCCCACGGCCGTCCCCCACGATGAAATGGGCGTCGAGTAGTTCGTTGTCGTAGGCAATATTGTTGCCGCGATTGTCGACGGGAACCGCATTGCCAGCCACTTCATCAGTGTCCTGCATCAACCCTGGAGCGGTGGTAGGGTCACCGTCATTGTCGCCCATGAAGGGCACGGCGGTATGGGCAATGTCGTTGAGGAATGCGCGCCCTGCCGGAAATGCCTCTGATGCCAGGACGGGGCTGTCAATATTCCCTTCCTTCATACCATCGGCAGTTACGAGTTGCGGGAAGCCCGTCTCCCCTCGCACGAACTGACCGTAAAGATCTGTTGCGATAGCCGGAACACGCAAGACGTCCATGTCGGTCAGCGTAATCCCGAGGATGCTCGATGCTTGAGCCTTGATGTCTGCCCAGGTTGGTGGGCCACCATTGGCCCCTTCAAGCATGTGGCCTGTTGCCATCGGCTTGCCATCAACCAGAACATATTCTCGCAAAAAGACCTGGTGCGACGGGTTCGACGTATAGACCTGGTTGAGATCAATCCAGGGCGTCGTCTCGTTGGTATGCTCACGCACATCGTCCGTAGTCCCGACGATGCCGTCTGGCCCCGGCTGGTTTTGCGCCCGTGTCAAAACCATGAAATTGGTCGGGCTGCCCGGCACGTAGAGCGGATCGTCAGGATGGAGCGGAATGAACACGGTGCCACTGCCACCCTTGCTGACGAGATCAAGGCCGTGGTCGAAGAACTGACCGAAGAGCGTGAAGAAGCCGTTGAATGGTGCCGTGTCGCCAAGATCAGCAGAAACGTTCGGAATCAAAACCGAGTCGCCCTCGATCGTAACGCCAAGCGCTTGTTCCATGGCGTCGTAGGCATCACTCTTTGCATCGAGTGCTGCGACGACGACGTCTTGTGCCTGCGTAACGGCCAGTTCGGCCGCATCTATCACCTCCTGGGCGGGCGGTGGCCCGAAAAAAAGTGCCGCCAGTGCGCCCTTTGCCGCCGCCAGCGATTTCTCTGCTGCCTTGTAATCTTCAAAGGCACTCAAGGCCGCGGCGTAAGCCGCAGCATTTGCCGGTATTGCAAGCAGCCCGTATGGATCGCTGTGGCCGAGATTGATCAGTGCTGAAAGAATGGTTGCAGGATTTCCGATCGATTGGTCGACAACCAGGTTGGAAATCACGCGGGGCTGGGAGTCGTACACATTTCCCGACGTCTGAGTGTAGCTGCTTGACGGCGTTCCCGGGAAATTCGGCCCGTGCAATCCGGCCGGTGCTCCCTCGGCGGCATTAAACTGTGCATCAAGCAACCGCTGCATAACCTGGTCGGAAGATCCATAGTGCTCCTGGCCCGGAGCCAGATTGTTGTAGCTCCCGTCAACCGTGCGCAATCCGTACGGGACGAGCTGGCTGGAGACGAGCTCTGTCAGGGGCGTGCCCGATGTGTGTGCCTCTGCAACCTTGATCTGTTTCAGAATGAACTCGAGGTCGTGTTTGTTGAGCTGGACCATTCTACCCTCCATGATCCGCGTTTCGCCGCGGTCTGTTCAAAGCTTCGCCACTCCATCAGCCACCGGCTGCTGGTCGGTTTTTCTTGGTTTTAAGGTGTCGCGGGCAGAACCTGATGCGGTCGCCATTGACGATGATCAAGCATGGCAAATACCGCCTGTCGCTTGAACGCCAGAAAGTCCGACAAAGTTTTCGATCAACGTCTGATTAAAAACTCGTGCTTTGGTTTTACATTGAATTCGGACCAGCCCAGGTTTTGGCTGGACCTTGGACTAGTTCTGCCTGTGCTGGAACCACTTGGGGGAACGAGGAGGTGCTTGGAACCGGGGCTTGGTAAACGATACCCACTGCTCCAACCCGCCAATTCTTCCAGGATTTCGAGAAAGCGCCCCCGACAGAGCGAAAACCATGCACCTCAGAAAGGCCGGCAGAGTATTCGATCAAAGTCTGAACGGAATCCCCAGGTTGATTGTACATTGGATACGGAACGGTCCAGATTACACCTAGACCTTAGACTAGTTCTGGAGCGACCTTCATTATATTTGGATTTTCCGCTGGCAATCCACGCCAATACTGAGAGTATGATCTTTACTTGGAGGCAACAGGCTGTTGGAGAGGACGACAGTTGTTTGGCAGGATCCCTTTAGATCGTGACAGACGGGCAGAAAGGGCTGACGAGGCTCTCACCGTTCTGCCGCGGGTTCGGCTGCCGGGACAAGACTGGATAGCACGCCAGACGCTCACGGTTCGCTTCCTGCTTGCCAGTGGCCTGCTCATCCTGCTCACAGCAACGATTGCAGGCCATCTCATTGCCGGCATCCTCGTCAGAAACGCAACGAATGCTCGCGCCGCATCGACTGCATTGCTCGTTCAGCGGATGATACAGCCAATCGCCCAGGAGCTCGAAGTCTCTGCTCAATTGTCTGATGCAGCTGTCGCCGAACTCGATCGACTGTTTGCTGGTCCCGAAGTGCGGCAGCGCTTTCCCTATCTCGAGGTCTGGCTTCCAGACGGGACCGTTGTTTATTCCCTCTCAAAGGAACTCGTCGGCAAGCGGTTCAATCCACCCGATGGCCTGACCCGAGCACTTGCCGGCGAGGTCGCTGCCCAACACGCAGACCTTCAGGCTGGCGAACATACGGAACGAAACTTCACGACGTCATACCTGGAGATATACAGCCCGATCCATGACAAGGATACTGGCGCCGTCTTTGCGGTCGCCGAGATCCACGAGGATGCAGCCGTCGTCGGTGACCAGCTTCTGCAGTTGCAACTGCAAAGCTGGGCAATCGTTGCGGCGACCTCCGCGTTGGTGATGGCGGGTCTCTTTGGCATAGTCCATCGGGCCAGCATGACGATCGAGCAGCAGCGCACACTGCTCAAGCGTAGGGCCGAAGAGGCCGAGCGCACCCGTGACGAAGTGCAGGAACTGCGCAAAAGGGACCGTGAAGCCTCCGTCCGTCTGGCAAGCATGAACGAAAACTTCGCGCGTGGAATTGGTGCGGACTTGCATGATGGTCCAGGCCAATTACTGAGCTACGCCTTGCTGCAGCTTGAACCTGTCCGCGTTGCCAGGAATCGCACCGCCCGTGACAGCGCGCTGCACACCGTCTCCTCGACGCTCGCCGAAGCGCTCGCCGAAATCCGCATAATCGCGCGGTCCCTGTTGCTCCCGGATATCGAGCGACTTGACCTTGACCAGATCATTGCAAGGGTCATTCGAAATCACGAAGCACGGACTGGCAGCAAGGTCTCTTTCGAAGCCAGCCGGGCAAAACCCGAGCTTCCAGTCGCAATAAAAACCTGCATCTTTCGCTTTGTACAGGAAGGCCTCAACAATGCTCACCGGCATGCAGGTGCAAACGGTCAAAGGGTCGAATGCAAGATCGTTGCCGGGACGCTCATGTTGGCTGTCTTGGACGACGGCCTGAAGGCAGACCAAAAGCCAGGCGGCCACGACACCGGTATGGGGCTACATGGCATCAGGCAGCGGGTCGAGAGCCTTGGCGGAACACTTACATTTGCCAGTCGTGAGCCGACCGGCACACGACTTGAAATGACAATCGACCTGGAGCAATAACGTGGCCACGCAACCTGCAATTTCGGTAATTGTTGCTGACGATCATGCGCTGTTTCGTATGGGCGTCATTCAGGCCTTCGCGGCATCTGGCAAAATCAACGTGGTCGGCGAAGGCGCAACAAAAGACGAGGCGATCGAGCTAACTGAAGCCTGCCAGCCCGATGTGGCCCTGCTCGACATCTCCATGCCAGGAAGCGGAATTGCCGCCGCGCGGGAAATCCGTTTAAAGTGGCCCGGCGTCAAGATCGTCATGCTAACCGTTTCCGAGGAGGACGATGACGTCCTGGAAGCGTTGGAAGCTGGTGCAACGGGCTATCTTCTCAAAGGATCGATGGCCCCGGATCTCATATCGGCAGTCCAGACTGTCGCGGCCGGAAGCTCCTATCTATCATCGAATATCGGCATGCGGCTTTACGACGTCATACGCAGTGTTTCGGAGAGCCGAAAGACAGACAATCTCGTCGGAAAACTCTCGCCGAAGGAGGCTGTGGTATTCGCTCTCATCGGTCAGGGGCAGACAAACCGGCAGATCGCAGAGGCGACGGGCGTCCAGGTGAAGACCGTCAAGTTTCATGTTTCGCGGTTACTGGCCAAACTGGGGCTCAGGAACCGGGTGGAGATCGCACTCCTGGCACAACAGAACACGGCTTCCCTGCGAAACCGCACGGAGTGACGTATCTCAGGGAGGACGAGATCGCGCCCTTGCGACGCTCAAGAAAGCAGTATCCAGGGTCATCAAGAGAAAGCGACCTCGACACGATCGGCGGCCTGATCTCCAGCTTCGGCAAACAGTCGAAACTCGGCGAGGATATCACCGAGACCCTGGTGGTCGTCTCGCGTCAAAACTCCCAATAGGACAACCATGCTGGCTTGATTAGTGACTACTTAAGTGAGAGTATGTTTTAAGGCCACTCGAAGCCTTCACGCTCAATGTCAAGGTCGGTGAAAACGCGATCAAGGCAAGAAAGCCAGAAGCACGGGTAACCCAACGATAGGCTCCGAGAATTGAAAACCCTCTGGAGCCTTTCGTTTGCCAGCCATACCGCGCTCATTCGTTGGTAGGGGACATAGCTCCCTCGGGCCGGAAGATCACACCGGCTCCGAATGGTCGGTTGTCGGCTTGAGCGACGCTTTCCACCCTCGCATGACCGGATCTGAAGTCTCCGTGGCATCGATCGTTGATGGTGCTCTGAAACCCAAGACAGCTGCAGGAAAGAAGGTTCGTCACCTGATTAGTCACTCAGCCTCTTCACCTGTCTTCGGAAAGAGCTGCGTAATATTCGAACCGTTTGATACGAGGGGTACGCTCTTGCTATGACGGCCACTTTCATTGCCACTCTGCAAGATAGCCGCAAACCCTTCTCGCTGGCGGTAGTATTCGGGCTTGGCAGGCAAACGCAGATCAAATTCCCGAAGCAGTCGGTCGATAAGATCGATAGCCGTGCTCGCCAATTCTGAGTAGCCTTGCTGGCGTCTTTCAAAAAACCTGTCGTAGCCAGGGCTTGAAAGGTCGAGGGAATCCAGAGCGTGCGACAGGTTTTTCTGCCTGTTGGAGAGCCACAAGATCTCGTCAGATAGTTCCTCGCCAAGCACAGCCAAGTCAGCATCCCCGGGCAAGACGAAGACTGGATCTGGCGTATGAAAGGCGAACTCCCCTTCATTCATCGGGTTGAATTCCGCGATATCATGAACGGCAGCATAGCTGGCCCCGACAAAGTCATCGAGAGCAAGGACGATGAGCATTGCCAAACTCCTGGCCTCCGCCTTGGAATTGCGGTTGCTCCACTGTCCGATCCTCTGCATCGCGGTAAGTGTGAAAGTCCCGGCCGCAAAGCAGCCACCACCAATCAGCGCACCAAATGCCAGGATGGCGGGTGTGGTTTCGAAGAACTGCGTCAAGGGTCACCTCGTTCAGTGGGAGATGTGGATCGCATCAAGTTGGACGCGCAGACGGAATCAGCACTTTCCAGTCTAGTGTGCCTTGATCTGAGAACATAAGAAACTGTGTCTGACAAAATCGTCTATTTCGGCGACGGCCGTCCCGTCGAGTGCCAATACTTGGTTGCCGGGGGTCGCTATGCGGTTTGGGCGAGGTCCCGGCAACTTCTGCATTGCATGAAACTGTCGGCGATGAATTGAAAGTTCTCTCAAAAGTGTGATCGGCGGCCCGCCAGTTCAAGTGGGTCGGCCTTTGCAGACACGAGGTTTACAGACATTCGCGGCGGCGCAGGTTCCGTAGAGCCTCGCCTGCGACACTTGCTCCGGAATGAGATCTCTACCGGCATTGCATCAGCGGTGTTTTAATCATGAAGTGCCAAATGACCGCTCTTCTTTGGCACACACGGAGTAGACTTCAGGTTTCCAACTCATTTGAAGTCCAATTCGCATCTAGCCCCCGCTGGACGTTCTGAGGGGCGAGGTTATCGCCAGCGCGACACTCACGCATGTGAACTTCCCCCTCGATCTTTCCGTCCTACGCGACTTGACCTCGCCGACGCGTGCCTCGAAGAAAGGGACGAGCCATCTCCAGCCAGAGGAGGGGCTCAGGATCATGGAGACTGAACACGTCGATGCTGCCCTATTGCAGAAGACACTAAGGCATTGCATCTTGCTAATTGAGGAGCGCCAAGGGGAACATAGATGGCAACAGGTACAGTGAAATTTTTCAACGCCGACAAAGGCTTTGGCTTCATCGCGCCCGACAACGGGGCAGCCGATGTGTTTGTGCACATTTCTGCGCTGCAGGCCTCTGGCATTCAATCGCTCAGGGACGGTCAAAAGGTCTCCTTCGATACCGAGCCGGATATGAGGGGCAAGGGTCCGAAGGCTGTCAACATCGTGCTGAAGTGAACACCGGCAAGCCAATCCACCGCGATCACTTCTTCAAACGTCCTTCTGGGCTACCTCGGTCTGATCGTTGACCGAGAGATTGAACTCAGAGACAGCGAAGGCACCGCTAGGTGCCTTCTAGTAATGTTGAATGATCTCCAACCCGGATGGAGCGTCAGGCGTTCCGGCATATGACGTGCGCGGCACCAAGCGTGGGCCATGCTGAGCGTCTGCACCATAAATGGCCGACTTGGGAGGTGCGATCCTGAGGAGCGCGGCACTGCTCCAACGGCGCTTGCGACAAGCAAAAAAGCAACCGCTTTTGCGTTTCCTTAAACTGTACCTACCGAAATAGGCTCTCGACATACTCGCGACCAAGCCCGACTTTCTCGTAGTGGTCGCGACAAAGCGCGATGTAATTGTGGACGTCGAAGAACCCATCTGGCTCGCCGTTGTCATCAAGCCAAATCAATGGTCCCTTGACTTGGAAGAACACCTTCATCGGTTCTTCATGCTCATAGGCGACCAGCGTGTGGCCCTCACCCGGCGTTTCGTAGACGAAATCACCGGCCGTCGCCGTCCAGTCGTGCTCGAGGTATCCCCACTTGCCCGAGATTGTATAGGCAAAGACCTCATGCGGGTGATAGTGCCGGTTTACGAGCCCTGCCTTCTTGGCCATCAAGATGTCGCACCACCTGTTTTGCGTTGGCGAGATCCAGAGCGGTCGCGAGGAAACAGTATCGGTAAATGGCACGTAGTAGCGCTCATCCTCCGTTGGTGCATTCTGGAGGTACACCTCGGGCAACGCGTCTGGCTGGAAGACCTTGCTGATCGGCTTTAAGTCCTTCCAGAATTCTGTGGTCGCGAGTTCAGGCATGCTTTCCTCCCTTTGTAAGTCTTCAGGTGCGCACACGCACATCGAGCAGGGCCAGGCTGCGCGTCTCATCGATGTGATGAATGGCGCGTTGAAGCGCGGCCTTAAGATCGGCGCCGCGCGCTACTCTTTCGGCATGAGCCCGGCTCGCCATTGCAATCCTCGTAAAGTCCGGGACAGGAGCAAGCGACGTCAGCGGCATCCGGTTTGACTTGGCGGCATAGCCGTCCGGATAGATGCCGACGACCGATTGGCGCACAGCCCCCCATTCTGCATTGTTAACGATGATCACTAGGATCGGCAGCGCCAGCGCCTCGGCAATCTGATGGCAGGCAACTGGATTGGAAAAGATGTACGAACCATCCCCCATCGTCGCCACGATCAGGCGGTCGCGATCAGCGAGTTGCATCCCGAGTGCGGCCGGGAATGCCCAGCCAAGCCCACCGGAATGCGGCTCCTGATACCAGGCGCGATGATCACAGAGTTTCATCGGGGCAAGCGGACATCCAAGCTCTGACAACACGGTTGCCGGGCGTCCGGCTATCATCTCGGAGAGTGCATGGCTTACCCACTCCTTGGTCATAGGCTCACCGCATCCAGCCTCCCCCCGTTTCAGCATCACCGCGCGTGCTTCTGTATTTCCCTTGGAGACAGACCTTGCTCGCGCCGGAACGTCTGCCCCCTTCGACAGGCCCGACATCGCCTCACGCAATGCAACCAGTCCGTCGGCGACGTCGCAGGCGATCGTCACATCGGACCGGAAATATCGAACTGGAAACCGCTGAAACAATGGATCCTGCCCGAGCTGGATGACCTTGCATCCCTCCTTCAACCTATGGATATCGGGCGACCATGGAGCGAGTGCATCGACAAGCAGCACAACATCGGCCTCGGCTAGCAAAGGCGCCGGGTCGGCCTGCGCTGCCATCGCGTGGTCAGTCGGAAGCGCCAGCTGGACTGCCCAATACTGGCAGACCGGAATTGCCCAGTCCGCTGCGATCGCACTAAGCGCTGCAAAGCCCTCCTCTGATCCGGCACCGCGCTGGGCGAAGATCACCGGACGACGCGCAGACGAGAGCAGCCGTGCAGCCTCACCGACCGCCGTTGCATCAGGCGCATGGAGAGCCGGCTGCATTCGGCATTGATCCTGCAGGCGTTCTGTCGGACAGGGTTTGCAGAGAACCTCGCGCGGCAGGCTCATGTAAACTGGCCCGCGTGGCGTCGACATCGCTACCGCATGTGCCCGGTCGACCATGTCAGGCACGTGCTCCGGAAAGCGCAATTCGTCGTCCCACTTTACGGCCTCACGCACCAGGGCGGTCTGGTCGCGCATCTCCTGGCCCCACCCGATCGGCACCGTTCGCGACCCGAGGTGCCCCTTCTCCGAAACCGGTGTCTTGCCTGAAAAAAGCAACACGGGAACATGCTCGGTCGCAGCGTTGATCGCCCCGATGGCACAATTTGCAAGCCCTACATTTGTGTGTGCCATGACTGCCTGGGGACGTTTCGTCGCCAGATAATAGCCGTGCGCCATTCCCATCGCCGCACTCTCGTGTGGAATGACAATCGCCTCCGGCAGCGGGATGCCCCTTGCTTCGGCCTCGGCCAACCCTTCGATGATCGGCGGGAAGTCAGTTCCCGAATTTGCGAATATGTAGTCGACGCCGATAGCTTTCAGGCGTGCCAGCAGTGCTCCGCCCGCCGTCATCGTCTGATCTAGGGTTTTGCGCTCACCCTTGCTTTCCATATTCCCACCCCCGCCTAAACGCTCATGCCGCCATCCACCATGAGCGTCGTTCCAGTCACGAAGCTCGACTGGTCAGAGGCGAGGTAGAGAACGGATTTGGCGACCTCTTCTGGCGTGCCGTGTCGTCCCAGAGGGATGATCCGATTGAAGAACTCGGTGCCATCACCACCGATTGCAGCTCCCAGTCGCTGTTCAACAGCGAACTGGAAGCTGTTGTCGATCGGACCCGGATGAATAGTGTTGACGCGGATGCCGCGCGGCGCCAGTTCCTTGGCAAGACAGCGCATCAGACCGACCTGCGCGTGTTTGGCGGTGATGTAGGCATATACGCCCGCATCACCCCGAACACCTGCGACAGAGGATGTAATCACGATACTGCCGCCATCATTCATGACCGGTACACCGAATTTCGCAGCAAGGAACGCTCCCTTGACGTGGACTGCCTGTACGGCGTCGAAAACATCTTCCGGATAGGTTTCTATCGATGACACCGCGCCGAAGTTGCCGGCATTGGAAAACAGAACATCAATCGGACCGAACCGCTGAGCTGTCCGTCCGACGTAACGCGCGACATCCGCTGCTCGTGACACATCTGCCTCAATCAACTCCACCCGATCCGTCGGCAGGTCCGCCGCTGCCTCTTCAAGTGCTTTCAACGAAAGATCGATGAGCGCAACGTTTGCGCCTTCTGAAACAAAGAGCCTGGCAGCTGCCAAGCCAAGACTTCCTGCACCGCCAGTTACGACGCAGGTCTTTCCGTCAAGGCTACCCAAAGCTCTCTCCATCAGATCGGATAGTGGATCGGGCCATCCTGAATGGTGATCCAGCGCAGTTCGGTAAATTCTGCAATTCCCGCTTTGCCGCCAAAGCGGCCGTAGCCGGAATCCTTTACTCCGCCGAACGGCATCTGCGCCTCATCGTGGACTGTCGGGCCGTTAATGTGGCAAATACCGGACTCGATCCGCCTCGCAACGGACATGGCGCGGTTCACGTCTTTTCCAAACACCGCCGACGACAGCCCGTACTCTGTGTCGTTGGCAACACGAACGGCTTCGTCGAGCGAGCCTACACGCACCACCGAGACGACCGGCCCGAAACTCTCCTCGCCATAAATGCGCATGGCAGGGGTTACGCGGTCGAGCAGCGTGGCATCGACAATAGTGCCATTCACATCGCCGCCGGCAGCAAGAACCGCTCCCTTGGAAACAGCATCACGTACCAGCGCGTCGATGCGCTGGGCTGCTCGCGTATCAACGACCGAGCCGAGTGGTGTGTTTGCCTTGCGCGGATCACCCGCCTTGAGCGTCTTTACCTTCTCTGCCAATGCGGCGACAAACCTGTCCGCGATCGTCTCGTCGACAACAATGCGCTCGGTTGACATGCAGATCTGACCCTGGTTCATGTAGGCCCCGAACGCTGCGGCGGCGACCGCCTGCTCAATGTCGGCATCATCCAGAACGACGAAGGGCGCCTTGCCTCCGAGCTCCAGCAGCACGGGCTTTAGATGGCGGCCCGCTGTTTCGGCGATGATACGTCCAACCCGAGTGGACCCGGTGAAATTGACGCGTCGCACGGCCGGGTGGGCAATCAGCGCCTCGACGATCTCCCCCGCATCTTCCGGCGCGTTCGACACAGCGTTCAAGACCCCTTCCGGCAAGCCCGCATCATGCAATGCATCAACGATCAGGCGGTGGGTCCTTGGGCAGATTTCGGAGGTCTTCATCACCACGGTGTTGCCGCAGGCAAGCGGTGTCGCCAATGAGCGGACACCTAGGATCACTGGCGCATTCCATGGCGCGATAGAGAGCACCACGCCGGCCGGCTGACGGAGCCCCATCGCAAGGCTCCCTGGCCGATTGGACGGGATGACCTCGCCTGAAATCTGTGTTGTCAGCGACGCTGCTTCGCGCAGCATGTCTGCAGCAAGCCCGACATTGAACATTGCCCACCCAGCCGTTGCACCCGTTTCTGCAGCCATGGCTGCAACAAACTCAGGCGCTCTTTCCTGCAACCGGTCAGCCGCGGCCAAGAGTATCTTGCGGCGTTGACCGGGCCCGGTCGCGGCCCAGGCTGGAAATGCCTTGGCCGCGGCATTTGCAGCCTGGCGAGCGTCATCCACTGAGGCAGCAGCAACAGTCGAGGCGACTTCACCGGAGATCGGGTTCAAGCGCTCGAAGCTACGACCGTCGGTCGCTTCCACTTCAGCATTGTTGATCTTCAAACCAAGCATGTTCATGGGGTTCTCCGTGTGGTCAAATCAAACCATCGCACCAAGAAAGGCACGCTGTACTGCGGGATCGTTCATCAATTCGCCAGCAGGTCCCTCGCCGGTAATTCGGCCTGCCTCTGCAAGGTAGCCACGGTCGGCGATGGCAAGGCTCCTCCTGACATTCTGCTCGACGATCAGCAGCGCAAGACCCTTCTCGCGTATCCGGGCGAGGCTCTTGAAGAGTTCACCGACCACCACGGGTGCGAGGCCGAGGCTCGGTTCGTCGAGCATCAGCAGATCGGGCTTCGACATCAATGCCCGTCCAATTGCCACCATCTGCTGCTCACCACCCGACATTGTGTTGACGAACTGCCCACCGCGGTCAAAGAGCTTCGGAAAAAGCTCATGCACAAACTGCAAGCTTGTGGCGGCGGAAGCACGTGCCCGTTTCGTGTAGGCGCCAAGCGCCAGATTTTCCCTAACCGTGAGGTCGCCGAACACTCCCCTGCCCTCCGGGACGAGCGCAATGCCAGCCTCGACGATATCATGGGCAGCCACACCCGATATTGTCTTGCCTGCAAAACTCAAAGCGGCGCCAGGGTCTGGACGGGTCATCCCTGCAATCGACTTCAGCAAAGACGATTTGCCGGCTCCATTGGCGCCGAGAATGACAACCGTTTCGCCTTTCCCAACTCTGATCGACACGCGGTCGAGCGCATTGTGGCGGCCGTAGTGTAACGAAAGATTGGAAACCTCAAGCATGGCGGTCTCCAAGATAAGCGCTCACAACATCGGCGTTGGCAAGTGCGTCGGCAGTGGGTGCATCGGCAATCTTTCTGCCAGCGTTCATGACAACGCAGCGGTTACAGACAGCCCGTATGGCGTCCATCACGTGCTCGACGAGAAGAATGGTCGTGCCCCTGTTCTTCAGGTCGAGGATGAGATCGATCCCGGTTCGCAATTCCGTCGGATTTAAGCCCGCAAGCCATTCGTCGAGCAGCAAGAGCTCCGGTTCGGCCGCAAGCGCGCGGGCAAGCTCCATGCGCTTCAGGTCGATATAGGTGAGGTCCTGGGCCGCCTGGTGGGCGCGGTGACCAAGGCCAACCTCTTCGAGCTTTGCAAGTGCTGCCTCCTCGGCCATGCGCCCCCACAACTTGCGGCGACCGAACGCCAATGCCACCACGACATTTTCAATTACGGTCAGCGATGGCAAGGCGCGCACCAGCTGGAACGTACGCGCCACTCCTCGTCGCGCTACACAGTCCGGCGCCAAGCCAGAAATGATCTGATCGCTAAGAGCTATCGTTCCGCCGGTTGGCCTGAGTTGCCCCGAGATCATGTTGATTACCGTGGTCTTGCCTGAGCCGTTTGGCCCAAGCAGACCAACGACTTCGCCAGGCTCTATTGAAAAGGATAGGGCATTCACAGCCGTCAGTCCGCCGAAACGCTTGGTCAGACCAGAGATCGTCAGCAGCTCGCTCATTCGGCAACTCCGGGCACTGCTTTGGCCCCGCCATTATGCCGGCGCTTCCAGTTCTCTTCGATGAACGCAAGCACACCACGAGGCAGCACGAATACGATCGCTATGAAGAGCAAGCCAAGGATAATTGAATAATGGTTTGGGAAATTGGCGGACAACCACTCGAAGAGCAGAAAGAGCGGTACGGCTCCCAAAATGGGACCACCGACCCGGTTGGCTCCGCCAAGCAGGGCCATGATCAGCGTCAGAAAGGAGACCGTCGGATTGAAGGCGATCGCAGGCTCCACATAAGTCCAGCGCGGCGCCTGGATTGCACCGACAAGCGTGATGATAACCGAGCTGACGGCAAATAGCGCAAGCTTCACACGGGCAATATTGATACCGCAATGTGCGGCTACAACCTCATCATCCCCGATTACCTTTAGTGCCAAACCGGTTCGGCTGCGCGCGACACCCCAGGAGATGAGGAACGTGACCGTGGCCAGTGCCAGAAGCTGCCAGTATATTCCTTCTGGCGTAACTGGCAAAAAGATGTAGCGGCCAAGCGTGCCCGTCATGTTGACTTCGTACCAGGTCACGAGCTGCCTCACGAGTTCCGCAAGTCCAAACGTGAAGACCACGAAGTACACACCGGCGAGCCTGAGCGTCGACAAGCCGACGACCAATGCAACTGCCAGACCGATCAGTGCGGCGGTCAGAAGGAGTACTGGATAAGAAACACTCTCACTGAGGACCGCGCAGGTATAGGCACCGATGCCAAAGAACGCGACGGTTGCTAGCGACACATACCGGGTTGGACCGGAAAAAAGGGCCCAGGCGGTCGCCAGGGTAACATAGCCGAGCATCCCGATCATCAACGTCACCGTATATGGGCTGGCGTAGAGGGGAAGGTAAGCCAGGGCAAACACAAGGGCGGCAAGGATGATCGCTTGGGAAAGGGTATGGATGCTCATCGCGAAGCCCTTCCAAACAGCCCTGCCGGGCGCCACAGCAAGACAGCGAGGAAAATGATGTAGGTCGCGGCCAGAGTAAGGCCCGGCGCCACAAAGGTTGCCACGAAAGTCTCGACAAGCCCCAGGATCAACCCCGCCGAAAGTGCTCCAAGTACGTTGCCGACGCCCCCCATAATGACAACGATCAACGCCTTCATGGTGAAGACGACCCCAGAGGTCGCCGTGAATGTCTGGTACATCGAGATCACGACACCGCCTGCAGCCGCAAGCGCACCTCCAATCGCAAAGGCCATGCGAGCAGCCTTGTCGACATCAATACCGACGAGAGACGCAGACGACGGCGAGACAGAAACGGCGCGCAGTGCCGTACCCCAAAGCGTGCGGGTCAGGGCGAGGTAGATCCCAAGGCCCAGTACCACGGCCATCACAAACGCCAGCAACCTGTTTGCGGCGACCGTCGCGCCAAAGATGTTCACGGGAACATTCAGATAGCTGTAGTTCATGAAATTTGCACCAAACATCACCAGCAACACGCCCTGGATGACGAAGAGCAAACCGAATGTCGCCAGGATCGAGTCGATCTCGAGACTCGCCTTGTCGCGGGCTCGGGCCACAAGCGGTCGCATCATCAGCCCATAGACGATATAGCCGAGGACGAAGCCTGCCGGGACGGCAATGAAAAGGCCGAGCACGGGACTGATACCCCAATGTGAAAACATCGCGTAGGCCAGGAATGCCGCAACAATGATCGTCTCGCCGTAGGCAAGGTTCATGATGCGAGCAATGCCATATTGCAGCGTCAGCCCCATGGCAACGAGGGCATAGGTGCCACCGAGCACCAACCCGGTCAGTATGGCCGTGACGAGCATCAGCCTCCTCCTTCAATCAACGTGCTGGAAGGGCGGCGCGCATTCCTGGTCGCGCGCCGCCTTCGGCGTCAGGCTTTCTTCCATTCCTGCCGGGGTAGCACGACTTTGCTGGCCCCTGGACGATCGGATGGAGCGACGCCGACGAACTGACCGTTTTGCCACTGGCCGGTCCACCAAAGCTTGCGAAGCTGGTTCTCCTCGAACTTCGTTTCGCCAAGAACGGTCTCGAAGCTGCCAGTGGCAAGTTCTGATGAAACCGCCTCCCTATCCAGCCCCTTGCGCTTGATCGCCTCTTGCAGCATTTGCAGGCTGGCATAGGTGATCACGCTCCCCCAGTAATCGGGGGCAATCCCCGTATGCGCCTCGTGACGCTTGCGGTACTCCGCATTAGCCTTGTTGGCGGGATCGATACCGCCGAGACTCATGATGCCTGTCGCATTTTCTCCGTTGTTCTTGCTGTAGATCGGAAAGCCGGTTCCAACACCGAGATAGAGGACTTTCGGATTGAAGTTTGCGACCTGAGCCTGCTGGGTCAGTGCAAACGTATCGGGAGGATAGGAGAAGGCGACAAAGCTGTCGGCACCGCTTGCCTTTGCCTCATTGATGACAGGCGAGAAGTCGGATGTCGTTACAGGGTAGGTCTGGTCATAGACGACTTCGATGCCAGCGTCCTTGAACGCTGGGCGCGCTGCACTCACAAGGTCGATGCCGAAACCGTCAGCAACCGAGACCATCGCAACCTTGTTGTTGATTGTCCCCGCCTTGTTGGCGTCCACGAGGATACTGGCCAGCGCCTTGGCGTAGTCATGGCCACCGCCGAGCATCCAGAAGCTCTTCTTCCAGCGTTTGACGAATTGAGGTGCCTTGTCTGTCACCGCCGACACGGCAAGTTGCGGATAGCCGTAACGATCAAAGAGTGGCGCGACAGCAAGATTAAAACCGGTGCCCCACGGCGCAAGGATGAAATCGACGTTGTCGTCTGTCGCCAGACGCTCCGTCGCCCGGACAACCTCTTCCGACGAAGAGCGATCGTCATATTCGATGACCTCGATTGGCAGCCTCTTGCCATCAGGAAGTTCGAGGCCCCCGGTGTCGTTCACGTCCTTGATCCAAAGCGAGTAGTTTGGAAGTGTCGTAATACCAGCGCCACCGGCATTGGGTCCGGTCTTTGAAATGGCGTAACCTATACGAACGGACTTGCGCTCCTGCGCAAAGGCAGCCCTTCCGGCGCCGGTTGCGGCGACCGCTGCAACAAGCGCCGCACTTCGCAGGACTTGCCTGCGTTGAAACGTCTTCATCGATTTTCCTCCCATAAAAGCCCGCTCCCACAGGCTGTTCAGGCCAACATGGCATCGACGACCCGCTTCTCCTCCTGGGGCGTCGATCCATCCGTTGACATATCCAATCTACGCGTCGCTCAGCCGAAGCGTGATAGACTTTTACAAGAGATACTTGTACTTTTCACGGAAAGTCGAGAGGATCCCTATGTCGCCTGCCAACGTGACGTCCAGTCAGACTGGCCACCCTCTTCCTCGAGTGCCCAAGGCTGTGGAAGCGCGCATTTTCCACGGCGCGCTTGCCCACTCGGCGTGGACCTTTCGGGGCACACGGAACCGGACTTTCATCCTGGTTTCGGGAAATGGACACATACGGTTGGGAAGCCATGAAGTTCCAGTCAGTGGTCCCGCCATTGTATGGGCTCCCTCGGGCGAGACGGGCTCCATCACCTTCGACGCTGGCACAGAAGGGGCGGCGCTGGCCGTCCCCGATGTCATCCTTGGTTCCGCCATGCCGTCAGGCGCTGTTTTTGCGCAGGTTAGAGAAGCGATCTCGCGTCCGATTCTGGGGTCGCGTCTGACCACACAAGAGGCCCGACGCCTGGCGGGTACGCTCAGTATCATCGAGCAGGAACTGAAAGCTGACGCGCCGGGCGCTCAGGAAGTCATTCGCCATCACCTGGCACTTCTCCTCCTAGCAATCTGGCGCCTGGCGAACCCCGGCGCCGAAAGGAAGCAGCCTTCGCCGCGCGCAATCGTTCGCGGCTTTGTACACCTGGTCGAGCTCCACATCCGCGATCACTGGACGATTAACGAATACGCTGGCGCCCTCGGGGTTACGGCAGACCGCCTAAACAGTGCCATTCGCCGCGCAACTGGGCGAACGCCAATGGAACTCATCCACTCGCACCTAATCTCGGAAGCGTTGACGATGCTTGACGGCTCGGGGCTGCAGATCGCAGCTGTTGCCGAAGCACTGGGGTTCACGGATCCGGCTTATTTCAGCCGTTTCTTCAAGCGGATTACCGGTATCTCACCGCGCGCGCATCGCGCCGGTGCCGTCGTCAGACGGCCAAGCCCGGAGACCAGCTACGCCGCCTGGCCCTGACCCGGTCGTCTGAAACCCGGCGCACGCAGCGCCTTGCGAGGCATTGGGCAGGCACGCGCCTGCAAGACGTATCTCTATAGACGAACCCGCTCGTCGGCCGGGCCAGTTTCCATATGGCTGAGAACATGGTGTACACCATCGACCGAAAGAGCCGCCAACTCGACTTTCCGTGCGTTTCCGATCGTTTCAAGTTCTCCTTCGAGCGTCACCGTATGGCCATCGGCATGTACCTTGATGGTGGCTGCATCAAGATCAAGGTCGGGAATCTGAGCGAGGGTTTCCTTGACCTTCATTTCGAGCTCGCGACTGTCAGTATTTCCGGGCATCGGGATCTCCATCGACATTCTGTGTCCTGAAAAACGCTCCAGCTCCCGAATTGTTCACGAACTCGCCGTGGCTATGAGGCGACGCAATTTAGGCACGGCCCCCGCCGATGACCTGCAGCTAGACTCTGCGCTCTCCGGCCGTCGTTTCAAGCTGAAAGGTCGAGATTAAGCTCCGCAATCGCGCGGCTTTGGGCAAGCGTTGCAGATCCGCGCGAGCGACATCGCAATCACATGCTCGGTTTCAAACGGTTCGAGGCGACCGACCTTCAAGCGCTTGTCGCTTACTGTCAGGCTGGCTGGGCATCCTCTTCGGCCTTGCTCTCCGCCACGTCCTCGAGGCATTCAGCCTTCTCTGCGAGCGTCTTGCTCAATTTCCGCAGGGCCTCTTCGTCCAGCTTCTCGATGCCAACGAACTTGTTCTGAGCCTGCGACGTGAGGATGAGTTCATCGAGCTTGGCCTGCAGTGCTTTTCCATCCCTGTTCTGTGAGTTCTGCAGGACGAATACCATCAGAAAGGTGATGATTGTGGTGCTCGTGTTGATGACGAGCTGCCAGGTCTCGGAGTAGCCGAAAAACGGTCCCGAGACGGCCCATGCTACAACGAGAGCGACGGCGAGCACGAACGTAGCCGGCTTTCCGGACACGTGGGCGACAGCCGACGCAAATTTGGAGAAGAAATCGGAGAAGCTGTGATCGCTCATGATAACCTCGCGTTGCCCGGCGCAAGTTAACGCGCTCATCCGCAGCGAAGTTCCTGCGTCGTAGGGCTCCGTCGGGTAGAGGACTAACTCGCTGAGCTGGTGATGCTGGGACAGACAAATGCCGGGGCGCAATCGGAACATTTGGCGCGATTGCCGATTATGCATCCACCAACAACGGAGGAAAAATCCATGGATCACACGAACCACGTTCGCCTGACGGCTTCCGAACTAACCCCGACCGTGCTCGAAGGGGCTACGATCTACGGAGCGGACGAACACAAGGTCGGCAAAATCGACCACATCCACGGCGCAGGAAACGGCGGGTCGGCCGTTATCGACGTCGGCGGCTTCCTTGGTATCGGTGCAAAGCCAGTCGCGGTCCCAATCTCCGATCTGGAGTTCATGCGTGACGAGGACGGCGACGTCCACGCTGTCACGAGCTGGACAAAGGACGAGCTGCAGAAGATGCCCGAACACCACGACTGACAATCTTGAGGCGGCTGCGAGGCCGCCATTTTTTCTCAAGCGCTCTCCTGGAGCACGCGCTTCAACGAGGCGAGGTCCAGCATCCGCTCGAAGCCCTCGTCGGTCATCTCCGGCAGCCTGAACAGCACGAGTTCGACCTCTGTCTCTTCCTCGGCGATCATGCTAAGCGGCATGTACATCTCGGGCTTTCCATCGAGTTGCACCCAATGATCCAGAACGCCGAAGTCGTTTGGCTCGCTGAATCGGACCGTCGTCTCGCCCGCGGGCCTCTCTGCCGCCGGCCGGTGTCGGTCTCGTGAAGCGAACTCGACATGTCCGCCGCCCATTTCGGGACATTTTCCGGCTTGCGCGCAAAGTCATAAGCTTTCTCGAACGGAACGTGGACCGTCGTATGAATAATCTGCGCCTGCATTGCTGAACTCCTTCTCTCAGGTTGCCGTGGCGGCTCGCGCGGGGATAGCGGTCAGGGCTGGCCGCCGCCACCGCCCGATCCGTAGACCTGTCCATCGTGTAGCGCGCATTGGGTCCGCGAACATAGATCGATGCCAGCTCCGCGCTCGACGCGTCATGGGAAGCGCACGGGACCGTGTAGGAGGGGATCGACGTTACAAATGGGCCGTATCCCGGCCCTGACTCGGCTAGCCCACTGCACCTAAATCTGGCTGTGACCGATGTGGCTGTCTCGGAGCATGAGGCCGGCCACCTCGCCGGCCTCAGTCGCTCAGCTTTACTCTTCTGTCTTCGGGACCTGTCGATGAAAGGGCCAAGTGACGATGTAGCCACCGAAAAGCGCGGCCCAAACGAGGAGAGGTTGAAGCGGGAGCCTGATGGTGTGGTAGAGCCACTGCCAGTAGGTGCTGTCTGCTCCGGCGAGGTCGCCGACTGCATGCTTGATGTTGGCGGGAAAGACACAAATCGCATAAAGCGCCAACGCTGCCCCCGCGGTTCGACGGGAAGCCCGGATCAAAAGTCCAATCGCGCCTGCCATCTCGCAAATGCCGGTGATCAAGATGAGGTGAGAAGCATCGGGCACCCAAACGGGTGTAATCTTGAGAAACGGCGCAGGGATTGTAACATGCAGCACGCCTGCAACACCGTACAAGACCGCAAGGCTGATACGGCAATAGACCCGCCAGTGTTCAATCTTTGCCATCGTCTGCAATTTGCCGTTCGGTGGCCTTCGCAGTGGCCGTCAAGTTGACGCTTCGGCCCGCCACATGTTCGATGGCCGCGATTGCGAGGTCTCGCGCCACATAGTCGGACTTGTGACCAAGGTTCTTTACGACGATCAACCTTGCGCCGTGAATGTCGCGCGCAAGATGTTTTGCGTGCACTTCTGGAGAGACTATTTTGTCAATATCCCCGGTAATAATGACCGTTGGCACCTTGATCCGCCGATACGACCGTGACGCCGTTCTCGCCCATGCGCTCAATGCCGAGACTTCCTGGGCATTCCGTCGAAATGCCGCCGGCCGTAATGCCTGCATCGCTTTGGTCTTGGCGATGTAATCCGGCGGTCGTCGATTTGGGGCGAAAACCTCCTTGCTGGTCCGATCAATCGCCAAGGCTCCAATCGTAGGAACAATCAACGTGCTGAATATCGGGCCAGTAATCGGGGCTGCGGCGGCGTCGTAGTACCACGCAACTCCGCCCTTCCATGAATAGACAGCGGGGGAGAGGAACACGAGGCCGGAGACTTGGTCGGGATGACGAACGGCAAGCGATGCAGCTATCGCTCCGCCGAACGAATGGCCGACGACGATTGCTTTCTTGATGCCACGCTTCCTCATCAGCCTCGAGATGGCGTCTGCCTGTGCATCGGGAAGAATGTAGTCGGGCCCGCCCAAGTCTGAATCCCCATGCCCCGGGCGATCGACAAAAAGCAACCGAGATCGCCCTTCCAACTTCTTCCTGAAGGAAAGCATCGGGTCATAGAGGCCTGTGCTCGCACCATGGATAAAGACGATCGTTGGCAGGTCGGCGTTCCCTACCGGCTCAAGGATGACGCTGTTGAGCTTTATGCCGCCAACGTCGAGCCTTTCCGGTCTTGTCTCATTGGCCAATGAGGCTGCCGGGACGAGATGTAGATAAGCTGCGACCAACAGGGGCAAGATCATTGCGGAGAGTGTGATGCGCACGGTGCCTCTTCGAGGTTGTCTAATCCAAGTTGATCTCAGGTACGGTCGGAAACTGTTTCTGGTTTCATTCGGTGAAATCCAATTGGGAAAGAAGTCAGCTTGGTTTTTCGTGCATTACCCGCCGCAAACTCGAGGGACACCATCATCCGCCACCGTCTCTCCCCTTCGCAAACTCGGTCTCAACGAGGAGGCAGGAGCGGTCTGATGTGCCGAGAAGAGTGTCCGCGATTTCACCATAGGAAAGTGTTGCTCCCAATCTGCGGCTGACGCCGAGGACAATCAGATTGTAATTGCCGCTGCGAGCGTAGCGAAGAATGTCCAGCTCGGGCGATGATCCCTGACGAACAAACTTCTCTGGTTTGACGTCGTAATAAGCTGCAACGGCGTCAACCTGTCGAAATGGATCGGC
The DNA here is from genome assembly GCA_900466605.1 of Hyphomicrobiales bacterium. Taxonomy (GTDB): domain Bacteria; phylum Pseudomonadota; class Alphaproteobacteria; order Rhizobiales; family Rhizobiaceae; genus Rhizobium. The sequence continues at coordinate 25,376 of UBMU01000012.1, forward strand.
TTGGTTCTTACCCTGGTCAGTAATGCGGGAGACGCCCGCTCTTTGCCGTTCCTCGATAAACATCACCGCGCAATGTCCACCGCTGGCCTTGGAAAGTGCGAACGCGAATTCAGCAGCACGTCCCGACCGCTCAGTCCCGCTGATCGGGACGAGGATGCGAAAGTCGCTACTGTCTTCGGGAATATGGCCCCGCGCAGATACGAGGGCGGTCGTGCCGGCGAACTGCAATGCAGTTGTTTGGATCGCCTGACTGTAGGTCCCATCTGACGTCATGACGGGCTCCAATCCGGCAAAGAGCAAGTCGTGGCCGGATTTCGATATGTCCTCAAGCGCGCTCGCAAGGTCGACGTCCTTCTCGTATGCCGTCACATGAAGCTTCGCGGTCTGGTCGCCGCCTGCCGCCACCGCTTCCGTTGCGTGTCGTTCAAGAACGCCGGCGATATCGGCTCGAGCGGAGGTTTCCGCCGGTTCCTCGGCACTGCCTTGCCGCGCACGCACTCCGACGTCTTTCGGTGAGACATCCAAGGACGTCACCGGCATGTTCCTTGCCGACGCCAGGAGCGCGACTATCCTTGCCGCGACCTTGCTGTTGGACGATCCGTCAACGACGAGAACTGCCCGTTCGAACTGGTTCAGGAAGCTATCCTTCTCGAAATCCTCTCGCTCGAGCCGATCCTTCTCATCCTCACGCAGGGGAAGCCTCGCAAGCGCCCATCTTAGCGTCGGTGGCATTGCCATGGTGGTTATGACAGCCATAGCAACGATCACAGAGAACAGCTCCTCGTTCAGTACGCCGACGGAAAGGCCGATAGTGGCAACAATGACCTCTGTCGATCCACGAGCGTTCATACCGCACCCTAGTGCCAAGGCCTCAGGGTTGGAGAGCCCGCTTACCCTGGCCGCTGCAAAAGCGCCGCCGAACTTTCCCACCGAGGCAATCAACACGACTGCCAACGTGAGCAGCAGAATCTTAGGCTGAGCGAGAACGGTCAGGTCCGTCTGCAGGCCAGTAAGGCCGAAAAATACCGGCATAAACAGGGCGGTCGTCAGGCCACGCAACTGGACATCGATCTGACGGGTCAGGATCGGTGATTCTCCTACAAGTATCCCAGCAACGAAGGCACCCAGAACGGTGTGCACGCCGATCGCATTGGTGACCATCGCCATGCATCCCATGATAGCGATGATGGCGCTAAGAACTGGGAGGTCACTCTTGAAGTTGTCGTTCGTCCAGCGGATGATTTCAAAGACGATGCGCCTGCCTATCGTAAAGCTGAATGCCATGAACGCGACGGTGCCAACTACGCTCTTAACCATCGTGAGCGCGTCAACGGTCCCCGTCTTCGCAAGCCCAAAGGTAACTGCGATGATAATCCAGCCTAGCGTGTCGTCTATGATGGCTGAGGCAACGATCAACTGCCCAATGTTTCGCCTCATGAAATCCATTTCGCGCACGACCGAGGCGACGATCTTCACGGAAGAGATCGACAGCGCGGTCCCAAGGAACAGCGACGCGACTAGTCTCTTCTCGGGATCCGGCAGCAGGTCTGCCGGCATGAATTGGCCAAGGGCGAATCCGGCAGCGAACGGGATGGCTATCCCCGCCAACGACACGCCTGTCGCGGACTTCCGAAGCTTCCGCGCAAGTGCGAGATCTGTTTCCATTCCCGCGAGCAACAGCAGGAAAAGGATGCCCAGCTGTCCGATCGCGTTGCTCATGCTCTTTTGAGCTTGGTTCGTTGGAAACAGCTGTGCTTGCAGGTCAGGAAATGCAAGACCGAACAGAGAGGTGCCAAGTATCACGCCCGCAATGATCTGACCCATAATTGACGGCTGGCCGATCCTCACCATCAATTCGCCAAGTAGGCGGCCCGCAACGACCAGGATTACAATTTGCAGAAGGAAGAGCGCCTCGGACGGTTCCGCGGCATTGTCTTTCCGAGCGGCGAGAGCTGGGACCGTACTGAAAAGTATCGAGAGAGCGACTAACAATGCGAAAACTGTGAGGGAAATTCGGATTTTCGTCATGTGGCGACTCTATTGAGATCCATCCAAACGACCAACCAAACGATAGGGTTCCAAAGATCCCTTACGAGGGCCCTGGCAATACGGTGAACCGGCGACACCTCCTTCACAAGGTTCGAGCACTTCATAAAACAGAATTCGAAACATCGGAACCTGTCCTCTTGTCGGCCGCCTGGCTCAGGTTTGGCAAGAGTACTGTCGACTACTCAAATTGCTGGTCGGAGTTGCCATGTGTCCGGCCTTTGGATGAGCCATAGACCGTGGCCACTGGCCATAATGGTCTCCGCGGTTCGGAGCCCGGTCAATAGTTCGCGCTCGAAGCGCCTGGCGCAAAGTGGGTTATCCTCTTCCATGGGCCGACGGGCGTAGGTGCGTATAAGTCTCCTGCTCGTACCAACGACGTCGACGACGCATGCGCCGTGTTCAGTTCCTGACAGCGGACGGCGCCAGGCCCATGGCAAACCGCGGTCGTTGCGCATCGCTGGCAAGCTCGCGGCTAGGATATTTTCGAGGCACGTCGTCCAAACACGGCATGTTTTTCCCGGCATCGAAATACCAATCAGTGCCCGCTGGTCAGCCAGCCGTCCGCGTCGAATTCTGTCAGGCCCCGAGGCGGCCGGATGTCGTCATGTCCGGATCTACGATCAGCTGCGTACTGGATCGCCTCGAAAAGCTGCAGATCAGCAATGGGTTTTTGCATGACGCCCAGCGCTCCTGGCACGCCGCCCCGCAGGGCGCCTGGGTCACTTGTCATGAAAAGCACCGTTACGTCGTCTTCGGCCAGTATCCTTCCCACTAGCGGCCCTGTAGGACCGTCTTCCAGATTGACGTCCACAAGCGCGACTTCAGCGTCTTTTGCGAGCATCAACGCCTGATACATGTTGCTGGCGATGCCAACAGGGTTATGTCCAAGCTCTTCAATTGCATCCTGCAGATTAAGCGCGATGAGCGGCTGATCCTCTACGATCAATACGTTGAATGACATTGGATGTCCTCCGTTTTGACTGTCGAAAGACTAACCCCTCGCGGTCAAGGCGGTTCCAATCGACCTTCAGGAGGGTCGGCGCCACGACAAGTTAATGGTCAACGTACAAAGGAATACCGCCCGCCCTTCTCCAATGCACGGCGATAGCCGGGACGGTCGTGTATCCGCTTCAGCCAGGAAATGGTCGCTGGACGTGACGCAGCGAGCCCAGCTCGTGCCGACGCCGCCTCCAACGGAAAGCTCATCATGATGTCCGCCGCCGAAATTTCATCGCCTGCGAACCACGGGCGCGATGAGAGCTCAGCTTCGATATAGTCCAGATGGACGTCGAGCATTGGGCGGATTTTCTGCGCTGCTATTCTTCCCAGCAGTGGCACTTTCGAGACGACAAGCAGCGCGAAGAGCACCGGCATCACCGACCCCTCTGCATAGTGGAGGAACTGACGGTAGCGCTGGGTGTCAACCAGAGATGGGCCGAGCCGACCATGCGCCTTTTCGACCACGTATTCGCAGATCGCCCCGGTCTCGACGAGGATCATACGGCTGCCGTCGTCTCGTACATCTTCTACGATAGGCGACTTCCCGAGAGGATGCACGCGCTTCAGCTCCAACGGAGCACTCATATCTGAATTACGTTTGTAGTGCCGAACTTCATATTCGAGGCCGCTCTCTTCCAGCATCCAGAGAACGCGCTGGGACCGGCTGTTGTTTAGATGATGAACAGTCAGCATGAACTCTCCTGGCCCTGGATCCACAGATTCTGCAACTTGGCATCATACCTTCGGATCGGATAGGCTTTAGGCGATTTTCCCGCGCTATTTGAGCGTAGCCGGGCTCGTCTCTACCCAGTCGTTGATATCCGGTCCACACCGGGTCTCGGCTGGACGGCGCGCGATCGTCGCCCAATAGATTATCCGTGACCCTGCGTTATAGTTGCGCAAGGATCCTGATGTGGAGTGTCGGGGAGATGCCATCCAACTTCGTTGCCAAAGGTGCTGAGGCCTATGAAGCCAGCATGGGGCGCTGGAGCAGACGGTTGGCAGCACCTTTCCTCAAATTTTCTGGGGTGCCAACAAGTGGTCGCGTTCTCGACGCGGGATGTGGTATCGGCAGCCTGACATTTGCCTTAAGCGCTTGTGCGCAGTTGGACTCCATCGAAGCACTGGATTTCGAAGACCAGTTCGTGGAAGCTCTGAAATCGCGCGCAACGGATGCCAGGATAACGGCGCGACGAGGCGACGTCTGCGCCTTGCCTTACCGGAATGGGGAATTCGACGGCGTCTACTCATTGCTGGTACTTCACTTTGTTTCAGATGCTCGTCAGGCAGTGCGGGAAATGCATCGCGTGCTGCGGTCGGGCGCTTTAGGAGCCGCGGCAGTTTGGTCTTACGACGGCATGCCAAGTTGGCGCCTGTTTTGGGATACAGTCCTTGCTTTTGAGCCAGAGGCGGCCGGAAACGGCGTTCCATCCGGCAGGCGACCGCTGACGGCAGCGGGCGAGTTACGTGAGGTCTTTGAAAGCGCCGGTTTCGCCAGAGTTGAAGAGACCATGCTGACAATCGTCATGGACTACGTCAACTTCGAGGACTTCTGGTACCCGAAGGTATACGGCCAAGGTACATTCGCGGCATTTTTCGAGGCGCTGCCCAAGGTGCGGCAAGATCGTCTTCGAGACGCCATGAGATCGGCCTATCTTTCCGGTGACCGCGACGATGGCCCCCGCGAGTATGCAAGCAACGCGTGGGCAGTGCGAGGCGCACGCGCTTGAGTTGCCTCAGCGTTTATGAATCTCAAGCAACTGCATTCGAACTTGCGCATGTTTGATCCAGGTGAATGAATAGGAGCAAATGATCGCTCAGCCGGCCTGGCTGTGCTCCAATTCGTGGAAGCGGCATGATGAGCACACGACTCAATGCGTCGGAAAAAAGATCGCAGACACGGCAGCTTTGCCGCAAAACAGCAAGCCAATCTTTCACGGCCTCCATTCGGGAACATTTAGACCCGCTGAGAATTTCTCCTGCCCGCACCGACCGGGCGGATTGAAATTCTAAGGAGCATTCAATGAAAACCATTATTCTCGCAGCAGCCGTCTCGCTCTCCATCAGTGGCGTCGCCCTCGCGCAGCAAGCGGCAGCAACCGGCGCCGATGCAATGATGGCAGGCCCTGGCATCACGATGGGCACTGCTGCGACGATGCCCCTGAAGTATGTAGAAATCAAAGATGTTGATCTCGTCGCTTCAAAGCTAGTCGGTGTCGACATCTACAATAAGTCCAATGAGGAGGTCGGTGAGATCTCCGATATCGTAATTGGCGACGGCAAGTCGGTTATCGGCATCGTCGCTAGCGTTGGCGGGTTCCTCGGTCTGGGCGAAAGCTATGTCGTGATCGATCCGGCATCCCTTGCCCTTGCCAATGACAACGGTACCTGGAAGGCCTATGTCGATACGAACAAGGACGATCTGTCGAAGGCGCCAAAGTTCGATTATTCCAAGCTGAAAAAATAGAGATCTTCACAAGGGGCGGAGCTGCGATCATATGTTGGCAGCTCCGCGAAACAGACAATTGGGGAATGCGCACCACGCCCCTCGCCTACGCTTTGGGTGTGTCAAGAAATCCCAAACCGGGCTTTAAACCATCACTTGAAGAAGGCTCACGACCTATCGTCGTTGTAGATGGAGAGGTTCAAAATGCAACCCTAATCGACACAATGGCGCTGATCTCAGCGGCGTCTCCTCAGGACATCGTTTTGGTCGTCACTTCAATTTGCGGCAACCCGATTCGGCCAACTGCTCAATTGCCATCCGATCTGGCTTTCCCTGTTCCGAGCGGGGAACCTTGTCGACCTTTATGATCCGAAGCGATCTCGCAACCTCTGGCCCGCAGACGTCGGCCACAGCTCTCAGGCAATCCTCCTCGACAATAGCTCTCCCAGACCAGGATTCGATCGCGGCTATCCGCCTCGCCTGGTCGCGACAACGAACCACAACGGCATAGCGAACCGAGGACATTCGGCACAACGTCTCTTCTATGTCAGTCAGGGTGATCAACCTTCCATCGTCGCGCCACTCGATATCGCCCGCTCTTCCGAGAACATGGAGGTAAGAATTCTGATCGAGATAGCCGATGTCACCTGAGAGATACCAGCCTTCGTTGAATGCTTTTTCCGTCAGGTCGGGGCGGTTCCTGTATCCTTGTGCAATACCCGGAGACCGGACTTCGATCGTTCCGACCTCTTCCCGAAGCGCGAGCGTGCCGTCTCTTTTTCGGAACCGTACGTCCACCCCCGGCAAAATCCGTCCTGCGCAAGTCAGTAGTTCGGGGAGGGCGATGGACTGACCATCCGCAGGCAACAGGCTAACAAGACCCGCTTCGCTCGCACCATAGGTATGCGCGATGATAGGACCCAGACGTTCGTTTGCCCTTGCGCGCAGCGTGGGGGGTGCGGAGGCCCCGACATGGACGAGATTGCGCAACGAACTGAGGTCGGACCGCTCAACATTTCTACAATCCATCAGTTCAAACAGTTGCGGCTCGACGAGAAACAGGTCCGTGATTCGCTGTGTCTCGATCTGCCTCACCGTGTCCTCGGCCTCGAATTCGTCCCGCAAGATCACGACGCCAGCTGAAAGGAGCGTTATGTCGACTAAAACCTCCGAGAGGTAAGCGAGATGACCATTCACGAGCTGCCGGCGATCGGCGGTGCTCGGTACGGCCACGAGGCGCGTGTAAGTAGAAAAGTCGCGACAACTTCCCTTCGGAACGCCAGCACTTCCACCCGACGATATCACCACGGCCAGGTCGCATGGGCGTGCCTCGCAAGGAAGCGGACTATGACTTTGCTCTGCGGCAATCAGGTCGATGCGGCGGAATGCTGGGCCACACTCGCCAACGGCAAGCGTCGTCGTATCGAGTCCGGAAGGAAGAAGACGCAAGGTCTCGGGAAAGACCACAAGCAAGTCGGGCTTGATCTGCTCTATGAGCGTTCGTCTTGCGTCCTCGATTGCCGGCGCCGATAGATAGCTCGCCGCCGCGCCGATAAGATTTGCTGCATAACGGATGGCAATCGCGTCCGGCGAATTTGGCGCGAGCAAAGCCACAAGTTTCGTACGATCAATACCTTGGCTCAGGAGCGCCCTTGCGTACCGGTAGATCGATTTGAGGAAATCGGCCGCTCCAATGTCGCGATCCTTGTAGCGAAGTACCGGCTTATCGGCCGCAGACGTCTCAAGACGTTGTACCATCGCGTGGATATAGATTTGCTCAATACTGTTCGAAGGAACGGCCTGCATCGACCTCCCCTTGCTATCTGGATTTGCTTTGGAAGGCGGCTTCGAACCAAGTGTCGACGGCACTGATCCTGTCCGCGATAAGTCCTATGTAGCCGTCGGGACGGATCACGTAGAACGGCGTCGCGTCTGGAGCGTAAGCGGCGTGGAGACTTCCCGCGGTATCGACCACGTCTTCGGGCATTGCCAACTCCGCAACGACATTGACAGCCCTGAGCCGCAGCCAATTGTGTTTCAGGACCAACTCGTCAATCTCCTGATGCACCCCAAAGCACAGCAGCGTGAAATGCTCTCCTCGAAGCAGCTCAAACAAGCGCCGCTCTCCGGATGTTGTGCGAAGTCCCGATGCATCCGGAGCGCGATCGCCAGCACGAAGGAGAGCGCGTTGCGCTCCCTCCTCCCGGCTAAGCGACGAGCCCCGGTAGCCTACGGAAAGCTGATTGGTGCGCTCGTCCCTCTTTACGGCAATGCCCCGATCTTTGATCGCTTGACGCAGGAGATCGTTCGAAAGTGACAAGACGCCGGCCGCTACTGGCAGCCGCTCCTCTTCATATGTATTCAAAAGCAGGATCGACGCACCGCGAATGACTGAAACGAGCTTCCAGCCAAGATTGTGCGCGTCCTGTATTCCCGTGTTCATCCCCTGCCCGCCCGCTGGCGAGTGAATATGTGCGGCGTCTCCCGCGAGGAGAACCCTTCCCGACCTGTAACGATCGACCATGCGAACGTTTGCTCGCCATAGTGATCTCCAACCAACGTCCTTAAGGCGAATGTCTGTTCGTCTCGTCCGCGTTTCGAGTATTGCCTGCATGTTGTCGATCGACAGTTCCCCATCCTGCGACGGGACGATACTTGCCTGATACTGAAACTGGTCAGTGGACGGCAACGGGCAGAGCGCGGCAAACCCCTCCTCGTGCCGCCACATGCGCCAGCAGCTTCTTTCAACGCCCTCTGCCCGGACGTCGGCGACAATCATGCGGATGTCGTCAATCGTCTCGCCAAGGAACTCGAACCCCGCATGCTTGCGCACGATACTGTGTCCGCCGTCGCACCCCACGAGCCAGCGCGACCGGATGGTTTCCGACTCGCCGTCGCCCGTCACAACCTCAGTGTCGACGCTATCCAATGACTGGTCGAAAGAGACCAGTTCGACGCCGAACTCCACCTCTCCGCCATGCGAGAGCAGATGGTTGCGGAGTGCCTCCTCTATCCGCCACTGCGGGATGACCAAAGTCGAGGGATAGGGAATATCGGGCCGAGGTTCACCACCCTCAAGGCCGCTCCAGGCTTCTTTTCCCGCAGCGTCGACCGAGCATATCGGCATCCCCATCTGGCCGTGGGAAAGAACCGTGTCGATCATGCCGAGATTGTCGAACACTTCGAGCGACCGGGGCTGTATTCCCTTTCCGCGGGAGCCCGCCTGTGATGCCGCCGATTTTTCAATAATCCGAAAGGATAAACCTGACCGGGCAAGCTCACACGCAAGTGTCAGTCCGGTGGGGCCTGCGCCGATGATCAGGACGTCTATGGCTTTTTGGCCCATGGCCCGCTCCCAGGTTTTATCTCGTCACAACGTGACTGCTGCGGCTGACGTGTTGATCAGTCGACCGCCCGCAACCTCAAAGACGCTACGCCCAGCGCCACATTCACGCCGACGTCGCCCTCAAGTGAGACCGGCTGGAGAGAGACGTTTCCGCTTTTTCCACCACCGACCAACACTTTCGCACCGCCACCCAGTCCAAGGCTGGCATCCGCCTCAACGCCGCGATAGGTGCCCTGCAGTCCTGTAAGAGGTTGGTTGTTGACGCTGTAGACCAGCCAGACCATACGGCCTTTTTTGACTTCGCCGATGTCGAGACCGAATTCGTCGATCGATCCGGCGTAGGCCTTCGTTGGACCAGGAGCCGATGGCGTGAAGGTGCAAGACACTTCCTGCTTGGAGCCAATGATGACACCGATACCGGCCGACACGTCGCAGTCGAGCTTACCCACCTCGCTTTGTGCCGCAATGGCCGAAACGGGTGCGAGAAGCATGGTGCAGGCGAGATAAACCTTCGAGAGTTTTGACATTGTTCTTCCTTTCTGTGCGCTGTTGCGTTTTCAAGTGAGTGAGATTTATTCATGAGGTGTTAGGGCTGCCCCAGCCGCGCGAGCGCGCCCTGAAGCGGATCGTCGGAAATCCGGATTAGCCCGCCATAGGGATTGTCCATGTCGGAAATAGCAAAGACTGCCCCCGCCACCGACAGCGCGCACACCATGATAATAGCAATCACCGTGGGATTGGCGGGCGCTTGTAATCCGAACGTCCCAAAAAGCAGCGCAAGCCAGTAGACGAGCACAATCAGAAAGCCCCAGGGCAAGCCGTTGTCGGCCGTTTCGACCTGGAGCCAATGGCCCTCGGCAATCCCACCCGCTACCTCGATCGCGCGGGCCTGGAGCTGGCGATGTGGCACATCTTGTGGGTCGAGCTTTCTCAGCTTCGCCTGAACGGCTTCGATATGCTTGAACTCCGGTGACAGCCCTGCTCCATTGACGTCGCTCGTCTGGATGCTCCAACCCTTCTCAAGGCGGCTCTCCAAAAGCTCCCGCAACATGAGCCTTGCCTCGTTTGCATCCGGCCCGTACTGCGCCATGACGCGGTCGAGCAGGACGATCCTGGCCGCAGTCGCCTTGAGGTCTGTCTGTGCATCGTCGTAGGCCGATTTCGCCGACGCGATCAGCAGGCCAAGCGCAAGAGCGGAAAGCGTTCCAACGACGGCGGTTGCGAGGCGAATGACCTCCTTTGACTCTGTGTTGAGATGATGCGCAGGAAGTCGACTCCGCGAATAGGTGCCGATGGCCATCGCGATCCCGAGAATGACGAACACGCAAAGGGAAAGAGCGAGCGCGCTCATCTCTATTCTCCTTGCTGACTGTTGCCAGCACTGGCGCAACTCGTCGGAGCGGGCCTGCCAGCGAACCTATCGGCCACCCACTTGACCGCCTCAGATACCGTGTCGCGAGCGATAAACCCGTGTCCCACGTCGCGAAGAAGTACCAATTCAACGTGATCGCCGGCCTTGCACAGGCCTCGCACGTAGTCGGCCGTCACCTGCGGGCGGACGATGGTGTCCGCCAATCCCTGGGTAATCAGCACAGGGAACTGGTGTGGAACGACACCTGGGGAATTTTCCTCCATCAGCCCATGCCATGGCTTAACCTGACTAATGTCTGAGATTTTCAGAAAATCTCGATTGAGTGGCCGTTCTTCCACTCGCCGTTCCAGCAGATCGAAGATCGTTTCGATACAGCCATTCGCAAGGCGATCGACGGTCACAGTCGCATCCTGGTCGACCGTGTCCTTCAGATCGATATGAAAGAGCCTCGACCAGGACCAAAGCGTCAGCGCCGTCAAACCCTTTCCGCCGCTGGATGCGAAATCATCCGCCATCAACGTTGCAAGATCGGTCGCGGGCGCTGCGGCGGCGACACCTTCGAGCTTGAGTTCGGGCGCATATGTTGGGGCAAGAATTCCGGCAAACAGCGCTGCTTGTCCGCCCTGCGAATGTCCCCAAACAGCAAACTCTGTCTTTGGCTGCTTCAAAAGGGCGCGAGCAGCACGCACTGAATCAAGCACGGCCCGTCCTTCGCTGTTTCCGATAAGATATGGATGTATACCGGGTGCACCGAGACCAGGGTAGTCGGTGGCCACAACCGCAAAGCCCTGCGCCAGCATCTGCGCGAGCCCTTGGATCTCGCGGTAGACGGATGCCCCCATGGACGGCGCACATGCGGTTGAGACGCCGCTGGTCGGATGAGCCCATGCAACGATTTTGCGATGAGTGTTGTCGGCGCCGTCATCGGGAACCACAAGGACGCCAGATACCGGTATAGATTCTCCGTGGAGACCGAGCGAACGGTACAGGATCCGGTAAGCCATCGCGCCAGGCGGTGCGAAAGGCATCGGCTCAGAACGGATCACAGACCCTTGCTCTCCCCGCACGGCTTGCGGGTCAGGCTGGTAAAACGAGGCATCAGCCTGCGCGTCTGGGGAGCGGAAGACGAGCAGTGCTGCAAGAGCGATGAGGCAATAAGAGACAGCCCGGAGCGTCACATGGTCGGGCCGCGCCCGGCGGAAACGTCGGGTGTGCCGTTCGACGTTCGATCTGGTAGCGGACATGGTACCTCCAACATTACCAAGCAAATAAGGAGGTGCTGCCTCGCACATTCATCGAAGGCAGCACCGCATGCAGGTTACTGCCACTGCCCGTTCGGCAGGCGGCCATGATATGGGGTGTCGCGGCAATGTCCCCAAGGACCGACCCAGTACCCGGGAGGGCAAGCCGGCTCAGCAACAGGAGGATAGTAGGCAGGCGGATAATAAGGTGCAGGATAGACAGGGCGGTAAGCCGATGCACCGAGTGCCGCGCCGGTCGCCAAACCCATACCGTACCAGCCTACATTGTTCCAGCCGCGCCAATGGTCGATGAAGACGGCGGCCGGTCCCGTAGCGCCCGTCAAGTTTCCTTCAAGAACCGAGACGTCGAACGTTAGCGTGGAGCCGTCAAGCTTCGGATTCTTCAGGGTAAGCACGGCGTCACTGACATCCGAACCGCCATTGAGCACAGAAACCGTTGCATTCGGCGGATCGTCGTTGAAGTTGTCGGCGCCTTCGCCCCACTGTTTGACCAAGTCGTCAGTCTTGATGTGCCCAGCAGCGCGCACCGGGCGGTCAGCGAAGACGACGGCGTTCGTCGAGACGCCACTGAGGACGAGCTTGTCACCTTCGAGCGTTGCACCACCTGCGTTTAGCACCAAAAGCGATGCGATCGGTGAAGGGTTGGAAACCTGCCCAATGGTCTTCTCCAGCGGAACATGCGGTTTTTTTGGCTCCTGGGCCACAGCGCTGCCTCCGATCAAACCGATCGTAGCTGAAACCAGCAGGCTGAATGCGATATTGCGGTTCATCAGTATCATTCCTTGTTCAGTTCGATGTTAGTGGGCGTCGGCGAAATCTATGCCAGCCTGGACCTCGCCCATCGCGGACTCGACCAGTTGAATCGCCCGTTCACGGTGGCCGCCTTTGTTTGGTGTGGCATGGCGAAGCGCTTCCATGGCGTTGCCGAGCAAGCGCAGGGCGTGCTCCATGTTGCCTTGATCCGCCATTGCAGGTGCCGATGCTACAAGGGCACCTGCCGGGAGCGCAGTGACTGCCAAGGCAGCCCGCGCCACGAAGCGGCGTCGGTTAGTGATGAATTCAGACATGACATTCCTTTCGACGTTATGGCTCGTCCCCGCCTGGCCGGCGTCAGCGCAGACCAACCAAGGTCATGGATTGGCGAAATATCGACTGCCGCTGCGCGTTGGCCAAGCGACCGTCACATGGATTGCGTCAATGGTCCCGGAGGCCCGGCCAGGTGTGCAAACCGCACCGACAGCCGTCGAAGCAGAGTGTATGCGTGCGCAACAACGCACAGATTATCGTTCTGAGCATGGAAAGGCCTCATCAAGTTGTAGGTATACGAACTCGTGGCGGCGCAACCGTACGTGTCGCGCCGAATGCTGCTACGGGCGTTTCGAAGCACCCGCCTATGTTGCATTTGCATATGAGACGATGCGGATATACGCCGATCCTGAATTCGCCGGAGCACCTAATTGCGACACATCATGACGCAGTTTTGTCAGTTACATTTATTTCGTCAATTCTTTTGACTAAAACAGAATATTGCGCACAGCGAACTTAAAACGATTCAAAGGTATGTTTCGGATCGAAGTGACAGTCCGACGAAGAGCGACGTCACAGAACCTGTGCCATCTGATATTCTGGCGGGACGAAGGAAGCTCGTCGAGTTCTAGTTGTAAACCCAAGTCATCGCAGCCGCCCCGGTACGAGAAGTTTACTCTCACCGGAGCCGCGCTAAGACGGCCTGAAGGGCCGCTATCAATCCAGTGCGCCGTGCACAGAGCGGCACGAGAATGCCTCCCAGTCGAATACACACATCGCAGACGCACGAAATCAGGACAGGCAAGCCGCCGTCATCGCTCCGGCTCAGGTGACTTCAGCGGAAATACGAATGCCGCGGCCGCGACGCCCGCGATGCCGCCAAGCACAGTTTCCCAAAGTCGGGCCGCAAGCAGACCAACCGAATGTTCACCAGTCGCGGCGAGTGTCACGACAAGCGTATAAGCATATGCCGCGCATGCTATGTCATAGCGCTCAGGAAGTGCCATGGCATAGATGACGATGGCAATCGCCGCCGTGAGCCAGATCACGAGTGGAAAGTCCATCGCCGCCGGAAGCAAAGCCAAACCAAGTGGAACGCCGACCGCGGTACCTAAGATCCGGCGCCGCACCCGGTCGATCGTGGTCGCCATGGAACCGGCCACGACATAGGCGCACGCGGTAATCGCCCATATGGACTCCTCAAGTCGAAAGACAGCATTGAGTGCCACAATCGCAACTGCAGCCGTCGCTGCCTGCAATCCCATAGCCAATTCAGCAGAGACCCTGCCGGGCACGACTGGTGGCATCACCAGAGGGAGCGGGGGATGCTCGGCAGGTCCGCTCAGAACCCGTGGTACGATGGCCGCTATCGCGGCAATTATCCCCGCGATGCAAACAACCGGTATAGCTGCAGACGTCAAATCGGCGTTGTAGGCGAGAAGCTGGCCAATGAAAAACTGCGATCCTATTCCTGTGCCGGTTACTCCAAATCGCCTGAGGTACCCAACCAAAAAGGCGCCGATTGCAAGGATGATTTCCGTAAAGGACGTTATCAGGGGAACGAGCACGATCGTCAGCAAGGCGCCGGTCACAGCAGCCGCCGTCAGCAAAAGCAGATCTCTGGTGGATTCAAATCTTGTTGCCCGCGCTTCAGAGACGCTTCCCCACAAGGCAAATCCGGCCGCAAGCATGCCGAGGACATCGCTCCTTGCCACTGCATGGGTGTTTGCGTAAAGCGAGCCACCGAGGGCCGCAATTGCGAAGGCAGTGGAAAGTCGAAGCCCTTTTATCCGGCGATGCGCTCCCGGATCGATATGTTCCAACCACAGTCCAACCGGGTTCATCACTCCCCCCTTGTCGGAGTCCTTCATCCGGAGCATAGCGGCGAATACTGGACGGCTTCAACAGTGAATAGGCTCCGGTTTGAATACCAAAATCCTCTGTCGCTCTCTATCTACCGGTGACGCCCTCCGACGTTGCGGCTATAAATCTCTCTTCCCGTGGACCGTGTTTCATTTCATCATTGAAGGCTCAACGAATGAAAAACGTCGCAATCGTCATTTCCCTGAGCGCGTCGTGCCTGGCCGCCTGCCCGGTGTCCGCATTGGAAAGCGGAACAGTTCAACTTCAAAGCAAAAACCGGATCGAGCGTACGCTGATTTCCTATGACTGCGGCCCGGCTGGGCGCCTTGATGTGACCTATGTCAATGCCGATCCCAACTTCCTCGCAATCCTGCCGGTGCCAAAACAGCCCCAGCCGATCATATTCGTTTCGGTGATCTCCGGTTCGGGAGCGCGCTATGCCGCAGGGAAATACGTCTGGTGGACCAAGGGCAATGCAGGAAGCCTGTATGACAGTACAATGGGCGATAACGCGGCCCCAGTATTGACCTGCACGGGCGTCAAATGAATCGCGCGGCTCTGGTCGCCAACGGCAACAACCGAAAACAGCGCCTGCGACTGTCGTCATGTCTGATCTGTGACGTACTATGTTCGCATCAATAGTACCGTCATGGCGTCCCTCGGAAAGAGGCTCGCCCGCTTCCACTGTTGCACTATAGCCAATGAACGGTGTCACGCGACTTCGCGCAGTCGATCATGCATCACCTGCCGTGGCGTCCACCCGAACGATTTGCAAGGCCTACACCGGAACCAGAGGTGTCCCGTCGAGTGTCACTTCGCACACCCGACGCATGACGTTCGACACCCCAACTTACAAGGGCGGAGCCTGTCAGAGGGACTTACCAGTTCGTTACAGAACCATCACGGCGCTTGAGATGCGGAGCCTCCCAGAATTCGAAACTCTGCTTGGCGATCAGCTCTTCATTCACCTCAATGCCAAGACCCGGTGTATCCAACACGGGATAGTAGGCGCCTTCCAGCCGTGGCTGAACCGGAAAATATTCCGAATTGTCAAAGCCGAGATGCGTCTCAGCCGGACTCGCGCGCGTCTCGAGCCAGGAGAAATTCGCAACGGCTGCCGAGAAGTGAACTGTGGCTGCCGTGCAGATCGGTCCGAGTGGATTATGTGGCATCAGGTCGACGTAGTGTGTCTCGCTCCAGGCGGCGACCTTCATCGATTCCGTCAGCCCGCCGACATTGCAGACATCAAGACGGTTATACTGATGGATGTCGCGCTCGATGTAGGGCTGGAACTGCCATTTGGAGGAGAATTCCTCGCCGATTGCGAAGGGAACATCGGTCATACGGCGAAGAGCCTCGTAAGCGCCTGGCGACTCATCACGGATCGGCTCTTCCAGGAAGTCGAGCGTGCCAGACGGCATCTTCTGGCTGAAGCTCGCAGCTTCGGCGACGGAAAGCCGATGGTGGTAGTCGATCCCGAGAACGACATCATCGCCCAACACCTCGCGCGCCTTCACGCACCATTTTGCTGTCGTCGCGATGTGCTCGCGTGGCTCGTAGATCTCCTTATTCTCATGACCGGCAGGCGAAAGCCGCATTGCCGTCCATCCGCGCTCGACCAGCATTTGTGCCTGCTCGATCATGGCAGGACCAGGCTCAGCAAATGTGGTTGCGAATGTCGGTATGCGGTCGCGCTGCTTGCCGCCGAGCAGATCGTAGACCGGCACACCGAGCGCCTTGCCCTTGATGTCGTACAAAGCGATATCGATCGCCGAGATCGCGGCCTGCAGTACCCGGCCGCCCTCGAAATACTGGCTACGGTACATCTCCTGCCAGAGCGCACCGATCTTGAACGGATCGCGACCTCGCAGGAACTCGGCGTAGTGTTCAAGTGCGCCAACGACGGCCTTCTCACGCCCGGAAAGGCCGCTCTCTCCCCAACCGAAAATTCCTTCGTCGGTCTCCACCTTAACCAGAAGCTGGTTGCGGATGCCGACCTTAACGGCATAGCTCTTAATCGCTGTGATCTTCATTTCTCTTCTCCGATTACCAGTGCCAGAGGGTGCCGTCTTCAAGACGGTTCACTGGCAGGTAGGCGCGCTGGTAGGGATATTTTTCGGCGAGCTTCTCATCGATATCGACGCCATGACCCACTGCATCGCCCGGATGCAAATAACCATCGCTGAGGCTCCAGGCGCTTGGGAAGACCTCCAGGATCTCAGGCAGGTAGCCCGAATATTCCTGGATCCCGAAATTTGGCACCCACAGATCGAGGTGTAGATTGGCGCCGAGGCAGATCGGCGACATATCCATCGCACCATGGCAGGCCGTACGGACATTGTAGACGCTGGCGAAATCCATGATGCGGCGCTGTGCGGTCACGCCGCCGGCATGGACTGTCGTCGTGCGGATGTAGTCGATCAGCTGCTCCTCCATGAGAAGACGCGCATCCCAGATCGTGTTGAATACCTCGCCGACGGCAAGCGGTGTCGTAGTGTGCTTGCGGATCAGGCGAAAGCCCTCCTGATATTCGGCAGCTACCGTATCCTCAAGCCAGAAGAGGCGTGCGAATTCGAGATCCTTGCCAAGCCGGGCCGCTTCGATCGGCGTCAGGCGGTGGTGGCTGTCATGCAGTAGTTCGATGTCCCAGCCATGCGCCTCCCGCACCGCCTTGAAAAGCTCCGGAACGTAGCGGAGATATTTTGACGTCGACCACGTTTCCTCATGGGGGACCGCGTCATCCTCGGCGTTGTTGGTGACAGACTTCTTGCCCGTACCATAGACATCAGGCAGACCGGGAATTCCAACCTGGACGCGTATCGCCTTGTAACCCTGCTCGATACGCCTGCCGACGGCGTCGACAGCCTCGGCAATATCGGTACCCTGGGCGTGCGTGTAGCAAAGCACCTTTTCGCGGCTCGCGCCGCCAAGGAGCTGGTAAAGTGGCATATTCGCCGCCTTCGCCTTGATGTCCCAGAGGGCCGTATCGATGCCGGCAATTGCCGCCATCGTCACCGGCCCCCTGCGCCAGTAAGCCCCCTTATAGAAATACTGCCAGATATCTTCGATCCGGCTGGGGTCGCGGCCAATCAGCAGCGGCGCCAGGTGATCCTGGAGATAGGCAACTACAGCCTTCTCACGGCCATTGAGCGTCGCATCCCCGACACCGGTCAGACCTTCATCGGTAAATATCTTGACGGTAACGAAATTGCGCCCAGGCGAGCAGACAATGATTTTGACGTCGGTAATTTTCATGACTTATCCGTTGGCTGAAACTGTGCGTGCAGGGTCGTAGCGGAACCGGTTGTGAATGCGTCGGTTGCGCGGATCGGGATGTGGAATGGCTGATAGCAGGGCGCGCGTATAATCATGGGCCGGATTGTTGACCACCTGGTCAGTCTCGCCGGCCTCGACGATCTTGCCGCGATACATGACGGCGACACGGTCGCACATGTAGCGGATGACCGACATGTCGTGGGAAATGAAGACATAGGAAAGGCCGAGCTCATCCTGCAGCTTCATCATCAGGTCCAACATCTGGGAGCGTAGCGACACATCAAGTGCCGATGTCGCCTCGTCGGCAATGATCAACCGTGGCTTGACGGCGATCGCGCGCGCAATACCGACACGCTGACGCTGGCCGCCAGAAAAGGCATGCGGATAGCGCTCGCGCCAGGCAGGTTCGAGGCCCACCTGCACCATCAGCTCGGCGACGCGGTCATCGAGCTCCCCGCCCTTCATACCAGCAAGCCTCAACGGCTCAGCGATGATCTGGCCGACGGTCTTGCGCGGACTGAGCGATCCAACCGGATCCTGGAAGATCATACGGATGTCTCGGCGGACGTTCTTCAGCGTCGTCTTGTCGATCGTGCAAAGATCAACGGTGCTGCCATCAGCGCGGCGGTAATCCATTGCGCCGGCTTGCGGATCGTAAATGCGCAGCAGGCAGCGCCCCATCGTCGTCTTGCCTGAACCGGATTCGCCGACGATGCCGAGCGTCTCGCCGGGACGAACGATCAGGGATACATCATCGACGGCTTTCAGGCCCGACGGGAATGTCAACGACAGGTTTCTGACATCGAGAAGCGGCGCTGCGTCCGCCGGGATTTCAGCGCGCGCAAAACGCACTTGTGCCTTCTTCTCCAGCTTGACGACCGAGCCAATCAACCGTCGCGTATAGTCATCTTGCGGGGCGTGGAAAATTTGCTCCACGGGGCCACGTTCCATCACCTTTCCGCGATACATGACGAGCACTTCATCGGCGATTTCTGCGACGACACCCATGTCGTGAGTGATGAAGAGCACAGCCATGCCGTGGCTCTGCTGCAGCCGTTTGATGAGATCGAGGATTTCCGCTTGCGTCGTGACGTCGAGGGCCGTCGTCGGTTCGTCGGCAATCAGCACTTGCGGATTGCAGGCGAGTGCCATGGCGATCATCACACGCTGTCGCATGCCGCCTGAAAACTCAAAGGTGTAACGATCGATCGCCGTTTCTGGCCGCGGAATTTCAACCTGCCTCAACAGCTCCAACACGCGCTGGCGCTGTTCGTGACCGCGAATACCAAAATGAATGCGCAACGCCTCGCCGATCTGGGTGCCGATGCGGTGGACCGGCGACAGCGAACTCATCGGCTCCTGGAAGATCATGGCGATCTCCTTGCCGCGTACGCTACGGATCTCCTTGCCACGCGGATCGAGCTTGGCGAGGTCGGCCGTCGAGCCGTCGGCGCGTGTCAGCACGATCGAACCGCCTTCGATACGGCCGGGCTTGTCGACGATCTGAAGGATTGAGCGGGCGGTGACGGATTTTCCCGAACCGGACTCGCCAACGACGCAAAGAGTTTTTCCCCGCTTCAGCGCGAAAGACACGTCGTCCACCGCTTTGAACAGTCCCGTGCGCGTCGGGAAATAGGTCTTCAGATTGTCGACCTTGAGGATCGTGTCGTTTGTTGTCTCTTGTTTCATGCTCATGACACCGACTCGTAGGGATCTGCGGCATCGCGGAGACCGTCGCCGAGGAAGTTGAGGGACAGCACGGAGATGACGATGGCGGCAGCTGGCGTGAAGAGCAGCCACGGCGCCTGGGCGACCGCACGGATATTCTGCGCCTCCTGCAACAGCACGCCCCAGGAAATGATCGGTGGCTGCAGACCGATACCGAGGAAGGAAAGCGCCGTCTCGGCGAGGATCATTGACGGGATTGCCAGTGTTACCGTTGCGATGATGTGGCTCATGAAAGAGGGAACAAGGTGATTAAAGATGATGCCGATCTCGCTCATCCCGTCGAGGCGCGCAGCAATGACGAAGTCCTCGTTGCGCAGCGATAGGAACTTGCCACGCACCTCGCGCGCCAGACTCGTCCAGCCGATCAGTGAAACGATCAGCGTGATCACAAAATACGTCCGGAGCGGCGGCCAGCCCACCGGAATCGCCGCTGCAAGGCCCATCCAAAGCGGGATTGTCGGGATCGATCGAAGCAGTTCGATGAAGCGCTGTATCGCGATATCGACCCATCCGCCGAAGAAGCCGGAAATTCCCCCAATGGTGACGCCAAGGATCAAGCTCATGAACACGCCGACGAGCCCGATCGAAAGCGAGATCTTGGCGCCATGGACCACGCGCGAGAAGATATCGCGACCGAGGCGGTCAGCGCCAAAGATATACATGCTGTCGCCCGGCATCGGCTCGGTGAGGCCGAAGAGCTTGGTCTGCATCGGGATGAAGCCAAGCAGGTTATAGGGTTGAGCTGCAGGCACCAGGAAGCCCACGGAGATCGGCTTTTGCGGATCCGGCGTGAATTCGCGCCGCATGGACTCGGTATTCAAAGTCATCTTCAACTGGTTGACATGTGGCCGGAAGGAGCCGTCAAGCAACAGTGAGACGGCCTGAGGCGGCGCATAGGTAAACCGCGCGTTCGTGGCATTAGGATCGAAGGGCGCGATGAAGTCGGCAAAGGCCGCGACCAGATACATGAAGACGATGACGACAAGGCTCGCGAGCGCGATCTTGTGCTTCTTGAATTTCAGCCAGAAGAGCTGCCACTGGCCGGCGACGGCAATGTTCTTGCCATGTAGGTCGAGTAATGGGCCGGTGTCCGGCGGGAGCTGGGTAATATCTGTCATTGGAACCGGATCCGCGGGTCAGTGATGGCGAGCAGGATGTCGGAAATCAGTGTGCCGATGATGGTGAGCACCGAAATCAACAGGATGAGGGAGCCGGCGAGGTACATGTCCTGCGCTAGCAGCGCGCGAAGCAATAGCGGACCTGTGGTTGGAAGGCTCATGACGACCGAGACGATGATCTCTCCCGATATGACCGCGGGCAGGATCCATCCAAGCGTCGATATCAAGGGGTTGAGTGCAAGCCGCACCGGGTAGCGGATCAAAAGCTCGAACTCCGACATGCCCTTGGCACGTGCCGTCGTGACATAAGGCTTGGAGAGTTCGTCAAGCAGATTGGCGCGCATGATGCGGACCAGCGCTGCGAGAGAACCGAGACCGATCACGATAACCGGCAACCAGACGTGCTTGGCGAAGTCACCGAGCTTGGCGAAGCTCCAGGCCGCATCAATGTACGCTGGTGAAAACAGGCCACCAACGCTCTGGCCGAAATAGGCCGACATCACATACATCGCCGAGAGTGCCATCAGGAAGTCTGGCACAGCAAGAAAGAAGAAGGCGAGGAAGGTGGCAGAATAGTCGGAAATCGAATATTGGCGTACCGCCGACAGGATGCCGATCGGAATGGCGATCGCCCACACGAAGCAGAGTGTCAGAAACGACAGCAGCAGTGAGAAGCCGAGGCGGCTCCAGATCAATTCGGTGACCGGCTTGCCGAGTTCGAAGGAAATGCCGAAATCGCCGTGCATGATGATGCCTGCGATCCACTTGTAGTACTGGAAGTACATCGGTTGATCGAGCCCGTAGCGCTCGCGCATGGCGGCGACGGTGCCTTCCTCGACAGCTCCACCCTGACTTGCCCAGTCGGCCATCAGCGTCGTGAGATAGTCGCCGGGAGGCAGCTGGATGATAATGAAGGCGATGATAGAGACGGCAAAGAGTGTCGGTATCGCGAACACCAGCCGCTTGGCGATATAACGGAGCATGATTTCTGACCGTTCGATGAGATCGAAGGGGGAGCCGGCGGGGGAACAGAGCCCCGCCGGACCTTGCGGGGACTTAGTTAGCCGGCTTGTCGAAATACCACTGGCTCAGCGTCGGGGCCGGGTGCCAGAGATTGCCGGTGATCGGAATGCCGTTGACGACGTTCTTCAGGTTCTTCGACACCATCATGTATTTCGGCATGGGGCGCGAAATGCCGATGTTGAGGAAGTTGTCGGCCGACAGATTGAGGAATTCCTTCATCTTCTCCCGGCGGTCGTCATCGGTGACGGCGGCGTTGACCTTGTCGTAGGCGGCCATCAGCGCCTTGATCTGCTCAGGCGGCTCTTCGCCGGTCGCGTGGTTCGAATACCATTCGCTCCACTTCATGGCGAAGAAGATATCGGCCTTCTGGAAGGGCATGTAGCAGCGCGGGTCGGTGTAGACTTCCGACAGGCCGCCAACGCAGTTCCAGATATAGGCGTCCTGCTCGTTGGCTGACCACATGGTATTCAGGCGGGCGCGATCGGTCGTGCGCAGCTGAATGTCGATGCCGACATCCTTCGCGTACTTTTGTACCATCTGCATGACATCGGGGTAGGATAGACCAAAGACATCAGCCACCATGAAGTTGATCGTAAAACGCTTGCCGCTGTCATCGAGACGGAAACCTTCGGCATCCTTCTTCGGCATGATCTTGTCGAGCATCTCGTTTGAGGTCTTTGGATCGAACTCGGTATACTGCGACGCCTCGCGTTCGTTGAAGAGTTCGTGCTCGGGCTGTGTGGCCACCTGCGCCGGAGCGCCCTGGCCGACATAAACCAGATCGATGATCTCCTGGCGGTTGATGGCATGGCTGAGCGCGATACGGAAATCCTTGTTCTGGAAGAGCTTCCGCTTGGTTTCGTCTGTCGAATTGAGATTGAGAAGTATGACGGCGTCGTTTGCCGGCAGATCCTTGACGTCGACAAAGCGATAATTGCCTGTCTCCTGGCCATCAAACAGGACCGACTTGAAAGTCGAGTTGTTAATGTGGCGGAAGGCGAAGTCGAACTCGCCGGACGTCATTTTCAGTGCCATCAACTGCGGGTCATCGAGCTTTGCCCACGTCACGCCATCGATATAGGGCAACTGATTGCCATCCGGGTCGACCTTCCAGTAATAGGGGTTGCGCGTGGCGACGACGCGTTCGCCGTCTGCGTAAGGCACCGTCAGGATCCAAGGGTTCATCGTTGGAAGATCGAGGTTCTGCCAGTAAGGCGGCTGGAATGTCAGCGAGACCTTCGAGTTAAAGAGTGCCACCCAGTCGCCTGCAGCCGGATTGGCCTTCAGAAGCGCCGGAATGCCTTCCTTGTTATATTTCTCATGGAATTGGCTGAGATAGTGCTTCGGGTAGATGACCGGCAGGTGACCCTGTCCGTATGCCAGCTGCTGCAAGAAGAGACCATAGGGCGACTCGAACTTGAACTCGACCGTTAGGTCGTCGATCTTGCGAACCTTCACCGGCTTGCCGGCGACCGTAAATGTTGGGTTCTTGGCCGGCGAAAGAGCGCTGTTCATGAACACGTCTTCGTACCAGAACATGATGTCGTCAGCGGTGAAGGGCTGGCCATCACTCCATCTGAGACCCTTGCGGAGCTTGAACGTGTAAGTCGTTGCGTCGTCAGAGGCGGTGAATTCCTCGGCGAGCGACGGTACGACCTTCTGCCATGCCGGGTCCCAGCGGACCAAGAGCTCATTGGCAATGGTGCGGGTAAGATTGTACTGGTCACCGTTTGCAAGGATAGTCGTGCGCAGCGTGCCGCCGTACTTCCCGACGCCATCGACCATCGTCTCAACGTAGGGGTGCTCAGGAAGACGATCGGCGACGGTCGGCAGCTTGCCTTCCTTCACCTGCTTGTCGAGCATTGGCGCTTCTTTGAAATCAACCGCCCAGGCCGGTGCAACGGCCCCAAAGAGCGCGGCACTCAAAAGCCCCGTCGACACGACGAGGCCACGCAGCTTTTGCTGGTAACCCATATTTTTCTCCTCCTGATTGCCGGCCCTCTCCGCCGGTTTTGTGTCCCAGCATAATGACAGGGCATCGCTGTTGAACGAAAACTTTCAGATCGTACATTATTTGTCAATCTGAGTGTATGAATTTAGATTCATTGCTCTTGGCAACGACCCAGAAGGTGCATTAAAAGCAAGATCATGAGCACAATCACCCGCATCCGGAAGGCAGCCTCCGAAGGCGACGATCTTACCGACGACGGTGGCGCCTCGATCTATGAGCGCCTTCGCGACGACATCATTCATGGCCGCATGAAGGCCAATGAACGGTTGAAGGTAGCCGATCTCGCCACTCGGATGGGCACATCGACAAATCCCGTACGGGAGGCATTGCAACAGCTGCGCGGCGAAGGCTTTGTCATCATGACGCCGAACCGTGGTGCGCGCGTGCGCCCGATCGATGAGGAATTTGTTCGCGATATCTGCGAGATCGAAGTGCTGATAGAGCCTGCCCTGACGCGCTGGTTCGTCAGCATCGTCACCCATGCGGAAATTGAGGAATTGGAGCGTATCCAGGCTGATATCGAAGCGCTGAACTTCGGTGACGAGATGAAGCATTCCAATCTCGATTTGCAATTTCACCGCCTGATGTACGATCGCCACTACAATCGCCACGCGGTCGATCTATGGGTGCGTCACCGCCAGATCCTCTGGGCCATCAGCCGGCGCTTCCCGACCTCGCTCAGCCGTCAATCCAATGTGCTGGAAGAGCATCGCGAGCTCATCGCGTGCATCAAGGCACAGGACGCCGAAGGCGCCGCACAGGCAATTGCAAAGCATGTTGGCGGCTCCGGCCATCACATCGTCGAGCACATGCGGCTGGTACGTCACAACCAGCGCTAAACACTCCCAAACCAGCCAGGAATTCCATTTCGCTTCAGAATTATTCAAAGAGTTCCAGTCGTGATCACAGCAGCAGCCCAGAGTCATGCAAGCATGACAGATAAGCAGTGGCTCAAGCCACAATAAGCAAGCACGCCAAGAACTTTAAGGGCCATGAGAAGCCGGCTTCGCGCTTTGCTCCACGTCTACTGCAGAACGGTATCGAGCAGGCTTTCAATGTCAAAGCTCGCCCTTGTTCCGATATCTTCGGCGTGGTTGACAAGAAACTCTTGCGCGGTGCGCTGTCCTTCTTGTCTAAGCATGGAAAGGAACTCCCATTCACCATTCATCTTGGATGACGCGCTCAGTTCCATCATACTCGGCGGCGTAACGATCCTATGAAGACGAATGCTTGACCATTCTTTCGCGAAGGGGATTTCTTCGGGCGCGACCCCGCTTTCCGAGAGCATCCGCTGGAGTATCGCCATCGCTCGCAATTCCTTCTTCAGACTGGAATTGAACGAAATCTCGTTGATGCGATTGAGAATTTCGCGTGCAGTCTTCGGAACACCTGCTCTCTCCACCGGATTGACCTGTACGAGCAGGACGTCGCATGCCGCGCTCTCGCGAACAACCGGGGTAAGGAGAGGATTTCCCGAGAAGCCGCCGTCCCAGTAGGGGTCACCCTCAATCTCGATTGCCTGGTGCATCATGGGCAGGCACGCCGAGGCCAAAACGACATCAGCGTTCAAATCTGAGTTGCGAAATACCCTCGGCAGTCCGGTCCTGACGTTGGTCGCATTTATGAACAGCTTGATTTCGCAGCGCTTCAAGACTTCGAAGTCCACACTCTCTTCAAGAATATCGCGAAGCGGATTGATGTTGGCGGGATTGACCTCGTAGGGAGAAAATAGTCGGCTCATAAGGTCGAAGAAGAGATAGGCGGGCGAGTGGTCGAGCGACCAGTTACCCGTCATGACGTCAAACGCCGATCGCTGAAAGGGACTGAACCGCGCCACTTCGCTCACCTGAGCCCAAAACGCCTCGAGTGCCGCCTTTGCGCCTTCTCGACCGTCCACCGTATAGCCATGGGCAAGAACGACTGCATTCATCGCGCCAGCCGACGTGCCGGTGATGCTCGAAATGTCCAGCCAGGGTTCATCAAGAAGGCGTTCGATCACTCCCCAAGTAAATGCGCCGTGCGCCCCGCCTCCCTGGAGAGCCAGATCAATTGCTATCGGGTTCTGATCGGCTCGCGTAGCGCGGCCACCGCTGTAAAGTCTGGGCGGCATTTCGACCTCCGAGTTCAGCGGTTCCACCCTATTGCGATTGCTGCAATGCAGCAATAAAAAATTGCAACCGTGCAGACGAAGCCACGCTGGATGCCGACGTCCATGCGCCATTGAGCAATCGGAAGCTCACGCAGCGGTCGATTAGAGACCCGTTTATCCGTCGCCAAGTGATCGGGAATGGATGTCGCTCGGACCGCCCCCACAGTACTCCCAGAATATTCCCCGCAGCTTCCATGCCGCGCAGCGGTTTCGTCCGGTTATGGTCTTTTTCCATGACCCGTAACAAGGAGGTGGCGTAGCGCCATGATTAAAGAAATGACCAAGTGCAAAGGTCTGGCATCAAAAGGACTGGGATGCAATCGCAGGAGGCACGACTTCGATGATTTAGCGCAGCACGCGCTGCTCGTCTCGATCATCGCCAGTATCGCGTCCACCTTTCCGATACGCCGACGCAAGTTGCATCTCAAAACAGAATAGCGTGTCTCAAGGTTGCTGGTGAAGCAAGGGTCCGGTCTCACAGGTCTGACCGGACCCTCCTGGTGCCGCCTCGGGGCATATGAGCACGGCGGCGGCGGGAATAGTCGATCGGAAGTTTCCGGTCAACAGCGAACAACGGCATGACGTGGTGAGTTGAAGGGGAAACCGACGGACGAAGGTAAAAGACGGCAAAATCGGCAGGATCCTGGAAGAAGTCTGGTGACCGGAAAGGCCAGCCGTGCGTCAATACAACGACGCATGGACCAGGTCGACGACTTCGTAAGCAACGTGGAGCTCACGACGGATGCCGTTCAGGAGGAAGATGGCGGAGAGAGGCCCGTTACGGAGCAGATCGAGCCGCAGTGCAATACCGGGAGGCATCTGAAGGGTTATGTTGCGATATTGTTCGCTCAGTGCCTCCCGGCATTCGCGCGCATCGAGACGTTAGAGCGGGACACCATTGTTTAAAAGCACACTAAAAGGCGTACATTTTAGAAGCTGTGCAAAATGCCAGCTGCGTTGGCTTCCCTGGAAACGGCGAATTGCCCGGATATTGCGCGATGAAATCGCAGCTCAATGCCTAGAAGTCTTGCCGCGGTAGGTAGCAGGTGCTGGCAACGCCTCGTGTGCTTTCGCGAGTGTTTCCAGCCACGCAGCAAGTCCAGCAGGAACTTCCTCGTTACCCCCTTCAAGCGCTTCAATCCATGACAGTTCGCACTGCAGGGCAGATGCGATATTGATCGGGGTCCACCGGATATGGAGCAGACATTCTCTAAATCGAGCTGGGGTCATGCTATATCGCCTCACCAAACAAATGGCCCGTGGGGTTAGCGGTGCGGGCCGCCATGCAAAAAGCACTCGGCGCTGGGATAAGCGCGTAGAATACTCTGACCTTCCAAGACAGGGGCGTCAACGCCGGAAATAAGCAACTGGAACGACTTAGAGGTCGAGATACCGCTCGATTTTTGTCCCGGGCCCTCGGAGTGGTGCGCCCGTTCGCAAGCTCAACCAAATCGGTTGCCCTCATAGCCAGATAAGGCATCGAGACGTGCGCGGCCAACAACCTCTGCCCAACCGGTAATAGTATCCACAACATCCAATTTTATAGCCGGGAACGTCTTTCTCTTGCTCCATCACATACCAAAGACCAATCAAAGGAAAGGTCCACGCGAAGGCACCGCACGAGGACGGCCCGAAAGGCATTGTTTCGTCTGCTCGGGCCGTGACGGCTGCCACTCAACTCAATTGTTGTTGTCGGCGCAGGTGTCCTCGGTGTTTTCGGTCCCGCTATTTCCACCTTGGGTCTGGAGCGAGTTTTTACCCTTCTTGCTCTTGCAGTTCTGTTTGTTGATTGCCCGCGACGTGTTGTTCTTCACTGCATTCTTGTTCATGGCCGTTGTGTGCTTTTTTACCGCGCCCGGCTTGCTTGGGGCGGATGCCATGGGATTGTTCGTGTTCATCATCGACCCGACTGATGCAGAATTGGATTGACCAAAAGCTGATCCGGCCAGGGCGAAGGACAGCAGCGAAGCTGCCAAGATTGGAATGCGCATCTTATCCTCCTTCTATCGTTTTGAGAGGGAAGGCTCTGATACGCCAGGCCCTCGGGACCGTCCGCTAGCCTTCTCATGCTCAGGTGAACTAACAACTTTGATCGGGCGATTCTGTTCCGATACACACAGCGCTCTCTGTCGCCGGAGCGCACGATCAAAGCCCAGTCACTCCGCTGGAGGCGGTCGCGTGTCTAAGAGGCCCCGTAGCCGGGGGGGGTGCCATGGGCAGGTTTGTGGGCCTTCCTGTGCAAGGGCCTGGAGATCAAAGTAGCGCTCAACGCGGGTATAGTGTGCCCACCTTTCGGTGATTGTTCCCTCACCTGATACCGGAGTTGCAGCCGGAACTGTTCGGCCACGGGTCCGTTACCCATTCAGTCCATAAGGAGGAAACAAATGGATTGGAATCGCGTAGAAGGAAACTGGAAGCAGGTAAAAGGCAAGGTCAAGGAGCAGTGGGGTAAGCTGACTGATGACGATCTTGATCAGATTGCCGGCAAGCGAGACCAGCTCGAAGGAAAAATCCAAGAGCGCTATGGCCTAGAGCGTGACCGCGCTCGCCGCGATATCGATGATTGGTACGGCGGTCAGACCTGGTAGTGGCCTGAAGAGCCCTAAGGCTTCCCCACGGCTGCCAATACCCTGCAGCCGTGGGGGGACTGACTGTATGATGTGACCCGGGTGTCGCCCGAGGCAAAGGCTTACTCCTTGGGTGAGTTTCCTGTTTCCCTGATGTAGTTTCGCCATTGAAATGTCTGCGAAATCCGCAACCCCCTCGATTGGCCAATCGCCTGTAGGATGCGAAGGGCTCAGCAAGAACTTGGACGGGTGAGCCAACGTTCATTGCGGAGATTGAGTATCGTCCCTGTACAAATGACACGAGGCTTGGACACGCATCATACAAGGGTTGCGGGAGGTGCAGAAGAATGCGGGCGTCTATGGAACAGAGTGAAAGTCAGTAGAGCGAAGGCCGCCAGAATGGTTCATAGCGCCAAATCACCGCCCCGCCGTTACGGCTGAGTGCCAGTCGACGGATTTGTCGGAGCAGCGGCCGGCGGCGTTACTGGAGCCAATGGCTTTGGCACAGACTCAGAAATCGGGGGTGTTGTCGAGGCTGTCGGGGTTGGGTCGGTTGCCATGCCACCCCACTGGTTCCATGCAAATGCGGCGACCAAAATGATCGCAGCAAGCGCAATCCAGGGGCCCCAAAAACCTCCGCCGCGGCGCACCTGACGCGTGGGTCGAAGGTCGAGGCCTTTGTCAGAATTAGGATCATAGGACATTTACTTTCCTCCATTGATAGAATGACAATGGAGCTGCACGCCATTTGTTCCAGCTGACGGGAAGGCCACACGTTAACCCATAGAAAAAGGCCGGCACCTCCTCGGCACCGACCTTTTTAATCTGCCTCAACAACAACTGCCAGTACATCCGTGGTCAATCGTCAGAAACACGATGGGTTGAGTGTAGCTCAAGATCGCGAAGCGTCAAGCACTGCTTACGGAGAGTGCTCGCGATCTCCGACTACCGAGCCACGGAAAGGCCGAGGATGACGCCGGTAGCAACGCTCAGCAGGACAAACTGGTTGTCCACCCTGACCCATTGCTGTCCTCTGCCCGGCTCGCGCAAGCCATAGCGGCGGTACTCCCTGACGTCTTGATACCTACGCCAATCATCCATGCGTTGCCCCCGGGCCCACCGGCGCTTCTGTTCATAGTGGCGAGGGTCGGGACGCCTGTCGTCGTACCTGCGGTCGTGACGCGGTGGCTCGCGCCACTGTTCAGCCTGTGCAAGCGAGGCGGCCAGCATCGTGCCGGCAAGGGCGAAGGCGAAAAGCTTCTTCATCGGATATCCTCATTCATTGAACGGGGACACCTAGAGATGACTTGGTTAACAAATACCTAATTTTTGACAGTTTTCGACGATGGCGGCACGGCCAGTAACAGGGCTGCCAAGCTCAGCTGACGCTCAGGCAAGCCTGCATGCCACTTTTGCGTCAACAGCCGCGGCAAGGAAGGCCGATTGAGCCTCTCCCTCTGTTGCCGTCCCCGCCGCCGTTTGAGCGCAAGCCTCCAATGCCAAGACGAATGCCGCCCCGCTTACGACGGGCCAATTCGTAAAAAGCATCTCGAGGGCTTCTTCAGCGGATGCAATGGTGTGGAGCGCTTGATTGCGCTCAACGATCAAGACGAGCCACGCCGTCGACGACACAAAATCCCCAATTCAACGTTTGAGCAATAAAAATGGTGGATCGCGCAGTTAGCCAGCGTTTGACATGAGGGGAGAAAAATCCTCACCCGGCGATCCGCTCTGTAAACCTTAGTTTTGATAGGTTGTTCCAAGCTATTTGCCTACTTCGTCGGAAAGGCGATGGAGAAGCAGTTCTTGAGATGATAAGTTCGGACTTGTCGGCATTAGCTCAAGGCCACGCCTTTAGCCATCTGCGCCGAAACACTTTCAGGCTCTGATCGGGTTATTGAGCACCATCTTTGGTCGGTATCGGTCACCGCTTCCAGGTGTCCTTCACCATGGAGAATATCAGTGAGGAAGCTGACGGCGCGCTCCCGCCTGAGGCAAGAGCGCATATAGGGGCCCAATCGGCTCGCCCCGGCAAACATATGGCCGACTACTTTAGAATATGACGACTACCGGGTGCGTAAAGTCAATTGGCTCGGCATGATATGTAAGTGGTCGGTCGCCACGGCCTCAGCCTGGCTTCTTCCGGGCTGCACGTTTCTTTCGAGGAGAATTGACCTTCGCATTTGCTTCTTCGCACTCGCGCGCGAGACGCAACTCGCGAAGCTTTGCAGTCTTGGTATCTCGTGCTGCGTTGCGTGTTTCGATCAACTCCAAAGCAATTTGCGTGGTGTGATCGAGTTTCTCAGTGCCTTTAAGGCCAAGCAGATGTCTCATCCACATGGAAATAGTCCTGGAGATGGCAATGGCAATCCCGCAGCTTCTGTCGTCGCACTTGGCGTTACCTCCTTCGACAAGGATCAGCGTGCGCGCACCCACAACGTCAAGATCATTTCGCGCGGCCTTTGTCGCGCAGTATCTTGGAACGATAGGCGGTCATTTGAGTCGACCCGTGAGAGCATAGCGTACAAATCAATTTCATAAGCTGATGACGTTGCCCCCTTTGCGCCAAGGGGAGAGAGGCGACTTTCCCTGCGTCTCCGCGTCGCATGTGGCCATATTGCTTTCGACGCCTGTTGCTGGCATATCCATCAGCCGATGGGAATGGTATCTCCCGTAAAACCGCGCTGATGCTGATGATGCCTACTGACCGACGCTCTCTTGAGCGCGCAGGAGGCTTGCGTGGGATTTCTTCTGGTATTTCTTGGCTCGGGCATCGGTGGCGCACTGCGCTATGGGGTCGGGCTCTTATCGATTCGGTTGATGGGGCCGACGTTTCCATATGGAACCCTTGCGATCAACGTCGTGGGCTCGGCCTTGATGGGCTTGGTAGTCGGGTTGTTCGCTGTACTCAATCTCGGCGCTCAGGACGCGAGGTTGTTCCTGACAACTGGCATCCTTGGAGGGTTCACGACGTTCTCTACCTTCTCGCTCGATGCGGTTTCGTTATGGGAACGTGGCCAACAGTCCGCTGCCATCACATATGTAATAGCCAGCATCCTCGTCTCGCTTGGAGCAATGGTCGTGACGCTCATGGTCGTCCGACGCTTTCTTTGAGAGGCGGCCCTGGGGCCGAAAACGCCTCATTCATGATTCATGCTGGCAAGCCGTACCGCCGCGATTGACCCCTAAATCAAGGCAGGCGTCGACGAGCTATGCCGACGTGGAAGCGCATGCCGTGGATCAGGCCCTCATCATTGAAATCATAATTCGGATTGTGCAAGGGAGACGATTGCATGCCGTTGCCCATGAAGACGAAGCATCCTGGGACCCGGCTGAGGAACCGGGCGAAGTCTTCTGATCCGGTCATAGGCTTGGATGCAACCCGCACGTTCGTCGCTCCGAAAAGCTCCGTCGCGACGGCCATGCTCTCCTCAGCAAGGGCGGGGTCGTTCAACAGCGGGACGAATTCCCGCGTGTAGTGAACTTGGGCTTCGACATTGAACGCACTCGCCGTGCCCTGCGCGATCACCCGCATCTGCTTCTCCATGTGCTCGCTGATCTCACTGCGGAAGCTGCGGGCATCGCCGAGAATCCGCGCGGTGCCCGGGAGCGCGTTTCTGGTGCCATCTGTGATGAGTTCGGTAACGGAGACGACACCAATGTCGGCGGGATCGATGCGCCTTGCGACGATTGTCTGGAGGTTGGTGACCAGCGCGCAGGCCGCCACCAGCACCTCGTTACCCCAATGTGGGCGGGCGGCGTGGCCACCCACGCCTTGGAGTGTAATTTCGAAATTGTCCTCGGCCGACATGAAGGCGCCCGCCTTGGTCTCGAAATGGCCGATGGGAATGCCCGGCATGTTGTGGATGCCGTAGATCTCGTCGAAGGGAAACTTTTCGAAAAGCCCATCTGACATCATCGACAGTGCTCCTTTTCCCCACTCCTCGGCGGGTTGGAAGACAAACCGGACGGTTCCGTTGAAACCACCTTCCTCAGCGAGTTGCTTCGCCGCTCCCAAAAGCATCGTCGTGTGGCCGTCATGGCCGCAGGCGTGCATGACACCATCGTTCCTGGACTTGTAGTCCAACGCGCCTCTCTCGGTGATCTTGAGGGCATCCATGTCTGCCCGCAACGCGACGGCCCGGTTGCCGGTGCCCCGTCTGAGAGTTCCGACAACCCCTGTGCCGCCCACACCTTCCGCGACCTCATCGAGACCGAACTCTCTTAGCTTGGCCGCAATAAAGGCGGACGTGGCCTTCTCCTCGAAACCGAACTCTGGATTGGCGTGAAGGTGCCGACGCCATTCGGTCATCTCGGCAATGAGGTTATGGATATCATTCATCAGTTCAAACCTCCGAGGCGGTTAGCTTGCGGACAACGTCCAGCAGGACGTTGGCACCTGCAACGAGATCGGTGTCAGGCGTATGCTCCTTGGGATTGTGGCTAATTCCGCCAACGCTTTGTACGAAGATCATCGCCGACGGCGCGATCCGCGCGATCATCTGGGCGTCGTGCCCCGCACCCGACGTCATTCTCCTCGATCGTAGCCCACGCGCACCGGCGGCGTCCTCTACCGCGGCCACTATTCCTTCGTCGAAAGCCACAGGCTTGAAGCGCGCGAGCCTCTCTACGGTGATGGTGACTTGCTCCTCGGCTGCCAGCGTCTCGAGATAGTTCGCCAACGCGGCTTCCTCGGCCAACAGACGTTCCTAGTCCGGATCGCGCAAATCCACGGTGAAGGTCGCCTTCGACGGGATCACATTGATTGCG
The DNA here is from genome assembly GCA_900466605.1 of Hyphomicrobiales bacterium. Classification (GTDB taxonomy): domain Bacteria; phylum Pseudomonadota; class Alphaproteobacteria; order Rhizobiales; family Rhizobiaceae; genus Rhizobium. Next base: position 58,381 of record UBMU01000012.1, read on the forward strand.
TTCGGTTCGAACGTCATGCAGCCAACAGTCGCCACAGTCGACGTATTGGAGGCCTTTGCCCGCTCGCGCAGGAAGGTGATCACCCGCGCGGCAGCCAGTCCTGCGTCGCGGCGCATGGAGATCGGCGTCGTTCCCGCATGGTTGGCGTCGCCCTCGATTGTCACGCGCTGCCAGGAGATGCCCTGGAGGCTCTCGACCGCTCCCACAGGAACACCTTCGCGTTCAAGCACCGGGCCTTGTTCGATGTGGAGTTCAATGTATGCGTGAGGCTGCAGAAATCCGGGTTGGTAATGACCGGCATAGCCGATCCTCGCAAGCTCATCACCGAGAACCGACCCGTCAGTGCCGACGGTGGCCAAGGCCTCGTCGACACCAAGTCCCCCAGCATAGACCAGCGACCCCATCATGTCGGGCGCGTAGCGGACGCCTTCCTCGTTTGTGAAGGCGACGAGCACGATTGGGCGGGTTGGCTCGAACCGGCTCTTCTTCAGTGTTTCGATAGCTTCAAGCCCCGCCAACACGCCATAACAGCCGTCGTACATCCCGGCATCGATGACTGTGTCAATGTGCGACCCAAGCATCAAGGGCATGGAGTGGGTAGTTCCCGAAGGCGTCCAGATACCGAAGATGTTGCCAATGCGATCGACCGCCACCTCAAGCCCGGCACCCTCCATCCAAGCCGAGAGGTGATCACGGGCAAGCTTGTCGGAATCGGAAGCAGCCAGTCTCACGAGGCGGTCATTTTCGTCACGTCCGATCGAGCCAAGTTCACGCAGATGACCCAACAGACGCTCGGAATTTATCGCCAGTTCGGTCATACAGCTGCCTCCTCCCCCTTCATCAGAATAGAGCCGGGCGCCGTGCCGACGATCTCTTTATATTTCACGGGGTCGGTCGCTCCCTCGGTGTTGATCACAAGGACGCGTGCATGAGCATCAAGACGCAATGCGGACTTGGTCTCTTGATTGGTGACCGCCTTGATCAGTCCCGCAAGGCCGACGCCGCCGCTTTCCCCAGCAACGATAGCCGGGTCTCCGGCGACGGGGTGCGCCAACCTTCTCATCGCACTGACGGCCTCCTCCTCGTCAACGGTCATGAACGCGTCAGCCACGCGCGACAGGATGCGCCAGGCCACAAGCGAGGGCGCATAGCATTCAAGCATGGCCATGACAGTTGGCTCGCCATGCGGGATCGTCACAGGGTGCCCGGCCCTGGCGCTTTCGACGATGCAGGCAGCCCTTTCGGGATCAACAACCGTGAACACGGGGCGCTGGTCGCCCAACACGATCGCCAGGTATCCAGCTGCGGCAGCGGCTATGCCGCCGACACCGGATTGAACGAAAACGTGCGTCGGAGGCTTCGGCATCTTTCTGAGAGCCTCGCGAATAATGGCGGTGTAGCCCTGCATCACAAGGCCGGGAATGCGCTCATACCCTGGCCAGGTCGTGTCAGAGACGGTCGTCCAGCCTCGCTCGGCAGCAACCTTGGACGCATTCTTCACAGAGTCGTCGTAGGTACCCTCGACACGGATCGTATCCGCGCCGAACCGGGCGATAGCGGCGACCCGCTCGTCACTCACACCGGAATGAACGAAGATCGCAGCCCTGGCCCCGACGAGCTGTGCCCCTTGGGCTACCGAACGACCATGGTTCCCATCCGTCGCGCAGGCAAAAGTCATCGTCTTGGCGACTGCGGCGACCTCGGCCGTGTGGAGCTCCGACACATCGACGGTTCTCGACAGCCGCTTGCTGGCCTCTTCAAGCACGAGCCGTATCACAGCGTACGAGCCTCCGAGCGCCTTGAAGCTACCAAGACCGAGACGAAAGCCTTCATCCTTCATGTGGATGCTGGAGATGCCAAGTTCTTGGGCAAGAGTGGACAGAGAAACCAAGGGCGTCTCCGTGTTGTTCTCCCGAAAGGAGAGGAAGCGCTCGACCTCGGCCGCGGCCTCCGCGCCAAGGGTTTCCAGGTCCTGCGGATCAAGTGGTGTGTTGTAGTCGGTGTTCGAATTGGTCAGGAACATTGTCGCCTCGTTGGGTTCAAAGCGAAACATATTGCATCTCGGGCGCACGTTGCGCTGAATGTCGGGGCTTGATTTGCAAGTTTGTTTCGTCTGGAGACGATAGGGGGAGGCTTGACGTCGGATGGTGTTGGACGAATTTGACCGGGAGATTTTGGCGATCCTGCAGAGGGACAACCTTACGCCGCAACGCACGATCGGGGAGGCGGTGAACTTGTCTGCTCCGGCTGTCCAAAGGCGCATCAAGAAGATGACCGAGGCAGGCGTCATCCAGGCGAATGTCGCGATCGTCGACCCTGCAGCGCTCGGGCATTCGATCACGATCTTCGTCGAGGTCGAAGTCATCAGCGAGACCGCAGAGCAGATCGAAGGCGCAAAGCGTGAATTCGCCGCCATCCCCGAAATTCAGCAATGCTACTATGTGACGGGTGAGGCGGATTTCATCCTCGTGATCCTCGTCCCGTCGATGGCGGCCTATGAGGCCCTGACCAAGCGGCTCTTTTTCGGAAACAACAACGTCAGGCGGTTCCGGACGTTCGTGGCAATGGACCGTATCAAGATTGGGCTGGAGGTCCCGACACTCTAAATTGCCGCTTCGCGATCACCGGAACTGCTTTTCGCCCGGGGCCGGGAGAGGCCGGAAGACCGCTCTTCACCCCAGCGAGAACCTCGCCGCTCTCACGTCGGTAGCTATCGGCAGGAGATCGAACTGATGTTATGACTGGCGAGCAGTCAGGGCCGAAGCGCAATTTGGGGGCGAAATGGGCATGTCGACAGCAATTGCTATTCTCGGCGGTGTCGGGCTGTTCCTTCTTGGCATGACCGTCATGACCGACGGCTTGAAGGCACTAGCTGGATCTGCCCTGCGCACAGTTCTCGGCAAAGCGGCCGCAACACCACTATCTGGGGCCTTCTGGGGCGCGATCGTGACCCTACTTGTACAATCGTCGAGTGCGGTTACGATGACAACGATTGGTCTCGTCAGCGCCGGGCTCCTGACGTTTCCTCAGGGTCTTGGCCTCGTATTCGGCGCGAATGTCGGCACAACAGGAACAGCCTGGCTCGTCGCTCTGATCGGAGTGCGCGTCTCTCTGTCATCCTATGCACTGCCGATAATCTTTCTCGGGTCTTTGGCGAAATTGCTCGGCAGCAGGCGGATCGCGGCGGCTGGCGGTGCACTAGCAGGGTTCGCGCTGGTACTCTATGGGTTAACGACCCTCCAGCAGGGCATGGGAGGGCTTGCCGAAAGCCTGCATCCGTCTGACCTTCCAACGGTGCTCGGCATGCCGGACGTCGGATGGGTCCAGGGATCGGTCGGTCTCATGAGCTTGATCGTCGTCGGCCTGGCGATGACGGCTGTAATGCAGTCCTCAACCGCATCGATCGCAGTCACCATTTCAGCCTTCTACGCCGGTGCAATCGGTCTCGAGCAGGGTGCGGCCCTGATTATCGGTCAAAATATAGGAACGGCGACGAGCTCTGCGCTGGCGGCAATTGGTGCTAGTGCAACGGCGAAGCGGCTGGCGCTCGCCTATGTGCTCTTCAAGCTTATCGCGGCACTCATTGCGATCGTGGCCTTCCCCTTTACCGCACCGCTGATGAAATCCTTTAGTGCCTCGATCGACGGAATGACGCTTCTTGCGGCCTACCACACGGTCTACAATGTTGTCGGTGTCGCGGTGCTGCTCCCGGCGACGCAATGGTTTACCCGTGTTGTGGAGCAGCTTCTGCCTTCCAAGCAGCCACCGCTTCAGCGTGCCCTCGATCCAAGCGCACTCGCCAGTCCAGTGGTCGCGGTCGAGACCGCCCGGCGGGTGATAGCGGACGTCCTTACAAAGGCCGTCGCCACAGTTTCGGTGACACTTTCCAAAGGCCCTGCGCCGACGGAACAAATCACTGCGGCATCGGCCGCGATCGCAGACGTGCGCACATTTCTGTCCGAGTTGAGGGAACCGCCCGAGACGGACGCCGAGCGTTTCCGGTTGACCAGCACCCTTCATGCGCTCGACCACGTCTCACGTCTCGTCGAAGTGTTGGGCGAAGGCACTTTTCCCGGACATCCGACCCAAGTCACCGATGATTTGCGTTCAACAGAACTCTGCGCCCTCACCATGCGGGCGGCGCAGACGGTCGGGAGGTCGATTACCTCGGAGTCCGCGCTCAGCACGAAGGCTGCCCCCATCGGCTGGACCGTTTCTGGGGAGATCGCCAAGTCTCTTGCTGACGCCGAGGAGGCAGCGACAGAATTGGGGGCCATTCAGCGCAACCATCGCGTCACGGCCCTTTCTTCCGTCGCGCCGGGCGGGATGACGGCTGCCGATGCCTTCATCCAGATTGACGCCACCCGATGGCTCGCCCAGATTGCGCATCACGCTTGGCGTTCGTCGGCCCATCTTCTCGGGCAAGGCTCGAATCTGAAGTGAGGGCAGCAAACCCGGGCGGCGTACTTTATTTTTCGCCGGCGCGCAGTTAAGCGGTGACGTGAGCACGCAACATCATTCGCCTTTGGCCGTCGCAAAAACGATGCTCGCATCGCTCACAATAGCGACGTGCGAATAAGCCGCCTGTCCTGCCGCAACAGCGTCGCCCCGCATGATTGCGGTCACTATGACATCATGCTCATCATAGGATTTCGCCAGTCGGCCGGGCAGTCGGAACTGGGCACGACGAAAAGGCGCCAGTCGCGCACGGGTTTGCGTCACCAATTCCAGGATATGATCATTGTGGGCACCACGATAAAGGCGCGAGTGAAACTCGGTATTGTGAACCGCATATTCTTCATGGGCACCTGCATGCACGAGCTTGGCTGAACTGCGATGGTAAAATTCCAACGCACGTCTCTCCTCGATCGTCATCCGTTCAGCCGATAGCCTTGCGCAGATAGCTTCAAGTTCCGACATCGCCTCGAACATGGAGTGAAGATGGTCTTCCGTGACGTTGGCGACGATTGCACTCCGGTTTGGTTCGCGGTCAACCAAACCCATCGCCCCAAGCTCGCGAAGCGCCTCGCGAACCGGGGTCCGTGAAACCTCAAATCGGGCTGCAAGTGATATCTCGTCCAGTTTTTCACCCGGCGAGACCACACCAGTAACGATCATGTCCGCCATCGCCCGCACCATCTGTTCGACGGTGGTGCCTGCTCGTATAACTTGTCTGCGCCTGCTCTGACTCACGTGCCTGTCGACCTTCCTCAATTGCATACAGATGTCCGCAGGTGCGTCGAAAGTCAAATATTTTGGCATTCTCGCGGGCGTATAGGTTCGGACAGGAGGTTGTCCCGGGCAAACGGCGGTGCGTTTTAGCACACAAATAAATCACAGATTATTTTTTAGACATTCAGCACCAAGAATCTGCATACAGTTTACACAAGCGATTTTACCCTATCTCTTTTCCCATTTTAAAACAGTCTGTTAAGACTTGGCACAGCGGTTGCATACACTTTTCTGCAACGTTTTTTCGAACCGGCTCTCGCCGCAAGGAGCATTCCGATGACCAAACTCCTTTCCATGAACCGTCGCCACTTCCTTCAGGCCTCCGCCGCCGGCGCACTTTCGCTGTCACCAGGTCTCTTGTCGGGTCGCGCGCTCGCGCAAACCGCGCTGACAGTCGGCTTCATCTATGTCGGCCCCAAGGACGACTATGGGTACAACCAGGCGCACGCCGAAGGTGCTGCAGCCCTAAAGGCGCTCCCGGGCGTCACGATAGTCGAGGAAGAAAACGTTCCTGAAACGGTCGATGTCCAAAAGACAATGGAGTCGATGATCAATCTCGACGGCGCTGCTCTGGTGTTTCCCACATCATTTGGATATTTCGACCCGCATATGCTGGCGATGGCGGCGAAGTATCCTGATGTCCAGTTTCGCCACTGCGGCGGCCTCTGGCAGGAAGGCAAGAACCCACCAAATACCGGCTCCTACTTTGGCTACATCTTCCAGGGCCAGTATTTGAACGGTGTTGCGGCCGGTTTCAGTTCAAAGAGCAAGAAGATCGGCTTCGTCGCGGCAAAACCCATCCCGCAAGTACTGCAGAACATCAACGCCTTCCTGCTTGGCGCGCGTTCGGTCGACCCGTCGATCACCTGCCAGGTGATCTTCACCGGCGAATGGTCGCTTGCCGTTAAGGAGGCAGAGGCCACCAACGCGCTGATTGACCAGGGCGCTGATGTCATCACCTGCCATGTCGATAGTCCGAAAGTGGTTGTTGAGACGGCAGCCGGCCGCGGCGCCTTCGTCTGCGGCTATCATGCTAACCAGAGCCCATTGGCACCAGAAAAATATCTTACTGGCGCCGAGTGGGCGTGGGGCAATGTCTACAGCGACTTTGTCAAGAAAGCGCAAGCCGGCGAAAAGCTCGGGAACTTCGTGCGCGGCGGCCTCAAGGACGGTTTCGTCAAAATGAGCCCACTTGGGCCGGCTGTGCCAGCTGAAGGACGGACAAAGTTTGAGGCAACGTTGGCCGAAATGATGACCGGCAAGTTCTCGGTCTTCAAGGGACCCATAAAGGACAACAAGGGTAACGTCGTCGTTACAGCCGACAAGAGCTATGCCGAAGACGCAATCGAGCTCGAAAGCATGGCGTATCTGGTGGAAGGCGTGGTCGGATCCACGGCCTAGCCAAAGGAGGAAGCGTCATGACCGTTGAGGCGAACACTTCCGCAATGCCCATCGCTTCGAAGCCATCGTCTGTATTCAGACCCATTCTCGGATGGCTCGCGCGACGAGCGGAGCCGATTGCCATAACCTTCGGCGCGATCCTGATCGGGCTTACGCTTTTCTCCATCTTCATCGTGGTGATCGGCAAATCGCCGGCCACCCTGTTCCAACTCATGTACACGGGCGGCTTCGGGAGCTGGTTCTCCATCCAGAACAGCCTCAGCCGGGCCGCCCCGCTTCTCCTCACGGCACTCTGCGTCGCCCTGCCAGCGCGCCTCGGACTAGTCATTATCGGAGGCGAAGGCGCAGTGGTACTGGGCGGCGTTGCCGCTGCCGCCATTGCGCTGCCATTCCTCGGCAGTCTGCCGGTCCTGCCGGTGCTGATCCTCATGGCCGCAGCCTCCATGGTCGTCGGCGGCATCTGGATCGGCCTTGCAGGCTTTCTTCGGCACTATCGAGGCGTCAACGAAACGATCTCGTCGCTGCTCCTTGCCTATATCGCCATCGCCCTCATGAACCAGTTCGTGGAAGGCCCTTTGCGTGATCCGGCAAGCTTGAACAAGCCGTCTACCACTCCCCTGCCCGCCGAATACATGATCGGCGCGATGCCGGGAATGGATGTCCACTGGGGACTAGCCATCGGCATCGTCGCTTGTGTCATCTCCTGGGTACTGATCGAAGTCACGAGCTTTGGTTTTGCCGCGCGTATCGCTGGTGGAAACGTGCGCGCCGCACAGATCCAAGGGTTGCCCGTGGGCCGTTTGATCGTCGGTTTCACGGCGATTGCTGGAAGCTTTGCCGGACTTGCCGGAATGATCGAGGTTGCAGCCGTACAGGGCAGCGCCAATGCCTCACTCGCCGCAGGTTATGGCTACACAGGAATTCTCGTTGCCTTCCTGGCGCGCCACAATCCGCTCGCCATCATCCCGGTCGCCATACTTCTCGGCGGTATTGACGCGTCGGGCGGGCTTATCCAACGCCGCATGGCCCTGCCTGACGCAACCGTGCTCGTGCTGCAGGGTACACTCTTCGTCGTCATCCTCTTCTGCGAGACTTTCTACGGCCGTTTCAAGATCTTCAATCCCGATCTCTGGAAAAGGAGCGCATGATGGAAGCGAGCGGCATCGGCATATGGGGCGTTCCCCTCGCCATTTTCGCAGGCGCAATTCGCGTCTCGACGCCCTTCATCTTTGTCAGCCTTGGTGAGACTATTACCGAGCGATCCGGCCGCATCAATCTCGGACTGGAAGGCACCCTGGTTTTCGGGGCGATGACGGCTTATGCAATCGCAGTGCTTAGCGGCTCACCCTGGCTTGGCGTGCTCGCTGCCATGGGAACTGGCGCGATCTTTGGATTGATCCACGGCTGGATCTGCAAGTGGCCGAAGGTCAATGATATCGCAATCGGTATTGCGATGATGCAATTCGGACTGGGGCTCGCCTTTTTCTTGGGTAAGCCTTTCATCCAACCGTCGGCACCGCGTCTACCCTCAATTCCGTTCGGCACCTGGTCCGCCGTGCCGCAGGTCCAAGCCGCCCTCAATATCAACGTTCTCTTCATTCTGGGCGGCTTGCTTGCTGTTCTCCTCTGGTGGGCCTTCCGCAACACGCGGGTCGGCCTCGTGCTGCGCGTCGTCGGAGACAGCACGGATGCCGCGCGCACCATGGGTATCAACCCAGACCGCATACGCCTGCTGGCCACGGCCGTCGGTGGCTCGCTTGCTGCAGTCGGTGGAGCCTATCTGTCGCTTTACTATCCAGGCTCCTGGAACGAGGGCATCTCCTCCGGGCAGGGTCTGATGGCCGTAGCACTCGTGATCTTCGCACGCTGGAACCCGATCGGTTGTTTCCTGGCAGCACTCCTCTTTGGTGGGGCCGGCGCACTCGGCCCCGCCCTTCAATCAGTCGGCGTTACACAGGGCTATTACCTGTTCTATGCGGCTCCCTACGTGCTGACCCTTGCCATTCTGATTGCCACCTCTTCGCCCACCCGCTCGCTTGCGGGCGCACCCGGCGCATTGTCACTTACGAAATAAGGAACCTGACATGAATGGTCTTGGAGGCCTCAACAAGTCCGAACACGGGGTGGGCATCGGCCTAGTCCAGCTTCAGCTTCCAGCCACCGTTACGAAGCAAGACCTCGCGCGGCAAACGCAGGTGATCGTTGATCTCGTCGGTAAAGCTCGCCGCAATCAGCCAGGCATGGATCTGGTTGTCTTTCCAGAATACGCCCTGCACGGGCTCTCGATGGATATCAACCCGGAAATCATGTGTTCCCTCGACGGGCCAGAAGTTGCCGCCTTCAAGAGGGCGTGCCGCGACAACAGCATCTGGGGCTGCTTCTCGATCATGGAATACAATCCTGATGGGATGCCTTACAATTCGGGTATCGTCATCGATGATACCGGCGAATTGAAGCTCTACTATCGCAAGATGCATCCCTGGGTTCCGGTGGAACCATGGGAGCCCGGCAATCTGGGTATTCCCGTAATCGAGGGACCCAAGGGCGCGAAGCTAGCTCTGATCATATGCCACGACGGCATGTTCCCCGAAATGGCACGGGAGTGTGCCTACAAGGGCGCAGAAATTATGATCCGTACTGCCGGTTACACCGCACCGATCCGCGAAAGCTGGAAGTTCACCAACCAGTCCAATGCCTTTTGCAACCTCATGATCACAGCCAGTGTCTGCATGTCAGGCTCGGACGGCACGTTCGACTCTATGGGCGAAGGCATGATCTGCAACTTCGATGGCACAATCATTGCCCACGGCATGTCGGGCCGACCTAACGAGATTGTCACCGCAGAACTCCGCCCTGATCTGGTGCGCGAAGCAAGACGAAACTGGGGGGTGGAAAACAACATCTACCAGCTCGGCCACCGCGGCTATGTCGCTGTCTCCGGCGGAGCAGGTGATGCTCCATACACCTTCATGCACGACCTCATCGCCGGGAAGTACAAGCTGCCCTGGGAAGACACCGTCAAGGTGACCGACGGTACGTCTTGCGGCTTTGACAAGCCCGCAAGGGCTTACGGCGAAACATTCAAACTAGCAGGTGAATAGGAGAAGCCAATGGACGCGATCGTCGAGACCAAAGGACACTATATCAATGCGGATCCCTATCTCTGGCCCTATAATGGGGCACTGAGACCAGACAATACGGCGCTGATCATCATCGACATGCAAACCGACTTTTGCGGTGAAGGCGGCTACGTCGACCATATGGGCTACGACCTTTCGCTGGTGCGTGCGCCGATCGCCCCCATCAAGGCAGTGCTGAGCGCGATGCGCGCCAAGGGCTATCACATCATTCACACCAGAGAGGGTCACCGGCCCGATCTTGCAGACCTGCCCGCAAACAAACGCTGGCGCTCCCAGCGCATCAACGCGGGTATCGGCGACGCTGGCCCCTGCGGCCGCATCCTCGTCCGCGGCGAACCGGGTTGGGACATCATCAGCGAATTGAAGCCGATCGACGGCGAGACCATCATCGACAAGCCCGGCAAAGGTTCCTTCTGTGCGACGGACCTGGAGCTCATCCTGAATCAGAAGCGTATCGAAAATATCATTCTGACCGGGATTACGACCGATGTCTGCGTCCACACGACGATGCGCGAGGCCAACGATCGCGGATTTGAGTGCCTGCTGCTCGAGGATTGCTGCGGCGCCACTGACTATGGCAATCATCTTGCCGCGATCAAGATGGTGAAGATGCAAGGCGGCGTCTTCGGAGCGGTTTCCAGTTCCACCACCCTGATTGAGGCGCTTCCCTGATGGCGTCGCTTCGTGCTCATGTTTTTCGTGTTCCGGCGGCCGGCCCCGACGACGTCTCCCGCGTCGAAGCGCTCTTCGATGACCATATCGACGTTTCCACCATCGTCGCCGTTCTCGGCAAGACCGAAGGCAATGGCTGCGTCAACGATTTCACGCGCGGCTATGCGACAAAGAGCTTCGAGCGCCTTTTTGGCGAACATGGTGTCGAGGGCGTTTCAATCGTCATGTCCGGCGGTACGGAAGGAGCGCTTTCTCCGCACTGGACCGTTTTTGCGCGCCAAGAGGTCGATGCGCCCGGAGACGGAGCGCTGGCGATAGGCGTGGCCAGGACCCCTGTCCTTGCGCCGGAGCTTCTCGGACGACGTGAACAAGTTCGAATGGTAGCGGCAGGTGTGGCTGAAGCAATCCTGGATGCAGGCATCGAGAATGTCGATGACGTTCATTTCGTGCAGATCAAATGCCCACTTCTTACTTCGCAGCGCATCGCTGAAGCAGAAGCAGGCGGCAAAACGACCTCCACAAGAGACACGTTGAAATCGATGGCATTGTCCCGCGGAGCATCGTCGCTCGGTGTGGCAGTCGCGCTTGGTGAAATTGATATCGAGGCGATCACAGACGCTGACATATGCAGCCGCTTCGATCTCTATTCCAGATGCGCATCAGCCTCATCTGGTGTCGAGCTTCTCGATCACGAAATCATTGTGCTCGGCATGAGCCCGAAATGGTCGGGGCCACTCGTCGTTGATCACGCGGTCATGCAGGACGCGATCGACACACACTCCGTTCGCAGCGCATGGGATCGCCTGCCCGCCGACGGGAAGTTGACGGCCGTTCTCGCCAAGGCCGAGCCAGATCCAACGGGTCAGGTCGGTGGAAAGCGCCATACCATGCTGAACGATTCCGATATCGCCGGCACGCGTCACGCCCGTGCCTTCGTTGGCGGAGTACTCGCAGGCGTTTTCGGAACGACGGAACTCTACGTCTCGGGTGGTGCCGAACATCAGGGGCCTCCTGGCGGCGGACCAGTCGCAATTATCGTAGAAAAAGGAGATCTGAAGTGAGCATCGTACGGGACACGCCTCTTCCCAAAGTCGGCACGGCAGTCGGAATCCAGACACTCGACATGACCATGCGGTTCGGCAGCTTCACGGCACTTGATCGTGTTTCCATCGACATCCCCGCCGGCACCTTCCACGCCCTTCTCGGCGAAAACGGTGCGGGCAAGTCAACGCTCGTCAAATGCATCATGGGGTTTTACCATCAGACATCCGGTTCCCTCTCGGTCGACGGTCGCGAGGTGGCGGTCGCTTCTCCAAAAGATGCGGCGACCTACGGCCTCGGGATGGTTTACCAGCATTTCACCCTGGTGCCGTCGCTGACAGGAGCAGAAAATCTGGTCATCAGCCGCGCTGCCGTACCCGCCGTGATCAACTGGGCGAAGGAACGTAAGGATCTTGCAGCCTTCATGGAGCGCATGCCGTTCAAGATCCCGCTCGATCGCCCCGTCAGGGAACTCGCAGCCGGCGAGAAGCAAAAGCTCGAAATCGTCAAGCAGCTTTATCTTGGCCGCAGCTTCCTGGTGCTCGACGAGCCGACATCCGTTCTGACACCAGCCGAAGCAGACGAAATGCTCGGTCTTGTTCGGGCCATGACCGAGCGCGGGGAGCTCACGGTCTTGATGATTTCGCACAAATTCCATGAAGTGACGAAATTCGCTGATGCTGTTTCGATCCTGCGGCGCGGCAAGCTCGTCGGAAGCGGCCAGGTCGGCGAGCTATCGACGGCTGAGATGGCCGCCATGATGATCGGCGACGTCAAGCTCGCCGAACTCGATACGCGGGTACCGGTGTCGGAGTGGGCAAAGCCCGTTCTGAAGGTGGAAAAGGTCAAGGCGCCTGATCGGTCTGGCTTGAAAACAATTGAGATCGAAAACCTCACGGTTCGTTCCGGGGAGATCGTCGGCATCGCAGGCATTTCGGGCAACGGCCAAAAGGAGCTCACGGAGATTCTCGCCGGTCAGCGACCGATGGAGGCAGGCAACGTGCTCGTAAACGGCGATGAATATGGTGCCACACGCGTAGAAGCCCGTAAGAACAATGTTCGCTTCATTCCCGAAGAGCCGCTCCAGAACGCCTGTGCACCGCGCATGACAGTAAGCGAGAACCTGGCATTTCGCACATTCGATTTGAAGCAGGACGGCAAGGACGCGATCTGGCTCAATAAGAGCAGGATGAAAAAGAGCGCGACGGACCTGATTGCCGACTTCAAGGTCAAGACCGCCTCTTCAGCGTCACCAATTGCTGCCCTCTCGGGCGGAAACGTGCAACGCGCGGTTCTCGCACGCGAGTTGACTGGCGAGGTAGACCTTCTCATTGTTTCCAACCCATGCTTCGGGCTCGACTTCTCGGCGGTTGCCGAAATCCGCGCTCGTATCATGAGAGCACGCAACTCTGGCACAGCCGTGCTCCTACTGTCAGAGGATCTCGACGAACTACTAGAGATGTCGGACCGCATCATGGTCATTTCCGAAGGCAAGCTGGTCTACGAAACCTTGGCTCGTGCGGCAGATATCTCCGTCCTTGGTTCCCACATGGCAGGGCATCACTGATGGTTGAAATCGAGGCCCAACCATTCGCCTTCCCGGCAAGGCCAGACGAGCTGGCCCTTATCGTCATCGACATGCAGCGCGACTTTGCTGAAGAGGGTGGCTTCGGCGCCAGCCTCGGCAATGACGTGAGCCGGGTTGCGAAGATCGTTCCTGACGTCAAACGGCTGATGGAGGGGTTCCGCGATGCCGGCCTCCCGGTCATTCATACGATGGAATGCCACAAGCCCGATCTGTCCGATCTGCCACCAGCAAAGCGCAACAGAGGCAAGCCAAGCCTCAGGATCGGCGATGACGGCCCAATGGGACGGATCTTGATAGCAGGCGAAGCCGGCACTGCGATCCTCCCCGAACTAGCTCCAGTCGACGGCGAGATAGTAATCGAGAAACCGGGGAAAGGCGCCTTTTATGCCACTGAACTCGGCGACATCCTGAAAGCCAAAGGTGTGAGCCAGCTTGTTTTTGCCGGTGTCACCACTGAGGTCTGTGTGCAGACAACGATGCGCGAAGCCAACGATCGCGGATATGAGTGCCTGCTCGCCGAGGAAGCGACCGAGAGCTATTTTCCGGAGTTCAAAAATGCCGCAATCGCAATGATACGCGCTCAGGGTGCGATCGTCGGTTGGACGGCAAGTATCGACGATATATTGGAGGTAATCGGACGTGCTCGAAACGACGCGTGAACTCTTGACCCTGGGCGGCTGGAAGGACCTTCCTTTTGAACCCTTTCGCAAGGACGTCACCATCCACTGGATCCGCACTTTCGAAGGTGACCAGCCAGGTGTTGCCCTCCTGAAATACGAGCCCGGCGCGTCCGTGCCTCGTCATCGACATGAAGGGCTCGAAACGATCCTGGTGCTGGAAGGCACCCAATCTGACGAAGCCGGCGACTACGGTCAAGGAAGCTACGTTCTCAATGCAGCCGGGACCGAACACTCGGTGTGGAGTGAGACCGGCTGCGTTGTATTGATTCAATGGGATCGGCCAGTGAAAATTCTCGAAGGGCAAACCGGATGATCGCCGCCATGCGTCGTGACGCAGGCTCCCGAAAGAAACCGACTTCATTACCATTGGCATGAAGCGGCAGCCGCAGCGAACGCCACTGAGATCAGGATCGTAAGGTGCAAGGTACCGGCGGCAATCACTTGCCCGCGATCAAACATTTTACAACACCTAGTAGTAGATTTGGTGGGAACGGCATGCTAGGTATGTATCCATACTTCGGCAATGGCGTGCGTTCAGAGGAATGCGATGTTTCGATCTGGCAGGAAGTATCAGCATCTCGTCCATAACACTGGCTGCGGATGCGCCAGCCCCCTTCTCCAACAGGCCACATCTCGTCTCGGCGAGTATTCGCGAAGACATTTTTTGCGCAGCATCGGAGCAACAGCTGTTGCCGGCATGATGCCGCTCAGCGCCGGTGCGCAGTCATCGGTCGCGCCAGGAAAAATTCTTCTCCGACAGGCGCGGTTGTTTGATGGCAAGTCGAATACTCTGCAGCAAGGCACCCAGGTCCTGATTGATGGGAATAGGATCGTATCCATCGATCGGAGTAATAATCCCGCGCCGGCGGATGCAACCATCATTGACTGCGGCGACAGGGTTCTCATGCCAGGCATGATCGATGCGCATTGGCATTCGATTTATGCTGCGGTGCCTTTGAACATCCTGTCTGCGGGCGACCCCGGCATCATCTTCGCCACTTCGACAGCTGAAGCCGAACGGACGTTGATGCGCGGTTTCACCACCGTACGTGATCTTGGCGGACCATCGTTTACCTTCAAGCAGGCGATCGACAGCGCCATTATCCCCGGACCACGTATTTTCCCGTCTGGCGCCATGATTACGACCTCTGGCGGTCATGGCGATCTGCGAATGCCATCGGAAATACCGTCAAACGGTGGCCAGCTCAGCGTTAGCGAATTGATGGGCGCAGCAGCAATAGCAGACGACGTCGGTGTCCTGAAACAACGCGTGCGCGAGCAGCTTCTGCAAGGTGCCTCGCAAGTCAAACTCGTGGGGGGTGGAGGCGTATCGTCGCCGCGGAGCCCGCTTGATATCAGCACCTTCAGCCAAGAGGAGCTTTCCGCCGCCGTCGAAGTCGCACGCGACTGGAACACCTATGTCACCGTCCACGCGTATGCGCCCCGGACGGTTCAACGGGCGCTGGCGGCAGGTGTTGCTTGCATCGAGCACGCCCACCTCATGGATGAGGAAACAGCCCGGCTATTTGCGGACAAGGGCGTCTGGTTGAGCATGCAACCCTTCCTGACGATGGACGATGCGGCATCGCAGTCGGGGCCAGCGCTCGAAAGGATCAAGCAACTCTTTGCGGGAACCCCAAAGGTATACGGTTTCGCGCAAAAATACGGCTTCAAGGTAGCCTGGGGCTCGGACGTGCTATTTTCACCGCAGTTGACCCCTCGCCAAAACGTAATGCTCACTCATCTGGCGAACTGGTACAGCAACGCCGATACACTGCGAACGGCAACATCGGTCAATGCCGAGCTGCTGGCGATGTCGAATCTACGCACGCCCTACGCAGGAAAGCTTGGCGTTGTCGAAAAAGACGCACTTGCCGACATGCTCGTGTGGGACGGCAATCCGCTGGATGATATTCGCGTGATTGAAGACCCGCAAAATCGTCTATCAGTGATCATCAAGGATGGGCGGATCTTCAAGAACACCTTGTGAGTGGACCCCTGCAACCGAATAGCAGTGGGGAGGACGCCCTCGTTCTGATTTCAGGAGGTTTTTCAATGGGTCAAACGGACCATTATTCATCCGATATGTTGCCGACAGCTGACTGAGACTGCGTTTTTACCTGATAGCATCTTACTTGCCCCCGCGAAGAAGCGCGGGCAGGCGAACTAGATAGGCCCTCGGGTCCTGCTGGAGGCTGGTTCATGAAAATGCCACGTCGGAGTCCAACTGTATCTCTCCTCATTGCCCTCTCAGTGTCTTTGATCTTGCCCGTGAGCCTGTCTGCGCAGTCCCAGCCAACTGTTGGGGTGACCGGCGTTCCCGTTGGCAACGCCTCACCCCGGCACGAGTTTGTCGGTCGGGTCGAGGCCGTCGATGCAGTGGACATTCGTTCGCGTATCGAAGGCTTCCTCGAAAACCGTCTTTTCGAAGAGGGCCAGATCATCAAAAAAGATCAGGACCTGTTCCTGATTGACTCCAGAGCACTCCAAATCTCCCTGTCTGAGGCAAAGGCGGGGCTTGCAAGCGCTGAGGCCAGTCTCGCCGATGCCAAAAGACGTCTGGAACGCAATCAGTCGTTGAGCACCCAAACGGTGGCGCGCGCAACCCTGGAAGAAAGCCAGGCCGCCTTCGAAACTGCCGAAGCAAATGTTCTAGCGGCACAGGCACGCGTTGCTCAGGCTGATCTCGATTTAACTTTCAGTCATATCAGCTCACCGATCGACGGGCGGATCGGAGCTTCAGCGTTGTCAGTTGGAAGCTTCGTTAGCGGCAGCGCGACAACGCTGGCTCGCGTGGTCGCGATGGATCCCATCCGCGTTGTTTTCTCAGTCAGCGATCGCGCGATCCTCGATTTGCGAGCTGCAGCCGGGGGCATAAGCAAAGACGAACTCGCCAGTCGGTTCGAGCCGGCCTTGCGTATGTCGAACGGGCAACAATATGGAGAAAAGGGCAAGATCGAATTCTTCGGGAATGAGATCGATGAGGCGACCGGAACGCTTCCCATTCGTACGCTTTTTGCCAATCCGCAGTTCCTTCTGACACCGGGTCAATTCGTTACCGTTATAGTCTCGGAGACGAAACAGCAGATCCGTCCCATGGTCCCATTGGGAGCGGTCCAACAGGACCGCGACGGGAAGTTCGTTTTCCTGGTGGACGAAAGCAACAAGGTCACTCTTCGTCGTATCAAGGTATCCAGTCAGATGGGAGGACTTTGGATTGTTGAGGATGGTCTCAAGGGTGGAGAAAACCTGATCGTAGAGGGGCTCCAGAATGTGTCCGAGGGTCTAGCCGTTCAGGTCGTGCCTGCTCAATCTGTCGAAGTTGGAGCGGCGCCTGTCACGTTGCAGACGGGCTCGTCCCAATGAACATCTCAGCGCCGTTCATTGCCAGACCGCGCTTCGCAATGGTTATTGCCATCGTCATGATGATCGCTGGAGGCGTAGCGCTACTGCAGATACCCGTTGCGCAGTTTCCGCAGATCACGCCACCTGAGGTACAGGTCACAGCGACCTATCCCGGCGCGAATGCGAATGTGCTTACCGACAGCGTCGGAGCGCCCATCGAGGATCAGGTCAACGGTGTGGAGGACATGCTCTATATGTCATCCTCGAGCACCAACAACGGCACCTATACCCTGACCGTCACATTTGCCGCCGGAACCGATCCGGCAATTGCCCAGGTGAACGTGCAAAATCGCGTTGCCATGGCAACACCCCGACTTCCTGCGGCCGTCACCCAGACCGGCGTCTCGGTCAGGAGCCGATCCTCAAGCATGCTGCTTGGCCTGGCGATCTATTCCCCAAAGGGCTCGCGGGATGATGTCTTCATCAGCAACTACGCGACGATCAACATTCGCGATGCCATTGCGCGCCTGCAAGGCGTCGGTGAAGCCAGCGTTTTTGGCCCCGCTTACAGCATGCGCATATGGATGAATCCAGACCGCATGCAGGCGCTCGGAATAACGGCAAGCGACCTTTCCGCAGCCATTCAGGCTCAGAACGCACAGGCCTCCGCCGGTCAACTGGGATCGCCTCCTTCGGCGAACGGTCAACAGCTGCAATTGACAGTACTCGCCAGGGGAAGGCTTGCGAACGAAGCCGAATTTGGGGATATCATCGTACGCACGAATAGAGACGGCGCGATCGTTCGGCTTCGCGATGTCGCCAGAGTGGAGTTGGGCGCCCAGTCTTACGATACCGCTTCCACGCTGAATGGCCAACCAAGTGCAACGGTTGTTGTCTACCAATCTCCCGATGCGAATGCCCTTGCCGTATCCAACGGTGTGCTGGCCGAACTGCAAACTTTGTCAAAGCAGTTCCCGGACGACGTCGCCTATACAGTCGTCTTCGACACAACCGCGTTTGTCCGGCAAACCATCCAGGAAATCTTCATTACACTGGCGATCACGTTCGTTCTCGTGGTCGCCGTGGTGTTCGCCTTCCTGCAAGACTGGCGCGCAACGGTCATCCCGACACTGACCATACCCGTCTCCCTTATCGGTGGATTCGCAGTGTTGTACGCTGTGGGTTATTCAGCAAATACCATCACCCTGTTTGCGATGGTGCTAGC
Source organism: Hyphomicrobiales bacterium (assembly GCA_900466605.1). Lineage (GTDB taxonomy): Bacteria > Pseudomonadota > Alphaproteobacteria > Rhizobiales > Rhizobiaceae > Rhizobium. The sequence goes on from UBMU01000012.1 coordinate 76,705, forward strand.
AATCAGCCTTGTCGTTGATGACGCGATCATCGTGGTCGAGAATGTGCAGCGGGTGATGAATGAGAGCCACGTGGGGGTCCGAGAGGCCACACTGCGCACCATGGGCCAAGTTACGGGCCCAATCGTTGCCACAACACTTGTCCTCGGAGCTCTTTTCGCGCCGGTGACGTTTCTCGCGGGGATCACGGGTGAACTCTACCGACAGTTTGCAGTGACCATCCTCGTTACCATCGTCTTTTCGACCGTCAACGCGCTGACGCTAAGTCCGGCTCTTTGCGTAATGATGCTGCGCCCGCCTAGCCAGAAAAAGGTCCGATTGTTCGAAAGGGTCAACAATGGACTGGACTGGACGCGGCACTTCTATCTTGGTTTGCTCGCCACCACTGCCCGACGGTTTATTCTTGTGGCTAGCCTGTTTGCCGCAATTGTCGGAGGCATCTACGGGCTCTACCGGATCCTGCCGACTGGCTTTGTTCCTTCCGAAGACCAGGGCTATCTGTTCATGAACGTGCAATTGCCGAACGCGGCCTCGCTTGAGCGGACCCAGCAGACGATTGCGACCGTCACATCTGTCCTCCAGCGGACGCCTGGCGTCGCGAATACCATCGGTATCGCCGGTGCAAGCATGGTCGGTGGAGGCGGTTCGAATTCCGGCATGATCATTTCGGCACTTAAACCCTGGAGCGAGCGTGGCGCAGATCAAAGTGTGTTTGCCATCATGGGAAAACTGCGGGCAGAATTCGCATCGATCACCACCGCATCTGTTGTTCCATTCAATCCACCGGCAATTCCCGGCCTCGGCACCACTGGCGGGTTCGATTTCAGACTTCAGGCACGCGCGGGCCAGAGCCAGGAGGAGCTAGCCGAAGTGATGCGCGGACTTATTGTCAACGCCAATCAAACCCACGGATTGGCCAGCGTGTTCTCGACATTCTCTGCCGACGTGCCGCAGCTTTATCTCGATATCGACAGGAAGCGCACAGAGCTTTACGGCGTTTCCCCGGCAACGATTTTCGCCACGCTGCAGGCACACCTCGGTTCGTCTTATGTTGACGACTTCAATATCTTCTCTCGTGTCTACCAGGTCAGAATTCAGGACGAACCGGATTTTCGAACGCGCCTTGAGGATATCCAGCGATTGCGTGTTCGAAGCCAAAGCGGCGCTCTCATTCCACTCCAGGGGTTGCTCTCGATTTCGACAATCTATGGTCCGAGCTCCATCAATCGCTACAATCTCTTCCCGTCGGCCGCAATCAACGGCCAGGCATCGGCAGGCACCAGTACAGGCGAGGCGTTGTTGGCCATGGAGGGGCTCGCTTCGCAAAAACTACCGACTGGCTTTGGATTTGAGTGGACGGGCCTTGCCCTCCAGGAAAAGCAGTCGGGCGGCCAAACAGCAATTATTCTTCTCGCGGGGATCGTCTTCACCTACCTCTTCCTCGTCGCCCAGTATGAGAGTTGGAGCGTTCCTTTAGCTGTCATGGCATCTGTCTCTGTCGCGGTACTCGGCGCCCTCGGCGGGCTTGCGGTCGCCGGGATAGATCTCAATATCTATGCGCAGATCGGCTTGCTCCTGCTAATCGGGCTGGCTGCCAAAAACGCAATTCTAATAGTCGAGTTCGCCAAGGAGCGACGCGAGCAGGGTGCAAGCGTATTGGATGCGGCTATCGAAGGCACCTCACAACGCTTCAGGCCGGTGCTGATGACCGCCATGGCGTCCATCCTTGGCGTGTTGCCCCTGGTTGTGGCGACAGGAGCCGGGGCCGGAAGTCGCCAGGCAATAGGTACGACCGTCCTGGGCGGTCTACTGCTCGGTACTATCGTGGGCCTCCTCATAATTCCGCTTCTCTATTTTTATGTCCAGACGATCCGGGAGATGGTGAAGCGTCGCGTGTTCGGGCGCGAGGACGAGACCTCCACAAAAGAGCGTTCTGCGGTCGATTGAGATAGGAATGTGCAGGGCAAGACAGGCTCGCGACACACATAACCACCTCCGACGCACTGCCCAGCGCCAAGAGCCTTGCTGCGGCAATCATCGACCGTCGCAGGTTTTTTAAAAGGTGGTATCGTCAAGCCATGTGCCAAGCCAACAAGGCAACCAAGGTGATATTCCCGTACCTCCTGACGCTGTGTCTTCGCGTCATTGCGATCATCCTCGTGACCGCATTGGTATCGGGTAAGGCATTGGCACTGGATCTTGCGCCGAAGGATGCCGAGTGTGTTGTTCTCCTCCACGGCCTTGCCCGAGGCGACGGGTCGATGTGGCTTATCGAAAAAGTCCTGTCAGGACGTGGCTACTTGGTCATTAACAACGGATATCCATCCACATCCGCACCAATTGCTGCCCTTGTCCCCTTTGTATCAACCGCAGTGGAGCAGTGCGCGAAGCGACGCGTCAACTTCGTGACCCACTCGATGGGAGGCATCTTGGCGCGATACTGGCTGTCTCACACCCGACCTTCAAACCTTGGGCGTGTGGTCATGCTGGCTCCGCCAAACCAAGGCTCGGAAATAGTGGACGTCTTCGGAGATATGCCTCCGTTTCGCTGGATCAACGGACCTGCGGGCCTGGAACTTGGCACTGATCCGATGGATCTTCCCAAATTACTTCCAACGCCCAATTTTCCGGTGGGCATCATTGCAGGCGACGTTTCGGTCAATCCAGTTTTCAACTCCATCATCGAGGGACCGAACGATGGCAAGGTCTCGGTGAAATCGACGAGGCTTGAGGGTGCCGATGATCACCTTGTGCTTCACACGACACACACCTTCATGATGTTCAATCCGATTGTCGTTGCCGAAGTAGTCAATTTTCTAAAGAAGGGGGCGTTCGACCACCATTTGACGATGCAACAAGCAACAGCCGTGATCCTCGACAGTTTCCAATAGACGATGAGGCTTCTCCAAATCGTCGCCATTTTTTGTTCACCAGGCTGGCGATCAAGAAGAGAGGCCAATTGCGGCGCCCACGCCGCCAGAATGTGCCCCGCCCCACTTGCAGTGCGTTACAAAAAACCGAGCACTTAGGAAACACGACCATGCCCGACCTGATCGATACTCACCTTGCTCTACTACCAACGACTGCCGGTCGCGCCTATTCAACAAGGCGAGCAAGGCTCTTTCACTACACAACGCTTCCCGGCTTCCTCGGCATCATCGGCTCCAAGTCATTGTGGGCAACAAACATCCACTACCTTAACGACTCTGAGGAGTTTACCTATGGCCTGGCCTATTTGAAGCAAGAGGCCGAAACCCGCTCACGAGTGGCCTCTCGCAGCCATGGCGCCATTTTGCGTACAGTTGCTTCACTGGTCGAGACCTTCACGCATGGATACGTCTACACTGCGTCCTTTGCGGAGGACGACGATCTTCTTAGTCAATGGAGGGGATACGGTGTGGGTGGCGGCGTCTGCCTTGGATTTGTCGCCGAGGATCTGAAAAGCATCGCCGAACGGTCTGGCTTTCGTCTGATCAAGTGCATTTACGAACAAAGCCAGAAAGCTGCCCTCGCCAGGGAGTTCCTCGACGCATCCTTGGCTCGCATCGATGCGTCCACGCCAACCAACGATGAAGCAGTCGGAGAAGTGGCAAGCCGAATGTTCAACGAGTATCAGCAACTTGCCTGCGCATTCAAGGATCCATCCTTCCGGGAAGAGGGCGAGTGGCGGATTATCTCGAAGTTCGTGCATCGCGAGCATCCATCGGTAAAAGTTCGCGGCACGTCGACGATGTTGGTTCCCTACTTCGATGTGGATCTCGATCTTGGCCTCGACGACGAGGGAAAAACGAACATCGGCGTCGATACGTTGATCGTTGGTCCTAGTCTGCAGCGTGAACGAATTCTGCAGGCAGCGCTCATTGCCAGCAGGGGCCTGACCATCGACAGCTCGAGACGATCCGAGATCCCCTACAGGTCGCTGTCATGAAAAGAAGTAAGGTTGGAGCCACAGACCTTTGCAGCTTCAGCAATGGCACGTGTCGTGGGTAAAAAGTCGACACCCGCGGCATGCCTGTTTACACCGCCGAACAATAGGGATATTTTGTATCCTTAATAGATGCAACCCAGCATCTGCCTGGAATTCACTCATGATCCTTAAGAGCCAAGTCGAATGGGCGCTGCATTGCTGCGCCATTCTCGCCGGTCTGCCCGAAGGCCGCTATCTCTCCACCAAGGCGCTCGCAGAGTTCCACGGGCTTCCGAAGGAATACCTGTCAAAGGCCCTACAGGGACTTTCGCAGGCCGGACTGGTCCATACAACCCTTGGCCCATCGGGCGGCTATCGCCTGGCAAAGGCGCCTTCAGAATTGTCATTCCTCGATATCGTCGAGGCAGTAGAAGGCTCGGCACAAACTTTTGTATGCAACAACATCAGGGCAAACAATCCTTGTCGGCCCCTCGGCTACTGTGAGAGCGGACCTTGCGCCGTGGCACGTATCATGTGGGAAGCTGACGACGCGTGGCGCCAGAAATTGAGAAGTGCCCGACTTTCCGATCTCGTAGAGACCTTGTCCAAGGATATTCCGGAAGACCTCTGGAAGAAGAGCTCCGAATGGGTGCTAGAGCGAGCCGGATGAAGGCGGTCTGACCGCTGTACTAGGCATCTTATAGAGATAACTCTGGGGTGGCATTGCGAGCGAAAGACCGTTTTCTGCACAATGGCGATGGACGAGATCAATCACCTCGTTTCGAGCAGGTGTCCTGTTTGCCGGACTTGTGACGCGAAACTGCAGTTCGGCTTCGATCGCGGTGGCGTCAATTCCCTTGAGCGCTACAACCGGCTGCGGATCCTGGACGATCCTCGTGCAGGCTCGCAATGCAGTTTGCATGGCCTCTTCGACAAGCTGCGGCCTATGTCCGGCTGCGATGCGGACGACAAGCGTGATCTGATGGCTCTCATCGGGGCGACTGAGATTTGTCAGTCCCACCTTTGCAAGAGCGCTATTGGGCAAAACAACCACGTTGTGCGCACCGGTGAGCAAGAACGTAGAGCGCCAGTTGTTTTCGATTACCCGGCCCTCTGTTCCGTCGCTCAACACGATCCAGTCGCCAATCGCAAAGGGACGCCCCAGTGTCAGCGCGATCCCCGAAAATACGTCTCCGAGCGTATTTTGCAGCGCAAGGCCGAAAATGATGGCGACAACGCCCGATGTCGCAACCAGCGTTCCAATCGGAGCCTTGAAAACGAAGCCCAGAATGGACAGGCCCACCCCCAGATAGACAACCGCGACAATCAGGTCCTGAAGCAACCGCGCCTCCTGCGGCCGACGCTCAAGAACAATATAGATGCGAACAAAGCCGATGAGAGACCATGCAAGATGTGTCCACCATAGGACTCGCGCTGAGGTCGCCAAGACTGCGTCTACGCCTCTTAGCTGCGTATCATTGACCTGGTGAGGCATAATACCGGCAACCGTCAGGACGGCGGTCATGCACGCAAAGAAGAGGATCTGGACGATCAGCCTGGCGGTCGCACGGTCGCGCCCCTGTAGGTGCCAGACGACAATGCCAGCGATCCCCAAAAGATTGATCAGCACCAGCGGCAAAGACAGATGTTCCCCGGACATGGCAAGCCCCAATCCCACCCATTGGCAATTAGCAAAAAGAGGACCCTATGCACGATGAGCTTAGGGTCCTTTGTTTGGTTGACTACTTTTTCAAGGGAAAGGTAAGGTCCTTCTGGTCGGTGTCGACCACGAAAACTGCCAGCAATTTGGCATTATGCGTCTTGCTGCCGTTTTCGCTGACCCCGTGCCGATCGCCAGGCATTTCCGAAAAACTCTCGCCTGCCTTGTAGACCTTCACCGGGCCGTCGTTGACCTGGCTCCGGATCGACCCTTCCAGCACCGTTGCATATATGAAGGCCGAGTTCGGGTGCGTGTGCGCTTCCGAAAAGCCGCCCGGGCCGTATTCGACAAGGACACCCCTGATGCTCTTGCCGGGAACGTTTGGCAGCTGGTGCTCGTAGACGAGCGTTACCTTCGACGCCTCTCCGGCGACCGCGTCGTGCGCAGCTGCTGCGCCGGCAAGTCCTGCGACGATAAACCAAGCGGCGATGATTTGCCTGATCATTTCAATCTCCTTGTCTGAAAGGGCACTGCGCCATTCTTTTCGACGCAGTGGCCGTTGATTATTTGCGGGCAGCCGTTTCGAACCACTTCTCGAAGGTGATGTGACCGAGGCTTGGCTCGTCGTCGGATACAAGTGACCGGTCATCCAACCTCGCGCCGAAGTAGCGTGCTTCGGGATCCGCTTCGACCTTGCGGGCGTCGCCGGAAACTTTCAGGTAGCGCGAAACCAACTCGTTGAGACGGAAGCGTTCCGGCCCGGCAATCTCGATCGTCCCGTTGCTGGGAGGAGCAAGCGCAACCTTGGCCATGGCATCGGCAACATCGTCAGAGGCGATCGGCTGCACATTTGCCGGGGACAGGCGAACTGTCTCGCCAACCGTGCCCGACTGAGCAATGCCGCCCAGGAATTCCATGAATTGCGTCGAGTGAACGATCGTATATGGAATGCCAGAAGCCTTGATCAGTCGCTCTTGCGCCAGCTTACCCCGAAAATAACCACTCTCCTGAAGCCTTTCGGTGCCCACGACCGACAGCGCGATGTGGTGTTTGACACCGGCTTCCCTTTCGGCCTGAAGGAGATTGTGGCCCGAAGTCTCGAAGAAATCCATCACTGCCTTGTCCTCGAAGGAGGGCGAGTTGGCGAGATCGATGACCACGTCGCAACCAACCAGCGCTGCGGCCAATCCTTCTCCAGTCATGGTGTTCACTCCGGTGTTCGGAGAGGCTGCTATCACCTCATGACCCTGCCTGCGCAGCCGTTCAACCGTCTTGGAACCGATCAGGCCGGTACCCCCGATGATCACGATTTTCATAGGGCTTCTCCCTTCGCTGGTGCGGTCGCCCGCGTTGATTGATGGTTCAAAGCAAGGTTAGTTCAAACCGGCCTTGTCGAGGCCGTAAAGCTTGTCGGCTGAACCAGGGACCGCCTTGAAGGCGACGCTTGCCCGGTTCCAGGCATTGATCACCATGATTGAAAAGGTCAGGTCGGAGATTTCCTTTTCCGAAAGCTGGCCGCGAACACGCTCGTAAAGTTCATCGGTAATGCCGCCCTCTGGCAGCTTCGTTACCGCTTCGGCCCAGGCAAGTGCGGCCCGTTCACGCGGGACAAACAGGTTTGATTCACGCCAGATCGCGACATGGTAGAGCCGTAGTTCGGTTTCGCCATGAAGCTTGGCCTCCTTGACGTGCATGTCCAGGCAAAAGCCGCATCCATTGATTTGGGAAGCACGGATCTGAACAAGGTCGCGGATCTTCTCTTCGATAACGCTGTCATTCAGACCCATGCTGAGGTCCAAAAGTCTTTTGAACAATTCGGGCGATTGCTGCGCGTAGTTGAGGCGTTGGGTCATTTCTATCTCCGTTATTAAGGACATCTGTTATCCTTATGGATAGAAGATATCCTTAATTGCTGGACAGTAAAGCTCCCGCGCACTAAACTTGCGACATAAGGCTTATGTTGAAACGTATGAGGGCAGAATGGACATCGTTTGTGCGCTAAGAACCTTTCTGCGGGTCGCAGAAACCGGATCCTTCTCCGCTGCGGCAATCGACCTCAACCTGACGCAGCCAGCAGTCTCCCGTCAGGTTTCCGCACTCGAAGAGCATCTCAACACGCGCCTTCTCCATCGTACCACAAATGCCCTGGCCCTGACCGTCGAAGGCGAACAAATGATCGCGATGGCCTTGAAGGTGGTTGAAGCAGTTGACGCCCTTAGCGAGGCGTCCGGGAATGAGGCGGCGAGTGTTACTGGGAGAGTACGGCTGACCTTGCCCGCCCCCCTCGGTCTTTATGTAAGCGACCGCCTCGCCCGCCTGCTTGAACGTTACCCCTCGCTGTCGGTTGAATTGATATTCAGGGAGGAACCTTCAGACCTGGTTGGAGAAGGCATCGATCTCGAAGTCCGGCTCGGGCAGGTATCGGATAACAGTCTGATGTGCCGCCGGATCGGGTGGACGACCGCCTTTCTCGTCGCTGCCCCGCAATACCTTGAGCGCCGAGGCACCCCAAAGAGGTTGAATGACGTCAGCGCTCATGAGTGCATCTGCTACAATCGTGCCGGCGAGGCACGGTCATGGTCGTTTTCCGATGGTTCCGACGAGGTTACCTTGCGCATTGCTCCGCGTTTTATCGCCAACAGCGCTGTTGCGGTACACCGAGCTGTCCTGGCCGGAGGCGGCCTTGCCGTGCTCTCGCATATCCTTGCGTGCCCTGAGATCGAAGCCGGCAGGCTGACGAGCGTGCTGACGGAATTTCCCCCCACCCGGCTACCGATCAATATCGTCTATCCATCCCGTAAAAACCTCCCACTCCGGGTCCGAACAGTTGTCGATTTCCTCGTAGAGATAGTCAGGGAAGACCCACTTATGACCTCCTAGCCCCCCCCGACAATGTCTCACCAACGTCCAATTGGACCTACCGTCCGACCAATTGCTCTCAGCTGATATTCATATCCATCCGATGACTCACATCGCGCCAGTAGCACCGCAGCTTGCGCGATATATCTATCATTCTTCCCGTGCCCGATTTGGCAGATCCCTGGGTCAGGAAACCTGAACAACGGCACAGCCATAGCCTTCGAGTACGAGGGCTCCATCAACCGTCTTGCCGGAGTCGAGAAGATCTATACCAGCAGGAACGTTGCCAAGCGTGGCGGGCTCGTTAGTATAGTTCTGGATGAAGAGGAGGCGCCTGTCTTCGTTCAGACGCATCGTCACCTCGACGCCCTCGGGCAGGTCGGCCACCAGCGGTTCAATTCCCGCATCCACAAACAGGCGCTCCGACAACGCCTCCGTCAGATCGGGGGTCAGATAAGTGCCGAGATAGACAACCCGGCCCCTGCCGACTGACCTCGATGTTGCCATTGGTGTCCCGTCCGCATAGCGGTTTGACCAGACCGCAATAGCTTCGACGTCGCTGTCCAGGGTCAGGTTCTCGTAGAAGTGTCCGGCGATCAGTTCACGATTGCCGATCTTGAAGCGGCGCTCACGCCGATGGGATTCCGCCGGCCTGTTCGGCGGGATCACCAGGCCACCGGAGCGTTCCATGACCTCGAACAGGCCTTTCGCGCCGGGTGCAGCAAGCCGCCCGAAATCCTCTACCCTCACGCCCGTCAGGTTTGAAAGCGAGGTGCCCGGTGCAGTTTCCCGGATGACGTGATTGTTTTCGTCGCGCGTTCCCGTGCGCGCACCGATTACGACGGTCCCGCCATGTTCTGCAAACGAATTCAAGCGCTCCGTCCATTCGTCCTTCCACATCACCCAATGCGGCACGTAGAGCAACTTCAGCTTTGATAGATCGTCCTCGGGATGAATGAAGCCGCATGCGATGCCACGATCGTAGCAATACTGGTGAAGGAGCACCGCATCATCCTGGGGACTCGGCAAGCCGATTGGATAGGTCTTGTGGGCCTCTTGATTGTCGAAATCCGATCCGGCGATGCCAACGTCCATACGCACGTAAGTTCCAAGGATCCTGTCTTGAAGAGCTGTCATCTCGGTCGCGAAACGCTTCGCCTCCTCGTAGCGATGGCGTGCAACGTCGTCGTGATCGATAATCCCCATCCAATAGATTTCAGCGCCGAAATGGGCCGGCCTCCAGCGGAAAAACATCAACCCGTCCGCACCGCGCGCAACGGAAGACATCGCCATTCTCCGCATTTCTCCAGGCTCTGGGGTCAGCGTGCAGAAACCTGGCTGACTGCCGAAGCTCGATTGTTGTTCAGGTACGATGTAGTTGCCCGAGAAGCCTCGGCAGATGTCGAGATGAAGCGCCTGGACCTTGGCGTGGTTGCCAATACGCTGGAACTCGTCATAGAGCATTGGATAGATATCGTAGCCCACGAAATCGAGGTCGGTCGTGAACTGTCCGCGGAAGTCGATGTCTCGCAGCCCCCCCAGATTGTGAAAGATGAACCAGGATCGATTGACCGCGCGAAGGATCTCGACCTGGTCGTGCTGGAAGCGAGCCGTCGAAAATGCGAGGAAACGGTGATAGTCCTGGACATGACCGGGACTTGGGAAAGTCGGTCCGAAGTCAATCGGCAACACCACCTGGTCGAAGCTCCGGTAGGCCGTCGCCCAGAAGTCCCCTCCCCAAGCATGGTTGAGCGTTTCGATCGTTTTGTACTTCCCGGCAAGAAAGTGCTGAAACTCACTAAGCGTCGCTTTCGAATAGCTCTCCGGCATGCTCGTATTCAGTTCGTTATCGGTCTGCCAACCGACGACGCGGGGATTATCCCGATAGTGTTCGGCCATCGCCTTTGTGATGCGCCGACTGTGCTCGCGAAATTTTGGGCTTGCGGTGTCACAGTGTTGGCGCGACCCATGGCTCATCGGCCGGCCCTTGCCGTCCACCCGCAGGATCTCCGGATGGGCGACAGTCAGCCAACGTGGCGGTGTCGCCGTCGGTGTGCACATAATGACGTCAATGCCATGGTTTCCCAAAACGTCGATCGCCCTGTCAAACAGCTCAAAGTCGAAGCGTCCGAGTTCGGGCTCGAGGATATGCCAGGCAAATTCCGCCATCCTGACGACGTTGAAGCCGGCTTTGGTCATACGCAAAGCGTCGCGCTCCCAGTAGCTTTCGTCAACATGCTCTGGATAGTGCGGAGCGCCAACCAAAAAGCGGTCGGTTTTGACCGAGTTCCAGGCGGAAATTTTCTCAGACTTTCTTTCAGACACGAGCGTCGATCCTGATACTTATAGGTCAATGATTGCCTTGCGGGAGCTGATCGTGCGGCCCCCATCAGGCGCGAAGAGATAGAGTTCGGTGGCGTCGAGCTTGAGCGTCACTGGCTGGTCTATCTTGAATGGCGCAACGTAGCTGAGCTGGACGGTCACGTTTCCGGTGCCGCTTTCGGAGGCGACCGTTCTCACATCCTTCGCGTCTACATAGAGGATCGTCTCACGCCCTAGATGTTCGACAAGCCGGATATGGCCTTCAATGGCGCCGGCCTCGGATCCGTCGGCAACGACCGATATACTCTCCGGTCGGACGCCAAGGGTAAGGCCAGCGCCCTTGTGCAGTGATACCGGATTTGCGAGCTCAACTGTCACCGGAGAAAGGCCTGGTGCGCTGACACGCACCGATCGGCCGGACGTCTCGTCCACGTTGACGGAAAGAAAGTTCATCCGTGGCGCTCCGAGAAAGCCGGCGACAAAGAGATTGTCGGGATTTCTGTAAAGTTCCAGTGGCGAACCCACCTGTTCAATAAGGCCCTGGTTCAATACGACGATGCGACTGGCCATCGTCATCGCTTCGATCTGGTCGTGGGTAACATAGACCATCGTTGCACCGAGCTCAGCATGCAGGCTGCTAAGTTCGACACGCATCTGCGTACGAAGTGCGGCATCAAGGTTTGAAAGCGGTTCGTCGAAGAGAAAGACATCAGGAGAGCGCGTGATGGCTCGCCCGATCGCAACGCGCTGTCGTTGCCCGCCGGAAAGTTGTTTTGGTCGCTTCTCCAGTTGATCGGTGATGCGCAGGATCTTTGCGGCCCGGGTGACCGCGGCATCGATCTCCGCCCTCGGCCGCTTTGCCATGCGCAGGCCAAAACCCATGTTCTCAGCAACAGTCATATGCGGATAGAGTGCATAGGACTGAAACACCATCGCAATACCGCGCTCGCCGGGTTCAGCCTTGCTCACATCCCGACCATTGATCAGGATCTGGCCGGACGTGATCCCCTCCAAGCCAGCAATCGTCTTGAGAAGGGTCGATTTGCCACAGCCGGAGGGCCCGACCATGACGATGAATTCCCCCTCTTCCACCGCGAGATCAATGCCTCGCAGGGCGTGATAGGCGCCGTAGCTCTTATTTATCTGTCGCAGTTCGAGGCTGGTCATGCTTCCTGACTCTCTGCTTTTGGACGTTTCGTTTGCAAATCTCTTCGGGCACTCATCCTTTGACGGCCCCCATGGTGAGCCCGGCAATGAAATGCCGCTGCATCAGGAAGAACATGACGACCGGCGGGACCGCGACCACGATGGTACCGGCCGAGATGAGATTCCAGGCGGAAACCCATTCGCCACGCAGGTTTGCGAGGCCAGCCGTCACTGGTTTGACAGAGTCGCTCACCGTTAGGACGACGGCCCAGAAATAGTCGTTCCAGATGAAGGTGAAGAGTAGGATGGCGAGCGCTGCAAGTGCTGGACGCACGAGCGGCACCGCGACGTGAATCAAGGTCTGAAACGGGCTTGCCCCCTCGGCCCTTGCTGCCTGAAACAGCTCGTCGGGAAGTGCTGCGATGAAGTTGCGCATGAAGAGCGTTGCAAAGCCGGTCTGAAACGCGACGTGGAATATGATGAGGGAGGTCGTGGTGTCGATCAGGTCCAGGCGCACCATCAGGTCGCGCACAGGGATCATCATGATCTGATGCGGGAGAAAATTCCCGCCCACAAACAACGCGAAAATCAGCATATTGCCCGGAAACCGGTATCTCGAGAGCACAAAACCAGAAAGCGTGCTGAGAACGAGAACGCCGATCACAGAGGGGATCGTGATGGTGAGACTATTGAGGAAATACCTCGCCATCGGGGTTTGGGTAAACACCGCCGCGTAATTGTCGAGAAAGCCGAACTCTGTGGGCCATCCCCAAAGGTTGCCGCCCATGACATCCGTAGTCGAACGGAAGGATGTCAGGATGATCGCAAACAATGGGCATAGCCAAAGGAGAAGGACCGCAAGGGTGGCCACAAAATAGAAGCGGCGATGCCAGACAGCTGTCTCGGGAATTGGACGTGGATACATCAGCCGCCCCTTTCTTCCGTGCGAATGATGCGCGTGAGATACCAGACGATGAATACGGCCATGATCACGAACAGGACTGACGCGATCGCAGCGCCGTAACCAAACCGATAGGAGAAGATCGACTGCTCGAACATCTGGTAGGCGAGCACCGACGAGGAGCCGAATGGGCCGCCACGGGTCATTACGGATACCATGTCGAACGAACGGAGCGCACCGACGACTGTCACGGCGATCGCAATGAATGTGACTTGTGTGAGCTGTGGAAGAACGATGTGCCAGAGCATGTGCCAGCCCTTGGCACCGTCGACGCGGCCAGCGCCGATGAGTTCCTCGCTGAGATTGTTGAGGCCGGCCAGATAGAGGACCATGCAAAAGGTAATCTGCGGCCAGAGTGCTGCGATGACGATCGCGAAGGTAACAAAGTGCTCGTCGGAAAGCACAGCTGGAGCCACCGCGCCGAATGCCCGGAAGATCAAGGCAAGAAGCCCAAATTCCGGGGTGTACACCCACGTGAATACGACGCCGACTGTCACCGAGGCCAAAACCAGCGGGATGAAGAACAGCGACTTTAAGAAGCGCATTCCCCGGATCTTCTGGTTGACGAGCAGCGCGATCGCAAGTCCGGCGGGGGGCGCTGCCATAAACATGACAAGCCAGATCAGGTTGTTTTTCAGTGAAACATAAAATTGCGGATCATTGTAAAGCTCGACGTAATTGCCCAGCCCGATCCAGGTCATCGCTCCAAAGCCATCCCAGTCGTGAAGACTGATCCAAAGGCTTCGGACCGCCGAAAGAAGTATGACAGTGAAAAACAGAATGATAGCCGGAGCGATAAGCAAAGTCGGGGTAAGCCACCAGCGTTGGCGGCGCCATAACATCAGCATTGTTCAAAGCCTCGTAGGAGGGTTCAGGAGCGGAACCGCAGTTCCGCTCCCCGGTCGCCGGGAGGAGAACTAGATTTTGTAGATGCGCTTGCGGGTGCCTTCGAGACGCTGCAGGATCGCTTGACGACGCTCGGGCTTCACCATGAACTCCTGGAAGCCAACAAGCCCTGCCTGCGCCATGTCCGGATCACTGTCGCGGTCATAATACTGAGACGTGCCCTTCACTTGCTTCAAGGATTCGACGGCGGCGTTGACCAGAGGGTCCTTGCTCGGGGGCAGATCGTTGCGTGGGGGGACATTGCCACCCGGCTCGAGGTAGGCTGCCAGGTTGTCCGGCTTGTAAAAGTAGGTAAGGAATTCGCGAGCCCCCTGCTTGTTCTTTGCGTTTGCCGGAATGTGGATCGAATTCACCGAGAATTCCTCATAGCGTGCGACGCTCGGATCAAGCACCGGGAACGGTGCGAAGCTTAGCTGTGGAAGGTCGGCTTCGGTGAAGGCTGCCCGCAGGAAGGCGCCGAGGTTCATCATTCCAGCCTTCTTTTGCGCAAGCAATGCTGCGGCTTCCTGCCAACCGAACGATGTATGGTTCGGCGTGAAGACCTCTTTCTTGATCATCGCCTCCCACTGGTCGAAAACGCCAGTGAGAGCGGGATCGAGGTAGCTCATCTGACCGTCCATCAGGGCCATGTGTTTGTCGAGACCGTTAATGCGCAGGTTCATCTGATCGAACCAGCCGGCGGCAGGCCAGAGTTCCTTGGTCCCCATGGCAATCGGCGTCAATCCGGCAGCCTTCGCCTTGTCACAATAGGCGGAAAACTCTTCTGCCGTCGTCGGCACGCTTAACCCATTCTGATCAAAAACATCCTTCCTGTAGAACATCCCCCACAAAGTGCCGCCCGTTGGAAGGCCGTACTGCTTGCCGTCGACCGTCACAGCACCTGTCGTGGCGCCGAGAACATCCTTGTACTTTTCCTTCTCGAAGAGATCGGAAATATCGTCGAAGAGACCCCTCTTGACGAACGCGCGCATCCTGTTGCCGGAGAACCACGTGCAGACGTCGGGAGCACCCGCGACCAGATAATTGCGGATCGCCGTCTTGTGAGCCTCATGATCCATATTATTGACCACCACGGTCGTGCCAGCCTGCTTGCCAAAGTCTTCTGCGATCTTCTTCAGGGCGGCTAGCGCCTTGGCGTTGCTCTCGGCCGAAATGATATTGATTTCCTGAGCCTGAGCGATGGCTGGAATGGGAAACCCGCCTGTGAGCGCAGCCGCAGAGGCCAATCCGGCGCCTTTGAGAAAGGTCCGTCGAGTGGTTGATGAAACATGCTTCGAAAATGCCATTGAATTCCTCCCAGTTGAGCAGATCAACACGTCCCAGCGCGCCGTCCTCCAAAACGGTCACGCCAAGCATTCAACGTGCCGATCGCCCTCCCTGTATTCAGCGCCGGGAGTTGATCGACGGGGCAAACTTATGCATAGATCAAACAGCGTCGCAATAGTTTATTTACAAAATTAAGGAACTCGGACGATGAAGCTCAAGGGTGACCAGACGACTGCCAGAGCGATGAACCGTCGGCTGATTCTGAACCTGCTCAGGCAGGAGGGGCCTAAAAGCCGGGCGGAGCTAGCAACGGTCACGCGTCTTAGCCCCGCCGCGGTTACCTTTGTCGTCGGCGACCTCATGGACGAAGGCATCGTGACGGAAGGCGAAGCAGTTTCAAGCCTCACCGGCCGGCGCCCTACTCCGGTGCAGATTAACTATGGCCACGGGCTGGCACTTGGCTTCAAGCTGATGGTGGATACAGTCGAGTGTGTCGCAACCGATCTGGCTACAAACCCGCTGGCGGCGATCCGGATACCCCTGCAAAGCCACGAGCCGGACGACGTCGCCGATACGCTCGCCTCAACTGTCCCTCGGCTCATTGAGCTCGCAGGACGACAGGATGCCAGGCTTGCCGGTATAGGCATCTCCATGCCCGGCGTGATAAACCACGAGCAGACAATATGTGTTCGGAGTCATCGCTTCAAATGGGACGATGTCGCTTTGGCGTCGCTCGTTGCAAAGCGCGTAGACGCTCCCGTCTGGCTGGAAGACGATACCAATGCCTATGCAATTGCACAGCAACTGTTCGGGCTGGGACGCCAGCATAAGAACATGGCAGTGCTTGCTGTTGGCGTCGGGATAAGTTGCGCATTGGTAATAGAAGGTAAGCTCTATCGCGGAGCCAATGGCGCGGCCGGCAAGTTCGGGCACACGCTTTACGAGGAAGATGGCCGGCTATGCGAATGCGGCAAGCGTGGCTGCCTGATGGCATACCACTCCGAGGCGTCGATGCTGCGGCGGTGGCGAGAGGCAACCGGTGGACGCGCGACTGAGCTGCGGTCGGCACTGGCCGACAAGGACCCGATTGCCGTTAAAATCGTCGAAGATGCAGGCCGCAGTATTGGCACGGCATTGGCTAATCTCATCAATGTGACGGACCCGGAGGTCATCGTCGCGGGTGGGGAGGCTGTTTCTCTTGGAGAGCATTTCCTGGCGCCGTTGCGAAAGACATTGGCGCTGCGAACATTCAGGGCACCACCGCCAATCTTGCCCGATTGGGAGGATAACTCCTGGGCACGTGGCGCTGCAGCGTTGGTGACGCAACGCATGTTCGATTTCGAATCCTCCGGCGGGATCACAAACCCAACCGATGGTTCAGCGAGCGGCGCGGCAGCAAGGCTTGGCGCTAGGAAATAGAGAGATCTGAAGAGTACGCATCAATGTGGCAAGTGAACGAGCCATATGAGCGAGATGCGAACCGAATTCGTAAGTCTGTCACCCAAGCGGCCGGCTGCCCGATTTTCAGCTTTTCTGGAACATCTCCCGCTCACCAGCACCAGCGTCACTGTCGTGACGGTGGAATGAAACCAGGCGTATCTCGGGCGTGGCTGCGATCGTCTTCCATGACGTTGATCGCGAACCAGCGCGTTCGCTTACAGAGGTATCTTTACCAAGCTAATGTGAAACGCGCTCTGGCTTTCCCTTGCGTTTCGTTGATGCAAATTCCTCGAGCTGCTTTTCACTCATCGACTCGACCATCTCGCGTGAAGCACCTTTGAGACCGCTCTTTGGTGTTTGGCCGCGCTTTGCCGCCAGAGCGGCACCGGCTGCCTTTTGCTGTGCTTTGGATTTTGCAGGCATTTGACGAACTCCTTGCTGAGGCAGAAGTAACCTTCATGCGAGAGCAAAGTTCCTTCTTCTGATTGCGGTCCGCATCGTACAGAACGCTGCCATGTTGGGAACAAATCGGAAATTTCAACCGTTCTGCTCAGTGCCGAGCTCGAATTCGTTTCGCGACAGATGGATTTGGCTGATGCCTCTTCTTCAAACGAGACAACCTTCGACCGAATCCCATCCACCCTATGATCAGGTAAATTATGGAAAATCAGGCAGCCAATGTTGTACTTGCCACGAGAACCGCGTTTAACCAGGCAACAGCCCTGGCGGTGACCTACGGGTTTTCAATCCTTGGTGCCATTGTTCTCCTCATCGGAGGATGGATCCTCTCCGGTGTAATCAGTCGTTCGGCATACCGTGTAATCTCCAAAATCCATGGGATTGACGAGACACTGGCCAGATTTTTTCAGAACCTCCTACATTACGGACTGCTGATTATCGTCTTTGTCACCGTGCTCGGGCAGTTTGGGGTACAAACCGCCTCAATTATCGCTGCCCTCGGCGCGGCGGGCCTGGCAATCGGGCTTGCGCTTCAAGGAACGCTGCAGAACATCGCTGCGGGCATTATGCTTCTCATCCTGCGCCCATTTCGGGTCGGGGAGTATATCGAAACAGCCAACGTCAAAGGCGTGATACGTGAGATCGGGCTTTTTGCGACCGAATTGAAAACATCCGATGGCCTCTATCTGATGGCACCCAATTCGACGCTCTGGAATACACCGATCCTCAATCACAGTCGCGAGCCGAATAGGCGTCAAGAGCTATCGATTGCAATTGGCAACGATGTCGACGTCGGCAATGCAAAGCAAGCGGTTCTCAACATCGTGGCCGCGGACGATCGAGTAAGGGCTCAGCCATCACCTCGCGTCTATTCCGACGACCTCACGGCTGACAAGACAGTCCTCAAGATTGAGTACTGGGCCAAGACAAGAGAGTGGACGGAAACACGCCACGACGTTATCGACCGCCTCAAGTCAGGGCTTGCGGAACATGGCTTTACCATCAAGTAGGCGGTGGCTGTCGTTGGAGCAGAAGCGCGGCGTCATCGGTTTCACCGTTGAGCCGCGGCAAGATGACGGGTGGTGATGATGGTTTCGTGCGCCGATGGTTTCGCAATGACAGGAACATCCCTCTGCCTATCGTCGATGGCTTCGGGGTCCCCGGTGGAGTCACAACGCCAAGACCGCAAATGTTTGCGCGCAATGATCGGGCCCGTGAATTTCAAACGAGCGCTTCAGCGTTTGAACGACAGACGAAAAACGTGTACGCGGAAAGCATCATGACCCTGAGCCAACAACTAACGGCTGCCAGAGCGCTTCTTGGGTGGGACCTCGCCAAGCTTTCGGCTGCCTCTGGCGTGTCTGTCATTGATATTGAGCGCCTGGAAACCAAAGCCGGAACAATTCCGCCAAACACACCGGAGCTTGGGCCGATATTCCTGGCCTTCGAAAAAGCCGGCGTTGTGCTCATCGACGAGGGTCCCGTCGATGGTGGGGCGGGTGTCCGGTTCCGTACCAGGCGATCGGCCAAGGTTTACACGGATGAGGCAGATACCGTTCAGTACAAGGAATACCTCGTCAATGACGCGCCCCCCGGTGCGGGCGGGTGACCGACTGCCATTGGCGAGGCAACCGCGGACACGCTATCGTCGCGCCTTGTCAGACATGGGCACTATCGGCAGATCGTTGTCCCAGCAAAATCAACAACTCAAACCGCATGCAGAAAGTCTCGTCTAACGCTTCAGTTGAAATCCGAGGCCAGAGCCCACATTTCAGGCCGATGTTGATTTTGCAAGTAGACGCCGTACCGCCAAACGCAATTGAATCAATCTGGACACTCGCGAACGATCGTTTCTGTCAAACTCTCTTCACGAACGCCTCGTAGGACGAGAAAGGAGGTATCCGTTCATGACAAAACCCTGGACGTTTAGCCGTGGACCGGTCGAGGCGAACGAGGCCGATCTCTTCAAGGCGCAAGCGATCAACGAACACCTTGTTCGTCCTATTTCCGTTCTGCCAGAACGGCTCGGCGATCCAATCAAACCATTTGCCCTTGGATTGTGGAACGAGATCCGTGAACTGATGAAGCCCAACATTTCAGTGACGTCCCTCAGAAGGGCCACTGGCGCCTACCTGCATTCCAAGCGGTACTTTTTCGCGACGGCCCAACCAGGGTCCATGCGCTTTGATCTTAACGGTGCGCCAACTGGACCCGTGTCAGCCGCCGATCGCCTGGCAGCGCAAGAGCGGTATCAAAGGCTCAAGCGCACCGACACTGAAGGCAAACAAGACGTCGCGTCTCTTGCCCCCGCCCTCACAAAGACCGAACGCATTCGAGCAGCACTCCTTTCCGGACGTTAGCGACGGATGGGATACCTCACGCCGGAAATCCCGGCGATAGGCACGGGTCACGAGTACAGGATATCTGTCGGCGTTGTACCCGAGGCGACACTGATCATCGTCAAGCACGATTTCGATGGCAGCGTGAGCCTGCAGGCGGCAATCTAGTTCATCGCCGACCAGGCAGCGGCCATTCCCGGCGGATCGACCCCGCAGTCGCCAACGTGAGCCTTGGGCACTCCCTTGGTCCACATGACGGCACCGATGAGCTCGACCAGATGATCGACAATTGGCTGTTGTGGCGACCAGCCGGAGCGGCTCTGGTGGTCCTGGTAACATCAGCTGGAAACAACGGCGGCCATTTCGAGGTAGGCAAAGTCAATGTCGGCGGCGATGCCTCACACGCCCGAGGTCACGCAGACCAGCACCTCCAGTATCAACGGCACTATCGTCAATGTGGCCGCAAACCAGCGGCGTGTACATCGCTATTACCTCAGCCGCGGCAGGGCAGAACCAACCCGGCGACTGGACGATCGAATTCACCAGCAACGACCGGTCGTTGACCAGCAATGGGTACAATGTTTGCGCCAGGAGCAGACGACAACACCAAGTTCTACCAGCGCACAACATAGCGTCCGCAGATCGTACCGAGCGCTACAAGCCCGGCAATCGCGATCGAATACCAAGTGGCGACAAACAGCGGAGAATCGTCGGGGCAATGTGCCGCGTAAAAGGTTGCCGCGATGCCACCGGCAAGCAGGCCAGCGACGGCGCTGGCTAGACGAGGGCGTGTCGGGGCTCCGTACCGGAGCGCAGCAAGAAAGATGGTCAGGGGACCAAGACCGATCAGCGGAATGAAAGTCAGGCAGACGTAGGAGTTGCGACCCCACCACACAATGCCGAGTTGATCAGAAGGTACCGCAAATAATTCGGCTGCCACCGCGGCGCCGAGAAGCACCGGTATCAGGAAGAGCCAACGAGCGGCGCCTCTAATACTGGAACCCGGACGCGACAGCAGCCGCAGGAGCATAAAGGCCACGACGGTGATCGCGAGTGTGAGGATGAATTTAAACAGGAAACGAAGGGTATGGATGGCTGCAGCAAAGTCAGGACGGGGTCCGATCAGAACCCAAAAGGCAACTGCCGCGATGATTGTCGCAAGGACGATTGCCACCCACCATGCATAACGAAGCGGTAGCACGCGCTTTTCTGCATCTGCCTTCAGGGCATTGATGAGGTCGTTGGTCTGCATTTCAGCTCCGTCCAAACTTTTTTGCAATCGATCGCAAACCCCGATGCAGGGCCACTCGCACCGCTGTCTCTGTCATGCCGAACTTTTTTGCCGTCTCCCCGATCGAGTGCCCCTCGACCGAAATCGCGGCCACGACAGAACGCTGGCCCGGCGCCAGTCCATCCAGCACGCGAGCGATCTCTCGACCGCTCACCATCTCGACCTCAGGCCCGCCAACCGTCTCGGCGATGTCGTCGATCTCGATCTCTACGTGGCGACCACGCTTGCGAAAAGCGTCAATCAGCTTGAAGCGCGCAATCGCATAAATCCAAGGCAGAACAGGCGCGTCGCTTATCCATGTGTGACGCTTCAGATGAATTGCGAGTAGCGTTTCCTGCACAACGTCCTCAGGGTCGACGCCGCCCTGCACAATCTTGCTGCGCGCTAAGCCGCGCACAATCGTGGCGGTGCGCGATAGGAACGCGGCATAGGCCCGCTCGTCCCCTAAGATCGCCGCGCGCAGCAGCGTGGCAAGTTCATTTTCGGCGTCGCCGCTCAAACCTATCTCTCCAATACGCGCGCACTGGCTGCTTTGTTACGCGCCGCCTTAAATATTGTCCAACCAAGCGGTGCCGTCGATCACGAACTCGTGTTCGCCGCAGGATGTAACAGTGCGCGCCGCCCGCCCGAAGAAAGAATTACGCGGCCGATGACGGCACGCGGAAGTTCCAAGAGGAGATGATCCATGTACCGTTCGACGCTCACCCTTACCCTCGCCGGCTCGCTCGCCACCGCTCTTGCGTACGTTGCCTTTGCAGCACCGTTACCTGCTGAGAAAATGGTCGGCAACGAGAAATGCTATGGCATTGCGCTCAAGGGCCAGAACGACTGCGCGGCTGGGGCCGGCACGACCTGCGCTGGTACCTCCACGATGGATTACCAAGGCAACTCCTGGAAGGCCGTGCCGGCGGGCACCTGCACCAGCATGAATATCGATGGTCACATGGGCAAGCTGGAGCCTCTCAAAGGCTGACTGTAAGGCGGGGGCCCGGTCGCTTGGGCCTCCGCCACTGTTGTCAGACGAACAGAGGAAAGCCACGATGCCCGCCTGTGAAACCGCACTATCCGCCTTGCCCGCGCGTGGCGGCCTTGGCCTCAAGCCCGAACATTATGAAACCATCCTGGCCACACGGCCGGATGTCGGGTTCTTTGAGGTGCATGCCGAGAATTATATGGGAGCCGGTGGTCCGCCACATCGTTATCTGGAAGCCATCGCAGACCACTATCCCCTTTCGCTGCATGGCGTTGGGTTGTCGATCGGCGCGGCCCATGGGCTCGACAAGGCGCATCTCAAACGGCTACGCAGCCTGATCGATCGCTACCGACCGCAGAGCTTTTCCGAACATCTGGCTTGGTCGACCCACACCACAGGCTACCTTAACGACCTGTTGCCGCTTCCCTACACGCCAGAAACCCTTGCGCGCGTCATCGACCATGTCGACGAAACCCAGCAGACGCTTGGGCGACGAATGCTGCTCGAAAATCCTTCGACCTACGTGCTGTTTGCCGACAGCACAATCAACGAGGTCGACTTTCTGGCAACGATTGCCGAGCGGACCGCCTGCGGCCTCTTGCTCGATGTGAACAACGTCATGGTATCGGCGGTGAACCACCGGCTCGATGCCGCCACCTATATCGAACTTTTTCCGGTCGAGCTGGTTGGCGAAATCCATCTTGCTGGCTACGACGAGACGGTCGATGCCGTCGGCGATCGCCTGCTGATCGATGCCCATGGCTCGAGGGTGAAGAGTGATGTGGTGGCACTCTACCAGCACACCCTTCAGCGAAGTGGCCCGTTGCCAACGTTGATTGAATGGGACAACGATGTGCCGGATTTCGCCACCCTGCAGGCCGAAGCAGCACGTGCGGATGCGTTTCTCATGGCAGAAACACTCCGACGGAGCGAACATCGGGTCAAGATGGCATGACGCTCGATTTCGCTACAAGTCAAACTGCTTTTGTCGAGGCCTTGCTGTACGCCGACCGGGCGGTACCAGATGGTATCATCACCGCGAGCGGCGTGCCCGACGCCACGCGGTTTGGCGTCTACCGCAATAATGTCTTCCTTGGGCTCACCAAGGCACTGACGCAGAACTTTCCCGTGACTGAGCGGCTCGTTGGCACGGAATTCTTCACGGTAATGGCGCGGTTCTATGCCCAGGACCACAGACCAGCCTCGCCGTTGATTTTCGAGTATGGCGCCGACTTTCCGGATTTCATCGCCAGTTTCGAGCCGGTAGCCAACCTGGGCTATCTGCCAGATGTCGCCCGGATCGAGGCGGCGGCGATGCGAGCCTATCACGCGGCGGACACAGAGCCACTCGACCTTGCGAAGCTTGCCGCCCTTGCACCCGAAAGGCTCGCCGACTTGCGGCTTGCCGTGCACTCATCATCATCCCTGATCCATTCAGGCTATCCAGTTGGCTCCATCTGGAGCGCGCACCAGCAGCAAATCGTCACGCCAGTTGTTGGTAAACGACCCGAGACAGTATTGGTTGGGCGACCGGAGATGACCGTCAATGTCCACATAATTCCGCCGAAGGATGCAATCTTTGCGGCCTCTCTGTTCAACGCTGCCACACTTGGCGCAGCGGCGGACGCAGCATTGGCCGCCGCCCCGGAATTTGATTTCGGCACGGCGCTAATTGGCCTTGTCAGTCTCGGTGCATTCAGCGCCCTCCTACAGGATGAAGGAAACGTGCCATGAAGACTGAAGCAACTTCCTCCCATCGCTTTGGGGTAGCCCTTATCAAGCGCACCGAAGGCCTGCTCGCATCCGTCTCCCCCTCACTGTCGTTGCTGATCCTGCGCCTGGCGCTCGCAATTCCCTTCCTCAAATCGGGAATGACGAAATGGGACGGGTTCCTGACCCTTTCGCAAGGGGCAAGATTTCTCTTCGAGCAGGAGTTCAAACTCCACATTCTTGGCAGGGAGATCCCTTATCCGTTTCCACTGGCGATGGCGACTGCTGCGGGGATCGGCGAACTAATCCTGCCGGTTTTTCTGATCCTTGGACTAGCCACACGCTTTGCTGCCCTCGGCCTGCTGGTGATGACGGCCATCATTCAGCTCACTATTCCAGATGGCTGGGCGAATTTCCATCTGCCCTGGGCTGCGATGGCGATTGCATTGGTTGTCTTCGGCGGTGGGAGGATCGCAATTGATCCCTTTGTTGTGTCACGGTTCAAATGACCTAGTTTCCTGCCTATTTGAGAAATGGCCATCGATGCCGATGGGATTGGAAACCGGTGGTCTCCCTCGTTCTTCGTTGGGCTTTGGCGTAAGCGGGGCAAAATCGGTGGCGCCATTTTAGCGCTCGCTTATAAAAGTGTGCATAAATTGCCGCGCGGAATCCTGTCGGTCGGCGCAGGGATTCCTAAGACGGGGCAAATCATGATTCGCTCCGGGGATGGCAAAGAAACGGCTCCCGTCGCCCGAGCATGCCGACACGCTTTCACTGAATGCGCTGCGCAGCTTGGTGACTGGACTTGTTGATCAGGTCACAGCGCTTTCAGCGGAGGTTAAAGAGCTTCGCGCAGAGAATGCCGACCTCCGCGAAGAGAACGCAGAACTTCGTCTGGAAAACACCCGTCTGAAGGTCGACAACCAGTTGCTGCGCGACGAGATCGCACGGTTAAAGGACCTGCCGCCACGCCCGCCCTTTCGCCCCTCCGGCATGGAGAAGGCGACGGATGGCAGGCCGGGCAACAAGCAGCCTGGCAAGAAGACGCCGCGTGGCCCGAAGCGCGATGTCGAGCGAACAAGCCGAGAAGAGGTTTTGCGCGTCAGTGTTCCGGCTGGCTCGCGTTTCAAAGGATATAAAAGCTGCTTTGTACGCGACGTGGTGCTTACGGCCGAGCTCGTGCACTATCGGCGCGAATGCTGGATCACGCCGGACGGCAGGACGGTTATTGCATCGCTGCCGCAGGGCACCGTAGGCGGTTGTGGTCCGAACCTTAGGCGGCTTTGCCTGATGCTGCATGCCCAGGGACAGGTGACCACCGGGCGCCTGACGACCTTGTTGAACGACATCGGTGTCGACATATCGAAGCGCCAGGTCGTGCGCCTTCTGACCAAGGAACTGGATGGTTTTGTCGCCGAGGATGCGGCGGTGCTACATGCCGGCATGGTGTCTGCACCTTATGTCACAGTCGACGACACCGGCGCTCGTCACGCTCACGATAACTTCTACACCACACAGATTGGCGGCGATCATTTTACTGCCTTCCGTACGACGGCGTCGAAATCGCGGCTGAACTTCCTATCGCTACTGCGCGGCAGTTATCATGACTATGTCCTCAATGACGCGGCATTCGACTATCTGCACAAAAGCCGTGCCGATCCGGTCGTGACTGCCCGGCTGCGGACACTTGCACCACAGCGTTTCTGTAACCAGGTGCCGTTTCTGGAATACCTAGCAGGAAAGGGCGTCGACATCTTCGACAAGGCTGCAATCCGCATTCTAGGGGAGGCAGGCATTTGGGGTTCCATCCGCCATCACGGCCTTGTGGGCGATATGGTGATCATTTCCGACGATGCCGGCCAGTTTCGTGTCGGCAATCACGCTTTGTGCTGGGTCCACAGCGAGCGCCTCCTGCAAAAGCTGATGCCAGCAAAACCGAAACAGGTGAAATCGGTCGCTCTGGTTCGCAATCTTATCTGGCGCTTCTACAAGGCGCTCAAAGTCTGGAAGCAAAAGCCTTCACCACAGGCTGCCAATGGGCTGCGTCGACGGTTCGACAGGATCTTTACCTTGCACACCGGCTATGCAGAGCTTGACGCATTGCCGAAGTATTCCAACCGTTGCATGAGTTCGTAACCAGTTCTGCTTCCTGGAGATGCCGGGATTTGCAGAAGCAAACAAGGCACTTACTTCCGTTGCATTGTATCCACGCCTGAAGTGCGCCTCGTTAGGACGAACGCTGCGTTGCCATAAAGAGATCCATTCTAGCGATGTTCTGGGCAGACATATGCTGCCATTCGTTCCAAACACCGTTCCAGATCTCCCTTGGGTTTTCCTTATCCGATCAAATTGCCGGCGCATCGGCTTATCCTGTCTTTCCTCCGCCTCTGTCATGGCGCCAAAATCTCTTAGACAGGTGACGAGGCAAAAGCTCACGCGGTTGAGTGAGCAGCCCCACCAGCTGAGTTCGAACGTAGTAAAGCCATCAACATCGGTGCGGGCGAGAACGCCTTCCTTTGTGCCCTACGTGTCAAGTCGCGAAGATATCCGCCTGCCGAGTTGATGAAGTGCCCGCGTTCAAGAATACAGGCGACTGCAACTGCAGCATTTTCCCTGCCCATGGCGTG
Organism: Hyphomicrobiales bacterium; assembly: GCA_900466605.1. GTDB lineage: Bacteria > Pseudomonadota > Alphaproteobacteria > Rhizobiales > Rhizobiaceae > Rhizobium. Next base: position 102,569 of record UBMU01000012.1, read on the forward strand.
GCAGGCATCTTCGAACGTCGGTAAGCTGATGCCTAGCATGGCTCGAACAATAACAGCTGCACTGAAGAGATCTCGCCAACTGCCAACCATGCCTCCTGGTCCATAAGCACCAATGCTTGTGCAACCTTTCAGAACCAATCCAAGTGGTAGTGACTGAGGCTTGTCTGCATTGAGGTCCACGGTTTCATTTGCCCGGTCCTGTGATGGTTGGATGGTACGTTCAGATTCAAAATAAGATTCAGTATTAGAACTCTGTGTGTGGTGCTCACTGTGAGCATCATTGGTGCCTATAAAATCGAAATTGCGATGCGATTTCAGGATTCTGGTGATTTCGGCGTGTAAAATCCGCATACCCTCAAGCACGAGACCAATTTCCTTGATCGATGCAGAGCGTGGGAGGTTTCCTACGAGGTTAGCGTAGCGTTGTTCAATGGATGCCCAGTCGCCCTCAAGGCCTTCGTCGAGAGCCACAGCGATCAGCTTTCGGACGTCGCGGCGGCAGATCGTGAAATTCTCTCTGGCTCTACGCACTGCGGCTCGCTCGGCGACAACGTCTCTGGCGATCGCTGCGAACTCTTCAGCGCGTGCAAGAAGCGGCGCCAGGTCAAATCCGAAGGCGGATTCAATCTCCCCTCCCCTGCCCCTGTGGGCGTATCGTTTGCCGTTGGCACTGTCCTTGCGCACGATGAGGCCTGCATCAACGAGCAGCGCCAAATGCCTACGAAGCGTTGCGCCGGCGATCCCATGTGCACGGAGCGCGAGCTGCGCATTCGAAGGGAACACAACGAGTTGCGCATCTTGTTTCAACTCGTTGTCGGGATAAAAGCTCAGAAGTGCGTCAAGAACTGCCAGACTTCGGTCTTTGAGGTCGAGTGAGAGCTTTGCTTCGGAGACGTCCCGAAAGACCCTCCATTTGTTTATCGATGTGCCCTGCTTGATTTCGGACACGATGGTCTGCCTTTTCACGAGGGCAAGCGTCATCGGCCGCCGCCCAAAAGGCGTCGTTACATGTTCACCTTGCATTTTTCTTCACCTTTAAGAAGGCAAAAGAAACCTGCTCACCAAAAACGGTGCCAAAGACTCTTGACTGTGATTCGAGGAAGTGCGATTCTCTGGGTGTCTAGATCAGAGGAAGGCTTCCACGGCGGCAACGTTGAGGGGGCCTTTTTCTTTTGCTGTTCAATCTCCCGTTTGCTGTTTCTCTATTGATCTCGAATACTGCTCGAAGAGGTCCTCCAGATTGCTGGAGAGCCAATGTCCAAAAGCTTTTCCCTTTGGATTACCGAACTCCATGAGCATACCGTTCGCCTTTGGTGTCGCAAGCACGCGCACAGACTGGTCGGCTGGCGTCCAGGCTGTTGCTGCGGGCTTTTGTTTTACACGGCGGTTGGAAGCTCCTGAGTTTTTCAGAGCGGACAGGAGGAACAGAAATCTTGCCTCGTCCGTCTGACAAGCGAGAAAGCCCTCTTCCTGGACAGCTTCGCGGGCGCGTTCTGCAACCGCCGGATTGAGGACCAGCTTCTTGAGCTCCTCCCACCTGTCTCTGCCTACTCCCTTGGCCGCCCCAAGACCGTCCAGCACGCTGTCGGGCACGACTTCGGCGACCGAGAGCATGCGCGACAGTAGACTGTCATCGACAGTCAGCGCTGATTTCAGGACGTCCCGGGACATTCCGCTTCGCTGAAGCTTGTTGGCGAAGACTGCCTTTTCGATGAAGGTCAAATCCGCTCGAGCAGTGTTTTCCTGGCCTTGGGCAATCACGTGCTCAATGTCGGCGAGCGGCTTTACGACTGCACGCACCTTCAGGCCGAGTTCTCGAGCGGCACGTGCCCGCCGGTGACCAAAAACGATCATGTAGCGACCGTCGTCGGTAGGATGAGGGCGCACAAGAATAGGCGTTGATTGGCCGGATACGCGAATGGCTTCTCTCAAGCCCTCATAGGCCTCGTCATCGTCTCCAATACGGTCGGCCACAAACGAGCCATCGAGATCGTTCGGATCAACTGAGATGACCGCCTCGCCGTCCAGGACGCGCATCGACGTCTCAGCCAGCTCATCGAGGGACTGGATCATCGATCGCGACGCCCCCCGCCTAGTGTAGGAAGCGCGCGCTTCGGATGCAGGAACGGCGCCGCGGTCGACATCGTCGCCCAGCGTCGCCGTAATGCTCGCAAAGAGGTTCTTTCTAGCCATTTCCGCCTCCGCTTTTGGTGTTCATCTCCCTGAAAGAAATCAACTTTCTTGTCGTTTGCACGGCTGTCAAAAAGCTCATCTTCGTCCCCATGCCCCATGGATCAACGAAACAATCTCTCCGTTCACCGCATTGAGGCTTTCGACTGCCCGCTCATAGGTCGATCGGGTGAATTGCGACTTCTCGATCTCATACAAGGTCTGTTTCGTAATCCCTGCGTCCGAGATCGCCGTAGACTTCAGCATCTGGTGCTTCAGCATTCGTTTGTTGAAGAGTGCCTGCAGGAACCCAACCATCTGGGCCTGCGGCTGGTCAGTCGGTTCATAGCGGGTCACGAGATACCGGAACCATTTGAGCTTTACCGAGGCCCCTGCTCCCTTGATCGATTCCAGGATGCCGCCGAGCATCAACAGAAACTGGCTCATCGACATGACGTCCAGCATCTGGGGGTGGACAGTGATAAGCACTGCGGTAGAGGCGCTCAGTGCTGTTAGCGTCAGATAACCAAGCTGCGGTGGGCAGTCGATGACGACGACATCATAGCGGTCATCAACCTCTTTGAGAGCATTTGAGATGCGGGTGAAAAACAGCTTGCCTTCCTGTTGGTTCTTGCTGGATGCGGCGAGCGGCGTTTCGTACTCGTATTCCTGAAGCTCAAGGTTTGCAGGAACAATGTCGAGGCCTGGAAAGTTTGTCGGGCGGATGAGCTCCTTGATTGATGCACGCTCGCTATCATAGCGAAGCGCCTCATAGAGCGAAGGATTCCGGTCAAGTTCCGGCTGGATGCCATGAAGTGATGTCAACGATGCCTGAGGATCAAGATCGACAGCCAGTACCCTGTGCCCCGTTAGAGCCAGATACTGCGCAAGGTGCGCTGCCGATGTGGTCTTTCCGGAACCACCCTTGAAGTTGACCACGGAGATGACCTGCATGCCCTCGCCATTGCGTCGATGGGGAACATATTTCTTGAAATCGGAACGGCCATGTTTGTCCAGGTAGCGTCGTAGCTCCATCATCTGCTCGGCGGTGTAGGATCGCCGTCCCGAGTTGGACACCTGGGGGGCTGGACCCTTTCCCTCAAGATGGAGTTTCTTGATGTGATTTTGTGTGACACCGAGATATTCTGCAACTTCGGCAAGCGAAAACTGCCGCAGCCCCTTCATCGCATTCGGAGGGTACTGTTCAAGCCGAAGCATGTTCAGCTTGTCAGAGATCAGTTCGCCCTGTTCAAGGATTTCCTTGTCGAACTCGAGGTCTTCGATGAAGACTGGTGCCATGTTCATATCTTGCCATTTTCCGGAATAACGCTTTTCTCAAGCGATCTGCATCATAAGCGTGATTTAGATGCGATTCTCTGGCGTGCGCAAGAAGTTTTTAGTTAACAGAAGCTTAATAACCCCGGATCATTGGCCGGAAGGCTCGATAATTTTGTTGACTGCACTGCCCGCCGGCAAAAAAAGAATCAACCTTCTGATTTCCCAAGATATTTTGGAGGTTTGCACGGCTGTCAAAAGATTCGCACCGTCAGCGGCGCGGGGAAGACCGATTGTCCACTGAAAAAGGCATCGCGACCGGACTGGTTGTTGAGTTTCGGCAGACGGCGCGCTCGCTCGTTGGACGCGCGGGCCGCATCCTTGTCCGGAGATGCCGTTGCAGCGGTTTTGCCGCCGCCAGGTGGAACTGGAGGCGAATGAGGCGGCTATCAGGTGTTTCATCCAGAAGACGCCGGTTGTCCGCAGGAGTGACGGTCGCCTGCACGCCCATATTGTTCACTTACGCGGCGCTTTGGAGCCTTACTGCCCAAATCCGGGAAACGGAGCATCCCGGCGAAACGCCTCCCTACAAGGTCGATAGGCGGGGGAGGTTTTGCGAATGTCGCCTAGGGAAGTGGAGAACGGGCACGCGGGCGGCGCGGAATGGTGGTCTAGGAGCGACCAAGGTCGCGCAGAACTGAAAAACTTGCGCAGCTTGCGTCTACGTTGCCACGGATGAGGTGCTCGGATTTCGCGGTCAAAAGCGAGAGGTGAACTTCCTCGGCGCTTTTTGCCTTTTCCAACAACGCCTGACGCGCAAAGAGGAGGCCTGACCGGTCGGAGAGTTCGAAGGCCACGTGTTCACTGTGGCCTTCGTCGGCTATGGTAATCGTCGCAAGGCCCGATTGCATTGGGGAACGGCTCTCCTATTCAAAGGGCAGCTTCGTCGACAATGCGAAAAGCTTCAATCAAAGCGTTTCAGTTTTCCAAGGGAATCGGCATGTTGGTTCCGGCCCACCAACGCGTCTATTCGGCTTCTTCGGGGACGAGGCCGTCAAAGACCTCGAGTAGGGCTTCTGCGATTGCGGCACCGAGCGCATTGCCACTTGTCGCGATCGCCTTCTCATCCATATCGCGGGCAGCAATAGCCAGGTTCCCACCTTGCTCAGCGACAATCGCCCGGGCGCGCTCAATGGCCCACTGGGCAAAATCGTTGCGGCTTTCGATAGTGATCGTATCGGATTCCAACGGATGTTCCTTTCAGGATTTATTTAGAATTTGCTGACAATGTCATTTGGCGCGTTGAGTTGTGCGTACGCGCTACCTGATCCTGTCGGACCGATCAACCTCCTAAGCGAGCTGCTAACGCCTCCTACGCTGGAGCCTCCAACGCTTATCATTTTGCCATGCTTGTGCCCAACACAAGTGAGTTGGTGCATTTGGCCTTGCGCATAGGCGGAGGCGCCTTTGATCGCTTGGCAAGGATCTTGCGGATCCCCTGGACTTAAGGTTCGTGAGCGGATCGAAGCACCTAGCACTGGTGACGTTAGGCGGGTAGGGCGGTTATGATCTCACAGTTAGTGGGATACTAGCTCAGAATTTCCGACATCGGTTCTTGCCCGCTCGATAGCTGAAGGTGCAAATCGAAAAAAATGCCGGCGGCGATGGCGCCGACCCAATCGACGATTCTCGTGGGTCGTGGCCGCTCTTGGCTCCTGCACCTGGCGCCTGCGGCCATGGACCGATACTGGATGCAGCGGTTTCATTACTCCCAGAAATGACGGCTCAAGGTACCGATAAGATGGCTATGTCGCTGTACCAGCCTTCCAGATGATCTATTTTGCTATCTCTTGGCGGGCCTTGCGGCGTTATGGTTTGCCTTTGACGTCACGCGGTGCATGGTAGGTCAATAGGGCAGGGGGCGATGTCTTGGCTACAGTCACCGTTTGGTACGTGCAGCGAGCGCGCTCGGGGAGCGACCAATATCCTTTGGGCAGTAGCGGAGAGAAAATTGTGGGTCGATCGGGTGGGAGTTGCGTCAGATCGCGATTTCGATCATAAAGAAACGAGATGAACTCTCGACATTCTAGGCGCTTCGAGTCAGTCCACTTTCCGCACTGAAGGCCCGGCGACACGGCGGCCGAGTGACGGAAATGAAACCGTCGTTTACTTCCGTTTGATCGACGACCCCAGACGATTTCAGTGATTTGCCTTTCTACGAGAATCAGGTCCGAAGGGCCGAGGGGAAACCGGGGTCCGAGGTGAATGGGGATGGCTGAGTTCGATTGATTGCCATTTTCCGGCCGCGCCCTACGTCCGCCGGTCTCTACGATGTCAGCCATTTTGCTGTATCGTGCAAGTCAACGCCGGGAGATTCAGGCTCCATAGACTTGTGGCGACCTCAGCCGGCGTCCAGTTGCTCCGCGCTGGTAGCCCACTTGGTTTCTCTCCATCGAGAACCTCGTTCAATTCAAGAGTGACGCGACGCCATCCACCGCGTAAGCGCCAGGCGATCGACATTGCATCCTTTGTCGATCTTGCGGAACATCGGCCGCGGTCGGTCGCGGTTTCCGCTCAGTTGGGCTTGAAGCCTATCACCATCGAGTCCGGCCCCAGCAACGGCTCGACGCGCGTGGCCACGAAACCGGCGTCGCGCATCCAGGCCTGGCAGTCGGCGCCGGTGTAGTCGAACCCGCCGCGGGTCTCGATCAGCATGTTCAGACTCATCAGCAGGCCGAAAGCGTTTAAGCGGCGCTCGTCATCGATGACGGCATCGTAGACGATCACGGCTCCGCCATTCGGCAGCGCGGCAAAGGCCTTTTCCAAGAGCATCCTCTTCTCGGCAAGATCCCAGTCGTGCAGGATGTGCCCCATCAAGATCACCTCCGCATTCGGCATCGGGCCGTCAAAGAAGTTGCCGCTTTGAAAGCGGATACGGTCAGCGAGACCCTGCCGGGCGACAAACTCATCGAATATCGGCTGCACGGCGGGCAGGTCGAAGCCGATGGCCTGAAGATGCGGATGCGCTTGCGCAATCACCACCGGCACCATGCCCTGCGCCGCGCCGACATCGACGAAGGTCGTGTATTTCGACCAGTCGAACCGCGCGGCGATAGCCTGCGCCGCACCGGCGCTGATCCCGCTCATCGCCTCGAGGAACCCGCGCAGCCGCGACCGCTCCGAATAGATCGCGGCGAAGAAGTCTTCGCTGTGCTTGGCTTCATTCTGCGGCTCCCCGGTGCGCAGGGCTTCGGTCAGCGAGCCCCAGAAACCGTAGAGCCGGGCATTGGCCATTTCGAGGATGCCGCCGATATAGGAGGGCTTGGCTTTGTCGAGGAAGAGGTCTGTATCAGGGGCATTGCGATAGCGGCCGTCCTGGCGTTCGAGCAGCTTCAGGGCCACTAGGGTGTCGAGGAAGTCGCGGGCCGAGCGGGGATGCAGTTGCAGCCTCGCCTGCAGGTCGGGCAGGTTGGCCGGGCCGGCTGCGAGCGCGGTGAAGACGCCGAGCTCGACCGCACTGAGCATGGCTTTGGAGGCCCAGAACCCCATGCCGAGCTGCATGATGTTGTCCGGCGTCGTTTCGCCCATCGTACCTCTCCTCCTGGATCGTCCCGTCGAACGGCATACGGGATTGGTGCGGAAACCGAAGCAGTCCGGCACGGCATGCCCAGTCCCGGCTCGTCGAGGCACCCTGCAAGAGAAAATAGAGCGTTTCGCGATGTCCTGCAATTAATCAAGAAGCGCTGCGTGAGCGAGCGAATGTTCGTGAATCCGACGAGGCACGCCTCGACCACTTGCCGCCGTGTCTGTCATGTAGCCGCAGTTGCAAGCTGGTTTCCCTCCGCCCGTCCGATTAGCTCGGGATGATCCCTACAATCAGACCGTCGCCTTCAACGACTAACGTGCTCCCACCGATTTTGCCCCGCCTACTCGGTATCGCTTCTCCAGGGGTGGTCGAAAAATCTGCCTCGAGCCCCGTTGGATTCTTCTGGATGCATGCGACAGGATCAGCCTGGATCAAGCTATCTTGTTTTTCCAGTCGCGAACTTGCCGCCCTCCCTCACCGCCCTATTTCGCCAAAGTCGCCTCGGCCAAGTATCATTTATGATCTTTCGCTGAATCCGAGACTTCCCTCGATTACCTCGAGGTTCAAAGCCCGGGTTTGGGCGTGGGACACCGGAGGGGCGGAGGAATATGCGGCAAGGTAGACCAAATTCACATCTGACGAACCGTTCGGGCGAGCGGGGTGATAAACCGGATTTGGTTGTTGAATGCTGCGTACAAGATCTGTCTGCTGCCCTTGAACCATCTGGCACCGAATGAAGTCACGGCACCGTTATTCAAAAGCTGTACCGCGCGTCGGGGATAGCTTTGGGCGGGTAAACCCGCCAATCTCCCAGTTGCAGTCGGCACCGGCACCCTGCGCGGGGCCATTGGAAAAGCGACGCCCGCGTGCAGGGCTTGCCGCGAGTCTTGACTTGGCACCAAACAATTCGCTCCACGCCAACGGGAACGGCGACACCAGTGTCCGCCAAGCGAGGGGGCTTGGGATCCAGCCGCGTCGATCGGTCGTATACCCTGATCGCTCGACATCACCGCGATCCTCCTTTCGCGTCCACGGATGCGACCCATTGGCCGCGCCGGCGACAAGGCTTACGACATTAGAGAGAAAGGTCTGGAAGTGACCACGGACATCAACTCGTTGTCTCGCAAGGAGCTTGAAGAGGAACTGAAGCGCTTGACAGCTTTGCATTCAATGGAGGGAGAGGTCGGTAAACCGTTGCCGACAGATGCCTTGGTGCGAGCCGAGACGAGATATCGCACTCTGTTCGAGGCGATCGACGACGGTTTCTGCATAATTGGATTTATTGACGGGCCGCATGGTCCCCTAAGTGATTACATTCATCTGGAGGCTAATTCCGGGTATGAGCGACATACGGGAATTTCCGATATCGTCGGCAAAAAGCTTCGAGAAATAGAGCCGGCTAACGCTGATGTCTGGTTGGAGACTTACGGAAGGGTATTGAGAACCGGACAAGCAGTGCGGTTTGAGCAGGAGTTTCATTCGGTTGGACGCAGTATTGAAGTATCCGCAACACGCATCGAACCTGAAAGCCTGCGACAGGTGGCCGTTCTGTTCCGTGACATAACGGCGAGGAAACAGGCAGAGGCTGCGCTGCGCGAGAGTGAAAGCAATGCGCGGTACAATGTGGAGCGCGTTCAGCTCGCAATGTCTGCCGGTGCAATCATTGGGACATGGTTTTGGGACGTCCCCTCTGACCGGGTTTCCGTCGACGAGGGTTTTGCGCTTGCTTTCGGGATCGATCCGGCTCGGGGACGAGCGGGCATGAGGCTAGCAGAGATCGTCGAAATGGTTCACCCCGACGATCAGGGGCCTCTGTCGAATGCGATTGACGAGGCTTTGAAACGGGGTGGTCCATACGCACACCGTTATAGGACACGCCGCGCAGATGGGAAATATTATTGGCTCGAAGCCAATGGAAAGGTGGAACTCGATGCCAATGGCATCCCGCTCAAGTTTCCCGGTGTTCTGATTGACATAGAGGAGCGACGTGCCGTCGAGGCGGAGCGAGATCGAGCGCTTTCTGACTTGCGGACGCTTAACGAGACGCTGGAGCAACGGGTTGAAGAGCGGACAGCTGCTCTGCTGCAAGCAGAGGAGGCCCTTCGCCAGGCCCAGAAGATGGAGGCTGTTGGTCAGCTGACGGGTGGCTTGGCGCACGACTTCAACAACATACTTGCGGGCGTCAGCGGTGGGCTCGAGCTTATGAAGACCCGGCTTGCGCAGGGTCGCATCGGCGATATCGACCGCTACATGACCGGCGCGCAAGGAGCGGTGAAGAGGGCAACGGCTCTGACACAACGGCTTCTTGCATTCTCGCGGCGACAGACGCTAGACCCGAAGCCTTCGGACATCAACAAGATCGTTGCAGGCATGCAAGAGCTGATAAGCCGAAGCGTCGGCCCGGGCGTCTCCGTGGAAACAGTGGGCGCAGGCGGGCTATGGACGGCTTTCGTCGATACAGGCCAGCTTGAGAACGCCCTTCTCAATCTTTGTATTAATGCGCGCGACGCCATGCCCGATGGTGGCAGGTTGACCATAGAGACAGGGAATCGGTGGCTCGACGAACGTGCTGCGGCTCAACGGGGCCTGCCTCCTGGCCAATATGTTTCCCTTTGCGTCAGCGACACTGGAACGGGCATGCCAACGGACGTGGTTGCCCGGGCTTTTGATCCCTTTTTCACGACGAAGCCGATCGGGCAGGGCACTGGCCTCGGACTTTCCATGGTCTACGGCTTCGCGGGCCAGTCAGGTGGGACGGTACGAATATACTCCGAGGTCGGGAAGGGGGCGATGATCTGCATCTACCTGCCGCGCCATACCACGGAGACCCATGTGGAAATGATGCCCCTTGATACCGGACCAGTGCCGTCATCAGCGGGAGAAAACACCATCTTGGTGGTCGACGACGAGCCCCTGGTGAGGATGGTGACAGTCGAAATCCTGGAGGACCTCGGCTACGAAGTCCTGGAGGCGAGCGAGGGACATTCGGCCCTGAAGGTTCTCAACGCCCGTCCCGACATCGACCTCCTTGTGACGGACGTTGGCCTTCCAAATGGAATGAATGGACGTCAGCTTGCGGATGCGGTGCGCCAAACGAGGCCGGATCTCAACGTACTCTTCGTTACCGGCTACGCGGAAAACGCGGTCCTCAATCATGGCCACCTGGAACCAGGGATGCAGGTCATGACGAAGCCATTCGCGGCTGATGCATTGGCGCGGCGGGTAAGGGATCTTCTAGGTGGCGATTGATACGCGAGTTTCAAGCGCGCGCCTCCGGCAGCGGGGAGGCCTCGCATTCTAATTTTTATTGTTGAGCCGGCTAATTATGTTGGATTGACGCAAATAGTTGGAGCCGGTAGCCGGCGCAAACACTGGGCCGGAGCAACTGCCGCCGACCCATACTCAAATACTCGAACTTAGGCTAGAGAGACTAACCGCCGCTTTCCGCTCCCAAGTCACTGAGCCTTGCCTGCGGGCAAAGGCGAGGGCTCTCTGAAAGTAGTGCTCAGCGTCGTTGTCGTCTCGATCCAAGCGAACCTCGACCTCGCCTCGCAACCTGAGAAGCTCTGCCGTAAAGTAGTTTTCACCGGTGTGCTCGACCTGTGTCAGGGCATCGTTCAGGGTTATAGCGGCTTGCTTCACATCGCCCATTTGTAGATAGCAACCCGCAAGCAGACCGAGATAACAGGTCTTGTCGATCTCTTGTTCACCGAGATTGGTGCAGGTCGTCTGCATCTGTTCGAGGCCAAGCGGATTGCCGTCGCCCCGCGCCATGATCCAACCCTGGAAGAACGAGGCAACGTTCGTCCACATGCGAAAGCCGTTTGATCGGGCTAGCGTGGACAGCTCATCGAGCTTGTTCTGGAGCGGTCGGAAGTCGTCACGAAGGGCATAAAGGATACAGCAATTCCCAAGGCAAGCGGCGAGCCTGTAGGGAGAATGTCTGCGCGCGTCGGTCTCCGCCGCGGTATAAAGCTCCGTTGCCCTTGCTTCGTCACCCATCACCTGCAAGGTCCACGACAAATAAAGCATAGCCATGCTAGGAAAGTCGCTGCCAATTTCATCGGCTTGATCTGCGTGGTGGAGAGCTTGCTCCAGGTAGTCGCGGGCCTGTTGCAGATGGCCTTGCGAAAAAAGGCACATGCCGCGGAACTGCATTCCGAGGACAAGCGCCTTAAGGCTGTTGCGTGCCTTTCCTATTGCCAGCAGCTCGTTGCCCGCCCACTCGGCGTCGGCGAAACGACCCGAATTAAGTGCTGTACCGAAGAGACCGTCTAGGGCGCGTATCGGCGCTTCCACGTCACCAAGTTTCTCGCTCAGGCGGATGACATTTCGATAGGCAGCACTACCTGCAGCGGTGACATGGCCAAAGGTTGCGTAAAGGACGTCACCTCGCTCAAGATCAAGCTGCATTTCCATTCGGTCTCGTTTTGGAGATGGCGGGCTCCTGGCAAGACACGCGAGACCGTTAGCGAACATGTTCGCTGCCTCCACCTTCGCCCAGGTCCTGCCTGTATTGAGACCTGCAGCGAGCCATCTTTCTGCTGCATCCTCGAAAAGACCGGCTTCAGCAAAATGCTGAGCCAATACCTCGGGATGCTCCTCTGCCTGCTTCGGGTTCATAGCTTCGATGGCGTGGGCTACTTCGCCGTGAAGCTCCCGGCGTCGCTCCCGCAGAAGACTTTCGCGCGCGGCCTCCTGCAAGAGGGCGTGTGTGAACGCATAGTGAGGTCTTCCAGCGGTTGTCTGCCGCGTTACCAATCCCGCCTCTACCAGCCGCTGCAGCACCGGCTCCACGTCAATCGGTGCAAGACCGCATAGATGGGAGACAACCGGGAGATCGAACTCACGTCCGACCACTGCGGCCACCTGCGCAATCACTTTGCCGGGCCCGATCTTGTCCAGACGTGACAAAAGCGACGACTGGATCGAGCTTGGCACCCCGATGGCGGACTGGTGCGGGCTCCGCTCGGGCTCGTCGAAGGTCAGTCCGCTTTCCAAAACTGCTCGTGCCAACTCTTCCACATAAAGCGGTACTCCCTCGCCCCTCTCCAGAAGCATGACGTTTGTTTCGTCGGCAAGCTCACGCCCGTCCACCAGATTTTTGACGAGGATCCGCGCATCGGCGTCGTTGAGACGTTCCAAACCAATTTCTCGCAGCGCAATGCCGGTTCCAGTCCGCTGCCACGGCTTGCGCGAGGTAATCAAGATCAGGATCGGAACCGGGGACGCTTCTGTTATCAGGGCCTCGAGCAAATCCCGTGATGACGGATCGATCCACTGCTCGTCCTCGATCGACAGTAATACGGGGCCGATTTGGGAGAGGTGATGCAGCCAGTCAATCATTATTCGATGGGAGAGCGCGCGATGGTGGGCAGAGGGGCGCACATCACTTGAGTTGCGGCTCCGGTCGATGGCCAGCAACTCCACGAATACCGGCAGCGAGTCGGAAATCGGAACTTTGCTCAACGCGAGGACGGCTTCGAGCTTTTTTGTAGCGATTTCCGGCGGGTCGCTGCCGTCTATGCCGGCATAGCGTTTGAGAAGTGTGAGAAAGGGAAAGAGTGCACTGTTGGAATAAGTGCTGGAGCACTGCAAGGTCAGATAGGTTCCTCGGGGGATGCGCCTCTGGACCTCGAATATCAGGCGCGATTTGCCGATGCCGGGTTCGCCGACAATCACTGCCGCCTGTCCGCGCTTGCGCGCGATCACCTCCTGCCAAAGTGCGAGCAAACTTGCAATCTCTGTTTGGCGGTCTACGAGTTCAGTCAGCTCCCGTCTTTTGGCAAAACGATTTTCGAGAATTCTTGGCCGATCGGCTCGCCAGACCTGGACGTCGCTAGGGAAGCCCTTCAGTGCATGGGAACCAAGGTTTGTAAACTCAAAGGCGCCTGCGGAGGCATCATATGTCCGTTGATCCGTGACGATGCTTTGGGGCTCTGCGATGGTCTGTAACCGTTGGGCGAGGTTGGGGATCGAACCGAGTGCGACCGTCGAAACGCCGGCCGGCGCTCCGACAAAGTCGCCGACGACGACCACGCCGCTGGCGATCCCGATACGCACCCGCATGGGCGGACCGCCGGGCACCTCGATTTCGGGAACGAGCCGAAGAATGTCGAAGGCAAGCTCTAGTGCCCGTTCAGCATCATCCTCTTCGGCAATCGGGTAGCCGAACAAGGCCTGAAAAGCGTCGCCGATGTAGTTGGCTGTGATGCCGTTATGGCTCCGGACGGCAGCTGTGCATTTGGCGAGATAGGCCTTCGTCAATCGCGTGAAATCTTCCGGGTCAAGACGCGTGGCATATCCGGTCGAGTCGACCAGATCGCAAAAAAGTATGGTCAGCTGTCGCCGCTCGGCTGATGTCGCAAATGACCTCGCCGCATCGTCGGCTTTCAGTAGTTCTATGCCTGCTAGGATTTTCTTGCGCGGGCCGAGGGGGATCTGCATCTCGCGAAGGTCCTCCTCCGACAGCATGCGCAAGCTATCGGCATCGATCTGCGATTTCGCGAATATGCCAGCGAGGCGCTCAAGCCCCAACCCCTCCAGCCATTTTGTGACATCTTGCATCGAAGCTCCCAGCAAACTGGTGACGCACGCGCTCGCTTCTTGCGTATCCCTGCTTGCAGAGGATAGCATCTCTAGGTTCTGCTAAGAAGCTCGCTTAATCAAGTCGGACGATCATAAGTCCTTGCGTTAGTTTCGATAAAGTACGGAGTTTAAGGGTGACGATGTCCCCGCCCAGATAGCAGCCCGCACTAATCGCATTTGACGTCAGCGAAGATCAGTTGTCCTCGTTGCGCGTATCGCAGGCCGCTTTGGTCGAAACAAAACCGCTTCGGCAGTATGCGGGCAAGATAGCGCCTGTTGCACCTCGCCGGCAAATCCGCCCTGTACTCGCGCGCAGTGACGCTGGGCGTCGGATCACTAAATCGCTTGTGGCCGAAGTAGGACAGGTTGCCAACAATCATTGTTGGTCCTGAAGTGCCCACGTAGCCGACGGCAGTATCAAAGTCGTCTCCACTGGTTTCGCTGACTGTTGGATAGTCGCTTTCCCGGGGAGCTTCTTCGAGCAGGGGTATCGGCGTCGATCTGATGGCGATGTTGAACCGTACATCATCGCGCTGCGGCACGTGGCCGTATTCGTTAAGATAGCTCCACTTCAGTCGCACGATACGATCTACACCCGCCTCGCGTCTTGGCAAGGGAAGGACTGATAACGATAAGTCAGTGGGTTCAGAGCCATCTCCCCCGGATTGTGTGCCGGGAACCGGGCAGGCGGTGAAGAGTGGGCGATAACCGCATTCTTCGCCTCCGGCCTCCCAGATGCAGTCGCTCAGCTGTCGCCATTCGTTGTCGCCAATCTCCGGCCCCATTTCACCCACGTTGCTGCCATCGCGCGGTACCATCCAGGGATGGATCTTTCCCGCCCCCGATCGGCGAGCCCATGCCGTTCGATGGGCGTCAATCTCGCCAAGCTTCAGGGTTTCCGCACGAAGACTGACGACTTGAGCCCAAGTGGGGCTTGTAACCAGTGGCGCCCGCCCAACTGCATCGGCGGCAATGCGCTGCCCAGTTATCTGCGTTGTCAGTGTGTGGCACTCCGTGCAACTTCCGGACGGGTCATCAAGCGTCTTTGCCCGAGCGAGCTCAGTTGCATAGGTCGCAGTGTAATCGGAACCGATGACCCGGAATGGCAGTCGCTCGTCTCGCCGCATCTTGGGGATATAGCTGCCAAGGCTGAAGGCCGCGGCGCTTTGTCCGGCAGCCCCTCCCTGGTATCCGATCCGAGCTTGACTGATATGAGGGGCGATGACGTAGGGGCCCTTGTTGTCGTGGCATGCGGAACATTGGATTTGAAAGGTCGGATCATAGAGCGTGGCGGCTGCAGCGCGACCACCGACATCTCCATAGGAGCGGCCACCTGGAGGGGTGAAGCTTCGTGTCCAATCAAACTGCGGTCGTTCCTTGCTACCGTCAAAGAAGACGATTTCTCCGCTGTCCCGGTTGAAGCCGATAATCCCGAGCCGGGCGAATGTCGGATTGTCTTTCTGCCAGTAGGGATCCGGATCGATCTCAAGATGCGGGCTGGATTTCCGGCAGAGCGTGACCCATTCCACGGCTCCTGACACCTTGCGGCTAATGCGCGAATTCATACCGCAATAGGTGACGTTACCTGCGAGCGAGGGCTTGTCGCAGCTGGCGATTGCGGTGCTCCACTTGACGATGTTGCCGGCGGCATCGCGATGTTCGAACTGGAGGCTTCCTGAGCTGCCTGGATTTGGTTTGAGGTCGACGATGTTGCCATCGATCTCCAATGGCAAGATTCTTGTGGCTTCCTTACTACAATCAATATCGGGGATGGGGCCAAAAACCGCGCGTGCTTCGTCGCCAAATCTCGTGATGATATCACGGCTTGCAGAGGCAGGCTCCCAGAGAAAATCCCCGTTCCAACGGCTGGCGATCTCGGCAAAGGAAGCGGCTTCGGCGCTCGCGCCTGTGGCGCCCACCAAGTGGATTGGAGCTTGGTCAACGGATGTCGGGTGGCGGAGTAACTGGCGGCAGAGCTGGAAGGCCCTGAGATTATCCACATACAGTCGATGTGCCCGGTCGTCGGGAAGTGCTTCCGCAAGCGGCCCCGGTGGGCGGACAGGCGGCGCGCAACCGGTCATCCGGTCGCAACGGTCGGTGTTTCTGCATTCGGTTGAAGCCACAAAGAGCGGGGTGTTCGTCATGCGCTGGCCGAAGCGATCGGATTGGCTTGCGTCGACGACCCACGCTGAAAAAGCGAAGCCGGATAGCAGCAGGGCTGCGGCAAACGGGACGACCAATCCATAAGCAACAGGCCGCATCGCCGGCTCCGAACATTGAGGGCGAGACACTCAAACCCGATATCAGCGCGCGCTCAGGGTTACTCTCGGCGAATCGGGCAGGAGAACGATCATCGCGAACTTCCACGTGCCTCCGTCTCTCTTGAATTTTGTTACCATCGTCGCTGTGTAGTCGAGCACGGGTGTCTCAATTGCCGTGAATTGGATGGTTACGACGACGGTGGACTTTCCTTCGACCGTATCTCTGTCGACGAGGTTGAGCAGGGTGTTGCTTTCGATGTGGCGCCTTTTGCTAATGAGCCCCATCACGGCATTTATCTGATCAAGATACTCGATCAGCTGGGCCTTGTTTTTCTTCAATTGCAGCTGGTCGCGGCCAGTGCACAATTCGTAGGACACGTCATCAAGGAACATGGCTTCCACGCCCTGAGTGCTCGCGTCGTCAAGCGCCCAGTTGTAGCGGTGCAAAAGATCCATGATCTCCTGCCGATCGGAGAGCGGCGGATTGACCACCGTGCGAAGGTATTCACGCTCAAGAGTATAGGTGCAGCCGGGTGGAGTTTGAGCTTCCGCCACACCCGCCAGCCCAAGACAGGCTAGTCCGATTGTGAGTCCTGCTAGTTGCAGACGCGATCCAGACCTTTTCTTCATGGATGCCATGCTGTGCCCCCATATGTGAAGAGTGGATAGATGTGTGTATGCGATGTGAAACTGATGACCCCGACTTTGCGCTACCTGGATTGTCGTCCATCGATGCTGTCGGCGAATGCCAGACAGGAGAGTCGCTTGACGATTGCTGCCGCACCTCAAATTGGCATCATCATTCTATATTAGGCTATGCTAAACCTTCAGCACCGGCAACTACAAAGTTGCACCATAGTCACGTGTAGAGCAATTTATACGAGAAATGACGCCAGCCGACGCCAACCCTCAGACAAAGGTCGTTTGAAGAATTTCGCGTCGGATGAAGGCGTCGCGAAATACGTCTCGGTAGACCGGTTTGCACCTAGCGCTTGCCTCTACCATGGTCGCGGCGATGCTGGCATAGAAAAACTGGGGAACGATTGGTACCGTTCTTGCTCCATCCACCAGAATGTCCCGCATGTCTCTGCTGACTTGCTGCAGATTGTCGGGCGTGGGGATAGCATTCCCTGCCTTGGTCTTGACCATTCCGGCAAGCGCTTCATAAAGCGCGCCGGTCAGTATCCTGGAGAAGGAGTGCGCATTGGCGGCAACCTCCCCCGGTGGTGCACTGTGATCTAGGTTTGCAGGATCGCGATACAGATGGTCATTCCATGCATTGCGAAGGCAATCCGGGTCGGTGTCATTTGGCTTTTCCAAGCGCAGAGCATCACCGAACTGCTGTGCAATGCGCGAGAGGCTCGAATTGCTCCAGAAATTGTTGCCTGTTTCCGCCGGTAGAGCTGAGACAAATGTGGGTACCTGCAAGGCACACAAAATGGCACTCATGTCGCCGAAGGTCTCGGCAAACGCTTTCGTTTCCAAGTCCGGACGGCTGTATAATTCCGGGCGGATCGCATCGAGAATGGCGTGGCCGAGTTCATGGCAAAGGAGATCAGGACTTTCTCCAGAATAGACAACGACGTTCGGATGTGCCGCAGGCGAACCGTGATAAAAACTCAACGACTGTCCGTCATACTCAGATTGCAATGCCACTCCTCTGTCGACGTACACGTCGAGAACTTGACCGCCATGCCACTTGGCAGGTGGTTGGGCGCTTGCCGCCCAAAAATCCGCGGCTCTTCTCAAGGTCGACGCAGCATTCCAGTAGCGAAACTCTGCGGTTGCAATGTTGTCGCTGAACCCAAGCGCCCCCGGGATGAAATGAAACGCCAATGGTTGGTTGTTCAGCTTCGGAATCGCGTCAGTTGTGCGCCTGTTCAGGGCAGGATCTTTTTCCCATATGCTAACGGTGGCAGGCATCAAATCCCTCCTTCAAGACCGTCACTGAAGAGACGATCTTAGCCCTTGAGTTTGCACCATGCGTTTCAGGCGTGCGGAAAACTCAATCCGCGGTGTAATTCGGAGAGTAAGAATTCGCTTGTCTACCAATGCTTTGCCCAGAGAGCCCGTCGCAAACATCGGTTCGGACGAGCCCCCGACGGCGAGGTTGTTCCCATGGCCGCCGATTAAGATACGAGCATCATTGTATTAGGATTTTCATATAAAAGCTATAGTTGAAAATACCCATTTCTATTGAGTTGTGCCGGAGGGAGGTCAGCCGCAGAGACGCACTCGGCAAAGGATTGGCGTCAGCGCTCGGCGCTCGCCCGCGGAAGCCATCCCTCGATTGAGCCGACCAAGTTCCTGCTAACTAAAACGACATAGCCGACACCTGTAACACAACTGCCGTCGCCTGAAATGTCTGTGCATGAGCGCTGCACGACAAGAGGCACGTGCCCTGTGCATGGGCAAGAAACCCGAGCACAACAAGGGCCGAGGCAAACTGCACCAACTACTGACCACTCTGGGCCCGCTTCACGCTAAATCCTTTGTGCTTTTGAGCGCGTTTTCTTTTGGAGATGACCATGATTAGGATCGAGGCAATCGTTCCTCCATTCAGGCTAATTGAGATCCGAGAAGCGCTGGAAGCCCATCCCATTGACGATCTGCTCGTCATGGAAGCCAAGGAGTGCTTCGAGCCAGCCGGCCTTGTTACATCTTACCGGGGTATCGAATGTTTCGCCGACTTCGTACCGTGCGTAAAGGTCGAGGTCTACGTGGAAGATCACCTTTGCAGAAAAGCAATCCAGGCGATTTGCTCGGCGATCAGAAACCCGCGTGTTCAAGCAACTATCCTGACCTCAAGGGTCGATAAAGTGTTCGACACCGCTTTGGAACCACTTCTCCCCGCAATCAGCCTTATTGCCGCAATTCAAACGCCAGTCGTCACCTCGCCAATTCAGGCGGGGCTTTCACATGAGGCGTGCGACCAGGTATTCCGGCAGTAATCGTCGCAGCTTTTGATGACGTTGATCACCTGTCCTGGCGGGTGGGCACTTGGTGGGGGCGGGGCCAAGGATGGAAACAACGCGCTGATAGTGGCGCGGCCGGCAGGGATTGCTGCCCACAAGACGCGCGGCCCCGTGCCTTTCTTTGGCGTTCCAGTCCTTTTTCAACAATGCCCGATGGCCCCGCCCCTAGCACCAAGTGAAGTACGCCTGAGAGAAAGTCCAGCCTCGACAGATGGGACGGACGCCTAGGATACTCAATGAATTATCTGGGTGTGTTGTTCTTCGGATCGAGCAGGAAGATCACCAACATAAAGATGGTGATGATAAAAACGCTTAAGACGTTCCACACGAAGAATAGCGGCAAGCCGAAGACCTGCTGAGCGCTATTGCATATAATGCTGCCGGCAAAAACGGAAACGACCAAGATCAAGACAAGCAGGTGCCTCATTCTAATCTCCCCCGAAAACCAACGCGTCAGCCGCCGTGCTGTACCCTAGCATGGAGAGAGGGATATTGAAGCGAGATTTTCTGAAGGTTTGGTCGAGACGCTGTCGTTAAATGGACCTTACGCGCGCGCAACTGAAAATCGTGCCGCGACGGACTGTTCTTGCTCGTTGGAACTCAGCGCCGTCAGGATAGCCGCGTAGATGTGCTTGGCCATTGAGCTGTCACGACACTCACCAGGAACGCGACGAGGACATTAAGGCTCAAGGCAATGAAACCGGTGTTTAACTGTTTAATCGCCGCAGGAGCATCGGGAAAAAAGCTCGAAATCGTCAAGCCTGTCGTAACAACCACACCAACAGTGCCAACGCCCGCGATCATGCCGGCGATTGCCCCTTCCTTTGTAAAAGGGTTTTTCGGCAGGAGGCTGGCAAACAATGCGGGGAACAGTTGAGTAACGATGCTATAGCCCATGATGAGGATGGCGACGATGCTATCCCCGCCGTCAAGTGTAAAGAATACAGCCACAAAGGTAATCAAAAGGACAGATAAGCGCGCAGAGGTGGTGACTGTTCCATCGGACATCGATGGTGAGAGCTTTCGACATAGATTGTTCGAGATCAGCGTCGAGCCAACGATAAGGATTGTCGAGCCAGGGACCATCGCCGTCAGAACACCTGCGGCGCCAATCACACCAACAAACCAGGGATCAAACGTCGCGATGGAGAGTTTGAGGAGGGCAAGATCAATCTCGTCGCCCTGTAGCCCGGGCACCTGCAGGATAGCCGCGAAGCCGACCAGCATGGCAAACAGCATGACCATTGCATAGAGGGGCATGAAGACGGCATTCCGACGAAAGGCGATCTCGGATTTCGAAGTGTATACAGAGGAGAACGTGTGCGGCCACATATAAAGTCCGAGAGCCGAAAGCGCGACCGTGCTGCAGTACCAGACGACTGTTTCGCCGGTCTGCGGCAACGCCAGGAAACCTGGTCTGGCGATTTCTATTTGCTGGAACATCGCACCAATACCGCCGTAGTAATGATAGGGGAGATAAATTCCAAGGAAAGCACAGACAATCCACGTCGTCCCGTCCTTGACCGCAGCGGCCCAGGCCGACCCTCGCATTCCCGATGCTATAAC
The DNA here is from genome assembly GCA_900466605.1 of Hyphomicrobiales bacterium. Taxonomy (GTDB): domain Bacteria; phylum Pseudomonadota; class Alphaproteobacteria; order Rhizobiales; family Rhizobiaceae; genus Rhizobium. Next base: position 122,989 of record UBMU01000012.1, read on the forward strand.
ATAAAGGGCCATCACGGCTGCTCCAAGCACGACGGCGGCGGGTCTGGGTATCTGGCCGTTGGATACCGTCTCGGCGATGATTCCCAGTCCCTTCAGCTGCAAAATGAGATAGGGGACCAACGCAATCAGGCCGACTATTGCTACGAGATAGCCGAGCCCGGGACTTTGATACTTCTGCTCGAAAAAATCTGGTTGCGATAAAAGACGCTTTTCACTCGCAAATCGCCAGATCGGTGGAAGCAGCCAGTAGGACGATACGAAGGCCAGGCATGTGTAGGTCAGGATGTAGAAGACCGTTCCACCCTTGCCGTAGGCAAAACCGCTCGCCCCGAGAAAGGTAAACGTCGTATAGATCTCGCCCGCCATCAGCAGGAAAACGAGAAGCGATCCGAAGCGACGGCCGCCGAGCGCCCATTGTTCGAGGCTTACCGCTTGGCTTTTGCTTCCCCAAACGCCGAAAAGCACTATTCCGAGGGCTGCTGCACAGACTAACCACAAGGCGATGTTCACGGCTGGTGCTCCTCGAACCTCGGGCTCGCCGGACGCCGGGCGTTCGACAACGACGCATTGACCTGTGGATGCAACAGGTCCGCAGCAATGTTGGCAAGCTTTTGAACTGCAGCGAGCGCCTTTACGGCGGTCCTATCCCTAACCATTAGCGCCAGCACCGTCCGTGAATGCGACATGTCCCAAGAACACAATTCAGACTAACGGCAGATATGCACGCTGAACAGTAGGGCTCGGTTATTCGTCCCAGCAATCGTCTTACGATCGTAACTTTTAGGGTCCGCAACAATCCCGCATCCAGCTTTCAAGAGAACGCTGGACATGGGTCGGGTTACAATTTGGGGAGCCTGTAGCATCGGGACAGCATCATTGCTGTCGTTGGGCCCGCTTCCGATCCTGCGTTGACGGGCTTGACGAAGCGCAGCAAGCGAGCAAGGCGGTGGGCAAGCAGCGATGTTCGAACGCTCCGGTCTTGCAGCGGGGCTTCTGTGGGCGGCTACGGGATGGCGCGGGGCGCCACACGTTCGAAGACAGCGGCCGCCGCCGGCGCGACGAGCCGAACAATGACGGTGACACGTGCACAAAAACGATCCCATGGTTGGAAAAAGAGGTGTCGGCGGGTCTTGGTTGACTGAGACGGGGCAAGAATAAGGAGTTCGCTAAGGTCGAAGTAGCCTGGGGACTGTAGATCACGGCCATCGGCGAAGCGCTCGAACGACACGCGGTCTAGGCAACGAAAGCAGAAGAGGCCTTGTCATGAGCCGGCCTACGCCCTGTCTTTCCATATTTTCACCAGATCGCGAACATCGTTCCTATATATGGAGTGGCATTCTGCGTGAGCGATCGCCCCCTCTGAGATCGGAAAAAGCGGTGACGTACCACCAGCCCCTCGACCAGCCCGAGTGGAACCCCGAGCAGCTGCGTAGTGCCATCAAGGCTGCGGGTGTTGCGCTTTGGACATGGAATGTAGACACCGTCGCGTTCCTCATGGACGCCAAAGGTTATGACCTCTGGGACGTTTCCAGAGGCGCCCGACTCACTTTTGAGCGACTGTCCGCAAAGATCCATCCGGCCGACCTCGACAGGGTTATCTCCGCTTTCCTGGCGACCCGCGCGATCGCCGGACCCTACGAGATCGACTTCCGCATTTTAACAGACGTCTCTGACGTGCGTTGGATATCTGCGCGAGGCCAAGGAGACGCCGCCATGGCGGATCGGAAAATGACAGGGATCTTTTTAGACGTTACCGGTCGCAAGCAGGCGGAGGAGGGACACGAATTGCTCGGCGGCGAAATGATCCACAGGTTCATGAACCTTTTGGCACTCGCTTCCGCCCTCACGGCCATCACGTCCCGCTCGACGACGTCGAGGGAGGATATGGTCTTTCAGCTTACCCATCGCCTCACTACTCTCGGGCGTGCCCATGACCTGGTGCGACCGCTTCATGGTGGACAGGCAAGTGCTGCGCTACTCGGCGATCTGTTTACCGTGCTCCTTGCCCCTTATAACGACGGAGGGGCATTTGCCGGACGCATCCGCGTTGCTGTCCCTCGGATGGGAGTGGGCGAGGCGTCGGCGACAAGGCTGGCGCTCATCATCCACGAATTGGCCACCAACTCCCTCAAATACGGCGCACTTTCCGTCGCGGCCGGGACTTTCTATGTCGCCGGTCTTCTCTTGAATGGGGAGATTGAGATCGCCTGGACCGAACAGGGAGGGCCCCCAGCCAAGCCCCCGGCCGGTTCTGATGGCTACGGCAGCAAGCTTCTCCAACGGGCGGTGACCCGTCAGCTCGACGGATCGATTGCCTATGATTGGACGGCAACTGGCCTGTTGGTCGTCCTGCGCTTGAAGGAAAGCAGGTTGTCGAAATGATGGATTTGGCGTCTGGCCAGCATTCCCCAAGTGGCGATCCCATTCTTATCTCGAACACGATCGGGACCAAGGAAATGGTGGTGCATATCATTGATCTTCTTGCTGACGTGACTGTCGAAATCATTCCTCCCGAGGACGCGGAAAAACACTAACGCACATGCCTTTGGTGTCATAGCTGTTCCGGAGAGATGGACGATGACGGTTGCGGAATCTGCAACGACTGTCTGCTCCCATAACGGGCAGAAGTGCAAAGGGTAGCTTTGTTTCAAATTTTTGTTAGGCAAGCAGGCGCTTCGGCTTGCGAGAGAGGGCGAGCTAAAAAGAACCCCGCTGGGGTAAGCGGGGTGCTAAGAAACAGGTCAAAAGAGCGTGCGCCCATCCAACGGCGCACGCTAAGATTACTGAACAAAAATAGCAGGTTCAAGTTCTTTTTTAGGGATCTCTTTCTTAACCCGCCAAGGACGCTTCAAGCGCAGCGGCGATAAAAGCCTCCCGCGCAAGCTCAAGAGAGCCGTGCGCCTCGAAGGCATTTTCACAGGCTTCTTTGGCGTTCACGTACGCGGGACCACGCTCGGCAGGCCATCTGGTCAACAGATAGTTCAATGCCTGGTCGGGGCCATCGATCGTCTCCGATAGTCCATGACCAATTCTGACGTAAACGGGGATCTCCCAAATTGGAAGAATGGGGAGCTTGCCATCCAGAACACTCATCTTGTTCTCCATCCGCTCTTCTGTCGGCTGCAGAAATTTTAGTTCGCGCAGTTCTCATTTCAATAAAGAAAATTAAGTGCGGCGCAGCAATTTGACCAAAGTCGGCGTGGTTCAGCGCGGGCCGAGCAAGTCTAGCGGCTTCTAGTGGAAGACATCCCACCAGTTCTTCGCTGTGCTTGGTTCATGGTCTCCAGAACTTCAATTATCTCGATCAGCTTGGCAGACGTCATTTCCTGAATTTCAGATGTCCTGTCATCGCTGACAATCATCACTGTCCAAGGATCATCGGAGGACCGGAAAAGCGAGGAGAGCGGGGTTTGTCATTGTTCATCGTCTCTCCTTCCACTTGTTGGATTGGCAGCGAGACAGTAGACCTCGTGCATATCACTTGCAGAAGTGCGAGTTAATAACGTGCAGTGGCTCCATGCCCTCAAAGGCACTTCAGAAAATTGTTTTAATTATTTCCAGGGGCCCTAGTGTGCCAATCATGGCAAACCGAACGGTGCGGCTTAAACAGGGCGCAACGGGGACCGAGCATCCTGTACAGGACGAAATCTCGAATGCCAGAGGGAGAGCAGCTTAGCTCTTCGGAGGCAACGCCTGAGCTTCTCTCCCGATCCTGGGACGCCGCCCGAGTGGTTTTCGATGTTGATCGCGACAAATGCCTCACCATCAATCGCGCGCCGTTGAAGCCGTTGCAACCCTTGGGGCCAGCGACCGTCCAAGCGTCAATCTATTCTAAACTTCCGCTGATCTGCCATCGATCGATTGCCTTATGGCGTTGCAACAGGGGTGCAGCCTGCGGCGGACGACGGAGATCGTCAGGGTGCCAAACGGCACGGGGATTGCCGGGCCAAGCAGTAGTCCAGACGATCGGAGCGAAAGCGACCATCATGATGGCGTCGTTGAGCGCGACCTGTGACAAGGTGAAGTGCGGCTCGCCCTTGGTTAGGTTCGACCACACGAACACCATGGCGGTGCAGGGTGCGGCTGCGAGGATGATCAGTCCCGCGATGTGGGTATCGATCTGGTCGAACGGGAGCAATCGGCGGAAGAGCCAACCGACGAACAGCCAACCGAGGAACGCCATGGAGAATGGCTTGACCGCCCAGTTTTAGTAAGGTTTTGCAGGGGCGTGACGTGATCCACCGACCTGATATTCGGAGAGTCCTGCATGGCACGCACCCTTCCGACGATGTTCCAATTACACTATCAAAAACCAGCAAGAGATGGGTGCCGCGTTTCCGCGGCAGCCTTGGATCAAAGGGCGCGGAGATCTTCAGCCGCTGTTTTGCCGGAACGTCGATCCTGGGTCGGTTCGAAACTGACCTTCTGACCATCCTTGAGGCCGGAAAGGCCCGAACGCTCGACCGCCGAAATGTGAACGAACACATCGGGAGAACCATTGTCAGGGGCGATGAAACCATAGCCCTTTTCAGAGTTGAACCATTTCACTGTACCAGTAGCCAATGTAAATCCTCGGTTGATTTGCGTTACGAAAAATAACCAACAAAGTCAGTTTGGCAAGGTGTTCGCTCGAGTTTGATCCCCTGTTGGCTAACTCGATAAGGTAATTGAGCATACGCGACCGCGATCGTCGCACCGAGATGATCGGTGCCGCGGCTTAGGCGATTAAAAAGGACGCCTTTGATGCGAATGCAGGGTTCATAGTCTTGTCCTCATAGGAATCCGGGCCGGCTGCGCCGTCGCTTGCCAAGGAAGATTCATTGTTCCAACGGGGACATTCCAACTCCTTCGCTACCCTAAATGCCTTAATTTTCTCGGGATATCACAACCGGTCGAGGAACTTTCCCACGCTGCCGCAGTTATACGATTGCAGCGCCCCCAACAAGCTGTGGGACCAAGCATCGCCCAACATGCAGGTCTGCAATAAGCCCGGTCGGATGCCCTTCCCACCGGGCTTTTGCTTAAGGATCGCTCAGTGAGGAGCGCATCAAAGACTCGAGACGTCGATTCTAAAGTCTGGTTCGAGGATGCCTCTGAAGCGGATTGGTTCTGACCGGAGGTATTGTAGGGGAGCGCGGACCTTTCCGCCGAGATGTGCTGCGGCATGCCATGGCCAACGCGGATCAAACAGAATTGCCCGAGCAAGGGCGATCATATCTGCGTCGCCCGTGCCGATGATGGCTTCCGCCTGGTCGAAGTCCGTTATCAATCCAACGGCTACGATTGGTATCTGTACGACACTTTTGAGGGCTCGCGCGAAGGGAACCGGATAGCTCGGTTCCAACGCCATTTTTTGGTCCGGATGCAGTCCGCCGCTGGAAACATCAATGACGTCGCATCCTCGCTTTTGAAGTTCGTACGCAAAGGCGAGCGACTGCTCCTCCTGCCATCCGCCCTCAAACCAGTCCGTCGCCGAAAGACGAACTGACACTGGCTTTTGGGCAGGAAACGCGGATCGCACGACGTCCAAAACTTCGAGTGGGTATCGCATCCGGTTGTTCAGCGATCCGCCGTATTCGTCGTCCCGTCGGTTCGTGAGAGGGGACAGGAATTGATGCAGCAAGTATCCATGCGCAACATCGATTTGCACGAAGTCGAGCCCAAGCCGCGCAGCCCGAATCGCGGCCGCAGCAAAGCCGTCGCGTACGTTTTTCATCTGTTGCCTGTCCAATGGGAGGGGAGCGACCATTTCTTGCCTGTAGGGTATCCGCGAGGGCGCAAGGGTTTGCCACCCAAGACCGTCGGTTGGCGGGAGTTGCCGTCCGCCCTTCCATGGCACTTCGGTCGATCCCTTTCTCCCGGCATGACTAAGTTGAATTCCGATCGGCATGGACGACCATCGACGGATGCTCTCCACCACAAGGCTCATGGACGAATAGGTCCTATCGTTCCAAAGTCCGAGATCGGCATAAGTAATGCGTCCTTCGGGAACGACCGCTGTCGCCTCGATGGTAAGCATGGCCGCACCGGATAGAGAAAGGCCACCAAGATGGACTAGGTGCCAATCGTTCATACAGCCGTCCACGGCCGAGTATTGGCACATTGGGGCTATTGCGATACGGTTATTCAAGGACAAGCTGCGTATCTTTATGGGTTCGAAGAGCGCTGATCGGGGCATTGCTTGGCTCCGTTCCGCCGATCGCGGGCACGTGACGGCGATCGTGTCGCAGCAATCCAGTTAGCGAGTTGATACGCGCCGGCTCACGGGCAACGAAGTATTGCGATCAACTCTGGCTGGCAATTATGAGCCGTCCATCACCGGTGCATAATTAAACCATGTTAATCCAGGTGAATTGGACCACCGGGATCGCTCCCCGACCCCCCAACGCCTACCGGGATTTCTACGACAATCTGCAAGAGGCTGTGCCGGCAATTTGCTTGCCCTTCGCCCGCGGCAGCCATTTGTGACAGAGTTCTCCGATACAAAACGCGAGTGGAGTTCTGCGTGCTGCAGAAAGGGTTCCCCACTTCAGTACGAGATGTCCAGACCATCCACCAGAGCAATTTCCCAAGTTCCTCAGGCTGTCCCTGCTTTTGCGGTGAGGACCGAGACACCTTTATCGACTAAGCAAAAGCGTCGCATCGCATGGCCCGACATTTGTCGTGCAAGCCGACCAGGGCCACGGCGCACAGGAATTGCATAGGAAGTTAAGTCCGGTGAAAACTGCAGCGAAATGCTCTCTGACGCTCTCCAGATTTTACCTATTTTTACCGCCGGTTTGGCCCTGACCCCTGTAAAGTCCCGGTTGATAAGCTGCCAAATCTATCTGAAAGACTGGCGAAATGTCGACGATTGGAAATAAGCCAAGGGCCGGCGTATTTTCGTTCGGGCCGTACCGCCTTAACGCGTTGGGTCGCACCCTTACGCGGGAAGGCCGCGACGTGGTCCTCGGAAGTCGTGCATTCGACCTGCTCGTCGCCCTGGTTCAGCGGCAGGGCGACATGCTTTCTCGCCGCGAACTGATGCAGTTTGCCTGGTCGGGGCTAAGCGTCGAAGACTCCAATCTGCGCGTTCAGATCGCACATCTACGCCGCGAAATCGGATGTGGTGATCATGGCATTCGATATATCGCCAGCGTTGCCGGCCGAGGATACAGCTTTGTCGCCCCCGTAAAATGGAATGAGGAGACAGTTCCGGAACCAGTTGGCATCGAGCGATCGCGGTTCCTTCCCTATCAACCCAAGCGGAATTTTGGACGAGACGACGACGTTGCCGGACTTTGCCGGGCGCTCGAAGAGCGTCGCTTCCTCACAGTCGTGGGACCTGGAGGCGTGGGCAAAACCACGCTCGCGGCCATAGTCGCACACACGCTCCGCAACTTCCCAATGATCTATTTCGTCGACCTTGGTGCGGTCGAGGCGGGAGCTGGCGTTGGCGCCTTTGTCACGTCGGCACTAGATCTGCCGTCGGATTCCACTGACCCCGCCGACGAGATTGTGGAGCGCCTCGGTGGTATGCCTGCACTCGTGATCCTCGACAACTGCGAACACGTTATCGACGCCGTCGGAGAGGTAGTCCTGCCTGTCCTGAAGGAGACTTCGACGATCCAGTTTCTGCTCACGAGCCGGGAGGCTTTGAGGCTGCCGGGGGAGGCCGTCTATCTTCTCCGACCGCTCGGCGCTCCGCCATACACTGGACCACTCTCCGCCAAGCAGGCGTTGGAATGGCCAGCCGTTGCACTTTTCATGGAGAGGGCGGCGGATGGTGGCCGCTATCGTGAACTGAGCGACGACGAGGCTGTGACCGTGGCGGCCATTTGCCGTCGACTGGATGGCAATCCCCTTGCCATCGAGCTTGTTGCAAGCAGGGTCGGAACATACGGGTTGGAGAGAGTGGCGGAACTCCTGGACGATCAGCTGTCGCTATGCTGGCGCGGAAACCGGAGCGCGGTTCCTCGCCACCGGACCGTCGAGGCAATGCTAGGGTGGAGCTACGACCTCTTGTCTGAGACCAGTCGGAAGGTATTCGCGAGACTGTCGGTATTTCCAGGCGGGTTTTCCCTTGCAGGCGCGGCAGTCGTAGCAGGCGACGATGACATGGCACCCCGGGACGTCGCCCATGCAATCGGAGATCTCGTCGACAAGTCCCTTCTGTCAATCGAAGCAGGGCCAGGTCCAGAGCAGCTGAAGCTTCTGGGCGTCACCCGCACATTTGCGGCCATGAAGCTGGTGGAATCCGGCGAGAGCGGGAAGGTTCAGCGCCGACACGCAATTTTCCAAAGGGAAAGGCAACCGCGTAATGGCTTTATAGAGGAATTCGCGCTCGCAGATGCGCGTGGAGCCGGCGGTTGCCAGAACCATTTTTAGCCCCGAACGTGGCACATGGCTCGACCTGGAATTGATCGTCGTTCACTCCAATTAACTTATAAGCGCCCCGTATAGGATCATCACGCCCGTCCGGGAGGCTGGAGCGCTTGTCCGTAATAAACCCACTCCATCCTTGTTCGGCCCTGAGGACCCGCTCCGGGCAACATCATGCCAAGATGAAGACGTCGCGTCCTGTAGGTGGCCCTTGCAAGTTGAGAAAGCCGACAAGACATTTGATAAGCACGTCGTGGGCGCGAACTGATTACCGGACAGATCCCGCGCTCATCAAGGCACTTAACGGCAAGGGCCGCATCGCGTTTCACGTTCAGGCTCGCATTCTGCGCATGCTAAAGCCGTGAACGACATTAAGGAAAGTGAATCCGCTGCGATCGGCAGCCGCGGTCTCCATCGAGTGTGGTCGGTTGCATAGCCTTGCTGGCCATCGGCTGACAAAAGGAATTCCCCCACCTTCACCACGTTTAACAGCTCGTCGTCTCGTTGGCATGCTAGCGTTGGACATCAATCACCCCGTCCGCTGGAAGCGCCCCGAGGATGTTGAATCAATGTCGAACGCATCGATCAGACTTGAAGAAGCAAAGCGTATGCTCAACGCCGCCGAGGCAAAAGCGGCGACCCTTGGTATTGCCTACAACGTCGCGGTGGTGGACGTCGGCGGGCATCTTGTCGCATTCGTCCGCCAGGATGATGCGCTTATCGGCAGCATCGAGCTGGCGATCAACAAGGCGGTGACGGCGAGGATCTTTGACAAGACCACTGCGTATCTAGCAACGCTCGCCCAACCCGGACAGCCGCTTTACGGCATCCACCAGACGAACCGAGGAAATGTGGTCATTTTCGGAGGGGGCATCCCTGTCATCCGTGAGGGGCGGATTATCGGTGCCGTTGGAGCAAGCGCGGGATCGGTAGAGCAGGACATCAAGGTTGCCGAGGCGGCTGTCGCCGCAATCGGTAGTACAGCCTGAGTCCAGATGAAAACTAACGGCTGAATATCCAGCAAAGACTACAGAGGAGAAACAGCATGAAAGCGGCCCGCCTCCACGAATACAACAAACCCCTCCTCTTGGAGGATGTGCCGGTACCCAACATTCAGCCTGACGAAGTGTTGGTGAGCATCAAGGCTTGTGGAATGTGCCGCTCTGACGTGCTGCTCGTCGACGGTTTCTTCAACGCATATGCCGAGATCCCACGGCCCATTACGCCGGGTCATGAAATTACCGGCGTCATCCACAAGGTCGGGAGCCTTGTATCGAAAAATGCTTTCAGGGAAGGTGATCACGTGGTCGTCGCGCCGGGCTGGGGCGACGGTACGTGCAGGCACTGCCTCGTCGGCAATACCCAGATATGCGCCAATGTGCGCTGGCCGGGATTTGGTGCCTATGGCGGGTTCGCAGAATTCATACCGGTACCGGATCGGTACGTGATCAAGGTCGACAAGCGCCTGAAGTTTGAGGAGATCGCGCCTCTGACCGACGCGGGCCTGACCCCTTACCGGGCTATCAAGAAACTCCGCAATGCCGGCAGCCTCGGACCGGATCGGGTCGTCGGGGTATTCGGCATCGGCGGTTTGGGCGCCTATGCCGTGCAGTACGCCAAGCTGCTCGGTAGCGGGGCAAGGGTGGTGGCATTTGCCCGCAATCCCGAGAAACTCGCCCTCGCCAAGGAATATGGAGCCGACCAGGTCGTCAATATAAAGGGAAAGTCTCCGCGCGATATCGCCGCCGAGCTCAAGGAAACAACGGGACAGAGCGATATCGATGCCGCGGTAGACTGCGCTGGTGCTACTGAGACTGTGGAGCTTGCGACGGGTCTGCTAGCAATCAGTGGTCACTATGTCGATGTGGGATTTATTAGTGATCGCATCAACATTCCGTTGTTCCCGCGTGTTTCCCGCGAGCAGACTATCCAGGGCTCGTTCTGGGGCAACAACACCGACCTGGCCGAGGTTATGGCATTGGCTGCAGACAACAAGATCCGCCACACCATAGAGACCTTCTCATTCGAGCAGATCAACCCGTTTCTGGATCGATTAAGGAAGGATGAGATCGTCGGCAGATCAGTGTTGAAGTTCTAGTCAAAGCCCCAAATTCGGTCGCTTGTGCTCCTGCACAGACAGGCTGCCGAAAGAGTTCCGGTGGGGTTGACTATAATCGGCGTGGCAATCACATGGGTAACCACGATCCCTGATTGCCCGCCATTCGTCGTAGGTGACAGGTGCTCGGCTTTGGTGCCGTGCCTCCCGCAGAAAAACCGGTCCATTGCGGTCACAAAAGTGTCTGGTTCTTGTTTGGTCGACGTGGCGATGCGGCTAAAACCAGTCTGCATGGCTTGTCGCCTGGGCCGACGGTGACCCAAAACAATTCTGGGCCCCCGATCCCAAACCTAAGTTTGTATTACGGGTGTTTGGGCGCGGCTGTAGTATTGTCGCGCCTCCACTGTGCAGCACTCGAAGCTAAAATATCCAGAGAGACTGGGTTCGAGCGCCGTAGCCATGACGGTATCTGATGCTGGCGTCCTACCGAATGGAGAGTGACAGGCAACCCTTCATGCCAAAAGGAGTGCGTCATGTCGCAGGCAGAGCAAAGATCCCATGTAATCGATCCGCCGCCGACAAGTGTTCCTTCGGAGAGCACTTTCCATCCCGGTAGACGCAGTACAGGCGAGCTGGTTCCGTCGCGCTATGCGCTGCGGATTGGCGACATTGACGTAATGGTGATCAGCGATGGTGTGCTACCGCTTCCAACAAAAATGTTGGGCCACAACGTTGCGACAGAAGTGCGTGCCGCTTGGCTTGACGAAATGTTCCTGCCGAAGGACGCCTTCGATTGGCCGCTAAATGCGGTGGTGGTGCGCAGCGGCGAGCAAACCATACTCCTCGACGCCGGATTAGGTCTGGATCCGGACCTCCAGCTGCCTCGCGCCGGGCAGTTGGTCAAGCGGCTCGAGGCAGCTGACATCGATCTTGCGTCCATGACTGACGTCGTACTCACTCACTTGCATATGGACCACATCGGCGGGCTTCTCGTCGAGGGCGTGAAAGAAAGGCTGCGTCCCGACCTGCGGATCCACGTTGCCGCCGCTGAGGTCAAGTTCTGGGAAGCGCCCGATTTCTCCCGCACCAACATGCCGCAGGGGTTCCCAGACGCGCTCCGGACGGCCGCCACGCGCTTCGTGAGCGAGTACGGCAGCCAACTTCGGCTATTCGATGACGCAGTCGAGGTCGCGCCGGGTGTGGTTGCGCGGCGCATCGGCGGACATACCCCAGGACACTGTGTGATCCGGTTGGTATCCGGAAATGAGGCGCTGACCTTCGCCGGCGACGCCGTATTTCCCGTCGGCTTCGACCAGCCAGATTGGCACAACGGCTTCGAGCATGACCCCGAAGAGGCGGCTCGCGTACGCGTTCGTCTCTTGCGGGAACTGGCGGCAAGCGGCGAGCTACTGGTGGCCACCCATCTGCCGTTCCCATCCGTTGGCAGGGTTGCCGTGATGGGCGACCACTTTCGCTGGGTACCGGTTTTCTGGGACTACTGACAGTTACCGGGCAAGAATCGAACAGACGATCGCACGCGTTTGACAACTCGCCGATCACCATTCGAATGACATCACCGCCATTGTCGCCGACGTTGATATTTGGCCCTTATCGCGATCGCGACCATTGCGCGCTGCCACCCGCCAGCTTGTGCCCTGGCAGCGCGGGCTCCGCGATTGTGCTCTCGATTATCCACTGACAGCGGATAATCCTTAAAGTAATCCGTCGATTATCAATTCCTCCGACATCGGGCATCTAGGGGTCACAGATACTCGCGAGCCAGAATCGCAGGAGATGAAAAATGGTTGAACTACCCCGCAAGGAAGAACTTGAGTCCACCGATTCAAGCACCGTAGCGGCAGCTCCACAGGTTGCCTTGCCGCCTGTTACCGCTTCCGGTCGCAAATCTGTCGTCAAGAAGGGTGTACTTGCTTTTGCGCTGCTCGCCGGAGCAGCATATGGCGTCCATTTCGGCCACCACTACTGGACTGTGGGCCGATTTATAGAGTCAACCGATAACGCCTATGTGAAAGCAGACTTCACGACCGTTGCACCGAAAGTCGCCGGCTACATCAAGGAGGTCCTCGTCAACGACAACGACACCGTGACCGCTGGTCAGGTTCTTGCGCGGATCGACGATCGCGATTTTCAGGCGGCTCTCCATCAGGCACGTGCCGACGTCAAGGCCTCTGAGGCCGCGATCACCAACATCGACGCGCAGATCGAGCTGCAGAGATCGGTCATTGGTCAGGCGCAAGCCTCGGTTGACGCATCGAACGCGTCGCTCGTCTTCGCAAAATCCGAGTCCAAGAGGAATACCCGCCTGATCAGCAGTGGGGCCGGAACACAGTCGCGCGCCGAACAAAGCCGCTCTTTGATGGATCAGGCGACGGCCGAAGTCAAACGCGACGAGGCCGCTTTGATTGCCGCGCACGACAGGGTGCCGGTTTTGAAGAGCCAAAGGGATCAAGCAGTCGCCCAACGTGAACGAGCCGAGGCCGCTGCCCAACAAGCCGAACTGAACCTTTCCTATACGAACATCCTGGCCGCGGTGGACGGAACCGTCGGCGCACGCTCGATTCGGATTGGACAGTATGTCACCGCTGGTACTCAGTTGATGGCAGTGGTGCCCCTGCACTCGGTCTATGTCGTTGCCAACTTCAAGGAAACGCAACTCACTTACGTTCGGCCGGGGCAGCCGGTGGACATCAGGGTGGACAGCTTTCCAGACCTCGAAGTCAAGGGGCACGTGGACAGCGTCTCGCCAGCCAGCGGTCTGGAGTTTTCGTTGCTTCCCCCTGACAACGCAACGGGCAACTTTACGAAGATTGTCCAGCGCATCCCGGTCAAGATCATCATCGATGACGAAGCCCGTGCCGCCCAGCTTCGCTCTGGAATGTCCGTAGAGCCCGAAATCAACACCAGGCTTACGCGGATGTCGGCAATGGAGCGATGAGCGCGGCAGTGCCGTCTCTCGTGATCACAAAAAAAGAGCGTCGTGAAGATTCCGCAACGGCGGAAGGAGCACTGTCATGGCTACACTCAAGCTCGTAGCAAACAACGAAATGCCGTCCCGGGCTGCCTCTCAATCAACCGAAACCGCAATGAACCCGCTCCGTATGTGGTGCGCGGTCGTCGGATCGACCCTTGGCGCGTTCATGGCGGTCCTCAACATCCAGATCGTAAACGCATCACTTGCCGACATTCAGGGCGCAATCGGCGCCGGCAAGGATGACGGCGGCTGGATCTCGACCTCCTATCTCATCGCAGAGATCGTGGTCATCCCGCTCAGTGGCTGGCTCGCCCAGGTCTTCTCTCTCCGAAAATATCTCTTAACAAACGCGATCCTGTTTTTGGTGTTTTCGGTCGCCTGCGCGTTTGCGGCAAATCTCGAACAGATGATCGTGCTGCGTGCCATCCAGGGCTTTGCCGGTGGCGTCCTGATACCGATGGCCTTCACCATCATTATCACTTTGCTTCCGAAACCGAAGCAACCGATCGGATTGGCGCTCTTTGCGCTTTCTGCCACATTCGCACCCGCTATCGGACCAACCATCGGAGGGTATCTGACCGAAAATTATGGTTGGGAGTTCATTTTTTACGTCAATCTAGTCCCTGGTCTTTTGATGGTCGGCCTGTTGTGGGCCTCGCTAGACAGAGCTCCGATGAATTTAAGTCTTCTTGCCAAGGGGGATTGGCCTGGCATCGCCACCTTGGCGATTGGCCTTGCCGCACTTCAGACGGTGCTCGAGGAGGGTAACAAGGAAGACTGGTTCGGATCCGAGTTCATTATCCGCCTGTCGGTCGTTGCCGCTCTCTCGCTGACGCTTTTCCTTATAATCGAGTTCAAAACCGCCAATCCGCTCTTGAACCTAAGGCTTCTTGCGCGCCGAAATTTCGGCTTCGGTATCCTGGCGAACACAATGCTGGGGATTGCGCTGTATGGGTCGGCGTTCGTGCTACCAATCTATCTGGCGCGGATTCAGGGCTATAATTCCGAGCAGATCGGCATGGTGCTTGCCTGGACCGGCATCCCTCAACTCGTTCTCATCCCGCTCGTTCCCAAGCTGATGAAGACGTTTGACGTTCGTCTTATCATTGCCGTGGGCTTCGCGCTGTTCGCTGCGTCAAACTTCATGAACGTCCATATGACTAGCGACTACGGTAGCGATCAGCTCTTCTGGCCGAATGTCATCCGTGCCATCGGACAGGCGCTCGTCTTCGCGCCGCTTTCGGTCGTTGCAACAGCCGGTATCGAGCAGGAGAACGCAGGCTCTGCATCCGCGCTATTCAACATGATGCGCAACCTCGGTGGTGCGGTTGGAATTGCCTCTCTTCAGACATTCATATCGAAGCGCGAGCAGTTTCATTCCAATATCCTGACAAACTCGATCAGCATCTACGAAGAAGCCACGCGAAATCGCGTCGGCAAACTGACAGATTACTTCATGAAGCACGGCATCACCGACCAGGCCACGGCAACCCACAAGGCCATTGTCGCCATTGCGTCCAGCGTGCGCAAACAGGCCAACATCATGGCTTTCAGCGATGCGTTTTTCCTGCTGGGCGCGGGTCTTGTCGTTGCCCTGTTCGCAACACTTCTCCTCAAAAAGCCAAGTGGGCAGGTGTCCGGTGGTGGCGCACATTAATAGATTTCTCAGGGAGATCACCATGAACACGATCACACGAGAGCAGATGTCTTCGACACATCGCGCGAGCGTCGGGCGCAACGTCGATCCTGGATCCATCCTTGCCGTCCTGGAATGGCTAGCGGGCGACGAATGCCATGCGATTGATGAAGCGGGACTGGTTGCTGGCCTGGGGGCAAGGTTAAGGCAGATCGGTCTTCCCCTCGACAGACTGACACTTCACTTGATGACACTCCATCCGGAGATCCTCGGAAGAACGGTCGCCTGGGCACCATCAGAACCAGTCGAGATCCACGACAGGGATCACGGTATCAAGGTCGAGTTTGCCTCGAGCGCCTTGGTCAAGGTCATGGAGGCCCGTGAGCCGATGGTCGTGAATGCGGGAGACAGAGACGCCCCCTGGCAGCATATTGACGTCTTCGCGGGGAGGAGCCTGGTCCAGCTTATGATTGCGCCGCTGTGCAATGTCGACGGGCCGGTGAGTGCTGCGGGATTTGGGACGAAGCGCCCAGGCGGCTTCACGATGTCGGAGATCCACATCATCGAGCGCATACTGCCTGCATTGCGAAATACCTGCGAGATGCGGGTCTTGCGACATGCCGAAATGTCGTTGCTGGACACCTACATCGGGCCGATGACTGCTCAAAGAATTCTCGCCGGAAAAATCCGTCAGGGCGAAATCGAAACGATGCAGGCAGCACTTCTGCTTTGCGATATGAAGGGTTTCACAGAACTCTCGAACCGATTGCCTGACGAAAAGGTACTGGAACTCCTCAATGCCTACTTCGATGTCGTCATCCCTGCGATCACAGGCAATGGCGGTGAAGTGCTGAAGTTCATGGGAGACGCTGCACTCGCGTTTTTCCCGACAGCCGACGCTGCGGTCGCGTGTCAACGCGCGTTGGCAGCAGCCGGCGAGATTTTCTCCAAGCTTGCCGAGCTTGATCACGATGGCGTCCGGCTCGACGCCACGGTCGCACTACACTACGGCAAGGTCAGCTACGGAAATATTGGTTCCGGACGAAGGCTGGACTTCACTGTGATCGGGTCGGACGTCAACTTGCTCAGCCGGATACAGACAACTTGCGGCGTGATCACAAAGTCGGTGCTGATGTCTGACATTTTCCGTCGTAGCTCCCAAGCCGACAAAGTTGCCTCTGTGGGGTACCACCACGTGAAGGGCTTTCCTGATCCGATCGAGCTATTCGCACTCGCCGATTAGGGAAGGCATGTCCTCCACCATCTTCTAGGCCAGTTGGAGCAAGTGCGCTGGTCAGAGGAGGCGTTCGGCGCGAGCCGCTGCTTCGCTTTTAGGGACTAAACCTCCGTCAATGTAAACCAACGTTGGGCTAGTCGTGCAGGCCCCTTCGGGAGCTAATGCCGATATTCAACTCCCGACGCAAATGACGAGCCTGTCCCACGCAGAGACATTCCGTCTAGTCATCCGGAAGCTCGGGACAGCAGTACGCAACGCTTCGGCTCGTTGCAGACTTTGGCTTCGCCACAGGAGAAGGAAATGAACAAAGCCATACCGGTCGCGATCGTGTTGGCCGCCTTGGGCGCTGCCGCCTGGAAGTACGATGTACCTGCAGCCCTCGGTATTGGGCGCAATGCCGGCGAGGAACTGATCCTCTATGGCAACATCGACATCCGCCAGGTCTCGCTTGCGTTTCGCGTGAACGGCCGCATCGAAGAAGCGATGGTCGATGAAGGCGATGTAGTTAAGCGCGGCGATCTTTTGGCGCGCCTCGACAAGGATACCTACGACCACGCAGTGAGCTCGGGAGAGGCGAACGTCGCGGCCCTCCGCGCGACGCACGAGAAGCTTGTGGCCGGCCCTAGGCAGACGGAGATCGCGCAGGCACAGGCCACTCACGATGCAAGTGTTGCTGACCTCGAAAAAGCAAGCCTAGCCTACGACCGGGCACGCAAGTTGCGACCGCAGGGAACGATCTCCGAGGCCGGGCTGGACGAGGCGACGGCAGCAAGGGCAATGGCTGCGGCGCGTTCGGACATGACGAAACAGGCGCTTGCGTTCCTCGAAGAGGGCAGTCGTGTCGAAGACATCGCTACGGCCGCCGCACAGGTTAAAGCAGCGGAGGCCGCCCTCCTGACCGCAAGAACTTCTCTGTCCGACACGGAGCTTCGCGCACCAAATGACGGCGTTATCCTGTCACGTATCAAGGAGCCGGGTGCAATCGTGTCGTCCTCCGATCCGGTCTACGTGCTGTCGCTCACAGCGCCAGTCTGGGTGCGTAGCTACATCGGGGAAGTCGATCTTGGCAGGATCTATCCGGGAATGAAGGTCAAGGTCGCGTCCGATACCGATCCCAACAAAAGCTACGATGGAACGATAGGCTTCATTTCGCCAGTCGCCGAGTTTACCCCAAAATCGGTGGAAACGCCCGAGCTTCGCACCGATCTCGTCTATCGACTGCGCGTTGTCATTGACACGCCAGGCCGGGATCTTCGCCAGGGCATGCCAGTGACCCTTCGCTTTCCGGACACGAAAGTGGCAACGCAATGAACGTCGTGGCCGCAACTGCCGTTGCCCCCGACTTCGTCCGTCTGGACGGTGTGACCAAGCGTTTCGGGCCGGGAAAGCCGGCGCTGGACGAGGTGTCTGGCTCAATCCGAGGCGGCGAAATCACAGGGCTGGTAGGACCTGACGGCGCGGGAAAGACCACGCTCATTCGCTTGATGACTGGCCTGATGGTGCCAGACGCCGGCGTCGTCGAAGTTCTGGGCTTCGACACGCGCGAGCGCCCAGCCGATATCCAGGCAGCGATCGGATACATGCCGCAACGCTTCGGCCTTTACGAGGACCTCTCGGTCCAGGAAAACCTCGAGCTATACGCTGACTTGCGTGGCCTTGCGCAGCAGGACAGGGCGGCCATCTTCGACGAACTGCTCACATTCACCGACCTGAAGCGGTTTTCCACACGCCTCTCCGGAAAGCTTTCCGGAGGTATGAAGCAGAAACTGGGCCTTGCCTGCGCGCTCTTGAAGAAACCTCGGTTGCTGCTTCTCGACGAACCAGGCGTCGGTGTTGACCCCATCTCGAGGCGCGACCTCTGGAAAATGGTCGAAGATCTGATCAAGGAGGGCGTGGGCGTCGTCTGGTCGACAGCCTATCTCGACGAAGCCGAAGCTTGTGACCGCGTTCTTCTGCTGAATGAAGGAAAGCTGCTCTTTTCCGGCAAGCCGCAGGAGATGACCGATCGGGTGAAGGGCCGCGTATACAGGGTGACCGGCGTCTCCGGCCGACGGCGTACGATGCTTGCAAAGTTGCTAGATGAAGACGGCATAGTCGATGGGGGAATCCAGGGAGAGGCGATCAGGCTGGTGACAACGCAGGGTCGCGAAGCACGGTTTACGGCGAGTGGCGAGGCGAAGGTCACTTCCGTCGAGCCTCGTTTCGAAGACGCCTTTGTCGACATGTTGGGCGGCGGACCTGGCGGCCGCTCCAGGCTTGCCGAGGCTCAGGCATCTCTTGTTGCAAGGCATGAAGGACCAGTCATCGAGGCAAGAGCCTTGGTTAAACGCTTCGGGGACTTCACAGCAGCAGACAACATCACCTTCGACATTCCGAGCGGCGAGATATTCGGACTGCTCGGCCCGAATGGGGCTGGCAAATCCACCACGTTCAAGATGCTATGCGGATTGTTGAAGCCAACGGGCGGCGAAGGACGGGTGGCGGGATTCGACCTTCGCCGGGACGCAGCTCAGGCGCGCAACCGCCTGGGCTATATGGCGCAGAAATTCTCTCTCTACGGCGACCTCAGCGTTCGGCAGAACCTTCAGTTCTTTGCCGGGGTCTATGGCCTCACAGGCACCAGGAAGCGTGAGCGTATCGAGTTGATGACGTCGATTTTTGACTTCGGTCCACGTCTGTCGATGTCAGCAAAAGACCTTCCGCTCGGGTTGAAGCAGCGGCTGGCACTCGCATGTGCGGTGATGCACGAGCCGCAGGCGCTGTTCCTCGACGAACCTACCTCAGGTGTCGATCCGATCACCCGACGCGAGTTCTGGACCCATATCAACGGTCTGGTGGAAAAAGGTGTGACCGTGCTCGTCACGACGCATTTTATGGACGAAGCCGAATACTGCGACCGTATCTCCCTGATCTATCGCGGCCGATCCATTGCTCTTGGTTCCCCGGACGAGCTGAAGGCGAGCGTAGTCACCCCGGACAACCCCGATCCGACGATGGAGGACGCCTTCATCGCGCTTGTCCAAGGCTCAGACGTGAGGGATGGCAAATGACCAGCCCCTTCAACATACCGCAATCTGGCCGCGGCGCTCGGTTTGTCGCACTTGTGCGAAAGGAAAGTCTTCAGGTCATTCGTGACCCGAGCAGTATTCTGATCGCCTTCGTACTGCCGCTGATCCTTCTTTTCCTGTTTGGCTACGGCATCTCACTGGACACCAAGGAAACCCGCGTCGGCCTCGTTATTGAGGATGTGACGCCCGTTACAAGCGACCTTGCGGCAAGTTTCCAGGCTTCCCGCTATTTTTCGGTGACGACGGGAAGGGACCGACGCGAATTCGAGGAAGACCTGGTCTTGGCCCGAGTTCGAGGCATCATCGTCATCCCAGCCGATTTCACGGACAGATTCGCGGCCGGGACCCGCCCCCAGATCCAAGTGATCGTCGACGGGTCTGACCCGAATACGGCAAGTTTCGTGCAGAACTACGTTCAGGGCACTGTCGCGACGTGGCGTCAGCTTAGACAGTCCGAAACCGCGGCTGGCGGACCTCCTATCAAGGTTGAGCAGCGGTTCTGGTTCAATCCGGAGCTGACAAGTCGATCCTTTCTGGTTCCAGGCTCCATCGCGATCATCATGACGCTGGTGGGAACCTTGCTGACATCGCTGGTCGTTGCCCGTGAGTGGGAGCGCGGCACGATGGAGGCCATTATGGCAACCCCTGTGACGGCAATCGAGCTTCTCGCCGGCAAGATCCTTCCATATTTCGTGCTCGCGCTTGCATCGATGACCCTTTGCGTCCTCCTCGCGGTGTTCGTGTTCGATGTCCCGTTCCGTGGCTCGGTCGGCGCGCTCTACCTGTTGTCCGCAATCTTCCTCGTGCCGGCTCTGGGGCAGGGGCTGCTGATCTCGGCGGCCACCAAGAACCAGTTCCTCGCCTCGCAGATGGCGCTGATAACCGCGTTCCTGCCATCGTTTCTATTGTCTGGGTTTCTGTTCGAGATCAACTCGATGCCACAGATCATCCAATGGATCACCTTTGTGGTGCCGACCCGCTATCTGATCCCTTGTCTACAGACGGTTTTTCTGGCCGGCGACATATGGCCGATGTTCTTTCGGTCGATCGGAGCAATGTTCCTGATCGGCTCTGTCTTCTTCGTCCTCGCTGCCCGCAGCACGCGCAAAAGGATCGCCTGAGATGTGGTGGTCGCGACTGATAGCCCTTGTGCTCAAGGAATTGCTGGCGGTGCTTCGTGACCCGAAGGGCCGGGCCATTCTGATCGGGCCGCCAATCGTGCAGCTCGTGGTGTTCTCCTACGCGGCGACCCTCGAGGTGCGCAATGTCGATGTGATGGTGCTCAACCGTGATGCAGGGCATTGGAGCGAAGAGCTTGTCGCACGAATCCAAGGGTCGCCTCGATTCCGGGACGTTATGCTTACGGACAATCCGCAAGAGGCACGAGAGGCAATCGACCGCCAGAGGGTGACTGCCGCAATTACGGTTGGGCCTGATTTTTCTCGAGCCGTCGAAGCCGGTGAGCCGGCTGATTTGCAAGTTCTGTTGGATGGACGTCGCTCGAACGCAGCCCAGATCGTTTCTGGCTACATCAGCCAGATTGTCCTTGGACTGGCAGCAGAAACGCCGGCTGGTGTGCGAACGGCGGCGACAGCGATAGAAAGCGTGCCCCGCTACTGGTTCAATCCAAACCTCATCTATCAGTGGTTCATGGTGCCCAATCTCATCGCGAACATTGCACTACTCATAGGCCTCATCGTAACTGCACTGTCCATTGCGCGTGAGCGCGAGCTCGGCACCTTCGATCAGTTGATGGTGTCGCCGCTGCGCACGCATGAGATCGTGATCGGCAAGCTTACCCCGCCGATGCTGATCGGCCTCTTTCACATGACTGTCTATGTTATCGCCGCCGTCTTCATCTTCGCGGTTCCGCTGCGAGGATCGCTCGTTCTTCTCTACGCGAGTTCGCTGTTTTATCTCGCCTCAATCGCCGGGATTGGCCTTTTCATCTCCGCGCTGTCGATGACACAGCAACAAGCAATCCTCGGCGCTTTCCTTTTCCTTGTACCCGCAACGCTTCTGTCGGGCTTCGCGACTCCCATCGAGAACATGCCGGAGTGGTTGCAGCCGATCACGGTCGTCAATCCGCTGCGATATTTTCTGATCATCGTGAAGGGGATTTTTTTGAAGGAAATTCCGGCGGCCGAGGTTTTTCGGCAAACGATACCTCTGTTTGCGATAGCGGTAGTAACGCTGGGCGCGGCTTCCTGGCTCTTTCGACGACGCCTTGAGTAGGGCTCTGCCGAGGCGGTTTTCATGAGGATCGGAATGATGCACAGGATCGCGTGTCTTGCCAGAGATAGCGCCAGCCTCAAGCGAAACTTATACGCTCCGTTTGCTGGATAAGTGGGGTACTGGTTGAAGCCCAGGCTGCGGTACGCTACGGTACCGCGGCCAATTCAGAAAGACCCTCCCTTGCGATCCGCCATCGACCGTTCCCTTTCTCCCAAAGAAGAAGCCCGAAAGAACGAGATCATCGCAGCCTCGGCGACTGTCTTTTTCGAGAAGGGCTTCTCTCGGACGTCGATGGACGATGTGATAGCGATCATCGGCGGTTCCAAGCGGACCCTTTACCGGTACTTTCCAAGCAAGGACGAATTGTTCTTCGCGGTTGTCACCTGTGTTTCAGATCGCACGATGGAGGGGCTCAACGTCAAGCACAGTAATGATTTGCGCGAAACCCTCACGACGTTCGGAGAGAGTTATCTGCGTACCGTCGTATCTCCGGACGGCCTGTCCCTTTTCCGCGCAGTCAGTTCGGAAGCGCCGCATTTGCCAAAGCTGGGAGATCGGTTTTTGCATGACGCCACACACCGCGTCTCGGGGCTTTTGGCTGACTATTTTAAGGAACGGAACCAGCAGAAACCGGCGGAGACCATCGCGGATCCGACTGTGGCAGCCGGACAGTTCCTGGCTCTAGTGCGTGGGCCGACCCATCTCGTCGCCTTGCTTGGCGGCAAGGCCCCCGCTGAAATGGAAATTAAAGGAGCCGTGGCTTCAGCGGTGGAAACGTTTCTTGGCGGGGCCGTTGGCAGGGGTAGCGAATGAACGGCTAAATTTTGGCCAAATGTGACGGGACGTCGCGATGTCGCCATAGTCTTTGGGAAATGGTACGGTAAAGTACCGTACATATGACAATCCGACCAGAATTGCCTGAAACGTGAGTGAGAGTGCCGTGGATCAAATATCATTCCCTACCATCGATCCGCGTACTCATATGGAATTGAGAGCGAGTGAAGAACGCTACCGCAATCTCCTGCGCAACGTGCCGCTACCGCTGTGGCAGGTGGACGCCCGGACGATCACGGAAGCGTTCGAAGGGCTTAAGGCGTCGGGGGTCGAGGATATTGCAGGTTACTGCAGCAAGAATCCCGAGTTCGTGGAGTTTGCGAAGGAAGCGGCCTTTGTGACCGGCGCAAACGATAGCGCGATAAGGATGCTCGCTGCTGCGGACGAGGAGGAACTACTTGGGCCTATTGGCTATTTGTTCTCTGCCAGCCCACAGACAACTGCGCGTGTCGTTGCAGCGCGTTTTGATGAACGCTGCAATCATACCGAGGAGATAAAACTTCGCACGTTAGACGGCCAACTGCTCGATGTCTTGCTCTTCGTTACGTTTCCTCAAGCACCAGACAACCCTGACCTCGCCTTGGTAATGATGGTCGACGTGACCGCGCAACGGCGGACCGAGCGGCAGCTCCGCAAAGTTGAATCAGATTTCGCGCACGCAGCCCGTGTCTCGGCGCTCGGCGAACTGGTTTCGACGATAGCCCACGAGGTGCGCCAACCACTCTCAGTAATCGTGACGGATGCGGGCACCGGCACACGGTGGCTGGATCGAGATGAACCAAACGTGCCTAAGCTGAAGGCGATCATGACGAGGATCATGGCCAACTCGCATCGGGCAAACCAGGTGATCACCCGGATTTACGACATGACGGTCAAGCGGGAGCCCGTGCGAAAGAAAGTCGACGTCAATGCCGTTGCTGAGGAGGCTCTGGCCATAGTGGCGGCTGAAAGCCAGGCGGCAGAAATTGTCATTTCATCAAGGCTAGACACTCGGCGTCCCAGTGTATTGGGCGACCGCATTCAGCTCCAGCAGGTGGTCGTCAACCTTCTGCTGAACAGTATGCATGCCATTTGTTCCACCATTCCGGATACAAGAGACATCCTCGTTAAAACGGCCATCGACGAACTGGGGAACATGACGTTGTCCGTGCACGATACCGGTGGAGGCATTGCTCCGGGGCATCTCGATCGGATCTTCGACGGTTTCTTTTCGACCAAAACAGACAGTATGGGCATTGGCCTTGCGATATGTCGGTCGATCGTCGACGACCATGGCGGCGCGATCACCGTGGCGAATGGAGCGAAGGGCGCGGCCTTTCGCGTCACGCTTCCAATTTTGACTGATGACGAAACACCGGACGAATGCTTCGGATCCCCAGACCGCGGACTGTTGGCGCACCGAGCAGTCTGAAGACGGAAAGATCGGATGCAAGATTGGAACGATCTCCGGCTCTTTGTCGCCGTCGTCACCTCGAAAGGCTTCGCTGCTGCCGAACGGGAGCTTGGCACACCACGCTCGACACTCAGTCGTCGAATATCCGCACTGGAGGAAAGGCTTGGTGTCCGGTTGATCGAGCGTTCAACGCGCCGTTTCTCGGTCACCGAAATCGGTCTTGAGTATTACGAGCGCTGCCGGGCCATGGCGATCGAGGCTCGAGCAGCCCAGGAATTGATCGATCGAAAGAAAGCACGGCCCGAGATTGATGATTGAAACAGGATGCCGTTTTCATCAGACCCAAACCTTCGGTTAATTGATGTCCGCGGCGGCGGGGCTCACAATGTCGATCGCATTCCCTTCCTCTTCGGTCAACTTCATTGAAGGAGCAGATGTCATGAAAATCGACTGCGCTCAGTCCGAAAGAGCGCAACCTGATCGACAAAGTGGTGACAGAACGGTGCCACAGGTACGGCGTTTCCTTGGCCAGCAACAATGGTCGGGAAGCTGGGGGCGCAGCGTGCGGCCGCTTGTGGCGGGTGAAAAATGCCTGGAGGCTCGATGACACACTCCGCTCTCATATTTCCATCGAGCAACACAAGAGGGCGATAGGACGGCAGCGGTCGGTGATTGGCCCCCTGCGATGAACGCTGACGACCGGCGTTTGCCAGACAACTCATGAGATTTGATATGCCAGATGTTCCGTTCCTGCCCCTCGTCATAAGCATCCTCGGAGTTGCCGGGATCGTCGTGTGGCATGCGCAGGGTCGCTCTCGTCCGACCGCGCGGCTCATTGTACAAATTGGGTTTTTCGCAGTAATGACTGCAGTTCTGGCCTTCGCCAGCGCCTTTCCGTTCCAATACGATCCGGGAAACCTCGACGGTGCCAATGCATTGCTTGTGTCGGCAAAGATCCTCTGGTGGGTTCATTTGTCGTGGGCCGTAATCGGCTTCGTCCGCATATACATCGTCCTTGATCATCGTCCGCGAGAGGCGAGGCTGATCCAGGACCTGATCGTCGCAGTTGTGTACGTCAGTGTGTTGCTCTCGATCCTGGCCTTCGTCTTCGGCGTTCGGATCGGAACGCTGATGGCGACATCAGGGGTCATCGCCATCATCCTCGGATTGGCACTACAGAATACTCTCGGTGACGTGTTTTCCGGCATAGCGTTAACGCTCGGTCGCCCGTACGTGATCGGCGACTGGATCGAGCTGAGCGATGGTACAGAGGGGAGGGTGGTGGCCAGCAACTGGCGCTCGACCTATCTCTTGACAGGGGCTCACAATGTCGTGGTTTTGCCCAACAGCGTTCTTGCCAAACTCGGCCTGACGAATGTCAGTCAACCGGACGAGAACCATCAGATCACGCTGCGAGTGAGAGTAGCTCCGACCAGGATGCCTCGAACCATCATGGAAGTCATGCGCACTGTACTCGACAGTAGCAATGTGATCGTCAAGCACCCAAGTCCAAACGTCGTGCTCGCCGGAATTGACGCCAGTGCGGTCACCGCGGAATTGCAGTTCCGCGTCACCAGCCCGGCCCAGCGCGGCGAGGCCCGAAGCGAAGTCATCGATCTCGTCTATCGCCACTGCAGGGCAAATGGCCTGCAACTGGCGATGCCGCTCGAAAGCTCGGTGTTTGTCGGCAGCGATGCTCGAGCGGAGGAGGCTGCGGCCCCAACCGCTCTAGGTCTTGTTGAGGCCGTTCCGATCTTCTCGGTCTTGAGTGGCGACGAGCGCATCGCCCTCGCAACCTCGGCTACCCGGCGAACGTTTTTCACCGGCACTGAAATCGTCCGTGAGGGCGAGGCGCTGGCGACCCTCATGATTGTGCAGGCAGGCATCGTTGCGATGAAGAAAAACGGTGACGAGATAGCGAGGTTGGCACCTGGAGACATTTTCGGTGAGCAGGGATCACTCGCCGGTATGGAAGAAAACCATACGCTCCAGGCTGCTACGCGTGTCACCGTGTATGAGATCGACAAAGACGCCTTTGCTCCCCTGCTGCGGGATCGTCCGGAGCTTGCCGAGGACCTGGCTGCAAATCTGGCCCACCGGGAGCGGATAGGAGAGCGGTCTACGACGCCATCGATCCAGCACGAGCGCCGGCGATTGGATCTACTCAATCGGATACGGTCGATGTTTCAGATGCATCGGAACCAGGTGAACAGCTGAGTTGACCGGCTCACTTACGACCACAGACCGAGCTAAGTTCGTTGACAGGGCCGCTTAGTTGCGTGCGTATGCTATACGCAGTCTTTCGGCGCGATTGTTGGTCTCGGATCAACGATCGGGAGGCACACATGGCTGATATTGGCAGTTCGGAACATCCGCTCGCCACGGTTCATATCATCGACGATGACGAAAATTTGCGGGCATCGCTTGTCAATTTCTTCGACTCTATAGGACAGCGGGCAATGGCGTTCGAAAGCGCCTTCGATTTTCTCGAGCGTGCCGACCTCACACAGCCCGGATGCGTTCTTCTCGATATCAGGATGCCGGGCATGACCGGCTTGGAACTCCAAACGAAGCTGTCAGTTCATGGCTATCCGCTACCAATCATTTTCATGACGGGAAGCGCTAGCGTGACGACAAGCGTGTCCGCCATGAAGGCCGGCGCTTTCGATTACCTGTTGAAACCGTTCAATTCCCGGGAGCTTGTCCGGACAATAAGCCTAGCCTTGGATCGCAACGCCGAGCTCCGCACGAGATATGCATCGCTCCTTCATGCCAAAACCGGTATCGCCAGCCTCACGCCGCGGGAAACGGAAGTGTTCCAATTCGTATCCAAGGGCCTGATGAACAAGCAGATCGCCTACGAAATGGGAATTAGCGAGATCATGGTAAAACTGCATCGCGGTCGGATGATGAGGAAGCTCGACGTCCGGTCTGTTGCAGATATTGTTCGAATCTCCGACGAAATCCGGCAGACGGATCGGGATTGAAGTCCTGTTGGCAGGCCAACCTTCGTATACCTATCCTTCCGACGCAGCCATCGCCTACGATCTCGGTGTAAAAAATCATCTCAAGAGGAGAAAATCCATGCGAATGCTCGCCATCGGCTTGCTGAGCGCTGCGATGATCGCGGTCCCCGCCGCGGCTGCGGACAAGCCACATAACGCCAAGGTTACCGTGGTGTTCGACCACAAACTACCGAACGTCCCCGGTAAGAGCATGCGCGGGGTACTGGTCGAATACGGTCCAGGAGGACACAACCCTTCGCACAGGCACCCCAAGAGCGCCTTCATTTATGCAACCGTCATCGAGGGTTCGATCAAGAGCCAGATCAATGGCGGCGAGGTCAAGGTCTACAAGACCGGTGAGAACTGGATGGAAGTCCCCGGTGACCACCACCAAGTGAGCGCCAACGCAAGTGAGACCGAGCCTGCGAAGCTGCTTGCTGTCTTCGTGGTCGACACGGAAGAAACCAAGCTCGTGTTCCCCGACGACTAAGGTCGTCGGCGTAAGGCGGGCTGGGCAATCGTCGTTGATGTCCGCCGCCGCCCACTATCGAAAAAATCCCGATTGAAAAAACAGGAGCAGATCATGAAAATCGTCATCATCGGAGGCTCGGGCCTCATCGGCACCAAAGTTGCAGCTCTCCTCAGAAACCAGGGACATGACGTGCTGCAGTCGTCTCCCTCGACTGGAGTGAATACGGTAACAGGCGAGGGGCTGTCGGGTGCATTGGCCGGCGCGGAGACCGTGATTGATCTGGCCAATTCGCCTTCATTCGCGCCTGCTGACGTACTCTCGTTCTTCCAGCAATCCACCACCAACCTCATCAATGCCGAGAAGGCCGCGGGAGTTCGCCATCACGTCGCACTCTCCATTGTCGGCATCGAGCGCTCGCCCGACAACGGCTACTTCCGTGGCAAGGTCGCCCAGGAAGACATTATCAAAAAGGGTGGCATTCCCTACACGATCGTCCGGTCGACGCAGTTCATGGAGTTCTTAGGCGGCATCGCCGACGCCGGCACGGTCGATCAGGCAGTTCATGCTCCATCTGGAGCATTCCAGCCTATCGCGGCCGACGATGTTGCTGCTTTCGTCGCTGAGGCTGCCATAGGGACCTCGGCAAATCAGACGATTGAAATCGCAGGGCCGGACAAGAAGCCGATGAGCGAGTTTCTCGCAGGCTATCTTGCTGCGACGGGTGACAGAAGATCGGTAATTGTCGACAAGCAGGCCCGATATTTCGGCGCGCTTGTCGATGACCAGTCGCTGGTTCCACTCGGGACGGCCAGGCTCGGCAAGCTGGATGTTAAGACTTGGTTTGCGCGGCGGGCTCAAGCGGCGGCCTGAACTCGAAAAAGGCGGCCGCGTGTAGGATGACTGCGTCTCTCGGTCGCTTGAGACGGGAGCACCCGTTATCCGGGTGCTTCCCTTTGGGATTTATGTTCCAGATCTCCCATCTCACCAAGGGAAATGGACCGGCGTAGCCTGGCATGATCGCGACGAAGGAGAACGTCCCATTGCGCCTCGATAGTCGACTTCCGCGAATGCTCCACGTGCTGCTGCATATGTCAGAACAAGGCAGAGCATTCACATCCAGTGACATAGCAAAGATGTTGCGATCGAACGCGGCGGTGGTCCGCCGGACGATGGCCGGCCTTCGCGATCGTGGACTGGTGGCAACGCAGCGCGGCCGAGGGGGAGGCTGGAGGCTCGTCTGCGATATGCGAACGACGACCTTGCTAGACATTCATCGTGCGGTGGGCGGCAACAGGGTTTTCGCTATCGGGATCGGCAACCCGACCCCGAGTTGTGCCGTCGAGCAAGTCGTTAACAGAACGGTCAAGTTCGCCCTCCAGGAGGCCGAACGAGCCCTCTTGGATAGCCTCGAGCGGGTATCGCTTGCTGACTTGGCAAGCGACTTCGATGCAATATGCAGAGGGGAGAATTGGGGCTGCGAACGCATTTAGCTGCCGCAGTCGAACAGGAACATTGGTCATTGGCATGCGAAGAAGCAACCACGCGATCATTTACCTGCAGGACGCGGAGAGTTACATTCACCGAACTGCAATTGCGGCTTGGCCAACCGGACCATGATTAACCCATCACTTAATGCCGCGGTGTCGCGCAATTCAACGCCTCTTGTGATCGGCGCGATCGCGGCACAGGTGATTGGCGGGTCTTTTGCCCAGATGTCGCCATTCGTCGTCGCAGGCTTGATGGACGGCATGGGGTTGTCTGAACGTGACGCGGGTATTGTCACCTCAATCGAACTCTTCGCGCTTGCTCTTTCTGCGATACTGGTCGCGCCAATGTTGCCGTGGCTCAGCTGCCGACAGGTTTGCCTCGGCGCAGCTGCGCTGACCTTGATCGCGCAGGGCGCTTCGATCATCGCTGCCGGATGGACGACCCTGGTCGCGTTGAGGGCGCTGGCAGGTGTGGGTGAGGGAGTGCTTTATGCATTGTCACTGAGCATTGTCGCCTCCCATGCCACCAATCCAGAAAAAGTTTTCGGCTACTTTCAACTGGTCTGGGCGCTCGGAAGCGTCCCGCTCTTCAGTGCCGGCGGCGAAATTACGGCCGCCTTCGCGCATCGGGGCATTTTCGCATTGCTATGCGGCGTGAGCCTCGCACTTGCGCCTTTGCTATTTCAAATTCCAGATACCCCGGCCTCTGATGGCACGCGATATGGGCCGAATGGCGGAATAACGCGTCCCTTGGTCGGAGCGACGCTTTTGACTGCAA
Organism: Hyphomicrobiales bacterium; assembly: GCA_900466605.1. GTDB lineage: Bacteria > Pseudomonadota > Alphaproteobacteria > Rhizobiales > Rhizobiaceae > Rhizobium. Next base: position 152,543 of record UBMU01000012.1, read on the forward strand.
TCGTCCTATACATTTCGGTATCAGCGGCACTCTACGCATTCAGCACTTCTTTTGGCGCGCGCGCAGGGTTGGATACGGCCGAAGTCGGGTACATACTGACCATAGCCACCCTGGTCGGCCTCGCAGGAGGTGCCGCCGCCACGGCACTGAACATACGCTGGGGGAGGGCGTTGCCCATTTCTGTGTTTTGTCTCAGCTATGCGCTCGTCGCGTTGGCGCTTTGCCTCTGGCAGAATTCAACCGTCTTCGTGATCACTCTCGTTTTATCGGTCGTCCTTTACTACTTCTCGGTGCCTTATCTCTTCGGTCTCGCCGCCGCCATAGACCGCAGCGGGCGTTGGGCAGCCGCGGCGGGGTCTGCGTATTTATTGGGTTTTGCGGCGGGTCCCATCCTGGGCGGTGCGGTTATAAAGTCAGCGGGATATGCAAGTCTAGCCGTTGTCAGCGTTGGGCTGATGACCATCACCTGGGCTCTATCCATGATCGTCCTAAGTCGGGGTGTGGCTGGCCGATCAACCGGTCCCATGTAACCGGCCGGGGTCTATCGGGAGCGTGAAGGCAACAGTCGCGCCATTGCTTTCGTTGTTTCTCATCCAGAACTGCCCGCCGTGTGCTTCTATAATCGAACGGCAGATGGTCAGCCCCATCCCCATTCCGTTCTTCTTTGTCGTGAAGAAGGGCTCGAAAACGCGATCGATGTCGCTGAAACCAGTTCCGGCATCGCGAATCTCGATCCGGACTGCGTCACTTCCATCGCGGGATGAGCGAAGGTGCAGCGAACGTCCACCCTCCCCCATGTTGCCCATCGCCTGGATGCCATTCCGGATCAGATTAACCAGAACTTGCTGGACCTGGACACGGTCGATCGCGATTGGCGGTGGATCTGGATCGAGGTCCGTCGTGATCCGGACAGAGCTCGCAACAATCTCGTCGGTCATTAGGCGGCAGACTTCATTGACGAGGACGTTTGCGTTTTCGAGAGTTCGGGGCTGCGAAATGTGTTGGAACAGTGCACGGATGCGTCGCACAACATCTCCTGCAGATACTGCCGCCGTCGTTATTCGATCAGCAGCGAGCTTGGCCCGCTCCAAGTTTGGAGGATCGACACAAAGCCAACGACTGCAAGAGTCAGCGTCAGCAGCGATCGCCGCCAACGGCTGGTTGACCTCATGCGCGATCGAGGCCGACAGTTCGGCGAGATTTGCCGCCTGTGTTGCCTGGGCAAGCTTCTCTGCAGTGCGGCGCAACCCTTCTTCTGCCTGCACCTGATCGTGGATGTCATGGCAGAGGCCAAACCACTGGACAATGTGTCCATCCGGATCGCGCATCGGCTCTGCGCGGCCAGACATCCAGCGATACATCCCGTCCGCTCGTAGAAGCCGGTACCGCATAGCAAAGCTGTCACCCGTAGCCAGGCAACGCTCCAACTCGCTACCTACGGACGCCGCATCGTCGGGGTGAAAGATGGTATCCATCACGGTTTCCAACGACGACTGGTCCAGAACCTTAAGACCAAGAAAGTCAGCCATCCGCTTGTTGACGAGTGTTGTAATGCCCTCCGGGGTGAGCCGCCACAGATTGCTTGGAACCATGTCCACAAGCATGGAGAGCTCTGCGGTTCGGCTTTGAAGCTCCAAATCAGCGTGCTTCTGACCTTCGATGTCCGATGACTGGCCATGCCAAGCTGAAATATGGCCGTTCTCGCCCCGAACTGCACGTGCACACACTCGAAACCAGCGATATTGGCCATCACTTCGCAGTAACCGATGCTCGCTATCGAACTGCGCACCGGTGGCGAGGCACTGCCGCCACTTGGTTGAAACAGTCTCATAGTCGCCCTGATGGTTATATGGACGCCAACCGAACTCGCCCCCAGCAAGCTCATCGAGCGTGCCGCCGAAGTATTCTTGCATGCTTCGATTTATATAGATGATCCTTCCATCAGGAGCAGCCGACCAAAGGTGGTCCGGTATAGTGTCGGCGAGTTGCGCCGTCAGATCCGGTCCCGGGCCACTCTTAGATGGAATTGCAATACTCTGCGCTAGCCTGCCCGACATACGATCCTCCGCGCTGTCGACTGACCGCCTGCATCAACGGCGCAGGCTTGGAACCTTCAGGACGCCTATGGGCCTGCTTAATCGCTGGCGTACTGGACAACACACCATAACGCCTCTCTGACCAATGTGCAGCCCCAATCGGCACGAGGGATTGTGGCTGCGGCCCTCGTACTGAAAAGGACAATGACGGCGCGCTTTATCTGTGACCGGACAATGGCAACTCCTGGTGCCCCCAACCGTCGCACCCGCGCGCGAGGGTTTCCGATTCTCGCAAAGCAAAATAGGATTGCCTCCAAGTACCAATAGCCCCTAGGGGCGCTGCCTCCCCCCCTGCGCTTAGGCATTGCGCCGAAACTGCGGATATGATCGCGCCATGCTGCGGCTGGCGTCCATCGAGCCGCAATGTAAACCAAGGTTTACCGTCACAAGCGTGAGCCCGCGTGATAGTTTCTCTCGCGGCGGCACCCGTGGTATTTGACGGCATTGCGCCCTCTCTAAGGAGAACAGGCCGAAAGCGAGTGGAGGATAGATCATGGAAAAGCGTGGACCAAACAGTGGTCTTCCTGCCGAACCCATTGTCTATGTCATCGATGACGACAAAGACCTGCGAGACTCGCTTCTCGACCTCTTCATGGTTACGAATAGGCGCGCGTCTGCGTATTCGAGTGGCCCCGAATTCATGAGTATGGCGGATACGACTGTCCCCGGGTGCGTCCTTGTTGATCTACGGATGCCTGGAGCGACGGGCCTTGATGTCCAGAGCCAATTGATTTCGCTCGGTAGCAAGATGCCGGTTATCTTTCTGACGGCCCATGCGGATGTTCCAACCAGCGTCAAGGCAATGAAAGCCGGGGCCACGGACTTCCTTGTCAAACCCTTCGTCACCCAAGAACTCCTCGACGCGGTGGATCACGCACTACTTGTCGACAGCGAGCGCCGGAAGACCGAAACGGAATGCAACCTGATACGGATGTTGGCGGACACCCTGACACCACGAGAGCAAGAGGTCATGTTCGCCGTCGCCAGCGGTCTCATGAATAAGCAGGTTGCCTTCCAGCTAGGTATCAGCGAGATGACCGTGAAGCTGCATCGGATGAGCGTGATGCGCAAGATGCAGAGCCGCTCATTCGCCGATTTGGTTCGCAAGGTCGAAAAGCTACAGCGGAATTGAGGAGGGCCGAGACGCCCGAGCACGGTCGAATAGCGCGGAGTATACATAAAAGCACCCGCTCCGGCGGGTCTTGTATAACAGTGCGTCCTTCCCTTCCTTCCGCGTCCCAACACTATAATCCGGCTGTCTTCCTTTTCCCCTTCATCCATCCCTTTCCAATGGTAATGTGTGGGCGCAGGGTCGGACACGCGCAAACCGATTTCTAAGATCGGAACATGCTCCAGAAAGTGGAGATCAACGATGACGTCGGATAGCGATATCGGCAGTTTCCGTAAGACTGCCTATGCGAATGATCGAAACTTTGAATTTTCCCAACTCATCGACACGGTGCCAAGTCACCTCTGGAGGCTGAACTCCGATGGAGATCCCATATTTTTCAATAGGACGATGATCAACTACCTGGGCAAGGATGCGCTCGATTTTCACACGCCTGGTGTGCTCCCCCTGGATGCCATGATCGAAATGGCAGTCCACCCGGACGACGCCGCCAAGTTCAAGGCCACACTCGGACACAGCCTCGCAACGGGCGATAGTTTTTACATAAGGTACCGCCTTAAACGGGCGGACGGAGTTTTCATGTGGATGTCCAGCCGTGCCGAGCCCTTGCGGAACGGCGGCGGCCGAATAATCGAATGGTTCGGTGTTTGTCACGACGTTAATGATCAGGTGGCTACGGAGGAGGCCCTCAGGAGAAGCGACTGGCACCTGCAACGTCTGATGGACGCGCTACCGGTAAACATCTGCAGCTGGACGGCCAAGGGCGAACTCTCCTATGTCAGCAAACGCTTTGTTGAGCTGACTGGAATGAAGAAGACGAACTTCTTAGAGTTCGCGAAAGCAGCGTTGGACCTTATACATCCCGATGACGTAGAGGCAGTGAGGAGGAAAGCGGTTCGGTGCATTGAGACGGACACTCCGTTTTCCATGAGATATCGCCGTCGCGGGCAAGACGGGATCTTCAGATGGACCGATGACCGGTTTGAACCCCTTCGCCAAGCCGATGGTACGGTCGTGGAGTGGTATGGGCTCTCCATTGATGTCGATGATGAGATGCGGACCCAGCAGTCATTGCGGCAAAGCGAGCATTCACTTCATCAACTCGTCGAAACGCTTCCCGCGTTGATTTATTGTCTCGCGCCTGACGGCAGGCCCATCTATCGCAGCCAGAAGCTGAGCGAATATCTAGGTTTCAGGATTGATGAAGATCCCGAGACTGGCAAAAGCCTGCATGCGACGCTGCAAGCCATCATACACCCTGACGACCTGGCGGCGGTGGAGCACAAGTACAGCCAGTCGCTGCCGACAGGAGCGCCGTATGCGATGCGGCACAGGATGCGGCGTTTCGATGGCGAATACCGTTGGATGGAGACGCGGGCGTTAGCCATGTACGATGGAGGCGGCAACATCATCCAATGGAACGGAGTATGCCTTGACATTGATGACTGGCTGCGGGCCCAGGAAGAGCTGCGCTTGGCGCAACGGAACCTCGCGAAAGCTAGTCAGGCGGCCAGCCTGGCCGAGTTGACCGCGTCTATCGCGCATGAGATTGGGCAGCCGCTTGCCGCCATGATTGCCAGTTCCGATGCCTGCCAGCAATGGCTGCAAGCCATACCCCCCAATTTGGAGCGAGCGCAGACTGCGCTTGATCGTGTGGTCCGCAGTGCGAACAACGCAGCCGATGTGGTGAAAAGGATCCGCGCACTTTTTAAACACACCGACGATGCACGCGAGATCCAGCGGTATGACGCGGTGGTAATGGAGGCGCGCGATCTGATGGCGGATGAGGCGTTGCGGCGGGGCGTTTCGATGAATTCGCAAATCGAAGCCGACCTTCCCGTGGTGTTCGTAGATGCAATTCAGATACAGCAGGTATTCGTCAACCTCATCCGGAACGCGCTGGAAGCAGTGGAGGCAGTCGCCGATCACCGCCTTGTATCGTTGAGGATCCGGCGCGATAACCACTTTGTTGAAACGGAGGTGGCCGACAACGGCCCTGGAGTCGAGGACCCGGATCGAATATTCGAGCCCTTCTACACCACGAAACGGCAGGGGATGGGGATGGGACTGTCCATATGCCGTTCAATCGTCGAAGCCCATGGTGGAAAACTTTGGGCGGAAAAGAACCAGGGACGCGGGGCGACTTTCGTTTTCACGCTCCCGATCGAAGGACAGACCCTCGATCCCTGACTTTGCAAACGAGAAATACTCTTTTCCCTGCGCTAGCCGGCAACCGCCGCTGCGATCGCCGAACGCAGTTCGTTGCCGGCGAAGGGCTTGAAGAGACATATCCCTTCACGTCTTGCTTCTCTGATCAATGTGTCTTGTGCGTGTCCAGTCATAAACACGACTGGTATGGCGACATTGCGCCGCTTCAATTCGTTGTTGAGTTCGATCCCGCTCATCCCAGGCATGGAGATATCGAGAAGGAGACATCGAACATCCAGAATTTTTGCCGACGCGAGGAATTCGGCAGCAGACTCGAATGTCTCGACTATGTAGCCAGATACCTCCAAAAGATCGAGAAGGGATTCCCGGACCGCCTGATCGTCATCGACTATCGCTATGAGCAACTGGAGAGCGGCCATCTTTTCAGCCTTCTCGCGTTGCTGTCATCTGCCCGCCGCCTGCTCCAGACTGCTCGGGAAAGGCACAAGCCACGGTTCTAACACTGTCCACATCGATGCGGACATCAATCTCATTGGTCTTGGTCATCTTTGACGCAGACGACATGCTCATCACACTCTATTGGCCAAATCGCACTACGCAAAACGATACAACTTCCGCTTGGTCAAGCGAAGGCGAACGTTCTGTGACACACGATTTCGCATTGGGCCCTCCCTTGTGCCCGAAGAAAACGATCTTCTACCTAGGGGAGGTCTCACGTCAATGTAAACCAAGGTTTGCTACCGGCGAGACGTGTCTCTTTTTACACTTTGCCAATTAGCAAGCCCGAGGAGAGACATCATGTCCAGGCATGTCGAACCTACGACGGCACACGCCAACAACACCAAGATCTGGGCAATTCGACACTTCTGCAAACGTCATCGGATCACGAAGGACGAAGAGCGACGCCTTACTCTGCTTTTTGGAGAGTTCGCCTCCGCAGCCGAGTTGTTCTACAATATAACTCGGCGACCACGTTGGCGGGAGTGATTGCGCATCCGACGCTGCTCTCTGGTCCCAATGCTGTCGCCGTCATCCCAGTGATCTCGACAAACCCGTTGTTCGCCAATACCCCCGACGGTTCTCGGTGCGGCTTGGGCGATCTCGACAAGGTTGACCGAGACAGCCGCGGTTCGCAGAACGGAGCCTTTCCCGACTGAGGACCTGCTGCGGCAGCGCATTTGGAAATGCAATCAGCAGGTTGACCTCGGCGTCGTTAATTCACCGGGCAGGTGTCTTGTCGGGCAGATGCTAGGGATCGGCGCATCTGGATTTGGTCGCATAGTCCTTCACACGACAATCGCGGCCACCAATCGGAACTGGTTTGTCCAAAGAGGTCGGCATGCATCCCGGTCACCCGTTGAATTGTGCCCACTAGTTACTTCTGAAACCAAGGGATGCCCCGCGCGTAATCGTCCCACCTCTGCTCCGCACTACTCCCCTTCCACGGAATCGAACATGGAGTTTGCCGACGTGGATCAACGAGCGAAAACAATCGACACAATGTCGTGTTCTTACTTGCAACTGGCAACGATCGAAGGCGTGATCCAGCCGAATATCGACATCGCCGCGCTTTGCCGAAGAGTTGATGCGCCGACAAGGAGGTCGTTCCTCCGCCAGTTGTTCCTCGACTTTGCTGTTGCTTGCGAAATGTACCATCCGGTCAAGCCGTATGAGGCGCTGGAGCGTGCTGGTGATCCTAGTTGGTCGTGACAAGCCAGACACTGCGCTGCAGTTGTCCCAAAGCGGTTCCGACTGAACCAGGACGTCGAAGCGAGGTTTTAGATGAGCCAGGTGGATGCCGGGCACTTGAAGGTTATTTATTGGCAATGTCGTCGAGAAAGCGGCTCAGCAATGCATTAAATAGGGTGGGCTGTTGCCAGAACGGCGAATGTGCACATTGGGCCATCCGGAAACACTCGCCGCCCCAAAGGTTTCCATAACTGACGGTATCGACAAAATCCAGGTTGACGATACTGTCTCTCGCTCCGTTGACCATTGCTGTTGGAACGTGGGTTGATGACACTACGTCTCGCTGATTGGCACCTTCGCCTCTACGGGCTGAATCAAAGAGCGTGCCTCGAAAACTGAGGTCAGTTCTTTCGACCGCCTGAAGGATGAAGGCCTCGGACAAATCGCCGAATATCCCCCCGACAAATTTCTCAGCCTGCTCGTGCGTCAACTCGCTCTGGCTCGCCAACCCGCCGAGCGGCTTGCCCAAGAAACCTTCCGCCATGTTGTTGCCAACTGGCGGCGTGCCTATCGCCATCAAGCCGCGTATCAACTTCGAGCGCGAGAGCATCTCGATTGCAACGTGCCCTCCAAGCGACCACCCAACCAGCGCAACTCTCTCAATTTTCAATATTTCGAGTACCTCCAGACATACATCCGCAAGGCCGGGTCTGGAGTAGGTTCGTCCAGCGTCAACAGCGTCGCTCGAATCCCCATGCCCGGGCAGATCAAGAGCAACAAAATGATAGGTCTGCGCTGCCGCGCTTTGGAACTGCTTGCGGAAAACCCCGCGGCATGTCGAATTGCCGTGAATAAACAAAACTGAAATACCGCTGCCGCCGCTTTCCTCTATTGCTATCACACCGTGCGACGTCACGATGTCCCTTCGCTGATTAGGCCGCATGATCGCTCCTATCTGGATTACTTGTTGAAGATCTGCCCCAATTCCGATGGTGAGGATCCGGCCCTCCTGCCTTGGTTCCGACCGCCGCCGGATCCCACGACGAACTCTCCCTTCCCAAAGACTTGGGTCTGGGGTGTCGCCTCGTTGGTTGTGGTAGGCTCGCTCTAAAGAACGTAGTCGGAAGAATGTTGGAGAGGCCGGATACGACCTCGACAATTGGCTGGTCGGACGTTGTCGACCGGCCCATCTCTTCGACGATCGTCCGGATTCCAACGTCCGCCGTTAAGCAGCGGCCGGGTATCACCAACCCCATACTCAAGATCAAACGCTTCATCGCACTCTCCTGTCCAGTGCTTGAGACTGGTTGTCAGATTTGCCCGTTTCCGTGACAAGTCGCTTTCCCAAGAGATGGATCGCGTTGCAACTGAAGCACGAAGTGCGAATTTGTGGGACGGGAAAAGTACCTACACCTTGGTATAGTATTGTCGTAGCACCCCCTGTGCAGCTAGGCTCTACGCTCAAAACTTGGGCAGAGGTTGATGTTACCAACGGGTCTATTTTTCAATTGTAGTAATTCAAGCCTGCTTGTAACGGGACTGAAATTTCCCTAGGCGATATGCGATCGTTACATTCGTGAGAATTTCGTCGCTTGTGCCATATTACGATAAAGAGGCCCTTGGTAATTGTGACAGCGCCTTTTCGTTTTGAAGTCACTCATTTCATTTTTTTGGCTGATCAGGAGTTCCTTCGTGAAACACATCATTGTCGTCGACGATGACAGCAAGCTTCGCGGTCTTTTGATCGACTACCTGTCGCAACATGCCTTTCGGGTAACCGGGGTAAAGGATAGTCACCAGCTTGGGCAGGTCCTTCAGGCTGAATCGGTTGATCTTGTCATTGTCGATCTCAATCTCGGCCATGAGGATGGGCTTGAGATCGTTCGCACGCTTTCGGGGAAGTCTGACGCTCCAATCATCATAGTGAGCGGCGACAGGCTCGATGAAACCGACAAGGTGGTAGGTCTTGAGCTCGGGGCCTCGGACTATGTGACAAAGCCCTTCGGATTACGTGAGTTTCTGGCCCGGGTCCGGGCCGCTTTGCGGATCAGGCCAGTCCCGACGGATCGTAAGGACCGAAAGATCTATAGTTTCGAGGGCTGGGCGCTCAACATCAAGACGCGACAATTGACCTCGAACGGTGAAAGTGAAGTCAAACTTACTGCCGGCGAGTTCAATTTGCTCGTCGCCTTTCTCAAAGCTCCACGACAGGTCCTGTCGCGCGAACAGCTGCTGTCGGCAAGCAGGGTTCACGACGAGGAGATATTCGATCGAAGCATTGACGTGCTTATCTTGCGCCTCAGGCGCAAGCTTGAGATTGATTCATCAAACCCGAGGCTCATTCGCACCGAGCGCGGGGCAGGATATATGTTCGATGCGGAGGTCTCCGTTGAGGAGCGCAGGCGAGCCAAGTGATCACGACGATCAACCAGTTGCGATTCAAAATGCGCAATTCCTGGTTTGCTCGCTTTAGCATTCTTTGCCTCGTCGCTTTCGGTATCTCGCTCGCAGGCGGGGGCGTAGGCATGTACGCTGGTGCGACCAGCGCAAATCCACGCGAACCACTGGCCCCGCTCCATTCGGCGGGTGTCCTCGACCCCTCAAAGGTTTCTTTGGGCTCTGCACTCTTCTCCGACCCAATTTTATCAAGCAAAAACAAGCTATCATGCGTCAGCTGCCATGATCTTAGCACCGGCGGAACGATAAATATGACGCGAACTGTAGGCTACAATGGCCGAATGCATCGCTTCAATGCACCGACGATCTTCAATGTCGGCAACAATTATCGGTTGGGCTGGAGAGGGGACTTTACATCGCTTGAAGACCAGAACGAGAGGGTACTTCTTGATGAGAACCTCATGGCAGCCACATGGCCCATGCTGCTGGCCAGACTTCGTGCAAACCAAGTCTATTCGTCGGCGTTCCAGCGGATCTATGGCCATCAGGTGGAGCGGGGTGACCTGCTCGACGCATTGGCCACGTTTCAGAGATCTTTGACCACTCCCAACTCGGCGTTTGACAAATACTTGGGCGGTGAGACCCATGCATTGACGACTAACGAGCTTAATGGTTATCGGCTATTCAAGGACTTCGGCTGCGCTTCTTGTCACCAGGGCTCGAACATTGGCGGGAACATGTTTCAGAAGTTCGGAATATTCTCTGGCCCTCCAGCGGCAAATGCCGAAAATGATGGGGATCTTGGGCGATTTACGTTGACCGGTAAGGAGGCGGACAAGGGTGTCTTTCGTGTGCCTAGTTTACGCAACGTTGCTGTTACGGCTCCCTATTTTCACGACGGCAGAGTATCAACGCTCGCAGAAGCCGTCTCAATCATGGCACGTAGCCAGCTCGGACGCACGTTAACGCCAAACGACACTGAATCACTGGTCGCTTTCTTGAACACACTCACTGGCGAGTACAATGGACAGAAGCTCAAAGCGGCCCCCACGGCGAGCCACAATTGAATTATGGCGTATCGGGGTCCTCGTTGCGGGCGCATTTTGTTTTGCCCTGATGGCAATCGGCCGGGTACCGTCGAGAGATGTGCACGAAGCAATTCTCACCTCGCTGAGAGCAATCGATATCAATCACGCATCGTTGCAGCGTGACGTTTTGCAGGCAAGGGCCGGCCTTCTCAGGAACTACGATCCACTGGTGGATTCAATTGTCAACCTGCATGCGAACGTTGCAAAACTCCGAAGCCTCTTTCCTGAGAGTGGGGTCGAAACCACATCAGAACTTGACGCCGAACTTACCAGGCTCGCCGCCTCGATCGATCGCGACGAACAGCTAGTCGAACGGTTCAAGACGGACAACGCTCTGTTACAGAATTCGCTATCGCTCGAAAACCAAATGCTGAGCGAGCTCCATGCGAGCTCGGACCCAGCCATTGTTCGAGCTCTTTCAACCTCAGTCGATCTTGGCAATCTTATGATGCGATTTGCCGCTGAGCCCGACGAACGATATGCTGAGATGATCGAGGATCAACTCAGCGCAATCCTGCAGTCCAATGCGTCTCATGACTCCAATGTCAGGTCTTTCGTGGCGCACGCCAGAATGATCCTGAATACCCTGCCGTCGGTTGACCATACGATCGAGTCAATACAAGCGTCGACGACGTCATCTGAAGCGCAGATTCTGCAAAAGACCTATCTCGACGCCTACGGACTGGTCAGTGTCCGGTCTGCCTGGACCCGAATCCTGCTAGGCTCGATATCCGTCTTGCTGTGCGTCTACATTGCGATCCTGGTCTACCGCCTCCGCGCGCAGACTTACAGGCTGACCCAACAGCTGGATTTCGAGAACCTGGTGGCAGATATCAAGAACCGGTTCAACGAGGACTTCGACAGCGTTCCCGACGCAATTTCAGACTCCCTTGACATGCTCGCCGACTTCTTCGATGCGAGCCGTTATGCCTTCGCGGTTTTTAACAATCAGACGAGGGAGATGGAGAACATCTTCGGCAGTGTCGACGATGCAACGGCTGGATCGCTCCAACGATACTCGCAGGAAATGTCTGCGTCGATGTCGGAAGAGCGGGTCCATTGGGACCGCTTCTACTATCGAAACCTCCAACAGCGGGAAATGCAGTCTTTCCCAGAGGGTGCACTGAGTGCGGGATCAGTCGTTGCTACGGGCATCGACCTCAATCTCGTCGGTCTGCTGTTCCTGGAACATACGGAAGTCCGCAAGAAGCCGGATAGAGATGAGGTTCGCCTCCTCGGAAATGCGATCGTGGTGCTTGCTCAGAGTTTGAAGGGGCAGCGAGAACGCGAGGAAAAGGAGGCTCTTGAAGCCCGCCTCGAGCATTCACAGCGCTTGGAGGCGGTTGGAACCCTTGCAGGCGGTATTGCCCATGAATTCAACAATGCGCTTGGTGCTATCCTCGGTTACGGTGAGATGGCCCTGCAGGTTACCCGCAACCCTCCGCGCACAAGAAAATATGTCCAGGAAATCGTCTCAAGCGGACATCGCGCCAAACATATCATCGATCAGATCCTGACATTCAGCCGCAAACGAGAACGCGTTAGCAGGCCATTCGATATCAAGGAGGCCATCGACGACATTGTGCCACTTGTCAGACTGTCAATCCCCGCAGAGGTGGAGTTGTCAACGAAGATTGAAGCTGATCTGCCGGCGATCTTTGGCAATCCGATTGAACTTCAACAGGTAATTATGAATTTGTGCATGAACGCGGCCCAGGCGTCCGGTACTAGTGGCCACGTTGATATTTCGGTGGAGGCCGCCGAGGTTGCCGTCGCCATCCCGCTGTCCCACGGTGAACTTTCAGCTGGAGGTTATCTGGTTGTCAGCGTCTCTGACAATGGCAGCGGGATCGCGCAAAGTGTGCTGCCGCATATTTTTGAACCGTTTTTTACGACAAAGGCCAAAATGGGAGGCACCGGTCTTGGACTGGCCGCTGTGCATGGGCATGTCACCGGCATGAATGGTAAGATCGACGTGGAAAGCCGCCCCCAGGACGGTACCCGCTTTAGGCTGTACTTCCCGATTGCGCGAGACGCCCCAATCCCTCTCGCGCAATTCTTCAACGAACGGACTGTTCCAATGGGGACTGGCCAGACCGTTTTGATCGCCCAACGCGACACCGGGCTCCGTCTGATGTATGAAGAGAAAATTGCGGCACTCGGGTATGAGCCGGTCGGCTTTTCCGATCTCTCCAGCCTCAGGCAATGGGTTGTCGGAAGCAATCGCAATCCAGACCTCATCCTGCTCGATCTGGATCTGTGGCAATCAGTTCCAAATTTGAAAGAGGTCGTGCGCGAGTTTCAACCAGTAGCCACTCTCTTCATGACGGATCCGGAACGCGACGGTCTGGACCCGCGCGCATCAGCCGAGATATCACTTCTCCGCAAGCCGATCAGTTCCAACAGCTTGGCGACATCCTTGTTCAAAATGATTGAAAGGGGAGTTGCGACACAGATACCTGCCTCATAATTGCGACTGTGTCGGCGATGTCAGGTTCTTCCCCCTTCAACGAAGCGAAGTGTAGCAGGTTGCGCTCCCGGCTGGCTTTCATAAACGAACCGGCTGAGCATCTTGGTCGTCTACGTCAGACGATTGGCCATGCGCAGCTCATTCGCAGTAAGATGTCCGCGCAGCAAAAGAGGCGCCACTCAGCCGGTTCTCGTATCAGTTTGGTCTCACTTTTCTCCGGGTTTCATGCGTCCCTGTTTCAGGACCCCAGGAGACACCCAAAGATAAATGCCGAGCCCGACAGCCAACACGCTGATGAAGAGCAGGTAATAAACATGAGCCAGGGGGTTCAAGGTCAAAAGCGCCGCTAAAGTGATCGGCGTCAGGCCACCGAGAATGGCGTATGCAATGTTGTAAGAGAAGGAGACACCCGTAAAACGAACCGACGGGGGAAAGCAGGATACCATCACGAAGGGCGCGGCGGTCGTAACGGCTCCGGAAAAACCGACAGCGGCACAGGCAACATAGAGGTGGGACGTGCCAAAACTGGTAATGCTGTAGAAGGCATAGTCGCCCAACGCCAGTAGGGTTCCCCCAAGGATAAGCAGCCTCGCAGGTCCGATTTGATCGAGAACGATGCCAGCCAGGATTACTCCAACAGTAAGGGACAGCGTGCTGATGCTTGTGGCAATTAAAGCGTCCTGGTGACTGACATGATGCAAGCTTTGCAAGATGGTCGGCACCATTAGTGTCAACATGACCACCCCTGCCGACAATATCCACGTACAAAGCATGGAAATAACGATGCCTTGCCGGTGGCGTTTAACGACATCGCCCAATGGGAGTTCAGGCACCAGCATCCTCCGCGCTCGCAGCTGCGTAAATACCGGTGTCTCATGAAGCATTCGACGCAGATGAACCCCAATTCCACCAAACACCCCCCCAAGGAGAAACGGCAGACGCCACCCGTAGCTCAGGATATCGGCAGGCGTCAGCAATGCGCTCATTGCGGCAGCAATGCCAGCGCCAAGCAGAATGCCAAGGCTAAGGCCCGCGCATACAATGCCACAGGCAAATCCAACCTGGCGCGAGGAAACATGCTCTGCCGCAAAAGTCCAGGCGCCAGGTACTTCCCCACCAATCGCCACACCCTGAAGAATTCGCATCGCCACCAACAGCAGCGGAGCGGCGACGCCAATGGTCTGATAATTTGGAAGAAATGCGACAGCAAGCGTCGATACCGACATGAGCAGGATCGAGAAAGCAAACACACGCTTTCTTCCGAAGAGATCACCAAAATGGGCTAGGACCAAGCCGCCCAGCGGGCGAAATATGTACCCTGCTGCAAAGATTCCGAAGGTTTGCACCAACACCAGCCAAGATGGGAGCCCCGGCGGAAAAATTAGAACACCGATGACATCAGCCAGAAATACGAAAATCACAAAATCATAAAATTCGAGCGCACCGCCCGCTGCCGCAAGACTGAGCATTCGCAAGACCCTTGTCCGGGACACTGCGGGATCGCTTTCAGAGGGATCTACAATTGATGGTGAGTTAAACGAGCGGGCCAATGTCTGCGATACTGTTGTTGCCGATAGTACGTTTACAATGACCCAGCGTAGATTTGGTATTCGAAAAATCGGAAACTCGGTTACATCTGAAAGAGCGTGGTTTCATGGGTCTATCGATCCTTGACAGCGCCAATCATCGAGACCTGCCGACTTTGTCGGGGGTCCCAAAAATCACACACACCTGGCATCTCAAATTGCCGTTACAGATGAAACGATGTGACCGAGGCTTTAAAGCCTGGATGCAACAGAGGCATTCTATTCGACCGACACGGGCAAGCCGTACCGACCGGCAATAGGATGGATGCAATGAGGGTATTGATCGTTGGAGCTGGCATTGCCGGCCTCGCCACTGCAAAGGCACTGGAGCTCAATGGAATGGAGCCCGAAATTGTTGAGCGCCACGATACCTCGCCGACGTCAGGACAAGGTATTTTCCTGCTCGGCAACGCAACGCGAGCGCTGGCAGCACTTGGCCTTCTGGAACAAATCTCGCAATCTGCGTTTAAGATCACCGCTCAGCGAATACTATCGTCCCGCGGGATTGTGTTGAATGACGTTTCGACACAGTCGGTTTGGAAAGACTGCGGGCCTTGTCTTGCCCTCCCACGGCAAACACTGATTGATGTCATCAAATCCTCCCTTGCGACGACCACGGTTCGCTACGGCACGACTGTGAAGACGACAACCCCACGGCCCAACGGTCGGGAGGTCGTTTTCTCTGACGGGCGTGTATCGTCATATGATCTTGTCGTGGGAGCCGACGGCATCCGATCGCCGCTGCGTGCAGCAACCTTCCCGGAGCCAGCCCTGCGTAGCCTCGACATGGCCTGCTGGCGTTTCGTGGTGGACAATCGCGGAGAGGTGGACGCCTGGACCGCGATGCTCGGAAAAAAGCGTACGCTTTTGGGCATCCCTCTGAGCGGTTCCAAGCTTTATATTTACGCTGATTGTTCTTTGCGAGATTTCGCCGATGGCTCCCTAACGGTGCTGAAGGGTCTGTTTGCGAATTTTGACGCGCCGCTTGGATCGATTATTGCGGATCTTGATGAGTCGACTGCGTTGCACCGTTCGAATCTGGAGGAAGTCTTGGCCCGACGATACGTTGCCGAACGACTTGTCCTCATCGGCGACGCCGCACACGCCTGCTCGCCCAACATGGCTCAAGGTGCGGGCATGGCCATTGAGGATGCCCTTGTTCTTGCGAATCTATTAGACGCTAGCGGTCCAAGCGAACCATCTTTGAACGAATTCCATGAACGCAGAATGACACGTGTCGCCTGGGTGCAACAACAGTGCCGAGCGCGCGATAAGCTAAGGGGCAGCTCGGATTTGGTTCGAAACTTGGTGCTACGACACTTCGGAACGGCCTTGTATAAGCGTTCCTATCGGCCGCTTACGCATCCCTTGTGAAGCGCCATTGATACCGGTCAGAGCTGCGATAGCCGAATCCGACGAAAGCGGTTGATGCACAGCCCGGGGCGACAGTCGCAGCAGTGGCCAACCTGCTGGATTTTCAGTCACGCTGCTTGCACCTTCGTCGGTGAGAGGTCTTCAATCTGAGAGCGCGACCCTTCTGAACGTATCGGGATAGTCGATGACAAGGCCGGCCTGATCTACTTCAAGCTCGGCGGTGAAGCCCCGAAATAGCCCCTCGTATCGATACCACTGTTCGGGCGTGAGGCAGGTGTAACGTTGCTCTGCCCGTCGAGGCAAGAAATCCCCGTCAATTTGATCAGGGAGGGGGACGTAGGCGACCGTTATATCCTTGCTTTCCCCTGCTCTCAGTTTCAAGCGCTTCATCGGAAGTGTGTTGGTGGCAGGAGTGACTCCGATATCTATGTCAAAGCAACCATCCAAGCCTGGGAGTGCCCTTTTACCGATTACGTCGTACCACGTTCCATTGCCGTCAGACTCTACATGCAAACACGGGCCACCGGAATATCCGACGCGGGCTTGTCGTGTTCGAAAATCAGCATCGGTCCGGACGAAGTAGTGCGCGCCGTAGAGTCCATGGCGGGTTCCGGCGACGACACCATCAAGCACCATTCCTTGAGCATCCTCAAGGCATACACAGTGTTCAAGCCCATGCCCGTCCCAGTCCTGCCAGCGCACAATGCCCATCACTCGGCCTTTCATAGTGGGGAACAGGAAGAGAGAATTATGAGATGGTCGAACGGCAGTAAAGAGCAAAGCAGTTATCTCAGAACTCTCCGGTGAGGACCTAATACTACCTCGGCGACAGTCATCTGTGACAGCGTTGCAATGGCAAATCATTTAGAAAGACGAACCGCACTCAACCGTTGCCGTAAATCTCGTCATCGTTCCGGCCGTGGGACGCGGGTGAGGCTATCCCTGCAGGCGCTCAGGGCAGTTCTGACGAAGACCGGCATGTAAACGACCAGAATACATCGCCATGCTCTTCGCCATCGAAACTAGCAAAAAGCGGCCCGATGGGCCGCGGTGCGCCGAGCAGCGCCGGCAATTATTCCTTCACCGAGTTTTGAAACGCACTCCCAGCCTCATGAGATGATGACTTCCGCAATAAGACCGCCCCCCGGTCGGCTTCGAAGATTGAGCGAACCGTCCAAAGCAACAGCAAGCTGCTGTGCGATGGCGAGGCCGAGCCCGCAACCGGCAATTTCCTTGCTGGCGGCCTGCTCGATCCTGACGAAGGGCTGCTTTACGACCTCCAACAGCTCTTCGGCGATCCCCGGTCCGCGATCCAGCACGGCTATCACAGTCTCGCCTCGAGGGTTTCGCATGACGTTGATCTCCGCAGCCCCTGAGAATTTCAGCGCGTTGTCGATGAAGTTCGACATGATGCGACGAAGTGATTGGGGCTTGGTCGATAGGATGCCGTCCACCGGGCCAATGACGGAAACTGCTCGTCCGGTGTCTTGATAATCGAAAGCGAGTGTTTCAATAAATGACCGGAGATCGATTTTCCTAAACTCCTCGCCCTTTACATGGGCGTTTCTCGCGTAAGCTATACCTTCCCGTACAAGACGCTCTGTCTCGGCCAAGTCCTGCAAGAGCTTTTCCCTCTCTGGGAAGTCTGCAGCCATTTCAGTGCGCAGGCGCATGCGTGTGATCGGCGTCTGCATGTCGTGGGAGAACGCCGATAGCATTTGCACGCGTTCATCCAGGTGCCGCGTGATCCTATTCCGCATCGCGTTGAAGGCTTTCGCGGCCGCCGCGACCTCGCGTGGCCCGGTCTCACTTAGGACCGGACCTGGTCGGTCTGGCTCCAATGTGTCCGCGGCGGCAGCTATTTCAGACAGTGGCTGTATCGTCTGCCTGATAGTGAAAGCGGCAGCCGAAGCAAACAGCAGCACAAAGGCCAAGTGACCGGCAAGCGTCATAGCGATTTTGTTGACGTCGGTTGCGGACCCATTGGCAACGCGTCCATTTTCCTGCGCGAAGGCGACTGGCGATCGAGAGCTTACCATTTCGCCCGCATGTCCGGCTTCAGTTGGGAGCCAGTCCTCCCAGTTTTCCGACTGAGAGACTGAAATTGGCTTGTCCCGGTTGTCTAGGACCGCAACCTCTGCCGACCGATATTGGGCTGCGGGATAGACGGGCTTGATATTTGTGAACGGTTCCCCCTGACGATAGAGCCCAACCGCAAGCACCCCGTGTGCAACAACCAACCCAGCTGTCATCATCATGAACAGGCGGCAACGGAGAGATCTAGGTATCGCCAGCGTGAGGCTTCGGAGTGCCGACCTTTTCAGCGAATTTAGGTAGCGGTCAGTCATTCGGTTCAGTTCACATTTGGCTGACGAGGAAAAGGTGGGACGCCGACACCTGAGGGGGGAGTGCCAGCGTCAGCTCCGGCATTGCAGGGGCACAATCAGGAGCGTTAGTAGAAGGTCGCCCCACGGTACCAACTTATCGTTTCAGATTTTCAGGAATATGTTTCGTCTGTAACAACCCGTGGCCAGTTCAGCGGGCACCGACATACCCTCGAGCAGGGCCAAGCGCATGGGGACTTGACGAATACTATTGCGGCTCGAGGCGCAGCAGGCGCCAATTAGGCCATACCCGGACTAGGAATGACGATCACCAGGACCTCAAAGATGGCGCAGATCGTGTCACGTATATGCAACGAGTGGTGATGCTGCCTCGGCGGTGAGACAGGTGCTTTCCGGCGCCATCGACGACAAGTGGGCTTCGCTACAGTCATTGTCGACCAAACACTCGAAGAGCTGCCCGTCCCGGGTTATCAGCCGGACGATCTTTCGGGGGTGCGTTCAAGTGGCACTCGTGCACCTTCCATTGTTGAATTCGCACCACTGAGATGAGGGTTTCGACCCGAGGCTCTGTTCGGGTGATCGATGCGCCCCGGCGAGGGATCCCGACATCCGTACCAACGACTATCAGGCGGCCGGGAGCGATCTGTGATTTCCTAAACCACCCTATGGTATGGCTCTTCGCCGCTTGCAAAACGAAGGATATTTGCGCTGACAGCGCCTGCGATCTCGGCGAGCGACGTGTTGGTTATACCGGCGGTATGAGGCGTTGCAACGACATTCGGATGGCGAAGAAGTGGGTCGTTCGGATCTGCTGGCTCGCTCCAGAAAACATCGAGCCCGACGCCGCCAAGATGGCCGTCCGCCAGACAATTCTCCAGACCGGTGCGATTGAGAAGGCCACCTCTTGCAATGTTGATAACGACCGATCCCGGACGCAGCCATCTCAATTCCGTTTCGCCGACAAGATCTGTCGTTTCGGGAGTGTGGCGAACGCAGAGGATCAAGATGTCTGTCTGCGAAAGGCAGGCGTGGGCGTTTTCCATTGAATAGCATCGATCCAGAAGAAATTTGGATGCCTTTGACGGATTGGCATCTCGAGTCAGGCCGATCAGTCGCACGTCGAACGCCTTGATACGCTTTGCGATTGCCTCGGCGACCGCGCCCAATCCATAAAGGCAGACTGTCTGCCCCGAAAGTGTCCTGCCGGCCGGCGCTCCCAATATTCCTGAACGGATATTCTGTTGGGCGCGACCGCTCTGTCTAAGGAGCATAAGAAGGAGAAGAACAGCATGCTCGGCGACGGAGTCAGCGTTTGCACCAACGCCCGGGACGTTGGCGACGGGAATGTTGCGCGCGCGTGCCGCTTCGATGTCGACCCCATCAAGTCCTACACCGAACTGCTGGATAAACCTTACACTACCTCGGTCCATTTCAGCGGCGCCTATCCGCATCGCGCGGGGAATTAGTACGTCGACATCTTCCGGCATTTGGGCGAGATTGCCATCCCAAACAATGACCTCGTGTCGGCTTAGTGCCCGGGTCAGATGCTCCGGCATATCGGGAAACGCGCGTCCGCAAAATACAATTTTCATTTTAGACTTTTGCCTGCTTGTCGGTTACGTCGAGTTTCCTTCAGACCACGGCGGTCGGCTCACGGTATGTCAGAAACGGCGTTGTTGATTGCAAATGCATTCGATCTCGATTGAATATGTAATCCACTGAGACAGAATTCGAATGTGAAGCTGGGCGCAGTGGCGACCTCCCTACAGGTTGCTAGACAGCATGGCGTCGCTTGCAGGGACAATTATCCAAAGGCTGGCAGGATGCTGGTTGATAAAGGTTCCGAAAGATCGGTGGCCGTAAACGTACTTCTTCGCTAGAGGGCCGTTTTCAAATTGGTTAATTGCGGAATGCCAAGCGGCACTCGGCAACGTCTCCTTGCTACGGCGTCGCCCATGCCGACAGTTTTCCTCCGTATGAGCGCACGGCCCACCGAAACGATGTTTCCCCGAGTAATAGGCGAAGGGGCGGGTTGGTAGCGTCAACCAGTGACAGGAGTGGCTCGACTGTGGAATGAGGGTCGCCTACCTCATCGGCAGTCAATGATGCGTGAAGCCGCGCGCGTGCGTCATCATAGTCGCTTAAGGGTTTTGAGAGGCGCAGTGAGGCGGCAGACGCAAATTCTGTTGCGTAGATGCCAGGTTCGAGGAGCGTCACAGATATGCCGAGGCCTTGAACCTCCTCATGAAGAGCTTCCATCATGCCTTCAAGCGCCCATTTTGAGGCGTTGTACAACCCGATTGTTGGCTGTCCCATGAGGCCGCTGACGCTGGAGACAGAGATGATGTGACCAGCGCCTTGGCTTCGCATGATAGGAAGCGCTGCTTGTGTTACCCAAAGTGATCCGAAAACATTGGTGTCGAAAAGGCTGCGGGCATCGGTTTCATTGATTTCCTCCAGGGCCCCGACCAGGCCAAAGCCCGCATTGTTGACCAGCACATCGATCCTGCCGAAATGCTGGTGTGCTCGATGCATGGCGTCGTACGCTCTGGACCGGTCAGACACGTCGAGCTGAACCGGCAGGATCCGCTCGCCATGCTCCTCCTGCAACGGCGAAAGGCTAGCGAGGTCGCGGGCTGCTGCAGCGACATAGTCGCCTCGGGCAAGCGCCGCCTCGGTCCATATCCTGCCAAATCCGCGCGATGCACCTGTAATGAACCAGACGGTTGTTTGTGGCATTTCGTTTCTCCTTTCGAAATTTGCCCCACGCCTCTGGTGGAGCGGTCCAGGATCCAACGGATCAATCCGAAAGTAGGGGAGGACAGTGACAATCGGCTTGAAATTGGAGTTTCCTGCTGTTCCTTGGCCACGGACCGGTCGACTGGACCCGTCCCTCCAAGCGCTCCAATTCTGCAAAGTGAGGATTGCGGCTTCGTTGCAAAGTAGGGTGAATTTGTTTCACGCGTAGGCGTTGGAAATAGAAGGATCCCAAATCCCGAGCGACGGCGTGGGCATTCATATGCCCAACATCGTCGTAGCGAGTGAAGCGTCGCGATCCCGATTGAAAATGCCCGTTAAGCGTAACGCAAGAATGGGGATCGAGGGACGCTTTGACACGAGAGAACATCAAAGGTGCCTCCTGGGCGGCGGTTAGGACTGCGCCACACCAGGAGTCCCGCCACAGCCCGTTCTCAGGACTTCGACTTCACGCCTGCCGCTTCCAGAATGAGATCTGCCACGGCCCGCGGTTGCGAGATCATCGAAACATGGCTCGATTCAAGTTCGACAGTCTTTGCACCCATGCGCTTTGCCATAAAGCGTTCCAGGTCTGGATTGATGGTCCGGTCGTTCTTTGAGACGGCGTAGAAGCTCGGCTTTGTGCGCCAGGCGGCCACGGTCGTCTTGCCGGTGAGGAGTTCCTTGTCGAACGGCTCCTGCACCGCGTAAAGAACGCGGGCCCTGGCTGTCGGAATATCGCCGGCGAAATCGCGGAGGAACGCTTCTTCGGTCAGTCGGCCCTCGTCTCCGTCGAACACAATGCCTGCTGATGCGGGCGGTGTCGGATAGGTTTTTGCAAGCGCCGAATAGTCTTCACCGGCATCTGGCGCGCGAGCTGCAACGTAGACAAGCGATGACACATTCGCGTGGACGCCAGCCTCGGTGACAATCATTCCCGAGAACGAATGTCCGACGAGGACCGTCGGCCCGACCTGGCGATCTAGAACGCGCTCTGCTGAGGCGACCGCATCAGGCAGGGTCGTTAGCGGGTTCTGGACGGCGGTGACGTTGAGGCCGGCGTCCTGGAGAAGCGGTATGACTTCCGACCAGCATGAGCCGTCGGCAAACAGCCCATGGACGAGGACGACATTCTTGGCCTTCGGCATGTCCACTGCGAAGACGCCTTTTGGAAGGATGCTAAGAGCGCCGGCAGTTGCAAGTGCTCCAGTAAACATACGACGAGTCATCGGTTGCATGACGCTTCCTTTCATCGAGGGCGACCCCATTTGCAGGGTCGTTGGATCGGATGATAGGAAGCTAGCCGCGCGATCGTAACCATACGATGGTCTAGTCTTTCTCCTCCTTTGGTGGCGGATAAAAGTTCTGGTCTGGATAAGAAAGTGGCCGTACCGCGACGAGGCGATGGTCGGTCGCCGAAAGAAACTCTTCGATTTGCGTGGATGTTGCAGGATGTAGCTCGCGTCGGTGGCAGGAGCCCTGTGCCGACTTCACAATAACCTCGCATCCGAAGATCAGGTGGGGCAAGACATAGACTTTGTCGAGTTCACCAGTGTCAGACAGCTCGTCGGCTGGCATGAGCTTGATCTGCCCTACTAACATTAGGCGGCTTCTGCACGGTGCACCCCAAGGCTTCTAAATCGCGCGAGCCCAGTGATTGCCTGGGTCACGGGCATCGCAATACCATGAAGCTGCGCCAGTTCGATTACTGCGTCGCAGATGGAGGCGAGCTCAAGTGGAGATCCGCGCTCGAGATCCTGAAGCATGGAGGTCTTCACGTCCCCCATGCTTCTTCCCGAATTGAGTATCGTGTCTGGATCGACTTCGAGACGTGCGCCATATGCGGCGATGACAGGAAGAACTTCGTAGAGCATCTGCCGGCTGATGCTAGCGAGGTATTGGTTTCCGAAATTCTCACGCAAGGTCGCGCCCGTGATCGCAGATACCGGATTGGAAATCAAATTGCGCACCACCTTCGTCCAGACCGCATCTCGAATACGCGACGTCACGCGGGTCTCGATACCGGCACCCATCAATATCTCAGCCAGTTTGTTGACACGGTCTGACGCCTGATCATCAAGGTCGCCGATCGTCATCTGAAGGGGGTTGAAGGTCCTTGCCGTGCCTGGTTGCAGGCGCTCAGCCGTTATCACAGTCGTCGTACCGACAATCTGCGGCGATGGCAGGTATCGCTTCAACTCGCCACCCGGATCGACAGACATGATCCGTCGACCGCTCCATTCTCCAGCCTGCCCGTCAAAGTACCACCATGGAATGCCGTTGATCACAGGCACAATAAGCGTATTGGGGCCGATAACCGGCTGGACCGTGGCGGATAGTGCTGTCATGTCCTGAGATTTCGGGCAAAGGAAGAGGATGTCCTGTGTTGGAAAGTCTAAGGCATTACCAACCGCAACCTGCAAACGATGATCGCCTTCCCGGTCGATCAGTCGAATACCCTCTTGCCGGATCGCAACCAGGCTTTTATCGCGGGCGATGATGGAAACGCCAAAGCCCCCGATCAGGAGCCGAGCTGCAATTGTCAGGCCGATCGCACCGGGGCCGGCAACGCAAATGCGCAGAGAGTCGGTCTGTTTTTCGTGGAAGCTGTCCATGTGTACTCCTGCTTGATGGAGACAAGTTTCCACACTCGTGTTTCGCCATCTATTTCAGCTGCCTCCAAAAAAGCTACACTTGTCACGAATGGGTTTTTCAAGATCCGCAAGAGGAAGACCTCAAGTAGGCTCAATCCTCGCAGACCTTGAGCAGGGTTTCGATAAGCGCATCCAGGAGCGGCGCCTGATAAGATGGTGTCGCTTCGATGAAGCGCATGACACTTGTTGAGGTGGCCACTCCAATGAAGCGCTCTTCGTTCAATCGTGCCTGACCCACCGGCCCCCATATGGCTTCAAGCTCGACGTCACCAATTCGGTCGGGAACCGAAAGTCTGCCAAGATTGGATACCACGGCATTGTAACCCAGCGTCCCAAGCAGACCGGAGGCGATTCGGGGGTCGCAGCGCGGCCCGATCAATCGTTCCAGGGCCCGGTTGGTTTGCTGAACCCTCTCCGGCTTGCGCAGTTCGTTCAACTGGGCTCCGAATTTCCGCGACAGGGCCCAGAAGTTAAGGAGTGAAGCGTCAGATAACGTCAGTGTTCCGGCAATCGCACGCATGGCACACTCCTTGGCGGAGAGCCCCAAAACAGGTCGTAGGTTGACCGGATTTAGGATTGTGTAGTCGCGTCTTGCCTCTCGCATACCTGCAGCAATTGCAAGGGCCGTACAAATGGCGCTGTTAACGGTCGTACCATTACTGCGCGCGATTTCTCTAAGGCGTTCGGCAAAAGCGATCTCGAGCGTCGCAGTTCCCACGGACACCTTGTCATCCTTGAAACGCCGCCAAAGTGGGCGCTCGGCAATATCGAGCAGTGTTGCTTCGTCCGGGATGGCCATGGCAACTTTGTCAAAGCCATCCTGCGACAAAAATCCTCCGGCTTGGAAGGTGCGCTCGTTGATCGCGTCCGGCGTTCCGAGTGGCTCGATAATCTCGCCTGCCAAGGCACGCATCAAGTCCTCCACGACAGCAATTCCCGCCATGCCGTCGGCGATCGCATGGTGAAAGGTCAAAACCACAGTAGCTCCGCTCGAAGCGTGCAATACTTTCGCCCTGTAAAGTGGCCCCTTATCGGAAAAACAGGCCTCCAACTCTCCCTCAACAACTTCAGTCCAGTGACAAGACCGGTCATGGGGCAGGATCACAGCCTCGATCGCCCGTTCGCAATCATAAAAGAGCGGTCCCCACCGATTGTCCTGGCAAACGTTTGCGCGCAGCAGTGGGTGTCTGGATTGTAGAGAGCGAAGCGCTCTGAGAAAGCAATCAGGTGATCGCCGCACCTTGATTTGGGCGACAACACAGAAATGACGGGGATGGGCGAGAGAGTAATGATACATCAGCCGCTCATCGGCCCCAAGCGCACGCAAGGTTGATCGGTTCCGTTGATTTCTCATGGATGCACTTCCGCAATTTATTCGGCTCGCGGTAGTGGTGCTACGCTTTTATCTCGCGGTGATTTCCGCCGGAGATTTTCAGGTTTCATATGAAGCCGGTCTCACCCTTGGGAAACCGTTGAATTGGCTCAGCGAGAATTACTTCCGGACATTCCTGGCGATCCGGCTGCGCGATGCGGACATCGATCTCGCATATCCGCATAGCTCACTTGCACAAAAAATGTTTCTCAATTGGTCAAAAAATGTTCATAGTGCCTACAGCTGATGCTTATGGCGGTGTCCTCCCAGTTCCGCTGCAGCAGCTGTTCCCCTCTGGAGGTTTTGACCTTCACATCTCATGGGCCGCGGTTTTCCGCTGGCCCATTTTTTTTGAGCTCTGGCCCTCGACGGCGGCGACGAGATGCTTAGCATCTCGCAGGGCGGAGCGTCTTCCGCGCATTGGGGGAGCATAAGATTGCAGAAAAGCATTGCCACATAGGCATCTCCACGGACCCGAATGCTTCTCGGTACAGCCTGGAGATTGGGTGCCGGCCCTTCAGGGCATTCGCCTGCTGGTTATTGGGAGATAGTGCTGCAGTCTGCGCCTTCTCACCGCGAATTCGAGCTCTTCACTGTATCAGGGCGTTTGTACACACATACCCCCGATTGGCTCACGAGCCATGAGATCGTGAGCCAACTGAGCCCTCAGATAAAATCTCGCGGGATAGACTGGTTCCAGCGGCGGGTCTTTACCAGCGTTCCGTTCTCGCTTGCCTCAAGGGTGCCTGAGATCTGGAAGTTTTCGGCGTCGGAGTGCATTTCGGTTCGACTGGCGATTTCAATCATCCAGCCCTCCCGCCCCATCTCGTAAGTCTGGGTAAGCACATAGCGAGCCGAGAGGGGATCGTCGTCGCGGACGGTCAACTCCCGCTTCAAGCTGTGGCTGAGCTGGGTGCCGGTATCGGTAAAGCAAAGAACGCCCTCTCCGAAGAGGCCGCCAATCCCTTCTGTCACGTAAGTGGTTTCCCCAGTTACATGATCCTGGCTCGACCAGCGTCGGACACTGCCGGGATCAAGCTGGATGATCGGTGTCATTCGACCATGGGCTGGCGCTTCGAAGGTGATTGGTGTTTCTGCCGAGTTCCGGGGGCGAACCGGTAGTTCGAGCGCACTTTCTCCGGCCATAAGAGACAAGGTTACGGCTGCCGGCGACGGCCATACCATTGGCCAGTAGCCGGTCGCGATCGAAAGGCGAATACGATGGCCTTTCTCAAACCGGTAGCCGCAGTCGTTGAGTTTAATTGCGATCTCGTAGATTTCTCCGGGGACAAGGGCTGTCGGCATCTCGTGGCTGTTGCGATGGTTGAGATTGAACACCTGGTAGCTCACGCGAGTAACCCGGCCATCCGGCAGAACGTCAGAAAGGCGCAAATTGACCTGTGCTACCGGCTGATCAACGGAGAATTTCAGCCTTGCGATCGGGGCGCCAAGGATATCAACAGCTTCTTCCAAAATAGCGCCATCGAAGACAAGGGCGCCGCCGTCATCGAGGCGCTGGTCCGTCGGATGCTCGCCAATGCATCCCGTTGCCATCCACTCCCCACCAGCCTTGCCATGGCTTTGCGGAGAGGAGACGGAAAGGACAGCTAAGGGTGATCCTGTTTCAGCAAGGCTGCGGTCGGCGCCGAGCGTGAGAACCTGTGGTGTGATCGTCGCGGAAGGCCAACTTTCCTCACCAACCCAGCGTCCGGGCGTAAACTCCCGAGTGCCGGTCGGTTCAATTGTGTCGCTAATATAGGCGCGCAACATCGGCTCGTTCATGACCCCGCTGTCCTTGCCCTTCAGCCAGTGATCCCACCATCGAACTGCCTCCTGCAGGAACCCAATGGCAGGGCCGGGGGCACCATCCTGCGGATAGACATGCCCCCATGGACCAATAATCCCACGCCGTGGCACCTGAAGGTTCTCAAGAAGCCGAGGAACGGCATTCGTGTAGCTGTCGGCCCAGGCGCCAACTGCCAACACAGGACACTCGATTGATGACCAGTCCTCGCAAACGGAGCCATGCTTCCAGTAGTCGTCATAGCGCTGATGCTCAAGCCAGAGCGCGGGGAAAAATGGTAGTTTTTCGAGGCGCTCGATCCAACGGCTACGCCATTCCTCGCCCACAATCTGAGGGTCGAGCGGACGGCTCTGGTAAGCAAGCATGATAGTGCCCCACCAGAGATTGTCGTTGAGCAGCAGACCGCCCATGTAGTGGATGTCGTCCGTAAAGCGATTGTCGGTTGAGTATGCCGTGATGATCGCCTTCAAGGCTGGTGGACGGCGCGCTGCGACTTGCAGGCTATTGAATCCGCCCCAACTCTTGCCCATCATGCCGACGTTGCCATCGCACCATGGCTGCGACGCAATCCATGCGATTACTTCCAGCGCGTCATCCTGCTCTTGTTTCAGATATTCGTCGGCCATATGACCGTCCGATTCGCCCGTTCCCCGCATGTCGACGCGAATTGCCGCATAGCCGTTCTCGGCGAAATAGCCATGCATCGGTTCATCGCGACCACGTGTTCCGTCGCGCTTCCGATAGGGGATGTACTCCAGAACTGCTGGTACCGGTGCCCCATCCGGTTCACTAGGCAGAAAGAGGCGAGCACCCAGGCGCACGCCATCACTCATCGTGATCCAGATGTGTTCTTGAATCGTCACGGTCATTATTCTTTCCAGGCTAAGGTAAGTTATTTGTCAGGCGGCTGTCTGGCCGCGCGACTTCAATACGTCGTCGAGCCAGTCACGCCGAAGCTCCGGGACTGAACTGATGAGCTGCTCGGTGTAGGGTGCGTAAGGCGGTTTGAAAATCTCAGCGGTTGTCCCTTCTTCAACGACCTTCCCGTGCTGCATCACCATTGTCCGATCAGCAAGGCGCTTTACCACGCCAAGATCATGGGTGATGAAGAGGTACGAAACTCCCAATTCTTCCTGGAGATTTCGAAGTAGCTTCAGGATTTCCTCGGCCACAAGCGGATCGAGCGCTGACGTGACTTCGTCACAAATGATGAGGTCCGGCTTTGCAGCAAGAGCGCGCGCAATGCAGACACGCTGTTTTTGCCCCCCAGAAAGCGCGCCCGGCAACCGCTCCGCGAAATCGCCCGGCAAGCCGATGAGATTGAGCAACCGAGCTACCTCGATCCTGCGCTGCACTTCCGTCATACCGAAATAGAAGGTCATCGGTCGACCGACGATCTCAGCCACCGTCTGCCGCGGATTGAGAGCAACATCGGGCAATTGATACACAAGCTGGATGCGCCGCAGGTCCTCGCGCGAGCGGCTGCGGTAGCTTGCGGCGAGGCGATGACCGTCTAGCTCGATCATTCCCGACGAGTGCGGGGGAAGGCCTGCAATAACGCGCGCAAGCGTTGATTTTCCGGAGCCAGATTCGCCGACCACCGCCAAGGTCTCGCCGCGGCGAATGTGGCAGGACACGTCGCTCAACACCTGCTTCTTGCCATAATAGGCAACCGCGCTCTTCACTTCGAGAAGTACCGTACCGGCGTCGTGTGGTGAACGATCGCCCACAATGCTTGCCTCGCGTTCGGCCACGAGCTTACGGGTATAGTCCTCCTTTGGCGCCTCCAGCACCTCTTCAGCCGTGCCTAACTCGACCTTCCGTCCGTTGCGTAGCACCATGATGCGATCGGCAATCTGTGCGACTACCGCCAGATCGTGGGTGATATAGAGCGCAGCAGTACCGTAGCGCTGGATGAGACTGCGCAGAAGGGCGAGAACCTCGATCTGTGTTGTGACGTCAAGGGCCGTCGTTGGTTCGTCGAGCACCAGAATGTCGGGCCGGCAGGACATTGCCATGGCAACCATCGCACGCTGGAGTTGGCCGCCGGAGACCTGGTGGGGATATCGGTTTGCGAACGCTTCCGGATCAGGCAACTGTAAAGCGGTCAGAAGTTCCAACATCCATATCTGCGCCTCGCCTCGATCCATGAGGCGGTGGTACAGCGGCCCCTCCATGATCTGCTGACCGATACGCTTGGCCGGGTTAAAGGACGCAGCCGCACTTTGGGCGACGTATGCGATGCGAGCACCGCGTGCAGCTTCGCGAGCGGCGCGCGTGCTATCCATCATCGACACCTCGCCAATCACGATGCGGCCGTCAGCGATGCGGCAACCGCCGCGACCGTATCCCATTGCGGAAAGGCCGATCGTCGACTTGCCAGCGCCTGATTCGCCGATCAGTCCCAGGACCTCTCCTCGAGCAAGGTCGAGGTCAATTCGGTCGACCAGAGTTGCACCGGTCGGTGCCTTTACCACCAGCCCGCGGATGGAAAGTATCGTTTCTTCGCTCATCTGTCGGCTCCCTGCATGGCGGTGCGGCTGGCAAGAAGCCAATCGACAACGAGGTTGACGCCAACGGTCAGGATCGCGATGGCACCAGCCGGAAAGAGTGGCGCGTAAAGTCCATAGAGGATGGCCTGCTGATTGTCCTTGACCATACCGCCCCAGTCGGCAAAGGGCGGCTGAATTCCAAGCCCAAGGAAAGACAGGCCCGCCACGAAAAGGAAGGTGAAGCAGAAACGCAAGCCAAACTCGGCAATCAGTGGCGGCAGGGTATTTGGCAGGATCTCTTTCCAGATTAGCCAGCCAAGCCCCTCACCTCTCAAACGGGCGGTTTCGGCATACTCCAGCACGTTTACGCCCTGTGCAACGATACGCGCCAAGCGAAAGACACGCGTGGAATCCAGAAGTGCAATCGTGATGACCAGCACCGGAAGCGACGAACCGAGCCCTTGCAGGACAACAAGTGCGGAGATCAGAACAGGGATGCACATGACGGTATCGACGATGCGCGACAGGATTGTGTCGATCCAACCGCCGAAGATTGCAGCTAGAAAGCCGAGGGGCACGCCGATGGCGAAGGAGAGCAGGGACGCAGATAGCGAAACGCCGATCGACATCTGGGCTCCAAACAGCAATCGAGACACCATGTCACGACCGTTCTGGTCGAGACCGAACCAGAACTCGGCTGAGGGCGGATCGAAAGGTGCGCCAACGATCTGTTCCTGTCCATAAGGAGCGATCATCGGTCCGAGGACAAAGAACACAAGGTTCACGACGACGATTGTAAGGCCGATCCAGGCCGTAAGAGGAATGGACTTGCGGGTTTTGCTCATCGGGGATGCCTCAGGCGCGGATTGAGCGCGATGGCAGCGACATCGGCGACGATATTGAGAATGACGTAGGCCGCGCCGAACACCATTGCAGCCGCCTGCACGAGGGGGAGGTCGCGCTTGGCAACAGCATCGACCATGAACCGGCCCAATCCATTGTAATTGAAGACCGCTTCGACCAGCACAACGCCGGTAATCAGGTAGGCAATATTGAAAGCGACCACGTTTACAATCGGGGCGGCCGCATTCGGCAGAGCGTGACGGGTGACGACGCGCTTGGTGCGCAGGCCCTTGAGATAGGCAGTCTCGATGTATGCCTGGTCCATGACCGAAAGGACGGCGGTGCGCGTCATTCGCATCATCTGTGCCACGGTAACGAGAACAAGGGTCAAGGCGGGCAGGGCGGTCGCCTGGAGCCACTCTAGAAAACTCATGCCGTCATAGGTGTCCGCCAGGCTGGGCAACAGGTTGAACCGGATCGACAGAAAGAGGATTAGCAGCAGCCCAAGGAAATACTCAGGAAGCGACACGAACGCCAACGCCAGGATATTGACGACACGATCAAAGAGGCTGCCCCGTTTGACCGCACTGACCAAGCCCAAGACGATTGCCATCGGAACACTGATGAGAGCGGCGAAAGCGGCGAGCGCCATCGTGTTCCAGAAGCGCGGCCAGAGCAGGTCTGCAACCGGCTGCTGGTTAGCAAGAGAGCTGCCGAGGTCACCGGTTACGAAGCCCGTCAGCCACATCACATAACGCTGCAGAACTGGTTGATCGAGGCCGAGCTGTTGGCGCAGAACCGAAAGCGATTGAGGTGTGGCGTTCTGGCCGAGGATTGCCGAGGCCACGTCTCCTGGAAGTAACTGGGTACCGGCGAATATCAACGCCGATACCAGAAGAAGGGTCAGGATCCCGAGGGCGATCCGCCTGAGGATGAGTTGAGCCATTAGGATTCCAGCCAGACCTTTTCAGCAAGGCGAGCGCCCATGAAGTTGAACATGGGGTGCGTCGTTACGCCCTTTAGTTTCTTGGACGTCGCATCGAGGTAGTCACCGAACATTGGTACCATCGCACCACCTTCATTGGAGATGAGCGCCTGCAGTTCGGCATAGATTTCTTTGCGCTTTGCTTTGTCCAGTAGCGCGCGGGCTTCGAGAAGCTTGGCGTCGAAGGCCTGGTTTTTCCAGTGGCTATCGTTCTGCGCCGAAGTGGAGGAATATGCGATCGTCAACATCTGGTCGGCTGTCGGGCGTCCACCCCAGTAGGACATGCAGAACGGTGCCTTCATCCAGACGTTGTCCCAATAGCCATCAGCCGGTTCGCGTTTGATCGAAACGTCGATGCCGCTTGCGGCCGCGCTCGTGCGGAAGATTGCAGCTGCGTCGACTGCTCCGGAAAACGCGGCGTCCGAGGCCGAAAGCGAAAGCTTGAGATTGTCGAGGCCAGCCTGCTTTAGATAGAACTTTGCCTTTTCGGGATCATAGGGGCGCTGCGGCAGATCGGTGGCGAAAAACGGATCCGTGCTCGGAATCGGATGGTCATTGCCGATGCGGCCGTAACCGCGTAGCGCCGTCTTCAAAAGCTGCTCGCGATCGATCGCGTGCTTGATGGCGAGACGAATGTTGTTATCGGTGAAGGGTGTCTGCGTGCAGTCCATGAGGAAAGTGAAGTGCTGCCCGCCTGCCGATTGCACAATGTTGAGGTTCGGGTTGCGCTTCAAGAGGTCAACGGTCTTGAAATCCAACTGATTGATGGCATGAACCTGGCCGGACATCATGGCATTGGTGCGCGCGGAAATGTCGTTGATAACAATCACTTCGACTGCGTCCACCCAGGCCGTATTCGGCTTCCAGTAGGCCTCATTGCGCTTGAACCGGGCGCGAACACCTGGTTGATAGCTGTCATAGACAAAGGGACCGGTGCCTACGGGTTTATTGAAGTCCGTCCAGCCCTCCGGCACGACCAGAAAATGATAGTCGGACAGAATGTACGGCAGGTCTGCGTTGCCACTGGCAAGCACGATCTTCACTTCACTGTCGGAAACCTTGACCACGTCCGCAAGCTGGGCGGCGGTGGAACGTGCGGCCGATGTTGTTTCACCGCGGTGAAGGTTGAGGGAGTAAATGATATCGTCCGCAGTCAACGTCTTGCCGTTGTGGAACGTGACGCCCTGGCGAACCTTGAAGGTCCATTCCATTGCACCGGGCTTTGTTTCCCAGCTCTCAAAGAGTTCCGGAATGGCATTGTTGTTGGCGTCGATTTCAACGAGCCCGTTCATCAGCATATAGGCTTGGTTGACCGGCACCCAGTCCTTGAGAATGCGCGGGTCAAAATTGTCTGTCGTGCTGCCGCCGCCAATGCCAAGCTTAAGGACGCCGCCCTTTTTGGGTTTTTCATCGCCAGCCGCCAGAGCAGGCATGCCAAATAGTCCGCTCGCCGTCGTTACGCCGAGGCTCGCAGAACCGGCCATGAAGGTGCGGCGCGTCAATTCAAACATTGTCTTGTTCTCGGACATTTGGTCGTTCCCTTTGTTTACGGCAGTGGCGCCGTCGAAATTTTATGCGGCTGGCCTAGCGCACAACAGGAGGCGTGACTAGACCGGCAAATTGCCCGTCCGGTATGACTTTTAATCATGAGGTCATGCGTGTTGCGAGCGTTGGCTTTTTCGTCAACCGCGATAAAGGAGCGCCTCACAGAGCAATCGGATGATGCCTTTCGCTCGATATAGTTCGTCCATTTTTTACGCCATATCGATCCTGGAGGATCAAATGAGTCTGCCGGATGTCGTCGGCCTAATCGGCGCTGTCTTTTACCTCGCAGCCTACGCGTTGCTTCAACTGCACATCCTCACCGTTGAAGACAGCAGGACAACCCTGCTGAATGTCCTTGGTGGAATTTGCCTGATCTATTCGCTTTCCTGCAATTTTAACCTTGGGTCACTGGTGACTCAAATCGCTTGGCTGATTTTTACGCTCATCGGCTATGTGCGCTTCCGTGTCGGGCGCGCCCGTCAATAAATGCAGGCGTCAGTGGCGGGGCCTATGATCTCATATCATCGTAGCTACCGCCATTGCTTGCTATCAACCACTCGGAAACTTCTCGTACTATTCTACGTTGATGCCGATCTGCCGGACGCATGAGGTAGAAATAGGCGTCTGATCGCATCAGGTGGGTGTGAACTGGTATAAGTGTTCCATTTTCAAGCTGCTCGCGGATCAGCCATGTCCAACCCAGCGCGATGCCAAGCCCCTGTGCGGCAGCAGCAGCGCACAGGCCATAGTCGCCAAGGCGCCATTCCAATGTATTCGCGGGGGGCCGCAATCCTGCGTCCCGCCACCAATCCGGCCAACCCTGCCATTCGCGCATCGCGTCCTCGATCGAGATCAGAAGCGGCGCTTCAATATCCATAATGTTGGGCGTTCCGGCAGCGGACACTGGTACGATTTCTTCGCGGGCAAGCACAGTCAGATTGACGCCGATCGGTCGCTCCTTTCTGTAGAATAGGGCCAAGTCGAATTCATCGAGGCGCAGGTGTGCGACATCGTCTGTGACTCGCAAGCGAACTTCGATTCCAGGGATGTCTGCCTTCAACTGAGCGAGACGCCACAAAAACCATTGGTCCGCGATACCACGCGAGCACGCGATCGTGATCTGACGGGCTCCCGACCAGGAACGCAATCCGTCGGTCACCGAACCCAGCTCGCCAAGCAACCTGCTTACGTCCGCAGCATAGCTCTCGCCGATCGAGGTAAGCTGCACGCCAGAGGGCAAGCGTACAAAAAGCTTGGAGCCGATGAAAGCCTCAAGCTTGCCTATCTGACGACTGACGGCGCTTTGCGTCAGCCCCATTTCGTTGCCTGCGCGGGAAAAACTGCCCAAACGCGCAGCGCGATCGAACACGACAAGTGCGTTCAACGGCGGCATGGAGGATCGCCCGGCAGCCATACTGTTCTCCAACTGTGATTGCGCGGCAGCTAACATGACGGTGAGAGCAATACAATCCAGCCGCTGAACTGGCTTACGTGTCGGCCAAGTTTTGATCGACAGGCCACCACCAGCTTTCACGGTCTCGGTTTTTCCACGCGCCGCTAGGTAGTATCAGGCCGATTCTTATCCCCCAATGTGCGTGCGCCCGAATGGAAAACAAGCAATCACGCCGCCTCATGAGAATAAGTCCAAATAGGAACAAAGTGCGAACGATCTCTTGTGTTTCGTCTCGAGGTTTTCTAGATGTTGCCTTCGTACCAAGCTCCGGAGATTTTCAGTTGACCGTGAAACTTCTAAGAGATCAGCGACAACTGGCGCTAAGTAAGCTTTCCTTACTCAACGACGATCACCCCCTTCGCGAAAAATACCGCGAATGGATCGAAGAGCTGAATAGAAAAATCGAGCAAGCGAACACATCAACCTAGTTAGCGACAGGGATATTCTGGTGCCGGTGTCCTCGATTCCTGCACGCTGCCGAAGGCACGAGGCTGGTTCCAGGTGAACATGCGTGAGGCAGTCGCGATCCGCGATGACCTTCTTCCGATCGTTGCCCATGCACAGGTTCCATGGTTTGGTTCGCTCAATTGACGATCCTGGACATTCGCGGGAGCGGCCACCATTTTGGGGGCTCGCTCCTATGCGCTTGACCGTCCGTCGGCCTGTCTATGGGAAGTCAGCACATACCGCATACTCACAGTGCATGAGAGAATGAAGCCGGATGCCATTTTATCTAGTAACCCAGACGTCGCTTATCGAGGCCAACGACGAGCATGCTGCCGCAGAAACGGCTTTGGAAAAGATCACAACTGCGCACGTCGTTTCCTTCGCAGTAAGGCTCAACGAGGACGATACCACTTACCTGACCATTTCCCGCTCTGAAGATGCAGGTCAAAATTTGCCGCAAGCGGGTTGTCTTGCCCGGGAGGCAAGCTTGTCAGGTCCGATCCTCACCACGAGGGGTGAGGTTCATGCGCCTGACACGGGTGAGCCGGCGTCCAAACCTACCGTTCGTTTGGTGGTGCCGGCGACCGCCGTATTTGCTCTTGTCGTAATGGGTGCGTCCATCGGCTTTATCTGCGGGCTGGTACTCTAGTATTTGCCTCACGTTTGCTTAATCCGCATCCAGATGCGGTTTATCCGTTTCTGCCCAAATGCAGCTGTCGCCCGCACTAAAAAAGCGGCTGAGTGAAATATATTTCATATCGTGAATTATATTGACATCTTACCTGCTCCGAGGCTAACTGCGATCACCGGGGCTCGAGGAGGAAATCCGGTTTCACAGTAAGGGCGCCATTCGCGCCATCGGTTTTTTGGGAAGGGGCTTCGGCCTCGAGGAGGAACTTTGCGCAATTTTCTAAGCACGACCGCAATGGCCGTTGTAGCCGCCGCGACGATGAGCACGGCTACGTTGGCTGCTGGAACGGAAAACCCTTTTCGCTGCAAACCTGGCGAAAAGTACGTGATGAACGTGATGGTTTCGGGGGTCGAATACTGGTTCCCGGTCTATGAAATGTTCAAGCAGGCTGGTCAACAGCTCGGCTGCGAAACGGCCTACACCGGCACTCCGGAATATGACGTAAACAAACAAATCGCGACGTTCGACCAGGCTCTGGCTCAAAACCCGGCCGGTATTCTTGTGCACCCGATGAATTCAGATCCGTTCATCGAGCCGATCAATCGCGCAATCGATCAAGGGACCGCTGTCGTTACCTTTGCGGCCGATTCGCCTATGTCCAAGCGCATCTCGTTCATAACATCCGATAACACTCGTGAAGGCACATACGCGGCCGACGCGATTGCCAAGAAGTTGGGTGGCAAGGGTGAGTACGCGGTTCTGGAAAATCCCGGTCAGGACAACCATGACAAACGCATCGCGGCTTTCATCGCTCGCATGGAAGAAAAATACCCCGATATGAAACTTGTCGGTCGTGCCGCGTCGAACCAGGACCCCAACAAGGCCTACCAAGGCCTCATGAGCCTTGTGCAGGCGCACCCTAACCTAAATGCCGTGTTCATGCCGGAGGCAAATTCCGCAATCGGCGCGGCTCAGGCAAACAAGGAAAGTGGCGGCAAGATCCTGGTCATGTGCGCGGACGTCAACGCCAATATCCTCGACATGATCAAGGCGGGCGAAGTGTTCGGCTCGATCAACCCGAACCAGGGGATGCAGGGTTACATGGGCTTCATGATGCTATGGCTTGCCAAGCACCCTGAACTGATCGACCCCATGAATGACGCAAAGCGCTCGGGTTTCAACCCGATGAGCATTCCCGTTGTCGACAACGGGCTCTCGATCGTGACAGCGGCGAACGCCGACGATTTTTACTGGGACAAGTATCTCCAGCGTCGCGGCACGAAGGGTATCGAGGAATAGCTATGCAAACCGGCTGCCCGGTACACGCTGGGCAGCCAACGCGCAAAGCAAGGGGAGAGAGCCATGACGCCCGTCTTGGAGATACGCAACATCAGCAAGAGCTTCGGTGCAATCAAGGCATTGACCGACGTAAACCTTAGCCTCGAGAAGGGCGAAGTTCATGCGCTCTGCGGCGAAAATGGCGCGGGAAAATCCACACTGATGAACATCATCGCTGGCGTGTTTCAGCCCAATGAGGGCGAAATTCTCATCGAGGGCAAACGTGTAAAGATCTCCTCACCAGCCATTGCGCAATCTATTGGCATTGGGCTTGTTCACCAGGAAATCGCCCTTTGCCCCGATGCGACGGTTGCAGAGAACATGTTCATGGCGGCGACCAATCGAAGACGGTCGCCCCTGATGAACTATGGAAAGCTCGAGCGGGAAGCCCAGGTCGTCATGAACCGCCTCGCGCCAATCGATGTTCGCCAGAAGGTTGGCGATCTACCGATCTCTAGCCAGCAACTGGTCGAGATCGCCAAGGCATTGACGCTCGATTGCCGCGTCTTGATCTTCGATGAGCCCACCGCAGCCTTGACGGAGGCGGAAGCGCAAATCCTGTTCGGCATCATCAACGATCTGAAGGCGAACGGCATTTCAATCGTATACATCAGCCATCGGATGGCGGAAATATTCAGCCTTTGCGACCGGGTTACGGTGTTTCGCGACGGGCGGTACGTAGCAACGGAAAAGGTGGCCGCTCTGTCCCCTGACGACGTGGTTCGCCTAATGGTCGGCCGCGAGATCACGCAGCTCTATCCCGACAAGCAACCGGAGGACAATCGCCCCGGCAAAGCTATCCTTTCTGTTCGCGATCTTGGCGACGGAACGCGGTTCAACGATGTAAGCTTTGATGTGCGTGAAGGGGAAATTCTCGGGATTGGCGGGCTTATCGGGTCCGGTAGAACCGAAATCGCCGAAGGCATTTGCGGGCTGCGCAGGACAACACAGGGCAACGTCCAGTTGCTAGGTAAGGTCCTACACTTGTCGTCCTACGCAGACGCGGTAGGCGAAGGTGTCGTCTATCTCTCCGAGGACCGCAAAGGTTGTGGCGTCTTTCTGGATCTGTCGATCGCTCAAAACATCGCCGCACTCGATCTAGAGTCGCTGACCGGACGTTTCGGGCTCTTGAATTCGAAGGTCGAGGCAGAACGGGCGCAAACCCTTGCGCGTCGCCTTGGCGTGCGCATGGGCGGGATCGATATGCCCGTCTCATCGTTGTCCGGTGGCAATCAACAGAAGGTCGCCATTGCCAAGCAGCTGGCAGTTGATCCGAAAGTTATCATCATGGACGAGCCGACAAGAGGCATCGACGTCGGCGCAAAATCTGAAATCCACCGCTTGCTGCGTGAACTCGCGCATACAGGGATAGGTATCGTTGTAATCACGTCGGAGCTGCCGGAACTTTTAGGGCTCTGCGACCGGGCAATCGTTATTCGCGAAGGCATGATTGCCGGAGAAGTAGCCGGCGATGCAATGACCGAGGAGGCCATCATGCGCCTTGCATCAGGCGTGGGCGTGCGCCAGCACCAAAGAAGAGGGGCTTCAAGCCATGCCCTTTGACGAAGAAACAGTGACGGGAGACAGGGCAATGACAGACCACGCGTTGGTGATAACGAAGGAGCGGGCTCCCTCCTGGAAAAAGCTTGGAACGATGCGGGAAGCGGGTCTCATCGCCATTATACTGGCGCTCTGCATCCTCATGAGTTTTGCATCACCGCATTTTCTCACGCTTGGCAACTTCAGGGCGATGATGATGTCTTTCTCGGTGGAGGGCATTGTCGTCGTCGGGATGACAATTCTCCTGATCGTCGGCGGTATCGATCTGTCTGTCGGGTCGGTCGTCTGTTTCTCCATGGTCTTGTCAGGATCGTTGTTCCTCGTGGGAATGGATCCATGGAGTGCCTCCTTGGTTGGCATCCTTGCGAGCGCGCTTATTGGCTGCGTGATGGGTTTCTTCGTAACGGTCATTGGGCTCAATCATTTTATAACGTCGCTTGCGGCAATGGTCATCGTGCGGGGCGTCTGCCTGATCATCACCAAAGGAACGCCGCTTTCGCTGTTCACGCTACCGCCATCATTTAAAGCCGTCGGTCAGGGCACATTTTATGGGATCCCGTACGTCATTTTGATCTTCGTCGCGATCGTAGCGCTTTTCGATTTTCTGCTGCGCCGGGCAACCGCCTTCCGCAAGGTCTTTTATACCGGCAGCAATGAGAAGGCGGCCCTCTACTCTGGCATCAAGACAAGCCAGGTGAAATTCTGGGTGACCGTGCTGTGTGCGACGTTATCAGGTGTTGCGGGTGTCATCTACATGTCGCGCTTCGGTGCAGCCACGCCTACCTTTGGCGTCGGGATGGAACTCAACATCATCGCGGCTGCGGTTATCGGAGGTGCGTCCTTGAGCGGGGGCTCAGGTACAATCCTCGGAGCAATTCTCGGCATCGCGCTCCTATCGGTGGTGACCAGTTCGCTGATCCTGCTGAATATCTCGGTCTATTGGCAGGATATGATAAAAGGCTGCATTCTGCTCGCCGCCGTTTCCATCGACCATTTCCTACATACCCGGAAGGCTGCCTGACATGCCGACTGTCAAATCCAAGACCATCTCCTTGCCGCGTGAGGAAATCGTAATCGCGCGCCAGATGCACCAGGCACTCGTACTCCATTTCCTAGAGGGGCTCACCCAGGCCCAGATTGCCGACCAACTTGGCATCTCGCACGCCACCGTGAACCGGTTGATCAAGCGTGGGCGCCAGCTTGGCCTCGTAGAGATCAAAATTAAGTCTCCTGTCGAGCCACTTCTCGATATGGAAGAGCAACTCCTTGCCCTCGGCGGCATCAGTCGTGCCGTGGTCGTCCCCACCGTCTCTGATAATCCACAAACCGCATTGCAAGCGGTCGGCGAGGCAGCAGCACGACTGCTGCTTGAAGAGATCACCGACGGTGACACGATCTGCATCACCGGCGGGAAGGGTGTCAGTGCCGTGGTTGCAGGGCTTCAGGCGCCACGAC
The DNA here is from genome assembly GCA_900466605.1 of Hyphomicrobiales bacterium. Lineage (GTDB taxonomy): Bacteria > Pseudomonadota > Alphaproteobacteria > Rhizobiales > Rhizobiaceae > Rhizobium. The sequence continues at coordinate 192,201 of UBMU01000012.1, forward strand.
GCTTCGATGTCGAGGTCATCCCCGCCACCGGGTGCGTCCAGGGCAAGCACTATACAGACGTCAACCATGTTTCGACGATGCTGGCTGACCGCCTCGGTGGGCGCTCATTCCAGATCCATGCGCCACTTTTTGCCGACAGTGCTGTCGAACGTGAAATGCTGATCAACATGCGTTCAGTTTCTGACGTCTTCAAGAGAGCACGGGAAGCCAAGGTCGCGATTGTCGGCATCGGTTCAATTCTTTCCGCCGACTCCAGTTACTATGACCTGCATCCATCCTCTAGTACGGACCGCGTTGCAATCGAACGCTCCGGAGCGTCGTGCGAACTGCTCGCCCATCTGCTGGATGATCAAGGCACCGTCTGTGACTACAGCCTCAATCGTTCGCTCGTCTCGCTGACGCTACCCGAGTTTGCGTCGATCCCCACAAAAATTGGTGTGGCCAGCGGGCCAAATAAGGCAGGGCCAATCTTGAGCGTCATGCGCGGTCATCATCTCGATACGCTTGTTACCGATGAAGCGACTGGAGCGCGTGTTCTTGCACTGGCAAACAAAGGACACCATGCATGAGCAAACAACAGTGGATGCGCGAAATAGGCAAGTCGGGTGTGACCGCCTCAGCCGTTGGCCTTGGGACTTGGGCGATCGGCGGTTGGATGTGGGGAGGCAGTGATGAGGCGCAATCAATCGCGGCGATCCAGGCATCACTAGACGCTGGGGTGACGCTTATCGACACGGCGCCCGCCTACGGCCTTGGCCGATCAGAGGAAATCGTTGGCAAGGCGCTGAATGGCCGCCGCAGCAAAGCTATTATCGCTACCAAATGCGGCCTTGTGTGGCACACGAGCAAGGGCAGGCACTTCTTCGATCAAGATGGCAAGCCCGTCCACCGATACCTCGGTCGGGATGCGATCTTTTACGAGGTAGAAAGCAGCCTTCGGCGCCTCGGAACCGACTACATCGATCTTTATATTACCCACTGGCAGGATCCGACCACCCCGATCGAAGAAACGATGAGGGCGCTGGAAGACCTCAAGACCGCAGGCAAGATCCGTGCGATTGGTGCCAGTAATGTCAGCGCCGTCGAACTCGAAGCCTACATCTCGGTGGGAGGTCTGGATGCCATCCAGGAACGCTTCAGCATGATCGACCGGGAGATCGAGACCGATCTGTTGCCGCTGACGAGAGCAAAGGGAATCTCAACACTAAGCTATTCCTCGCTTGCGCTTGGCCTCCTGTCAGGCACGATTGGACCGGACAGGATCTTTTCCGGAGATGACCAGCGGCGTGACAGCTCACGCTTTTCCATTTCCAATCGAGAAAAGGCAATGGCTTTTGCCAGCGCAATACGGCCGATCGCCGAAAAACACTCTGCCAGCATTGCGCAAACGGTTATCGCCTGGACCCTTTCGCAGCCGGGGGTGACTTTCGCGCTTTGTGGCGCCCGCAATCCCGAGCAAGCGCTCGACAACGCGCGCGCCGGATTAATTCGGCTCGACCCAGACGATCATTCAGCCATCGATACTGCCATCTCGGCGAAACTCACGGCTATGGACAGGTAACCGCCATCATGAATCGAGCAGAGACATTGGACGGGCTTCGCCAAAGCCCGAAGGTGGACGTATGTGTCATTGGCGGCGGCATCAACGGGATCAGCGTTTTTCGGGAGTTGGCGCTGCAGGGGCTCTCTGTGCTTCTTGTCGAAAAGCATGACTATTGCTCCGGCGCGAGTTCGGCACTGTCGCGTATGGTGCATGGTGGGCTTCGGTATCTGGAAAACGGCGAGTTCAAGCTGGTGCAGGAGTCACTTGCTGAACGTGACAGATTGCTAACGAACGCCCCCCACTACGTCGCGCCCTTGCCGACGACGGTTCCCGTCTTCGGTCTCTTTTCCGGTCTTGGAAACAGTGTCGTTCGCTTTTTTGGGTTGACCCGTCGACCCAGCCGTCGTGGTGCCGTCGCGATCAAGATGGGGCTTGGCATCTACGACTTCCTGACCCGTAAGCGTGCGATGATGCCACGCCACCAGTTTCGTGGCAAACGCATGACGCTCGCCAAATGGCCGGCGCTGAACACCGACATAATGAGTTCCGCAACCTACTTTGATGCCTGGGTCAGTCATCCAGAGCGACTTGGTATCGAGTTGCTTGACGATGGGCTCTTTGCGAGCGGTATGGCGAGAGCGCTGAACTATGCGGAGATCAGTCCAGACGGTGCCGGCGCATTTGTTGTCCATGACACGATCGATGGCTCGTCCGTGGTCGTCAAGCCCAAGCTTATCATCAACGCAACCGGCGGATGGATCGACATCACCAACAGCAAACTCTTCTCGCCGCAAGCACGTCCGCAATCCCTTATGGGCGGTACAAAAGGATCTCATCTCGTCATCGACAACGCAGCGCTCTACGACGCGCTCGCGGACCACATGATCTACTACGAGAACGAGGACGGCCGGATCTGCATTCTCTTCCCCTACCTGGGAAAGGTGCTGGTCGGATCGACCGATATTCGCGTCAGCGACCCCGATACGGCCCGCTGTGAAACGGATGAACGGGACTATATTCTGCAGTCTCTTGCCTTTGTCCTCCCGGGCATCGAGATCAGGCCCGAGGAAATCAGCTTTCAGTTCTCCGGTGTCAGGCCTTTGCCTGTCAGCACCGACAGCTTCACGGGTCGCATCCCGCGTGACCACTTCTGCACGGTCATCGAGTCCGAAGCTGAGGGGCAGCCGGCAGTGGTGTGCATGATTGGCGGCAAATGGACGACCTTTCGTTCCTTCGGGGAGTTGGCCGCTGACCTTGCCTTGGAGCGGTTGCAAAAAAGGCGTGCGGTTTCGACCACCGAACGCCCCATCGGCGGCGGCCGCCGTTTTCCCCTGGATCGCGCTGCCTGGATCGCCAAAGTGGCAAATGAGAAGGGCATCTCCGCGGTCCGCTTGGCCGAACTCTTTGCTCGCTATGGAACGCAGGCAGAAGCAATCGCGGACTTCATCGTTGCGGCTCCTGATACACAATTGCCGCATCCGGCCTACTCGGCTCGTGAACTCCTTTTCCTGATCCGCAATGAAGCGGCAGAACGGCTCGATGACGTGCTGTTGAGGCGCACGACGCTTGCCATCACCGGCGACCTCTCACTCGAGATGATGGACGCCGTGCTCCTGCTTCTTGCAGCTGAGAAATCCTGGACGCCGGCGCAACAGCTAGCTGAGCGAAGCCGCTTTCTCATTCTTTTGCGCGAACGCCATGGCGTTGACGAGCAAGCCCTTTTTGAACGGAACGAACGAAGGAGCATGAAATGCGAAACAACAGCAAAGTCAGGATGAACCGGCTTTTTGCCGGTGGCCGCTGCCTGGACGTGGCTATTGATCACGGTGTTTGCAACGAGCCGTCCTTCCTTGGCGGGCTTGAAGACATGCCCTCCGTGGTGAAGGCGCTCCTGGCTGCCAGTCCCGACGCCATCCAGATGAACTACGGCCAGGCAGACCTGTTGCAGGACGCAGCGGGTAAGGACAAGCCCGCGCTTGTCATGCGCATCGACATGGGAAACCCATACAACCGCATTCGCCATCGTCACATGTGGGCTGTGCTACAAAACGAGGCCGATCCATTGGTTGGCGCAATCGAAATGGATGCGGCCTGTGTTGTAGTCAATCTCTTCATGCTGCCCGACGAGCCGGATCTTTTTCGCCAGTGTGTCCAGAACATCGCTCGGATACGTGCTGATTGTGACAAGTATGGAATGCCGCTGATGATCGAACCGCTGGTGATGCAGCCGGTCACCGACAAGGGCGGATACATGGTTGACGGTGACGCTGAGAAGATCGTGACTTTGACGCGACTTGCCCGTGAGATGGGCGCAGATATCGTCAAGGCAGATCCGACTGCAAATCCGGAAGAGTTCCACAGGGTCGTTGAAGCCGCGCGCTGCCCGGTGCTTGTGCGAGGTGGTGGCAAGGAAGATCTTCGCAGTGTTTTCGACAAGTCCGCAGCCTTGATGCGGCAAGGCGCCGTGGGCATGGTCTACGGGCGCAATATCTATCAGCATGCGAACCCGAGTGCCGTGGTGCGCGGACTGATGGCCATCGTGCATGATGATGTCGGCGGCGAGGAAGCATTTGCACTTTACCAGCGCGGATGAAATGAAGTTCTGGACCTTGGGAGGGGTTCTTTATGAAAGACTATCTGTTGGGGCTCGACGCCGGCAACACCGTGATCAAGGCGGTTATCTTTGACCGCCACGGCAAAGAGATTGCTGCTGCATCGGCGGAGGGACACAGCCGCATGCCTTATCCTGGTCATGTCGAGCGTGGACTGGACGAACTATGGACGAACGCGCGCCTCGTTATTCGCGCCTGTATCGACAAGGCTGCCATCCGACCCGAGGGGATTATCGCGGTCGGGTGTGCCGGCCATGGAAATGGCCTCTACGCCCTTGATCATGATGGTCAACCGCTTCTTGGAATTCAGTCGCTTGACACCAGGGCTCAGAACCTCGTCGAGGAATGGCGGGATCAGAATGTCGGAGATCGAACCTACCCGATTGGAAAGCAACGACCTTGGCCTTCGCAGACCCCAACGCTTCTTGCCTGGTTGAAACGTCATCGACCGGACACTTTTGCCAACATCGGAACGGTCTTCTTGTGCAAGGATTTCATCGTCAACCGGTTGACGGGCAATCGCGTAAGCGAGGTATCCGACATGACTGGCTGCGGCATGATTGATGTAGCAAATCGCCGCTACGATGCCGCGTTGATGCAGGCTTACGGCCTTGGCGAGTGCCTCAATTTGCTGCCAAAACTGCTTGAAAGCTCCGACATCGCTGGATTGGTGACCGACGAGGCTGCGGCGCAAACAGGCCTTGCCGTTGGAACGCCGGTTGTCGCCGGTCTTTTTGACGTGGTCGCCTCTGCCATTGGCTCTGGCGTAACCCGGACAGGTGCAGCGTCAATTATTGCCGGAACCTGGAGCATCAACCAGGTCATCATCGACGCGCCGCAGCTGGCCGGTCCAGTCTTCATGTCGTCGACCTTCGACCGTGAACGCTACATGGCGATTGAGTCGAGTGCGACGTCAGCGGCAAATCTAGAATGGTTGGTGCGCGAATTTTTTCCTCACGCCTCGCCGGACGGACAATCGCCGTTCGATCTGTGCGGAGAACTTGCAGCCTCAGTCGAGCCTGCAGGCGATGATCCGCTCTACCACCCCTTCCTTTACGGCGCTCAGCAGAACGGAACGGCACGTGCAGGCTATTATGGCGTTGCAGGCTGGCATTCTAAGGCACATATGGTTCGCGCCGTGTTTGAGGGGGTCGCCTTTGGTCATCGACAACACGTTGAAACCATGCGTAAGGCCGGTGCTGCCTTCAATGAGGCCATCCTGTCTGGTGGCGGTTCGCGCAGCCTGTTCTGGCCGCAGATCTTTGCCGATGTTTTGGGTGTTCCGGTATCCATTGCCAGCTCGCGGGAAACAGGGGCGCTTGGGGCGGCGATTGCGGCAGGCACGGGCGCTGGCGTCTTTGCCGACTTTGGCGCGGGTGCGGCGTCAATGGTGCGTATGGAGCGCAGCTATGGCCCGAACGTGCAATTGGAGGGACATTACGCACGTCGCTACAGCCTCTATCGCGATGTTGCCGAGGCAATGGCTCCGATCTGGCGGCGACTTGCATCCTCAAGCGTTGGAATGGTAGGAGTAGCGGCGTGAGCGGTTCCTCGACTGAAGCCGTCGATGCGGGTTCCTATGACTTTATCATCGTGGGAGCCGGATCTGCAGGATGTGTTCTTGCAAATCGATTGTCGTCCAATCCCTCCAATCGGGTCTTGTTGCTGGAGGCAGGTGGTAGCGATCGGTATCACTGGGTGCATATCCCGATCGGATATCTATTCTGCATGGGCAATCCCCGCACCGACTGGATGATGACAACAGCCTCCGAGGCTGGCCTCAACGGTCGTTCCCTCCCATACCCCCGTGGAAAGCTCCTTGGCGGCTGCTCATCGATCAATGGAATGATCTACATGCGAGGGCAAGCAGCCGACTATGATGGTTGGCGGCAGGCGGGAAATGTTGGGTGGAGCTGGGATGAGGTACTTCCCTATTTTCTAAGGTCGGAAGACAATTACCGCGGCCCTTCCGAAATGCATGGTGCAGGGGGTGAGTGGCGCGTCGAACGGCAGCGCCTTTCCTGGCCGATTCTTGACGCATTTCGTGACGCGGCCGAAGAGCTCGGGATCCCTAAGACTGATGATTTCAACAACGGAGACAACGAGGGATCAGGATATTTCGAGGTCAATCAACGAAACGGGCTTCGTTGGAACACCACCAAGGCCTTTCTTCGCCCGGCTCTGAAGCGGCAAAATCTTACGGTCTTGACGGGCGCTGAAACGGAACGCATTCAATTTGATGCACTGCGCGCTACCGGCGTGCGGTTTCGGTTGAAAGGCACGATGCATGAGGCGCGGGCCCGTCGCGAAATCATTCTCTCCGCGGGAGCGATCAACTCACCACGGGTATTGGAAATGTCTGGGATCGGAAGACCCGACGTGCTGCACGCAGCTGGTATTGACGTCTTACATGCCCTCGGAGGTGTCGGCGAAAACCTTCAAGATCACCTGCAGATCCGCACTGTCTTCCGTATCGAAGGCGCTCGGACACTCAATCAGCTCTATCACAATCTCTTCGCACGGGCGGGCATGGGACTGGAATACGCAATTCGCCGGTCCGGTCCTCTCTCCATGGCTCCAAGTCAGCTAGGGATCTTCGCAAAGAGCGACCCTGCCCTGGCGACGGCCGATCTCGAATATCACGTCCAGCCGCTCAGCACTGACAGGCTGGGTGAGCCACTGCACCGCTACCCGGCAGTAACAGTCTCGGTTTGCAATCTGCGTCCAGAAAGCAGAGGCACGGTTCATGTTGCGGGGCCCGATGCGTTTGCAGCTCCAGATATCAAGCCCAACTATCTGTCGACAAGTGGGGATCGGATTGTTGCGGCGCGATCGATACGCCATGCGCGCAGCCTGATGCAAGCCAACGCGGTATCGAGATTCGCGCCAAAAGAAATGCTTCCAGGGATCGAATTTCAAAGCGACGAAGAACTCGTTCGCAGAGCTGGCGACATCGCAACGACGATTTTTCACCCTGTTGGAACATGCAAGATGGGAAACGACGGTCAGGCGGTCGTAGACGCAAAGCTTCGCGTCCATGGTGTCAGTGGGTTACGGGTCGTGGACGCCTCGATCATGCCGGCGATCGTTTCAGGCAACACGAATTCGCCCGTCATCATGATTGCAGAGAAGGCATCCGATATGATCTTGGGAAAAGCATAGAAGGCAGATGCAATGTCTGATCTGGTTTCGTTGTTGGAGCGACGTTTGACCAAACCCCGGCAGACTTTGATGCAATTGGCGGTGCTCACCCCGAAGAAGCGGATCTATTGAGCAGTCCTTATCAACAACAAAGGTACCTTAGGTCCTCGCTTGGATAGGCGACGTCAACTGGCAGCACTTGCACCGACTCAGAAGTTGTAGTCTCCTTTCGAAGAGAAAGTGTGGAGTCGGCATGCGATTTCTGAAGCACTCTGCAATCCTTTTTTCGTTGCTTTCGGTACCGATGGCGACCGTCGTTAGTGCGCAAGATTCCAGTTCGGACCTCGCCAAGCAGTTGAGCAATCCGGTTGCATCGCTGATTAGCGTACCCTTCCAGTTCAATTTTGATCGTGGTTTCGGTCCGGACGACGGAAATCGCGAGACGCTAAACTTCCAACCGGTCATTCCAATTTCCATCAACGACGATTGGAATATTATCTCGCGCACCATCCTGCCTGTTATCTGGCAGAATGACGTGGCGGGCAACTCCGGTAGCCAGTTCGGCCTCGGTGACATCACACAGAGTTTTTTCTTTTCACCAAAGCAACCAGGTCCTGGAGGGATTATTTGGGGCGTCGGCCCAGCATTCCTTATTCCAACAGGCACTGACGACCTACTCGGCACCGGCAAGTGGGGAGCCGGACCGACTGGCGTCGCGCTGAAGCAAGACGGTCCTTGGACTTATGGTGTCCTTGCCAACCACATCTGGTCTTTCGCCGGACAAAGCGACAGAGCCGATGTCAGCTCGACATTTCTGCAGCCGTTCGTTTCCTATACGACACATGATGCCTGGACGTTCACCTTAAACACGGAGAGCAGCTACGATTGGGAAGCCAATCAATGGTCGGTGCCGATCAACATGCAGGTTTCCAAGCTTGTCAAGTTCGGCGAGCAGCCAGTAAGCATCTTCGCAGGGGCGCGTTACTGGGCCGAAGCGCCAGAGAACGGGCCGGAAGGCTGGGGCTTTCGGGTCGGATTAACGTTCTTGTTTCCGAAGTGATCCCACACTATGGGAGTACAGTATCGTAGCTCCAAATGAGAGGGGCTCCACCCGGTGATGCTTGTGAAGTTCTTCCGGCACCAAACGACGATGCACTTGGGCCTGCATAGGGTTGGATTACTTCGAGAGCGTCAACGTGAGAGGAAAACGTGACTTGGGTACGCGTCCATCGCTTTCACTGCCGGTCAGTCCGTTCATCGCATCACGGAACTAGCAACCCCAGCGTAACGCCGCAGTCGCAACCGGAGAATCCCACAAGAACAATTCCTCATCATTGAGGAAGGCAAGCGTAACCGAAATGCCTTGCATGTCGAGAGACGTCGCATAAGTCCCGACAAGCGAACGCTCGATATGTACGCCACGTTCCATCATGAGGCGGTGAGCTGTGTTGAATGCCAGATAGAGTTCCGCCGGGGGAGTGCCGCCAAGTCCATTGACGAAAAGCAATGCCTTACCCGTGGCCGGAGCGATATCGCTCAAAACCGTCTCGCCGAGATGCCTGACAATGGCGTCGGCATTTGAGAAAGGTTCTCTTGAGTGACCCGGCTCCCCATGGATGCCAACGCCCATTTCGATTTCATCTGGTCCAAGCAAGAATGTGGTACGCTGTGTGTGAGGCACAGTCACACCGGTTAAGGCCACCCCCATCGATCGAATGCGGGTGGAAAGATTACTGCCAAGGACTTTCAGTTCGGCGAGCGCCATACCTTGCTCGGCTGCGGCGCCGACTAGCCTCTCCAGAACAACAGTTCCAGCAACGCCGCGTCGGCTGCCTGTTCTCTCCGTCTTGATGTCGTCGCTTACGATCACCATTTCAATTTTATGGTGGCTGCCCGCCATTTCTGCCGCCATTTCAAAATTCATGACGTCGCCATCGTAATTCTTGACGACAAGCAGGCAGCCGGCTCCGGTGTCAGCTTCCTCGATGGCTGCGACGATCTGGCTAGGTGTGGGCGAGGTAAAGATATGCCCGACGCATGCCGCATCGAGCATACCGCGACCGACGAAGCCAATGTGCATTGGTTCGTGACCGGCGCCGCCGCCGGAAATAATGGCCACCTTGCCTGGAACAAGTTGCCGGCGGCGTACGAATTTCTGGTCGGCGCCGAACACAACGAATTCCGCATGGGCGCGCACGAATCCTTCGACACTTTCGGCGACCATTGTTTCCGCTGCGTTCATGAACTTCTTCATCAAACCCCTCCCAAGGTGATGATCATCTCAGCGTTTTGTTGCGAGCACTCAAACGGGGCGCTCAATCCGGTGGTCCCGAAATTGCGGCAATCTTTTGTACAAGATCTGCGATAGCCTCCTCGAGTAGCCGATTGCGTCGCTCATCGCCGAAATCTGGGACCATCAGGGAAAGGTGGCGTAGTTTGTCCGAGGCGCCTGGTTCCGGCAGCTTCCCAGGGTGAGCGTGCTGGTATGCGCCCAGGAACCGTTCCTGTTCAGTCGCACTGAAGTGACAAACACGAAAGATTGTCGCTAGGTGACGCGCCGGAAGAGGCGTCGCATAGGAGGGACTGGTAATTTGAGTGACAAAGCTACGATGCTTGCCGAGCTCAGTTGCCAGACGCTGACGCGTTCCGGAAGGTCGGTTGTCAATGATCTGCGCCAGAATTGACTTGTAGGCAATAATGGCGTCCTCGGTGTCTTCGCGCGCCATCCTACTCTCCGGCTACCCTTGTCCCATCGGACTTCAATCCGACGATAGCCGATCTTATCGCGGGAAGCTGGGGCGGCGCCACGGAAAAATGCCGGATTCCGGCTGCTAAAAGATCGCCGGTCCAGCGTGGGTCGCCCGCGATGTCGCCGCAGATACTAAGCGGCCTGATGCCGGCGAGTTTTGTAGCGTATGAGATAAGGCGCAAAACAGCAGGCACGGACCTCTCGCGCAAGCCAGCAAAGTCGATGTCATTGCGTGCGCATGCAACAAGATACTGCGAAAGATCGTTGGTACCGAAAGATAAGAAATCCGCGGTTTTGAACTCATCAAGTGTGAGTGCTGCTGCCGGTACCTCCACCATCATTCCGATCGGAGGCAAACGGTGCGGCGTACCCCGACCTAAGAGCTCGGCGGCCTCCTCACGAAAGATTTCTCGCATGTTATCGACGTCCGATGGAAACGTAACCATCGGCAGCATGACGCGTAGGTTTCCAAAAACGGCTGCGCGCAATAACGCGCGCACTTGGACACGTGTAATCTCCGGTCGTGCAAACAGTAATCGGATACCACGCAAGTCCGACGCTGCGGCAAGGCCTGGCATTGGCTTGTCGCCGCCGATATCGAACATGCGGATGGTCACCGATCTGCCGCCTGCCCACTCTAGAGCATGACGGTAGATGGAAAGCTGTTTCTCCTCGTTGACAGCATCAGCGAGGGACGTCACCGCGAACTCGGAACGCATTAGTCCAATACCGGCTGTTGTCGATGGGTCTATCGAGCGAATCTCGTCTGGAGCATTGAGGTTGATGAACAGCAAGGTTTGCACACCGTCTGCCGTTAGCTGTTTGCCGTTGTCGGCAACTGGCGCTGTCATCGGCAAAGAATCGGATCGGGCCGGCAACGGGCGGTCTCTTCCAGGTTGAAGAACGATGAGACCTGTGTCGCCGTCAACGCGCACTTCCTGGCCGCTCGCGAGCGCGAAAGGACCCGCACCAATAACCATTGGCACCGACCGAGACCTGGCAAGCAATGCAACATGGCCGGCTACGCTCCCGCCATAAAGAGCAATTCCACCGCCTGCAGACCAGTTATGGGCGAGGAATCGGCTAGGTTCCATATCCTTGCCGACGTAGACGGAGCCGGCCGGAAAATCCTCGACCGGGGTCCCAGAGAGAGCTGCCAGGACGCGGTTCTTGATATCCAAAATATCGACAGCGCGTGCCCGCAACTGCTCTTCCTCGGCACTCTCTAGTTCGCGAATGTAGCCATCAAGTGTCCCGACCCATGAAAACACGACATTGTCGCCAGCGGTTATCCGCGCGCTCGCCATTTCGCTAATTGTCGGATCTCGAAGAACCTCAATCTGGAAATCGATGATATCACTGCTTTCCGCATCTGCCTCCGTTGCGAGGCTTTCAAGTTGGTGGATTGCTACCTCGATGGCGGCCGAAAGCTCTGCATGCCCGGAAACCGCCGATGGCTGGTTTGGGACCGCGGGCGGTGCGGGTTGCTGCTCGACATAAGCCGGTCCCGATGCAATCCCCGGCGAAGCGCCAGTTGCTTTCAATCTAAGCTGTACGGCCATGTTTCTTTTCCTCATCGAAATTGCGTTCGATGAGGTCCTTCAAAGCCTTTATTGCCTCTTCGGCGAGTATTCCGTCGGCACGAATTTTTAGCATGGAACCTTTGCGGATCCTTGCGCCCATGATCTTGATGATGCTCTTGCCGTTTAGCCAAACATCGCTGCCATTAACCGCAACTTCGATCGAGCACGGAAAGGACTTTGCCAAACGCGTGAACGTCACCGAGGGCCGGGCGTGCAGTCCAACGCCATGTTTGACTTCAACTTCCGTATGGCAGCTCGAATGCACTAGATCTACCTCCCGGTTTTGTAGACGGGTTCCGCCGTTCATCACGGTGACAGCTCCTCTGCTGTCGCCACGACCTTGGCCAATGACGCCCCACCTGAGGCTTCGGCTGCGGCGATAACGGCACCTTCGACGACAGGCGCATTGCAGATCGACACAAATTCCGAACGCGGCGAACCAAGCATCTCTATAGCCATCTCGCTATTCGTTTCGGCGCCCCCTAGGTCGACAAAGACCGCGACGCCGGCTTCTGACCACGCTTCCTCAATCGCTCTGAGGATACCTTTGGCATCCGTGCCAAGCGAACCCTGACTGTTTCCGCCCGACCACGCGAGTGGCACGGTATCGCCAACCATTTGCCGGACCATGTCGGCAGTGCCGCGAGCGACAAGCGGCGAGTGGGAGACGATAACAATTCCGACGTTTGTGGACTTCACACTCATGCCGGCTGGTGCTCCTCGAGATAGCGGCAGATGGCAGTTGTTAGGAGAGCGCAACTCGAAGCGCCGGGATCAACATGGCCGATCGAACGTTCTCCAAGGTATGCTGCCCTGCCGCGCATAGCCTTCATCGCGGCGGTAAGACTGGCGGACAGTTCCGCACGGCGCACGATATCGGCTAATGGCGAACGCTGCGCAAGTGCATCTTGCACAGGATAGAGCACGTCGAGCAGGGTCTTGTCTCCGAGGTGGGAGCGTCCGCGCCGCGCAACAGCATCAATTGCCTGCTTCAGAGCCACGCAAAAGTCCCGTTCCCCATCCAGCTTACGAAGCTCGCGTCCCATCTCCATGAGCAGGGTTCCATACAGGGGGCCAGCCGCACCCCCTATGCTCATAACAAGTGTCAGGCCTATCTTTTCAAGCGCATCGGGCAGAGGGAGGCTAGAGACCGTTGCTTCTTCGGCTCGCACTGCGTCGCAGCCGCGCTGCATGTTGGTGCCGTGATCGCCGTCACCAATTGCGCGATCCAGTGCACAAAGATGATCGCTGTTTGCCGCTATGGTGGCGCGGCAAACTTCAATCAAACCTGCCAGCAGGACTGGATCTGTCTGCATCTGGTTTCTCCCGGCAAACATCAGCACCTACGGCAGCGCTGCCACGACTTCGAATACGCCTGCTACAGCGACTGCTCCTGGATCGGTCACTCCTTCCAGGTCCTTCTCTCCCACATAGGAAGCGCGGCCGGCCTTTGCCTTGAGCATCATCCTCGTCGAATCTGCCCCAGCCGCTGCAGCCTTTGCCGCAGCGGCGACATCGCCCGACTGCAACGCTGCCAGCGCAGGTGCGAGCGCGTCAACCATCGTTCGATCGCCAACGTCTGCGCCTCCATAGAACGTCATCCGATCGAGCCCGGCAAGCAGGGCAGCAGCAATATCATCCTTTTCGGCCATAGCCTTGGATGCGGCTGTAAAGAAGATCGAAAGCAAGACGCCGCTGGAGCCACCCATGCTTGTGCTTAGGATCTCGCCAATCGAGGCCATTGTGGCACCCGGGTTGTTCAACGGCAGAGTACCGATGCGAGAAAGGATGCTGCGAGCACCTGTTGCAACGGTGGATCCCGTATCGCCGTCGCCGACACGACCATCCAGGCGGTTCAACTCCATTTCCAGCGAGACCAGACGCTCGCAGATCGCCGTCAGGAGGCTCCTTGTCCGGATGTCATCGCTGCCGGACCCCGCGCTAACTAGCTCCGATGTTTTTTGCGGCGCAGGAATGATGGTAATCTCATGCCGCTCAACGGCGGGTGGCCATGCATGTGGCACGACTGGCGCTTTCAGTGCGGCTTCACGGACGTCGTCGAGCCGGATCAATGAAAGCGAAAAGCCATTCATGTTAAGTGCGGTCATCAGCGGTCCGGGTCCGATAATGAGCCGAACGGAACGAGAGAGGGGAGAGGCGAGAACCGCATTTGCAATGACGCTCATTTCAAGGGGCGGAACGGCACCAAGATTGTTGATCATCAGCGCGTACGCGCTTTCCCCATCCACCTTTACCGCCAGCCGCTCGGTCATGGTTGCAACGAGATCGCCAACCGGCAGCAGGGCAATGCGCTCTACGCCTGGCTCGCCGTGGATGCCGAGGCCGAGTTCACCCTCATTTGCACCTAAGCGATCCTCATACGCCTGGCCGGGTATGCTGCAAGTGGAGAGTGACATGCCGAGTGAAACGATATCGCGAGCGGCCCCCGCCGCATGAGCGACGACTGTTGCAAGGTCTGCCCCGGTGTCTGCATGGTATCCGGCGATTTTGTGCACAAAGAGCGTACCAGCGACACCCCGTGGCTGGTTGATGCCGGGAATTGCAATGTCGTCGGCAACGATTATCATCTCGACGTTGTAACCCTCCATGCGAGCCTTTTCGGCCGCAAGTCCGAAGTTCAAACGGTCACCCGTATAGTTCTTCACGATCAAAAGCGCGCCTTTCGGGCCCGTGACCGAGCGGATGGCTGTCAGTACAGCATCGACGCTCGGTGATGCGAAGATCTCGCCCGATACCGCCGCCGTGAGCATGCCCTTGCCGACGAAGCCGGCGTGTGAGGGCTCGTGTCCTGCGCCTCCGCCGGAGATGATTGCAACGTTTGACTTATCCCAGTCTGTCCTCACGATCACCTTGATCTCGGGAAAGGTGTCAAGGCGGGCAAGGCGACCGGAACTGGTTGTCATGAGCAGTCCGTCCAACGCTTCTGTGACAATGGTTTCCCGACGATTGAAGAAATGTTTCATGGAGGGGCCTCGTCTTTATGCCGGTTTGTTTGTTTCGTTATAGTGCCTATCCGAGGCGCTGACCGTTGGCATCGAAATAGAGTGGATCGCGCAGAGAGAGGTTAATTCGATCACCAGGCCCGATTGCGAGATAGGGATCGGCAAGGGTGACGAGCTTGTGGTCCCGCACCCGAATATGCAGGTGATTCTGGTCTCCCAAGTGTTCGATCCAGTCGATTTCGGCATTGGCGTTCTTGTCGATGGTGATGTCGAGGTGCTCGGTTCGCGCACCGATTGTCTTCGTTCCGGGCGGTGGATTGGCACCGGGAAGGAGATCTGCCGGCAACATGTTGATGTGTGGCTGGCCAAGACGGGCAGCGACGTGGATACTGGCAGGATTGCCGTAGATTTCGCGGGGTGTTCCAACCTGCAGCAGTCTTCCCCCCGCCACGATGCCGATGCGATCAGCCATCGTCATTGCCTCGACCTGGTCATGTGTCACATAAAGCAGTGTGGAGCCGAGCTCCTTTTGAATACGCTTTAGTTCCAGGCGCAGTTCGGCGCGAAGTTTCGCGTCGAGCGATGAGAGTGGCTCGTCCATCAGATAGATTGCTGGCCGGCGAACCAGCGCGCGTCCTATTGCCACGCGTTGCATTTCGCCGCCCGAAAGGCGAACCGAACGGTTTTCCAGCTTGTGGTCGATCCTGACCATCCGGGCAATCTCGCGCACACGTCTATCGATTTCATCTGTGCTCAGCCTTCGCGCTGGCGCTCGCAGCGGGAAGGCGAGGTTGTCGTAGACGGTCATATGCGGATAGAGCGAATACTGCTGGAAGACGAACGCGATATCCCTGTCAGCGGGGGCTTCGTTTGCGACATTTCGCCCGCCTATTTCGATGCATCCACTATCTGGGCGTTCCAGGCCGGCAATCAGGCGCAGGGTCGTTGTCTTCCCGGCACCGGTCGGGCCGAGGAGGACGACAAATTCGCCGTCGCGGATTGACAGGTCAAAGTCAGCCAGTGCCTGTGTGTCACCGAAACGCTTGTTGAGGGCTTTGAGAGCGACATCAGCCATGATGCGCCTCCGAATATAGTGCCGACGCAATCGCGCGGCCTGACTTGCAATCGAACAACGCTAGCTTGGATGCATTGAACTCGAGCCCCACCCTCTCACCGATATGAAAATTTCGATTTGCAGGTACGCGCGCCTTAATGACGCCGCTCGACGTTTCAATTGCCACGATCTGATTGGTCCCAAGGTACTCGCTGCCGTAAACGGCACCGCGCAACGGCGAGGTGTCGCTGAGGCGAATATGCTCGGGCCTGACGCCGAGCGCCAGCTCGGCTTCGGAGAGATCCTGCTGGACCTCGGGAATGCTGACATCCACGCCGTTGAGCGAGACCGACCGAGATCCGCTCTTAAGGCCAGAAGTAAAGCGCATGAAATTCATGGGTGGCGAGCCGATGAAGTCCGCGACATACATAGTTGCAGGCTTGCTGTAGATTTCCTGAGGCGTTCCGAACTGTTCGATGACACCGTGGTTCATGACGGCAATCTTGTCGGCCATTGCCATTGCCTCGTGCTGATCATGAGTAACGTACACCGTTGTCGCATGGATGCGATTGTGCAATTCGCGCAGTTCGTGGACCATGACCTCGCGGAATTCTGCGTCGAGCGTACCGAGTGGCTCGTCCATCAGGAAGCACTTGGGACGACGCACGATGGCCCGGCCGAGTGCGACGCGCTGACGGTCGCCACCGGCAAGTCCCGAGACGGATCGCTCGAGAATATGATCGATTTGTAGCAGTCGTGCGGTCTCCTCCACGCGCTTGCGGGTTTCTGCCTTCGACATTCCCTGCGAGAGCAGGGGAAAGGCGATGTTCTTGCGCACGTTCATATGCGGATAGAGCGCAAAAAGCTGAAAAACGAAGGCGATGTCGCGGGCGCTGGCGCGATTGAATGTGACGTCTTCGCCATCAAGGTAGATCTTGCCACTGGTTGGCAGTTCAAGCCCTGCAATCATGCGAAGGGTTGTGGTCTTTCCGCATCCCGACGGTCCAAGCAATGCCAAGAACTCGCCGTCATGGATGACAAAACTGGAGTCCTTTACGGCGATGAAACTGCCGAACTGCTTGCGCAGATTTTCTATTCTGATGTCCGCCATAACTCACTCCGGAAACTTCGACACGATGATGAACATGGCAGTGCCAGCAAGCAGCGTTATGAGCGAATAGGTGTACAGAACCAGCAAAAACGGTTGGAACAGCATGAGAAAGCCAATTGCAATCAAAGCGGTTGCAATGTTCTCCATAGGGCCACGACGAAGGAAAAAGCGGCGCCTGGGACGACGAGAAGGCGGGGTTTCAGACAAGTGTGTCATTTGCGTACTGCTCCGAATGTGATGCCACGCAAGAGCTGTTTGCGCAGGAGAATTGTGAAGACGAGAATCGGGATGAGGAAGATCGTCGTTCCTGCGGCCACTGCAGGCCAATCCTGACCACCTTCACCAATGATGGTTGGAATGAAAGGCGGTGCGGTCTGCGCTTCGCCTGAAGTCAGGAGTGCTGCAAACGCGTATTCGTTCCAGGCGAAAATCAGACAGAAGATTGCGGTGGCCGCGATGCCTGTTGTTGCCTGCGGCAAGACGACCTTCCAGAAGGCCTGCAGCCGTGTGTAGCCGTCAATCATTGCCGCTTCTTCGTACTCGCGTGGGATCTCGTCGATAAAGCCCTTGAGCAGCCAGACGGCCAGAGAGACGTTGACGGCCGTGTAGAGCAGGATCATGCCCAATGCCGTGTCCGAAAGTCCGAGTTCACGGTACATCAGGAAGATGGGGATGGCGACGGCTATCGGAGGCATCATGCGCGTGGAAAGAATGAAGAACAGCAGGTCGTCGGCTAGCGGCACCTTGAAACGCGAGAAGCCATAGGCTGCTAGCGTTCCAAGGAAAACTGCCAGGAAGGTCGACCCAAAGGCAATCACCAGAGAATTCGCAAAACGCGGCAGGAAGTTTGATGGCCCGGCAATCACCATGTTGCGCTTACGGGTGACCTCATCACAAGTGCCGCTCGGCGCCGGCAGCGAAGCGATGTACTCTGGCGTCTGCCTCGTTCTGGTCGTCAGTAGGTTACAGTAGCCTTCCAGCGTTGGGGTAAAGACGATCTTGGGAGGGTAACTGATGGAATCCGGTGGCGACTTGATGCTGGTCAGGAAGATCCAGACGAGCGGGATAAGCGTAATTAGGGCGTAAACTACAACGATAGCGCCGGCGATACGCTTGCTGGTCTGGCTCGGCTCCACGACGGAATGCGCTGAGTTGACGGAGCTCATCGTTGTTTCACCCTGTTGAGTGCCTTCACGTAGATGTTGGCGAGGCCGAACACGGCAACAAAGAGAACAATTGCGAAGGCCGAAGCCCGACCCGTAGCCCAGCTTTCAAAGGCGGCACGCTTCAGTGTGATGGAGGCGACCTCCGTGGTGGAGCCGGGACCGCCGCCCGTCAGGAGCGTGACCATGTCAAACATTTTGAAGTTTTCGATGCCGCGGAAGAGTACCGCCAGCATGATGAAGGGCAGGGCCATTGGAACGGTGATCGACCAGAACTGGCGCCATGCAGAGGCGCGGTCGACTTCTGCCGCCTCATAGATGTAATCCGGAATGGAGCGAAGGCCGGCAAGGCAAATCAACATCACATAGGGGGTCCACATCCAGGTATCGACGATGATGATTGCCCAAGGCGCGAGCGAGACACTCCCAAGCATCTGAATCTCGGCTGTCGGAATGCCGGTGATGAGCGAAACAGCGTATGCGAAAAGGCCAATCTGGGGTTCGTAGAGGAAGCGCCAGAAGTTGCCGACAACAGCCGGCGACAGCATCATCGGGATCAGAATGACAGTCGTCCAGAATGCATGACCGCGAAACTTGCGGTCAATGAGGTAGGCCAGCGCAAATCCAATGACCGTCTGCAGCAAGATCGTCCAGAACACGAAGTGTGCCGTCGTCTGCATTGCCTGCCAAATGTCGGGATCGGTGAGAACGCGCTCGTAGTTACTGAAGCCCACGCCCTTTACTGGAGCATTCGGCCGGTTGGCGCGGTAGTTCGTGAACGATAAATAAATAGCCCAGAT
This sequence comes from Hyphomicrobiales bacterium, assembly GCA_900466605.1. GTDB lineage: Bacteria > Pseudomonadota > Alphaproteobacteria > Rhizobiales > Rhizobiaceae > Rhizobium. The sequence continues at coordinate 210,920 of UBMU01000012.1, forward strand.
GAGCGGAAAAATGTTGATGGCGAGTAGGAGGATGATGGCAGGGGCTATGAAAACCCAGGCGATTGCCCTGTCGGACAAGCCGCGGACGCGGCGAGCGACCGAGACGGGCGTCGCTCTTGCAGTTGCATCTGCCGCCTTCTCGACCATGGATGAAGAGGAAATGTTCAAGGTGTCACCCGGTCTTTGCATACGTGAGACATGTGTCGGCCCGGTCGTCTTGGCAATCCGGGCCGACATTCCGGCAAGAATGTTGCGTGTCCAGTTGGACACTAGATCTTGCCGTCGTCCTTGAAGACTTCGGTCCAATCCTTCACCAGGCCATCAAGTGCCTCCTGAGCCGTACCGTTGCCGGCCACGACATAGTTGTGAACGCGCTTTTGCATATCCTGGAGGAGAGTTGCGTAGCTTGGCTCTGCCCAGAAGTCCTTGACTATTGCCATTGAGTCCAAGAAGGCCTGAGCGTAGGGCTGGCTGGAGGCGAAGTCCGGCGCGTTGACGACCGATTTCAAGCAGGAGTAGCCGCCGAGCTGCCACCATTTCGCCTGTACCTCGGGCTGGGCGAACCACTTGATATATTGGAGTGCGGCGTCCTTCTTGTCCGAGTACGAGACGACCGAAATCCCTTGTCCACCAAGCTGGGCGAAATGCTTCTTTTCGGCAGGGTTGGGGAAAAAGCCGATCTTGTCGCCGCCGACCTTCTCGTCCTTGTAAAGGCCAGGCCAAGTGAAGGCGAAGTTCATCTGCATGGCGACCTGGCCGGATTTGAACGCATCGGCAGATTCGACCATGTAAACGTTGGAACTGCCCGGTGGTGTGCAGCAGTCATAAAGTGCCTTGTAGAATTCCAGACCTTTGACTGCATCAGCCGAGTTGACGAACCCTTCCATCTCATAGGGCTTGTCAGGATTGTCGTATTGGAAGCCCCAGTCGTAGAGAACGTTGGTGACGCCCATCGTGATACCTTCGGAGCCGCGCTCGGTGTAGATCGAGGCGCCATATACGGTCTTTCCGTCGATCTGACGTTTTTGGAAGAACTCAGCGATCTGCTTCAACTCGTCATAGGTCTTCGGGGCGGCAAGATCCCGACCATACTTTTCCTTGAATTCCTTCTGTAGTTCCGGCTTTTCGAACCAGTCTTTGCGGTACGTCCAGCCGACGACGTCACCCATGGCAGGCAACGCCCAGTAGTTTGGCGTGTTCTTTGGCCACTCGGAGTAACCAACGACTGTCGCCGGCACGAAGTCATCCATCTTGATGCCTTCCTTGTCGAAGAAGTCGTTGAGCTTGACGTAATGTCCGTTTTCCGCCGATCCGCCGATCCATTGGCTGTCACCGATGATCAGGTCGCAGAGTTTCCCGTGCGAGTTCAATTCATTGAGGAAACGGTCCGCGTAGCTCGTCCACGGAACAAACTCGAACTTCATTTCCGTGCCGGTCTTGGCGGTGAAGTCTTTCGAAAGCTCGACGAGCGCGTTTGCCGGATCCCAGGCGGCCCAGCAGAGTGTCAATTGGTCGGCTTTTGCAAGACTGGGCAACGTTGACGACATGATGAACGCCGACGCCAGCCCGAGAAGGGCTTTCGATTTCTTCTGCATAAGTTCCTCCCAGAACCAATGGTCGGTCCTGCCGACCGCGAAAGTTCACCCGTTTCAGAGAATGCCTACATGAACTCCTCAATCATCATGTTTAGCAATATGTTTAGTGATAGATAAATTTATAAACATTGCAAGTGGCAATCGTTGCTGCGTCGCAAAACAGATGTGCTTGGAATCCAATCCAGGCGTCGGGAGCAAATTCAGGTAACACCAAAGCCGGCGGTGGGTTGATCGGCTCCAATGGGCAATACGCCGGGGGAGGGTGCCAGACACAGCTGCAATGCGGCCCCCAAACCAAAGTCTGGGGTTTCAACGACTTCGGTATGATTTCACCGCATGGATGCAACACATAAATTCAACGCGTCGCCACCGATAGGAAAGCTGCTCGGGGCGAAGTCCTTAAAGAAGGCTGCAGCTGTGCAGCACTCGTATCTGTTGAAAGGAATTAAAATGAACCGCGCAACCAATTTCGCCGTGACCGCCATCATCTCCTCCTTCGCATTCGCTGGCGTAAGCTATGCGGACAGCCTCACCATGAACGATGGTCCACAAATTGAAAAAACGCTGATGTCCTTCGACAAGGATTTCGATGTGAAGTACCTCAATGACTTTCAGAACCAGAAAGATCAGCCAGACGCACACGACACTGCCATCCCGCGCACCGATGAGGGCGTGAAGAAAATCCAGGCGTCGATCAAGGACAACAAGCCGCTTGCCGCAAAGCTGGCAGCGGAAGGCATCAGGGTCGACGATGTCGTAAATGCCCAGCAGGCGGCCGACGGCAGCATCACCTTCTTCATTCGCTAATGCGGGGAGGTTGCTGAAGGCGCATCTCTCGGATCTGCCTGGCATCGGACACAGAAGGTAGATTCGGCAAGTCGGCAAGCCTTGTCCCAGTTAAGCCGACTTCCGATTACGCGGTTGCAGGTTGTCGCGACGCTTCGTTGACATCGAAAAACGAATGGCTTCTGGAACAGTAACCGCGTGAACCGTTTCTGCTCGTCCGCAGTCGTAACGAAAAAAACCCTCACGTAAGGACTACAACATGCGAAACTTTCTCATGTCGACGCTCGCTATCGCTACGCTCGCTTTTACGTCTGCTCCCGCCTTTTCAAGTGAGCATTTGGAAGTCGGGAAGATTGATTGTGATGTATCTGCGGGTATCGGTGTAATTGTCGGATCTCAAAAAGAGGTGAGTTGTGCGTTCACCCCTTCGCAGTCAGGCTCGCAGGAGCACTATAGCGGCAAGATTACGGAATTCGGTGTCGATATAGGAGAAACAGCAAAGGCCAAGATGACTTGGCTGGTTTACGCGCCGGCGACCCGAAGCAGACAAGCACTTGCAGGGACGTACGCTGGTGTCAGTGCTGATGCTGCCGTTGGTCTCGGGCTTGGAGCAAATGTGCTCCTCGGTGGCGATCACGGCACCATCACTCTTCAGCCGATTTCGATTGTAGGCGAAGAAGGGGTCAATATCGCGGCTGGTGTCACTGCATTGACGCTTCAAGCCGCCAGGTAGCGACGACATGGGCGCTTGACTGTCAACGTCGTGCGCCTCGCACGCTCCTCGCGAGTGCACGAACAGAAGCTGTGGCATTCGTCACGCCATCCACCCTCACGGTCCTCCGTACTCTTGGGCCTTGGGTGGATGGATGTGGTGAGCGCCCAATCAAAAATAGAGATTGCAAGCGTGGATATGCGTGACAGCAAGAGCGCTTCCGACAGTCGATCGGCAGATCCAATTCTCATGGCTTTTGTGGTTGGCGTCAGGTTGAATGCTTCAGCGACTAGCGCTCCCACGAGCGGAGGCTCTGAAGAACCGTGGCGGCTTCGCGCACGAGTGGATTGAGTGACGAGGAACCCGTTCGTCCCTCTCGAAGGCACAAGCAGTATACAAAGGTATATCGCTAGTGAACTCCAGTCTGATTAAAGCTGAATATCAGTACGATTCCGTTTGGGAGATCGGCCGGACCATTATAGCGCCATCGAACACGAGATGCCGCAGGAGACTGGCCATGCAACACCATAATGCCGCCCAAGAAGTCCCTGTCTTCAGACTGAGCCTTAGCGGACTTGCCGAGGATAGCACGGCGGAAATTTCCCACCTGCTGTTGAGGGCCTTAAATTGCATTCAGGATGACGAGAGTGTCGCAATTGACCTTGTGAGAAAAGCGTCGGCCTTGCTTCAGCCAACAAAACATCGGACCGAGCCACGTCAAGCCTATGGCGGCGGAGGTCTCGCGGCTTGGCAAGTCACGAAGGTCCAGGCATTTATCTTGGATCGGATAGAAGGCGCCATTTTGCTGTCTCAGCTTGCTGCGGTTGCAAAGCTTAGTGCGAGCTACTTCTCCGTCGCATTTAAGGCCAGTTTTGGTCTTCCTCCGCACGCGTACGTCATGAAATGCCGGGTGGAGCATGCCAAGGAACTGATTTTGGATACCGACCTTCCTCTTTGCGAGATTGCCTTGAATGCCGGACTCGCTGACCAGGCACACCTATGCCGAGTCTTCAAACGCTTCACCGGTATGACACCCAGCGCATGGCGTCGCATCAAACTGTCAGTAGATAAGGGTGCTGTTCGCCGGAACTATCCAGCATCAGGTCAGCATTCCCCCATTCCGTTTGAACGCGTCCGTTCAAGCACTTGACCGAAGCTTACACGCACGGACCCGGGCGATATTCCGCAGCGAAGTCGATCTGAGCGTGGCGGTGGAAAGGGGTGAGACATCTACCCGGTCGGCTTCGCCAATTTCCTCATTCACACCGAAACCACGGGGCTCTGGCCAGGGGATCAAACACGAGATCTCGTTTCTTAGAGCCCACAGCATTCGACATCGCATACTTAGATTTCGGACGCGCCCGCGGTCATGTCGCGAAATACGCGTGGTGGAGCGCCCCCAGGGATGTAGGCGCCGCGGCCACGAAAGTATACCCTTAGGCTAGCACTTCCTCAGCGCCTTCTTGCATCGACGATGCCGAGGCTATCATGGTAACTGGGTCGGCCGATACGAACAGCGACGAATGCGAGTTGATGATGCTTCCCGACGCTAGCTTGAGGAGAGGGCCGTCGATATCAATGACGGTTTCGGTGAACACTCGCTCGCCCCATCCATCTGACGTTCCCTCGATCATCACGAAGCGATAACCAGTCCCGATATCAAACATTTGGAATGTTCCCCCGACTCTTCCAGCAGCCTGCCATTTGCGGTGACTATGTCAAGCGTTTCAGGACGGACACCGTGAGAGAACGCAAAGACCGCGTGGTCCTGGGCTTATTTGACACGACAGGCATTCCCAGCAGGTTGGGGCTTCGACTTCTTGCCGGGGATCTTTGTAACATGTCCTTGATTTGTGGTATAATACCAAGACGAAGCCGACGGAGGATTTCGATGGCAAGTCCGGGCACCGACGCCATGCACTTAGTGCGTCGAAACAAGCTGGTTGGCATGTGGGCGGCAGAGAAACTTTCGCTTGTCGGCGAAAGTGCAAAGTCCTATTCAGATGACTTGGCGAAGGCGGCGCTTGACGCCCAACGCAACGATATACTTGCCACCACCCGGAGAGACTTCGACGCTGCTGGAGTGGTTCAATCCGACGATGATATCTCGGCGGTAATGACGCGATGCTGGCTGGAGGCCGTGAAGAAAACGGGGGTGTCCGATGCCAGCGATGGAGCGATGGTAAGGATAGCACGCAGTCTCATACGTTGATTGCACTGTCAGATGCCGCTCGAAAACGATTCTTCGGCTAGATCACAGTATGCAAGGTGTAAGACGTGAGGGTATCGGAAAACATCAGTGCCTGCACACCAAGCGCGGCGAGCGCAACAACGGTTGCGAGTGCGACCACCGCTGTCGCGAGCACTGGCAGCCGCGGGTCTATCCGCTGTGCGAGTGGAGTAAATGGACCTGCCTCGATTGTGGTTTGGCAATTGGAACCTGCGCCTTGAACTTGAGGCCGATTGTTGTTTGCCGCAAGCAGCACTCGAGACTTCGAACGACAAAATATCTGGTTACGCTTCATCTCATCAAGGTAAATCCGGAGAAGCATCTCGACCTCCTAGTGCAACTTTGACTTAACGGGAAGGAAGCTTCACCAGGTGCCGTGCGAGCGGTGCCGGTTCTGGAACGATGAGGGTCGAGCTGCCCCGAAGGACGTGTCCATCCGTGGAGTATGCGATGAAATGAACCAGGTAGACACCCGGTTGCAACTCCATCTCTATAGGGGCGACCAACTCGTCGACCTTCGGTCCTTGGTAAACGTCTCCGACGGGAATCTCGCCGTCTGGACCGAACACTCGTACCTGTGATCGCAGAGCGTCCACTGCGGCGGTGAAGTAGAGAGTTACGTCCTGGATTGAGTGGGCGAGATCCGTCGGGCCTCCATCTAGTTCTAGCGACGCCTGTGCTTCTGCCGTACAAAGAAGCGACAACGCAAGCGAGACAACCAATGCGGCTTTCCTGATCATCTGGGGCTCCCTGATAGGTTTGAGGCGGTGCGAATGCTTTTGCCGGGAGCCTGATAATGGCCTCGTGCAAACGCGCTTTGTAATCGTATTCAGGGATAGGGACGTCATACTTCGGTGTTGGCGAGGATAGACCTATGGAGGCTGTTTGCTGTTGAGGTGCCGTATCAGGATGAGTTGCTTTCGATATCGGTAAATTGTTCACCCGGAACCCACGCAGGCTCCTCGGAACTGGCACGTTGAGTGGCTACTTCAAAAGTGAACGCGCGACTACCGGCATTTCGTGACCAACTTACATTTCGCTTCAGATGCCGCGAGCTGAAGGTCATCCTCGATTTCTTCAATTCGTGTAGGGGCCTTCTCGTCCTAAGCTTTGTCGAGCTGTCCACCGGCATCGCGGCTGTCGTCTGAATGATTTTCTCGGTGGTGCTTGCACGTGATATCGAAAGCAGCCTCATACGTTGGATGAGCTTGGTTGCGGCCATCAGGTGCTAAGGGCTTCGGCCGACGAGGTAAACTGTATTCGTCCGCCTGGATCTGCGTGATGTTGGCTTAGTGATAGCCGTCGTCAGCTGGCGCCTTGCCCTTGAAAAGTGAGTAGACAAGAAGCGTATAAATCAGCGTGATCGGAAGCACGAATACTCCCGCACCCCAGAACATGAAAGCCAAGCTGGAATGGGGAGCGGCCGCCTGTTGCAGCGTTATCGAGAATGGGATGATGTAGGGAAGAAAGGAGAGGGCAAGGGTCCCGTATGCAGCAAGAAAAAGTAATGCTGCGCCGAAGTATGGGAGACCGTCGGATCGGCGCTTGACCCCGACATAGATCAGATAGCAGCTTGCTATACCAATAAGCGGGAAGATGATTAAGATCGGCCTTTCAATCCAACGGTGCATGACGGGAAGCTCCATCGCCAACGAAAGGCAAAATGCCAAAACAACAAAGATGAGCACGCCGGCCAGCAAGCGAGGGATGTAGGAGTATGACATTTCCCTGACGGCGCCGTTCGTCTTCTTGACGAGCCATCCGGCGCCGAGAAGCCCATACCCCAGACAGAGGCCGAGACCACACAGAATGGAGAATGGCGAAAGCCAATCAAACGGTCCACCGACAAATCGACCATTCTGATTTTCGATGCCAAGGACCATTGCTCCAATCGCTGCACCTTGAACGAAGGTTGCGACAAGCGAACCGCTCGAGAACGCCAGGTCCCAAAACTGCTTTCGCGTAACACTTTTTTCGCGAAATTCGAATGCGACGCCGCGGAAAATCAGACCCGATAGCATGATGATGATTGGAATATAGAATGCGCTCAGAACGAGCGAATAGACGACCGGGAATGCACCGAAGAGGATCGTTCCTGTCAAGACGAGCCAAGTTTCATTCCCATCCCACACAGGTGAGATCGCGTTCAACATCTGCTTTTTTTGGGCCTCATCTTTGGCCAGTCCAAACAGTATTCCCACTCCGAGATCAAATCCATCCAGAAGCACATAGAGGATCAGGGTCAATGCGAGAACGGCGGTCCAGAAATCGATCATTTGCCTTACTCCGCAGGTGCAAGTTGGGTGTCGGGATCATCTCCGCCGATCGCCAGGGGTCGTTTCGGGTTCAGCATTTCATCTATCTCGTGGGGGTGAATGTCAGGACCGCGATGTAGCATCCGGTAGATGTAGATGATGCCAGCCGTCGCTATCGTGGTGTAAACAGCAGCAAACATCACCAGGCTGATTGCTACTTCGCGCAAGGTAAGGGAAGGAGTTGCTGCTTGGGCGGTGTGCAGGATGCCATATACCGCCCAGGGCTGCCGGCCCACTTCGGCCGTAAACCATCCCGTCAGAGTCGCGATGAAACCGAGTGGGAAGCAGAGAAAGATTCCCCAAAGCAACCAGCGCCTGCCTTCGATGAGACGGCGTGATGTGTTCCAGTACCCGTACCAGGCGACCACAAGCATCACTAGGCCGCAGCCGACCATGATCCGAAAGGCAAAAAACGGGATCAGGACCGGAGGACGTTGTTCGCGTGGGGTGCTCTTGATCCCCTGTTCCTCGGACGTGAAGCTCATCGAGCCTATCAGACTGCCCAGATACGGGATTGATACGGCAAAACTATTCGTTTCAGCGCTTGCATTCGGTATCGCAAAAAGAATTTCAGATGCTGGTTTTTCATTATCCCACCTGCCTTCGATCGCTGCAAACTTTGCTGGTTGCTTGTCGTGGACGTAGTCCCCGGTGAGATGTCCAAAAAACAACTGCAGAGGTACAAGGATAGACGCCAAGCCCAGGCCCATCTTGATCATGGTTGTCCCCTCGGTGACGAGGCGACGATCAATGAGGTACCATGCTCCTGTGGCCGCAACGCAAAAAGCAGTCGTTATATAGGCTGCTAGAACCATATGAGGAAAACGGACCCACACAACCGGACTGAAAATGATTGCCATCCAGTCAGTCGGGATGAAAACTCCCTGTTCGTTCAGTTCAAACCCCACCGGCCACTGCATCCAGGAGTTATTTACCATGATCCAGAATGAGGAGAGACTTGTGCCAAGCGTAACCATCGCGCAGCCAAACAGGTAAAACCAGGCGGGCACCCGCTTCCGCCCAAACATCATGACGCCGAAGAAGCTCGCCTCAAGCGCGAAAGCAGTGAAGCTCTCGTAACCGAGGAGAGGCCCTTGGATCGGCCCAGTCTTTAATGAAAGTTCACTCCAGTTGGTGCCGAACTGAAAGGCCATCACCACGCCGGTCACGACGCCCAGGCCGAATGCAACGGCAAAGATCCGTTGCCAAAAATCAAACAGCCGCCGATAGAGCGGATTGCCCGTTGCAAGCCGCAAGCCTTCGAGAAATGTAAGAAACGCAGCGAGCCCCACGGTAAAGGCGGGAAAAAGGATGTGGAATGACACAGTGAACGCAAACTGTATTCGCGAAAGAAGCAGTGCACTTATCTCCATTTCGAACTCCTGAATTTTAGACTGCTCGGGGCCTGAGAAACGATCGGTTGTCGTGCAGGCGGAGTGACGACGGTTCAATCGCGACCGGGCATCGGCCTGTGCGCGTCCGAGACCGGCTTAAATACCGGCAGTTTCCAGCCTGAAAGATGCAATGCGCCAAGCTACGAAGGTGAGGGGACAATTGCTTGTATGTTTTTCTTCTTTGTTGAACCGAATTGCCGTTTTGTCTCTAGTTCTACGTTTGCAAGACGACAGGCCTGAAGGTGGGATAAAGCTCGAGATTGGGTCGGAGCAGTCAGCGATATATACGTAGGTATAGTTTCAACGAGCCAGAGCTTGGCTGTACCGTCTCCCCGTAACATCGATAATACTGGTGCGCTTTCAGGCTTCCTTGCCGCGGCCGCATCGATGACATGATCAGCAGCCGCTCTTTTAATCCCAAGGGTGATCCATATGATTTGTGGGGACAGCAACAATGGACGTGCACTTGTAGTCGAACGCTTCCCGAATTGCAGAGTGCAGATCGAGAATTTGCGCGGCTCGCTACCGAGCGAACTCTTTGACGACTATGCGCTGGTCGTCGCTGCGCTCACTCGCTATCAGTCAGATCCGGAAATGCAGGTCTTTTCCGATGAATTCGAAGCCGTTGCAAATTCGATCGAACAAGAGATCCTCGAACTAATCCAAAGGGACAACGTCGTGCCCTTTCGGCAAAGGATCTGATTTTAAATTGGTGTACTAAAGGAACTGCAATCTGGACATGCCGCTAGAGAGCGCCAAATCTCGAGAAGGCACTTCGCAAGCAAGAATTGGATTTCGCTGCGGGCGATTTCTGGGGAATGCGTCTTATGGCGCAGATTGAAATGCCAAGAGCAACGACGTCGGACTTTCGTAAATATGCGTCGTTAATTCAACGAGAGTTGCTCGGGTCATTGTTTGTCAATTTTTCAACCGGGGCCACGACGAGTAACGTCGCAAGCTCCTTGCATGGAAGGGTCAATGACGTGAGTGCAACCAGGCTTTTCTCCCCGTTCGAAATCGGATCGTTGAAAATGCGAAACCGGATCGTGATCGCACCGATGTGCCAGTACTCGGCCACCGACGGCGAGATGTCTGATTGGCATTTGATCCACCTTGGAAATCTTGCTTTGTCTGGCGCCGCCATACTCACGATCGAGGCAACAGCGGTTACACCTGAAGGAAGAATCTCATACGGTGATGTCGGACTGTACTCCGATGGTTGCCAAAGAGCCATGGATAGGGTCCTTACCGGAGTTCGACGCTGGTCGGATATGCCGATTGCCGTGCAACTCGGCCATGCTGGACGGAAGGCATCCACCGAAATTCCCTGGAAAGGCGGGCATCAGATTGCGCCCGGCCAGGAACATGGCTGGAAGACGACCGCCCCTAGTTCTATTGCATTCCGAGAGCACTACGACCAACCGAACTCACTCGACAAATCCGGCCTTGAGCGGATCCGAAAGTCCTTCGCGGACGCCGCAAGAAGAGCCGCTGCACTCGGTATCGACGCGATCCAGATTCATGGCGCGCACGGTTATCTGCTCCACCAATTTTTGTCTCCGCTTTCCAACGCGCGCACAGACGAGTACGGAGGTTCCCTAGAAAACCGACTTCGATTTCCGCTCGAGGTCTTTGAGACGGTCCGAAGCGCGTTTCCTTCGGAAAAACCTGTCACAATGAGAGTGTCCGCGACTGATTGGGTGGAAGCAGGATGGGATCTCGAACAGGCTATTGTGTTCTCCATCGAGTTGGAGAAGCGTGGATGCGCAGCGATCCATGTTTCCACAGGTGGTTTGGCACACAATCAGGAGATCACAATCGGCCCAAGCTATCAGGTTCCCTTCGCTCGGGCCGTGAAGCAAGCGGTCAAAATTCCTGTGGTAGCTGTCGGCCTCATCACTGACTTTGAACAGGCCGAAGCAGTCCTGACGACCGGTGACGCGGACCTTATCGCAATTGCCAGGGCAATTCTTTATGATCCACGCTGGCCATGGCACGCCGCCGCCCATTTTGGCGAGAGCATTCAAGCTGCCGATCAGTACCTACGCTGCCAGCCGCGGCAATTTCGGCATCTTTTCGAACAGAAGAAGCAATAGGTACGGTTGCAGGCGACGGAAGCGTCGCCATGCAATGTTTGGCCGACCACAGCGGGTGACAATGACCGCTGTTGTCGCGATGCAATTTTGCGATCCGCGATCCTCCATGGCAGCGGAGTTCCAATGAGGGCACCAATCGATTGTTCTGCCAACTACCTCGTGGCACCGGCTATCCGCGCACAATCAAACCAAGGTGTGCCACCGCAAGGCAGCTAAAGAACGCGCGGGAAAGATCGCGCTTTTCCAGGCGCTTGCAGAGAAGTCTACCGAGTCTATTGCAGAAATGGAGGGGTAAATGTCCGCGGAGGAGGTGATTTGCGAGGTTCGCTATTACATTGATCAAGACGGCCTGGAAGAGTTTGCTGCCTACGCTCGAACGTGGAAAATGCTCATTGAACGGTACGGCGGGCGCCACGAGGGATATCTCCTTACTCGTCAGGCTCCCATGGGGGCGACTGTGAGTTTTCCAGAGCTCGCAGAAGATAACGCAGAGCCCCTCGCCATTGCGCGCTTCGCATTTCCAGATGAAGCGACATATCTCCGATATCGGGATGAAGTTCAAAGGGATCCTGATGGGATCGAAGCCAATTCTCGATACTCGGGCAAACCGCCCTTTAAAAGATACGAGCGGATCTTCCTTGAAGAATGGGTGTGAAAATAGCCGTCCCTACTCTTGGATTGGCCGTGCTTGAAATGCACCAACTGATTGACGCCATTCCCAAAGCCTAGTCGTGCCTTCCATCCTACGGAACAGCTCGCCAGTACTACCAAGGGGGTCCAACGTCCATCACTTCGGCGTCGACCCGCTCACCATTTCCTGCGAGCTCGGTTGTCCAGTTCCCTTCGGCATTCTGGTACGACACCAATACGTCCTCTTCGCTTGTGCCTTGGCGTGAAGCGGCTACCCTGGCTGCTTCAAGGGCAGTCCGGTGGTCGGGGAACCTGTCTGACCACACCTCTTCGATGTGGTACGCCCATCCGCCGTCGTGTTCACCGACGTGATATGTCACATGCATGTATTTAATCCTTCATTGATTGAAAGGCTCTCAAAGGTGAAAAGCGCTGGTATTGGGCTGTGAAGTACCGGCCGGTCTCGATAGGCTGCGGCCAGCCGATGCTTGCCTGTCAATGTCATCATGGCGCTCCTAAAGTTGGGACGGCAAGCTCCAGAGATTTGTCTTCGCAAGATCGATTAGCTCATCCTCGCGACCATTGAAGACGGCCTTGATCATGTAGAGCGTAAAGCCTTTCGCCATTTCCGGCTTGATAGATGGTGGGATGGGCAACTCGGTGCGAGCAACCACAGCGTCAACCAGAACAGGACCATCGTGTGCCAACGCCTCACGAATGCCAGCCTCAACTTCGTCGGGCTTCTCAATACGGATCCCCTTGATGCCAACAGCCTCTGCCATCGCTGCGAAGTTCGGATTGATGAAATCGGTGCCGAAGGGCAGGAATCCCGTGGACTTCTGTTCCACTTCCACAAAACCTAATGCCGAATTGTTGAACACGACGATCTTGGCGGGCAACTTGAGCTGGGCAAGTGTCAGGAGTTCACCCATGAGCATAGAAAGCCCACCGTCGCCCGACATTGAAATTACCTGCCGCTCGGGGAAGGTAGCCTGGGCACCGATCGCCTGTGGCAATGCGTTTGCCATGGAGCCGTGCCAGAACGAACCAACCAGCCGTCGTCCACCGCCGAGCGCCAGATACCGCGCCGCCCACACGGTCGGCAGACCAACATCGCAGGAGAAGATCGCATCCTTGTCGGCGAGATCGCTCAAGGTCTTCGCAATTTGCTGTGGGTGAATAATGTCTTTGCTGCGTTTTTCATCGGCAAGGCTGTCGAGCGCCTTTCGTGTCTTCTTGTAATGCACGATAGCCTGCTCCAGGTGTCCCGGATCTGGCTGCTCTTCGATGGACGGCGATAGAGCGCGCAAGGTTGGGCCTATGTCACCGACGAGACCGAGGTCGACGAAAGCGCGGCGGCCGATTTGTCCAGGGCGGATGTCGATTTGTGCGACACGCACGGATTTTCCCTCTGGGTAGAACTGTCTGTAGGGGAAGTCCGTACCCAGCATCAGCAGAACGTCGCAATCTTTCATCGCATAGTAGCCGGAGGCAAAGCCGATCAGGCCGGTCATACCTACATCGTAGGGATTGTCATGCTCTATGAACTCCTTCCCTTTCAGCGCGTGAACGATGGGAGCCTTGAGCCGCTTTGCAAGGTCCATCACTTCTTCTCGTGCTTCCGCGACCCCAGAACCGCAGAGGATGGTCGTGCGACCCGAAGCGTTCAGGAGCTTTGCAAGCTCCTGAAGTTGGTCTTGTGGGGGGACTACGATCGCAGGCTTGGGCAGAAGGCCGAAAGGGCGCTGCTGGTAGGAAGTTACGGCGGGCTTAAGCGCGACGTCTCCCGGGATTGCTATGACTGAGACCCCTCGTTTGCCGACTGCCTCGCGAATAGCGATTTCCAGCGAACGGGGCATCTGCGACGGGTCAGAAACCAACTCGCAATAGTGGCTGCATTCCCTGAATAGATCTTGGGGATGGGTCTCCTGAAAATAGCCGGAACCAATTTCCGATGATGGAATCTGGGCGGCTATTGCAAGCACGGGCACTCGAGAGCGATGGGCATCGAACAATCCGTTGATCAAATGAAGATTGCCGGGGCCGCAACTGCCAGCACAGACCGCGAGCGAACCTGTTAGATGGGCCTCAGCGCTCGCTGCGAATGCGCCAGCTTCCTCATGGCGAACATGGATCCATTCGATATCGCCGCGCCTGCGGATTGCGTCTGTGATGCCGTTCAGGCTATCACCAACAACTCCATAGATCCGCTTGATGCCGGCAGCTGCGAGGATGGCGACAAATTGATCTGCTGTCGTTTCTGGCATTCTGGTTCTCCAGATGGTTTGCGATCTGACCGAAGTGGTCGGGCTTTAAATCAGCTTGGTCTTGTGGAGATGGACTGGAACGTACTGAAAACGCGCCGGTCATCTCAGCAAATTCGTGTCGCCTCATCCCTAGCGGCGAGGCGCCCCTGGTCTGAAATCTAGACGAAGAGCGTTGTTCGACTTTCCCACGTTATGAAGGTAGTCACCAGCGTCCCTTGAGATAGGCAATCTAGACCTCGGTATAGCTGAACGCCGGCCACCATTTGAGCTACGGTTCTGCCATCGGATGCCGAGACGAATTATTCGGCTCCAGGGCTGCTCAGGAAGGACCTCAATGTTGGCAAGCCCGATTTCATCAGCACTCGACGGTAGACAACCCTATTGGCGAAGGCCTTGCTAGCCTCCCAAGGCCAGAGCTCGCCCTCCCAACTCAACCTCAACCCTTCAAGGAGAGTTCAAAATGACAGATGGTTTTGTAACGACAAAGGACGGCGTGAAAATCTACTACAAAGACTGGGGCCCGAAGGATGCGCAGCCACTTCACTTCCACCATGGCTGGCCGCTTTCGTCCGACGATTGGGATGCCCAGATGCTGTTCTTCTTGCGGAGCGGCTATCGCGTCGTTGCACACGATCGCCGTGGTCACGGACGCTCCTCGCAGGTGGCCCACGGTCATGACATGGACCACTACGCGGCCGACGCCGCTGCCGTCGTTGAGTATCTCGACCTGAAGAACGCCGTTCATATTGGACATTCCACCGGTGGTGGGGAAGTCGCCCGCTATGTCTCAAAATTCGGTGAGCCTCAGGGTCGCGTCGCGAAGGCCGTACTCGTTAGCGCGGTCCCGCCGATCATGCTTAAGACCGCAACAAATCCAGGTGGGCTTCCGATCGACGTCTTTGACGGCTTGCGCAAGGCGCTCGCCGACAATCGCGCGCAATTTTTCTTGGATCTGCCCACTGGGCCATTTTACGGATTCAATCGACCAGATGCGAAGGTCTATCCCGGCGTCATCCAGAACTGGTGGCGGCAGGGTATGATGGGAAGCACAGTGGCCCATTATGATGGCATCAAGGCCTTCTCAGAAACCGACCAAACAGAAGACTTAAAGAAGATCACAGTTCCAACACTCGTCATGCACGGAGACGATGACCAGATCGTCCCTATCGCCGACGCTGCCGAGCTATCTGTCAAGCTGCTGAAGAACGGTATGCTTAAGGTCTACAAGGGCTATCCACATGGGATGCTCACGACCCATGCCGATATTATCAACCCGGATCTGCTTGCCTTTATCAAGGCGTGACCGTCGCGAGGCTTGGCAACTTGCCGATCCCCCGGCGCCACCTCCGCGGCGGGGGCCGATTGCCACCTCTACGTTGACCTGACATGCGGGAATTGCCTCCGGACTATCCAGCCAAAATGGGAGGCAATTATCCAAGATGCGTCTTCGCAATTGCCTGATACTGGCCGCGGGAATGCGGCAGTTGATGAACGAGAGAGTAGATGACGACACCCGGCGCTCTTGTGACAGCATCGAAATGCTTCCGTCGTATTGCGACCCATGCACTGAGGATACGCGACGCTTAGACAGTCAATACGATAACCCTCACCGCAAGCGATCCCCGGCATCTATCGCGTCAAAGAAGAAATAACAGGATTGAAAGGACTGACAAATGGAACAGACAGCTAAAACCCGTCGCACGGCATCACTAAAGACCCCGTCGGGATTGAGCGAGGACGCCGTGAGGGATATCTCTGCGGCCTCTACCACCCTGCTCGCTGACGTCTTTGCGCTCTACCTAAAGACCAAGAACTTCCACTGGCACATGTCCGGTGCGAATTTTCGCGACTATCACCTGCTGCTCGATGAGCAAGGAGACCAGCTCTTTGCAATGACCGATCCACTGGCGGAGCGAGCTCGCAAGCTTGGTGGTACGACGTTGCGGTCAATTGGTGACATCGCCAGCCGCCAACGAATTGCCGACAACGATGCCGAATTCGTACATCCGCATGAGATGCTGGCCGAGTTGCGCGAGGACAACGGCTCGCTGGTTGCAAGCATGCGCGCGCTTCACGATACCTGCGATGATTACGGCGACGTCGCCACCGCGAGCCTTCTCGAGAATTGGATTGACGAGGGGGAGCGACGAGTCTGGTTCCTGTTTGAAATCCTGCGTGGCACGAACCGCTAAATTCTAAGGAGGGGGCGCTCATTATAGCAGCGCCTCCTCCAGGCAATGACTGGGCCGTGCGAGATTGCAGTCGCCGGGTAACCTGCGAAACGTCCGTCGCCGCAAACGACGACATGAGATCCGACCGTTCGCGCTGCACCGCCGCGGATTTCGATCAATGTCGCGAGCGCGACTGGACCATTGCGCATCTCGTTGAGTGCAAATGTGAACAGGGCCGCTGGGTCATCCGCAGTTGCATATCGAGAAGGCGTAACAACCTTGCGTTCGTTTGAAGCGATTTCCATGATTGCGATGTCCAGGTTTTGCATTGATTGCTTCCGGTTTGCGACCGAGACTGAATATAGTCGGGAGCAGGCGGCCGTGACAGGCGCGGTAGATGCGCCCGATGAATGCAAGGTTCAGTACAACTGCCCTCGCCACTTTCAGGTCGGCTGAGTGTTGTCAGGCCCATTGGAGAACAGATCGCTGATAACCTGGCGCAGGGCGGCATAGCCCGAGCAACGGCATAGATTTCCCATTAAACGTCGCTCTACTTCCGCGGCATTGGGACGGCTGGGATCCTCCAACGCTGCGACTAATCCGACCGTCATTCCAGGAGTGCAATACCCGCATTGAACAGCACCACGTTCGTAAAGCCGTTCTATGACTGCATTCGCCCGCTCGCCCAATCCTTCCGAAGTTGTTACGGAGCCGCTGTCGGCGCGCGCAATAGGAAGAAGACAGGCATTGACCGGCTTTCCATCCAGCAGGATCATGCAGGCGCCGCAGCGACCGATGCCGCATGACTTGCGTGGTCCTGTAAGGCCGGCATCGGACAAATGGTCGATCAAGCGGTCAAACGGATCGCCGTCGAACTCCGCGGATGTGCCGTTCAGTGTCAAACCCTGTCGTGTTTCCGCGCCAACTCAGGTCGCCATGCTGATCAACCGTCCGGCGGGAACCACCCGCAGTAGCGTATCATTGCTCACCGGCATCATCAGGCGATGGGCGAACGCAGAAGCAGGCCTGCCTCCGAGCGCCAAGCCAAGGTGATGGATGATCGTCTCGAGCCGCTGAGTGCGACGGCCATAGCGAGCTAGAACGTCCTTGTCGAACTGCTCGCAGAAGATACGCCTTCCACAAAGAACTGTATCGCACAGAAGCGGCGCGCCACAATCCTCAGCTCAACGCGCCGCCGCGGCGAATTGATTGAGTGTATTGTAAACGGTGGCCAAGAACATCAACAGACTTGCTGAGACGGCTTCTTCGAAAACCTGATCGACCGTGAAGTGTCTATGTCCGTGGCCAAACACTATGTTGCAGATCGCTATCCGCTGGCGCGTCGGCTTGAGCCCCGCCGTCCGCAACATATTTGCATGTCGATCGCAGGTCACGAAGACGATGGCCAGTGATGTTCGTGCCAATGGCGGGCAATGTCGATCCGTCGTGGGATCCAGACCTTTTCATGCGATAATACATACTCCATGAAACGGCGCAGAGCTGCAGTTCGACCGGGGCGGCCGACAAGCCGGCAGTGCAGGCCAACCGACATCATTTTCGGAGCACCGTGCCGACCTTCCTCGTACAGCACATCAAATGCGTCTTTGAGGTAGGTGAAGAACTGATCGCCTGAGTTGAACCCCTGAGGCGTCGCGAACCGCATATCATTGTTGTCGAGCGTATAGGGGACTATGAGGAACGGCCTGTCCGCGATACCGCGAACCCAATAGGGAAGATCATCCGCATAGGAATCTGACGAGTAAAGGAACCCACCTTCCTCCATGACTAGACGCAAGGTGTTGTCGGACGGCTTACCCTGATACATGCCGAGGGGACGCTCACCGGTAAGCTCGGTATGCAATCTAACGGCTTCAAGGATATGTTCGCGCTCTTTCGCTGCCGGGAAATCCCTATATTCCAGCCAGCGATAGCCGTGGGTGGCGATTTCCCATCCGGCTTCCTTCATCGCTGCAACAGCTTCTGTATTACGCGCCATCGCGAGCGTTACACCATAGACGGTTGCTTGGACCTCAAGATCGTCGAATAACCGCCATAGGCGCCAGAAGCCAGCACGTGAGCCGTATTCATAGATCGACTCCATATTGAGGTTGCGCTGGCCGGGCCAAGGTGCTGCACCCACTATCTCGGATAGGAGCGATTCCGAAGCTGGTTCGCCATCCATGATGGAAGCCTCACCGCCCTCTTCGTAGTTGATCACGAATTGCACAGCAATATGAGCACCGCCCGGCCATTTCGGGTCGATTGGGTTGCGACCGTAGCCTACTAGCTCGCGTGGATAGTCTGTTAACAACATTGCGGTCCCCTCCGATCAGGAATGTGCAGCCGCATTGCGGAGCTGTTCCTGCACGCGCCTGCGTTGCTCGAGACGGGGCCCCAGAACGGTTCCGAGGGCATCCAGACTTGCGGCGAACACAAGCGCCATACCACTGGCGACGAGCTGCACAAACGGAGGGACATTGAGAAGCGTCAGGCCATTGTCCAGGACGGCCAGGAAGACCCAGGCGGTGAACACGCCGAAGATTCGACCTCTTCCGCCCGCGAAGGCGACGCCGCCGAGCAGGATGATGGTGAGCGCCTGCAGCTCCATCTGCAAGCCGAGAGAACCCGGTGATGCCCCATCCAGACGGCTTGCCAGCAACACGCCCGCGAGGCCCGCCGCAGCTCCAGTCGCGACATGCAGAGACAGGATCAACGGGCGGACGGGGAGGGCGGCTAGGAAGGCCGCCTGCGGATTGATGCCGATCGCAAATATGTAACGCCCCCACACGGTCAGCGACAGGAAGGTCGCAGACAGGAGGAACACGCCAAGCACGATGAGCAGCAGGATTGGTACTCCGCCGATCGAGCCGTTGCCAATCAGGAAAAAGACATCACCAAGCCCGACAACCTCCACCTGTTTCACCAGGAGAGTTGTTCCGCGAAGTACGCTGAGCATACCGAGGGTAACAATGATCGGGCTGAAGCGAAGATATGCGCAGAGCACCCCGATGACGAGACCGATGAGCGCGCCGGTAACCACCCCCGCCAGAACACCGATCGCCGGGGATGCACCCCACTCCGTCATGGCCAAGGCGGTGATCATCCCCGAAAAGCCGATGTTGGACCCGATTGAGAGATCGACATGACCGGCCATCACGAGCAGCGCCATTACCGCTGCAACGACGCCGATAGCTGCGTAGTTGGTCAACAGCACTTTGAAGTTCGAAAAGGTCAGGAACGCGTCGCTCTCCGCTGTAAAGTAAAGCATCAGCACGAATAACGCGAGCAGCAGAATGTTGTTGACCAACAGTTCGACTGGCAATTCCCGCTTCTTGGCCGGGGCGGTCTTGGAGAGAGGGATGTCAGTCATGAACGACGTGTCCTTTGCTGGAATTGGTGGTGGCCGGCTCGAGATTGTGAGCGAGCGAAAGCATTCTGCCCTCTTCGATCTCATCGGATTGAAGGACCGCGACGATCTGCCCGTGAGAAAGAATAATCACGCGATCCGCGATCTGGATAAGTTCCTCAGGTTCGGAAGAGGTAACGAGCAGGCTGGTACCGGCCGCGGCGCTTTCGCGAAGCGCGGTATAGATGTCACTGCGCGCGCCGACATCGACGCCCTGCGTAGGCTCGTCAAGCATCAGGAAACGACATTGGGAGGTGTCGTTCAGCCAGCGGGCGATAACCAATTTCTGCTGGTTTCCGCCGGAAAAGCGCTTGGCTTCGAGGTCCATTCTCGGCGGCCGCAGGTTCAAGCGTCCCACGGCTTTATTAAAGACCGTGCTCTCCAGCGACGGCATGCGCATGCCGAGGCGGGAGAGCATTTTATAGGACGGCAACAGCATATTGTCGCCGGAGGAGAGCGTACCGATAATGCTTTTCCGCAAACGATCGGAGGGAACAAGGGCAACGCCCGCCGCAACCGCCGAGGAGGGGTTGGACAGGGCCAATGTCTGGCCGCCAATTGAAACATTGCCACCATGGCGTTGACGGCTGCCAAACAACGTTTCAAGCAATTCCGTGCGACCCGAGCCCACCAGCCCGAATACCCCGACGATCTCCCCACGCCCGACAGTGAAACTAACTGGTCCAATGCCCGGTGCGAGCAAATCCTTGACGTCTACGGCAGGGGCGAAACGCGCCGCCGTCGTCGCAGGGCGATCCCGTTTGATCTTTGTTCCGGCGATGGCGTCCACCAGTTCGTCGTGGCTAAAGTCGCCCACAGGCCCGGTCAAGACCACTTCGCCGCCGCGTAGCACGGTGACACGATCAGCCAAGGCAAAAACCTCGGCCAACCGATGCGTCACATAGAGAAGAGGGAGCTTCTGCTTTTTGAGTTCCAGCAAGCGCTGACCGAGGATTTCCGCCTCGTGTTCGGAAAGTGCAGCCGTCGGCTCGTCGAGGATCAGCACCTTCGGCTGCATGCTGAGGGAACGGGCGATCTCGATGGTCTGAAGGCCCGCGTTGCCGAGCTTTGAGAGGCTATCGGTCGGTGCTATGTCCGCGTCGAGTTGCTTCAACCAGAAAGCTGCTTCCTCCCGCTGCGCCTTGCGCCTTACGAATGGACCGATCCGCTTTTCGCGGCCGAGGAAGATGTTGTCGGTTACGTCAAGGCTTGCGGCGAGGGCCGGATCCTGATAGATGACCGCGACACCGGCTTCCCGCGCCGACTTCGGCGTCAGTTCGTGAAACTTCTCCGTCCCGACCAACAGGCCGCCGGAATCTGGCTGGATCGCTCCAGACAAGCACTTGATCAGGGTTGATTTTCCAGCGCCGTTGGCACCAAGCAAGGCATGGATTTCGCCATCCTTCACTTCCAGATCGACGCCTTTCAGCACTTCGACACCGGCATATGATTTACGCAATGCGTAGACTGCAAAAGGCATGCAAACCTTCTCCACGGTGGGACTGGAAAAGGGATGCCGGCTCGCGCCGGCATCCCGGCTGGTTTAGTTGGCGTTCTGCTGCTTGAGGTAGACGTCGGCGCGCGGCGACTTTTCGGTCACGAGTTCGAGCGGTACGATCACGTCGCCCTTGCCTTTGCCGTTGAGGAAGTCATCGGCGGTGGTGACGATCGCGTAGCCGACCTCGACCAAGGGAATTGCCATGGACGCGCGGTAGATGTTGCCGCCTTCCTTGAGCAGCTTGAGCGCAGGAACGGTTCCGTCCATTCCGCCGACAAAGCCGTTCGGATCCTTCGGATCCTTGCCGGATGCGATCCAGGCCTTGTAGGAGCCTTCCGTGGCTGGGTCTTCTACGCCCAGAATGACATTGGCATCAGGGTGGGCCTGAAGCAGCGTACGGGTCACATTGAGGCCTTCGGTCGGGCTGATTGCATCCTGCTCGGCCACGATCTTGGCATCGGGTGCCTTGGCGAGGAGGCCGTCCTTGATGCCGGAGCCGCGCTGCTGACCCCACACGCCTTTCTCATAGCCAAGGATGATGACGTTGGCCTTGCCGCCCTGGGTATCGGTGATCCACCTGCCGGCATATTCACCGAGCGCGCGGCCATCTGGATACTGAGCATAGCCGACAGTCGCGTCCTGGTTCTGGATCTTCTGGCCGTAGGTGATCCAGATGATCCCGGCGTCACGCGCCTGCTTGGCAACGGCTTCGAAGGCATCCGGTTGAAGGGCGTTGACGACGATGACTTCGACCTTCTGTCCGATCCATGTCTTGATCGTGTTGATCTGTTTGTTGAGGTCCGTGCCCGGATCATCGACGATGACGTTGTAGCCCATTTCCTTGCCCTTGGCCTTCGCAGCGTCGAGCGAGGTAATGACGGCGCCGATGACCGAAGCATTCGGGAAGCTAACCGCGATCTTTTTTTCCGCGGCCGTGGCGGTCGTGGTGATTAGGGTCGAAGCGGAAAGGACAGCCGTCACAAGCGCCGCTGCACCGAGTCGTGTGAGAGAGCGACGGTTGATGGAGAATTTCATGGTCATTGATTAGGTCCTCTGGAGTTGCGGTTACGGATATTACGGCGGATGAGCTTCTCCGGCTTGGTTGATCCGCGGCAATGGGTGGACGTGTGGCCATCACTGGGGCCTCACGGTGATGATTTCGCCATTGGACAGAAATGCTGCCCCTTGGTCGGCGGAAAGCCTTCGCAGGCGTTCCAAGATTGCTTCGAACTCTGCGCCTGCCACAAAGCGCGGCAGACGATCCTCATCGAGTGTTGTAGGCCTGAGCGTGATGAGGGGGGCCGCGTCTTCACCGTAGATTAGCGTCGTCAGAAAACCATCGGCGGACATGCCGGCCCATAGGCGCTTTACCGCGGGCGCGGCGTCCAGGAACACCTGCTGGCCGACATAGGTGCCGGCACTGAAAATAATGGGCTTCCCCTGGTAGTAGCCGAAGGCGTGGATGGCATGGGGATGATGACCGTGGATGACATCGGCTCCCGCCTCGATCAGGCGTTCGGCGAGGGGGCGCTGGTATTCGGCAAGCTCTTCTCCGGAACCGAACCCCCAGTGCAAGCTCACGATCAGGATGTCGCAATGGGCCTTGGCGTCTGTAACCCGCAAGACCGCATCCGTCAGATCGTCATCGCGTGGCCGTGTGCGGATGCGGATAACGGAAGGGTCTCCTGGCTCCTCCATCTGATACCAAGGATCGATGTCATAGCCTGTCTCGATCCGTAGGCCCGCAATGCCGGCGCGTTCGGAAGATGCCGTCATACCTGTCGGTGTGAGGCAGGAAAAGGCGATCATGCCGATGCGACGTCCGTTGTGCTCCGTGAAGAACGGGCGCGCGGCGCTTTGCAGATCAGGACCGGCACCAATGACTTTGATGCCTGCGCTCTCCAAATGCATGGCGGTATCAACCAGCCCATCGATACCGTAATCGACAGCATGGTTGTTGGCGATCGTCGCAACATCGAGGCCGAGCGTGGCCAGGCTGTCAGCTATCGAAGGACAGGCGCGGATGTTGAGAAGCTTCTGAACCGGCGCGCCGCGCCGGGTCAGGGGGATCTCGAAATTCCCCAGGGAGAGATCACCGTTCGCGGCGATCTCAAAGACGGCCCTGGTGGATGCCGACACGTCGTCCAGGCGTTGGACGGGAAGAGTATCTCCGCAAAGAACAATAGAAAGTGGCGCAGTCATCGGCTTGCTCCCTGCGACCGTTACATTTTGCGTGATGCGTTCCACTTGTGGTTCCAGTGCTCCTTGTAGGTCACCGGCTCGTAACGGCGCGGAGTGCTCTCGTCGTAGGTGGTCGGGAGGGTTTCGATGAGCGCGTCGTAGTTCGGCTGGTGGAAGAACACGACGGAGTGGCGGCGTGCCGTGCTGGCGACCTCGGCTGGCGGGTTGACGACGCGGTGCATGGTCGAGACCCACTTGTCGTTGGTCCATATCTGCATGATGTCGCCGATATTGATCACGTAGGTGCCCGGTTCGATCGTGACGTCGACCCAGTAGCCGTCCTTATGCTGTGCCTGCAGACCGCCAGCGGCCTTATCCGACATCAGGATGGTCAAGGTGCCATAGTCGGTATGCGCGCCGGCGCGGATCTGGCCCGGTTCAGGGGCTTCGCTCTGCTCCGGGTAGCAAATGACACGTACGGCGCTGATGTTCTTGTCCAGTTTGTCAAAGAAGAAGTCATCCGGAAGATCGAGAGCGTGGGCAAAAATACCCATCAGGTCGTTGGCCAGCCGGTTCATGCGGCGATAGTAGGTTTCCATCGTCGGTTTGAATGCATCCGGGTTTTCAGGATAGAGGTTGGGGTAGAAGTAGAATGAGGCCTGCTCGCCATGGAAATATTCGCCCTCCGGGACGTCTACCGGACCAATATCGATCATCTCCTTGAGATCGGCCGGGGCGGCCTTCCCAAGGCTGGCGGAGAGCGTCTCGCCCTTGAAAGGGGTATAGCCGCGCGGGGTATTTCCGGGCGGTTGCTTGATTTTCAATTTCTCGTCGGTTGGCAGCTTGAAGAAATCGGCTGCGGAATCGTAAGTTGCGTCGATAAGCGATTGATCAACTCCGTGGCCCTTGATGAGAAAGAAGCCGATTTCCTCGCAGGCGTGTTTAACTTCGGCAGCGACTTTGTCGCGGCCTTGCTTCGTGCCTTCCAGAAAAGGGGAGATATCAATCAGGGGTATGGACGTCATTCTCATGGCAGTCATCCTCGCGTCAAAAGCCTAACATTCTCACGCAAGGGTCATGCCAGTTGCTAAAAATCGTTGTATATCAATTGCTTGAAATTTCCATTGAAAATATCGCGATGATGTCATACAAAAAAATAAAAATCGTTGACAATTTTTGCACAAAAAATGATCCGCACGGAAGTGCCGAATGCTTAACTTCGCATCACCCTACTCGGGCGCTTCAAAGATGACTGACACGGACGACATCGAGTCGCAGGTTGCAAACAAGATCCGTACGGCAATCCTGCATGGCCGTTTGCCGCCCACAGCCAAATTGACCGAGGACATCGTGGCCGAAGCTCTCGACGTCGGGCGCGCCCGCGTTCGCTCCGCCCTGCAGAGGCTTGCGGTCGAGGGTCTGGTTGAGATCAAGCGCAACCGTGGAGCGTTTGTCGCAAGCCCTAGTCCGCTCGAGACCAAGGCGATATTCGATGCTCGTCGTGTGGTCGAAAGGGCAACGACCGAGATTGTAACTCGCACAATCATGACCTCGCAGGTCAATATGTTGAAATTTAACCTTGGTCAGTGGGAGCGCGAATGGATGCACGGGCAACGGCAAAAAACCATCGCCGGCATCAGCTCCTTCCATATGCTGCTCGCGACAATGGCGCATAATCGACCGCTTGCACTCGCCCTTGAGCGGCTGGTTCTTCAGACCTCGCTGATTCTTGGCCTCTATGCGACCAACACGACTTTCAGCTCGGCTGCTGTTGAGTACAATTCCTTGCTGGGATTCATCGATGAAGGCAGAAGTCTGGCTGCGGCCAAGGCCATGGACCGTTGCCTCTACGTTATCGAGCAAGAGCTCGATATGCGCCCCGTCGCCATTCGCGAGGTCAATCTCCAGTCGGTGTTCCGTCCGCTTTGATCATGTGAACACACGCTGGAGTGCATTCGCCTGGGCAATATCCTCGGCTATATCTTCCGCAATGGTACCGAGATGCGCGACAAGGATTTCTTGAGCCTTGACGGCGTCGCCCTTTTCGATTGCATCCAGCAGAACGGTATGTTCATTCATGGAACATGCTAGATCGTGCTGATGCGCGTGCGCGGCGAGGGACAGTGATGATTTGACGAGAATGTCGTGCAGCACCTTCAGCAGAACCTTGTTGCCGGCAAAGTTAGCCATCTTGAGATGAAACTCACCGGACAGTCGGATCTGGAGCGCGCGTTCCGCGCCCGCTACCGATACCTGCTCCGCTTCTATGTGATCTCGCAGCTCCGATACCACCTTCTTGCGCCGTGCAGGATTGAACTGGCATAACGTTTTCACGATATGCCCTTCGACGAGGAGCCTTGACTCGAATACGTCTCTACGCTCCGAGGACTCCGGAAACGCGACGTAAGCACTTTTGTGTGGTTCGAGGCGAATGATGCCGTTCTGCGAAAGCACGAGCAGGATTCTTCGGATACGCTCCCTGCTGACCTTGAAGATTTCGACGAGTTCCTCCTCCAGCAAGCGAACCCCCGGAGTGAGGCGTCGTTCGGCGACTGCATCCAGCAGCTTTTTGAACACGACGACCTCGATATCGGTCAGCCCGGCAGGTCGCAATGCAAGGAGATCTGGGTCCTGTGCCTTCTTGGGGTTTGCCGATTTTGGTTTGATGGCCATTGATAATCCTCAGTCGCCGTTAAGGCTGCGCTGTTCGTTCTACTAGCTCGGCCAATGCATTCGCAAGATGTCCGCCTGGTGTCGCAAGCGTCTCCATCACGGAGAAGTGGTTTGTCTCTGGCACAGGTAGCAGGGTGACGTCATGACCGCAGGCTTGCAGGGCTGCCGCGTAGTCCCCGCTCTGCCTGCAGATCTCCGGTCGCTCCAGAGCGCCGTGGGTTAGAATAATCGGCGGCAGCCGCTCAGGCATATTGTGCAGGGGGGAGTGCCTTCGCGCTTCGGCCCAATCCATCCCGATCGGTCCGTTCAGCGACGAAATCCGAATGGGCTCAAGATCGTAGATGCCGCTGATCAGCAGTGCGCCTTTTACGCAGGGCTGGCCGAGCGCGCACGCCATCAAGTGTGCTCCCGTTGAAATCCCCGAAAGATAGACGCTTTCAGGGTTTCGACCGCGGCGCGCCAGCTCTTCGGACAGGAAGTTCACCTGCGCCACTGCTTCCGCGCAGATTTCGCTCATCGTAGCGTCCGGAGCCAGGGTGTATTCGCCGATAGCGGCCCCAAGGCCGGCTGCCAGTATGCCGTCAGCGACGATCGCCTGGCCTTCCTTGTCGTTCCATTGCCAGTACCCGCCATGCAGGAAAAGACATGTCGGCGCGTCCGCGTTGTCGTGAAGAAACAAATCCATGCGCTGTCTGGGCTTCTCCCCATACTGAAGATCCCGGATCGTAGCTTTCCGATACGTCGTCACGCCTTCCTGCGCCCATCGATCGAGAAACTCCTGCCAGTCGGTGACAACTGCGCGGTTGTTGTAGGCGACGTCCAGTTTCTGACGGTCCATCCCTCTATAGCAATCCACCATAATTCTCCAGTTTGGGCGCTTGAATTGTGCACAATATCGTGCATGTTAACGTCAACGATGTCAAGGAGCAGTGAAATGGCAATTGGAGCAACGACTCTCACCACCGTACCGATCGTGGATATCGGCCCTTTTCTGACTGGGGCCCCGGAAGAAAAGTCCGCGGTCGCGGCGACCGTCGATAAGACCAACCGGGAGATCGGTTTCCTGGTCATCACCGGCCACGGGTTCGATCTGGATCTGCTGGCGCGCTGGTTCGCCGTGTCGAAGGCCTTCTTCGAAGGCGAGCCATCGGCGAAGGATGCCGTTCTTGCGCCGCCCGGCGAGCAGCAGGGATATCATCGCATGGGCAAGTCAGGCCTCGCAGCCAAGGAAGGGGAGAAGGCTCCGCCGGATTTGCGCGAATATTTCATGGTCGGGCAAACCGACCTGTCCGACCCGGTTTTCACCACAGGTCAAGCCAAGGATTTTCACCGCGAAAACCGGTGGCCTGCCGGAAATGAGGAATTCAGGCAGGTCGGAACAGCCTACTACAGGGCGATGGCAGATCTAGGGTCAAAGCTTATGCGCATCTTTGCCGTCGGCTTGGGCCTTGATGAGAATTACTTCGCCGACAAGATAGACCATCATTTTTCAATTCTGAGCTCGATCTATTATCCCGCACAGCCTACACCGCCGCTTCCGGGCCAGTTGCGCGCCGGTGCGCATACTGATTATGGCAGCCTGACGATCCTTGCGCCGACTGATGCCCCTGGCGGGCTACAAGTTCGAACACTGGACGGCGAGTGGGTTGACGTGCCTTACGTTCCGGGCGGCTTCATCATCAATATCGGGGATATGATGCAACGCTGGACCAACGACCAGTGGCTATCGAACATGCATCGGGTCGTGAATCCCCCGGCGGTCCCCTTCGTCCCGAAGCCGCGGCAATCCATCGCTTACTTCCTGCATCCCAACTACGATGCCACGATCAAGTGCATCCCAACGTGCCTCGATGGCGCCGAACCCAAGCACGAGCCAATCCTTGCGGGGCAGTACATGAAGGAAAAGGAAACAGCGATCGAGACGGCAACGCCGACGAAGTGACGTCGTTGGTGCGGGCCTTCACATCCGCACCTATACGCCGGTCCTAGTGAGGTACTTTATGGCTCGTCCCGACACTCTCGTAATGATCACAAAACGCTACGAGCGTGCCGCGGCACGGAAGTCCACGAGGGCGGCGAAGCCTAGCGGTTCAAGTTGTCCGTAGCCGAATGATGTGAGACTTTTAAGCTTTAGGTCGGATCGACGTTGGTGATGAGTATGGCCTCGACCAACGACAAGTTCAAAAGCGATCTGCCTGTTTTGAGCGCCATCATTGCAATCATGGGTGCGATGGCAATTATCACAAACGCGATCGGAGTTCACACGGTGCTCGGCGCCTTCGTTGCCGGTATCTTGGTTGGCGAGTCGCCTATACTCACCAGACAGATCGAGGGCCAACTAAGAGCGCTGACGACGGCCTTGTTCATGCCGGTCTTTTTCGGTCTGACCGGGCTCCATACCGATCTAAGCGTGCTTGCCGATCCATCCATCTTTCTTCTTGCCGTTGGGCTTATAGTCATTGCAAGCGTTGGAAAATTTGCGGGCGCGTTCTCCGGTGCGAAGGTCGGCGGGTTTTCCAATGCCGAGGCCATCGCGCTTGGTTGTGGTATGAACGCCCGTGGATCGACCGAGGTGATCGTTGCTTCGATTGGACTTTCGGTTGGTGTTCTGGACCAACGACTATTTTCGGTGATCGTCGCCATGGCTGTCGTGACAACCATGGCCATGCCTCCCACATTGCGATGGGCGCTCAAAAGACTGCCGGTACGTGACGACGAGAAGAACCGGCTGGAACTGGAGACGTTCGAAGACAATAGCTTTCTTTCGGATTTTGAGCGCGTCCTGCTTGTCACCAATCAATCGCCAACCAGCGATCTTGCGGCACGCGTCGCAGGGCATTTCGCGGCCGTCAGAAAAATGCCGATAACAGTCCTCGCGGTCACAGAGACAGATGGCAACGTCGACAGCGATGAGCAGACGACAAAGACCAATGATCCCGCAAAATGGGTTAGCGCGCGCGTCCTTGAAGTGGCCGGCGGCGTGGCGAAAACCACCTCCGAAGCGGATGACACCGCACAATCCGACATTCACGTCTCGATCAGGAAAAAGGACGGAAAACTGGAAGATGTTTTGGCTGATACGGCCGAAAAAGGACACGACATGATGTTCGTCGGCATAGAGCCGACCGCAGCGGAGAGCGGTGGTTATAGCGACATTCTGTCGACGATGATCAAGGCCTTTAATGGCACAACGGCCCTCGTCGCATCGAGGGGACGTGCTCCCGGCGAAGATACCGAACTGAGAATTCTCGTTCCTGTGAGCGGGACCGAGCGTTCCATGAAGTCCGCTGAGTTTGCCTGTGTTATAGCTAAAGCGAGCGGAGCTGCCATCTCCGCAGTTTATTTCCAGGAGCCCGGTCAGGCGACATCGCTGTCTAGGATCAGCGACACTGACAATATCCATCGCTCTGCCTTCCAACGTCTGGATCAGATCGCCGACTACTACGGTGTCTCGATCAAGCGAGTGGTGTCGCAAGGTTCCTCTCCCGAACTTGCGATCCTCACGCACGCTAGAAAGGGACGATTTAATTTGATTGTTTTGGGCGTGAGCAAACGCGCGGGCGCGATCCTCTCTTACGGCACGGTAGCAGACACTCTGCTCGAGACCGCAGACCGATCCTTTATCTTTATTGAGACATGACAGGTTCGACGGTCGTCCTTTCGGCTGGTACGTTCTAGTCGGAAGACGCGGCAAGCACCCTGCCGCCCTCAACTTGCTGAACGATAACAGCGCTCTTTAGGCCATCGGGCGCTGCGGATAACGGCAACTCCAGCCTCTTGCCCTTCCATATACCAAGACGCTGGAGCGCATGCACAACATGGGCGTGCGGCAACGTTTCGCCCGCATTCTCGCCTCGTCCGACTGGAACCTCGACGATACCCGGATCATACCGCACAAGCCAGACATCGGCCGGCGCCCAAACGTCTTTCGAGGCGTCGACGACGACGACGTCTGCCGATAAGTGGATGCGCGGCCCGGACAAGGCTGGCTCGGAGGCGATGACACGCCCGATCTCGGCGAGATCGTAGCCGACGACCGACTGATGGCCGTTGATCACCATCTGCGGCGTAAACGCGCCGGATTGGCCAAGTGCAGGCTCGTAGGTCATTTGCCGGTCAGTGAATTCCTTCTTCCCGAAACTGTCTTTCCAGCCGAGATAATCCCAATAGGTAACTGAAAAACTCAGGGCCAGCACGTTCGGATCGCTGCTGAGCCTGACGAGATTGGCATTGGCCGGCGGACACGAGGAGCAGCCTTGGCTCGTGAACAGCTCGATGATCGCTGGCGACTGCCCGGCGCTGGCCTGCGCGGCGGAACCAAGACCCAAGATCGCAGTAGCGATCGTGAGGTTGAACCTGGTGAAATGCTGCATGGTGCTGCTCCTTGGTGATCGGCCTCTCCGTCTCCTTCTTCGCGGCCGAAACACCATTCGTTACGGCTTCACGCTTTTGTGACAACTCGCACCTGAAGGACAGGACCGCCGGCATTGGGCGTCGAAAGCTCCCGGCGTCCGCGAAATATTTCCACACGGCTGTAACAAATCCCGGTTTGCCTACGTACAGGGTTTAGGAACGCAACGTAACCGGACATCGAAAACGATGATGGCTCTCGACGACCACGGTCAGCCTGCGGCGAAAGGCCCGACGACCCCTGACTCCCAGATAACACCTGGTCCGACGAACACGGTCATTCTCCGCCACTCGCTCGCGACCCGCCTGACCCACTGGATCAACGTTCTCTGTCTCAGCTTGCTTCTCTTGAGCGGGCTGCAGATTTTCAATGCTCATCCCGAATTGTACTGGGGCCAGTATGGCGCGGATTCGGACCCGGCCTGGTTTTCGATCAGTGCGGTCGAAGCAGGCGGCGGCACGCGCGGCCTGCTTCGCATCGGCAAGCTGGAGATAGCGACGACGGGCATTCTCGGCGTTTCGGGAACCGGCGACGCCGCCGTCCAGCGCGGCTTTCCTTCGTGGATCACCATCCCGAGTTATCAGGATCTCGCGACCGGCCGCCGCTGGCATCTCTTCTTTGCCTGGCTCTTCGTTATCAATGGATCGATCTATGCCCTTGTCGGCTTTCTGTCTGGCCATTTCCGCCGCGATCTGGCGCCGAGCGGCGAAGAGATCTCGCCGCAGCATCTGCGCCAGGAGATCGCCGATCACGCCCGCCTACGTTTTCCCAAGGGCGAGAAGGCACGGCACTATAATGCACTGCAGAAGCTCACCTATCTTATCGTCATATTCGTCCTGCTGCCGCTGATGTTTACGACGGGCCTCACCATGTCGCCCGGCATGGATGCCGGTTATCCCTTCCTGCTCGACCTCTTCGGGGGCCGCCAATCGGCCCGGTCGATCCACTTCATCTGCGCCTGGTCGATCGCCCTCTTCGTGCTGGTGCATGTGGGGATGGTGATCCTCTCCGGCCTCTGGAACAACATGCGCTCGATGGTTACAGGCCGCTACGTGATCGAAACCAGCAAAGGTGACCGATGACCTTTTCTATCACGCGACGCCGCCTGTTGATCGGATCTGCCTCCAGCCTCGGCGCTTTCGGCCTGACGGGCTGCGACGATGTCGTGGGGAATGCCCATGTCCAGTCCGTTCTCAAAATGGCGGAGACGCTGACGATGAGAAGCCAGCGGCTGCTCATTCCCAAGGACAAGCTGGCGCGCGAATTTTCGCAATCCGACATCTCACCGACATTCCGGGCGAACGGCACGAGCCACCCGGACAGCGAAGTCTATTCACAGATGACGGAAAACGGTTTCGCCAACTGGCGATTGAAAATCGACGGACTGGTGGAGCGTCCCGTCGAACTGTCGCTCACCGATCTGAAGACGTTGCCTTCGCGCACCCAAATCACCCGTCACGACTGTGTCGAGGGCTGGAGCGCTATCGGCAAATGGACGGGTGCGCAGCTCGCCCCGCTCCTGCGGAGCGTCGGCCTGAAGCCGCAGTCCCGTTATGCCGTCTTCTACTGTGCGGACCAACTCGAACAGGCCCTAGACGGCAGCGGAACCTATTATGAGAGCATCGATCTCATCGACGCCTTCCACCCGCAGACGATCCTCGCCTACCAGATGAACGGCAAGGATCTGGAGGTTGCCCACGGCGCGCCGCTTCGCCTGCGGGTCGAACGCCACCTCGGCTATAAGCATGCAAAATACCTGATGCGGATCGAGATTAGGGACAGTTTCGCCGGCCTGTGGGGCGGCAAGGGCGGCTTCTGGGAAGATCGCGGCTACGAGTGGTACGCGGGCATCTAGCTCAATGCCGCTCGGAGCGGGCATCGGTTAGGCAACGCCGGGAACATCTACATGCGCCGGACAACCCCGCTTCCCGTCGATCCAGCATCTAAAAGTCTTGCAGGGGCAATGGTGCCCACAAGGAGGAGAATACCATGTTGAAATGCACTCTAGCAGCGATCGTGCTAGCAGCGGCTTCCGCGCTGCCTGCCCTCGCCGAGGACGCGATGATGTCGGCCAAATGCGACGACGCCTCGATGATGAAGATGCAATCGGATATCGATGGCATGACTGGTTCCGCGATGATGGAAAAAAAGGAAATGGCCTCCAAGGAAATGATGATGGCCAAGGATTCGATGAAGGCCAATAAGATGGACGACTGCAA
Organism: Hyphomicrobiales bacterium; assembly: GCA_900466605.1. Classification (GTDB taxonomy): domain Bacteria; phylum Pseudomonadota; class Alphaproteobacteria; order Rhizobiales; family Rhizobiaceae; genus Rhizobium. Next base: position 243,504 of record UBMU01000012.1, read on the forward strand.
GATGCATATGGACAATGCCATGAAAAGCATGGGCAAGATGTAATCTACTACATCAAAGGACCGGCGGTCGAAGAGCCGCCTGTCCTCGCTTTTGGGGTAAGTGCTGGATCAGCACCTTGTGGCTGACCTCGGCGAGGACGAGGCCCGCGGCCTTTCCCTTCCGCGGGCAGACGACCGCGAAGATGTAGGCCCGCATTTGCACTTCTACGTTTTGAGAGTAAAATTCGCGTTAGGGCAGAATGGAGCGCCTAAACCTACTTTTTGATGGGGGGTTAGCTCGATGTATGTTTCCCTCGACGTGTCGCATGTGCGCCAGCGAGAGGCGAGACTCGCCCGGGAAAACCGAGCCGAGATCCTCAGAGCGCTAAATCAGCAACAAGTTACCCGTCGCGAACTGCTGCGGTGGGGTGTTTTCACAGCGAGCGGATATCTCGTCTGCAAAAACGGTCTCAGTCCCTTTGCGAAGAGCGCTTACGCCGCCGTTCCGACCGGCGCGCCGCGGACACCGCTGTTCGGCATCAGGAAATTCTCCCAGCGGCTGAACCGGCTACACCTGCTCAAGCCGCTGCCGATCGTCCGGACGCCCGACGGCCATGCCGCCTTTCCCGCCCGCCTGGGCGAGCGGCCCGCAAAGCGCCTGTCCTACCACACCGACTTTTCGGCCGATCCGACGAACCCGGCATTTGTTAATCCGCTGACACACCGTGGGCCGATCGAAGGCCGCCCGCCCGGGGAGATCTTCGCACATCAGCGCTGGGATGAGTTTTTTCCAAAGGTCGGCTACATACTCAGGCTCGGCCAGATTACCCAAAGCGCAACCGGCGGATTCCTCCACGACGATTTTCCGCACCAGCAGCCAAACAGCGTCTGGACTTATGGCGATGGCAGGGCTGCCGAGTGCACGTTGCCCCCGTTCCTGATCAAGGGTCGGTACGGCGAACCCATCATCGCCCGCGTCTACAACGACCTGCCCGTCGACCGGGCGCAAAACAACGGCTTCGGGCGCAACGAAACCCAGCTTCATTTCCACAACGCGCACAATGGCGCCGAGAGTGATGGTGCCGCGAATGTGCATCACTTCCCGGGCACGTTCTATGATTACCGCTGGAGCACGGCGCTTGCCCGGCGCGACAAGATCAACACGCAGGCAACCGATCGACGGGCATCAGGACCGGACGACAACACCAGCTTTGTCAACGTCTCTGGAGATTTCCGCGAGCTGCAGGGAACAATGTGGGCACACGATCACCGTTTCTTCTTCACGGCGGAAAACGTCTACAAGGGTAACCTCGGTCAGATCAACTATTACAGCGGCCCCGACCGTGGCAACGAGGCGTTGTCGGACGGCGTCAATCTACGGCTGCCGAGCGGCAAATTGCTGGGTTGGGGCAACGTCGATTTTGACGTCAATCTGATATTTTCCGATGCCGTATGCGACGCTGCGGGCCAGCTTTTCAACGACATTTTCGACACGGACGGTATGCTCGGGGACGTGCCGTTGGTCAATTTCGGCTATGCGCCATTCTTCGAAGTGCTGCCGCGAAAGTACCGTTTCCGCACCCTGAACGCGAGCGTGTCGCGATTCCTGAAACTCGCACTCGCGGATGCCAGGGGAAATGCCGTCCCCATCAAATTTATTGCCAATGATGGAAATCTTGTCGTCAACACCCTGACATTAAATTCGCTTCCTTTGCAGGGGATCGCCGAACGCTACGACTTCGTCGCTGATTTTTCCGGCTTCCGCATTGGTGACAGAATACAGGTGGTCAATCTGATTCGTCACGAAGACGGTCGTGGTCCCAAGGAGGAGCTCAGCCTGGCCAACGCGCTGCGGGGAGTTTCCTCGGATCCAGTCGTCGGGCCATTGCTTGAGTTTCGCGTGGTGGGCGCAGTCGAAAGCGTGGATGTCCCCGGTGTCATCCACCGCGCGACGGACCCGGACAGCAGTCAGGTTCCGCCCAAGTTGACTGAGCAGATTCCGATCGTCGCTCCGGTGCGCACAAGACTCGTCGAATTTGGCAGGTCGGGGAAGGGAGATGCCCGCCGGGCCAACGGATGCGTGCCCGATTGCGGCGAATTCGTCGACTTTCCCTGGACCATTCGCGTCAACGGCCAAGCTTCCCACTCCATGAACGCCAACAGGATTTCCCTGCTGATCCCAAAGGCCGGCGAGGTGGAGCATTGGACCTACAAGAACGGCGGCGGCGGATGGGATCACCCCATTCACCTTCATTTCGAGGAGGGGATAACCATATCGCGCACCGGAACGAAACTTGAGGCGACCGAGAACCTGCAGAGGAAGGACGTCTGGAGGCTGGGCGAAGGCGGCAGCGTCACCTTCCAGGTTCAGTTTGGCGAATTCGGCGGCGCCTACGTCAACCATTGCCACAACATGGTGCATGAGGATTTCTCGATGCTGGCGCGGATTCAGCTGATGACCGGTGTCGCCGGCACGCCTCAGGCTGCGGTGACCCCAACTCCCAATCCAACCCCGGACGGGGTCTTTTTCACCACACCGGAGATTCTGCCCGAAGGCGTGCCGAAAGGCTGGGTCAACACCCAGCCGCAGGCAACTGCCCAGCTCTGAAACATTGTGAGACCATGTGGGATCGGCGAAGCGCTCTACTGCACCTTCGTAACAGGTCTTACCATCGGCTACGGCGATTTTACGCCCAAACATTTCTCGACTCGGGTGCTGGCATTGGTAATCGGTTTTGCCGGGATTGTGCTGACCGGTCTCATTGCAGCGGTCACCGTCAAGGCTCTGAGCGCTGCTGATCGGAATAGCGCGAAATAGGAAGCATTAACCTAGGAGCTTGGCGCAGTGTCGGTAAGCCCAAGGGAGGCCAGTAATCGACAATTTTGCGAGTAAATCAGTCGTGCCTGCGTCACGGCGGCCGCAGTCGTCCTGCCTGCCCCAGGCGATGGCCTGCGCAACTGTCGCCGGCTTGCCGGTCGGTCTGGATATATTCGCCAACCCGTAAGGCATCGTCGAGCAGATATAACATCCCGCTGAGGACGTCCTTCCCGACCGTCTGCGCCCGGACAGTGCAGCGCTAGAGGAAAAAGTCCCGGCCGAGTTTTGGCGCGAGTTGCGCGATGCGGGCCTCGTTAGTCGGGATGCGCCACTGCCCCCGTGACAAGGTTTCCCAGCCGGAGCAATCGGCAACTGCGGCCATCCGCTGCCAAATGGAGGCAACTGCGAAAGTTCAATCTGTTGTCTTTGATTGGTTAGTGACGTGTGATCGGGCAAGGCGCCACAACTGATTGCAATGGTTTTGCCCTTTCTGCGCGGCGCAATCACAAAATGGGGCCGTGAGGGAACAAGTTCGCGCCACGCAGATTTGATGCTCATGAAAAAGACAATTGTTCTCGCGGCGTTACTTTGGTTGTCATTGCTGGGCAGTGCGGATGCCCAGCAATTGACGGAGCAATTGGTCAACACTGCGCCAATCGAAGCGCTTCCGTCCGACCGCCCCACGACCAAGGACATGTCCGAGCCGGACCCCGCCGTCATCCGCCTCCAGATCCTCCTTGATCGTGCAGGTTCATCCCCAGGGGTAATTGACGGTCACTACGGGGAAAACGTCCACAAGTCAGTTGCTGGATTTGAGGCGATGCAAGGCCTTCCGGTAGACGGGAAGTTGGATGCGGAAGTCATTCGGCGACTACCGAAAGATGGTCCAGCTATTCTTCCGTACGTCATATCCAAAGATGACGCAGAGGGACTTGTCGAGAGCATACCCAAGGACTACGCGAGACAGGCCACGATGAAACGCTTGGGCTACACCAGCATCGCTGAAAAGCTAGCTGAGCGTTTTCATATGGATATCGACCTCCTAAAGGCGATGAATCCAGGTTCGACCTTTGCGGTCGAAGCGACCGTACTGGTCGCAATGCCGGGCGATGCAAGAACGGGATCGGCTAAACGAATTGAAGTTCAGAGGCATTCCGGCAAGGTGCTTGCTTTTGCAAAGGATGGATCATTGCTTTCCGCCTATCCCGCCACGATCGGCAGTGAAGAGTCGCCATCACCCTCAGGCAAACACAGAGTTAAGGGTGTGGCGAGGATGCCTCCTTACATCTACAATCCAAAGGTGAACTTTCAGCAGGGAAAAAATACCAAGGTCCTTAAACTCCCTGGTGGCCCAAACAACCCCGTGGGAACGGTCTGGATCGATCTGACGGAGCCAACCTATGGAATACACGGCACACCGGAACCCTCGCTGATCGACAAGACCGGCTCGCATGGGTGCGTTCGCCTAACGAACTGGGATGCAGAGGAATTGGCCGCGATGGTTAAGCCGGGCGTTGTCGTCGAGTTCACGAACTAGGCGCAAGCAGGGCGAAAAGGAGAGCCGTGGCGGTTGGGAGCAATCAGTCGCTCCCGCAAGTCAATCGGACCAGTTGCCACGCCAAGTTGGTCTCCTCAAGGGATGATGCTCGAGCGAAGGCACGTAGGGCCGCATCTCTCGTTTTTTTGCCACAGTATGGCAACCGGTCATCACCGCCCATCTTCTGCCGGAATGTTGACCTCTACTTCAAGTAAGAAAACTATCATCGCAACGCGTGAGTTCTTTACGTTTTGAGGAAAATGAATGGCCGTGAGACCATACTCACTCCTGGCAGGCGTTTCACTTGGCTTGAGCGTGTTCTTGGCCGCTGGAGTGATTGAAGCCAGCGCTGAAACACACTCGGCACGTCCGGAGCAGGTAAGTGCCATTCAGGCGTATCAAGTACCCGCGCGCCGGTCCGCTCAGATCTCTCGACAGGGAGCCGCTGCACCGCTCTCATCGCTCTTTCAGTCGATGAGCGGTAGTCAATCGAGAGTGCTACGCGAAATGGGCAGCACTTCCACAATAATGAACAACGACATAGCCGAAGCTGTTGAAGCCTACTACAGTAATCCGAAGGCAAAGCTTATCTGGGTTGATGGAAAGAGGCCAACTGCAAAGGCGGTCCAGGCAATTAGCCTTTTAAGGCAAGCAGGCGATTGGGGGCTGAGCGCCAGTGATTACACCGTCGCAACATCGTTTGAGACGGTCTCACAATCTTCGCCAGATTATACGAAGGCACTCGCAGCTTTCGAGGCGTCCCTGTCGGACAAATTCTTGATGTTCCTTCAAGATAATTACAGGGGACGGATCGATCCAAATCAGCTGTCGAATTACTATGACTTTAAGCGAAAGCAGGTTGATTTGAAGGCTGCCCTCAATCAACTCTCGGCTTCTTCAGACCTGATGCAGGTTGTTGACAGGTTGATGCCAAGCAATCCGAAATTTGCCCAGCTTGCTGCCGAACTTCGGTGGCTTCGCACATCCGGGCAAGCCGGTGATAGCGCGGCAAACATTGATAAGATCATTGTTGCGCTCGAGGAAATTCGATGGTTGCCGCAGGAGTTTCCCGACCGATATGTCTTCATCAATCAGCCGGCCTACATGGCTTATTACTATGACAAGAGCGAACTGGCTCTTTCGATGAAGGCCGTTATCGGACAACAAGATCACCAAACGAATTTTTTCGATGCCTCGATCAAGACCGTCGAGTTCAATCCCGACTGGGGAGTGCCTCAGTCCATTATTCGCAACGAGATGCTACCGCATCTCAAACGTGACCCTTCATATTTGGACCGTGAAGGTTACAAGGTCTCAGTGAAGGGAAAGCCTATGTCATCTGCAAGGGTTGATTGGGCCCAGCCACTTGAGAATATTTCTGTCGTTCAGCCACCTGGACCCGACAACGCTCTCGGACAGGTGAAGATACTCTTTCCAAATTCGCACGACATATACATGCATGATACGCCCGCCCGAGGAAAGTTTGCCGCGCAGGATCGGATGTTCAGTCATGGGTGCGTTCGGTTGGAAAATCCGAGAGCAATGGCCGCCGCGGTGTTGCAGACATCCGTCGAGTTCGTCGATCAGCAGATCGCGGGTGGCGACAAAAAGGCCATGCCGGTACCCGAAGAAGTTCCGGTTTACGTCTCCTACTTCACGGCATGGCCGACCGCAGATGGTGTAATCCATTACTTTGACGACATTTATGGTCGCGATGTGCAAACGCTGGCGGCTATATCGGCGACCTCCTCAAGCCGCACTCAATCCTGATTGGCCATCACACGGGAGCAAGTTGCCGCATACCCAATTCAAGTTCGTGGGACGAAATCACGACCACTGTCAACCGTTGCTGGCCGGCCATCGAGCAAAAGCTCGGTGATGCGTGGTTTGGACTGGGCAATGACCTTGCCGCGACGGATGACATAAAGACGCGTCGGCTTTAGCCGCAGTGCCTCAATCGGATCGGCGGCCTGCAATATCACAAAGTCAGCGTTGCATCCCTTGGCCAATCCATAGTCTTTGAGGCCCATGGTTTTCGCTGAGTTGACAGTAATGGCGTCGAAAATCCTGCCTTTGTCTGCAATCCCGGCCATTTGCGCGACATGGATAGCCATGTGACCGACTTCCAGCATATCTCCCGACCCCATCGAATACCAAGGGTCCATAACACAGTCATGCCCGAAGGAGACGTTTAGGCCCGCATCCATCAGCTCGCGCACGCGGGTCATGCCGCGGCGCTTTGGATATGTGTCGTGCCGGCCTTGCAGCATAATGTTGATCAGCGGATTTGGGATTACGTTGATTTGTGCCTCGGCCATCAACGGGATGAGCTTGGAAACGTAGTAGTTGTCCATTGAATGCATCGATGTGAGATGCGAGCCGGCAACGCGGCCCTGCAAGCCGAAACGCACAGTCTGGGCGGCCAGCGTTTCAATGTGCCTCGACATGGGATCGTCCGTCTCGTCGCAATGCATGTCGACCGGTAGCCCACGATCGGCCGCGATTCTGCAAAGCGCCTCCACCGATGCGCGCCCGTCCTCCATCGTCCGCTCGAAATGCGGGATGCCGCCAACAATGTCCAAACCCATGTCGAGCGCGTGGTTCAACGATTCCACGCCGCCCTCGGCTCGGTAGTAGCCATCTTGAGGGAAGGCGACGAGCTGGAGGTCGATATAGGGTTTCACCTTCTCGCGCACCTCGATCATCGCCTCGACAGTTACCAGTCGCGGATCGGATGTATCGACGTGGCTTCGAATGAACAACAGCCCCTGGCTGACCGCAAGGTCGCAGTACCGTAGGGCACGCTCCACTAAGGCTTCCTTTGTCAGGAGGGGCCGAAGCTCACCCCAGAGTGAAATGCCCTCAAGAAGCGTGCCTGATACGTTCAATCGCGGCAGTCCAAGTGACAGGGTGGCGTCCATATGGAAGTGGGGATCGACGAATGGCGGCGCTACAAGACGTCCGGTCGCATCGATCTCCGTTTCGGCAGCGGCATTGATCTGCGGTTCGATGGCGGCAATCTTTTTATCCTTGACGGCAATGTCGACACCAATGCGGCCATCGGGAAGGTTGGCCTTTCGGATGATTAGCTCAAACATTTCTTTTCCTCGTTATCGTTCGCCACGGCGATAGGGTTGCATCAGCGCCTGAGGCACCCGGGCGCGGCGTGCCATCACAGCAAGTGCCAGGATCGACAGGATATAGGGGGTCATTAGGAAGATCTGATACGGTATTCCCTGTATCACCGTCTGCAAGCGAAGCTGGAAAGCATCAAAGAATGCAAAGAGCAGCGCCCCAAACAGCGCTCGGCCCGGCCGCCAGGAGGAGAAGACGACGAGTGCAATACAGATCCATCCGCGTCCCTGCACCATAGTCGGGAAGAAGCTGTTGAACGCGGAAAGCGTCAGAAAAGCGCCCCCCATCCCCATCAGCGCACTGCCGATGACAACCGCGCCATAACGAATACGCATTGGGTTGACGCCTTGCGCTTCGGCGGCATGTGGGTTCTCACCAGTCATGCGGATCGCAAGGCCGATAGGTGTGTGGAAGATAATGTAGGCGAGCAGAAGGGCCATGACGATGGCAAGATAGGTCGGCGCCGTCTGCGTGAAGAACGCAGGCCCGACAAACGGTAGCGTGGATAGCCCAGGTATGCTGATCGGCTGAAATGGAACGACTGTTGGGGGTGTTCCCGCCACGGGTACGACCAGCCGGAAGACATAGTAGCTGAAGCTTGACGCAAAAAGGGTCACGCCAAGGCCAGTGACGTGCTGGGATAGGCCGAGTGTGACGGTGAGCACGCAGTGCAAGAGGCCAAACATCATGCCGGCCAATGCTGCTACCAATAGGCCGGTCCACAGATCGGCGCCGTGATAGACCGCCAGCCAGCCGATCATCGCGCCAAAGGTCATGATGCCCTCGATGCCGAGGTTAAGTACGCCCGCGCGTTCGCAAAGTAGCGCACCCAAGGTGCCGAATACGAGTGGTGTGGCTATTCGCAGGATTGCTGCCCACAGGCCCGCCGATGAGATGATGTCGAGAACTACACTCATCTGCGGATCCTGTACTGGGTGAAAAACAGCGCAACGAGCATTGTCAACAAAGACAGTGCCACTGTTACGTCCGCGATATATGTGGGGATGGCCAGGCTGCGGCTCATCCCGTCAGCCCCGACGAACATTGTCGCAGTAAAAAGCGCAGCCAGAACGACGCCGAGCGGATTAAGATTGGCAAGCATCGCGACGACGATTCCGGAATAGCCGAAGCCCGGCGACAGGTCGGTAGTGACGTAGCCCTTTACCCCCATAACCTCGATGGCGCCGGCAAGACCCGCAAGGCCGCCAGAGAGGCAGGCGACCTTAAACAACGTTCGTGTCAGGGACACGCCCGCAAATGCTGCACCCTGTGGACTAAGACCGGCAGCCCGTGACTGCATACCGAAGACCGTCCGCGCCTGCACAAAATACACGGCAACTGCCAGCACAACAGCAATCACGAAGCCTATATGAAGCCGGGAGCGAGCGATGAGCTTAGGCAACATTGCATGGTCGACCACGGATTGAGACTGCGGCCACCCAAACGCCATCGGATCCTTCAATACACCGTTGATCAGCATAGAGACGAAAAGCAACGCGATAAAGTTCATCAGCAGGCTAGTCACAACCTCGTCGACAGAGAAGCGCAATCGCAGCCACAGCGGGACAACGATCAATGTCATGCCCGCGACGGCGCCGATCAGCAGCAATGCAGGTATGAGAATCGGCCCCGGCAAGCCCGCGAGAAGTTTCGAACCGCACGCGGCGACTGCGATCGCGCCAATATAGAATTGACCTTCCGCACCGATATTCCAAAGCCTTGCCCTGAAGGCGACAGCGGCTGCGAGCCCCGTCAGCATAAGTGGAGTGGCGCGGGTCAAGGTCTCAGTGGCCGAAAGGCGCGAACCGAAGGCGCCGATAAAGATCCGCCGGTAGGCTTCAAGGACCGGCGCACCTGCAATGGCGATGAGAATGCCGGCCAGTAAAAGCGCGGTGATGACGGCGACGATCGGGGTTCCGATCAGAAGGTAGACCGGTCGGTGCTCGCGACGTTCAAAGCGCATGTCCAGCCCCCGAACGAGGCTCGTTCCAATCGCCCGCCATCATTAGACCGAGCCGACGCGCGTCGACGTGTTCTGCGTCAACGGGCGGCGACAGCTTGCCGCTGACAATCGCCTGAATCCGGTCGGCCAGCGCGATAACCTCGTCGAGGTCCTCTGAAATCAAAAGCACGGCGGTGCCCTGTCTGCGGGCTTCAAGGATGCGCGCATGGACCGCAGCGACTGCTCCCTCGTCAAGCCCACGTGCCGGTTGGGCCGCAATCAGTATGCGTGGGCGTTGGTGAAGATTCCGACCGAGGATGAGCTTTTGCATGTTGCCGCCGGACAAAAGCCGGGTGCGGCTTTGCGGGCCGCCGCCTCTAACGTCGAAGGCGTCGATGATTTCCCGGGCAAAAGCTATACCCGCGTCCCGGTCAACAAGCCCACGCCTGGAAAACGCGGAAAGTCGTTCGAGTACGGTGTTTTCCCATATCGACATCTCGCCGATTGCCCCTTCGCTGCTTCGGTCCTCGGGGATGCGACCGATTTGTGCCGCAACAACGTCATCGACATTGAGATTGCCTACGGGTTTGCCAAACAGAAATAAATCGCCCCCCGTACGGGAGAGCGTCCCAGACAACAGTGCTGCCAAAGGCGCCTGACCATTACCTGAGACGCCGATGATGCCAAGCACCTCACCCTCCTGGAGGCGGAAACAAATGTCTTTCAACCTGTCGATGCCGCCGACGCGGGCAGCAATGCCGGAGGCCTCGAGGACCACAGCGCCCGGGGTTGATGGTTCGCGCACCGGTCTGCTGACCCGGTGACCCACCATCAATTCGGCGAGCTCCGACTTGGTCGTCTCCGATTGGCGCCGCTCAGCCACCATGCGGCCGCCGCGCAACACAACAATGCGGTCGGCCGCGGCCATGACTTCGTCTAGCTTATGGGAGATGAAGATCAGAGACAGTCCGTGGTTGGCCATCTCCTTCAGAGTGGAAAACAACCGCTCGGCCTCGATGTTGGTGAGAACAGCTGTCGGCTCGTCGAGGATCAGAATACGAGCGTCATTGAAAAGTGCCTTTAATATCTCGACGCGCTGCTGCTCGCCAACTGACAGGCCTCCGAGGCGCGCGTCCGGATCGACCTTAAGGCCGAAGCGATCGGAGATCGCCAAAAGCTTCTTGCGAGCAGCCCTTGTTTCTGAGCGCCACGCCCAAGGCTTCTGCGTGCCCGTCATGATGTTTTCGAGCACCGTTAGATTAGGGGCAAGTGAGAAATGCTGATGCACCATTCCCACGCCAGCTCGGATTGCCTCGCGCGGCTTGCCAGGGGGAAGCTCACGGCCATGGATCACGATGCGTCCTGCATCCGGCATGTAGTGGCCAAAGAGAATGCTCATCAGCGTCGTCTTGCCCGCACCATTTTCGCCGAGGAGCGCAACAATCTCGCCTTCGTTCAGGCATAGTGAAATGTTGTCGTTGGCGAGGTTGTCGCCAAACCGCTTAGAGACTCCGGAAATTTCGAGGACCACAGTCATAGAGCGAATTCCGCAATCGGGAAGGGCTGCCTCCAGCGCTCTTCCCCTTCAAGCCGGGCGGCTAGCGAAAGGAGCTGAGCCTCATTGCCTATCGGTGCCATCAATTGAATCGGTAACGGCAATCCGTTGCAATCTTTTCCGAAAGGAAGGGTCAAGGCAGGAGCTCCCGAGACATTGGCGAGAGGTGCAAGCGGCGCAAAGGCGGACATGCGCTCGAAATGAAGCTTTATGTCGTCATGATCTGATGGGAAGGACCCGATCGGAAGCGGCGCCGACGACAACATTGGAGACAATATGCAATCGATGGTGTCGAACAGTTTCCACATTTGGTGGCTGACCAAAACGGCCCCGTTCAGCGATTCCCAGAGCGTATGTGCGGGCATCGACCGGCCCTGCGCGACGACTGCTTGTGTCAGGCGTTCGGCCAGGCTGATGTCCAGATCGAGATTGCCCACTAAAGTGGCCAGGTTGACGGCAACGATATCCGAAAAAGCTCGCGCGCTCGACAAGACTGCGTTTTCGACGTCTTTCCACTCAAGACCAACGATGAGATGGCCATCGGCTTCGAGTGTCAGCGCCGCGGCTTCAACGGCTTGCAGTCGATCACCGTCAGTCGGAAAACGGGGACCGGTGTCCAGAAGCACACCAATTCTAAGCGGAGAGGGTAAGCGTGCCTGCAAGGAGACATTGGGAAAAGGGCCGCACGCGTTGCCGCCCAATGTCTTAAGGGCAAGGGCGGTATCGCGCACTGAGCGAGTGACCACGAGTTCGCTTGCAATGCCGCCAAGATGATTGCCGAAAGTCGGTCCACCTGGAATGGCACCGCGGCTGGGCTTCAGCCCGACAAGGCCGCAGCAGGCCGCCGGAACACGGATCGACCCGCCAGCATCGGTCGCGTGTGCGATCGAAACGATGCCGGCAGCGACGGCAGCGGCGGCCCCACCTGATGAACCTCCAGCAGTAAGGGACGGATCGAGTGGATTCCTGCACGCGGGTCCAATGGCCGGCTCACTCGCTAGCGAGAGACCGAATTCTGGGCTGGTCGTCACGCCAAAAAGACAAAACCCTGCGGCGCGAAACCGCGAAGCGAGCTCGGAATCCGCACTACCCGCGTCTCGTTCGAAAAGACGCGAACCGGCCACCACCGGGAGACCTGCAAACGGACCACCAAGATCCTTCGCAAGCGTCGGCACGCCCCCAAAGGCGCGCGTGGCGAACCGCATCGGGAAGGCGAGGCGCTCCCCATCGGCCACACGAGCATTGGCCATCCCCAGCTCTTCATCAAGATGGGCGATGGCACCAAACTCAGACGTCCGTGCCGCCGCAAGGGCTGACCGCATCGCATCCGATGCAGTCAGCTGACCGGAGTGGATTAATTCCGCCACGTCAGTGGCGTCTGCCGGCTGCTTGTGTCGCATGAACGGGCCGAATTACTTCGGCTGCTCCATGTTCTGCGGCACTTCGAATTTGCCGGCCTTGATGTCGGCTCGCTTGGCTTCCATGGCGGCTTCCGCCTCGGCTGGCGCCACTCCCTTCACGAAGACAATGTCGCTGCCACCTTCCTTCATCAGGCCGTAGGCCGTGTAGTTGCGGCCCACTGGCTTGCCCGCTGCCACATCGGCAATCGCAGCGTTGAGAATGGGTCGGAAGCCCCAAAGGGCGTTGGCAAAAACGGTGTCAGGATAGCGCGGAGTGTAGTCGATCAGCGATCCGACGGCCTTGATCTTTCGCTCCTTTGCTGCATCGGCGGTGCCAATACGTTCGCCAAACAGGATGTCGGCGCCAGCATCGATCTGGGCGAGCCCCGCCTCGCGCGCTTTCGGGGGATCAAAAAACGTGCCAATGAAGGCAACGAGATGTTTGCAATCAGGGTTGACGGACTTTACGCCCTCTCCGAAGGCGTTGATCAGCATATTGACCTCAGGGATAGGCATGGCTCCTACGGAGCCGACCACGTTCGACTTGGTCATCTTACCTGCGAGCATCCCGGCCAGATAGGCACCGTCGTAATTCCACGTGCCGAATACACCGAAATTGCTGCCTTCCTCCTTGCCACTCGATCCGAGTACGAAGGCGGTATCAGGGTAGTCGGCAGCTACTTGCCGGGCTTCCTTCTCAACAGCATAGGCCTCGCCGATAATCAGTTTGTTGCCCTGCTCGGCATATTCGCGCATCGCACGCGGATAGTCCGTACCAGAGACCCCTTCGGAGAATACATACTCAATCACGCCTTCCTTGGCCGCGTCCTGCAAGGCTTTGTGAAGACAGGAATTCCAGGCATTCTCGACCGGTGAGGCATGGATCCCGGCTACTTTCAGCGGTGCTGCAGCGCGCGCCAACGGCACCATGCTTGTCACACCAAGAGCAACGCCTGATGCCATGAGAGCTCGGCGTGAGATAAGCAGGTCTTTGGTCATGATTGTTCCCCTTTTTTTACCATTTGGTTCAAAAACCATATGGAGGGGCTAAAAAAGTGTCAAGCGATAGGAGGGTTCAAAAAATGGGCATCACTGCCGCCAATTACGGGCGGCGTTTTCTTCTGGTTTAGACCCTTAAGCCGCGCTTCGACGAAGGACGCCAATGCCGTCACTACAACGAGTTTGCCCAGCATGAGCGTCTGGCCGCTCACCACTGAAACGAATCGATTACGTCGGCTGCTGGCCGGTAGGTCCAGGAGCATTGTTTCGATCTCACGCGGGAAACCGGATTGGAGGACACAACAGCACGGGTGCAAGACGTTTTCATGGGGCGCAGTTTCGCCCCGTCCGTGGCGAATGGAAACGCCGGCAGCTTCCAGGGTCGAGATGCAGATCTTCAATTATTGACGGTCTCAGAAGCCGCCGTTGGATATTATTGGGCCGCTGCGATCAGGTAGACAGCTCCGTGAAAAAGTGCCGCCGTTGTCGCAAGGGCGACCGTCGTGAGGACCAGGCCGAACAACACGACCAATCCGTCACGCTCGATAAGCCCAATAGCCATCACAAGGATGGCGAGCACCGGCATAAGGTTGCCAAAAGGAATGGGAAGCGCAATCGCGACTGCGAGGGCGAAAACTGGAAGTCCGAGAAAATAGGGGAGAAGCCGACCGGTCAGGATCGCCATCCGGTCCGGGCAGACAGTCCGCTCTATCCTCCTGACGATTGGGGCCGCGTAGCGTTCAAGGCTTTCAAAAGCCGCAGCCGATATTGTCCGATTTCTAAGGAGGGCTGGAAGCCAGATACTCCTTCTGCCAAGCACGAACTGCAGGGCGACGATGGCGAGTGCAGATCCGAAGACAAGCCCGAACGGACCAGGAATTGGTATCAGCGCTGGTAGGGCAAGCAGCAGCATGACGACGCCGAACCCTGTCCTGCCCATGTCATCCAGCGTTTCGCCAATCTTTAGCGCGCCCCTGCGGCGCGCCATCTCGACAAGGGCGGAAAGCGTCGTGGAAGCGACCCCGCGCAAACGCTGGTCGTTGCGACTTGCGTCGTCCATGATCACGCTTCTTCGTTGCTCTTCGCTTCAGCGTCAAAAAGACGAACAAGCACCGCGCAGTGTGGATCAGTTCGTTCGAAAAGCTCACTTGGCGAGGTCCATCCGATCAAGACGCCGATTGCCGTGCTGGTCGCCCACCCGGGCTGTTGCGCCGCGCGATCCAACAGTCGCGGCGCGTGCGTTGCGACACATTGCTTTGACTGGTGTAGGGCTTCCAGGGGCAGGTTTGCTTGGTTGAACCGTTCGCTCAACTCTGCGTGCATCGGATTTACGACAAACAATGCAAAAAGCCAGGCAGCAATTTCGGAGATCATGAATGCCCTCGTGGGGATCGGCAACGATGTCGGAAATGGTCCGACATCGCGAAAGTGCCGAGCTTTCACCAGAGGGGCCCGGACCAGCGGGTCGAACGGTCATGTGGTGCCGGCCCAATTGGATTCAAGTGCAGGCGGCCGAGAATGCGCTTTTCCCATTTCTGAAGGATGCAGTCGACGCCGGCCAGGTACTGGATAGTCAGAAGGCATCCGTCAAATCGCGGCATTCAGCCCAAACAGTGGTTGTCACACTCCTCCGTTTTGTTCGCATTTTATTAAACATAAGCTAAAATTCTGATTCAATTGACAGTATCGATTTGCACCGGCCGGCGTTTAGCCATCGTCTGACAATGGAGACACCGAAATGGCAAAGGTCCTGGTTGTGGAAGACGAAGCCTTGATCCGGTTTGCGCTCGCCGACGAGCTGGTCGACAGGGGCCATATCGTCATCGAATGCTGCAACGTATTGGAAGCAGTCGCAGCGATCGCAACACACGATGACATCGACGCGGTTGTCACTGATGTCGACATGCCGGGGGGCTCGAACGGCCTTGAGTTGGCGCGCATGTTGTTGATCACGAGGCCGTCTGTGCCAGTGTGGGTAACGTCGGGACGAGACGTCAACTTCGCCCAGATCGAGGGCTACCTGTCCTTCGTGGCAAAACCCTACGACTTAGCCGCGTTGTGTGATCGAATATCAAGGCGGACTGCGGGAGGGGTCAGTGAAGGACGCTTCGCACCTGCTGCCAGATCGTCCCGTTTCGATTGTGCCAAATGAGCCCAACAAGTCAGCCCTCCCAAATCTGACAGCCTGCTCTTTCGCCTTCCGCACTCAAGAAGCGCTCGTACTCGCGTTACGACGCGAGACAGGTCCTCAGCTCAGTTGCCAACTGTCTGCTGTTTGTGCCCATGCGATTTCTACTAGCAACCAAGTATGTCCGCCGCCCCAAGCAAGTTTTCTGCAACGACATCCCAAGGCTCCATTGCTTCTATATCGGACGTCTGACCCGGTCCGTGCTCGGTCTTTCTTTGAATGAAAATTGTTGCCATCCCGAGTTGGCGCGCCGCTGTGAGATCGTCGTTATGAGCTGCCACCATGGCACTGGTCTCTGGCGCCTCACCCGCCACGGCAATGGATCCGCGATAAGTCTCAAGCTGGGGCTTGAAGGTCTTCGAAATCTCAGAGCCGAGTATGAGATCCCATGGCAATCCGCCAAATCGCGCAAGTTCGGTCATGCCGGAAATACTTCCATTCGAGATCGGCGCAATCTTGAAGCGCTTTTTTAGGCGGGTCAGTCCCGCAACGGCGTCCGGCCACGGGTCGAGCCGTTGCCAGGCATTGTTCAACTCGTCGAGCTCGTTGCGGTTAAAGGTTGAGGGCTCCAATCCGACGTCTCGAAGAACGATTTCGAGGTTTTCCCGGTTTAGGGTCTCGAGCTTTACCCACCGACGTCGCCCGGATCGCACCTCCTCCATAGCCGGTTGGTAGAGGGCGCGCCAGTTGTCGGCAAAGACGAACGCATCGAGCTCGAGACGATTTGCATTTGAAAAAGCAGCTACGGCTCGTGCCACTCCCGTTCGCCAGTCGACGATCGTACCAAACACATCGAAACCTAGAAATTCGACGTTATCCATTCGTGATTTCACTCCAGGTCTCCCCGAAAATTGCTTGCCAAAAGAATGGCCGGCCGAGATGGAGCCGTTTTCAAGCGGTTTCCGATGAAAGCGCGTTCATGAAACGCATTTCAACCTTTGCAACTGCGCGACCAAAGCGCTGATCGGTGAGGAAGGCCTTCCTTGAACTCCATGGGAGGGGGCTGGACTGCTCGGCTGGCAACACTTTGCCCCGACCGACCCACTCAAGTCACGATTGCCTTGATCCGCTTCAGTGTTGCTTCTGCCTCACTGAGACGCTTCATGAGAGCGTCTGTCGTTCCAAGCCCCTCGTTCTCGTCAAAATAGCGTCCCATGAAATCCATGGGGTGGATTTCCAGTGTCTTGCAGATGCTAACCAGCGTCGCTACCGACACCCTGCTGAGGCCGCGTTCATACTTCTGGATTTGCTGGAACGTGACGCCCACCGCCAAGCCGAGCTCTGTCTGGCTAAGCGCCCTCAGTTCCCGCAAAAACCTGAGACGTTCACCCACCTCCCTGTCGATCTGCCCAGCGCGTCTTGCTGCATGGTTCGTCAGCCACCCCCGTGGTCTCGCTTATGAAACTGAGCCAAAGCCACGCGGAGAAGGCAAGCCCGCTTTTCGACGTAGTAAAAATCGCCATTCCCCACAGCTTGCGTGCCTGGATACCCTACTGACGCCCTCGTCCCCATCGGGAGGTCTGCCGCTCTATCGAGTTGGGCGGCGGCCAGAACCTCATCGCCGGTTGTCGGATTTGCTTCGATATCGCTCGCGGAAAGCCGCCTTACCGGTCCGGAACAGCGGCAATTTGCTTGTGGCGGATGGCATAGGGTATTTCGAATAGGTGCCGGATCCTTGCGGTCAACGTGGACGGATGGGTTCCCTCGGCCGTCATGCCTTCGCCGAAGAGATGTTTTTCCGTTTCGATACGGCGCGACAGGAGAAGGCCAAGTTCGTCTGCCAAGGAGACGCGGTCATGCATCACGGTCGCAAGTTGATCCTTGGCGATTTCGTAAGCGACAACGTAGGTGAGGGCTCGAGTGTTGCCCGGCTCCAGTGCTCCCATCAATACGCCACGTTCACCGAACAGGTCGCCAGGGGCGAGCCGCGTCAATTCGAGGGTGCCAGCCCCCGTTTGCCGCTCAACGACTGCGACCCCACTTCTTACCACCATCAGTGACGTCAGGGACGTTTCCTGGGCAGCGATCAAGGTGCCCTTCCGGAACGTCAGTCGCTTCATTCCGGACGCCAGAAGTTCTTTTTCATCTTCAGTGAGGGTGGAGAAAAGTGGCACCGTATTGATCAGACGCCAGGCGGACCCCGGATGCTTACCAAGCAACTCGCGCTGACCTGCGCCCAAATCGACCGGCGACGAACCGGGAGGAGGGGACAACTGAAGCCCTGCCGCCTTGGCATGCCTGAAAACGAGATCGTAGACCTCGTTCTTCGCCTTGGACACATGTGAAAGTCCAGCCACCCGGAACGACAATTCCGCCTCGACGGCATTGCTGTCTAAGGCAACAATGTTAACTGACGGTGGCGGCTCCTTCAGCACGATGTTGCTGCTTAGAAGCACCTCCCGCATCGTTTCCTCAATCGCTGCAGGGGCAAGTGTCGGCAGCAACCGTACGCAGATCGTCACGCCGTGTGCCTCGTCAGGACTGGTGAGGTTCGTCAGACGCCTTTTCGCCATGGTGCTGTTTGGAACGATTATCACGTCGTTTGTCGCATTGAGGAGATGTGTGGAGCGCCAGTTTGTTTCAACGACCCGCCCCTGGACGCCATCGTCCAGAACAATCCAGTCGCCAACGCTATAAGGTCTTCCGAGGTTGAGAGCGATGCCGGAGAACACGTCGTTCAAGGTACTTTGCAGCGCCAGACCAATAACAATGGCGAACACTCCCGATGTCGCAATGAGTGTTCCCACGGGCACGCTGAACACGTACGCGATGACCGAAAGGCCGGCGCCCAGGTAAATGATGCCAACAAGAAGATCCTGGAGGAGGCGGCCTTCACGCGGCTTTCGCTCCCATATCAGAAACAGTCTGACGGAACTCACAAGCACCATCGCGCCGCCTATCCACCAAACTGCCTTCGCAAGCCCTACGAAGATGCGCCAGGACAACACGTCCGACTTGGCGTCCGCGGCGTAGGGTTCAATGTCATGGGCAAGCAGCAGCATCGTCAAGAACGCGAAGAACAGAAGGTTTGCCACAAGCCGAAGTGTCGGGTTCTTTCCAAACGCAAGGCGTGCTCCCATGCTCAAAAGGACAAGCACAGCAAACTGGAAGATGGGATTTCCCAGAGTCTCGGCTGGCATAATCACATCTCCTGGTTTCCGGTCACCGCTTTTGCGAAATTCCCCCGATTGTCCATCCGCGCGGCGAAGGAAATCGAAAGCGAATGCCAATATCTCCGCGTTGCAGGATATTGCAAGCGGACCTGCCCGTCCTGGGGCATGAAGTCGACATCGTTGAACGGTATTTCACGGATCGCGACCGGAGCCTTTCGGTGATCGGCAACGACAGCGACGCTAGGAAGCAGCAAAGGGGACGCGGATTGAGGGTGCCCGACGTCCCCATAGTGCATGCCGATGAGATAACCTCGTCACTGGAGAGAAGGCCCATTTGCCCGATGAACCTTCTCTCTGATTGTGGTCAACGTTTGTGATGGACGTCCTGCAGACCGTAGACTGGCGTCTGGATACCTTCCATCCGCGCCTTTAATTGCAGGGAGAGATACTGCGAATAGTGGCGCGACTGGTGCAGGTTTCCGCCGTGGAACCACAACGCCTCCTGCTGTGTCGGCTTCCACATGTTGCGCTGCTCGCCCTCCCAGGGGCCGGGATCCTTGGGTGTATCAGAGCCGAGCCCCCAGACCTTGCCCACCTTATCGGCGGTCTCTTGGTTGATCAGATCTGCTACCCAGCCATTCATCGAACCATAGCCAGTCGCGTAGACAATGACGTCAGCTGGGATTTCGGTACCACCTGAAAGCTTGATCGAGTTTTCTGTAATCTCTTCCACCTGCCCCGCGGCAAGCTTCACTTTACCGTCGATGATCAGTTGTGACGCGCCAATATCGATGTAGTAGCCGGAGCCGCGCCGCAGATACTTCATGAAAAGCCCCGAACCATCAGCACCCCAGTCGAGCTGGAATCCAGCCTTTTCAAGTGCCGCGTAAAAGTCGGCGTCGCGCTCGCGCATCTGGTCGTAAAGAGGAATCTGGAACTCGTGCATGATCCGGTAGGGAAGCGAGGCAAAAATGAGGTCAGCCTTTCCTGTCGTCATGCCATTTGCCAACGCCTGTTCCGAATAAAGCGCCCCGAGACCGATATCCATCAGTGTGTCAGACTTGACGATATGCGTCGTCGAACGCTGGACCATGGTGACATCGACGCCTGCCTCATAAAGGGCGGCGCAGATATCATGGGCGGAATTGTTTGACCCGATCACGACAACCCGTTTTCCCTTGTATTTATCGGGGCCCGGATGCTGGGAGGAATGATGCTGCTCGCCCGTGAAGCGCCCACGACCCAAGAGATCCGGAACGTTGGCCTTTCCAGACATGCCGGTCGCAAAGACAAGTTGCTTGGGCCTTAGGACCACCTCTTGCCCGTCGCGGTCAACGATGATCGTCCATTCCTTTGCCGCTTCGTCCCAACTGGCCGATTTGGCGGTGGAGCGTGTCCAGTAGTTCAGCTCCATCACCTTTGTGTAGAATTCCAGCCAGTCGCCAATCTTGTCCTTTGGCGCAAAGACCGGCCAGTTCTTGGGGAAATCGATATAGGGCAGATGGTCGTACCAGACGGGATCATGCAGGCACAATGACTTATAGCGCTTGCGCCAGCTATCGCCTGGCCGTTCGTTTTTTTCAAGTATGATGGTGGGCACGCCAAGCTGTCGAAGCCGAGCACCAAGGGCAATGCCGCCTTGCCCACCGCCGATGATCACCACATAGGGTTGCTTCTCGTAGCCGAGCTCGCGCTCCTCGTGTTCACGTTCCTCCTTCCAGGTTCTTGAGCCAACATTCTGGCCATGCTTGGCACCAAGTGGCCGGGTAAAGCCAGATTTCTCCTCGTGGCCTTTAAGTTCGGACAAGGCTGTGAGCAGTGTCCAGATGAGACCGTTCTTGAAACGCACGAGGCCGTAGCCGCGGCCGTTCGCGGTCTCAAACGAGATCCAGCTTTCCAGCACACCGTCTACGTCTGTCGCCTCCTCGCCGGCGGCGACGCGCCAGTTGGAAGGCTTTGCAGTGGCAAGCTGGGCATCGAGCATCTGGCCCACCTGATCTTGACCCTCGAGAGTCTTGATATTCCAGGTAAAGGCGACGAGGTCGCGCCAATAGCATTCTTCAGCAAAGAGGCGGGTCACATCATCGATGCGGCCAGCTTCGAGCGTGGCGCCGAAGGTATCGAGCAGCGCTTGGACGCGGGTTGTTGGGGTTTTGTCGAGCATTGTTTCTCCTCCTGCTCTGTGATGGAAAGCGGGATGGCTCCTCAACCGTCCCGCAAATCGGAACTAACGTGCGAGGTCTATAAGGATCTTCAAATGCGTGCCTGCGGGATCCAGCAATTCGTCGAAGCCTGCGACGACCGCCTCATCGAGCGAGACATATTTGGTGACAACCCGGCGAGCCGGAATCTGGCCACTTGCGATCAATCGGGCGACACGCGGCCAGTAGTGCGTCGGGTAGGCCCAAGAACCGCGGATATCGATGTCCTTGAAGGTCACATCAAACCAATTCAGCGGGTTTTCGCCCGGATGCAGACCTGTCTGTACCACCACTCCTTGCTTGCGCACGGCGCTCGCGCAGTTCTTCAGCGCATGTTCGTTCCCGACACACTCTATGGCAACGTCGCATCCAACGCCGCCCTCGGTTTCGGCATGGACGACATCGCTGACGCTCTCCGATTTCGGGTTGATGGTGCGGACTTTCCCAAGCGCCTCCTTGGCAAGTGCCAGCCGCGTGTCGTTGGGATCGGAGAGAAACACCTTTGATGCTCCTGCTGCGCGCGCCGCCATGGCGACGAGAATGCCGATCGGTCCCGCCCCGGTAACCAGGACACTGTTGCCTGCAGTGATGCCACCACGGTCGCAGGCATAAACGGCAACTGCAGTTGGTTCGATCAGCGCTGCTTCCTCGTCGGACAGCGCATCGGGAATGGGCTCAACGTTGTAATCATTGAGAAGGGCTGCCTCTGCCATTCCTCCGGAACGCCAGGAGAGGCCCGCAAGCGCGAGGTTTTCGCTCAGATGAAACAGACCGCGATCGGAGTAATAGTCGCCACTGCGCGGCATAATCAGCGGTTGGACCGAGACCCTGTCTCCCGGCTTTACATGGCTTACCCCTTCACCGACCGCCTTGACGACGCCCCCGAACTCATGGCCGAGGACTTGTGGTCCATGGGCGCCAGTAAAAGGGTGGGGTTCCTTTGGCACAAAGATCGGGCCATAGGCATACTCGTGCAGATCCGTCCCGCAGATGCCGCAGAAACGATTTTCGACCACCACCTCGCCGGGTCCAGGAGACGGCAGTGGGTCGACATTTTCGATACGCAGATCCTTGGCGGCGTGAAAGCGCAAAGCCTTCATTGCATTTCCTCCGTGTTGTTCTTGTACAGGAAGGTCAGCAAGTGTCGTGCCAGAACGTCGATGCGTCTAATTGGTCAACGTTATCAATGCCCTATAAGAAAGGTGTGTTCGGGCCTCCAAAGGATGCAACAGGTGAGCTGCAACAGCTGTTGCAGCTGTCGCGTCAGTTGAGGCGCTTCAGGCGTCGGTGGATTGTTGAGCGATTGACCCCAAGCTTTCGCGCGAGCGCAGAAACATTGTCGCCGCACTCGCTAAGCGCGCGGCGCAATTCGTCATCATGCCGGGGTAAGGAGAGCACGGTGCCGGCAAGTAAGCGTTCAGGAAGACAGGCGAGGTCGATGGCGCCGTTCTCAGAAAGCGCTGCGGCGACCCGCAGCACGTTGGAGAGTTCCCTCAGGTTGCCAGGCCAGTCATGCGCCAGTAGAGCTGAGCGCGCCGCCCCATCGAGGCGATAGGTCTCACCGTTGTCCTTCTGGATTCGGCCAAGTAACTGACCAATTAGCCAGCCGAGGTCCTGGCGCTCGCGCAGCGGGGGGAGACTGAGGGTTGCGGCGTTGAGGCGATAATAGAGGTCCTGGCGAAAGTGGCCTTCCTTTACCAATTCCCCAAGGTCGCGGTGCGAGGCGGATAGAACACGAAGGCGCACCGGCCTTGCCTTCAGCGCGCCGACCGGTTGCACCTCGTTTTCCGAAAGCACACGTAGGAGCCTTCCCTGCAGTGCAAACGGCATGTCGCCGATCTCGTCGAGGAATAAGGTGCCCCCGCTCGCCTCCTCGATCAGCCCGCGCTTTCCCTTCTGGTTGGCACCGGTGAAGGCGCCAGGCGCGTAGCCGAACAGCTCTGACTCAACCAGATGCTCAGGGATTGCCGCGCAGTTGACTGCGACGAACTTGCCAGGGCTCTTGCAGCTGTCATGGATAGCGCGGGCAAGGAACTCCTTACCGCTACCGGTCTCGCCCTCAATGAGGATCGGAATGTCGCGGGCAGCGAGTTTCGCTGCGCGTGTCTGGACGCGCTCCATCGCGGCATCGCCATGGCTGAGATCGCGCAGCGCTCGCGGCAGGCCCGTTTCGGGATTGGCGGGAGCGCGCAGGTTGACGGCAGGTGCAATGGCACTGGCAAATAGCACAAGACCGTTGCGCGCCTGGATGAGACGTTCGCCATTCGGCCTGCCGCGCATGAACCTCGGCAGGTCGTCGATGTCGATATTGAAGACTTGTGAGATCGGCTGGCCGAGGAATTCCCGCGTGGAAAGACCGCGCAGGTTCATCGAGCGGGCGAGTGCGCCAAAACCGCCGTGGGTCATACCAGTGATGCGGCCGCTGCCGTCAAGCGCAATGGCGGCATCCGGATCTACATCGAGGAACTCCGGCGAACGGGCGAGGCGGAGCACCCAGTCGTTTCGAGTGCGGGTCATGAGGTTGGCGAGCTCGATGCGCCGCGCTGTGGAGGCGACCAGGTGAAGCGCCAGCTGTTGGCTCGCCTTGGCAGACGGCGAGCGGAGTTGCGAGATGTCGAGTACGGCTGTGAGGTCGCCCAACGTGTCAAAAACCGGCGCAGCAGTGCAGGTCAGACCAATGTGACTGCTGTCGAAATGGTCGTCCTGGTGAATAATGACCGGCTCACCCGAAACGATACATGCACCGACCGCGCACGTGCCTGCCCTGTTCTCCGACCATTCGGACCCCAGGTAGAGCCCTGCCTTGCGCAGGTGGTTGTCGAAGGTCGGATCGCCCATGAAATCGACAGTTACGCCCCTAGCATCGGAGAGCAACAGAACATAGTTCTGCTCGGCGACCTGGTTGAACAGCCCCTCCAAGCCGGACCTGCCAATGCGGATAAGTTCCTCTGCCTGTTCGCGATGCTCGCGCAGCTTCGATCCTGGAACAATATAGGCTTCTTGGCGAATTGTGGGATCGAGCTTGTAGTCGTTGAGACAACGGAGCCAGGATTGGACGACGGGTGTGTCGCGCGGGCTTGCGGCACCCAAGGCAACGCGCTCTATCTCACGAATATGCGATAGCGGGCTTATCATTGTTCTTTCTCCCAAAGGGAGGTTGGCACAATCCCGTTGCATCGACAATCAACATCTTCGGATTGTCGATGCAACCCGCCCGTTCAAGATCCGTTCTTCGCGACACGTCAGCTGTGCTGTCGGCTTAAGGTCGTCTATCGAGGGTGGCGACAGTTCGATTGGATGAAATGCGGACGAGCGAAGCCCACACTGAACCTGGCGGCGGTTGGTCGAAAGAGAGTCGATGTTCATATGAATGTCATATGACTGCAATACATGGGCAGCGCTCCCGATTTGTCGAATTCAAAACCCCTGAATTCGGCTCTGAAGCGGGCAGAATCGACATATTCTTCGCAGACTCAGGCCGAGCGCCAGGTAAGTTCAAGTGACCGAAATGTTCATATGAAACTTTCGGTTTTCAAAATGAACATCACCTGTTACGGTTGATTGAGGAGCGGGGAGGCTCCGAACAGAAAAGGGAGTGAGCATGAAAAAGACAGCTTTGTTCTTGTCCGCAGGTGTTGCCGCTATGCTTCTGGCATCGCAGGCGGCGTTAGCGGCGACCAAGATCCAATGGTGGCATGCCATGGGAGGAGAAAACGGTGCCAAACTCGAGGAGATCGCCAAAAAGTTCAATGCATCGCAAAGCGACTACGAAATCGTTCCAGTTTTCAAGGGCACTTATGACGAGACCCTGACCGGTGCGATCGCGGCATTCAGAGCCAACCAGCAGCCTGCGATCGTCCAGGTTTACGAGGTCGGTACTGGCACGATGATGGCCGCGCAAGGCGCAATTTATCCGATCTACCAGCTGATGAAGGATCAGGGAGAGGCTTGGGACCAAAGTAAGTTTATTACCCCGGTTGTCGGCTACTATTCTGACACGGACGGAAACGTTCTGTCATTGCCGTTTAACTCCTCTACGCCGATCATGTACTACAACAAGGATGTCTTCAAGAAAGCCGGCCTTGATCCGGAGCTGCCCCCCAAGACCTGGGCGGACGTAGAAGCCTTCTCGCGCAAGATCGTCACGTCGGGTGCGGCAAAATGCGGTTTCACCAGCGCGTGGATCTCGTGGATCCAGACCGAAAATCTAAACGCCCTGCACGACAAACCATATTCGACAAAAGCCAACGGCTTTGGCGGGCTCGATGCCGAGTTCACCTTCAATAATGACCTGACGACGCGTCACTGGGGCAATCTCAAAAAGTGGCAGGATGAGGGTCTGTTCAAGTACGGCGGACCGGGTGGCGGAGATAACGCACCGCCGATGTTTTATTCGCAAGAATGCGCCATGTACATGAACTCCTCGGCTGGGCGCGCTGGGGTGGTCAATAATGCCAAGAACTTTAAGGTCGGTTTCGCACCGCTGCCATACTACGACGACGTCATCAAAGACCCGATGAACTCGATCATCGGCGGAGCGACCCTGTGGACGCTCCAGGGCCGGCCAGCTGAAGAGTACAAGGGTGTAGCGAAGTTCTACACCTATCTGCAAAAGCCGGAAGTCCAGGCTGATTGGCATCAGTTCTCCGGATACCTTCCGATCACTGAGGCCGCCTATAAGCTGGGCCAGGATCAAGGCTATTACGAGAAAAACCCGGGCTCCGATGTTGGCATCAAGCAATTGACCAGAGTTGCGCCGACGGAAAACTCCAAGGGTATCCGTTTCGGTAACTACGTGCAGGTTCGCGGTATCATTGACGACGAGTTTGCAGGTCTGCTCGGCGGTAAGAAGTCAGCCAAGGAGGCACTGGACTCAGTCGTTAGCCGAGGCAATGAACAGTTGCGCGACTTCCAGTCTGCCAATCAATAATCCCCCATACAGGAAGCCGGCCATGCCGGCTTCCTCCATGCCGCCAATTTTGCGTGAGGGGATCCTGTGCAAACAAAGCGAACCGTCTTCCCAAACAAGGTGCTGCCTTATGTCTTGATTGCGCCGCAGATGCTGGTGACGATCATCTTCTTCCTGTGGCCCGCTGGAACCGCGTTTTGGCAATCGTTCCTGCGCAACGACGCGTTTGGGTTCAAAACCACATTCGTCTGGTTTTCTAACTACAAACGACTGTTTGCAGACCCGATCTATGCGAGCGCATTCGCAAACACCGTCGTCTTTGCTGTCCTTGTCACTTTCCTGTCGCTTTCCATCTCGTTGCTTCTGGCCGTTGCAGCGATGCGGGTCTTACGGGGATCGCGTATCTATTCGACTTTGCTTGTCTGGCCATATGCTGTCGCACCTGCGATCGCGGGCATCCTCTGGTGGTTCATGTTCAATCCATCGATCGGCATCGTCGCCTACATGTTGCGTGCCCTTGGAATAAATTGGAACCACCTGGTCAATGGCAATGATGCCATGGCGCTGATCATTATTGCGGCGACCTGGAAGCAGATCTCTTACAATTTCCTGTTTTTTCTGGCTGCACTGCAGTCCGTGCCGCGATCACTACAGGAAGCCGGGGCAATCGATGGCGCAGGCCCGGTCAAACGCTTCTGGACGATTGTCTTCCCCCTGATCTCTCCCACGACCTTCTACCTCATGGTTATCAACATCGTCTACGCGATGTTCGACACCTTCGGCATCATCCATGCAACGACACAGGGCGGTCCCGCACGCGCAACAGAGATCCTTGTCTACAAGGTCTATTTCGACGGTTTTATCGGCCTCAATCTCGGGTCGTCGGCTGCACAGTCGGTCATCCTGATGCTGATTGTCGTTGGCCTTACCGCTATTCAATTCCGCTTCATCGAGCGGCGCGTCCAATACTGACGAGGAGGTCCCGTCTTGGTTGAGAACCGTCCCCTTTTGACTTTGCTGGCTCACCTCGTGCTGATCGTTGGTGTGGCCATCGTTGTCTTCCCAGTCTATGTGGCCTTCATTGCCTCGACACATGGCGGCAATGATTTCCTCTCCGGCGTCGTGCCGCTGGTGCCAGGCCCTCATCTCGTTGAGAATTACGCAACGATGCTGTCGGCAGGCATGACGAGTTCCGGCGCACCTCCGATTGGGCCAATGATGATCAATTCCCTTATCATGGCCGTCGGCGTGGCTGTTGGGAAGATTGTCATCTCCATCCTGTCCGCATTCGCCATTGTCTACTTCCGTTTTCCATTTCGGACCCTTGCCTTCTGGATGATCTTCATCACGCTGATGCTGCCAGTCGAGGTGCGTATCGTGCCGACATTCAAGGTCGTCGCGGATCTCGGTCTCTTGAACAACTACGGCGGCCTCATCATCCCACTGATCGCCTCTGCAACGGCGACGTTCCTATTTCGCCAGTTCTTCCTGACCGTTCCGGAGGAACTGATGGAGGCAGCGCGTGTCGACGGTGCCGGTCCGATGAAGTTCTTTCGCGATATTCTCCTGCCTCTTTCAATCACCAATATCGCGGCACTCTTCATCATCCTCTTTGTCCTCGGCTGGAATCAGTATCTCTGGCCACTTCTGATCACCACGGATCAGAGCCTCTACACTGTGGTCATGGGCATTCAGCGCATGGCAGCGGTTGCCGACGCAGAGCCGCGCTGGAACCTGGTCATGGCGGCGGTGATCCTCGCAGCCTTGCCTCCCGTCCTCGTCATCCTTGCGATGCAACGCCTTTTTGTCAAAGGCCTGGTTGAAACGGAGAAATAAGAAATGGCCACGATCGAGATCGTCGACCTGAAGAAGAACTACGGCTCCGTGCCGGCAGTCAAAGGCGTAAACCTGTCGGTTGCCGATGGTGAACTCATCGTGCTCGTTGGTCCATCCGGCTGCGGAAAATCAACGTTGCTGCGGATGATTGCGGGGCTTGAGACCGTCAGCGACGGAAAGATCGAAATTGGTGGACGCAATGTCAACAATTCCGAGCCCGCGCAGCGTGATATCGCCATGGTCTTCCAGAATTATGCCCTCTATCCGCACATGACGGTTCGAGGCAATCTGGAGTATGGCCTCAAGAATCGCGGGACGCCGCGAGCAGAGATTGATCGGCGTGTTAAAGAGGCCGCGGATATTCTGGAAATTGGGCCAATGCTCGGGCGCAGGCCCCGTGAACTGTCGGGAGGTCAACGTCAGCGTGTCGCCATGGGGCGCGCGATTGTGCGTGAACCGGCAGCGTTTCTTTTCGACGAACCGCTTTCCAACCTCGATGCCAAGCTTAGAGTGCAGATGCGTGTGGAAATTCGCAGACTGCAGCGACGCCTGAAGACGACAAGCATCTACGTGACCCATGACCAGCTTGAAGCCATGACGCTTGCCGATCGATTGGTGGTGATGAATGGCGGGCTCGTCGAACAGGTAGGTACCCCTGTGGATGTCTACGATCGGCCCGCCAGTCTCTTCGTGGCCGGCTTTATCGGTTCGCCACCAATGAACCTGGTGCCTATCGAGGTGATCTCCGGTTCGCAAAACGTTGGAGCGCTCCGCCTGCCTGAGGCAACAGATATCGTTGGCATTCGCCCTGACGAAATGACGCTTGTCGAACCGAGCGAACCGTCCGTCCGTCTGGAAGCGACAGCTGAGCTTCTGGAGCCGATCGGCGGAGAGAGCCACCTTCACGTGCGCGTCGGCAACAGCGGTCACACGGTCATTTTGAGTGTCCCTGGTCGTCCGAACATTGCCGAAGCCGCACAGTTTCCAGTGTACGCACGGTTGAACGCTATGCATCCGTTTAACAGCAAAACCGGGAAACGCACGGATGTCACATCTCTCCTCTAAATACGCCCGGGCTTTTTCCCGGCAACTTACCGAAAGACCCTGATAGAATGACAATCTTGCAGAACAGCACTGGTCCGACACGTGATGAGGTACAGGCGCACCGCGGTGCTTCCGCCGTTGCTCCAGAAAATACCATCGCTGCATTCAAGGCCGCAGCCGACCAAGGCTGTAAATGGATCGAGCTCGACGTCGCCCTCCTCAAGGATGGAACGGCGGTTGTCATTCATGATGTCAGTATCGATCGGTGCTCTTCCTCGCGTGGTCAACTTGCCGATCTGACCGCGGCCGATCTGGCAGGTATAGACGCTGGCTCGTGGTTTTCGAAAACGTTCAGTGGTGAACCGTTACCAACGCTTGAGAGCGCGATCGTCAGCCTCGGTGAGCTCGGTCTCAACGCCAATGTCGAAATCAAGCAGCACGCTCACCACACTTCCCTTGCGCAACTGACCGAGACTGTCCATGACCAATTGCGCAAGCGGGCGGCCCACACCCAAGTCATGATCTCGAGCTTTGATGGCGAAGCGCTAAAGGCAATGCACGAGCTCGATCAGGGTTATGATCTGGCTATGCTTTGGAGCGAGCTTCCAGGCGGTTGGCCAGATCGACTTGCATCCATTCCGTCAAGCACAATTCATTTGAACTACAAGGCACTGAGCTTCGGTTTCCTCGAGGAAGCAAGGCGTCGCGGCGTAAAGGTAAGAGCCTGGACGTGCAACACTCCACGTCTTCTTGCTCCCTTCTGGGAAGCCGGTTTGACAGGTGTTATTACTGACGACCCTAGTCTGTACCTAACGTGAGGACGTTCCAGGGGGCTCAAGATGATATCAAGCAGACAACGCGATATTCTTGCACTGATTGAGACGGAAGGCACTCAGTTCATTGAGGACCTCGCACGACGTTACGATCTGACAACACAGACCATCCGGCGCGACATCAATGCGCTTTGTGACCTTGGCTATGCTAGACGGTTTCATGGTGGCGTTGACGTCCCTGTGGAGGGAAGGAACATTTCCGTTAATGCGCGCGCACAGCTCAACAGCGCTGCCAAGCGGCGCATTGCCAAGCGCGTCGCAGCCGATATTGGAGCGGAGGCAACCGTCTTCCTGGGGATCGGCAGCAGCGTCCAATTCGTCGCGGAAGCATTGCGCGACCACCGTGGGCTCACAGTCATCACCAACAATATACATGTCGCTCTGATCTTGTGTGACGCCGCAAATATCGAGGTGCATCTGACCGGCGGGCTATTACGCCACGATGATCGCGATGTGGTTGGGGCTGACGTCATCCGTTTTTTTGAGAAATTCTATGCCACGCATGCTGTCGTTGGTGCTGGTGCCCTTAGTCCAGTTTATGGTCTGATGGACTTCAGCTATAGCGAAGCGCAGATTACCAACGCGATTATCGAGAATTCCAAGAGCTGTTTCCTGGCTGCCGATGTCAGCAAATGGACGCGCAATGCATCGGTGCGCGTTTCCTCCTTCAACAAACTGAGCCGGTTTTACACTGACCGGGTGCCCGAGGATCCCGCCGCCAGGGCCGCATGTGCTGCCAGCAGCATGGACATTGTAGTATGCGATGAGGAGCATTCATGACATTCATAGGCGCCGCGCCATCACGGGCGGATCTTTGCCAGGTCCGTTACCTCTTCACCGATATCGACGATACATTGACGACAGATGGGCGTTTGCTACCCCAGACATATCAAGCTCTGTGGGATCTGTATCACGCCGGCATTGCAATTGTTCCGGTCACCGGGGGATCGGCTGGCTGGTGCGAACACATTGTGCGTGCGTGGCCGGTGGCTGCGGCTGTCGGCGAGAGCGGAGCTTTCGCTGCGTTTGTGCGTGATGGCAGGGTCGTCTTCGACTATTGGGAGGACGGTGTCCTGCAAGCTGAAAGGCAGCGACAGCATCTTGAAGCCATCGGCGAGATTCTCGAAGCGACACGCCGACCGTTCCAGCTTGCTCATGATCAGCCCTTCCGGGTCGCTGATGTGGCAATCGACATAGCGGGGAAGCCGCACGACGATGTCGAGGCGTTGGCTCATGAAATCCGGAAACGTGGAGCGACTGTGGCGATCAGCTCTATTCACATCAATACGTGGATAGGAAACTACGACAAGCGATCGATGAGTGAGCGCCTTCTCCGGGAGAACTTCGGTGTGAAGCCTGCAGAAGTGCCTTCCTTAACGGCCTTCGTTGGCGATTCACGCAACGACGCACCAATGTTCGGCTACATCAGCAATTCCTTCGGCGTGCGCAACATCGTTCCCATTCTGGATAAGCTTTCCCACAGACCCCAATGGGTGTCGGCGGAGCCGGCTGGTATCGGGTTCGCTGACATTGCGGGAACACTCCTTGCCGCAAGAACCTAGACGAAGCATATCCGAAACCTTAGACGTCGGGTCCCCTCACGCGTGTATGCAAACGGGTTTGAGCAGCCTTATTGTTACCGTCTACGCTTCGATGGATATGCACAATCCTTACTGGAAATGAGCCTGTTCGTCGCCGGATCGCCAGACGAACGCACGAGCCTTCAAAAGAGAACGTGTGTCCTCGCCCCATCGACACGTAACGCGGCCA
Organism: Hyphomicrobiales bacterium; assembly: GCA_900466605.1. Taxonomy (GTDB): domain Bacteria; phylum Pseudomonadota; class Alphaproteobacteria; order Rhizobiales; family Rhizobiaceae; genus Rhizobium. The sequence goes on from UBMU01000012.1 coordinate 274,763, forward strand.
CTTCGTCATTGCTTTCGCGTGCAATTACAGCTCAACGACGAGCAAGAGCATTTTCCATGCGATTGAGACCATCCTCAAGCAGGCTTCGCGGGCAACCGAAGTTCACCCTGACATGGTTCGCGTAACCTTCGCCAAACTCCGCGCCTGCGCTGAAGCCAACCTTTCCATGCTCTAAAAAAAATGTCTGCGGATCCGGGGCGAGCCCCATTTCGCTGCAATCGAGCCACGCAAGGAAAGTCCCTTCAGCCTTGATAAGACGGATATTCGGGAACCGGGCCGCGATCTGCTCTGAGAGGAAATTGCGACCTGCCTCGACATAGGCAAGCATCGCCGCTTTCCATTTGCTGGCACTGGTATAAGCAGCAAGCGTTGCCTCAAGCCCAAGAATGTTCACGCTATCAACCATTCCAAGCCTGGACTGAATGAATTTTTCCTGGATCGATGGATTCTGGATGATAGCAAAGGCCGTCTTAAGTCCGGCGATGTTATAGGTTTTGCTAGCCGCCATGAGCGTAATCGTGCGGTTGGCTGCGTCTTCGGAGAGGGTCGCAATTGGGATGTGATGTCGGCCGTCGAACAGGAGGTCGCAATGGATTTCGTCGGAAATGACCAAGGCGTCGCTCTTTTCGCAAAGCGCAGCGATCTCGCCAAGCTCACCTGCAGTGAATACCTTGCCGGTTGGGTTCTGTGGATTGCAGAAAAGCAGCGCCCTTGACTTCGAAAGAGCAGCCGTGAGGGAATCAAAGTCTACGGCATAGCTGCTTTGCCCAGGTCTTAGTGGTGCGTCGTGCCGCAAGAGATCCCAGTGTCCGGGGGCGTTCAGGATCGGACGATAGACCGGTGTCTGCACGACAAGACCGTCACCGGGCTTTAACATCGCCTTGAGTGCCATGTTAAACCCTGGTTCCACTCCGGGAAGGAAGACGATATCGCCTGGCGCAATTGTCCAACTGTATTTGGACTGCAAGTCTGCGACGATCCGTGCCCGCAGTTCATCGCGCGCCACGCCGTAACCGAGTATCGGATGTTCAAGCCGGTTACGGATCGCATCGACGATCTCGGGCGCAGCCGGAAAATCCATGTCGGCGACCCACATCGGAAGGATGTCCGAGGGGTATTTGCTCCATTTCGAGCTGCCTGTACCCCGGCGCTCATGCACAGCGTCGAAATTGGTCATTATCTAAAGTCCTCTGATCATGCCGCCGTCGACGCGGACGGACGACCCGGTCACGTAGCTTGCCTGCGAGCTTGCCAAGAATACGGCAACCGCAGCAAATTCATCGGGTGTGCCGTATCGACCGGTCGGGATTTCGTTGCGCGATGCCTCCTGAACGGCCTCGATGCTGGTGCCGGTCTTTTCTGCCTTCAGGCCGTCGAGCTCCGCTACGCGGTCGGTGGCAATGCGACCCGGCAGGACCATGTTGACCGTTATTCCGTGGCGGGCGACTTCAGAGGCAAGGGTTTTCGACCAACCAGCCACAGCAGCACGGACACCATTCGAAAGCGCCAGATTGGCGATTGGCTGGACTACGCCAGACGAGCCGATGGTGATGATACGGCCCCATTTTCGGGCGATCATCCCAGGGAGCATCGCGTCGGTGATCGAGAAGATTGACATTGCCATGGCTTGGAACGCGCCAAGCCAGGCTTCGCTGGACTGGCCGAGTACAGGCCCGGCCTTGGGACCGCCCGAGTTGTTAATGAGGATATCGACGCCGCCCTGCGCATTTAGCATTGCTATGAGAGCAACAACGGAAGAGGCGTCGGAGAGATCAACTGCAACTGGAATGATTTTCTCAGTTGGCGGGATCGTGTCGGCAGTGCGCGCGGCTGCAAAAACCTGGACGCCCTCTGCCGCAAGCGCTGCTGTAATCGCTGCGCCAAGTCCACGACTTGCACCAAGAACCAGTGCCTTCTTACCCGAAATATGCAGATCCATTACCTTGAAACTCCTAGCTTGCGTTCCTGGCGCGCGATCAGCCGTTCGACTTCTGCGGCCGCTGCTGCATTCAAAGGGGCACCTGGCCGGCGCTGAGTGGCGCTGGCGATCGCACCGCGCTTGGCAAGCACATACTTGCGCACTGCAAGGCCGAGACCAGGTTGCTGTTCGTAGCGCATCAAAGGCAAGTAGGTATCGAACAGGTCGTGCGCCTCTTCGTACCTGCCGTCTCTGCTAAGACGGCAAACGTCAACCATCATCTCCGGGTAGGCAAAACCGGTCATGGCTCCGTCGGCACCGCGCTGCATTTCTTCAGGAAGGAACACGCCGCCATTTCCGCAAAGGATCGACACACGTCGGCTTCCCTTAGCTTCTGCCGTGCGCAGATCGGTGATTTTCTGCAAGCCCGGCCAGTCTTCGTGCTTCAGCATCACGATGCTCGGATGTGCATCGAAGATGGTAACGAGTGTTTTCGAGCTGATCTGGACACCCGTCACCAACGGAAAGTCTTGCAGGACGACAGGCACTTCGGTGCCGATCGTTTCGACGACCGTGCGATAATAGGTGACGATCTGGTCGTCGGTCCGCAGGCTTGACGGAGGTGCCACCATGACGCCAGCGGCGCCAAGATCCATGACGACTTTCGTCAGCTCGCCGATTGCTGCCAGCCCAGGCGCCGAGACACCGACGACGACCGGCTTTCCAGCCGAGCGTGCCAAAGTCTGACGGGTGACTGCAATTGACTCGGCCTGAGTAAGCTTAGGCGCTTCACCCATCATGCCAAGGATCGTCAGACCGTTGGCGCCTTTCTCGTAGTAGAAGTCGATCATGGTATCGACGCTGGCGGTATCGATGGCGCCGTTCTCGGTAAACGGGGTACAAGCGATCACGAAGACGCCCGACGTCTCGGTTGAGATGTGTGACATATCTTTCTCCTTGATTGGATGCACTAGAACCAGGCGGAGGTGCCGCGGCCAACATACTGGCCGTCACCGGGGACATTGACGACATCGGTGCCATCCCACGCGAGTTTGCCGCCCACATAAGTACGGGCGACGCGGACTTTGAACTCGCGCCCGTCGAACGGGCTCCAGCGCAGCTCGTCATGCGCCTTGGATGAATCCCAGTTATGTGGCTCGGCTTTGAGAACAGCAATATCGGCGTCGGCACCGACGATTAGAGCGCCCTTTTGCGGCCAAAGTCCAAAAAACTTCGCAGGCCGTTCGCACAGCTGTTCGACGGTCAGGGCCACGGCGTCGTAACCACGCGCTTCAGCTCCGGTAAAGAATGCAGGCAGTAGTGTCTCGAGGCCCGGAACACCGGCGCCGGCGTCGAAGATTGACGCCGTTAGCTTGTTATCGATCGGCCAGCTCGAGTGATCGGAGCTGACAAAGGCTACACGACCCGAGGCGACATCGTCCCAGAGCAGCCCGATTTGACCAGGGCGAATCGGCGGATTGACTTTCATCTTCGCGCCGAGCTTTGGACCATCGACTTCAGGATCGAACCAGAGATAGTGGACGCAGAGTTCGCCGGTCGCCCGGAACCCATCGGCCAGGTAGTTCTCTACCAGATCGAAGCCACGGGTGGTCGTCAGGTGAACGATGTGAGCATGGGCTCCAGCCGCCGCTCCGAGTTCCAGGAACTGTGCTGTTGCAGCCAATTCGGCAGCCGGTGGCCGGCTCTCTGAGTGCGCCTCGATGCCGTTGCGTCCAGCCGCTTTGGCAGCGGTAATATTTGCGCGAACGATCTCCTGATCTTCATTGTGGACGCCGAGTGGAATGGCGGTGTCCGCAAGCGCCCGAAAGATTTCCAAGGTCTGGCTCGAGGAGATGCGAGGAAAACGGGTCGGGCTGCTCTCGAATGTCGAGATCTTGAAAGCAACGACGCCTCGGGCAATCAATCCCCCAACCTCGTCAACCGACTGGTCGGGCATGACGGTGGCATAAAGCGCGACGTTAGCGTGGGCGTGTTCGCGAATGGCGGCGATTTTTGCATCCAGTCTGGCGACCGAATTCAACGGGTCGGGATTGTCATAGGGCATGTCGACGATCGTGGTGATGCCCCCAGCAACCGCCGAGCGTGTTGTCGAGCCGAGCCCCGGCAGGCCGCCATAGCTGCAAGCGTGTGTCTGGCCGTCGATCACGCCGGGGATGATCAGATCTGTGCCAGCGTCAACAATTTCTGTCGCGTCGGGCGTTTCACCGGCTCCGATTGCCGCGATCTTTCCGTCCTTGACAGCAATCCAGGCGTTCTGAAGTGGCCCTTCCGGCAAAACGGCGGTGCCGCGGATCACTATGCCATAAGTCATGACGCGTGCCTTCCATATTGCAGATCGAGTGTTGTGCATGCGAGCGCGACGCCTGCCTGCACCGGGTCGATGACCGGAATGCCAAGGGCTTGCTGCATCGCCTGACGGTAACCTCCAAGCCCAGCGCAGCCGAGGATGATTACGTCGGCTCCGTCCTCCTCACGCAGCAGCCGTCCGGCGGTCGCTACGGTCTTGACGACGTCGCCCGCCATCAGTTCGACGACCGTCATGTCGATCGAGCGATCTCCAGCCAGCCGGCCATCGAAACCGAGGACCTTTAGATAGCGCAAATGTCGATCGATGGAGGATTGACCAAGCGAAACGATTCCAAATTTCTGGCCTAGGCCCAGTGCAGAGAGATAGGCCGCTTCGGCAATCCCGACGACGGGGCGGGAGGTGGCCTTTCTAACCGCCGAAATCCCCGGATCGGAAAAGCACGCGAGCACGAATGCGTCGGCCGAGGATGCGGCAACGCCTTCAAGGATGTTGGGGACCACCAAGGCGACATGGGCGTCCGTCTCGATGCCGGGCGGTGACTTGGCCAGCTCTGTGCATTTGATGTCATGCTGTGTGACGTTGCGGACGACGCCAAGACAGGCTTCCATCGACCGCGTCACCGACGCTGAGCTGTTGGGATTGATAACGAGAATTTTTGACAAGACGATACCTGCGGTACGACAGCGCGGAGGAGGATTGTATCTTCTAAATATATTACGTAGTATATCAGAAAAAACGGGTTGTCAAAGTTCTGTTGGCGCTCGTTGTAAGATGTGATCTGTACGTGGAAATCGCCGTGTCGCTGGCATATGCTTTCGATAGGCTCGCATGGCAGCGCCGGCGGAACGGGAAACTGGAGATCGATTTTGAACAAAGCGGAGTGGTCGAGCGGCAAGCGTGGCAAGTCGTTGACAGAGACGGCCTACGCCGTTCTTCGAGAGCGCATCATAACCGGAGAGCTTGCGCCAGGGATGGAGGTGTCGGAGCCGGAGTTGGCAGAGCAACTCTCCGTGAGCAAGACGCCCGTACGCGAGGCTCTTGCACGCCTGTGTGTCGAAGGGTTCATGGAAGCCTATCCGCGCCGTGGTTACCGAGTGACGCCGGTCACCATCAAGGACATGAACGATCTCTTTGCCATCCGCGGCATGCTGGAGGGAACCGCTGCTGCCCTTGCTGCGAAGAACCTCTCGGATGGGGAACTCGACGCGCTCGATCGGCTTGCCGATGTTAGGTACGAGATCGGCGAGAAGGTCAGCATCAAGACCTTCGTCGATTCCAACCAGGAATTCCATTCGGCCATTGCACAGGGATCGCGCAATCCGCGCCTCTATGCGCTCGTGATGAGCCACCTCGAGGAGTGCGCCCGGCTCTTCTACATGGGTGCGCATGTCCGCGACATCAATCCTGAAACCAATGACGATCACCATCGTATTGTCGCGGTGCTGCGTCAGCGCGATTCAGAAAAGGCGCGCGAAGCAATCATCGAGCACAACGAAAATACCCGCCAGGGAATATTGGGTGCACTGGTTGCCACCGGGCAGGGCGGGTTGACACTTTAACTGGACGGGCTTGCGTTAGGCGACCTTGACGAGATGACCGGGCGAAGGCTCAGAATACTGAGCGAGCGGTGGCTGGTAATCGACCGGACGGACAGCACTTGCGATCTCGCCCCCATCTGTCGGACGACGCAGATGGCGCCGCGCGGGATCGGCAATTGGGACTGCACTCAGCAATCGGCGGGTATAGGGGTGTTGCGGGTCGCTGAAAATCTGTGACCTTGTGCCGATCTCGACGATCTCGCCGAGATACATTACCGCGACGCGATGACTGACGCGCTCGACAACAGCCATATCATGGCTGATGAAGAGATAGGCGATCTTTAGCTGCTCCTGTAGTTCCATCAAGAGATTGACGACTTGCGCCTTGATTGACACGTCTAGCGCGGACACTGCTTCATCCGCGACGATCAGCCCCGGATTGAGGGTGAGCGCACGCGCAATGCTGATGCGTTGTCTCTGCCCGCCTGAAAACTCATGCGGAAAACGCTCGGCCATGTCGGCCTGCAGTCCGACGCGCTCCATCAAATCCGCGGCTCTATCGCGCGCATCCCTTTTTGTGGCGAGGCCATGGGTGATCATCGGCTCCATGATGGCGTCGCCGACACGCATGCGCGGATTGAGGCTGGAAAAGGGATCTTGGAAGATCATCTGCATGCGCTGGCGCTGCTTCAGGAGTTTTCTGGCGTCCAGTGCCCTGATGTCTTCGCCATTGATGCGGATCGAACCGCTGACGGGCTCCACTAGGCGTAGTACGGAGCGCCCGGTAGTCGACTTGCCGCAGCCAGATTCACCGACCAGCGAGAGTGTCTCGCCTTCGTGGAGGTCGAAGGAAATATTCTCGACCGCATGAACGCGACTGGTGACGCGTCCGAGCAGTCCAGATTTGATGTCGAAGCGCGTGACCAGATTGCGCACCTCAAGGATCGGCCGTTTATTCTCAGCAACGTTTTTCGCGATCTCGCGTTCTGATGAAACGGCTCCCGTGTCCGTGTCCGTGAGTGCGAAGGTCGCCGGGTAGTCGCGCCCCTCCATTGACCCAAGCCGCGGTACCGCCGAAAGTAGCGCCTTTGTGTAGGCGTTCGCGGGTTGCGAAAAAATCTTATCGGTCGCGCCTGTCTCAAGGGCGCGCGACCGGAACATGACAACAGTCCGGTCTGCAATTTCGGCGACCACGCCCATGTCGTGGGTGATGAACAGAACGGCCATATTTTCTTCGTCCTGCAGACCCTTGATCAACGCCAGGATTTCTGCCTGGACCGTTACGTCAAGCGCCGTCGTTGGCTCGTCAGCAATCAAAAGCTTGGGGCGGCAGGCGAGAGCCATTGCGATCATCACACGCTGCAGCATGCCACCCGATAGTTGATGCGGATATTCATCAAATCGGCTTCCCGCTGCTGGAATCCTCACCCGCTCGAGCAGTCGGACGGTTTCGGCCCTTGCCTGTGGCTTCGACATGCCGCGATGGCGCACGATCGCTTCAGCAATCTGGCGTCCAACTGTCAGCACCGGATTGAGGGAGGTCATCGGTTCCTGGAAGATCATGGCGATCTCGTTGCCGCGAATGTCTTGCATCTCCCGCTCGGGCAGGGACAAAAGATCCGTCTCACCAAGCCTGACATTGCCTGTCACGCGCGAGTTGCGCTCCGGAAGCAGGCGCATAATCGACATCGCGGTTACGCTCTTGCCAGATCCGGATTCTCCGACGATTGCCACTGTCTCGCCTGCTGCGACGCTGAAACCCACATCGTTGACAACAGGCGTCCACACGCCATTCCTGCGAAAGGCCGTGGTCAGGTTTTCGACCAAAAGAACTGTCACGCTGGCATGCTCCGGATATGGGCAGGGTCTCACAAATGCCCATTGCACAGGGCAATTTTTGAAATGTCAAACGGAAAATATCTCGTGGTATATTACGTAAGATATTTATATGTTGCAATCACCAGGTAATCAGCAAATCATCTCGGTGATATAAGCAGTCACAGTACAAAGGTGACCTGATGAACCGGAGACCGACATGACCGACGACCTGCGCAAAGCCGCTTTGCTTACTCCGGCCGAGTTGCGCGACATGCGCGAAACAGGTGTTGATGTTACCGTGATCGCGGTACATTCCATCAATCCTTATAGTGGTCAGCCGTCCTTCAGTGGTGAACGAATAGAGGGCGCCATAGACACGCAAGCCTACACAGATTTCCAATCGCCGGCGACGATCGAGCGGGGGCAGCGGCCGCTGCCCGATATCTCCGACCTCCAGGAAAAGGCACGCGCCTGGGGGTTGCGCGGGGAAAGTACGATTGTCATCTACGATGCGGATCGAAGCATGACGGCGGCACGTGCCTGGTGGGTGCTGCGTTGGGCGGGGTTGCCTGACGTACGAGTGCTGGACGGTGGCTTTCCGGCGTGGCGAGCAGCCGGATTTCCCGTGACATCTCAGGTCGCGACACCGGCTACAAGCAACATCGTGCTTACGACAGGACATATGGATGAAATTGGCGCGGATGAGGCGCTGCGCCTTGCTGTCGATGGTGTCCTGCTCGATGCGCGGATCCGTCCGAACTATATCGGCGGGCAATCGCTGGCGGGCCAACCGCCACGAGGACATATTCCCCATGCCATCAGCGCGCCCGCACCCGACAATGTTACAGACTATGGAAACTTTGCAGATTCTGCGACGCTGAAAGAGATGTATCGGGCACTCGGTGCCGACGGTCGCAAGCCAGTTGGGGTCTATTGCGGCGCAGGCATGTCGGCAGCCCATACGGTGCTCGCGCTTGCCGCAATCGGCATCAACGCGGCGATGTATCCTGGCTCCTGGTCGGCCTGGGTCAGCGATCCAGCGCGGCCGGTTGTGTTTGGCGCCGACCCAGCCTAAGCCACGGATTCTGCCGCAACTTTCTGCGAAATCATTGCAATGCGGAATAATCTTTCCGCAAATGCACAATATTTGGGCTATATTGTCTACTTGTTCAAAATGCTTGCATCTCAGGCTTTACAGCTCACGAAGCGATGATATATTTCGTGGAATATCAGAAGGGTCTCGAGCCCTTGAACATTCTGATACGACGTAGCTGCGGAGACGCTTCGGTGCGCCTTCGCCTGACCGCGAAAGGGTCGTGCGAATGAAACTGTTTAAAGGACTTGCCATCGCGGCGGCGCTTGTCGCGCTTCCGATGTTTGCGGTATCGGTCAGCGCGCAGAGCGACGAGCAGCTGAAAACGCTGGTGATCGCGGTCCCATCTGATCCTGTCAGCCTCGAGCCCGGAACCAATAAGGCCGAGCCCGTAGGCAGCGAAATCATCCTCAACGTCTTTGATACGCTGGTTGCCTGGACTGCGCCCGATTTCAAGCAGCTGGAAGGCCGGCTGGCCAATAGCTGGACCGTATCCGCCGAAGGCAAGACGTTCGACTTCAAGCTCCGCGAGGGAGTGAAATTCCAGGACGGAACAGCCTTCGATGCAGCGGCGGTGAAGTTTTCGCTTGAACGCACCAAAGCAACTAATTCCTACGTGAAGGCGACCTTTGATCTGATCAAGGACATTGAAGTCGTCTCGCCTACAGAAGTGAAGATCACCCTTTCCGAACCCTATCCCGCCTTCCTGTCGATCCTCGCTCAACCCCAGTCGGCCATCGTTAGCCCGGCAGCAGTGGCAAAGTTCGGCGACAAGTTTGCCGCCAACCCTGTCGGTACGGGCCCCTTCGCATTCAAGAGCGCCCAGGCCGATACCAACGTCGTTCTTGAGGCAAACCCCGACTATTTCCGAGGTGCCCCAAAGCTTTCGCGCATAATCTACCGTGTCATCCCGGAGGCCTCTACACGTCGCCTCGAGCTTGAAAGCGGCGGTGTGGATGTCGTGCAGCAACAGGGGCAGCTTTCGGCTATCGCGGCGGAAGACATTGAAGCGCTGAAGGAAAACAAGGACGTCAAGATCCTCGAAACGTCCAGCCAGATCATTCGCCAGCTCGAATTCAACAATAGCAAGAAGGACGGTCCCTTTGCCGACCTTCGCGTCCGCCAGGCCGTCACGCATGCGATCGACTACGATGGTCTGTTGGCTGGCGTCTTCGGCGGAACTGCCGAGCGCGTATACGGCCCGCTGACCTCCAACAGCTGGGCTTTCGATCCAAAGATCAAGGAGATGGCGCCGACCTATGATCCTGAGCTTTCCAAAAAGCTGCTCGCAGACGCTGGTGTCGACCCTTCCAGCATCAACTTGAAGCTCTACAGTTTCCAGGGACCGCTGTGGGGTGCCGTTGCCACCTTTGTGCAAGCCAATCTTGCCGATATCGGCATTACTGCGACGATCGAACAGACCGAATTTCCCGCTTACCGCGCCCTGCAGACGGCCGGACAGTTTGATGCCGCGCTCGACGGTCGCCAGCCCTGGTATAACGACCCCGATGCACACATCACCATCGGGTATCTCTCGTCGCTGGCAAGCTCGGCCATGACTTTCCGAATGCCTGAGGACAAAGTACTCGATGACCTTATTCTCAAGGCGCAACAGACGGTCGATATGAATACGCGCAAATCGCTCTACCAACAGGTGCAGGAAGAGATCGTCAAGCGGGCTCCCGGCGCCTATCTGTTCAGCCCGAAGCTGATCGTCTTTACTCGCGCCAATGTAGAAGGTCTCGTCGTCAACAGCGCGCCGCCGCTCAACGAATACTGGGGCGTTTCCAAGAAGTAAGCAGCCGGCGAGGCGGGTAACCCGCCTCGCCGGTTTTTGCGCTGCGAAGCGCATCTCTTTCTAAATCGATATGCGCCAAAGTGTCGGCGCTGACCTCACCCGGACGATGTGAATGGACAGGGCATGGCGAGCTTCATCTTACGCCGGTTGACCGCGCTAATACCCGTCATGTGTATTGTGCTCGTTATAGTGTTTTCGCTCGTACGGTTCATTCCAGGAGATCCGGCCGTCACTCTGCTCGGGCCAGGAGCTACCGAGGCGCAGATCGAAGCGCTGCGTGCACAACTGGATCTCGATCAGTCATTTCCCATTCAGTTTCTAAACTACGTCGTCGGCCTACTGCAGGGAGATTTCGGCTTGTCGTTGAAGACGGGCCAGCCGGTCGCACACGAAATACTGATCCGTCTTCCGGCCACGATCGAGCTGTCGGTTCTGGCCGTCATTGTCGCTGTCATTGTCGGCATTCCGATCGGAGTTCTATCAGCGACCCGCCCCAATTCCGGGTTTGACCATCTTACCCGCATCGTATCTCTGGTTGGTGTGTCGATGCCCGCCTTTCTGCTGGCGCTGATCCTTCAACTAACCTTCGCTACCTATCTCGGATGGCTGCCGGTGTCTGGTCGCATGAGTTCATTCGTTGTCGCTGAGCCAGTCACTGGTTTTGCCATTCTTGATGGCATCATTACTGGTAATTGGGCCGCTGTGTGGAGTGCAATTCAGCACCTTATCCTGCCGACTGCCGTGCTTGCGGCGTTTCTGGCGGCAACACTTGGTCGCTTTGTGCGCAACACCATGCTCGAGGTAATGGGTGAGGACTTTATCCGCACTGCTAAGGCAAAAGGCTTGCGGCGCAGCGACGTGATCCTCAGTCACGGCCTGCGGAATTCATTGCTGCCGGCAATCACCGTAATCGGTCTGAAGTTTGCTGAAATGCTGGGCGGGGCCATCCTCACGGAAACCATATTCGCTTGGCCCGGTATCGGACGTTTCATGTTCGAAGCGATCAAGAACCGAGACTATCCGGTTATCCAGGGTACGACACTGGTATTTGCGCTGATGTTCGTTTTCACGTCGATCATTGTTGATATCCTCTACGGCTTTCTCGATCCACGCGTCCGCAAGAAAATGAAGTGAGCGTGATGTCAGAGTTTTTCAGCTTCCTGAGAAAGAATACGCTGGCGCTCGCAGGCAGCATCATTCTCGTGATTTTGGTGCTCGCCATTATCTTCGGACCGATGATCACGCCCTACTCGCCAACCAAGCTCGATGTGCTGCACAAGCTGGCTGCGCCGAGTGTTAGTCACTGGTTGGGCACCGACGCCTTCGGCCGCGACGTGTTCACCCGCATTATGTACGGCGGCCGCGCCACGCTTGCCATCGGTGCCGGCGTCGTTGCAATCGCCTTTGTCGTTGGTGTCTCTCTTGGGATGCTTGCCGGTTTTGCTGGTGGGTGGACCGACACCATTCTCATGCGCCTCGTCGATGCCATCCTGGCGTTTCCTTCCCTCGTCCTTGCCATAGCACTGGCTGCGGCCTTCGGTCCCAGCCTTGAGAACGCCATGCTCGCCGTTGCCATCACGCTGGCACCGCAATTTGCGCGCGTTGCTCGCGGCCAGGCACTCAGCATTTCCGTCAAGCCCTATGTTGAGGCGGCGATTTCGCTCGGCTTGCCGAAGCCCCGCATCCTGTTCCGGTATATCTTTGTTAACGGTCTTGGACCGCTGCTCGTGCAATCGACCTTGGCTCTTGGCAGCGCGATTTTGCAGACGGCCAGCCTCGGCTTCCTTGGCCTCGGCGCCCAACCTCCGATGGCCGAATGGGGTGCGGATGTGTCTACCAATCTTCAATTCGTTCGAAGCGCGCCGTGGGTTGCGCTTGCCCCCGGCACGGCGATCTTATTTGCCGTGCTATCTTTCAACCTGATAGGCGATTCCCTTGCGGACTGGTTCAATCCGCGTCGCCGCAGCGAAATTGACTGAGGCCCGTAATGTCGACACTGACCATCAGTCTCGAAAAGGTAGACTTCCTTCCGCCGCCGCGTGTCACCGACGACACCAGCGTCCTGACGCTGAAGAACCTGGTGTTCGAACCGCTGCTGAAATGGGAGGACGGGAACGTCCTGCCTGCACTGTTTGCAAGTTGGACCTATAGTGATGACGGCCGCGAATGGCGCTTTTTAATTCGCGAGGGGGCAACCTTCCATGACGGAATGCCCTGCGTTGCTCGCGATATTATCGGGTTCATCGACGGCATTCTCGATGCGGTCGACACGTTTGGTATGAAATGGTCTTACGCCCGCTATCTGGCTGATGCCAAGATAAGCGCGGAAAATGACACCACGATCCTGGTGCGCAACAAGCACCCGATCGCCGACATACTCGATATCTTCACCGAGTTCTACATTTGCCGGTTTGCACCCGATGGTCAGCCCGTTCTGGGGACCGGTCCCTTCCGAGTCGTGGAGTTCGAGCCCAAAGCGCGCGCTGTTTTGGAACGGGTGTCTGGCAGTGATGAGCCGACGCGGGTCGTCGCCATCGCCGAACCGTCTGCAGACAAGCGCCTCGCGCTTTTAAGGGCTGGCGATGTCGACGCCGCCCTCAACCTCGAGAGAGTGGAGGGGAGGCTTGCATTCGACGCCAAATTCCAATGGGGAAGGGCGGTCAATACGCTGTCGGTCATGTACTATCTCAACTGCCAGGAGGGCATCTTCCGGGTTCCGAACGCCCGGCTCGCGGCCAATTACGCAGTCGATACCGCGCGGATCGCAGACGAGATCTTTCACGGCCTTGCAGTTCCATCTGCGAGCATCGTCAGCCCATTTCACCTCGGTATGGCGACTGCGGGCCTCTTGCCAATTGGCTATGATCCCGAAAAGGCGCGGGAGCTCTTGCGAGAGATCGGAGGCAGCAAGCGTATCAAACTGCGAACGCCGACCTTCATGCCGGAGCGAGCGCTGCAAGTGAGCCGCTTCGTTGCCGCAGCGCTAGACGCTGTCGGCTTCGAGGTCGAGATCGAGGTAGAGACGAACAGGCCCGAATACGCGCGCCAGATCGGGCGCAAGGAAATGGGCGATCTCGCCATCTTCGATTCGTCGCCGCACAGTACCTACCGGATCCTGAACGACAAGATTTCCAGTGCGACAAGGGCTGTCTGGTGGCAAGGCTATGATGATGCCGAGGCTGAGCGTCTGATCGCTGCCGCCAATAGCGCCGTCGAGCCTCACGCCCGCGAGCGTGCCTATGCCGCATGTTTGACCTATCTCAATGCCAACCCGCCTTGGCTTTATCTCGTGCATCCCGTCGACGTCTTCGCCGCAGGAAAAGAGATTGCTGGGCTTTCCATCGATCACAAGGGCACCTTGATCATCGCCTGAGGAGAGACAATGAAAAACGACTATTCGATCACCTTTTTCTACTATGACGACATCCATACAGTGATCCCGTTCTACGAGGAGGTGCTAAAGTTCGAACTGGTGCTTGATCAGGGCCTCGCACGTATCTACCGCACCGCCGAGAATTGTTATTTTGGCATCGTCGATGGCAATCGCGGTCATCTGAAGCATCAGGAGAAAAGCGCAGTTCTATTGACGATTGTTTCTCAGGATGTGGAAGGATGGCATGCGCGGCTAAAGGCTGCAGGTGTCGCTGGTCAATCCGAGATGTTGCGTGGCACCTTCTGCGAACACTTCTTCTTCGAGGATCCGGCGGGCTACGCAATCGAGATTCAACGGTTTCATAACCCGGACGTCGCAAAGCTTTTTCAATGAACAGTCATGACGATGCGCCATTTGTCGCCCCGCGGGAAAGGCTGCTTGCTGAAGCGCGCAAGTTTGGCAACGCACCTCTGCTTGCCCTGCCGGATGGTTCTGTAGCTGATCTGAAAACCGGCTATATCCCGCTTCTGGTCAATTTCACCTTCGAAGACAAGGCCGCCAAGGGTCTCCGAAAACTGCAGGACCAGGCCGAGCCCGAGCCCGCCGTTTATTTCACAGCACTCGAGATGGTAAGCGACCATGCGGCCGTGGTCCTGACGGGAGAAAGAGGAAGCGGGAAATCCAGTTTTGCTCGACATCTGGCGTTCAATTTGGCGAAGGGTGGGCCATCGATTGCTCCGCGCCCGGTGCCGCGTAACGACCTGGGCGCTGTGCACGACGAGCACTGGACACTTTCAAACGTGCTGCCGCTCTATTTGCAGATCGAGCCTTCTTGCAGCTTTTCTGACCTGATCAAGACTGCGCCGGGGGAGGGCAATGATGTAATTTCAGAGCTCGGACTTGCTGATGGCGATGCAACGCTGCTGCTGATCCTTGACGGGATCGAAGCCGCTGGAAACGACGGATTGCAGTTGTTGAATGACGCGCTGGCATTTCAGAAGCGTCACAGGCAGGTCAGGCTCCTGGCACTTGGCGAAGTCTCGGCCGTTAAAACCTGGCCACTTCCGGCCGATTGCGTGCGTTTCGATCTCCAGCCGCTCCTTAAATCTCAGCGCCGCGCCGCGGCGACCCGTTTGGCGGGTCTCGATCTCGACGCAATCGGTGTCGCACTGGGGGATGCGGCAGCCAATCCGGCGCAGTTCGCCATGGCTATGATATCAGGTGACTCTGGCGACACGGCTGAAAATATCACCGACCGGTGGCTGTCCAAAGTGTCCGGCGATCCCAAAACTGGGGCGTTTGTCTGCGGACTGGCTTTTGATGCACTCAACGGAAGTCTTGACGACCCTACACTTTTTCCTGTCACCCGCATCCGCCAATTGCTGGCCGCACGCCATCTCGCGTCGCAGCCTCCGGCTACTGCTGTCACCTCATTTCGCAAATTCCCTGAGCTATGGGCGCCGGTATTGCGTAGTCTTGCAGTACGGCTACCAGGCGTCGCTGCAGTCGATGCATTGGTCGAGGCCCTTCTGGCCGGCCACGGAAACGACGTGCTTCTCGGCGCACTTCTTGCCGCTGAAATACTGGTGGCGGAAGGTGCGCTACAAGACCGCATTGTTCCACACCTTCTTGAGATCATCGAGGGCGGTCTTCCCGCGCCACAACGCGAGCAGGCGGCGCGCATCTTGTCGCGCTGGGGCGATCCCAGAGATCTGCAAGCGCTTGCCCGCGTCCCCGCAGGAACATTTACTTTCGGCTCGAACACACATCCGAATTCGGCACCACCGAATGAGCTCACGATCGACGCGTTCCAGATCGGTATCTACCCGGTCACCAACGGCGATTATGGAGTTTTTGCCCGTGAAACGAACCGCCTCTGGCGCAGCCCCGATGGGATGGCGCAGGACCGGCGGAACGCTCCCGCCACCGATCTGACGTGGCGCGACGCTCTTGCCTATTGCGACTGGTTGACGCGGCGCTGGCGTTTTGAGAGCAGGATCTCGGCGGATGAAGAGGTCCGCCTTCCCACAGAGCCGGAGTGGGAGCGAGCCGCTCGTGGTGATATGGCTGACATGGGTCCAGAGACGATTGTCTATCCCTGGGGAGCAGAATGGCTGAATGAGGCGGCCAACTCGGAAGAGAGCGGCTTCAACAACACTTGCGCCGTCGGTTTGTTTCCGAAGGGAAGGTCGCCCTACGGATGCTATGATATGGCGGGCCAGGTGTGGGAATGGGCAACCACACTATGGGGCGACGATATGGCGACGCCACATTACAAGTATCCGTATCTTAACGATGGCCGCGAAACGCTAGATGCGGGGCCGACCATTCGTCGCGTGCTGCGTGGAGGGTGTTTTTCAAGCGGCAAGCTAAAGGCCTGCAGTACCTATCGAGGCAGCCTTGAACCGGATGGTTTTTGGCGTGGCAATGGCTTTCGCATTGTCGTTGCCAAGGTTCACGGATGAGGTTGCCTTGGTTGGAGCAAACGGCTTTCCGTAGCGAATCTATGACGGGTTCAGCGCGGGACGCTTGAGATCAAAAAGCGAGCATGAGTAGTCCATGGGGCAGGCTTCGATCTTCGCGTTTGGGATTAACTCAACGCGCGGATCGACGTGCAGGTCTATCAGCAATAACCGCTAGGGCGGGTATCACCGCAGGAGGAAGGGGAAGGTAGAAGATGACTTGGCCCACTAGAGCGGGTTGTCGCATGGCCGCAATGCTGCATTCGACGATATTTGTCATTAACTGTACTGAAAAAGCACAGTTATTTTTAACCCCTCATTTGTAATTGCACCGTAGCGTGTCACGCAACCCAAGCGAGGATGGCATGCGCGGTCTCAATAACGATTTGGCCTATTTTTCAGGGCGAGATTTCGTCCGACGGATCGTTTACCCCATGGCTGCGGTCATGGTCGTAGCGATCTTGGTCGTAATTACCGTCCTGGTCTTGTCGGCACGCCAGCAGAACGTTCTGGAAGTTGAGGCGTCTACCAGGCTTGCGACCACCGCGCTCCAAGTGAAAGCCCGCGAGGTTGGGCGGAACCTGCGCGACTATACGACCCGGCAGGACGCCTACAACAATCTTAGCCGGGCTACTGATAAGGAGTGGGCCGCCACGGACGGCAATATTGGCTCGAATATCTACAAAGACCTTGGATATGAACTGGCATTCGTCGTCCGTCCCGGGAACGTGACAAGCTACGCGCTGATTGACGGGCAGCCGAAAGAAATCGACGCGTTGGAAGTGATGCCGCGTGGCCTTCGCGATCTTTTAAACGTTGCCGCCATTCAGACCAACCCCACTACAAGCCTCATCAAATCAGGAAACGACATTTTTGTGGTGGCGGCGAATGGGATACTGCCACCAACCATCGATCGAACTACTGTCAGGCCAAAAGACCTCACAATGCTGGTCTTCGCCGAACGACTGGACCAGCAGTTTCTTGATCGTATGGGACACGACTATCTCCTGTCGGATCTGAAGATTTCCCTCGACCGGGCACAGGATGCCGAAGCCTCGATTCCACTGCTGACGCAGGACCGTGTCTTTCTCGGTACAATTTCCTGGTCGCCACCGAAGCCGGGCTATCAGCTTCTTCGCTTCATTCTTCCTCCCCTTGGAATAGCTCTGGTGGTGCTTGCGGCATTGGCTGTGCTCGTCGTCAGAAACGCTCGCCGATCGACATTGGCTTTGGAAGCCTCGGCCAAGACAGTCGATGCTTATGCACAAACTCTCAAGGAGAGCGAGGGCAGGTTCAAGGACGTGGCCGAAGCATCCTCCGACTGGATTTGGGAAAGCGACAAGGATCTTAGGCTTGCTTATTTCTCGGCGCGCTTTACCGATGTGACAGGTCTGGCGGCATCACACATCCTTGGCAAAACCCTTGAGCAGTTTTTTTCCAGCGATACGGACTCCGATGGCTGGCGGCAACTGATTGACGGCACACACGAACATGCGTCCTTTCGCGATCTGCGCTGCAACTACTATGATGCCGGGGGTAATTCACGCATCTGTCGCCTGGCTGGGCGACCGATCCTTGCGCCATCTGGAGAGTTCTTGGGGTTCCGCGGCACTGCAACTGATATCACTGAGGAGGTTCAAGCGCAGGAACGTGCCACCCACCTCGCACATCACGATGCGCTCACTGGTCTGCCGAACCGAATGCTATTTCGGGAGCGCTTGAATATTGCCCTTGCCGCAACGGTCGACCAAGACCCCCGGGTTTCCATCATCTGCCTCGATCTCGATCATTTCAAAGAAGTGAATGACACACTTGGACACGGGGCAGGCGATTTGCTGCTTCAGCAACTGTCGGCTCGTCTGATGGGATGCGTTCGGTTGCACGACACCGTTGCTCGCCTCGGTGGCGATGAATTCGCCGTCATACAGGTCGGTGTCGTTCAGCCCCGGGATGCAGAGGAACTTAGCCGAAAATTGATCGACGTGGTACGCGCTCCCTTCGTTATCGACGGACAGGACCTGCACGTAGGCGTAAGCATTGGCGTTGCGATTGCGGATTCCACTGAGACCAACCCCGAGCGACTGCTGAAGAATGCAGATATTGCCCTTTATCGGGCCAAGCAGGGCGGGCGCGGGGTCTATCGAGTATTCGAAGCTCAGATGGACGCCGAACTGCAGCAACGCAGAGCATTGGAATATGACCTGCGCCAAGCGCTTCTTAAGAGCGAACTGGAAGTCCACTACCAGCCGCTGATTGACCTCGGAAAAAATCAGGTAGCCGCCGTCGAGGCCCTTGTCCGCTGGCGTCACCCTGCTCGTGGCCTAGTCTCTCCCGCTGATTTCATTCCTCTTGCGGAGGAAACTGGCCTGATCGTCTCGATTGGCGAGTGGGTTCTGGAGACGGCCTGTCAGCAGGCGCTTGAATGGGACAACATTCGCGTGGCGGTAAACCTTTCGCCAGTTCAGTTCCGCAATAGAGAACTTGTCGAAACCGTTCGCCAAGTGTTGGCCCGCACCGGGCTCGAGCCCGAACGTCTTGAACTCGAGATCACGGAAAGCGTGCTGATCAACGACACGTCGTCCGCCCTGGAGATTTTGAGCGGGCTGAAGCGTCTAGGCGTCAAAATTGCCATGGATGATTTCGGAACCGGTTATTCCTCGCTTGGATATTTGAATTCATTCCCGTTCGACAAGATCAAGATCGACAAGTCCTTCATTGGCGACATGGAGACCAAGGACAAGTCGGGCGCGATTGTGAAATCGGTTATTGGTCTGGGACAAAGCTTGAAAATGATCACGACGGCCGAGGGCGTTGAGACGCCGGAGCAGGCTGAATTCCTCAAGCAGGAAGGTTGCGATCAGGTGCAGGGCTATTATTTCAGCAAGCCAGTGACGGCATTGGAACTCTCCGCATTTATCAAGAGATGGCGTGGCTCAGGCACTGACGGCGAAATCGCTGCGTGACAGCAGAGCAGCGGCGGCGCATTGCTCTGACCAGCGAAATTGGCGCGAATTTAGGACCTTATTGATGGTGAATGACGGTCGCTTACTTGACGGCAATAAAAAGAAGACCCGCCGAGGCGGGTCTCAAGGCGTTTCTATTTTCACAGAGAAGTTTGGAGAATGCCTCCGATATGGATATTAGGAGACACTAATTTATAAAATGTAAATGCACGGCCGAAACTTGCTGCTCTGTCGGCGATCAGCGAGGATCTCTCTTACCAACTGAACGCGTCGACTTTCAAAGAGGTCGTCTTCCATCAATGGCCGCACGGACCAAGACCCAGCGTTTCGTTGCTTGCGACGAGCTGGTGGTCCAGCTCTTCTCTCAAGGATTTGGGTACACCACGGTATCGTGGTGACGATCGCTCTCGAAGAGCCCGCTCGCAGGCCTACCGTCTCCAACTGTGGCCTAGTCGCTCTGACCTCAATTTAACCATTTATTGAGGGAGCCATGCAACTGAAGCATGGCTGGGATCGCGTCTTAGCGCTGCACATTCTCCTCGGGAAACACTACATAACACTCATCGAAGCGAACGAGGCGCCACGGACTGGCAGCTAGCCTTCGAAAGCCCAGGAAAGGGGATTATCATGAACGTAGCACGCTCTTTCAACAATTGGCGCAAGTACCGTCAGACGGTCTCCGAGCTTGGCCGCATGAGCAATCGCGAACTGCACGATCTCGGCATCGACCGGGCAGACATTCGTAACGTTGCGAAGGCCGCAACGGCTCTCTAAGGCGCCGTACTGCCGATAGAGTTTCTAAGCGCTCGCCACATTCTGGCGGGCGCTTTTTTCATGTCATGACGGCTATGGCGAGCCGATTGATCTGCGCATGGCTCATTGCATTTTCCTGCCTGGCCGGTCGGTAATCGAATTAGCCAGTAACTGCGACCAACGCGTGAGTACGCGCCGCTTTTTGGTTACGCATATTACTTCACATAGATCTCGAAGAAGATCGCCCCGTAGTCGCCCGTCGCCGCCCCCTTTTTGGTCAGTCAGCCGGCAGGGCTATTTTCATTGGTAGCAGTTGCTATCTCTCCGTTCGCGGGTAGTCTGCATGGACTTGCCAGTCCCTGTTGTCGCAGTTTCCCTGACTTCCATTGGATTGCCGCTGTGATCGCCTAGTTAAATGGGCACACGGTCTTTCGATGGCAGCTGGATGCTGTGGGAGAAGCTTCGAGGACGTCAAAAAGGGACCCACCTATGACGCCCAAATTTTCAAGCTCGCTTTCTCGGTTATTCAGAAGTCAGAAGAAGGTTCGCCGACTGATCGAGAAGTCGCTGATACGAAACCTTCCAAAGACGATTGGTCTACAGCCAAGGCGCACGGCCAACCCAAAAAACGTGCTTACGCAGGTAACTGGGTTTGGAAGCAATCCTGGGCGACTTCATATGAAGCTGTTCGTACCAAAAGCACTCCCCGCTAAGCCAGCTCTTGTGGTCTTTCTTCATGGTTGTCGGCAAACGCCCGATAGTCTGGATGGTGCAACCGGATTGTCCAAGCTTGCGGCTCAGCGAGGCTTCGTCCTTCTCTATCCCGAGCAAAGAGAAGCCAACAATGGTCAGCGCTGCTTCAACTGGTTTCGCCCAAGCATGGTTGCGAGGGATCGCGGGGAGCTGATGTCAATCCGGCAAATGATTAGCTATGCTTGCACCCACCACCATGTCGATCGGGCTCGGGTCTATGTGGCTGGCCTCTCTGCAGGTGGTGCCATGACCTCGGCGCTCATTGCCACCTATCCCGACCTGTTTTCCGGCGCGGCAATCTTTTCCGGAATGCCCTTTGGCGCCGCAAGGGACACTATATCGGCCTTGCGGGCAATGAAGACGGGGCAATCTCGCTCGCCTCTTGAATGGGGCGATCTTATCCGGGCAGTCTCGCCGGAGCGAAAGGCATGGCCACCGGTGTCGATTTGGCAGGGTACGGGAGACCGTACGGTTCATCCCGACAACGCACTGGCGTCGGCTGCGCAGTGGCTGAATGTCGCCAACATCGAACCATCGACCGCCAAAACAACTAAAAAGTCGTGGGGTAGTCTCGTCAGGTGGGACGGGCGGCAACAGTCCCAGGTTTCCTACTATTCGCTGGATGGCTTCGGGCACGGGTTGCCGGTGAGAAACCTCCACAGATCCGACCCCTTCGTCTTAAAGGCAGAGGTCTCGGCGCCACTTGAACTGATGCGACTCTGGGGATTAACCCGAAATCGTTGACTTGGGCGGCTTTCGTAAAGAAACCAAATCGGGAGGCACGCTCAGGTTCGCCGGCGGGGACTGGCCCTCGATCCTTCTGTTGCGCCCCGGTAATTGGTCTTCATATCAGGTCAATCGGTCGGGAATTTAGACCGCTGAATACTGGACAGGACAAATTAACATGACTAAAACACTCATGAAAATATCGCTAGCCCAGTGCAGTTCTTATAAAAGGATATCGGGGGCTGGCCAAAGGAGGTTTCATGTCCCGCCGCCAAAGGACTATTTCTGTACTGGCTTTGTCCCTTTCGCTTGCCCTGCCGACAACGCTACATGCAGAAACGTCATTTCTCGATCATCGCGGGAAGCGTATTTCATTTGAAAAGCCACCCGAAAAGGTCGTCACGATCGTCCGTTCGGCGCCTATCATATATCGCTCCGTTGACGAGAAGGCGGACAATATCTCTGCCATGAACAAGGATTCACTGACGCGTTACTTCACGAGTGGCATCTATGCCGAGATGTTACCGGAAATGGGCAAGATAAAAGCAACCGCTGCCCAAGATGGATTCGTACCGAACGTAGAGGCAATTCTCGTTGAGAAGCCTGATGCAGTGATCCAATGGAACCACGATGAAAAGCTCATCGAACCGCTAGAGCGTGTCGGTCTGACTGTGGTTGGCTGGCAATGCTGCACAGAACAGGACCGTCTCGACTACATTACACTGACTGGGTATATGACAGGCCGAAACGATCGCGCACAGGCCATCCTGAAGGCACAATTCGATACTCTGAAGGAGCTTGCAGGCAAGGTCGGCAAGCTGGATAAGGCAGCACTTCCGTCGGTCCTCCATATCGACAAGATGGCTGATCAGATACAGGTGATCGCCAACGGTTCGCAGGATCTGGCGCTCAGTGGCGTGACCAATCCGGCCGCGGACGGAAGTGGCGAATGGTGGCGCACCATTGATTTCGAACAACTACTGGTTTGGAACCCCGACATCATCGTCATTCCGGCTTATGCGAGTGACCTTGCCCCCGAAGACTTTTTCAACAACCCGGTCCTCGCCAGTCTCAAGGCCGTCAAGGAAAAACGTGTCTACAAACAGCCGGTATTCGCCCGAACGCCCGACGCGCCGGAAATTTTCCTGACGTCGGAATGGCTCGCTGCGATCGCCCATGGGACCGAGTTCGCGCCCGATTTCAAAAGGCAGATCGTTGACATCTACAAGCTGATCTACGGTGCCAGCCTTAGCGACGATCAGGTCAAGGCCATTCTCGAATCCGAAAGCAACCGACCGGCGAACAAATATGTCGAGCTCTTCGGCTAAGGCGGCGGCAACGAGTTGGGCCGGACGGAAGCTCGCTGCGGTTTCCGTCTTTCCTGCCCTCACCGGGCTCCTCATCCTGGCCATCTTCTATTCGATATCGATCGGGCGTTATGATCTGTCTCTTCGCGACGTCGCCTACATCCTGATCGACAATGTGCATCCGGTGACGGTTCCGTATTGGGAACCCGTGCAGGAAGTCGTCGTCGAGCAAGTCCGCTTGCCACGCATTATGGCCGCGATCATAATTGGCTCGGGCCTGTCCGTATCGGGTGCGGCGCTACAAGGGCTCTTCCGCAACCCATTGGTGGATCCAGGCATCATAGGCGTTACGTCGGGCGCGGGCTTCGGTGGAACTTTGGCCATCCTCCTTGGCCTGCATGGCTATCTCTTGCTAAGCATGGCTTTTGTCTTCGGTATCGGCAGCGTTCTTCTCGTCAAGCTGCTGTCGACCGTTCGTGGGCGGACAAGCATGCTGACGCTGGTTCTTGCAGGCGTGGTTATTTCCGCGTTCTTTTCGGCCGCAATTTCAATCGCCAAACTGCTGGCAGATCCTTTTCAGAAGCTGCCAGCCATCACCTACTGGCTGATGGGCAGCATAGCGTCCAGCAACTACCTGGACGTGCTACTGGTGTCTGTGGCGGTGCTGCCCTCCACCATTGTGATCTATCTCTTGCGGTTCCAGATCAACATCCTGTCGCTCGGCGAGGAAAGGGCAAAGGCACTCGGCACGAAAGTCGTGCTCGTGCAATGGATCGTTCTCGTCGCTTCGGCTCTCATATCGGCCGGCGTGGTCGCTACCTCTGGAATTATCGGTTGGGTCGGCCTTGTCATCCCGCATGTCGCACGCGCGCTCGTGGGCGCCGACCACCAGAGGCTGCTTCCCGTATCTGGCGTCCTCGGCGCGATCTATCTCCTGATGGTCGACAATCTGGCGCGAACCATGACCACGGCCGAGATTCCGCTCGGCATCATAACCGCCCTTATCGGAGTTCCTGTTTTCGCGGTGATCTTGCGTCGTATTCACGTCAAGGGAGGGTGGTCCAGTGATTGAAGCGAGCGATCTCATCGTGGCGCGCGGTGCCCGCACGATTCTCACGAATTACAGCTTGCGCCTGGAGCGCGGCCGGATCCTTGCTGTGCTCGGAGCCAACGGGGTAGGCAAGACAACCCTGATCAACACTTTGGTCGGCGTTATCAAGCCGAGATCGGGGGAGCTTTCAATACTTGGGCAGGTTGGTTACGTCCCGCAGTTGCTCGAAGTTCCGTTTTCATACTCTGCCCTTGATATCGGCCTTATGGGCAGAGCGCGTCATCTGGGCCTGTTTGGGGCGCCAGGGCGGAAGGACTACGATATCGTTCGGCACTACTTCCAGATGCTCGGCATTGACGGCCTGGAAGACCAGACATTCAATCTACTGAGTGGGGGGCAGCGCCAACTGGTGATGATTGCCCAGGCCCTGGCCTCGGAATGTGAGCTGTTGGTGCTTGATGAACCCTGCGCGGCGCTCGACTACAAAAATCAGGACACGGTTCTCTCCCTGCTTGATCGCCTGCGCGAAAACCATGGGATGACGATAGTCTTTTCCACTCACATGCCGCAGCACGCAGTCGAAATCGCCAGCGACGTTCTGTTGATGACAAGCGGAAGTGAATATATCTGTGGCCCGATCGCTGATGCCCTTAGCGCTGAAAACCTGACGGCCCTTTACGACCTGCCAATTGCACGAGCAGATTTCGAAGGGCTGGCCAAGCATACCTACGCACCCGTGTTCCGTCATCACGGGGTTCGTTCCAATGGCTGAGATCCCCGGGCCAAGGAAAGGGATCGCCTATATTCACTGGGGCAATAGCTGGCAGCTGAGAAGTTTCCAGGACTTTCGATACTACATCGACGACCTCATCTACATTCACGACCTGCCGAAGGTAGAGCTGTCGACCTATGCTGCCGTTGTCATGCCGGACGCCATGGAGCCAGCTGCGCCGCGTGCCTATGCACACCAGTTGAATGCCTATCTGCATGACGGTGGCTTTCTCATCGTGTGCCTGCAAGGCCACGCAGACTGGATTGATGTTCCAGGGCTTGAGTGGAGCCCGGGCAACTGCCGCGATTGGTTGTGGTGGACGAAGGGCGAGCAGCTTGAGGTCAAGCTATCCGAACCACGTCACCCCATTACCAACAGCATGCCTCTTTCTCATATGAGTTGGCACTGGGGCGGATCCTATAACCTCCCGGAAGGTGCTCACTCCATTCTCGAGATTAGCGATGGACGCGGCAGCCTATTTCTCGACTTTCCATCATTGCCAGGCGGTGGCCGCCTGCTTCTCGCATCGCTCGATCCGCACTCGCACAACGGCCAGCGTTTCATGCCGGCAACCACGCGTTTCTTGCAATCATTCTATCCGTGGCTGAACCACGAGCTCGGTATCGAACGGCCTGCGAAAAACCGATTTACCTATCTCCAATGCTCGAACGTCCCGTCGGAATGGTATCCCGAGTGGATTGAAGAAAGCCTTCGACGGGCCGGCTTCGAGCCAATGTTCATTCCTTGCGATCGCCTGGGTCCAGAGCTACTGAAGAAAACCGACACGCTCTACATCCCAAGCAGCCACGACGAATTCTTTCTGAAGAGCCGGACTGGTGATCTTGTTGCATTTCTGGAGCAAGGCGGAAACCTTGTCATTTGCGCGGAACCGTGTCAGCCATGGTTGCCGTTCATGGCGCCATTCCATGCCGTTCCTTCGCGCCCTTTCCAAAATATAAAGGTCCGTATCCGTGATGACCGGTTCGGGATATTTTCAGATCTCGGTGAAGGTTTTGACGGCTGGCAGGGTATTTTCGGCCAATATGCGCGCGGTTGGACGGATCCCCCTCCCGGCGCAATCTGGCTGACTGATGTTGGGGCTGCGCATGATCCGAAACCGGCCGACTGGATTTGGCAGTATCCAACCGTTACAGGACGAGGGGGATACGTCTTCATGCACAACGGCGATAATCTGACCCGCTATCCCGATCATGGCCCACGGAAGGAAGAACTTGTTGCGAATATCGCTGTCGCGCTGAGAAAGCTTGCCCTTGGTGAGTTGCTATTTTAGATCGACTTTTCAGAAGCGCTGACCATCGCAAGGAACAAACCAATCGACCGATGTGTTCGATCGATGAGTACATGCCGTCAGGAAGCGATCAGGATGGGATCGAGATCGATCCCGTAGCGGCGTGCGTGAGCGTGATCGTCAGTTGAGGCGTGGTCGCGACTGTGCGCCTCAGAGGGCAACAGCCTTGTACCAGTTCGGTTGGGCCGAATAAGTTAAGATAGGGAACGTGACAACACCCGCTCGGCGGTCTCGTGATCGTTTGTGGTACGACCTTCCTCAAACTGATCGAGAACTGGCTGAAGGAGCGCCGTTGCATTCTCTTTTTCCCCAGAGGTCATCAAGAAAGCGGCAAGATCGCGACAGGCGCGCAATTCCCATCCGCGCGCGCCCATCTTTCTACTTGCGTCGATGGCTCCGACAAGGCATCCGCGTGCCTCATCCGAAGGAGAAATCGATAGCAAAAGGTTTCCCTTTATGCGCAGCAGTTCCGGGGTGTAGCAGAAGTCTCCGTTGGTTTCGACCAGCTGCCTGGTTCTCTCGACCCTCTCCAAGGCTTCGTTGATTTTGCCCAGCCCCGCCAGACCCGTGATCAGTGAGAGTTCCAACATGGTGGTGAAGACCTCATAGGTCGACGCATGCAGCCTTTCGATGCATCGACTGACGTTAGCGACCCCTGCGCTGGGGTCACCCCGCCGGATGGCGACTTCTCCTTCGAACCCTCTCGCAACTGATACGTACGGAGACAAGGAGTGCAGCCCCGCACGCGATATCAGCCAATCAATGTGTTCCTGCGCACTGTCTAGGTCGCCGCGCCAAAGGAAAACTGCGATGCCACCGAGCAGGGCGATGCAAAGCGTCAACGAATGATCCGCCGCCGCAGCTTCCTTGATTGTCTGTCGCGCCTGGGCTTCAGCTCGATCAGGAAGGCCCTGCAGCCAAAGGTTTCTCGCCAGTATTCCGCCGGCAAGCCCGCGACCCTGGAAGCCGACATAGCTGCCCGGCGCCCGCATCGGCAACGGCGGATCGCTCGACAACGCGGCCTCCAGTTCCAGCCTGGCGTGGCCGAGTTCGCCGCTGAAGTGCATTGAGTTGCCGAGAAAGAAGTGCCCCAGCGAAATCGCGGACGGTTCTGCTGTCTCCCTAGAGACGGAAGAGCAGCGGAAAGCACACTGGAGCGCTGATTTGAAATCTCCTGTTCGAAGATGAAACATGTTCAATGGGCCGAGAACCTTTAACTGATCGACCGCATCTCCTTGTCGTTCGGCTATCTCTAGGCTCCTGGTGAGCGCGGCGAGCGTGTCACGGCCACCGAGGAGATACATTCGGGAGATGCCGAGGCCAGCTTGGAGATGCATCTCCTCACGGCTTCCCCGATGATGATCGCCCATTGCAGAAAGGGCGAGCTCCGACCAGCGAAGGCATTCCGGAAAGAGCGACATTGCCTGAAATGCAGGGACAGCCGCGGCGGCCAACCCGATGCCGACGTCAACGTCGCCGTTGTCGCCGAACGCCCATTCCAAGGCCGCCCGGACGTTGTTAATGCAGATGAAATACGGCAGCCGCTCGGGGCCGCTCGAGAGCGTTGGCCAATCCGATCCAAACTGCTCAAGCCAGCGTCGGTGGTACGATGCGTGGCTTTTTGCCAGTTCAGCGCGATCGTCTTTTGTCTGCCCATGCAGCGCGTAGGCGCGTGTGGTATCAAGCAGTCGATAGCGCATCATCGCGCCGAAAGAGTTTGCACTAAGCAGAGACTTAGCGACAAGGCTATCAATTGCACCGAAGAGGGCAGGGCGATCAAGGGCAGGCGTGCCAATCACCTCCCAGGCCGCATCAAGCGTGAAATCGCCAACAAAAATTGCCAGCCTTCGAAGAATCGTCCGTTCCGGGTCCGATAGCAGCCCGAAGCTCCAGTCGAGTGTCGCCTGGAGGGTCTTCTGACGAGGCGGCGCGTTGCGAGATCCCACCCATGCCAGGGCAAGATGCTGATCGAGAAGAGCAGACGTCTGCGACAGGCCGTAAGTCTCGACGCGCCTTGCCGCCAGTTCCAGAGCAAGCGCCATGCCGTCGAGCTTTCGGCAGATCGCTGCAATGATAGACGCATCCTCGTCAGTTATCGCTAAGGCAGCTCCGCTTGCGGCTGCGCGTTCCATAAACAATCGGGACGCGGGATAGGAGAGAATTGATTGAGTAGTGACTTCCCGGTCGTCCGGCGCGCAGGCCAAGGTGTCCAGCTTGTAGATGCTCTCGCCTTCAATCCTGAGAGCCTCGCGGCTGGTGACCAGGATGCGGACCTGCGGTGCGGCGTCAATGATGCTTGCTGCAAGATCCGCCACGGTGTCCACCAAGTGCTCGCAGGTATCAAAAACAAGGAGAACATGCTTGTCACGCAGATAGGCGAGCAAGCTTGGGCGAACATCATCGGAGCCGACAGGTATTCCCAACATGGACGCGAGGGCAGGCAAAACAAGTGATGGATCGCTTAGCATGCCGAAATCAGCAAGCACGGCAGCGCCATCGAAGGTAGCTGCCAGATGATTGGCCAATGCTACAGCGACGGTGGTCTTCCCGACGCCTCCACCTCCCACGATGGAAACGATGGGAAATCTGGAGAGCCTGTCTGTAAGTTGGGCGATATCATCTTCCCGTCCGACCATGCGTTCCAGGCGGCTGGGAAGATTGGCGTGCCTGAATTTTACCTCGCCATCACTAATGGTCGGCGCCCTGACAAAACCTGTGATCGGCGCGACGAAGCAGTAACCGCGGCCCGGAATCGTGGTGATATAGCGAGCGCCATCCTGGCCGTCACCGAGGGCTTTGCGTAGTCCAGTCATGTGGAAGCGCAGGTTGCCTTCTTCCACGACGACGTCCGGCCAAATCTGAGACATCAGGTCGTGCTTGCTCAAAAGAGTGTTAGGAGCGGATACAAGCGCGATCAAAAGGTCCAGCGCTCGCGCACCAAGCTCGACAGGAATCCCTTCCTTCGCAAGGAGCCGCTGGCCGATGTTCAAACGAAAGGGGCCGAAGGACAGGTCACTCGATGCATCGCCAATAGCCCGCGTCATGGACTTACCCTTAAGGAACCCTACTGCCCCTCGTTATACTCCAACGCCGTCATTGGAACCATCGCGGAGAGCTGTCCAACTTTATGCTTCGTCTGCTCAAAGGAGATTATATACAGGTTGGATATTACCGCGTGTCGCTCGGGAGTACGGGCACTCGTTGCGAGCCGCTTCAATCAGAGCCAGCGCAATCTCGCGATCAAGTCCCGGCAGGCGGATATCGAGGCGAATGCCGACGAGGTATCCGTCATCGTCCGAGGATAGATCCACGCTCGCATGTATTCTTATGTCCGCATGGAGCTTGATCCGCCTGTGGTCGGCGACATGATTGAGCGAACTCGCAAAACTCGCCGACCAGGCGATTGCGACAAGCTGCTCCGGGTTCGCGCCAAACCGATCACCGGCAGGAGCTGAAAGCCTGATGTCGATAGCACCATCTGAGCTACGCGCGAAGCCGTTCTCGCGGCTGCCAATCGTCTCTGTCTTGGCAGTATGCACATGTTGCATGATCATACCCTGGTAAAGGAGGAAGGCGCGCGCCATGCGCGCGCCGAACGAAGTCAGCCAGGCTTTCGTAAACTGCGGAAACCGGCCCGCACTTCATCGACGAACAGCTTGGGCTGTTCCCAGGCCGCGAAATGCCCGCCTTTTGCCACCTTGTTGTAGTGGACGAGGTTGGGGTAGGCGGCTTCGGCCCAGTTGCGCGGCGTCTGGTAAAGCTCATCGGGGAAGACACTTACCGCGACAGGCACCCTGACGCCCTTGGGAGCAAAGAACGCGAGCTTGTTTTCCCAGTAGAGACGAGCGGCCGATACGCCCGTATTGGTCAGCCAGAAGAGCGTGACGTTGTCGAGCACATCGTCCGGGCTCAGGCCTTCCTTCTGACCATCGAAGGAGCGTGCAATAAGCTCGAGGCTTCGGGCATCGTGGTCGAGCATGTATGTCGCAAGAGCGATCGGTGAATCAGCCAAGCCCGCAAGTGTCTGCGGACGCGTTCCCATCAGGAAGGCGTAGTAGACGTGCTTGTAGAAGAAAACGAGTTGATCGTAAGAAGCCCGTTCCTCATCGGATAGCCCTTCTGGAGCGGGAGCGCCCGCAAACGACGCGTTGTTGATCTCCTCCGGAATTGCTCCCGGCATGTTTGTGTGGATACCCAACAACTCGGGCGGAGCCTGCACGCCGATCATGTCGGTGACGACGGCTCCCCAGTCGCCACCCTGAGCGACGAAGTTCTTGTATCCAAGCCGCCGCATCAGGGCGATCCAGGCAGTCGCGATCTTCTCCGGCCCCCAGCCCGTGGCGTCGGGCTTTCCGGAGAAGCCATATCCGGGCATTGACGGTATAACCACATGGAACGCGTCGGAGGCCGCGCCTCCGTACGCCGTCGGGTCGGTCAGCGGGCCGATGATCTTCAGTTGCTCTATGATCGATCCAGGCCAGCCATGCGTCACAATCAGCGGCAATGCATTTTCATGCTTCGAGCGCACGTGAATGAAATGGATATCGAGGCCGTCAATCTTCGTGATGAAGTTTGGCACGGCATTGATCCTGGCTTCGACCTTGCGCCAGTCATAGTCGGTCTGCCAGTGACGCAACACCTGTTTGATGGTCTTCAGCGGCACCCCTTGCGAGAAATCGGTGACCGTTTCTTTTTCCGGTAAACGGGTACGGGCGAGCCGGGAACGAAGATCATCAAGATCTGATTCCGGAACGTTGACCCGGAACGGGCGGATAGCTTCGGCATCGCTCGATGCGAAGGAACGTCCAGGGAACAAGTCTGCGATACCGAGTGCAGCGATGCCGGTGGCGGCTGCACCTAGAAGTCGGCGTCGGTTGAGGTCGATAGTTTCGGTTCTGGTGGCGGTCATGGTCTCTCTCCTCGAGAAGTGGCGACTGACGTCTGCACGGTTGTGCTGCCGTAAAAGCTACGCGGAGGAGGGCCGTCGCTCACGTTAGGCGTTGTTAATCCTTGTTTGTTGGGGAGCCGCGGCAATCAACGTCTAACAACGCCTAACGTGCGATTTCGGCCATGCGGCAGTATCTCTGTTGGCAGCACAAGGGTGCAGACATTCAACCAACACAGAGGAATTTGAAAATGACCCACAAGGTTCTGTTCACCGGTAAAACGCACAATACCAACGGCCGCGATGGCGGCGCACGCAGCAGCGATGGCTACCTCGATATCAAGATGAAGCAGCCACATCCTGCCGCAGAAAATCTGTTCGGCGCGGCCTGGTCGGCCTGCTATATGGGTGCAATCGAGTATGCTGCCTCGCAAAAGCACATAAAGCTTCCAGCCGGAGTTGCGGTCGATGCCGAAATTGACCTGAACCTCGAAGAGGGCGCATACTTCCTCAGTGCCCGGCTCAATGTAAGCGTGCCTGGCATCGACCCCGCAGTGGCAACCGAGCTGTTGGATGATGCCCACAACATCTGCCCGTACTCGAAGGCAACGCACGGCAATGTCGATGTCGTGACGACCCTTATCTGAAGGACGTGCCGGGTCTGCCGCCATGGCAGACCCGGCTGGAAACTTGAAGGGTAGGAGGCTTCAATGGACAAAGAATTCCGACAGCCTGAGGCCAGCCGCGATTTCGCTGAACTGCTGGACACAACAAGTTACACTCCATTGCCCGACGACTGGTTCATTGGCATCACCGACGTCATCGATTCAACATCAGCTATCGCCCATGGGCACTACAAGGATGTCAATTTCGCAGGCGCTTCGGCAATTGCGGCACTCGGCAATGCTTTTGGCAACTTCGAGTTTCCGTTCGTATTTCGCGGCGACGGTGCAGCATTTGCCTTCGACCCCGATGCAAAGGAAATCGCCACCGGTGTCCTGCGGCGCGTTGCGGGATACGCTCGCGATCAATTGCGGCTCAATCTCAGGATCGGCCTCGTTGCCGTCAAAGATATACGGGCAGCCGGAAGTGACGTAAAAGTCGCGCGCTACGCTGCCTCGGAGACGGCCGCATATGCCATGTTCGCTGGCGGCGGGTTGACCTGGGTCGACCGTGAGATCAAAGCTGGACATCACGTGCTGTTGCCATGCGAGGAATATGCGGCGCCAGATTTGAAAGGCTTGACTTGCGAATGGGCACCGATCCCAAGTCAGCGCGGCGACATCCTTTCCCTACTTGTGGAGCCACGGGACCACACAAAGCCGGAGGTCTTTGCCCTGTTGGCTGGGCGTCTGCTTACTGCGCTCGGCGTTAACGATGGCTCATCGCGCCCCGTTCCGGACGATGTTTTGATTAGCAAGGACGCCGCTGACTACCTTGGCGGCAAGGGATGGGCAGACGTCGTTCTGAATTCGGACTACAGGAGGTATGACGATGTCCTTCGTCTGACCCTGGACTGTACGCCAGAGCAGGTAGACATTGTCGAAGCGTTCCTGACCTCGGCAAACCAACGAGGAGAAGTCTACTTCGGCCTCCATCGTCAGTCTCACGCCCTGATGACCTGCCTCGTGCCGAGTGGCGCACGCGGGGCGCATCTTCATTTCCTAGACGGAATGAGCGGTGGGTATACAGCCGCCGCCTCGCTACTCGAGGCACAAAAGCACCTCGGCCCAGATTGGGAGCAGGGCGCGTTATAGGCTACAAGGCAACGCGTTTTGAGGACGAACTCCATGGTATAGATGCCGTGATGGATTTCGTGGGCGGAAAATCACAAGCGCGGTCGTTCAAAGTACTGAAACGCGGCGGCATACTGTTTTCGGCCGTATCCAAGCCCGACGAGGCACTCGCGGAAAGACACGGAGCGACGGCGAAGTTTCGGGGACACTCACCAGCGTCGAAGCTGGCGTCCCCGGCCCGAAGTGGGCATTTCGGATTTCGGCGAAAGCTGAGCCATCGCCGTGCTGGTTATGTCTCGTTCCCCATCAACCGGGTGGCTCGGATTGCTTTACAAGCGCAAGTGAGAAGAAGGCGCCAATCGGGCACGATGGACGGCCGAAGAACATCGTATGGATGCAGCCGACCCTAAGCCGGAACAAGTTCGCTTTTGTGCCGTTCAAGAGTGCAAGTCGACTTCGTCGCTGAAACGGAGCTTGAATATGTCCCGCGAAGATGGTGCTTGTCCTGGCCATGGAGATAAACATGGAAAAATGTCGGCGCCTCAGTTCGCCCAAGGTGGCAACCCGCATCGCCAGAAGGTGACCGCGCCCGCGGTCGACACAGACAATCCGCCACGACTGACCGATAATATGCTGATGATGATGCAGGCAATGCAAGGTCGTGCCTAGGCGCCGCGCGTGACCATCAACGTTTCTTCGTCCGACATCAAAGGGAGCTGTTCGCTTCGTGATTTTGTAAGCTTTGATCTCGCAATGAATTAAACATCTGTGACCAACGCTGGAGCCAAAGGTGAAACCGATCGTCCATATGCTTTCGATCCTGCAGGCTATTGGTGATAAGCATGGTGGAGTTTAACCCTATGAACTTTCGCGCACGATGAGCGCTCCTGGCGTCGGTTTAGAAATTGCGGGCGGGAGGGTTTCCTTGTTATCAATCAGATAAAGAAGCCTTTCCACTGCCGCCGTTGCGAGCTGTTCGACATCATTGTGGATCGATGAAATTGGTGTTGAGGCGTGGGCAACATAGTCTGTGTCATCGAAGCCCACGATGGCCAGTTCGTCCGGAATTTTGGTTCCGGTCTTGGCCGCCCAACGAAGCGCCGCAAGTGCGGTCAGGTCGCTTGTTGCGAATACCGCAGTAGGCCGGTTCTTAACGGCCATGAGTTGTTCAATTGCACGAACGCCGGCCTCTATCGAGTGATCAAAGGGCGTTGCAACCAGTTCTGGATCGTAAGGGAGGCCGGCCTTTTCGATCGCTTGTCGATAGCCCTGTAGCTTCCCGACGTTTCCTATCGATGCGGTGAAGGCGGGCCCCAACGTTCCGATCCGACGGTGCCCTCGCTCAATGAGATGCCTTGTCGCGTCAAATGCCCCCTGGCGTTCGTTGATGCCTACTGCGTCGATATCCTCGGCTTCTGTGTGGATGAGTAGCACTGTCGGAAAATGATTTCGCCGAAGCGCCTTCAGATGATCGAGCTTTGAATGGTCGATTGGATAGATCAAAAGGCCATCGACCATCCTTGAGCGGAATGCGGCGATTGCTCGCAGCTCCTCCTCAGGATCGCCGTTGGACGATGCGAACAACACGCTATAGCCATGCTTGCCGAGAGTTTTCTGAACCATGTGTGCGACGCTTGTCAGGACTGGGTTCGTAATCTCGTGAAGGATCAGACCGATTGTATTGCTGCGGTTCAATACAAGGGACTGTGCGATCTGGTTCGGAACATAGTCCATTTCTGCGGCAGCGCTTCGGATCAGGTCTCTTGCAGCCTGGGAGATGCGTGTACTTCCGCGCAGCGCCAGCGACACTGTGTTCGTTCCATAGCCGGTCTTCGCAGCTATGTCGGCCAGCGTGGTTTTCCGTTGTCCCATCGACATAAAGTCCGATCTCAGAAGTTTTGAAAGAATCCACTTGCATCAATGCAGGAGTAACGTTACTACAGCAAGTGTCGCAGCGTTACTACAGGGCCGAGGAGGGCTCTCGCAGCGAAAAAAATGGAGGATTTCGGAATGCCGACCCGTTGGAGTCGCATTACGCCTCAGCTCGCCCTTGCGCCGGCTGTTGCTGTAACCGCTTTTGCCTTTGTTGGATCTGTTGGGTGGACGATCATGTTGTCGTTCACCAGCAGCCGTCGATTTCCCACTTACGAGTTCAGCGGCATATCGCAGTACGCGCGCCTATTTAGGGACAGCGCGTGGGCCCTGTCGCTTCAGAACATGGTGATCCTGGGAATCGGCAGCCTGTTGTCCATTCTTATCGGGTTCGTGCTCGCCGTTCTCGTTGACAAGGAAGTCCTGGGGCGGTCGCTCTTCCGGACGGTCTTCCTCTATCCTTTGGCGGTTTCGCTCATCGTCACCGGGATCGTATGGAAATGGCTCTTCAATCCTTCGCTCGGACTACAGCACGCCGCTGAATCCATCGGGCTAACAGGATTGAACCTGGACTGGCTCTCGTCCAAGGAAACAGTGATGTACGGCATCATCATTGCCTCCATCTGGCAAAGCACAGGCTTCTATATGGCGCTGATGCTGTCGGGGCTGAAGAATATCAACAGCGAAATATGGCAGGCTGCGCGCATCGACGGGATCCCGATGTGGCGTCTCTATGTCGAAGTCATCATACCGATGATGAAGCTGACCTTCATCACGTCCATTCTTCTTCTGTCGATCGGTGTCGTCAAAGCATACGAGGTGATCGTGGCGATGACGAACGGCGGCCCTGGTGGCGGTTCATTCGTCCCTGCATTCTTCGCGATCTACAGCTACTGGCAGAGACAGAACCTGGGATACGCGAGTGCCGCCGCCACATCGCTGCTGATCATCACCTGCCTGCTGTTCCTGCCATTCGTTCTCCTGCGCCGGAGGTCTGCATCATGAGTGCCGGGATCGACACAATGACACAAGCCACTTCCGTCTCGAAGGCCGTGGCCGCCCCCGTAGCGCGACGCCGAAAGAGAAAAGGCTTTGGCCCCAAGCTGGCAATCTTCGCTTTCCTTGCGATGTCAGCCGCCTTCTTCTGTGTGCCGCTCTACGTGATCATCGTCACCGCCTTCAAGTCGATGGACGAGATCCGGCTCGGGAACATCTTTTCCCTCCCGCAGACATGGACTGTCGAGGGCTGGCACTACGCGATGTTCGAAGCTTGCTCGGGCACCGTGTGCACCGGGTTGTCGATGGGCTTCTTCAACTCGCTTTACATTCTCGCGCCGAGCCTGATCCTGTCGATCGCGATCGCCCTGGTCACCGGATACGCCATGGCGGTCTGGAAGGTGAGGTGGGCCAACGGACTTCTCTTCACGATGTTCGTGTGCGCTTTCGTTCCGTTCCAGGTCATCATGTTTCCACTGATCAAGATCGCCTCGACGCTCGGTGTTTTTGGGTCCGTGTGGGGAGTCGCGCTGGTACACGCCGCCCTGGCGCTACCGATCCTGACGCTGATTTTTACCAACTACTTCCGCGGACTGCCGTCGGACCTCATGTCGGCCGCGATGATCGACTCAGGCTCCTTCTGGGTCATCCTGCGGGAAGTCATCCTTCCGATGTCCGGCAACATCCTGATCGTCGTTCTGATCATGCAGGTGACGGGTATCTGGAACGACTTTCTTGTCGGCGCAACTTTCGGCGGCGCTACGGGTCAGCCGATGACGGTCATGCTCAACAACATGAGTTCAACGACGACCTCGGGCGCCGTCTACAACGTCATCATGGCAGGTGCGCTGCTGACCGCAGCGCCACCACTGCTGATCTACTTCCTCTTGGGCAAACTCTTCGTGCAGGGCATTACTGCCGGCGCTTTGAAAGGCTGAACACATGTCCGTCGTTCAATTCAGAAATATCCTCAAAACCTACGGTGCACTGGTCATTCTGCAGGACCTCAATCTCAACGTCGATGACGGGGAATTCCTTGTTCTGCTCGGCCCTTCAGGCTGCGGAAAAACCACGCTTCTCAACCTTCTTGCTGGCCTGATCGAGCCTCAGGACGGCGAGATCATCATCGACGGCCGCGACGTGACGGATCTCGATCCGAGAGACCGCGGGCTCGCGATGGTGTTCCAATCCTATGCGCTCTATCCCACCAAAACCGTGCGCGGGAATATGCGGTTCGCCTTGACAGCACGCGGCCTTCCTGCCGAGGAGATCGACCGCCGTATCGCCTGGGCGGCAAAGATGCTGCAGCTCGAACACTTGCTCGACCGCAAGCCCGCGCAGCTGTCCGGCGGTCAGCGGCAGCGCGTGGCGATCGGGCGTGCACTGGTGCGGCAGGTCGGGCTTTTCCTCTTTGATGAACCGCTCTCGAACCTCGACGCCAAGCTCCGCAACGAGATGCGTATCGAGATCAAGAAGCTGCACAACGAACTCAAGAACACGATCGTCTACGTCACGCACGACCAGGTTGAAGCTATGACAATGGCCACTCGCATCGCCGTGATGAACAAGGGGCTCGTCGAGCAGATCGGCACACCGACCGAAATCTACGATCGTCCGGAGAGTGTCTTCGTCGCCGGGTTCGTGGGATCTCCTGGCATGAACTTCCTGGATTGCACGATCAGACTCGATCAGGGGCGTCCGGTCGCTGCAGCGGAACATGCCGACGCGCGATTTGATCTCTCGTCCTACGACTGGAGCACCGCTCCGGCGGACGGCACGCGCATAACGTTGGGCTTCCGGCCGGAGTCGATCTCCGTCGAACCCGATGAGGGATCTCCACGGGGCCAAGACACTGCGCTGACGCTGCCGTTGCAGATGGTCGAGCGTTCCGGCGCAGAATCGACAGCATTCCTCACGTTCTCGCCAAAGGAGACAATCGCGGTGCGATCGGATCCCGGTGTGATGGGCCGTCTGAATGGTTCGCAGACGCCCACCGTGCACGTTCCGGCAGGCGTGCTCAATCTATTCAGTCGTGAAACTGGTCGCCGACTTTAAGCGGCGCCACCTTGTGGAGGAGGAGACGTAATGAAAGCAAAAGCCTATGGAATTGCCGCAGCGCTCGCTTTGTCGACAGCATTGGCCTCGCCCGTCCTGGCTCAGGATACTGAGCTCAAGGTAAACTACACCTGGACTTCTCCGTCCGAAACGGCGGCCATCAAGGTGCTGATCGATGCGCTGAAGCCAAAGGGCATCAAGTGGTCTGACTTCAACGTCATCGCCCACGACACCGGGGCGAACGTCACCGTCGTTAACATGGTCTCCGGTGGTACTCCGCCCGACGCTTTCATGGACTCGATCCCTGGTCTGTACCGCGATCTGGCGGGCATGGGACTGGGCGTGCCAATGGATGATGTCTTCAACAGGTCCGGGGCGACGGCCAATTTCCCGCCTGCAGTGAAGTCGGCGATCACTGTCGACGGCAAGATGGTCAAGGTTCCGATCGGTGTCCAGATCGACGGCATGCTCTACTACAATCTCGAGGTCGCGCAGAAGGCGGGTGTCGACCCGACGAAGTGGACCTCGATGGACGACGTCTGGAAGGACTTCGACAAGGTAAAGGCAGCAGGCTTCATCCCGTTGGCGATTGGCGCCCAGGAATGGCAGGAGCGCTACTTATTGCACGCGCTCATGGCCGCATTCCATGGCGACGTCTACGACAAGTTCTATGCCGAGAAACCCGACGAAACCGTATTCGACGATCCCGGCCTGAAGCAGACGATCGATCTCGTCCGTCAGTTCCAGCAGCATGCGGATCCAGCCGCCACCAATCGCCCCTGGAACGATACGACGAACCTAGTCATCACGGGCAAAGCCCTGATGCAGATCCACGGTGACTGGATCAAGGGTGAATTCCGCAACGCTGGCAAGGTGGCAGGCAAGGACTTCGGCTGCATCATGATCCCCGGCGCAACGGGTGTTGCAGTCACCGTCGATGCCTGGGGCTTCGTCAAGTCGAAGGACGAAGCCGTCAGCAAGGCGCAAGAGATAATGGCTGCGACCCAGGTCGATCCAAAGGTCAACGCCGAATTTGCTGCGGCGAAGGGATCGACGCCCGTCGTTCTCAATGCACCGACTGATCATCTCGATCAATGCAACAAGGTCGTGCTGGAGCAACTCGCGGATCCGGCGAAGCAGCATCCGAACCCGAACAACACCGCCGATGCCGACTGGTATCAGGCGACGGGGCAGGTGATCGACCACTTCTGGAATGATCCGAACATGACCTCGGAGCAGGCGATCGAAGAGCTGCGCAATCAGTATAGCTCGATCTTCTGAGATCCTTAGGCGATGCGTGAAGGCGCATCGCCATCACAGAAAGAGGACCAGACATGGAGAACGCGTTTCTCGAAGAAGACGCGATCATGCAGCTATGCTTTGTGACTGACGATGTCGAGCGAACTGCTGCATGGTTTGGTGATCTGATCGGCCGGAGCGATATCACAACCGCAAAGGCTGCGGATCCTGCCGTCGCCAAAGCGAAATACCTTGGCGAGGACGCGGCTGTGTCCTGCAAGATCAAGTTCATGCGTTTCGGCAATATCGACCTCGAATTCCTCGAGCCGGGACCCGAGCCAAGCGCCTGGCGCGATCTTCTGGAACAGCGCGGACCGGGCCTGCATCACATCGCTTTCCGAACCAGCGACATGACAGGCAAGTCAGCCTACCTGGAAGGCAAAGGCCATTCGCTCTTGCAAAGCGGCGAGTTCGACGGTGGGGGAGGGCGCTATGCCTACTTCGACACAAGCTCGCAACTCGGTGCCTTGATCGAACTCCTCGAGTTCGACCGCACCCCCAATCAATCAGTCTGAAACAGCAATCCGAAAGGGAATTCAAATGAAACACATCAATGGCCTGGGCCACATCGCGATCAAGGTGAAGGACGTCGACGCTTCGATGAACTTCTACAACAAGGTTCTCGAGCTGCCGGAAATGCTTCGATTGCACCACGACGACGGCAGCCTGTTCCTGATCTACATCCGGATCACCGACAACGCTTTCCTCGAGATCTTCCCCGGCGCCGAGAGCGACCGTGCGCCTGGCCTTTCCGCCAACGGTGTCCATCACCTTTGCCTGACCGTCGACAAGCTTGAGCCGATGCTCGCACGCGTCAAGGAAAACGGTGGTCGGCTGGTTGCCTGGAAGGACGGCACACTGGTCACCGTCGACGAGCCGCAGATTGGCCATGGCCTCGATGGCAACCGTGGTTCCTGGCTCGAAGATCCGGACGGCAACCGCATCGAGCTCATGGAGATGAACGAGGATTGCATTCAGTACAAGGCAATCCGGAGGCTCCACGCGGAGATGGCGTGAGGCACTGTCGCTTGCCTGTGAGGGGCCTTAACGGCCCCTCGTTGCCAAAGGAGGAAATGATGGAAGACGGAACGCGTAGACCGATGCCCAGGATCGGTTTGGGGACCTTCGGCAAGAGCGGTGACATCGGCGCTGCCGCGATGCTAGCGGCGCTGGGGTTGAGTTATCGCAGGATCGATACTGCTCAAGGCTATGGCAACGAAGGCAATGTCGGAAAAGCGGTGCGCGAAAGCGGGCTGCCGCGCTCGGAAATCCATGTGACGACGAAGATCGGCTATGAGAATCTCAGGCCTGAACGTGTTGCAGAGAGCCTGGAGAAAAGCCTTCAGGCGCTGCGCACGGACTATGCCGATCTGGTGTTGATCCATTGGCCTCATCGCGATCATGAGACGATGCCGAATTACCTTGAGGCCCTCCGGGCAGCGAAGGATCGGGGTATGGCGCGAGAGATAGGCGTGTCGAACTTCACCGTCGCGCTGCTCAAGCGCTCCATCGAGATCCTTGGACCAGACGTGATTTTCGACAATCAAGTCGAGGTTCACCCCTTTCTCCAGAACAAAGCACTTCGTTCGTTCTGTGCAGACAACGGCATTGGCGTCACAGGCTACATGCCCGTTGCGGGTGGGGCTGTTGCCGATGATCCGACGATCCGCGGGATAGCCACACGTCACGGCGCAACGCCGTCACAGGTAGCTATCGCCTGGGCAGTCCAGGAAGGACTGAGCGTCATCCCGTCTTCTCGCAGCCGGGAGCATTTGGCCGAAAACCTGGCAGCAGGGGAGTTGCGCCTCGATCCCGAAGAGCTTCTGGCGATTGCAGCGCTGGATCGCGGCCACCGCATCATCGATCCCGAAACAATCGCTCCCGACTGGGACTGACAGGAAGCACCATGACAAACTCTGAACGTTCACTTTTCGATGGCAGAACGATCGCGGGTTGGCATGCGGTTCCGCGCACCGTGGCGCCGCAATGGCCCACACAGCCGATGCCCGACATCCCGGAACCTGAGGCAAGCCGGATCAAGGCGCACACTGGCCGATGGACGGTTGAAGATGGCGCTATCGTCGGACGGCAGGATCCGCCTGGTTGCGGCCTTGGTGCCTATCTCGTTAGCGACGAGACTTACCAGGATTTCGAACTGATCTTCGAAGCCCGGCCCGACTGGCCCGCGGATACGGGGATCATGGTACGTGCGAGCGCGATCGGCTCGCAGGGCTATCAAATTCTCCTGGATCACCGAAAATCCGGCAACATTGGCGGCTTCTACGGGAACGGGATCGGGAGGTTTCACGCAATCAATTTCCAGGTCGATGTCGAGCGAGACGCCACGGGCAATCCTATCGGCATGAAGCTCGAGGATCCCGAAACGACCATCGAGCCGATCAGCGATCGCAAGCGCTCGCTTCTGTCTTACGCGGCAACTGGCGAGGAGTTCATGCGCATATGGAAATGGGATGCCTGGAACGCGTTCCGCATCACGGTGCGCGGCGAACTTCCCGTAATCACCACGGTGATCAACGGTACGCGCATCGCCGAGATGGATGCCGCGGCATTTCCTCCCTCGGTCTTCGATCCGGAAGCCACCAAGGCGCTACTTGGACGCTCCGGACACATAGCCTTCGAAGTCCACGACAACGATCCCAACATCGGTAACGAGCGATGGGGACAGGCGGCAGCGTGCAGATGGCGCGACATCCGCATCCGCACGCTTTGATCAGGAGAAGTGAATTGACCTACAAGATCGCGTTTCAACTTTATTCCTCCCGCAATTTTCCGCCGCTTGAACCGCAGCTCGAAAAGCTGACGGCACTGGGCTACGACGGCGTCGAACCCTTCCTGCCAAACTATGAGGCTGATCCTTCAGCGTTTCGTGCGCAGCTCGACAATGCCGGGCTGAAGTGCTTCGGCTTCCATCTGCCTTACGACGGCCTCGTCGCCGATCCCGGCCGTTTCGCTGACATCGCCCACACCCTCGGCTCCGATCTCCTGATACCTCCATGGCTGGCGCCGGAGCAGCGCCCGCAGGACGCTGACGGATGGCGCCGTATCGGTGGCAGCCTTGGAAAAGTCGCGGATCAGCTCGCCGGGCAGGGGCTTCGGCTCGCGTGGCACAATCATGACTTCGAGTACCTTGTTCTCCCCGACGGCTCCTACCCGATCGACCATCTGCTTGAGGCGGCCGGGGCGGGTGTCGGCTTTGAAGCCGATTTTGCCTGGATAACCCGGGCAGCGGTCGATCCCGAAGATGCCCTTCGACGTCACGCTGACCGAATTCTCGCGATCCAAGTCAAAGACACCAAGGCTGCGGGCGTGACCGAAGAGGCCGGGTGGGCGGCGATGGGCGGTGGCATCATCGACTGGTCCCGGCTCTGGCCGCTGTTCTCAACGACGCGCGCCGATCACGTGGTGGTCGAACACGATGATCCCAAAGACTGGTTCGAGACGGCCAAGCGTTCGATCGAGTTCATCAAGAGCCTGAAGGGTTGATTTCATGCAGCTGTCCTTCCAGCTATACACAGCGCGCGATGTCGCCCAGCTTGACCCTCTTTTAGATCTATTGGTTCGACGAGGTATCTACCGCGTTGAAGGCTGGGACGCGATCTATGGCATAGCAGGGTTCGCGAACAGTCTTTCCTCGCGGAATATGACAATGCCCAGCGCCCATATGTCTCTAGCAGACCTGAAAGACAGGGATCGACGCCAACAGGTTGCCAGGGAGTTTGGGGTCAGCCGATTCATCGTCCCGGGCATCGCGGCCGACAGAATATCAAGTCGGGACGGATGCCTGGATGTCGGACGTGAACTCCTCGAACTTTCGCAGCAGATGAAGGCCGAAGGACTACGGCTCGGGTGGCATAACAGCGGTGCCGAGACTACGCGGACTGCTACGAGAGAACGTCCGATCGATCTCCTTCTTGAGTTCGTCCCCGAACTCGAGTGGGAGTGTGATCTCGGCTGGCTGGCATCGGCTGGCCTTGAGCCGGCCACAGAGCTGCGCACCCAGGGAAACCGTATCACCGCCCTCCATATGCGGGACGTCGCTGGTCCTGATGGCGATCCGAAGCAACAAGGCGGTGCCGACATCGGATCCGGCGTGCTCGAATGGGAAGCAATCCGCGCGGCACTCAAGCTAACCCGCGTCGATCTGTTGGTCATGGAGCACGACCATGCTCAGGACGTTCCGGGTTTCCTCAACCGATCAACCGATTTTCTCTTAGGCTGGATGACACCAGCTGCCACCGCTTAAACCAGAAAGAAAGGCAAACCATGCGCCCCAAGTCGCCGCGCCGTCTGCATGACGGTCAGATCAGCCAGCTCGTTGTCGCCTCGCGCGACGGCGCCAGTGTTGAAGTCATTTATGAAACGACGGAGCTTATCGAAGCACCGAATTGGACACCGGACGGGAAGTGGCTCGTTTACAACGGCGACGGCCGCCTGTTCCGCATATCACCCGATGGCACAGTCGGTCCTTCCCGCATCAACACGGCGCCGATCGAGGATCTGAACAATGACCATGTTGTGTCGCCTGACGGGAAACACCTTTATCTCAGCGCGAACGACGGCCACCTCTATCGGGTTGGGATCGAAGGCGGGAGGCCAGAGCGTGTCTCGAACGAACAGGATCCGTCCCGTGGCTTTCGATACTATCTCCACGGCATTTCGCCAGACGGGGAAACCTTGGCCTATGTCGGTCTTGAGATCGATGATGGCAAGGTCATCACGCGTGTCTGCACCATACCTTCCGCCGGCGGTCCCGACACGGTTTTGACGGACGGTGCCTGCCCGGTCGACGGGCCGGAATATAGCCCGGACGGCGCCTGGATCTACTTCAATTCGGAAGCGGCGGCTAAGACGCCTGGCCATGCGCAGGTCTTCCGGATGAGGGCCGACGGATCGGCGGTTCAGCAGTTGACCCATGACGAACGCGTCAACTGGTTCCCGCACTTGTCTCCGGACGGCAGCACAGTCGCCTACATCGCGTTCCCGCAAGGCACGCTTGGACATCCTGCCGATAGGGATGTGATCATCCGGACAATGAAGCCTGAGGGCGGTGCAACAGCCGACATCGATCGTTTCAACGGTGGGCAAGGAAGCATCAATGTCGCATCGTGGTCGCCCGATTCGAAGTCGTTCGCCTATGTCCGATACCCAAACGGAAAGGACGCTAGTGGGCAGGCTATTGAAGACTGACCAAGCCTTTCCAGGCACTTTTATGGGCGACTGACGACTTGCGACCGTGCGTCGACTGTGTTTGCTCACGTCGATCGCGTGCCGTTGCAATG
Source organism: Hyphomicrobiales bacterium (assembly GCA_900466605.1). Classification (GTDB taxonomy): domain Bacteria; phylum Pseudomonadota; class Alphaproteobacteria; order Rhizobiales; family Rhizobiaceae; genus Rhizobium. Next base: position 318,869 of record UBMU01000012.1, read on the forward strand.
AGGTGCCCCGTGCCTTGCAACACGGCCTAGAGCATGTCCGTCAGCGCAATCGACGGACATGAGATTCCTGCGGAACGAGACAAGTTTGTCGAGACAAACCCGACGGGCGACACGATGACCTGTCACGTCGGCGTCCAGTCGGGGATCCGAACTGCGCAGATCGCGGACGCTAACGATTGTTCGGTTGTGCAGATTGCGCATGCGTTAGACTTCGCTAGCGGCGGTGATCAGTCCCGCTGCGAAATCGGGAATGCCGCAAACCGCTACAAACCTCCTCACTTCTCGAATTCGGCTGTCGGCAACAACCGCTCGTGTAACAGAGCGCCTCGGGGTTTGGCCATCATTCCAAGGCGACGGGTCGAGTGTCATTCAACGCAGTGTCTCCATCGGCTCCGCTCTCGCCTCGACCCCGCGATATTTCAGCAAAGCCTCTGTGGGGCGATGTACCAGAAGAAATAGAGCAGGCACAACGACGAGCGAAAGGAATGTCGAGGCAAGAAGCCCGCCTATGACGAAAACCGCCATCGGCGCTCGAAATGCGCCGCCGTCACCCAACCCTAGTGAGACGGGCACCATCCCTGCGACCATCGCAGCGGTTGTCATCAAGATCGGGCGCAGTCGACGTCTGGAAGCCGTGATCGTAGCTTCGCGCGGCAATACTCCAGTCTTTATCAGACGGCTTGCGAGCTCCACGATCAAGATCGCGTTTTTTGCAACAATACCCATGAGCATCAAGGCGCCGATGAGGACTGGCATAGTGAGCCCATGACCCGTGGCAGCAAGTGCCAGGACGCCGCCGGACAGTGAAAGCGGCAGGGATAGCAGAACGGTCAGTGGTTGGAAGATGTTTCCAAACAGAACAAACAGTATGAGGAAAACAAAAGTGAAGCCGAGAACGGTGGCTCTGATGAAGCTTGCGAAGAACTCTTCCATCGATCGTGCGTCACCAGCTGTTTGCAAGAAGACCCCGGCCGGCAAGGGGTTACTTAAAATCAGCGATCTAACTTTTGCAAGCGCCGTCCCCGGTGAGGCGCTTTCGATTAGGTCGGCGTCGACTTCGAGCCTGTGGAGCCCATCTTGACGCAGTATTTGACCGGGTTCGTAAGCTGTCACAATTTGTGCAATCGCGCTTAATGGGACCGTGCCATTTTTTGAGCGCACCGCCATGGCCTCAAGTAGCGATAGGTCGTCGGCGCCTTTCTCGGCTTGGACGCGAACCGGAATGCTACGACCGTCGATACTGATGGAACCGAGTGCCTGTTGCCTGTCTCCAATTGTTGCAACCCGCAAGGCATCTGGCAAAGAACTCAAGTCGACCTGTAGCGTCGAGGCCATTTCTAGATCCGGGATGATTTGAAGTTCCTGCCGATACGATGTACCGGACGACGTGATGTTTCGGATCTCCGGCATGGCTGACATTGAAGAGGTTAGCCACTCACCTGCATGCTTGAGCTCACGCGGATCCTCCGACAACAACGACACGGAGAATTGCCGTGCACCCGTCAATCCGACCTGACTGGTGCGTATATCAGCCACTGATGTCATCGCCAGAGCCATCTCAGATGCGATTGCTTGGCGGGTTCTTTTCCGATGCGCAGGCTCGGTCAGCTCGACGTGGACACGAAACGTCTCTCGGCTCATTTGGCCGCCACCTTGGTCTGGTCGAAAGCAAAAAACGCGCACTACATCGTCACGCGACCCCAGAAGTCTCGCGATCTCGCCTGACTTCTCACGCAGGGCTAACGTACTCGTGCCACCGCCCATCTGGACGATGAATGTGAGTTGTGTTCCATCTTCCTTTGGTATGAAGCCGCGTGCAAGATTGGGAAGCACAAGAACGGCAATCATTGTGAGGAGCAGGATGGCAGCTGCGACCGTGACGATTGACATGTCAATTGTGATTGATCGCGGTGGTGTCAATGGCGCCCGTGACTGTCCAAACATCAGCCGGTGTCTGTCGGTCGCCAATCGTAACAGCGAGGAATAGATCGCAGCACCCGGTGGTTCAGCGGCTTCTGCGACGGTCTTGGTTGGCCGCATCAGACGCGAAGCAAGCAAAGGTGTCACGAGACGCGCAACCAACAACGACGCCAGGGTAGCGCCCGCGACCGTCATCCCGAATTCCCGAAAATACTGGCCGGGCATGCCTCCGATCATCGCGAGTGGCGCAAAGACGGCAACGATGGTCAACGAAATCGCGATGACCGGCCCGCCAATTTCCTCGGTTGCGTCGATGACTGCCTGACGCACCGGCTTTCCGAGGTCTAGATGTCGAGCCGTATTTTCAACCTCGACGACCGTATCATCCACGAGGAGGCCAATCGCCAGTGTCAAACCAAGCAGCGAAACCAGATTGAGGGAGAAGCCCAGCGCTTCCATCACAAGGAATGTGGGAATGACCGCTAGTGGCAAACTGATGGTGGCTATTGCAACCGCACGCCAATCCCTCAGAAAGAAGAAGAGAACTGCAACTGTGCAAAGTGCCCCTTCAAGCATGGCCTCGACTGTGCTTGTAACATTGTTTCGCGTGTAGCTCGCGTTCTCATCCAGCAAGGTGAAGTTCAGGCGTGAGTCCTCTCTTGCGAGCTCCTCGATTGCCGCGCGGATTGCTGCGAATGCTTCAACTTCGTTCGCACCCTTTTCGACGAAAAACGCGAGCGCCAAAACTGGTTCGCCGTCAAGCAAGGCGAAGCCATCCGTAGCGGCCCAGCCGTCTTCGACGTGTGCTACGTCCGAGAGCCTCACACCCGCGCCACCACTGGTCGCCACGACGGTTTTCTCGAGCATCGCTATGCTGGCAACTTCCGCCTTGAGCCTCACTGGCCGGTCGTCCTCAGGCGTCGACGCTACCCCTGCCGGAGTGTTCGCAATTGCGGTGCGCAGCGCCGAGCTGACTTCGCTTGCGACAAGCCCGCGGGCAAGGACTTCGTCAGGAGCAAGTAAGACGTTCACTTCTCGCTTGCGTCCTCCGATCAATTCCACCCTGCCTACGCCGGGCAAGCGCACCAGCGGGCGGATTAGTTCGTCGTCGACTAGGCGATTGAGGGCTTCAGGGGGCATCGAATTCGAACGCAGGGCGAACGTTGCAATCGCGAGTTCCCGGACGTTCGATAGTGTGATCGTCGGTGGTTCCATGTCGGCCGGAAGATCGCCGCGCACCGACGCCATTGCGCGGTCAATCCGCCCCAGCGCGACCTGTGGATCGACATCGCTGTCAAATTCCGCGCGGAGTATCGCCCTTCCGTCTTCGATCGTTGTATCGAGGCGTCGGACACCTTGAATGCTGAGAATAGTATCTTCCGACCGCTTGGCGACTTCCCGTTCGAGATCGGTAGCCGACGCAGCTTGCTGGCGCAGCTCGACCTTGACGATCGGAGAATTCATTTCCGGAAAGCGGCTGACAGGAAGGGCGATCAGCGAGAAAAGGCCGCTCACGAGCAGAAGTACGAAGAGCGCAATGCTGAAGGATGGGCGTTCGATTGACCAGCGCGATATGTTAAGCGACATTTGCCGCCTCACCGGTTTGACGCCAGCGAAAACGCCGCGGGCACAGGATTGACACGCGTCCCGGCGCGAACGATTTCACCTGCGCGCAGCACAACTTGCTCGCCCGCATCAAGGCCGGCCCGAACTTGTATCCGCTCTCCCGAGTAGTCTCCCGTTACTATTTGTCTACGTTCAACGACGCCCGACACGACGACATTGACCAAGGCTCCGTCAGGGGTCAGATGGACTGCCGTCAAAGGCAAGACCACAGACATCTCCTCCCTGTAAGGCAGTTCTGCTCGAGCAAATGCACCAAGCCGCAGTCCTTCCATCTTCGGAAGCGCGATACGAACGCGGGCCATTCGGGTGAGTGGGTCGACGACGGGTGAGATTTGTCGAACGGTACCTGCAATCCACCCCTCCACCCCAGGAATGCCAACGTTTGCAGTTGAGGATGCATGAATGTGAGCGACAGTTCCTGCCGGAACCAATGCCTCGAACTCTACCAAGCCGTCCTTCAGGATCCGGAAAAGAGGGGCCTCGCCAGTTGCTGTTCCACCACGCTTTGCCAAGCGCTCTATCACAACCCCAGACGAAGGAGCCCTGATACGTGTTCGCTCCAACCTTGCCAGCAATTCTCGCCGCTTGACGTCGGCAATTGCGCGTTCAGCAAGGGCAACCCGTCTGGTTTGATGCGACGTTCGCAGCTTCGCGTCTGCGACCTTCACATCCGCCTCACGCTGTTCGAGCGTGTCAAGCGAGGTGATGCCCGTTCGAGACAGCGGTTTTGCTCTTCCAAGTGCCTTGTGCGCCAACTCCAGATTTGCAGCTTCAAGTGCAATCGCGCTTTCACTCTGCATCAGCATGGCGTTAGCACGCTCGACTTCGACGTCGTTCATTGCAAGTGCAATCTCGTCGAGGTCGGAGGTCAGGACAGCAAGAACCTGCCCTTCCCTTACCCTGTCACCTTCCTCCACGAGAATAGACTGAATTCTTGCGCTCCGCGGGCTTTCGGTTCCCACGAGAACCTCCTCGCGTGCCACAAGTGATCCGGATATGATCGCGCGCATTTCAAGGCTTTGACGCTCGGCGACAATCGTCGTGACTGTGGTAGCTGCTTGGTCGCCTGGCCTTGTGTTTCCAAGTGTGAGGCTCGGCATATCCGAAAGGCGTGCTCCTCGACCGGCCAAGGCTTTGCCTTCGAGAAATGAGCTGTTGAATATGGTGGCGGCAACCGCTGCAAGTGCTGCAGCACCTCCGATTTTGGCAATTAATACGGCACCACGTTGCGCTGGTGCCTGTTTGGTATCCGAACCTGCCGCCCCTGGCCGATGGTTGTTCATGACGCCCGTCCTTAGACCAGCCCCGGTGCGACATTTGATGATTGGTCGCCGCCGATCGCGCCGCCGACCATCTGCAAAATCGTTCGGCAACCCCTGCAGATTGCCGGCTCCTTGGCGAGCAATGCATGAGCCGCCACCCTCTGCGGCTTTGTCAGGCGGATCGTTCTTGTTCGCGGCAGGGATGTCTGATCCCAAACCTCGTCGAGGGCCTCGACCAGTATTTCAACGTCGGCTCGGCTGTGTAGCGGAGAGGGCGTGATGCGAAGTCGCTCTGTGCCGCGGGGAACCGTCGGATAGTTTATGGGCTGGATGTAGATGTCGTAATCGTCAAGCAGCCGATTGGAAACCGTGCGACAGAGTGTCGGGTCGCCGACCATTACAGGCACGATATGACTTGGATTGCTTTTGTGTGGGATGCCCCTGTCGTCAAGCCGATCCCTTAGAAGCCGAACCCGATCCTGCTGGGCCTTACGCTCCCATTGGCTTTCCTTCAGATGCCTAACGGAGGCCAGTGCTCCTGCGGCCAGCATCGGTGGGAGCGCGGTCGTGAAAATGAAACCTGACGCAAACGACCGAACGAAGTCAACAACCGGTGTACTGGAGGCGATATATCCGCCGACGACTCCAAAGGCCTTGCCAAGGGTCCCCTGGATGATCGTTAGTCGATCCATGACGCCATCGCGCTCTGCAATACCTGCTCCCCGACGCCCGTAAAGACCGACAGCGTGGACCTCGTCAAGATAGGTGAGTGCGCCATGGCGTTCGGCAACGTCGCACAGTTCGGCAATCGGAGCGATATCTCCATCCATTGAGTAGACCGACTCGAAAGCGACGAGCTTAGCCCGATCGGGTTCGATCTCACTCAGGCAGCGCTCGAGATCATTAGGATTGTTGTGCCTGAAGATTTTATACTCTGCGCGGGAGTGGCGAATCCCCTCAATCATAGAGGCATGGTTGCCGGCATCGGAAAAGACGACACAGTCTGGCAACTTGGCAGCTAGCGTTGAGAGTGCTGCCCAATTCGAGACGTAACCAGAACCAAAGAGCAGTGCGGCTTGCTTGCCATGGAGATCGGCCAATTCGCGTTCCAGCAAGACATGGCTGTGATTGGTTCCTGCAATGTTGCGCGTGCCACCCGCACCGGCGCCCGATAAATCGATCGAGCGATGCATTGCGGCACGGACTTTGTCGTTTTGACCCATGCCGAGATAATCGTTGGAACACCAAACGATCACGTCACGAACGCGTCCTCCATGGTGATAGCGAGCTTTTGGAAATGATCCTGCAATTCGCTCGATCTCCGCAAAAATCCGATAACGTCCTTCGAGACGCAGACTGTCCAAGGCGCTGTTGAAGAACGCGCTATAGTCCATTGCCCCCTCCATGGCGTCATCCCTCTATACCGACGCCGCTCGAAGGTTATCCTAGGGAATTTGGTGACGGTGCGGACCGTACTTAGGTTGGACGAAGTTTAAGACGTAGGTGCCGCTGAATGCGACTAAAGTCCCGCATCCGCTGATAGTGGTGACGACATTCAAGTTGTATTGTGTGCAAGCCGCGCATCGCTTCAGCGCCCGGTGAAACGCGTCTCGAATGAGGGGGCAGTCATGATGCGAAGAGAGAACGCCGGGCTCGAGCGGATTGTCACCGACCTGCCAGCTTTAGCGCTTATGTTCGGGTCCTGCGACTGATTGTCTATTGCCAGGTGAATGGCTATGTGAACGGCACGCGATTACCGCATATTCGGTCGGCTATCTTGGACATTGCTTCGCAGTCAATGATATCCTATATGTAGGTATGTTCCTACATGGAGGTCAGCTATGAGTATTACAAGTTTGTCTAGCCGGGAGTTGAACCACGACGTCAGTAGGGCAAAGAAGGCTGCCAAAAGTGGACCTGTAGTTATTACAGATCGCGGGAGGCCGTCCCATGTTCTGATGACGTACAGCGAATTCGTGCGCCTGACCGGCAAGCGCCGGAATCTCGTCGACGCTCTGTCAATGCCTGGTTTGTCGACCATCGAATTGCATCCAACGAGAGCCGAAATTGCAGTCCGTGAGGTCGATCTGTCTTGAAGTACCTGCTGGATACCAACGTCGTCTCCGAGTTGCGTAAGGTTGGGGACGGAAAAGCAGATGCCAATGTGACTTCGTGGGTCGGCGCGCAAGATTCCAATGACTTGTTCATATCCGCAATAACGATCCTGGAGATTGAGCGCGGGATATTGGCCATCCAGCGCCGCGACGCCTCCCAGGGCTCTCGCCTCCGGCTTTGGATGGATAGTCGTGTTCGCCCTGAATTCGCCGAGCGAGTTCTGCCAATCGATGACATGATCGCGACCCGTTGTGCCCACCTACATATTCCAGACCGCCGCAATGAGGCCGATGCTTTGATCGCCGCTACCGCGCTAGTTCACGGCTTGGCTGTAGTCACGCGTAACGTTAAGGATTTCGATGAAACCGGCGTGATCATATTCGACCCGTGGCAATAGTGAAATCTGGCGCAGGCACGGCCAGGGATGCTGGTTCAGATTGCCCCAGAACCTTCTCAGGGTTGTATGGTCTGCGGCTCATACCCTTTAAAGAGTGTGAAACTGCCCTGAACTCTGGCGTCGATAACGACCCCGGACGCACGCCACTACAGAGGCCAGTAGGTGAGGTGGGCCGCCTTTGAGCTTCCGCTCATTGTGCCCCGTCGACCATCCAAGCATTGCTTAGTGATCACCATGGATTTTTTCGTCATGCATCGACCGGTCCGATCGACTGGCGTCTGGAGATTTGAACCAGCGGCTTCGAAGCTGCGTCGGCTGACGTCAGCATGAACACATGATAACGGGCTTCATGGTCAAGCCGTCCGGGCAAAAATCAGTTTCTTTGTTCAGTCGGCCCTGACATTTTCTGCTTTAGACTTCCCGGTCTTGCGATCCTGACCGACTTCATAGCTTACTTTCTGTCCTTCCCGTAGGGCTGTTGAACCCTGCAAGGCGGAAACGTGAACGAAGACATCCGCACCGCCGCTATCGGGCGTAATGAAGCCGAAGCCCTTGTCTTGATTGAAAAATTTGACAGTGCCGGTTGCCATATTGACCTCATCGCTTGAGTGGCTTGTTTGGATCGAGGGGAGCATAGTTGCGGTTCTGGATTATCGCAATGACGTCGTAGCGAATTCATTGACAAGGCGAGGTTCCGGGCTGTTGACCAACTAGCTGTCCTGTCGATGCAGCGTCGCCCGGTTGTGGTTGCTTATGGAGGAGATCCCCTCGTTGACGTACTGCATTTTGCCCCGTGCATTGGTGATTAGAGGGGAATTGAAAAGAAATCTCGGCCAGCATGGTTGATGAATGATCCTACGAACCTCACCAAGCACAGGGAACAAGCGCCAAAATCGGCAAATGCCGATCAGCAACGTTGGAAGTCAAAGGCCGAGGCCAACCGGGAGGGTTCGGTGGACGCCCTTTGGAACGAACGCGAAGTGCTCAGCCATTCCAAGGTATTCCGCCGCAAGGTGAACGACGGAAAGCCACATCTCGGTTCCCTGGAGGCTCGGTGTGCTTCCATCGGCAAAGGGAAAGCCTTCGCCGTCTCGCCAGCGTTCCAAAGCTCTCAAAATGATTGCCCGGGCAATAGCCTCGCCGGTGTCACGTCGGTAGTCAGTTTGCCGCGCGATCAGGAGGAGCGGATGTATCGTATCTAGCAGGTTGCAAGCCGTGTATTTCGCACCGACGAAGCCTCGGTGATTGCGATAGTTCAGGACGACAGTCTCAAAAGACGCGTGCGGGGCAGGAAGGGAAACTCCAAACTGGGCATAGGTGCCACGCGTCAGTCGGTAGAACCCATTGACAGGTTGCAGCCATCCTTCCAGCACGGTCGGCTCACCCCACAGGCCCGTGGTTCGATTGCTGTTTCGTGTTAGCCAATCAAACAGCGCTTGCCTGGGCTGCACGACGTCAAAATATCGTGCGTTGAAATACATGGCCGTTCCAATGGCGTCGACCACGCTGCCGGCGCTCCAGGCTGACACGTCCCAAGGCAGCGTGTCCAGCCAACTAACAAGCTCGTCTGGATCGACTTGTACCGCCGCAATTGGTTGACGCGGACGTGAACCAAGAACTTCGAGTGCATAACCGACAGCAAGCACATTGTAGAGTGCCTTCGGGTCTTCCCTTGGCGCAATCCGGTCGCAATGCGCGGTTCTTTCGGGAAAAAGGCCGGTCGTTGCATCCTGAAGATCCTGGAGGTATTCGATCGCCTGCGCGGGATTAAGGTCGGGTGGCAACCCTCCAAATCCTGCGGCGATCTCGATTGCATCGCATAGATGGCGAGCCGCGGGCCGTTGGACGTCGTCGGCTTCTAGCGATTCATAGGTTTCGCCAGTCTTCCACCGCTTGAGAATGTCGGGCCATTGGGCTTTGGCCTTGCGACCGAGCTCTTGAAGACAATCCTCGATATTTTCGGATTTCGACGATCGGAAGGGCGCGCCACGCGAGCGGATAACTCGCGCCGGAACGCCCCCTGCTATCGCCATTGCCGGGATCTCGCCTGTGACCACGGCTCCCGCCGCAATGACCGCACCAGTCCCTATGATTGCGCCGTCGAGGACGACAGCATTTGCTCCAATCCACACATCGTCGCCGATCGTGATCCCGCTGCTCGTCACATTTTGGCGATGAATCGGTAAGGCGGGGTCGTCAAAACCATGGTTGAAGCCGACGATCGAGGCATGTGAGGCGATGCGAACACCATTGCCGCAGGTGACTTTTCCGGAGAGGCAGGCATAGGGGTTTATGGTGCAGTCGTCCCCGAGAACGATGTTACCTCGCACTAGCGCATGACCCGCAATCCAGGACCGGGCGCCCATTCTAAGGGTTTCGGTGAAGATCGCGGCATGTTCGCCAATGTAGGATGTCTCTGACAGCTCGGCTCCGCATTTTTTTCGAAGCTCTTCCTTGCGCGCGATATGAGTTGGATGAAGAAGGTCGGAAGCGACATGTTCCCATGGTAGGAACTGGAGCCTTCGGGCTTCATTCTGGTGTTCCACGGGTACGCCTACAGTGTTGGGCTGATCCATCTTGGGTCCTCGAGGCAGCTTAGCCACCGAATATTCGCTTGCCTTCCGACATGAGCTGTTTGGCTGCTTCGGATGGCGTGATCTGTTCGAAAGCAAGGCTGTCGGCCGTTGCCGTCAATACCTGCTGCGAGAACTCCGCAGCGCCGATCGGAATTGCAGGCGGATAAGGCCCGACCCTTTCTTTCAACGAAACAATATAGTCGACCGTCTGCTTCGAAACCTTGTCACCGGCCGCCCCAACAGCGCTCTGTATTTTCGTGTTGACCGGAACGCCACGCTCTGTTCCGAGAGCATGTCCTGCGCCAGCGTCGTTGACGAAGAAATCAATGAACTTGGCAGCTGTCTCCGGCGACTTCGACCATGGCGAAATCGACCATAGAGTCGACGGGCGATAAAACAGACCCGAAGGACCTGCCGCACTCTGCACCGGCAGCGCGCCGATGGACATTTCGGATTTCGCCAGGGCGCCATACCCGGCAAGCTGATTGGAATAGGCAAACGCCATGACTGCGTTGCCGCTCGCAACAGGGTTTGTCTCGATGTTGCCTTTGTCGAGGGCCTGAATGTCGGCGGTGACACACCCGCCAGCCTTTGCCAACTGATCCCAGTAATTGAACCATTCGGCGGCGTCGTCCTCCTCAAAGCCAAGATGGCCATCTTGGGTAAAGAGGGTATTTCCCCTTTGGCGTAGCCAGTTCTCGAAAACGAAGCTGTATCGTGCGCCGTTACCCACGGCAAAGCGGTTGGGGGAGCCAGATGCTTTCTTGAATTCTGTGCAAATCGTCTTGAACTCTTCCCATGTCGTGGAGGCGGTCGGAATAGCAACGCCTGCCTTTTCCAGGGCCGCCCTGTCGACGATCAACGCTGCCGCATTCAAGGATGTCGGAACGCCAGTGAGTTTGCCATCCACAGTCCCGAGCTCAAGCGCGCCAGGTGAAAAGTCCTGGGACCGGATGATGCCTTTAAATTGCGCCAGCTCCAGCGTGGCACCCCTGCGCGAATAGTCCGCAAATGTGACAGGCTCCAGTGCGAAGACATCGGGTACATTTCGGCCGGCCACCATAGTGCTCAACTTGACCCAATAGTCGGAGGTCGCGACCTGTCCCGTAAACTTCACCCTGGGCGTCGTCGTCTCGAACTGCTTGATCACCTCGCCGGTTCGTTTGGCCCGGTCAGGGTTTCCCCACCAGAATACCCTCAGTGCCTCCTCAGCGGCTCGTGCTCCTTGGCTGTCGATGATTGCCGCGGCAATTGCGGTGGCAATGAACTCTCTTCGTCTCAGCATTTTCCCCTCCCAGGTCAATGCCGCCCGCTCCATGCGGCGACGTGGCCACGATAAACGAAAAGCGGACCATGGAAAGAAAAATTTCGCACAAGAAGAAAATTTCGTGCCGTGTGGCGTATGGCAGGAATTGCAATCACGTGCTAGACAGCTGCCGAAGGAGAGCCCATGACGCGCAGATCGAGAATCTCGGACATCGCCGAGGCCGCTGGCGTTTCTATCGCCTCGGTATCCAAGGCGCTCAACAACCGGGCTGGCGTTGGGAACGAAAACCGCGAAAGAATCCTTGAAGCGGCTGCGCGCCTCGACTACCGACACAAGACCGCTGATACCGCTGAGGCCTTTCCTTCCGGAATTGCCATCGTGACCACGGCATCGCTCTACCTCAACTCGCAGTTCTACGAGGGTGTGATTCAAGGGGCGCTGGACGCTGCCAAGGAAGGAGGCGTCGCGGCAAAGGTTCACCTTTTGACCCCTGATATCGAGACTGGCAGCGTCAACGTGGAAAATCTTGTAGACGATAAGGGTGTCTGTTTCCTCCTTGTTGGCCTCGATCATCCGGTGTTGATCGACCAGGTCGCCAGAAGCCACGCACCCGCTGTGATCGTCAACGGCATCGACAGGACGATGCGCCTCTCATGTGTTTTACCCGACAACAGGTCCGCAGGATGGTTGGCGACGACAAGGCTGCTTTCCGAAGGGCATACAGAGATTGTGCACGTCAGCCGACTATTTAGAACCTCACTCAAGGAGAGGTTCGAGGGTTTCCGTGACGCTATGCAAGATGCCGGGATCGCGATCGATGCGGAGAGGCATCTTCTTGATCTTACAGCTGCGGGTTATTTGGAATTCGACACATCGACCGCGCTGCTCGAAGCAATGCAGAAGAAAAGGTTTGCCAAGTCGACCGCATTCGTTTGCAGCAATGACATTATGGCGCTCGGAGTTATGGACGCCCTTCGCGCCAGGGGAGGAAACATTCCACGCGACTATTCGATCATCGGCATGGACGACATCTCAATAGCACGGCACAGCAATCCGGCGCTGACGACCTTGAGGATAGAACGCGAAGAGCTCGGACGCGTTGGGTGGCAGATGCTTAAGGAGCGTGCACTCGACAGCGAGGCGAGAGTGCGCCGGATTGGGATGGCCGTTCGGATCATCGAGCGCGGGACAATAGGCCCGCCGCGTCATCATCTTCGTCCTCGTGCATGAGGCGTTAATTCTGGCCAGCTTGAGAGACCGTTAGAGGTAGCGGATACTCGGAAGTCGCTCGGCAGACCTTAACAAGCAGGTCGCGCGGCTGTTATTGAAACAGCCAGAGCGCCCTTTCAAGATTTGATAGATGCGCCATATCTGAACATCCTTTGACCATTGCTGCAGATAAATGGATTGGGTGCTCGGGATGATATTAAGGACGCAGTTGATCTTCCGAATGTTTGCGGTTGGCTTGTTCGTTCTGGCCATGCCGAGTTCTCTAAACGCAAAGCACGAAGATATCGATCCTGACGTCATTCTGCGGTCGACCGGACCCTCCGCCGAAAACCAGGCACTATGTACAGACAGCAGCTTGAGTGAGCCGGTGAGATGGTGGGTTAGAGACGGCAAGGGCGGTGTAATTTTTTCTGGACAGCAAGTGCTGGGGGAGTGCTAAGGATCTGTGTATCCTTGGCGCAAAACCCGGCGCTCGCGCGGGTACATCTCCAACTGGCTGCACCAAGAGATCGAATGGCCATTCTCTAAAGCGTTAGGTGGGCAACAACAGTCGCCCACCCGAAGCAATCCGCTCTCAGCTTCCGCCGCGTTTGGCGATTGCCTCGCGGAGGTCGTCCAGCTCTTCGCAGCCTGCGGGGCATAGCTGTTTCAACGACGCAAGCTGTGCATTCGCTTTGGCTGTGTCTCCGGTCTGAAGATAGAGTTCTCCGAGATACTCATGTGCCGCCTTATAGTCGGGTTGCAGCTCAAGGGCCTTGTTGTAGTAGGTCAGCGAGGTGCTGTAGTCGCCTGTCATGCGCAGCGTGTAGCCAAGCAGATTATAGACATCTGCTTGCTGGTTATCCTCAGCCAGCCCCCGTAGTTCATCGAGCGCACCGGCATAGTCCTTCGAAGCGATCTTGGCGCGTACCGATGTCAGATCCGGTCCATCAGCGTTCTCCATGGTGTCGACCGCAAATGCCGGCATCGCAGTTACTGCCGAGATTGCCGAGCCAGCTGCGGACAACGCGCAGATGCCAAAAACTGTTAGGACGGCGTAGCGTGTAATCAGTCTTTTCATGACCTTTACTCCTCAGACTTGGATTGTGGGCGCGAAGGCGTAGGCATTTCCGTCCTTGACGAAGCTGCCGGAGCCAGGGAAGGGGAAGTGCGAGCCGCATATGGCGATCTTGTCGGCGATGACGCGATCGATCATCTTGCGGCGGCTCGCGATGGCAAGCGGCCCGTCCTGATCGTAGCTGCCTTGCCATTCCGGATGAGGGGCAAGCAAGGCCGGCACATACATGATATCCGCCGAAACCAGAAGCTGGTGGCTTCCCGAACTAACGAGATAGGTCGAATGGCCCGGAGTATGGCCAGGTGCGGAGATCAGCTCAATGCCCGGCGCGACTTCAGCACCGTCCTCGACGAGCTTCCAGTTCTTCCATTTCGGGAAAACATCGGCGATCCGCTTTCCGGCTGGCCTTCGCCCTTGTGCAAGCTTTTCGATGCGTCCGGGCTCGGTCCACCAATTGTATTCGGCGGCCTGCACGACGAGCTCGGCATTCGGGAAGACGAGTTCGTTGGTACCCTTTTCCATCAACCCCCAGACATGGTCGGGGTGAAAATGCGAAATCATGACGGCGTCGATCTTTTTATGATCGATACCCGCCGCTGCCATGTTTCCAGGAAGGTGGGTGGCATTTGCCTGCCATTGGCCTACGCCCGAACCCGCATCCATAGCGATCAATCGGCCGCCAACCTTCAACACGAGGACAGTCAACGGAATTGGCATGAACTCGGTTGGCAAATTGGCCTTTGCGAGTGCCGCCTTCGTCTCTTCAATCGAGGCATTCTTGATAAACGCAGGATCGTGCGGCTTGCGCCAGATGCCGTCATAGATGGCAGTCACTTCGATATCGCCAACATGGTACCGATAGAAACCGATCGCCGGCTCATCGGCCGGTGCGGCAAATGCCGGAACTGACATTTCGAGCTTGGACGCCAGGCCGAATGCGACTGCAGCGGCAGCCGATCCGAGCACGGTGCGGCGTGACATTTCCAACATGGTCTTGCCTCCTTCAAGGCTTGGGGCGTGATTTGAGCGAGGCGCGATTTGCTTCAACGGCCCGCTGAAAAAGAAGACCTTGGCGCGTGCCGGCTTATTCCCATTGTCGCCGGACGAATCCCGTAACATGTTGTAAAAGCGTAAGAAAAATTTACCTACTGGTACTGCGGAGAATAAATCGCACCCGAAGGGAATAAAACCGGTCGGTAGACGATCTTGTCAGGAGAGGCCATGTTGCACACGCGCCGGCCGCAGGATTAGAGTCAGCTTGAGCTGTAGCCGCAGAGGACATGATGACTGACATCAGTAGTTCCTATCCCGTCGTGCTCGACGGCCAGATAGCTACCGCGGCGCGCCGCTTTGGCCGCCACGCATGGATATTGGCGAAGCAGGTCACGACATTTCTCGTACGGGCAGAAACGGTAATCGCCAGCTGCATGGAAATGGCGCAGGTCAAAGCTTTCTCTCACACGCTTGAACCATCCTCGACGTCGCATCAAAGGGAATTGACGCTTCGCTTCCAGCAGATAATTCTCCCGCATATGGATGCTGCGTATAATTTTGCGCGCTTCCTCAGCCGTGATTCCGATGCCGCACAGGACATCCTTCAGGACGCGTTCCTGCGCGCGTATCGCAGCTTTGAGACTTATCGCGGCGGCGATCCGCGCGGCTGGATATTTGCGATCGTGCGTAATTGCTATCTTGCGTGGTACCAGCATGGACGACGCAAGGCCCATTTCGAGACGCCGCTAGACGATCAGGCGGTTGGCTCAGGCGGCACGGTGGCGCATGAGGTCGCATCGCAAGACGATACGGCGGAAGCCATGATGATGCGCAAGAGCGAGACTTCCCAGGTCCGCCACGTCATCAACATGTTGCCGGACGCTATGAGGGAAATCCTCGTGCTGCGCGAATTGGAGGAGTTGTCCTATCGGCAGATCGCCGAGATCATCGACGTGCCCATCGGCACGGTAATGTCGCGCATTGCCCGTGCGCGCCGCGAATTCGGTGATATCTGGGCAGCACTCGAGGACGACGGGGTGGCAGGATGATGGAAGGGCAGAAACGAGGCTGCGGGGAATGGGGTCCGATGCTGCACGCCTTCATTGATGGCGAGCTCGACCTTGTGAGAGCCGCCGATCTCGACGCCCATCTTGTCGGTTGCCCGGATTGCCGGGCCGAGATCGAAAGGGTGCGAGCAGTGCGACAACGGATCGGACGAGATGGCGTGCGGTTCCGCCTACCCGAGGAGGTGCGGTCAAAGGTCCTGTCCGCTCTGTCGCAGGAGGCGGAGATGGTTCCTTCACGCTCCTTGTCAGATGTCCCCACGGCTAGGGTTTGGCGTCGCTTGTTCCGATTTGTGCGTGACTGGAGTTTCATACCCTCGCTTGCCATGCTTGCGGCGAGTGCGATGCTTTTCATCAACACGCCCGCACCAAATCTCGGGATCGAGGATCAACTGATTTCAAGCCATGTTCAATCGATGCTGGCCAACCATCTGACCGATGTTGAAACCTCCAATCAGCATACCGTGAAACCCTGGTTCAACGGCCGCATAGACTTCTCACCTCCGGTCAACGACCTTTCCAAAGATGGTTTTCCCCTGGTCGGTGGCCGCGTAAATTATCTCGACGGCCGGGTCGTCGCAGCCCTTGTCTACCGGCACAACGGTCACGTGATCAACCTTTTCATCTGGCCGCAGGTGAACGGCGGACAAGCGGCCAGCGAACGCGATGGTTACAACATGGTACAATGGTGGGCCGGTGGGCTGGTGTTTTGGGCGGTATCCGACATCAGCGCCGCCGATCTGGCCAACTTTCGCACCAGCTTTATCCGCGCCTCTGGTAGCTAGCGCAAGAAAGCCAATCTTCCGCTCTTCTTGGAACCTCGATCGCCTATAAACGGAACCGGGTCATGTGAGGACGAAAGAATTGTGCAGTCGGAAAAGGAGGTAGAGGGCCGACAACGGCCCGCCCCTTCGGTTGCCTAAGAGGAGACCTTGTCGACCCCGCCAGAAACGAGACGTCCCTTGTGGAACGTGGCGCTGCGCACCGGCAGGCGGGCAACGGCTTCGGCCGAGCAACTGGCCCTTGTAAGCGTGAAGCCCGCTTCGTCACCGACCTTTGGCCATGCGCGGTTGCCCTTGTCATCGAGGGGCAAGACGCCGCCGGTCGAGATGGCGAGCGAGCGGGACAGGTGATATTCATCGGAGCCACGGTATAGCTGTGCATAGAGATTGGCTTTCTCCAGCATGTCACCGCTACCAAATGGCGACCAGTGATCGATAACGCTGTCGGTACCTGTCATGACGAAGACACCCGCTTTGCTGAGCTGCGGCAGCGGCATCATGAGGCCGCCGATCGGAACCGTTGAGGCGATGCTCATACCATTTGCCGCCAGCCGCACGGCCGTTTCTTCGAGGGCGCCAGAATTCAGTGTTGTCAAGGCGAACGCATGGCTAATCGTCACCTTGCCCTTGAGAGCTGGATTCTTCTCTACCGTGTCGATCATATATGTGATTGCGGCAACACCTGCCGGGCTCGTCTCATGCAGATGGATATCGACGCCCTTGCCGGTGTCTAGTGCGATCTGGAACATCGCATCGAGCGATTTTTCCATTGCACCGTCGACATTCGTCGGGTCGAGACCGCCAACATAGTCGACGCCCATCTGCATTGCTTCGCGCATCAGTCCGTCGACTTTAGAGTGAAGCAGGCCATGCTGCGGAAACGCGACAATTTCGCAGACGAAGTCGTCCTTGTGTTTGTCCAGTGCAAGCTTGAGGTGCTCGAGACTCTTCAAACCGCTTACGGGATCGATGTTGCAATGGCTGCGGGCGATCGTGCTGCCCTTGGATTGCAGAAGGGCAATCAAGCCCTCGGCACGCTCAACAGAGGTTGGCAGCAGTGTCGGCAACAACTTTTCCTCGAGTGCGATCATATCCATGATCGTTTTGCCCTGGCGTGGCAGGGGTGCCTGCCATGGGCCACCGTAAAACGTCTTATCGAGGTGAATATGCATGTCGCGCATGATCGGCAGCGCAAGCTGACCATCCGCTGCGTAGGTCGGCAGACCCTGAGGAAGAGCTGCACCTTTAGGATGCAGCGCCGCGATTTTCCCGTCCTTGATTTCCAACGTGTAGAGCGCAGTCGAGGTGGCGACGACAATTGCGGCGTCCTTCTCAAAACCCTCCTCAAGGCGGACATCGGAAAGCAGGTAGTGGGTCTCTTTCACATTCACCGTCTCACCCACTAGACAATTCCCGGGCGCCGCCCGGGCCTCGCGGCCCACGCCACCGGCAAGGCCCGCGACTGCCGCGGCGGTGGTCAATTGGCCGGTGCGGCTAAGGAAGGACCGGCGGCTCTGCGATACGGTATTTTGCAACATCGTCTCCTCATCGGTGTGCAGGGAATGGATGAGGTCACTTTAGGAAGAGGTGGCGCGATATGGCAGCGACATTTCAAAATGATGCCTATTCGATTTCCCAATAGCGTCACCGCGCAAGGCCGCAAAAAACGATAAGCCGTTCGGCTAGGTCGAGTGCAATGGGCGATGCATTGTCGCGATAGAACAAGGCAAGCTCGAAATCTTCGACCGGCGGCAGACCCTCAGCGGTGCTCAGCACGCGATGTGTAGGCAGCCGGCAACTTGATGGCAGAAGGCTGACGCCAAGGCCTGCGGCGGACGCTGCAGCCAGTGCGGCAAGTCCGCCGCCGCTGTAGCTCACGCGCCAGCGCATGCCGAGGCTATCGAGCGTTTGGCATAGTTCATCGCGGTAAAGGCCGTTCACGGGAAAGACGGCGATCGGAACCGGGGATTGTTCAATCGCAGGATGTGTCTGGCTATCAAGCCAAAGCAATGGCTCGGCTCTTGCCGCGCGAGGCTGATGCAGCCGTCGTTGCTTGACGAGCACGAGATCTAACTCCTCCTCAAGGTAGGCCCGATGCAGCTCACGGCTGAGTCCGCTGGTGACGTCGAGTCTCAGGTGGGGATGCTCGCGCTTGAACACTGCGAGAAGGTCAACCGTCGGCACGGTAAAATCCTCTGGCATGCCGAGCCGCAGAACGCCGTCTCGCCAAGGGCCGGTCAACGCGTCGTGCGCTTCCTCATTGAGCGCAATGATACGTCGCGCGTAACTTAGAAGTTTGATGCCCTCCTCTGTCAATCTCACCTCATGGGAGGTTCGCGCGAAGAGAGCCTTCTCCAACAGCTCCTCCAGCCGGCGTACCTGCTGGCTTACGGTCGATTGCGACAATGACACTCGATCGGCCGCACGCGTGAAGCTGCTGGTCTCGCAAACCGCAACGAACGTGATCAAGAGTTGCGGATTGAACATGGGATAGCGGTTCATTTGTCTGCCGGCACGGTGGATGATCGCCCACTTTTAACCTGTCGAGTAAGGCATCACAATCTACAGGGCTGGATGGCTGAAACACTCTTATGCCCCTGCCTTCAGGTCAAATGTTGACCGCCGGGGCTTCGCGTTCTGTATCCTATGCCGCCACCCTGCGGCCATACGCGACTGGCTATGGCCTTGGCTCGGAGACATCATCAAAGAGTGGGCGCGCATTCTATTCTGTGGGATATTTGTAGTGAGCGACACGCATATACTGACTTAGCTTGTCGACAATAGCAGCAGGTGATTTTTCGCCGCCTGCTGCAAGCCGGATCGCCTCCGACATTGCTTCCTGTCCCTGTGAGGACTCTAACGGCACCTTATGATGACCGCACCATTGGCTAACTGCAGCCGTGACCACCTCGATGCTGTCATCATCAAGCGCGAGAAGATTGCTGAGAGACATTTTCTGCTCCTCCCATCACGGCAAGAGCATCTAATATCTCTCAAGCGACCTCCGCCGTTCCTTGAGGGGCCGACAGGCCACATTATACGGCAAAGCTCTGCATGGTGTTAGTTGCTCGTTGAGAAGATCGAGTACTCTCCCGTAGTTGACCGATTGCGCTACCGGCGAAGATCACCACTCGAAGCGGGTCATCAAAAAGTTTGGGCGGGTCGCCGACTCTATAAAAATACGCTCGAGGTTTTCATTCGGCAGGTCAGCGAGGATGCCGGTCCTAACGAGCACCGATGACAAGCCGACGGTTTGCGCTCCCTTGATATCATGATCGACACTGTCGCCCACACCCACGATCCGTGCATGATTTGGGTTACCCCATTGGCGCATTGCAGTCTCGTACATTTCCCGGTGCGGCTTGCCGATCCACTGAACCGTGCCTCCCAGCTCCTCATACAACTTTGCTATGGCGCCGGCGCCGGGAGCATTCTGACCACCCGAAAGCTTGTGGATATCTGGATTGGTGCACACACAGGGGATCAGCCGCTCGGCCGCAGGTTGGAGCATCTTTCGATAGGCATCGAGCGAAACATGCTCGGCTTCGCTCCCGGAAATGATCACGAGATTGGCGTCGCCGGCATTGTCGACCGTCGTCAGTTGCAATCGATCTGCAAGGTTTTGATCTCCCCCGCTCGAAATCGTGAACGCACGCATGCCCGGCTCGATTAGGATTGGGTTCGTGAGTAGCTCAACGGCGACGTCCCCGGAGGTTACGAAGCGGTCAAATGAAGAGCGAGCAAACCCAAGTTGAACAAAACGCTCAGCATTGTAGTCGCCGCTTCTGCCTGAGTTGGACAGTATGATTATGTGTTTGCCGGCCCGTCTAAGCGCATCAAGTGCCTCGACTGCACCGCCATAGGCTCCTTGATCGTCACGCAAGACGCCGAACTGATCCAAAAGAAAGTAGTCAAAGCGAGACGCTAGCTCGGAAAGATTTGTCCAGGGTACTGCGCTCACGACGGCATCCTTTCCCCTTGAAGGATTAAGGCAGCCGTGCCGACCGCAGCCTCGACGGACCGAGGCTTTTCGAACGGCACCCCAAGAGCCTTTTCACGCATAAATGTCCAGGCTTCATTCCTTGCGCCACCCCCGACCGTGCGAACACTCCTAAGCGGCGCTGCACCAAGCTCGACCAGGCGTGCGTATCCCAATCGCTCGATCTCAGAAATACCTTCCAGGACGGCCTGAAAGAACTGCGCTTCAGACGCAGGGCGCGGCTCAAGGAGCGCTGGGTGTTGAGGGTCATTTATCGGGAACCGCTCGCCGGCCCTTAACAGTGGATAGTAGCTAAGGCCGGTCGGTGTTGCCGGATCGATTTCTACGGTCAACTTGTCGAGCCGATCCTCACCGAAGAGCGACTTGATGACCGCCCCTCCGGAGTTGGACGCTCCGCCCGGAAGCCAAAAATCAAGGACACGGTGCGAATAGATGCCGTATTGAGGAGCGCTGACAGGGCGAGGGGATGCAAGCTTGAGCACCATTGTCGATCCCAGAGCGGTCACGGCGTCTCCGATTTCTGATGCTCCGGTTGAAAGAAAGGATGCGCAGCCATCCGTAGTACCGGCGTGGAAGCGTCCATTGTTGGCCAAACCGAGTTGGCGTGCGAACCCATCGACCTTTGAGAGTGCGGTCCCTGCGCGTACGACGGGGGGAAGAAGGTTCCGATCCAACCCCGCGTCCTCGATCCATGCCGGCCATGCCTCTAGCGAAAGATCATATCCCGTCTTAAGGGCATTGTTTTCGTCTGAGTGGATTTCCGAGATTCCGAGTTTCCCGAGGATCCAATCAGCTTGATGGAGAACGCGCGATGCTCCCCTTTGGTGGCTGAGAACGATCGCACGCGAGAGTGCGGAACCACGGCCACGTGCGGGACTGTCGGTTGGCGCAACTTCGTCGATGCGGGCGACGACCTCCATGTCGGCGCAGACATCATTGTACATCGAGGGCTCACCGATGGGAGTAAGGCGCTCATCGACGCAAAGGACGGTTCCAGATGTACCGTCCACGCCAATCCCCCTGACGTTGCTGAGGTCTGTTTTAGCAGCAAGTGAACGCAGAGCCTCCTGAGTGTTGAGCCACCACGCCGCCGGAGATCTAAACTCGACGCTGCTCTTGAATGGTGCGGTCGAAATGGCGATCGCTGCTCCGCTGTCGTCAACGGCCGCCGCTCGAACTCCAGACGTGCCTATATCGATCCCGATAACTGTCGGCATCCCGGTCAGCACGATACTACTCACTTTCGGATCGCTTCGCGATCGAGTGCCTGGCGATATTGCTCGGCCTCCCAGTTCGTCAGATCATGTTCATCGTCATCGGTCAGATAGATAACCTGCGCATGGTCGGGAATGCGGGCCACAACTTCGGCAAGACATCTGGCCATAACCTTCCCGCCCTGCGTCAGTTGATCGGATAAAAGCACGCCATGCCCAGGAACGATCACAAGCTTTGGAGCCATTCCAGCCGGCACACTCGTCAGGAACTCGCCAAGCGGCATGCCATCGGGAAGAACGCCGATTTCGGTCCCGAGGAAAATGACATGGTCAGGATACATGGATCCACCTGCAGCCAAGCGTATGTTCTCTCGCGATAGCGCCAACTGATGGCTTTCCATATCGCTTGCCGGCGAATATCCCGTTTGGCTACTCAGCGTTTCAAGCATGCTAAACGAAGGCACGCCAGCTTCTCTCGGTGGCATCGCTAGCGAAGCGGAAACCGTCTCGATTTTCGCAGCGACTTCGTCGACCGTTTCTCCCACAATGATAATACCGTGATTGAATAGTATCAGCACATCCGGGCGGCTCGCTGATGCCGCGTCCACTTCACGTGCGAGTGGAGTTCCGGGTCGCCGATAAGGTACTGTCGTCCAACTCAACCCCGTTGCACCAAGCCGTTCCGCCAAAACCTGCTCGCGGTTCGTGAGTACTGATAGAGCTATCGTGTTGACACAGTGGTAATGTGCAATGACTGCATTGGGCAGGGCAGCGTG
The DNA here is from genome assembly GCA_900466605.1 of Hyphomicrobiales bacterium. Taxonomy (GTDB): domain Bacteria; phylum Pseudomonadota; class Alphaproteobacteria; order Rhizobiales; family Rhizobiaceae; genus Rhizobium. Next base: position 341,148 of record UBMU01000012.1, read on the forward strand.
GAAGCTGGTTTCGATAGATGGGCGCAATCCGCTACTGTTTAACGGACCCACCACGAAATCGGTGGCTTTTTCCGCGCGCTCGTCCTTCCTGCGCAGGGCATCGACCAGTGGTGCGACAGTTACCGGAACCATGATGTCCCGCTCGCCGGCGTGCGCGAGCCAGGTACCGGATGCCTTTACCCACATGGTGCCGTCGCGCTTCAACGACGTATTTCCACCGGCCCCCTGGGTCTTGAGGATGTCGGTTCCAATTTGCCTCGACAGCTCCAGAAACTGATCGAACTCGCTCAGCGAGCCGCGCGTCGCCACCGTCAAAGTCATACCTCCATGTCTGTATGCTGCCCTCACATCATCGTGAGCGAACTTGCTCTGCATCGTATTGAGTAGATCAATGATCGTCAACAATGAAGATATTACGTCATAATGTCTTGAACTGGCGGCGCTCGTATGATTATCTTCAATCACCGGCAGGGAGCGGCCGCGGAGGAGAGGCATTGAACGATTTCGAGCGACACAAGATTATTACGGACGTGCTCCGCGATACTCCGTTTGCCTCGGTTCGCGACCTCCAGGACCGGTTGGGCGTGTCCCCAGCGACTATTAGACGTGATATTGACAAGCTCCATGAGCTGGGGAAGGCGAAAAAAGTCTACGGTGGCATCTCGGCGTTCGAGGTCGGCCCGCGCCTTTCAGCGCGACCCTATGACGAAAACCGCGACATCGCTGTTGAGGCAAAGCGAGCAATCGCCGAAAAGGCCGCGTCGCTGGTGCGCGACGGTGACTCCGTCATAGTCCACGCAGGGTCCACCTGCTATCAACTTGGCGTTCTCCTCGCTCGGCGGAACTTGAGGGTCTACACCAACTCGATGCCGCTGGCCGCCTATCTTGGGGAGCATGGCAGTTGCCATCTCAGCCTCGCGGGCGGAGAGCTCTATCGTGAGCCAGGCATCATTCACAACCCGTCATCGGGTTCTCCCGATTTTTTCGCATCGCGTTTCTTCCTTGGCACTCAAGGGATCAGCGCGCAGGGGCTGCTGGAGTCGCATCCGCTACTGGTCAAAGCGATTGGAGAGCTGAGCGCGTGCGCCGATGAGATCGTGCTTTTGGCAGATAGTCGGAAGTTTTCCATCCAGCCGAGAAATCTCGTCCTTCCACTTTCAAGAGTTGGGACCATTGTCACCGATGACGGCTTGTCTGACCAGGACGCCAAAATGCTTGAGGATGCAGGCATCACGATAGTTGTTGCTCAGGTCGGGAGTGGAAACTGATGAGCCACGCGCCGGTCGCCGTCTTTGACCTTGGAAAAACCAATTCGAAGCTGTTCGTTTTGGACGCCAACGGCGACGTTGTCTCCGAGACGCGGTCGAAGCCTGTCTGGAAGAACGCTGCAGATATACGTGTTCTCGATGACCAGGCGCTTTATGCCTGGATGAGCATTGAGCTTAAAAACGTCGTGGAGAGCCATGGCGTTCGGCATGTGACCTTCTCAGGTCATGGTTGCACATTTGCCCTTATTGCCGGCGACAGGCTGCACCACCCGATACTCGACTACGAGCAGGAGCCCCCAGCCAGTGTCGCGAGGCGGATCGATGCGACCATCCCGGCGTTCTCCGAGACGTTTTCGCCAAGACTGCCGCTCGGCTTCAACTACGGTCGGCATATGCTCTGGCTTGCCGATCGCGACCCCCGAAACATCGATGATGCAAGCGCAATACTTGGCTATCCGCAATTCTGGTCGTGGCGGTTTTCGGGCCATGCAGTCTGCGAGGTATCCTACCTTGGCTGCCACTCCCACCTCTGGGCACCGCTGGCGGACGATTTCAGCTCCCTTGTCGACGAGCGGGGCTGGCGAACCAAAATGCCTCCTTTTGCGGCCGCAGGTGCGGAGCTTGGCACGCATCGTGTCGAGCTGGCCGACGGGAAAACGGTCGACGTCAAGGTGCACAACGGTGTACACGACAGCAATTCTGCCCTCTATTATTACAGATCCCTGGGCTTTGACGATTTCACTCTGATCTCGACTGGCACCTGGGTGATCATATTCAATCAGGCGTGCCCTCTCGATGTGCTCGATCGCGATCGCGATATGCTCGCAAACGTGACGGTGGATCACGTTCCCACTGCCACCATCCGCTTCATGGGTGGACGCGAATATGAAGTGGCGAGTGGCGGCTGGAACCATCCGATAACCGTTGAGGCACTCGAAGCAGTGATTGCGAAAGGTTGCTTTGCCTTGCCGTCGTTTTCACCCGGCGGGCCTTTTCCGGATTTGAACGGCAGGTTTGTTGGGCCGGACGTATCAGGTGAGCAAAGGGCAGCAGTTGCCCTCCTCTATGTTGCCTTGATGACCGACCTGTCGCTTGACCTCATTCAGTCAGAAAATGACATCGTCATTGACGGCGGACTGGTTAAGGCGGAGCTCTATGCCCCAATCCTTGCATCGCTTCGCAGGCAAAAGGTGTTCACCAGCGCGAACCCTCAGGGCAGTGCCTTTGGCGCTGCTGCCCTGGTGTTTCGCCAATCCGGATTAAGCCCCTTCCAGAACCAATGCGATCTGGCCGCACCCGCCGCCATTTCAGGACTTGAGCAATACCGCGTTGAATGGAGGCGCCACGCAGAAGCGTTACGCCTGGTGCCCGATAACGCACGTTCCTTGGTGGAGGTAACGAGATGACCATGTTGGCCGCTTCCCAGCACAGTGCTGCACCCGTCCTGGAGATGCGCAACATCAGCAAGACATTTGGCAATACGCGTGCGCTAACCAATGTGTCGCTCACTGTTCGTGCCGGGGAGGTCCATGCGCTCATGGGCGAGAACGGAGCCGGCAAGTCGACGCTGATGAAAGTTCTTTCAGGCGCCTATGTGCCCGATCCGGGCGGTACCATCCTGGTCCGTGGTCGCCCTGCCGTTACTGGTGATCCCACAAAGGCAAAGGCCAATGGGATCGCGGTCATCTATCAGGAGCTCGCATTAGCCCCGAACCTGACGGTCGCTCAAAACATGTTCCTCGGTGGTGAACCGTCGCGACTGGGGCTCGTAGACCGCGCGGAAATCAAGAAGCGTGCGGAACCGATCCTCAAGCGTCTTGGCATTAACTTTGGGCCAAACCAACTTGTCTCCACGCTCTCACTTGGAGAGCGACAGATGGTCGAAATCGCCCGCGCGCTGACGACGGATGCACGCATCATCGTCATGGACGAACCGACAACCTCGCTAACCAGTCGTGAGACGGAGAAGCTTTTCGAGGTTATTGCAAACCTGAAAGCGCATGGCATCGCCATCATCTATATCAGCCATCGAATGGAGGAGATCTATACCCTTGCGGATCGCGTCAGCGTACTTCGTGATAGCGCATACGTAGGCACGTTGGATCGCAGTGAGCTTTCGGCCGATCGGCTTGTCGCGATGATGGTTGGTCGCGACCTATCTTCCTTCTACAAAAAGGAGCATCGCGCGCTTTCTGGTGAGCGCAGGGCTGTCCTTTCAATCAAACAGGTCGGCGATGGACGGCGTGTCCACGACTGCTCTTTCGACGCTTTCGCAGGTGAGGTTCTTGCGATCGCTGGGTTGGTAGGCTCCGGCCGAACCGAACTTGCAAGACTGATCTACGGTGCTGATCGGAAAACCACCGGCTCGGTCCTGTTGGAAGGCCGTGACCTTACGCTAAATGGCCCCGGAGACGCTCTTGACGCAGGAATTGCCTATCTCACCGAAGACCGCAAGGGGCTCGGGCTCTTTCTGGATATGACCGTCAGTGAGAACATCAACATTGGTGTGATCGCAAATGATGCGCGTTCGGGAGGGTTGCTGGACTTTTCCAAGGCGAAGACGCGTGCAGATGGCGCGGTATCGTCGCTGTCAGTGCGGACAAAAAGCACGTCCATCAATGTCGGGGCGTTGTCGGGTGGCAACCAGCAGAAGGTCCTGCTGGCGCGCCTTTTAGAGACAAAGCCGCGCCTGATCATCCTCGATGAACCGACACGCGGCGTCGACGTCGGCGCAAAATCTGAAATTTACAGAATTATCGATGAGCTTGCCCAGAGCGGCATCGCAATTGTCGTTATCTCCAGTGACCTGCCAGAGGTGATTGGCATTGCTGACCGCGTGCTCGTCATGCGGGAAGGCCGGATCGCCGGCGAGATTGTCGGTTCACAAGACAAGCCGATCAGGCAGGAAGCCATCATGGCACTGTCGACCGGATCCGCCACGCGAGACGCATAAAGCGTGACAACAGAGAGACTGAGAAATGAGCGCAACACAGAGCGAACAAACAGCAACAGACAAAATGAAGTTGCGATCGACCTTGACCGCACTCGGCATGCTGCCCGTGCTTGTCATACTGGCAATCGGGTTTCACGTTCTCAGCGGACGCTTTTTGAGCGTCAACAATCTTTCAATCGTCATGCAACAGGCCTCGATCAATACCGTGCTAGCGGCGGGAATGACCTTTGTCATCCTGACCGGCGGCATTGATCTGTCGGTTGGCTCGATCCTTGCAGCATCAGCAATGGTCGGCGTGATGGTTTCCCTGTGGCCGGATATCGGAATGCTGGGAATTCCCGCAGCAATCGCAGTTGGTCTTGCATGCGGCGTCGCAAACGGTGCGATCATCGCGTTCTTCAAGCTTCCGCCCTTTATCGTCACGCTCGGCTCGTTGACGGCAATGCGCGGCATTGCGCGCCTTCTTGGCAACGACACCACGGTATTCAACCCCGACCTTCCTTTTGACTTTATCGGCAATGGCAGTTTCCTCGGCATTCCTTGGCTTGCGATCATCGCGTTGCTGACCATCCTGATTTCCTGGGTCATCCTGAAACGCACTGTGCTCGGCACCTGGATCTACGCGGTTGGCGGCAATGTGGAGGCGGCGCGCCTTACTGGCATCAAGGTCCCGCTCGTCCTGCTCTTCGTCTATTCAATGTCGGGCCTGCTTGCTGGCCTGGGCGGCGTCATGTCGGCGGCGCGCCTCTATGCTGCCAACGGCCTTCAGCTTGGTCAGGCATATGAGTTGGATGCCATCGCTGCTGTCATCCTTGGCGGTACGAGCTTTGTTGGCGGCGTCGGCTCGATCTGGGGCACGTTGATTGGCGCTCTCATCATCGCCGTCCTGTCAAACGGACTGATCCTCGTTGGGGTGTCCGATATCTGGCAGTACATCATCAAGGGGCTTGTCATCATCGTCGCCGTCGCGCTCGACCGCTATCGGCTGAAAGGGCTTAGCCGCACGTGAGGTGAGGCTGGAGGAACCGGGGTTTCCGGATAACAGGGCGCAGGAAGCGCTATATGGAGGAAAGCATGCGTATGATCACTAAACTGCTTGCGGCCAGTGCATTGGCGGCGTCAATTGCAATGCCAGCCGCCGCCAAGGATCTCGAAAAGATCGGCATTTCGGTGGGTCTGCTCGGAAACCCGTTCTTCGTTGCGACAATCAAGGGGATCGAGGACCGCGCCAAGGAAATCAATCCGAATGTACAGGTTACCTCCGTATCGGCCGATTACGACCTCAACAAGCAGGTGTCCCAGATTGACAGCTTTATTGCTGCCGGTGTCGACATCATCATGCTGAACGCCGTCGACGCCAAGGCCATCGCTCCTGCCGTGAAGAAGGCGCAGGCCGCTGGCGTTATCGTTGCCGCGTTCGACGTGTCTGCTCCAGGTTCTGACGTGACTGTCATGACCAACAACATCAAGGCTGGTGAAGAAGCTTGCCAGTACATTGTCGATCAGCTGAAGGGCAAGGGTGATGTCGTTATCATCAATGGTCCGGCCTCGTCTTCGATCCTCGACCGTGTTCAGGGATGCAAAAACGTGCTTGCGAAGAGCGCCGATATCAAGATCCTTTCGGACGATCAAAATGGCCAGGGATCGCGCGACGGCGGACTTGCCGTCATGCAGGGCCTGTTGACCCGTTTTGACAAGATTGACGCGGTTTTCGCAATCAACGACCCCACCGGAATCGGTGCGGAACTTGCAGCAAAGCAACTGAACCGCAACGAATTCTTCATCACGGCAGTCGACGGCGCCCCTGATATCGAGAAGTCACTGGCAAGCGGCAATTCGATGATCAAGGCGTCAGCGTCGCAGGATCCCTACGTCATGGCTGGTGACTCCCTTAAGATGGCTGTCGAGGTGCTTAAGGGCAACAAGCCTGCACAGGATACGGTACTCCTCGATCCAAAATTGATCACAGCGGACAACATCAAGGACTACAAGGGCTGGACAGCAGCTCGCTAACGCTTCCTCCCGAGCGACCCACCGTTGTCTTTTGACACGGTGGGTCGCGACTGACCCAGTACACCAATCAGAAAGCCCCTCCCCATGTCTAAAATCGGTGTTCATTCTTTCGTCTGGAGCGCGGGCTCATCGAAGGAGGAGCTGGAAAAAGCTCTCATGCGATCGCATGAGCTTGGCTTTGAACTCATCGAATTCTCCTACCTCGATCCTAAGCAGGTCGATGTGAAGTGGCTTGCTTCGCGCCTCGAGGAGCTCGGCCTCAAAGTGGCAATCAGCATGGGCTTGCCTGCGGAAGGCGACATTTCCAGTGGAGATCCAGCGGTTGTATCTGCTGGTCAGGATATTCTGGATCGTGCCGTCGCGCTCGTTCGTGATCTGGGTGGGACCAAACTTGCGGGCATCTTGAGCTCCGCTCATGGCAAACAGGAGCGCGCGCTGACGAAGAAAGACTGGGACACAAGTGTGTCGGCGCTGTCGAAAGTAGCAGATCGTGCCAATTCGGCGGGTGTCACGCTGAACCTTGAAATTGTCAATCGCTTCGAAAGCAACATGCTGAACACGGCCGCCCAGGGAATGGCCTACATTGCTGACACGGGCGCCTCCAATGTTTTTTTGCATCTCGACACGTTTCACATGAACATTGAGGAAGCTGACGTTGGGCTTGCGATCCGCCACGCAGCCGACAAGATTGGCTACGTCCACATAGGCGAAAGTCACCGCGGTTTTCTCGGGACCGGGAACATAGATTTCGCGGCGATATTTGATGCACTGGTCGCCATCGGATGGAATGACTACGTCACTTTCGAGTCCTTCTCGACGACGATCGTTGACAAGGATCTTTCTCTGAAGACCGCGATCTGGCGCAATCTTTGGAGCGACAACATCGCCCTGGCAAGACATGCCCGGCAATTCATAGAACTCGGAATGCAAACGGCTAGGCTGAAAGCGGAGCTTGTAGGAAAGGCCCAACTGCCGACAGCTTGAACCTAAGTTCAAGCGCATCGCGGTGGCGGTTGCTATGTCAGAAGGGGCGGGCGGGGAGCCGCGCGTTCCTTTTGATTTTGCTTTATGCCGAGAAGAAAAACGGCGCTGATCCAGCCATCTAAAAGCCGCTTATCAGCTCAATCTTCGACCCGTCACGAAAGCGGTCGAACCGGAAGGGTGCAATGTCCACAATCGGGCTGCGTCCGATCACGATGTCAGCCATCAGCCGGCCGGCAGCAGGCCCAATGCCAAATCCGTGGCCGGAAAAGCCCGTAGCGACATAGAAGCCTGGGATGGTATCAATCGCACCGATTACTGGCACCGCGTCTGGCGTTACATCGATCATCCCCGCCCAGCGCTGCGCAATTTCGGCTCGCTCAAAGACCGGAAACTCCTTCTTCAACCGGTCGAGGGCACCGTCAGCCATCGCCCTCGACGGAACAGGATCGAGTGTTCTGACATATTCGAAGGGCGACGGTTCATCGAGCGCCCAGCGACGAGGCATCCTCGCGTCATCGATAAAGCGCCAACCTAGGCGAAGACGCAGCGAGCGCCATTCATGTCTGAGGGCGGGCAGAAACGCGGCCATGTGGCGGAAGGAATCGGGCACGATATCGACGATGTTTCGGGTCCCATCGGCAATGGTGTAACCGCCGTCCTGCCTCTTGCGTGTGGCAAAGCCACGAGCCCAGATCGACTCCTCTGGTCCCCCTTCGAGCGGCTTTGTGCGCAAGACGGAATTCATGACGCGCAGTTGCGGCAAGTTGAGATCATTGTTACCCATGAAGAGGCTTGACCAGGCACCACCTGCAAGGACGACAGCCTGGCAGCTGATTTCGCCGCGTTCGGTCACCACGCCGCAAACCCTGCCGCCAGCAGTTTGCAGTCCGCGCACTGCGCATTCCGTCAAGACGTGGGCGCCTCGCTCACGTGCGGCTTCTGCAATCGCAGGGGTGGCAAGCTGTGGTTCGGCTCTGCAGTCATCGGGCGTATATAGCGCTCCGGCTATTTTCATCGTCGAGCCTGGAAATTTCGCATTGAATTCGGCAGTGCTGAGCATCCGGCTTTCGATGTCATAGCCGTGCAGGTTGCGGTTCCAGCGTTCGTGGTCGGCAAATTCTTGCTCGGTTGCACAGGTAAAAAGGATGCCGGCGCGCTTGAAACCCGTTTGCCGCCCCGTCCGGCGGTTCAGCTCAGCCCAGAGCTTCAACGATTGTGCCATCAGCGGCACTTCGCGCGGATCGCGTCGTGATATGCGAACCCAGCCCCAGTTGCGACTAGACTGTTCTCTTGCAATCCCACCCTTCTCGCAAAGCGCGACCGTCAACCCGTGTTCGGCAATCTCGAGCGCAGTCGACGCGCCGATGATCCCGCCTCCGATCACCACAACATCGACGCTGCGCGGTAGGTCTTCGTCACCGTGAACGGGCACGACATAAGGTCCAGGCATGGGGCTCTCCGTAAGCGACGTTTGGGAGTGCCGGGCAGGTCGGGCTTCAAGCCGGCAAGGGGAAGGGTTGTCACAAGACGTCAGCTACGCCGATCCTGGAGCCGGTGCCAGGGATGCATGCGGTTAGCGACCTGAACGGCAACTGCGTGCATCCTGATTTTCTGCATGGCTGTGACGGGAAGGGGCATCTCGTCGTCTGATCGTCGTCCCGCCGCCCATCGGCCCATTTCCTGACCGAGCGACATCGACAGCGCCACGCCGCGTCCGGAATAGACACCACCGAAGACAAGACCCGGACCAAGTCGATAAAGCCGCGGACGGCGATCCGGGACCACCGCAAAGGTCCCGTGCCAGTATTCAACAACTTTCGGCGGTCCGCCAAAGGCAGGAAATGCCTTTTCAAGGACCTGGGCCACCTTTGCGCGCCCCCGTTCAGCTTCGTCGAACCAAAGCGTATGTGTGGCGCCACTGACCAACCGGTTGTCGCAGTCATAATGGAAGTAACGAAGGTCGTTACGCATGTCGGAGACTGCGGGATCGCCGACCAGGATCTTCTCTCTCAGTTCGTCGCACAAAGGCTCAGTTGCCGCCTGAAAGACCTTGAACGGAATGAGTGTGCGCTTGAGGTCCGGCCAGATGTCTCCAGTCAATGCATTGGTGGCGAGCACGACCTCCGGAGCTGTGACACTTCCCTGATCGGTGTGCACTCGCCAGCCCCTATCCAGTCGCTCAATGAGAAGGGCGCGCGAATTTTCGAAGATCGTAACGCCTTCCTGCTCCAACGCGTTGGCAAGGCCAATCGTCATGGCAAAAGGGTTGATGTGACCGGAGTTGTGGACCATCCAGCCTCCGAGGTAGGGGCTGCCAATTTTTGCGGTTGCGTCACTGCTGGAGAGCCAGGACACTTCGGCTCCAATCGCCTTCCATTCTTCGTAGAACTGCCGCGCGCGCTTTAGTGTCTTTTCCGTGTGGGCAGGTTGGATCCAACCTTCCTGTACCTGATGAGCATTGATCCCGAAGCGTTGCATAAGACCAAAGGCAACGCCCGCAGATCCTGCGACCATGCGGTTGTAACGCTCGCCGATGACCGGGCCAAAGGTGCTTTCGAACTCGGAAGGCGAGGCCTTTGAATGGTGGGAGATGACGAGGCCATTGTTGCGCCCGGAGGCTGCCGAACCGATCTCGTTGCCCTCGAGCATGATCACGTTGACGCCACTGTCCTTGGCGCCAAGTGCTGCTGCCATGCCTGTAAAACCACCACCGACGACAAGCACGTCCGTTTCATGGTCGCCCAAAAGTCGGGGCGCAGCATCCCGCTTGAGCGCCGTCTTTCGCCACAGGTGTGGGGTGTGCCAGTCGACGTCAAACATGGATTGTTTCCTCGGTGGCACCACCGAGATAGTGCTCAGTGATTGCCGAATGCTCTGCAAGTTCCTCAGTCGGGCCGTGCACCCGCACGCGGCCCGTGTTGAGAAGATAGGCGTAGTCGCCACATTCCAGTGCGAGCTGGACATTCTGTTCGACGAGCAGGATGGAGATACCTGACTTTGACAGGTCAAGAATGATGTGGAAGATCTGCTGAACGATCTTGGGTGCTAGCCCAAGTGAAGGTTCGTCCAGCATCAAGAGCTTCGGTTCGGCCATAAGGGCGCGGCCGATGGCAAGCATCTGTTGCTGACCGCCCGACATGCGGCTCGCCATGCCATTGCGTCGTTCCTTCAGAACCGGAAACAATTCGAAGACTTCGCTTCTAAGGGTCTCGAAGCTCTTTCCCGCACGACCGATATGGGCAGCGATGAGATTTTCCTCGACAGTGAGGCGCTGGAATATCTGGCGGCCCTCCGGGCAATGAGCAAGCCCCATACGGACCACGTGCTCCGGGCGTGCGCCTGTGATTTCTTTGCCATCATAGTGGATGGTACCGGCAGTTGGCCGTGCCACACCCGAAATCGAGTTCAAAAGCGTTGTCTTTCCGGCCCCGTTTGGTCCGAGGATGACGACGATCTCGCGCTCGTCGATCTCCAGATCGACGCCCTCAAGAACGCCGACGCGGCCGTATCCCGAGTTGAGCCCGGCGATCTTTAGCAGCGGTCCTGATGTCGTCGATGTCATTGGCTGTTCCCAGGTAAGCGAGTTGAACGTCGGTGCTCGCCTGGACTTCGGCGGGCGTTCCTTGAAAGAGCAGTTTGCCGTGGTGCATCACGAGGATTCGATCGCAGAGCGACATGACGAGATCCATATCGTGCTCCACAATGATCATGATACGGTCGGGCGAACGCAGTTCTGCAAGCTTGGCCGTCAGTTCGGCCGTCTCGTGGTGATTGAGGCCCGCAGCTGGTTCGTCAAGCAGAAGCACTCGCGGATTGACCACCAGCGCGCGAGCAATCTCCAGCATGCGCTGGCGGCCATAGGGCAGGCTTCCTGCCTCGGCATTGGCATATCCCTGCAGATTGAAGAAGGCTAGCAGTTCCATGCAGGCAGCCCGGCGGCGGGTCTCTCGGTCGGTGGCAAATGGCGGCCAGAGGATTTCCTTCCAGGCGCTTCCGACAGCTTGCGGATAGTAGCAAACCTCCAGATTTTCCAAAGCCGTCATCTGATCGAATAGACGGATGTTTTGGTAGGTTCGTGCGATGCCTGCGTTTGCGATCTGGTATTTCTTCAAACCACTCAGTTCGCGACTATCCAGGCTGATCGAGCCAGAGGATACCGTGTATGAACCGGCAGTCATATTGATCAGCGTCGATTTGCCGGCGCCATTTGGACCGATCACGCCATGGATTAACCCAGGTGCGAACTGTGTCGTGACATCATCGATTGCAACGTTGTGTCCATATTGCTTTCGAAGGTTTTGAAAAACGAGCGTCATTTCCCGAACAGCCTCCGGATGAGTTTGTCTGGTCCGAACGTGCGTGGCACGATGCCGGCCGGCCTGAGGATGATGAGGACGATCATCAACAAGCCGAGGAAGAGGATGCGCCATTCGGCGAATTCGCGCAGCACTTCTGGCAGAAGAATGAGTATGGCTGCACCGACGACGATCCCGAGGATGTTGCCGATACCGCCGATTACGATCATCAAAACGATGAGAACCGATTCCTGCAACGAGAAGCTTTCTGGACTGACGAAACGCTGCGAGGCAGCAAACATCACACCGGCAATTGCGCCAATCGTGGCCGAGGTGGCAAACGCAGCCAGTTTTGCAACCGTGGTGTTGATGCCGATGCCCCGGGCAGCATCCTGATCCTCGCGAATGGCCGCCCATGCCTTGCCGAGAATTGAACGTTCCATCCGCCAGACAAGCGTGCCGATTATGATGACGGTGACGAGGAGAAGCCAGAAGATTTCTACTGGTCTCGCAAGCTCGATGCCCACAATTGACGCCTTGTCGAGGCGCGCAATTCCTTTCGGGCCACCAGTCAGCCAGTCGATGTTGTTGAGGATGATGCGGATGATCTCGCCGAATCCGAGCGTTACGATTGCGAGGTAGTCGCCGCGCAACTTGAGAACAGGAATTCCAAGCAGGATGCCCGCAAGCATTCCCGCGCAGGCGGCGATGAGGACTATCAGGAGAAACGGGAGATGAAGCCCCAGTTGCGGGCTGGCGAGGAGCCCGTAGGTGTAGGCGCCCACGGCGTAGAATGCGACAAAGCCGAGATCAAGGAGACCGGCATAGCCAATCACAATGTTGAGGCCCATGCCGAGTAGAATATAGATGAGAAGCCCGTTGACGACGCGTACGTAGTAGTTGGGGAGGAAGGGTGTTGCGACAATGAGGGCAACAGCCAGCAGAAGCATAAGCCATGGAAGGAGCCTGCCGCTGCCAGTCGATGCCTGGACTGAAGTATCGGCGGAGGACATCAGAATTCCCTCTTGTAGACCATGCTCTCCTCCGAAACCGGCTCGCCGAGAATGCCGGCTGGCCGCACGAGAAGAACGAGAATGAGAATGATGAAGGCGAGCACGTCACGATATTCGGTGCCAAGCATTCCGCCCGATAAGGCCGGAAGCAAGGCCGTGCCCGCGACCTCCACAAAGGCAAGGATGAACGCGCCGAGCATAGCGCCGGGGATTGAGCCAATACCACCGAGGATCGCCGCGGTGAAGGCTTTGAGGCCAACCACCGCGCCCATCGTTGGAGACATGATGCCGTAATAACTGGCATAAAGAATGCCGCCTGCCGCACCAAGCAAAGGTCCGGCGAAGAACACCAGCGAGATCGCAAGGTTGACGTTGATTCCAAGCAGCTGAGCTGTCGGTCGGCTCTCGGAAACAGCGCGCACGATGATCCCTGCACGACTGCGGTTCACCAGGGTGTAAAGCGCAAACATCAGCACGAAGGCTGCAATCAAGATGCCGATCTGGACCGAGGTGATCGTTCCGCCAAACACGTTGAAACGCGTTGTCGGAAAGAAGCTTGGAAAGCCGACCGGTTGAGGGCCGGCTACGATCTGGACGGCGGTGACCAGGGAGAGCGAGACACCAAGCGATGACAGCATGGGCGCGAGGCGATTTGAGCTGCGCAACGGCTTGTAGGCAACGCGTTCGATCCCGACGCCGATAAGTCCCACAATGATGACTGCCGCAAAGAAGGCAAGCGCCAAGAAGACGACACCCCCACCGCCGATGTCGCCGATAAGAAGCGACAATATCACGAACGCTGCATATGCCCCGAGCATGAACATCTCGCCGTGCGCGAAGTTGATCATGCGCAGGACGCCATAGACCATCGTGTAGCCAAGTGCGATCAGGGCGTAGATCGAACCGATCGTCAGGGCGTTGAAAGTTTGTTGGATGACTGTTCCAAGCATTTTGGATCCTGTCCGCAAAGGCCTCAAAGGCGAGGATAGGATGCGCGGCTGATCGACTGAAATCAATCGACAGCCACACGACGGCAAAGGCGGCCTGGTTGGCCGCCGACTGGCTCAGACGCTATTTTGAACCGGCGAGGACAAACTTGTCGCCTTCCACCTTGTAGAGGTAGGAGGGCGCGACCTTGAGCTCGCCAATATCGTCGAATTCGAGATGGCCGATTGCCGTATCAACCTTCACGTTATGAAGCGCTTCGTTCATGTCTTCACGTGTCAGGTCCTTGGCGTCCTTGAGGACCGCTTCGAGTATCTGGCCCTGAACGTAGCCGTAAATGGAGTAGGGGCCAGGATCTTGGCCGTATTTCTCCTTGTAAAGCTTCGCAAATTCGGCAATGGCGGGTGAGGCGTCGGTCGGCGGTGCCTGGATGGCTACCAGCGAGCCTTGGACATTCGCTTGGCCGGCCTGAGAGATGTAATCAGGCGTGTAGCCGCCATCTGGTACCAGAAGTGTTGTCTTCAGGCCCTGCTCATGAAGCTGTTTGGCAAAGAGGGCAAGCTGCGGCATCACGGCGCCAAGATAAATCACATCCGGCGTCTTCGATTTGATCTGGGCAAGCACGGCGGTGAAATCGACGTCTGTCGGTGCCACGGAAAGCGTATCTAGCACCTTGCCGCCGCCGTCGGTAAAATTCTTGCCGAAGATTTCTGAAATTCCCTGGCCGAATACCTGCTTGTCGTTGACGATGACGGCAGTCTTGGCATTCAGCTTCTGCAGTGCATACTCAGCCGGCAGGAGCGCGCCGGCAAAGTCGTTGGCGACCGGGCGAACCATGAACTTGTAGCCCTGTTGTGTCAGTGCCGGGTTCGAGCCGAAGGTCATGGTCGGAAGCGTGCAATCCTCGTAGATTGGCAGCGTGGACTGAGCAACGCCTGAGTTGAAATTGACGAGCCCGATCACGACGTCCTCATTGTCGCAGAACTTCTGCGCGACCAGCGTGCCCTGGCGCGGGTCGGCCTGATCGTCTTCCTGCTCGATCTTCACGGTTGTGCCGTTGGCACCACCCGCGGCATTCAGCTTATCGATGTAAAGCTTGAATCCATTGTGCCAGGTCGACCCGAAATAGGCCTGCGGGCCCGAGATGGGGCCTGCAAGTCCGATGGTGATGTCTTTGGCCGAAGCCGGTGCTGCGATGAATGCTGCGCCAATGGCCAGCGAGGCGATGAACTTCATAATGTTCCCCTTGTTCGGTTCCGATCGCGTTCGGCAGGCCGTTCCGGTCTCTGGCCGATAACGTCATGGAAGCAGACAATTCGAACCACGTCAAGAAAGTGTCGACACTATTGCGTTCAATTTATTCATCGCGTAATTCTGATGTCACGATGCACGCCGCCGGTGCCGGCGTTCATTCGGTTCACCTGGCGAATACACCCTGAGCAAGGCATCCTTCAAAGCTTGCTGCGTAGCGGAAACGGTCAACTCAATATGCTGGCGCAACAGTTCCACGCCGCCTTCGGAATCACGTCTGATTGCCGCTGCCACGATTGCGGAATGGGCATCAACCTGGCTCATGTCGTGGGTGCGATGCTCGATTTGGATCCGACGGATGAAACGGATGCGGGCATTGATGGCAGCCAGCTGGTTGACGAGCTCGGGATTGCCGGAGAGCTCGGCAATCATCAGGTGGAAGCCCTCGTCTTCGGCAAGGATCATGTCAGCCGGCTGCTCGCGATAGCCATCGACGATCGAACTCCAATAGGCCCGGAGCCTGTCGATCTGATCATCTTCAGCGCGTTCGCACAACAACCGAAAAGCGGCGCATTCGATGATCGATCGCAACTCGTAAAGATCAATCAATCCCTCGGTGCTCAGGCTTCTGACGAAAAAACCACGGTTCGGTGTCAAAGAGACAAAGCCCTCCGAAGCCAGCCGGTTCAAAGCCTCACGAATAGGGGTTCGCGACACACCGAGGGTTTTGGCAAGATGAACCTCGTTGATCCTTTCCTCAGGCTTCAGCTTGAATTCGACGAGGAGCTTGCGGATCGTATTGTAGGCGCGCTCGCTGCTGTCAGCGCTGCGCCGCGTCTCGGTGTCGCCCTCGACTGGCGTTTCCTCGACCATGCTGAGTTCATTTTTTTTGTTCATGGTAACCTGTTCCAATTGTCGCAAACTGTTGTCGACAGATGTTTGTGCATCCTTGTTTCTCAAGTTTGCCCTGTTGGCAACTCCAAGAATTTTCATTGAGGGGTCGCAATGATCATTGGGTTTCTGGGCGTTGGCCATCTGGCAGCAGCTCTCATCGCCGGCCTGAAGAGGGCAGGGGTGTCTCCACAGGCGATGCTTCTGTCGCCGCGGGGCCGTTCAGCTGAGCTCTCAGGGCGCTATGGCATCGATATTGCCGCGTCCTCAAAGGCTCTGGTCGCCCGATGCGATATCATTGTACTGGCAGTGCGTCCGCATGATGCAGCCCAAGCAGTAGCGGGCCTTCCCTTTAGAGCCGGACAAGTCTTGATCTCGGTCTGCGCCGGCGTTGCGTTAGCAGAGCTTGCATCCGGACCGGCAAAGGTGGTGCGTGCCATGCCGCTGACAGCCGCTGAAATCAACGCCAGTCCGACCGTGTTTTTTCCAGATGACGGCGCCGCGCGTCAGCTTCTCGAGCGGCTTGGTCCTGCCTTTGCACTGCGCAGCGAACGGGAATTTGAAGTCGCGACTGTCAATGCCGCTATCTACGGCTGGGCGCAGTCGCTTATCGCCCAGAGCGCCGAATGGTGCGCTACAAAGGGCACCGATGCTGCTACGATGCGCCAACTTGTGGCGCAAACCTTCGTCGCTGCCGGCCGTTTGATTGCCGAAAAGAACGACCCGATGGAGCACATGCTAAGCGAGCTTGTTACGCCAGGTGGCATCACGGAGCTCGGTCTGTCGGTTCTTGATGCTGCTGACCAGCGACGGGCCTGGCAGTGTGCGTGCGAGGCTGTCCTCGATCGCCTCACCGGCAGGTCCTCGGCTTAATTCGAGCGGCTCTTGTCGCCAACGTTATCGCCGATATTCGGCGCCGGCGCATAGACGTGCCCGCCAGCCGCCTGCTCGCTCGGAGATAATATGATCTCCGCGATATCGGCGTGAGATGGCAACTGCAAGGCAGAGATGAGCACCGCCGCGATGTCATCCGGCCGCAGCGGCCGTTGATGCGTGTACATTTTTTCGCGGAGTTGTTCGCCATCGCCATCGAATGCCTTCAAATAGAATTCCGTCTCAACGCGGCCGGGCGCGATCTCAGTGAGGCGGACGCCGGTGCCGGCGAGGTCGTAGCGCAAAATGCGGCCGGCCTGTGACAGGCCGGCCTTGGCAGCGCCATAGGTAGTCGTGCCGGGAAATACACCTGAAGCGGCAGTGCTCGTCAGATTGAAGATATGGCCGCGTCGGCGCGCGATCATGCCAGGCAGAAGCAGGCGCATCAGCTGCAGTGGTGCCGTCAGATTGAGTGCAACGACCTCTTCAGTTTCCTCGGCAGTCTGCTGATGTAACGGTTTGACGGTTGAAAGACCGCCGGCATTGTTGACGAGAATATCAATTTCAGTGCGACCGAGGCTAGCGGCGATCGCGTCATGATCGCGCACATCGGCCGCGATCGACTTTAGCGAAGGACCAAGGTGTTCGGCCAGCCGCTCCAACGCCGGTTGATCACGGCCAACGGCATATACTGTCAAGCCCTTCGCCACGAGCGCCGCGCAAATCGCCGCGCCGATCCCCTTGGAGCCCCCGGTCACCAATGCGTTGCGGTAGTCCATGGATCTCTCCTCTGAGGTGTTGTCGATGGTCACAAGGCGCCGTGCTCGGCAATTCCTTTAAGGACGGTTATCAGACCGGTGTCACGTTGCTCCCTTAACTGTTCCTGGCTCCTGTCGCCGGCTGCAGCTGCTGTCGATGCCGTGACCGCCGCTATCGTCTGCTCATCCAGCTTCGCGTCGAGCAGGGTGTCCCAGATCGCCTGGTAGGTCGGCCCGTATTTCCGGAGGAAATCTTCCATGCCGCTCGCATTCAGCTGGTTTGAGATGAACGAGCCCTGCAAAGTCCATTTTGGGCCCGGGCCATAGACGAAGGCACGGTCTACGTCTTCGACCGAGGCCACACCGTCACGCACCAACGCGATCGCCTCCCGCCACATGGCACCCATGAGGCGCAATGCGAGGTGGCCTGTGATTTCCCTCGTCATGACAACAGGCTTCTTGCCCATCTCTTCGTAGAGCGCTCTTGCCGTTTCCAACGCCGACGGGTCGGTCAGTCGCCCGCCGACCATTTCGACGAGCGGCATCAAATGCACCGGATTAAAGGGATGTCCGAGCACAACGCGTGCAGGGTAGCGGCACTCGCTTTGCATGTCGGAGACCAAAAGCGCCGAAGAGGAGGATGCGATCACAACCTCCGCTCCAACATGCTGTTCGATTTCAACGAGGAGCTCGCGTTTGAGCTGAAGGTTTTCCGGTCCATTCTCCTGCACGAAATCGACGTCGCAAAGCGCTTCACGCATGGATCCGAATACGCGGATCGGGCCGATTTCACCGGCGGCTGGTGAAAGCGCTTCAAGATCTGCTTTCAAGGCAGGATAGGTCCCATTGAACGAGATCTGGCAGTCTGGCCCCGGGTCGAACACGTTCACCGTGTGGCCCGCATGGGCAAAAGCAGCAGCCCAGCGCTGGCCGATGACCCCGAAGCCGACAATGCCGATGGTTTTTTTACTCATGGGTCCGATCCTTCAGTCAAGTGCAGCGCGAAACGCCTCGTTGATATCGTTCCAGGGGATAAGAAGATCGACCCAGGCGCCGATCCGGCCTGCGACCAGGATTGCTTCGTCGATCAGCAAGCCGAAATCGAGCGGTTCGTCCATGGCCCGTTCCAGCCGGAAGAGCAGGGCCGGTGTCTCGTCCATGTGACAGAAGTCGCGCAATCGGGTCGCGGTCTTGTTGAGCGCAAGGCCAGCGGTCTGTCGCAGGACCCGCTCATCACGTTGCCCGCGCGCTGCCCGTATCCACCATAACAGTTCGTGGAGCACACGTGCTTCGCCTTCAGCGGCAAAGACCGGGCCAGCAGGATGCATGATGGCGCGTGACGTTGTCACCCGCGCGATGTCGTCCGGGCATTTTGCCCAGAGCGATAAACGCGCTGACAAGATATCTTCTGGAAGCGGAAGTGTCTGAGCAGGCGCAGGACCGGTTCCTTCGCCTGGCGTCAGGCGGCCAGAGAGTATACGCCGGCCTTGTTCATGCTTCAGGGTGGCAGCAAGTGACGCGATCCCTTCGATGGGCGCATCGAGAACGCCAAGCACCGTGACCTGAGCGTTTTCAGCTTGGAGCGGTGCGAAGGTAATCTCCAGAAACTGGCGCACCGGCCAGTAAATGAAGGCGCCGGCTGGCGCGTCCAGAACGTGCGTCGCTCCTTCGACATCCTCGACGAACGGAGCGTGCCAATAGATATGGCTGCCCGCAATCTTTGGCGTGTGCAACTGAAGGTCAAGTGGCAGGCTGCGCAAGAGAGCGTTTCGGGTGCGCTCTGCGTCGCCGGTCAGCTTGATTGGCCAGCTTTGCCCTTCGGCCGAAAAAACAAGACGCATGCTATTTTTCCAGGTTGAAGAAGGAGACGGGCTTGAGAATTTGATTACGCATGTCGCTCAGGTAGTCCGTCTCGATGACCTTGCGTCGATAGGCCTGCCATTCGGGATCAGCCTCCATGCGGTCGCGCCGGATTTCGCGATCGGCCAGGCTGTCGTATTTCCAAAGGTGTACCGTGCGCGACAGATCACCGATATGTGTCTGGAAGAAACCGAATGGCTCGCCGAGATAATGACGTTGCATCGGCAGGCCGACGTCTTCGTATAACTTGAGAAAGCTCGGCAGCATGTTCGGTTTGGCGGTGTAAGTGCGATGGTCGAAGATCATTGTCTCATTCCTTTTACTGCACATGCTTGATCTGAAAAAATCATCCTGCGCTTCTGACCGTTTCCATGATCAGTCGCGCGGACATCGCTGGTGCTTCCATCTGTGGTACGTGACCGATACCTGACAGGAGATGGACGGCCGCATGATCGGGTAGGTATTGCGTATGATTGAATGGGATGACGCGGTCGGCCCGGCCCCACACGATACGGGTCGGAACCTTGACGCTTTGAAGTGCCGGTTTGCAGTCAAAGCGCTGCGTGTTGCCGTCAAACAGATTTCGGGCGAGCCCTTCAAGGGCGCTGCGGTTACCGATCCTGTCCATTTGTTTCAGTACCGCAGATGCATAGCCTTGCGGCAGGTCACCTGCATTGCCGACCATCTCAGCCAGCCAGCGTTCCAGCCCAGAAGCACTCTGCGATCCGGTCAATCCAGCAATGAAGGCGCCATTGATTTCCGGTCCAAGACCGCCAGGGGCAAAAAGCGTCAGCGAGTGTACCGCCACTCGTCCAATCGCCGACAAGAAAAGGGCGGTAGCGCCGCCGAGGGAATGGCCGACAACATGTGCCCGCTCAATGCCTGCCGCCTCCAATTGGTCCGAGACAAACGATGCGAGGTCTTCAATCCCGCCGGCCGGCGCCTCAGCACTCGTCCCATGCCCCGGTAGGTCCAGCGCCACCGTGTGGTATTCCTTTGCAAGCAGCGGCGTGACTTGGCGCCAGGCGGACCGATCGGCGCCGAAGCCGTGCAGAAGGACGATCGGGATGGAGCCTTCAGGTGTTGATATCCTCGGCGCTACAGCATCACTCTTGATCGCCTGGGCTTTGGCAGTGTGACCTTCAATCGACTTTAGGACATCGCGCTGCTTGATGCGTCCATGCGGGCCGGATCCCTGCACGGTCGAAAGATCGAGGCCGGCCTGACCGGCCAGACGACGGGCAAGCGGGCTTGCAATGACCCGTGTTGATATCGAACGCTCAGCCTTTTGACAGGGCTCGCTGCTGGTGACCGACAAGGAGGCTGTAGCCGACGGCTGCGCAGGCGCCAGATCCATCGTTTTTGCCTGTGGTTCGGCATCGGAGATTGTTCCGAGCACGGCGCCGACTGGCGCCTCCTGCCCTTCGAGATAATGGATGTCAGAAAGCCAGCCGTCCCGGTCAGCCTCGACTTCAGTTGCGGCCTTTGCGGTTTCGACTGTTACGAGAAGATCGCCGGCCTTGACCGGTTGGCCTGGCTTGGCCGACCAAGCGACAACGAGGACGGACTCCATATATTCGCCGCCGGCGCTCTCAATGCTGATGGGATGGTTCGCCATGACGCTGCCCTCTACTTCAACGTCGCAAGCGCCGCCGCACGGATCTTTTCCGCATTGGGCAACATCGCGGTTTCCAATGGCTCGGAGTAGGGTATCGGCATGTCTGGTAGGGTAACGCGAGCAACAGGTGCGTCGAGTTCGTCGAAGGCATGATCCATGATGGTTGCCGATAGTTCCGCAGCATAGCCGCAAAAACGCCAGCCCTCGTTGACGACAACAGCATGATGGGTCTTGGCAATCGAGGCGACGATAGCACTGACATCAAGCGGCCGAAGCGAACGGAGATCGATCACCTCTGCAGACACGCCGTCGGTTGAAAGCAGGTCTGCCGCCTTTACAGCTTCGACAACCATCTTGGAGGTGGCGAAAATCGAGATGTCGCTGCCTTCGCGCATTGTCGCAGCTTTGCCGAGAGGGACGATGACGTCGCCGTCAGGCACTTCGCCGCGGGTGTTATAAAGAAGCTTGTGTTCGAGGAAGACGACAGGCTGATCGTCGCGGATTGCCGCTTTCAGCATCCCCTTTGCGTCGGCCGGCGTCGAAGGCGCGACAACTTTGATGCCCGGGATATGGGCGAGCATGGAATCGAGTGCCTTGGAGTGCTGGGCACCCGCACCCGCACCGCCGCCACCCTGCGTTCGAAGTACGAAGGGCATCTTCACCTGGCCATCCCAGATGTAATTATAGATCGATGCCTGATTGACGAGCGCGTCGAGCGAAAGCGGAATGAAATCTGCATACATGATCTCAAGGATCGGCCTGGTTCCCGTCATCGCAGCCGTAACGGCCATCGCCGTCATCGCCTGTTCCGAAATCGGTGTATCGCGAACCCGGCTCTCGCCAAACTCGTCCAGCAGACCCTTCGTCACCTTGAAGACGCCGCCATAGCGGCCGATGTCTTCCCCGAACAGGAACACCGACGGATCAGCTGTCATTTCCTCGCGCAGCGCCGCATTGAGGGCTTCGGCATATCGCATAAGGGCCATGTTCAGTGCGCCTCGCTGTAGGGATTGCATGCATTATCAACCGCAAAGGTCGGCATCGGATCAGACAGGGCCGCCTCGAATGCTGCTTCGACCTCGGCCTTTGCCGAAGCCTCGACCTCGCTGAGCCTCTCCTCGCTCACCGCTTGCATCAGCATGTTGCGGGATAGTGTCAAAGGATCGCGGTCCTTCCAGGCGGCGATATCCTCGGCCTTCTGGTAGCCACCCATATCCGAAGTGGAGAAGCCCTCCAGACGGTATGTCTTGCACTCGATCATAGCGGGGCCTTCGCCCCGGCGGGCGCGTTCAACCATGCCAGACACAGCACGGTAAACCGCAACCGCGTCATTTCCGTCGACGATCTCTGAAGGCATATTGTAGCCGGCGGCCCGAACGGAGAGGTCTGCTACAGATGACTGAACCTCTGATGGAACGGTTAATCCGAACTGATTGTGTTCGAGAACAAAAACCACCGGAAGCTTCCAGAGCGCTGCCATGTTCATGGCTTCGTGACAGATGCCGGTTTGCGCGGCTCCGTCGCCGAAGATGCACATGGCGACGTTGCTTTGCCCCATGATCTGCATCGAAAGCGCCATACCGGTTGCAGCGGGGATTCCTGCGCCGACGATGGCATTGCCCCCAATGACGCCCTTTTCAGCATCTGCTACCAGCATGTGCCCCGCCCGGCCGCCGCAGGCGCCGGTTGCGCGTCCGAAGATCTCGGCGATCACCGGCCGCATCGCCATTCCCTTGCCGATATAGACGGCGTGGCCGCGATGCGTTGTTGCAACCTTGTCGCCGGTTTCCAAAACGGCGGTTGCTGCGATCCCGACCGCCTCCTGCCCATCGCAGCGGTGGATCGGGCCACGTGTGCGCCCCTCCTTGTGTAGAGCGCCAAGCCCCTCTTCAAGATGACGGACCATGAGCATCTTCCGGTAGATTTCGAGATGCTCTTCAACTGAGGGTGTGTTCTTCACCATAGCCTCCAAGTGCTTCACCAAATTTAATACAAAAGTGTCGACACTTTGCAAGGGGTTCTGCAAAATAGATTTGGATAGTCACAAAAGGAGAGAGTGAATGCGTCTGATGGATAAGGTTGCGATCGTGACCGGGGCAGCGGCAGGTATCGGAGCAGCGACCGCAAAGCTCTTTGGTCGCGAGGGAGCAAAAGTACTTGTCGTCGATCGCGACGGAGCGGCAGCGCAAAAAATTGCCGTCGAAGTCGGTGGCTATTCCAGCGCCGTCGACGTTGCCGACGAGGCTGCCGTTGCCAAGATGGCGCTGGACGCCCGCCAGCGCTTCGGTCAAATCGACATCCTCGTCAACAATGCAGGTTACGGCATCAGAGGTTCAGTGGTCACGACGCGGGCGGATGACTGGGATGCGCTGATGTCGGTCAACGTCAAAGGTGTCTTCCTGTGCTCCAAGCACGTGATCCCGCTGATGACAAATGGTGGTTCGATCGTCAACACGGCCTCCAATGTTGCCAATGTCGGCCTTGCTGACCGCGCCGCCTATGTCGCGTCAAAGGGTGCCATAGCGGCGCTGACGCGCGCCATGGCACTCGATCACGCAGCCGACAAGATCCGCGTTAATGCGGTTGCGCCCGGGACCACCTGGTCGAGCTACTTCGACAAGATGCTTGCGAGCCATCCCGATCCAGATGGCTTTATCAAGGCCCTGAATGCCAGAGCACCGATGAACCGCATAGGCGAACCAGATGAGATCGCCCAGGCGATCCTTTGGCTTGCAAGCGACGCCTCTTCCTACGCGACGGGCTCCATTCTGACGGTCGACGGCGGCATGACAGCGTGGTGAGCCTGAGCTTTCTCACTCTGACCCGATGCTGGCGCGCAGGGCCGCCAGCATCTCGTCAAGATCGGCACAGGGAAGACATCCGGTAGCGGCAATGTCGGATCGAACGTCGACTGGCAGACCGGAATTCGAATCCGGCGGGATCTCGTTCAGGCGCCCGCCGATCAAAACCGGAAGATCAAGACCCTGCGCAGCCATGACCGCTTTGACAGACTTCGCATAGGAGAGGGCTACCCCGTTATAGGTGCTGACGGCTATGACATTCGCACCCGTGTCCCTTGCCTTGGCAACCAGCGTCTCCGGATCAATGGCGACCCCTGCATCGATGATGTTGGCGCCAAGCCCTTCCAATGCCTGTTCGACCAGATACTTGCCATGCTCGTGGACATCGGTGGTACCGATACAGACGAGTGGCGGTTGGCGCGCGTTTAGAGGTCCTTGCTTGCCGACCCAATCGGCAGCCTTGTGATTGAGCTCGCGCGCCCATTCGGCATGAATAAGTGGCATTCTGCCGCGCGAGCTCTGGACCCCAGGGCCAAACAGCATCTCCATCCGCTTTGGCCCCATGCGGCGGATGGCGAGCATCAGCGCGGCGCAATCGTTGGTGTTCACACCGAGTTCTTCGAGCCCTCTTAAGACTGACGCAGCGAAACGCTGGCCGCCGTCGACGAGGATCTCCGCCATGGCTTCGATCTTTGGCCAGTCTAGAACCGGCTCATAGAAGGGCGCGTGGGATGCAAGGCGATGGGCAAAGCACTGCGCATCGATAATCTCGTCGATATCGGGGATACGCTGGTTTTCGGTCACCGGGACAGGATTGATCGCATGCCCGGCCGGCCAACGTCCGAGCGAGAGGATGTCAGCGAGAAGATAGCTTGCAAGACTTGCGTAATTGGCAGCTGGCGTGCCCTGGTAGGCAACAGTATTGCCGAAGATCATCGTACCAGGCGTGTCGCTGACGCGCACCAGCGCCGCATGGAAGGCTGCGCGCGACAAGGGATCACTGAAATGGTGCCCGTAGCAATGAGAGACGCGCGCGCCAATCAGGTGCTCGATGATGTGCTTCTCGATGATGACCATGCCAAGCGCACATGCCATGTCGACGAAAAGTCCGGCAAAACCGTCGTCGAGATTTGAGTGGACGAGAATGGTTTCTTCCTGTGCAGCAATCAGCCCGAGTGCGGTTACGGTCGCCTCGGTGGTCGCGACGTCATCGTCCCAATAGGGAAGGCGGAACGTGAAATACTGACCGAGATTGCCAACGGCGGTGGCGCCAGCTGCAAGCGCCGCGCGCGTGTTTTCGACAGCACCAGGCAGACCTAGCATGAAATCGCCGAAATGGGCGGCCGCTGGCGCGGCATTCGTGATGCGGGCAAAATCCTCAGGTCCGCTCAGCACAATCCCAGTCCCGCGAGATGCCTTGGCGCGCATGCCTTCAGGATAACCCATCGACCAGTCGAGCGTGATGCCGAAGCGATCGACAGTGACGCCTGCTTTCGCCGATGTCGCGTGTACCGTGCGAATTGCTTCGATCGTCCGATTAACGTCACGAAAGCCGATATGAGCGTGTTGCATCACCCGGCCCTTAGCCGCGCACTGCCGTTTCCATTCGGCCTCCGACGAGACACCGTTTTCAGAGAGAAACAGACAACTGCCGAGCTGCCAGCTGCGCTTCATGGCGCGTCCAGCACTCAGAAGCTCTGACCCCGGCTGCAGGCGCGGATCAATCAAGGCAGGCATCGTATCATCGGTCATGGCTTATATCCGAAAGAAAACGCCGAAGCACGGCGGCAAACTGTTGCGGCCGTGCCAGGGGATGGAAATGAGCGCCATCGAGCCGCGTCAACCTTGCGCCGGAAATGGCACTGGCGACACGTTCGGACAACTCAGGTGGTGTGAGGATGTCATCGTTGGCGACGATGACATGGACCGGCTTGGCAATGCGTGACAGATCGACGAGCCTGTCATGGTCGAGCAACATTCTCACACGTGCCGCAGCAACGCGAAGCGGAGCGAGCACATCACTTGCTCTCGCGACCGCCTTGGCAAGCTCTTCGGCATGGGCCTCGAGATAAGATGCCTCGTGACCAAAAACATGGGTCAGCCGCTGGTAGGCCTCGGTCAGGCCATTCTCCAGCATTTCAGCCCGGGCGATGAAAAGACTGCGAAAGCGTTCATCGGCCTCTGCCCAGGAACTGCTGATTGTGAAGCTGAGACCAGTTCCAGGGTGATCAATTGCCAATGTCTGGGCGATTGCACCACCTGTCGAATGACCGACAACGTGCACCATTTCTCCCAACAAGGCGGCAATCCCTGCTGTATCAGCAGCGATCTGCCCGATGGAGTAGGCGCCGCCGGGCCGATCGCTGCGCCCGGCTCCGCGATGGTCAACAACCAAAAGCCGATATGCGCCGACGAGTTCATGGACCACGCCATTCCAGAACCTACCATCCCCGCCGAGCCCGGGGATCAAAAGGACAACCGGCCCGCGGTCCCCAAATGTCTCATAGTGGATGCGGCAGCCATCGCTTGCTACAAACTGCGCCATCAGCCTGCTTGCCCCGTATCGATGACCCTTAAAACGGCGGCCGCCAGACTGAGCCCCGTCACGGCTGAGGTCTTCGGATTGTCAAAAGACGGCTTATTGATAAAGCGGAAGGATGCCAATCCAACGGAGCTTTCCACCTCGAATTCGTGGATATTGCTATCGATGGAAGGATCGGCGACGACGGTCATGGTAACAGGTGCCGGAGCGACGATTAGTTGAGCGGTGTAGGCGGCATTCAGGTTCTTCGGGTAAAGGAGCGCAGCCTCCGACGGAGTACCCTCAAACAGCGTAACCGGCTGATTGATATCTGACAGTTCAAGGGCTGCCAGCTCCTCCTTCCACGCCGCGACCGGTTTGGTCAGTGTGTATCTCACCCGGGTATCTGAAAGCCCAGCGACGGTGGCCAAGTAGTCGAGGCCGCCAATCGCACCCGTCGGGATTATCAGGTCGCCCCGCTTCAGCGCTCGAGCTTCGGCGACGGCGCCCGCTGTGGTCAAGTCGGCGAGGGCGCCAACCGAGGCAACAACGACAGTCATTCCAGCTCGCAGCAGGGCCGGCACGTAGGCCGCCACGCTTTCCTGGCCTGCAGCCTCGACAACCACCTGGGGCTGAAAGGCTACGAGTTCATCAACGTGATGCACGACACCCATTCCATCGGGGACGGTCGCCTGCGACCCCTCGCGCAGCAACACGATCCATTTGACAGACCGGCCCTTAAGGGCATCGACGGTTTGCCGCGCAAGAGTGCCGAACCCGATCAGTCCAATGGTGGCTGGGGTCATGGCGGTCATAGATCAGCTGCCCTGATTTACCGGGTCAAACTTGTCCTCGAGATCCTTGCCAAATACAGTCTGGCGCTCGATTTCGAGAACATTATCGGGCCGCGGAAAATTGGACGGGACCCGGTCGCCAGCCTTTCGTGGCCTGCCGATCTGTCGGAAAAAGTCCTCCAGTCCGTTCGGCACGATCAACCAAACCCAACGCAGCCGTGTTTCACCGTCATTGATGAACATGTGGCGCATGTTCTTCGGCAGGAAGATCACGCTGTCGGGGCCAATCGGAAACTCCGTGCCATCGACGACGGCGCGACCTTGACCTTCGATGATGTAAACTGCTTCCTCGTTGCGGTCATGGGTATGCTCACGCACGTAACCACCAGGCGCAACCGACTGCGTGCCAAGTGCGAAGGGGTGTTCCATAGGAACGATATGTGGGGCAAGTGCCACATCGACATGCCCGTTTGCCGGAACCGGTTGCCAATAGCTTTCCCGGGAAGCCGGCCCGGAAATATGGGCGCCTTCTGGCGGTGCGCGACCGATCTGCTCTTCCATTTCTTCCTCCAAATTTTTGCCAGCAGCGCGGCTGGCCCATGATTGTAAAACCCGGACAGATGGCCAGCGGTCGAAAAGCTTTACTGGTTCTGCCGAAGGATGGTCTCGGCCGAGATGTAGCCCCAGGTCAGGTTGGGCCCAAGGGTCGTTCCTGCACCAACGGCGCGCGTTCCGATCGGATTTGCCATTGCAAGGCCTGCTGCGTAGAGGCCGGCGATAATCGAGCCGTCTTCGCGAAGAACCTGGCCAAGGTCGTTGGTGCGGGCGCCTCCCTTGGTGCCAATAATCGAGCGGTTGACGGAAAGACCGACATAAGGCGGCTTGTTGATCGGCTGCAGGCGTACCAAGCCACCGTCCTTCTTGCGCTCCCAGGCAGGCTCTCCACGATGGAAGTCTTCGTCTTTCCCCTTGGCGCAGAAGGCGTTCCATCGGTCGATCGATGCCTTTAGCTCAGCGGCGGGCAAGCCAAGCTTTGCTGCAAGCTCCTCGATCGTATCCGCCTTCTTGACCCAGTCGCGCTCGTAGGATGCATACCAGCGAAACACCACTGATGATTTGAGGAAGCGATGGTCGCCGACGAGATAGCAGGGAAGGTGTAAAGGCGATCCGTCGGGATTGCGCGCATCGAGGGCTTCGCCGATGTTGAAATGGGCTTCGCTCACGAAACGCTTTGCAAGCCGATTGACGACGATCGAATGCGGTTCGTAAAGGAAGTTAATCGGCAAGCCATAAGGCTTCCCCTCGTAGCGCGTTGGAAGGCAGACATAAACATTTGCCTGATCCATGCGGTCGAGATGGGCGCCAACCGAGGCTGCAAGTTTCTGGCCGTCGCCTTCGTTGCTGGAGGGTGTCCCAATACGGTCAAGCGGGCCAGGGAAGTGCTTCTCGCGCATTTCCTTGTTCCACTCGAAACCTCCCGATGCAATCACGACCCCGCGGCGCGCGCCGATGATTTCACGCCGGCCGTCGAACTCAACCTCGACGCCCCTGACCCGACCCGCATCGTCCTGGCGAAGACCTATGGCGCGTGTTGACAGGCGAAAGGTCACGCCAGCGTCAAGGCAGCCCTTGACCAGACCCGTCATCAGCGCCGTCCCCTGGGCGCCAGAATTGGTAAGCCAGCGCCAAAGGAGCTTCGGCCACATTTTCAGGCCGGCCTGAATAGGGCGATGGTAGAGGTCGAGGTTGACATTTTCTTGATAGGTAAAAACGTGAGGAAGCGTAGAGCGTCGCATCCGCTTGGCGTATTTCCCAACGATCCTACGGCTGAGAGGCATCGGCGAGACCATGCGACCATACTTCTTGCCACCTGGTGCCTCGACGTAAGGGTCGGGCTCGTCGATAAGCCTGAAGTCAATTGGGGTATTGTCAGAGACGAATTTCAGCATTGCCGGAGCATTTTCAACAAAGGCGCGATGGCGCGCTCCTTCGGTTTCTGCCCAATCTGCAGGCTGGACGGCGCGCAGATAATCGAGCGCATCCTGCTTGCTGTCTGAAACGCCAGCGGTTGCAGCGATATGGTTGGCCGGAATCCAAACACCCGAACCGGACATCGCCGAAGTGCCGCCAAGCCACTCGCTCTTTTCCAGAGCGAGAACTTTGAGACCGCCCTTGGCCGCTCGCAGCGCCGCCGAGCAAGCTGCCGATCCCGTGCCGATGACGACAACGTCAAACTCAGTCATTCCCATTCCCTCGAATTCTTATTGGGAGCACTATAAAATGAGTTTGAGCAATCTGTCTACTAAGCTGTCGACACTTTTGCAGAAGACTTCCGCCTCTCTAGAGATCTCGTCCGCAAAATGAAAAAAGGGGCGGCCGGGCAGGGAACCCGAGCCACCCCTCCCAACTGGTCGGAGGTCAATCTGATCAGAAACTTTAGGCGGCGCCGCGTTGCCAAGCGACCACAAACGCGAACCAAGGATAAAACGTGGCGCCGGCTTACTAGAATGCACGCTGCAGGCGGAAGAACCCGGTCGTCACATCGTCGCTCTGGTCAGGATCGAGGTAATTGACGGTCGCCTTGGCATAGATGTTGTCAGCGATCTGGTAGTCAACCGTCAGACCAACTTTCCAGGCGTCGTTGTCGTCGTTGAAGTCGCCCGCGACGATGCCGTAGTTGCCGTAGTACTGGAACCCGGGGGTGATCTTCAGCTTGTCAGTCGCCTTGATGGCATATTCGGCAGCGACAACCCATTCAGCAGTCTGGTAGTAGGAGTTCGGGCCGCTGGAGTAGACTGCTGCAAGGCCGAGAGTGCCCGGGCCGATAGCGAGGGTGCCCATGGCGCGAACGGCGCCTTCTTCGTTGTCGGTGTCGTAGCCAGCTGTGATCTGGTAGCCGAACGAGCCGGCCTTACCGCCGAGGCCGATCGCGATACCGACGTTGTTCGGCTGTTCGCCGGCGCTGTAGTAGCCGTCTTCCAGTTCGTCGACGCTGATACCAGCGTAGAAGTTGTCGGCTTCGTACTGATAACGGATCGAGTTGTGCAGCGTCACCTTGCTGCCGATATCGTCGGTTTCGCCCGAGAGACCATCGTCCCACCAGCTGTAGAACAGGCCGGCGCGGATGCCTGCGACGTCGATATAGGCCGAGTCGAGCCTTGCGAGTTGCGAGGAGGCATTGTCAGCGTTCGTCTGCAGAACGATGACGCCGGTCAGCGGCCCGTATTCGGTGTCGCTCTTGGCCGTGAACTGGACCTGACCACGGGTATAAGCGTCCCAATCCGAGTTGTTGGTAACGAAGGTACCATTTCCAGTGGTGGCGCTGGCGTTCGGGCCTGCATTGACCTGGAAACGGACGTAACCGCTGATCTTCAGGCAGGTTTCCGTGCCCGGGATATAGAAGTAGCCGCTGCCGTAAGCGTCACAGACGCGGACGTATTCAACCGGCTCCGGCTCGCCAGCAACGATGGCGTCAGCAGCCTGAGCGCTCGAGATAGCAGCCAAAGCTGCAGCCGAGCTCATGAGGATCATCTTAATGTTCATAATCAGTCCAATCTTCTATCGATTGGGCACAGGTCATCATTGCCGAAAATCGGCCCTACCTACCCCAGTTTTTTGTGCAAGCCGCCGCGGATCCGCGTGGTTCAGCGCAGCAGCATCGGATTAAATGCTGTTTGGAAACTATAATTTTCGATGGTGTTTCTATCTTGAGATGTGCACGGCTTACCCCCTGATTCCGCTTATATTCTACCCCTGCGAGAGCCCCCGCTCTCGCCATAGCTTGTCGGTTACCTTACCGTGCGCCCAGACGGCATGGCTCGTTCGTTCCCCTATCATGCGTAGCGTGTTGTTCCGCCGGTTCGCTAATTTGGATTTCATACGATTGATAAGTTCACGCTATGGGCCGGCCTGGGCTCGGCGGATTGAGCGGACGCTCTTTCGCCTTGACGCCCTCGTCGAGGGTGTACTTTCCCAGAAAATTGCCATCACCAGATCGCCGGGCGTTGCTCCAGACTTTCGATCTAGCGATGGCTGGATGGCCAGCGTGCTTCAACTGTTCTTTCGCAGGTAGGTGGATGACAAGCTCCCCGACAGCCCGTCAGCAACAACCGTATGATCCTGAACCTTCCGGTTGAAGATCGTAAGCTGTCTGAAGGCGACGAGTGTGATATCGGGCAGATCCCTTGCAATGATCACTTGCATCTTATTAAAAAGTTCGACCCGTTTGACGTGATCATTCTCCACCGCGGCCTGCTCGAAGAGCTGGTCGACTTCGGGGTTGTTGTAGCCAGAACCGTTCGAGAAGGGCACGCCCTTCTTGAAGTTCTTCGACCAGTAAAGCCGCTGCACACCAATCGTCGGATCGAATGTGTTCCCCATTCCGCCGGTCACGAAGGCGAAGTCGCGGTCGGTGTAGACGCGCTTCAACCATGTCGGCACATCTTGTCCGCGCAGTTCGACTTTTATGCCGATCTTGGCAAGCGTATCACGAAGATAATCACCAATCCGGGTATAGGTATCGCCGTACGGCATGACATCGTGTGGGACTGTAAAGCGAATGCCACTTTCACCGCGCCGATATCCCGCTTCATCCAGAAGTTGCTCTGCCTTCGCTAGATCGAATTCATAGACAGGTACATCTGGATTATAAAAGGCCTTCAGATAAGGACTTATAGGGCTCGGTGCCGGAATGGCATAACCGTAGAATGCTATATCCGCTATCTTCTGACGATCGATCGCATGAGCTACAGCCTGGCGGACCTTGTCATGCTTGAAGTACTCATTCGAGAGGTTGAATTCGATACGATACACATTTGGCGAATAGTCGTTGCCACGATCATCCACTGCGAGTGTCGGGAGGGATTTGATGCGGTCAATCTGACTGAGCGACACCGGTGTATCAGGTGCGATATCGACCTCGCCCGTCTCAAGAGCCGCCAGTCGGGCGCTAGCGTCAGGGATGAATTTGATGACAATTCGCTCGAGAAGCGGCCGGCCCTTATCCCAATAGTCCGGGTTGCGCTCAAGAATTATGTGGCTTCCGGCGACCCATTCACGAAAGATGAAAGGACCCGTGCCGATCGGAGCATGGCCATTGGGATTGCCGGGCAAATCGGTGCTGCCCTCGTAGACATGCTTAGGCACGATCGGTGACTCGCTCGCCTGGAGAGCGCCGAGCAGATAGGGGGCAGGCTTGGCGAGTTTGACGATTGCGGTATGAGGATCTGGCGTTGCGACTTCGGTCACGTTCGCAAATGTGGCACGGCCACGCGGATGGACTTCTTTCAGCGCCAGGATCGAAAATGCAACATCCGCAGACGTAAACTCCCTACCGTCGTGCCATTTGACGCCTTCACGCAGCTTGAACGTATATTGGAGGCCATCGCTACTGGCTTGCCATGCGGTAGCAAGTTGAGGGATCGGCTTGAAATCAAGACCATATGCTAGCAGACCCTCGGTGATCTTGCCGCTCACCCGCGTCGTTGGCCCGGCTGTATGGGCGAGTGTCACGATGGTTGGCGGCTCCGGCTGCACTAGCAAATTGAGCGTTGCATCTGCAGCCGGCTCGTCAGCCGCTGCAAGGTTCTTGAGCGGCAAGATTGCGCTAAGCGCCGTCAGAGCGAAAACTTGGTTGAGTCGACGTCTATTGATGTCCATGAAGTAACCTCGGAAAGTCGGCTGGTGCCCCAGTGCAAGAACAGCCTTCGACCCGCATAATCACGTCGTGGCTGTCCTTTTTGGAAGAATGTTTTTCTGCGCTGCGAAGAAAGTAAAACGTCGCTTGGCGGGCTGCAGCCGTGCCAGCGATCGACATGGGATCGGCCACAGATCCGGTCAGTAGCCAGCGCAAAATGCACTCTCGGCCAGTGGCGTACTCATGCGGATATTGGCTTTTCCTGCAAATACTCGGCGCGGCTGAAGCAAGGACTAGACCTTGGTCCGAGACTAAAGTCTCGACAAAGTGGGCCGTTAGTACCCTTGTCGACTCGACCGTGGTCCAGATGATTATGCGACCTAGTCCCCTCGCGTACAGCTACTGCAGCTTGCATAATCACAAACGATTGGTCCGGGGGTGGGCCTACCAACTGTCTCGGCCATAGCTTCGGCGGCGTATCCAGCCGGCAGCGCACTTCTAAAGTGCGAAGGCGAAGCTGTGTCCGAGTCAAAACCAACTATTGGAGGGTGGCATGGTACAGTATATTCGCTCAGACCTGGATTTCATCCTGCAGCAAATCCTCATTGCGGAGCGGAATGCTCGGGGCGAAAGCCTTGCTGACATCTTGCCAAATGCCGAGGTGCCATTAGGCCTGCGGACCGTCGATGGCTCGTTCAATAATCTGATTCACCCCGAGTTCGGGTCCGCAGATCTGCCGTTTCCACGCATAACGGACCCCTCTATACGTCCTCCATACAACGCTGCAGGGACCGTGACGGACGCCCAGCCACGTACCATCAGTAACCTGATTGTCGATCAGACGGATAACAACCCGGCAGCTCAGGCCGCGGCCGGTCAGACCCCGGGATCAAGCACTGTCATCAGCCCCGGACTGGACGGTGTCTTTAATACTGCCGATGACGTTCCAGTCAACTTCATCCCCAACGTCACAGCAGATGCGGGCCTGTCGGCGCCTTTTAATGCCTGGATGACGTTCTTCGGTCAGTTCTTCGACCATGGTCTCGATCTGGTCACCAAGAGCAGCACGGAATTGGTTTTCATTCCCCTGCAGCCGGACGATCCACTGTTCGTACCGGGTAGCCCGACGAATTTTATGGTCCTCAATCGTGCCGCCGGCGGTCAGGACGCGACCAACACGACCTCTCCCTTCGTTGACCAGAGCCAGACCTATGCCTCGCATGCCTCACATCAGGTGTTCCTGCGCGCCTACAGTCTTGACGGTGCCGGGGCACACGCCACTGGCGAACTGATAACCAACCGGAATCTCGGCGCTGACGGGCACTTTGGCGGCGGCGATGATATCGAGATCGGCGGAATGGCGACCTGGAAGGTCGTCAAGGCGCAGGCAAACGACATCCTTGGTATCAATCTTACCGATGCCGATTTCGACAACGTGCCGCTTTTGGCCACAGACGCCTATGGCAATTTCCTCAAGGGGCCGAATGGCTTCCCGCAGGTCGTAATGAAGGGAGTAGACGGAATCGGCGGCACGGCTGACGACGTCCTTGTCGAGGGCAACCCTCTCGCTCCCATCTCGTTGACCAATGCTGTGCGCACCGGTCACGCCTTCCTCAATGATATCGCACACGCGGCCGTTCCGGTGTTCAACGCCGGAGGTGGCGTTGACGGTATCGCCCACACAGCGGATGACCTGAATACGGCAGCCTATGACACCGCGCTTCTCGACTCCCATTACATCGCCGGCGATGGCCGCGTGAACGAAAATATTGGCCTTACCGCCGTGCACGCGGTGTTCCATTCGGAGCACAATCGCCTGGTGGAACAGACCAAGGAAGTAGCGCTGGCAACTGGTGATATCGCCTTCCTCAACAACTGGCTCGACACTCCGCTGGACCCGAACACGACAAGCTTTCCGCTGACGCAGGGCCAGATCGACGCACTCGATTGGAATGGCGAACGCCTGTTCCAGGCTGCAAGGTTCGGCACCGAGATGCAGTATCAGCATCTGGTGTTTGAGGAGTTCGCCCGCATGGTCCAGCCGCAGGTTGACGAATTCCTGGCCCCGAGCGGCTACGACACGACGATCAACCCGGCGATTCTCGCGGAATTCGCGCACACCGTCTATCGCTTCGGCCATTCGATGCTGACCGAGACGGTCGATCGCCTGGACCCGAACTTCAATACCGTCGGAGGTGATCCCCAGCTCGGCCTGATCGCGGCATTCCTCAATCCGCTCGCCTATGCCGAGAGCGGCCTGACGCCTGAACAGGCGACCGGCGCAATCGTGCGCGGCGTCACCCGCCAGGTCGGCAACGAGATCGACGAATTCGTCACCGAGGCCTTGCGCAACAACCTTCTCGGACTGCCCCTCGACCTGCCGGCGCTGAATATCGCGCGTGGTCGTGACACCGGCATTCCCTCGCTCAACAATGCACGGTCCGAATTCTTTCAAATGACAGGCGACAGCCAGCTCAAGCCATATATCAGCTGGGCAGACTTTGCCGACCATCTCAAACATGCGGAGTCGCTGATCAACTTTATTGCGGCCTATGGCACGCATCCTCTTATCACCAGCGCAACGACGCTGGCCGACAAGCGCGCGATTGCGACCGCGATCGTCCTTGGCGGCGCCGGAGCGCCAGTTGACCGCCTCGACTTCCTGAACGCAACTGGCGCCTATGCCGGCGGCTCGCTTGGCGGTCTCAACGACGTCGATTTCTGGATCGGCGGCCTTGCGGAAGAAAAGATGCCGTTTGGTGGCATGCTCGGCTCGACTTTCAACTTCATCTTTGAGACCCAGCTTGAATCCCTGCAGAACGGTGACCGCTTCTACTACCTGTCGCGCACGGCCGGCATGCATTTCGGCACCGAACTGGAAAACAACTCCTTTGCCAAGCTGGTGATGCTAAACAGCGACGCGACGCATCTGCCGAATGCGATCTTCACAACGCCCGCCTTTACGCTCGAGGTCGACCAGACCAGGCAGCACACCGGACTTGGCGCCGATGGCCGCGCCGATCCGACCGGGGGCCTTGAGATCAATGGTGTCGAAGTTGTTCCTCTGGTCATTCGCGACAATCCCGCGACGGCAGGGGCGGACACGAACTACCTCCAGT
Organism: Hyphomicrobiales bacterium; assembly: GCA_900466605.1. Lineage (GTDB taxonomy): Bacteria > Pseudomonadota > Alphaproteobacteria > Rhizobiales > Rhizobiaceae > Rhizobium. The sequence continues at coordinate 376,740 of UBMU01000012.1, forward strand.
ACACCGGCGAGGACCATGTCGTTCTCGGTGGCACCGCAGGCAATGACATCATCATCTCCGGCGACGGCGACGACACGATCTATGGCGATGGCGGCAATGACCGGCTGGAGGGCGGCACGGGCAACGATACAATTCTTGGCGGTGACGGCGACGACATCCTGTCCGATTCCTTCGGCGATAACAGGATCGAAGGCGGCGCCGGCAACGACGTCATTGTCGTCGGCAACATGTCGGTCCTCGGTAACCTGATCCTCGGTGGTGACGGCCAGGACTTCATCATTACCACGGAAGACATTTCGACGACATTCGGCGGCACTGGTGACGACTTCATCCTCGGCGCCAAGACCAATCTGCCGCCAACCGGCAATGAGGGCGACGACTGGATCGAAATGGGCACCCAAGACGGGGCGCCTGGCGACAACTTTTCGCCTGTTTTGGCCGACGACGTGATTGGCAATGACATCTTCATTGGCGGCGGCGGCTTCGACGAAATGATCGGCGAGGGCGGTGACGACATCTTCACCGGCAGCGACGCCCAGGACAAGATGGACGGGATGTCCGGCTTTGACTGGGTCACCTATCTGAACGATCGTTTTGGCGTGACTGTTGACCTTGCACTTGCTGCATTGGCGCAGCCGCATGGCGCACCGGCAACCAACATCGGAGCATTCCAGCCCGTAGGCTCGTCACCGGCCTCGATCCTCGACCGTTTCGCGGAAGTGGAAGGCCTGTCGGGTTCAAGATTTGCAGACGTGTTGCGTGGCGACGACGTTAACGCCGACACCATCATCAATCACGGCGGCGCCACCGGCAGCGCGCTGACCAACGTTGCGCTCATCGACCAGCTCGACGTCCTGCTCGGCAATGCCGGGCTGTCGACGACCGGGTTCGCGACCGGTAACATCATCCTCGGCGGTGACGGGAGCGACATCATCGAAGGCCGAGGCGGCGACGACCTGATCGACGGTGACAAGTGGTTGAACGTGCGCATCGGGGTCTACGCGGCCGGCGACACAAACCACACCGGCCAGCCGATTGCCACCTTCGCCAACATGGTCCAGCTTATGCCGTTTATGCTGGCAGGCACCTACAATCCCGGCCAACTGCACGCGATCCGCGAGATCATGGATGGCACCTCCACCGGCGGCGACGCTTTCGATACAGCCGTCTTTTCGGGTAACATAGCCGACTACACCGTCACGGTCGATGACAGGGGGACGGCAGATTTCAGCGACGACATCATAACGGTCGCCGACAGTGTGGTTGCCCGCGATGGTACGGACACACTGACCCATATCGAGCGGTTGCAGTTCGCGGACGAGGCACAGATCGTGTTTCCCGGCCTTAACGCCGAACCGGTTGGCCTGCTGGAAATTCGCGACGCCACCACGCATGTCGTCGACAGCACACCGCAGGCCGGCCAATTGCTGGAGGTGTCTATTGCCGGCGTAACCGATGGAGACAACCCGGGGGCAATCACCCAATCGGTCTCGTACTACTGGCAAGTTGATCGCAATGGCGATGGCGTCTTCGAAGATATCATCCTGCTACCGGCGGGCGACCTCGCATTCCTAAGTGCGGACGGTGTCAACTTCCGTGTGACGCCGGATCTCGTCGGCTTGCCTCTGCGCGTCAAAGCCTATTATCAGGACGCCCATGGTGTAACCGAGACGGTCTTCTCGGCACCGACTGACGCAATCGCAGCAGCACCGGTTGCTCCACCGACCGTCGCAGCCCCGCTGACCGAAGTTACCGCCGGCGGCGCCGGCATTCATCTTGCCGTGTCCGATCTGCAGTTCATTCTTGACCAGATCAAGATCGCCGAAGCCCACGCGCACGGCGAAAGCATCCTGTCCCTGATCCCGAACGTTCGCTCGCCGCTTGGCCTGCGAACCGTCGACGGTTCAAACAACAACCTCGTGCACCTAAACGGTATCGACCAGAGCGAATTCGGGGCGGCCGACAACACGTTCCCGCGGGTGGTCCCGCCGAATTTCCTGGACGAGCAGGATGAAGATCCGTTCAACCTTGGACCGGGCGGACCGCCGCCCGTCACCAACACCAACTACAATTCTTCCGACAGCGTGGTCGATTCGGACCCGCGCACGATCAGCAATCTGGTCGTCGACCAAACCGCTAACAATCCCTCCGCCTATGCAGCCGCGTTCGATCCTGGTCTCAATGGCCATCTCGACTTCGGCATATCCGGGCCGGGTAACGACGACGTCCTCAAGGACGGGGTCTCGATCGTCAAGACTCCTGGACTGGACGGACTTTTCGGTACGGCCGATGACAAGGACGTGTTCAAGATCGACGCGGTTGCGCCTGATGTTGGCCTCTCGGCACCGTTCAATGCCTGGTTCACGTTCTTCGGCCAGTTCTTTGATCACGGCCTTGATCTCGTCACCAAGGGTGGCAACGGCACCATCTACATTCCCCTGCAGCCCGACGATCCACTCTATGTCCCCGGTGGCAACTCAAACTTCATGGTTGTGACGAGGGCAACACAGGCAGGCCCTGACGGCATCCTCGCCGACGACCCGAACACTACCGTCGACGAATCCGCCGACAATACACACGCCGGCACCAACACCACGACGCCATTTGTCGACCAAAACCAGACATATTCCTCGCATCCGTCGCACCAGGTCTTCCTGCGTGCCTACAGTCTTGACGGTGCCGGGGCGCATACCACTGGCAAGCTGATAACAAACTGGAACCTCGGCGCCGACGGGCATTTCGGCGGCGGCGATGATGTCGAAATTGGCGGCATGGCGACTTGGAAGGTCGTCAAGGCACAGGCAAACGACATCCTCGGCATCAATCTTACCGATGCCGACTACGACAACGTGCCACTATTGGCGACCGACGCATACGGCAATTTCATCAAGGGGCCGAATGGCTTCCCACAGGTCGTGATGAAGGGGGCTGATGGCATCGGCGGTACGGCTGACGACGTCCTTGTCGAAGGTAATCCTCTTGCGCCGATTTCGCTCACAAATGCCGTGCGCACCGGTCACGCCTTCCTCAATGATATCGCGCACAACGCCGTGCCGGTCTTCAATGCCGGTGTTCTGGCGCCCGATGCCGACACGGACATCGGAAATGCCGTGCCCGTTGGACCGGGAGGCAACAACCTTGCCTATGACAACGAGCTTCTCGATGCGCATTATATCGCCGGCGACGGCCGCGTGAACGAGAATATCGGCCTCACAGCCGTGCACTCGATCTTCCATCATGAGCACAACCGGCTGGTCGACCAGACCAAGGAGACGGTTCTTGCGGCCAATAACCTCGACTTTCTGAACGAGTGGCTGCTCACCGACGTGACGGCAATGCCCACCTCGACGGCTGGGCTGAACTGGGACGGTGAGCGCCTGTTCCAGGCAGCGAAATTCGGTACCGAGATGCAGTACCAGCATCTGGTGTTTGAGGAGTTCGCGCGCACCATCCAGCCGAACGTCGACCTCTTCTTCGCGCCGACACAGGTGTATGACGCCGACCTCGATCCCTCGATCGTGGCCGAGTTCGCCCATACCGTCTATCGTTTCGGGCATTCTATGCTGACCGAGACAGTCGACCGCTATGATGAGAATTTCAACGTCGTGGGCGACGGAAACCCGACCGAAGCCGGCAATCAACAGACCGGCCTGATCGCAGCGTTCCTGAACCCGCTTGCCTTCGCCGCGAGCGGGACGACCCCGGAGGACGCGACCAGCGCCATCGTGCGCGGCGTGACCCGCCAGGTCGGCAACGAAATCGACGAGTTCGTGACCGAAGCTCTTCGCAACAACCTTCTTGGCCTGCCCCTCGACTTGCCGGCAATCAACATCGCGCGTGGCCGCGATGTCGGCATCCCCTCGCTGAATGCCGTTCGTCGCGACATCTACGGGCAGACGGGGAACTCTGATCTGAAGCCATACACGAGTTGGGCCGACCTGGTGCAGCATCTGAAGCACCCGGAATCGGTGATCAACTTCATTGCCGCATATGGTACACATAGCTCGATCACCGGCGCCACGACCACGGCGGCCAAGCGCGCTGCGGCTACTCTGCTGGTGCTCGGTGGGGCTGGCGAGCCTGCCGATCGGCTCGACTTCCTGAACTCCGCTGGTGCGTGGGCGAGCCTCGCCAATGGGGTCACCACAACAGGTCTCGACGCCATCGATCTGTGGATCGGCGGTCTGGCTGAGGAGAAGAATCCGTTCGGGGGCATGCTCGGCTCGACGTTCAACTTCATCTTCGAGAACCAGCTTGAAAAGCTACAGGATGGCGACCGCTTCTACTATCTCGAGCGCACTGCAGGCTTGGCCTTCAACGCCGAGCTGGAGGGGAATTCGTTCGCCAAGCTCATCATGGCCAACACAACCGCAACGCACCTGTCGGCGCTCGTCTTCTCAACGCCGACCTGGACGCTCGAGGTCGACCAGAGCAAGCAGTTCACCGCGCTCGGCCCGGACAATCGCTCCGACCCGACAGAAGGCGGCACGGAGCTAAATCCGCTGGTTTCTCGAGACAATCCTGACACTGTTGGTCCCGACAGCAATTACATCAAGTATACCGGCGAAGACCACATCGTGCTTGGTGGCACCAACCCTGGTAGCCCTGCCAATCCGAGCGGCAACGACATACTGATCTCGGGAGCCGGCGACGACACCGTCTATGGTGACGGTGGCGACGACCGTATTGAAGGCGGCTACGGAAACGATCAGCTTCGCGGTGGTGACGGAAATGACATCATCACCGACATCGGCGGCGACGACAACATACAGGGCGGCGACGGTAACGATGTGATCCAGGGCGGCAACGGCGTCAACCTGATCATCGGCGGCTTTGGCAGCGACTTCATTATCACCGGCGAGGACGCATCCGAAGCAATTGGCGGCCAGGGCAATGACTTTATCCTGGGCAGCAAGGCCAACGAACAGGATATGGGCAATGAGGGTGACGACTGGATCGAGAAGGGCACGTCGGACGGAGCGCCTGGCGACAATTTCGATCCACTCGGCAACGACCCGATCGTCGGCAACGACGTCTTTATCGGCGACGGTGAGAACGACAAGTTCAACGGCGAAGGTGGCGACGACATCATGGTCGGCAAGACCGGCTTTGGCGATCGCTACATCGGCGGCTCGGGCTATGACTGGGCCGACTTCAAGGATAACGACCGCGGCGTCTACATCGACATCTCGGATCGCTTCTTTGACACGCCTCAGCTGCCGGGTTCGGCAACGCCGCTCATCCGTTTCGATATTGTCGAAGGTGTCTCCGGCTCGCATTTTGGCGACGTGCTGCACGGCAACGACGTCGATGCTGCCGCCCTGCCGACAGAAGGCGCGACCGGCAGTGTGCTGACCAATATTGCTCTGATCAACGGCCTGCAAAATCTGCTCGATACGGCCTACGGTGCACCCAAGACTTTCTACGATGGCGGTAACATCATCCTTGGTGGCGACGGCAGCGACATCATCGAGGGCCGCGGTGGCGATGACGTTATCGACGGCGACAAGTGGCTGAACGTCCGCATCGCCGTCTACGCGGCGGGCGACACAAACCACACCGGGCCAGAAATCGCCTCATATGACAGCATGACCAATCTGGAACTGCAGACGAACATGCTGAATGGGACCTGGCAGCCCGGCCAGTTGAATATCGTGCGTGAAATCAATACCGGCACGGCTGCCTTCGATACAGCGGTCTTCTCAGGGAGGCGCGCCGACTACACGATCACGACTGCTGGCGGCGTGACGACGGTGACGGACAATCTCGGCACTGATGGCACCGACCGGTTGATGAACATCGAACGGCTTCAATTCTCCGATACGTCGGTTCTACTTGGCGGCACGAATGCCGCTCCGTCGGGAGTGATGTCGATCCTGAATGGCGCAACACCTGTCGACACCGCTGCTTCCGGCACTGTATTGACGGTATCGTTCGCAGGAATCACGGACGCCGACAATGTGAGCGCGACCAATCCGACCGGGGCAATCACCGGACCGGTCGACTATTTCTGGCAGGTCGAGACGGTTCCCGGATCAGGCGTCTATGAAGACATCCTCACCTTCGGCGCTGGCGAGGTGGAACGTGCCCATGGCACGAGCTTCACAGTTACCGACGCTGAAGCTGGACTTGGGCTGCGCGTGCGCGCCATCTACCAGGATGGCCATGGAACGCTGGAGCAGATCTATTCTGCGCTGCCGCTGATACCCGGCGTCGGCATCACCCTGGTCGGTACGCGTGGTGCGGACACACTCGTTGGCACGGCGTTTGCGGATACGATCACGGGTGATCGCGGCGACGATATCATTACCGGCCTTGGCGGCAATGACACGATCGACGCAGGCCGTGGGGCCGATACTGTCGATGGAGGAGATGGCGACGACACCATCCTTGGCGATCGCGACAACGACATCCTCAATGGCGGGGCAGGCGACGACACAATCGATGGCGGCCGCGGTGACGACACCATCAACGGCGGTCCGGGCAATGATACGATCCTTGGCGATCGCGGTAATGACCTGATCATCGTTGGCTCCACCGAAGGGCGCGATATCATCGACGGTGGCCGCGACACCGATACCGTTCAGATCGTAGGCAATGCCACTGCGGAGGTCTTCCGGGTCTATGCGCGAGCTGATGCGATCGCAGCCGGTATCACGGTCGCGGCAGCTACTGAGATCGTGGTCACGCGCGGTGCTACTGTCCTTGCGGAACTAGCAAATATCGAGGAGATCCAGATCTCCGGTGGTGGTGGTGGCGATACCTTCCAGGTAATTGGCAATTTCGCCGCGACCACGCTATTCACCAACACCATCACGATTGATGGTTCGACGGGTGACGATACGGTCGATATCTCGACACTTACTTCGGCGCACCGAATTGTCTTCAAGTCGATGGGTGGCCACGACACCATCATCGGTACACTGCGGCCACAGGACGTCATCGAGTTGGCGCCGGGCTCAACGCTTGCCAATTACACGAGGTCGAATCTCGCCAACGGAACTACAACTTTGTCGAACGGCAACCACACAATCACGTTCCCCACTCTGCCTGGCGGGGCTTTGCCAACTTTTGTCCAATCGTCTAGCGGAGGCGGAACAGATGATGGCGATGGCCAGAATCAGGGTGGCGGCGACGATGATCAGAATACCGGCGGTGGTGATGACGATGGTCAAAACGGCGGCGGCGGTGATGACGGCGGCGACGATGGCCAGAATCAGGGTGGCGGTGATGACGACGGCGACGACGACGGTGATGACGATGGTCAGAACCAGGGTGGCGGCGACGATGGTGGCGATGGCGGCCAGAACGGCGGCGACGATGATGATGATGGTGGTGATGACGACGACCAGAATCAGGGCGGCGGCGATGATGATGATGGTGGTGGTGGCGACGACGATCAGAATCAGGGCGGCGGCGATGGTGGCCAGAACAACGGCGGCGATGATGACGGTGACGGCGGGGGCGACGGCGGCTC
>UBMU01000047.1 GCA_900466605.1 Hyphomicrobiales bacterium
CCCGTCACCATCAGGCAAGCAGCGTTCTCCTGCAGGCCGTAGAGGGCGAGCGCGGGCGTTGGCAGGGCGCCGCAGTCGCAAACGGCGAAGCCAAGGTCTATTAACACATCGGCGCAGTTCGCCGCGATCTCGGGGCTGGAGTCCCTGAAGTCCTGCCCAATCAAGATGACATCACCGAGGCGCGCCGATCCACTGTCGAGCAGATAGCGTCCGAAGGCTGCGGCATAAAGCGCCGAGGCCCGACCCTTGAGGTCGACAGACAGGCCGCGAAGCCCACTGGTTCCGAATTTCATTCTGAATAAGCCCCCGGATACGCTTGAATTCGCCAGCGATTCAATCGCAATCTACCCAGCGTTCGTTAGTATTGAACCCCGACGAACGATAAAATGTCTGCTAATTCCCGACTTGAGGCAAGTTGAAAGCGTACTTAAGCGGAAGAGAACCAGGATGAATGAACCATCGATCGCACTCGAGGAAAGCTGGAGGGCGTCCCTCGCCAGTGAATTCGCCAGCCCCTACATGCAGCAGCTCAAGACGTTCCTCGTCGCCCGGAAGGACGAAGGTAAACGGATTTTTCCCAAGGGATCCGAATATTTCCGTGCGCTCGACCTGACGCCGCTTGCGGAGGTCAAGGTGGTGATCCTGGGGCAGGATCCCTACCACGGGCTCGGCCAGGCGCACGGGCTTTGCTTCAGCGTTCGCCCCGGCGTTCGAATCCCCCCGTCGCTCGTCAATATCTACAAGGAAATGCAAAACGACCTGGGAATTGCGCCGGCACGGCACGGGTTTCTCGAGCATTGGGCGCGGCAGGGCGTTCTGTTGCTGAACAGTGTGCTGACGGTCGAGGAGGCACAGGCCGCGTCCCATCAGGGCAAAGGTTGGGAGCGCTTTACTGACGCGGTGATTCGCAAGGTCAACGATGAGTGCAGTGCTGTGGTCTTCATGCTCTGGGGCGCTTATGCCCAGCGCAAGGCAGCCTTCGTCGACACGTCGCGCCATCTCGTGCTGAAGGCGCCGCATCCATCGCCGCTCTCCGCTCACAACGGGTTCTTCGGTTGCGGCCATTTTTCAAAGGCCAACGCCTTTTTGCAGGCCCATGGCAAGACACCGATCGATTGGCAACTGCCTGCGACTCCGCAGGAGGGTTAGTCTCTTTTCGAACGAATTCATTTCGTTGTTCACTGAAAGGAGACAATGCGTTCGGGTCGTCGGGACTATTCCAACCGGCACTCAGGGATCATCTATACCCCATCCAGAGCCCGCAAGCCGGGCAAGAAAGGGGTTTCAAATGCTCGATCAAATCAAGGGTCTGCACCACGTCACGTCGATGGCGGAGGATGCGCGCACCAACAATCAATTCTTCACGAATGCGCTCGGTCTGCGCAGAGTCAAGAAGACGGTGAATTTCGACGCGCCTGACGTCTATCACCTTTACTATGGCGACGAGACCGGCGCGCCTGGCACCATCATGACCTACTTTCCGTTTCCGAAAATGGCGCAGGGCCGTCCTGGGACGGGTGAAGTCGGCACGACCGTGTTCTCGGTCCCGCAAGGTTCGCTAGGCTTCTGGAGCGACCGCCTGAACAAGCTTCAGGTCACCGGCTTGAAGGCCGAGGAGACGTTCGGCGAGAAGCGCCTGAATTTTTCAGGTCCTGATGGTGACGGGTTTGCGCTTGTCGAAGTCAAGGAAGACAATCGGCTGCCCTGGACGCATGGCGGGGTGAGCGAGGATCATGCAATCCGTGGGTTCCATTCGGTTGCCATGCGGCTGCGTGACGACGGTGCTACATCGGAACTGCTCAAGTTCATGGGCTACGAGGTTCAGGAGGAGCGCGATGGCGTGAAGCGGTTGACCATTCCCGACGGGAACGGTGCACATCTCGTCGATCTCGAAACCATGCCAAACATCTCGCGTGCCCTGCCGGGTGCAGGCTCCGTGCATCACGTGGCGTTTGCGGTCGAAAATAGAGAAAAGCAGCTCGAAGTGCGCAAGGCACTGATGGACACAGGCTACCAGGTTACGCCGGTCATAGATCGCGATTACTTCTGGGCGATCTATTTCCGCACTCCGGGCGGCATTCTGTTTGAGATAGCAACCAACGAGCCTGGCTTCAACCGCGACGAGGATACCACGCATCTCGGCGAAGCATTGAAGCTGCCGCAGCAGCACCAGCACTTGCGTGCACTGATCGAGCAGCATTTACAGCCGCTTGAAGCCTAAGGGGAATCACAATGACCGATCATAACTATGTGCACCGGCTGGCTGCCGGTGCATCCGGAAAGCCCATTCTGTTCGTGCTGCACGGTACAGGCGGTGACGAGAGCCAGTTCTTCGATTTCGGGCGGCGCCTGCTTCCTGAGGCGACAATTGTCTCGCCGCGTGGCGATATCGCGGAGTTCGGTGCTGCACGCTTCTTCAAGCGCACCGGCGAAGGCATTTACGATATGGCCGATCTTGCTCGAGCAACGGAGAAGATGGCCGCTTTCGTCACAGCGTTGGCGACAGAACACGGCGCCACCGATATCCTCGGACTTGGCTTCTCGAACGGCGCAAACATTCTTGCCAACGTGCTGATCGAGAAAGGTCTATTCGACGCTTCAGTTCTGATGCATCCGCTGATCCCGTTTCAACCGAAGGCAAATCCCGGGTTGAGCGGGCGAAAGATACTGATTACCGCAGGCGAGCGAGACCCGATCAGCCCCGTGCCGGTGACCAGGGCCTTGGCGGACTACTTCGAAGCCCAGAGCGCGTCTGTCAAAACAGAATGGCATGCAGGTGGGCACGAAATCAGGCAAAGTGAGATCGATGCCATTCACGGGTTCTTCGACCAGTATCGCTAACTCAGGCTTGTCGGATGGTCCTAGACCATCCGACGGGCATTATTCGAATGTGGAGGGAGATAATCCAATAGCATTATCTCCGGTTGTGAAGTCTCTCTTTCGTGGTAATTTTTTGCGATAAAACCTGAGCGCGTATCCGGCTGTATAGTTGAGGGTTTGCATTCGCATGAATGACGTCGCAGACCTTCGAACGCTGATCGGATTAGCCCAACGGCAGGCTCGCACAATATTGATTGTCGGTCTGCCAGTCTTTCTGCTCAGTGTTGCCGCAATCTTCTCGCTCACCCCTCGCTACACCGCTCAGTCATTGGTTCTTGTCGACACGAGTTCCAAGAACCTCCTCGACCCCGAGACGGCCACCACCAGCGGGTTGACTGACAACTCCCGGGTCGAAAGCGAGGTTCGCATCATTCAATCTGATGCGGTGCTGCTCGATGCAATAAGGGATGGCAATCTGCTTTCGGACCGGGAGTTTGCGCGTAATCGCTTCGATGAGCGGCTACTCTCCATGGCTGGGTTCACTACGGCGACGCCGTTGGGCGACATGGCGTATGGGACAGTTCTTGCCGCTTTTAAGGATGCCGTTAGGATTCGCCGTGAAGGACTGACCTATCTTATTGGTGTGAACGTGACATCGGAGGACGCAGACAAAGCCGCGCGCCTCGCAAATCTTGTTACCGCCGTCTACATAAGGAACCAGGTAGAGGCCAAAGTGGCGAATGCAGTCGCGGCCGGTAAGATCCTTGAGCATCAGGTTACATCCGCTAGAGACGAGCTTGCACGGAACGAACGCGATCTCGACCTCTTCGTCACATCCCATGGTGATTTACAAGCTGCAGGATCCCCACCGCAGTTGCGTCTTGCTGATGCGCAATTTGGCGAAACGGCCTCCGATGCGCATGGGCGAAGCTACGGAAGCGGTATTCCCACGGAAATCCTGACGCAATTCTATGCCCTCCAGCAGTCAGCACAGGTCGCAAGAACCCAGTACCAGAACCTGCTGACGCGGCTACAAGCTTTCGAAGCGCAAGCCAGTCTGCAGGTCGCCGACAGTCGTGTGGTGTCCGCAGCACTCGCGCCGATCGATCCGTCCTATCCTAGGAAAGGCGTGGTGCTCGGTATCATGGCTGTCCTGGCCCTGGGCATGGGAATTGGAGGTGCCTTGCTCCGCGAATTCTTTGTCGGGGGGTTCACGAGCGAGGATCAGGTAAGCGCAGTGTTGAACATCCCACTCGCCTCGGTCACACCCGACCAATCCGGCAGCGAAGTCGAGAAGCCGCATGGGCGCGGTCTCTCCGACACGATCATGTCGGCTCCACTCTCTATCTTTTCCGAGTCAATACGGCGCATTCGCGTGTCACTCGATCAGACGCTGTTGCGAAATGCCGGCTTCCTTGAGCGGGAGGCAGAGGTAGGGGTTGTGGTGATGGTTGCGTCGGCCCTTTCGAGCGAGGGAAAGTCTACGCTCGCCACCTCGTTGGCACGCACCTATGCCTTGGCCGGAAAGCGAACGCTGCTTATCGATTGCAACCTTCGCAAGCCGAGCATTCATCGGCACGTCGACCGGGAGCCGACCCCGGCATTCGTCAATCTTTTGCGTGGGGAGCCTGATCCCGGGCTTGCGAACATGGTCGTGATTGACAACGCCACCAACCTCTCCGTGATCCTTGGAGCGCGGCCTGCGGAGTTTCCGACGGATGACCTGGTTATGGGCCCCCGTGTAAAGAAGCTTCTCGAGCGCGCACGCCTGCACTTTGACTACATTGTCATCGACACTCCTCCAGTGGAGGCGGCCGTTGATGCGCTCTATCTTGCTCGCCTATGCGACGCGGTGCTCTTTGTCGTGCAATGGGCGAGTACACCGCAAAAGGCAGCACGCAAAGCGGTTGCTGCTTTCAAAAGTCATGCGCGAGACGCCGTGCCGATTATTGCCGTGTTGAACAGACAGGACCAGCGCAAGTGGTTCTCTATCGTAGGACGCCATTCGCTCTCAAGCGCGTAGGAGGTCGGCTGCCCCTTCATGCAACCCAATGAGAAATAACTGCAAACTACGTCAAATGGAGCACCTTGACAAAAGGCGTGTTTTCGTAAAGGTTTAATTAATTCATAAATACAACCAATGATCTATTCAGGGCTGCGGCAGAGCGTTTCTGCTGCGTTGGCTTGCCGTGTATTTGTAGCATCCGTTTTCTTCATTTTGTCTGAGATAAAGACATGGTCTGCGGGCGACGTATACTTGTTCATGACTATTCCGGGCATCCGTTTCAGGTTCAGTTGTCGCGCTGCCTTGCAGAGCGAGGCAATCAGGTTGTGCATGTCCATTCCGAGAGCTTCCAGACGCCGAAGGGCGACCTGACGGAGCGCTCCGACGATCCCGCAAGCTTCCGGATCGCCGGCGTCCGCCTGGGCGAAGTATTTCAGAAGGACAGTTTTATCAGACGAAGGGCACAAGAGATCGAAATCGGGCGATTGGTTGGCGCTGAAATCCGGCGGTTTCGGCCCGAGGTCGTTATTTCTTCCAACGCTCCGTTGGACACGCAAGCGGTTATTCTGAAAGCAGCTCGTGCGATCGGGGCGAAATTCGTCTTCTGGCTCCAGGATATATACAGCGAAGCGATCGCTCGCATTTTGCCGCGTAAACTTCCGATAGTCGGCGGCTTTGTCGCCAAGCGCTACCATAAGCTCGAATACGATCTTCTAAAGGACAGCGATCCTATCATCGCTGTCACCGAAGACTTCCTGCCAATTCTTCGGCGCAACGGCGTCTCATCTCGGCAGGTTTCCGTCATCGAAAATTGGGCGCCTCTCAGCGATCTGATCCGTGTCGAGCACGGTCGCTCGAGGCCGACCGATGGATCAGTCCGTGCAGTCTATGCGGGAACATTGGGCTACAAGCACAATCCCGATATTCTTCTCTCTGCAGCGAAAGCTCTGCCGGTCACGATCGAGGTGTTCTCTGAAGGAAGCGTTGCCGATAGCATTGCCCGTCGTGCCGTGGACGAAGGTGTAACCAATCTTGTCGTGCGGCCTTGGGTTTCCTTTCAGGAACTGCCCGGAGTGCTTGCCGATTCCGATATCCTGATCGTCATGCTTGAAGCGGACGCCGGCATCTTTTCGGTACCATCGAAGGTGCTGACATATCTCTGCTTCGGAAAACCCGTGCTTGCGGCCGTTCCCAATGGAAATCTCGCGGGAAGGATTCTGGTGCGGGAGCAGGCCGGGCTCGTTTCGGAGCCGGGCAACCATGCAGATTTCGTCATCAATCTTCGTCAACTGGCGGAGCGTGCGGACTTGCGCGAGAGGCTTGGCTTGAATGGTCGGGCCTATGCCGAGAGAAACTTCGAGATTGATGCGATCGCTGATCGATTTGAGAGAGTTCTTAGACGTCTGTTTTTGACGGAGTTGCAGGCAATTTAGCGCTGGGGGGCGTAAGGTGCTGGGGAAAACTGCTCTTGTCTGTGGTGCCGGAGGCTTCATCGGCAGCCACCTTGTTCGAAGGTTGAAGCAAGAGGGGTTCTGGGTTCGCGGCGTCGACATCAAGTTTCCGGAGTATGAAGCGACGGCGGCCGACGAGTTCATTGCGGGTGACCTTCGTCGTCAAGACTTCTGCCAGCAGGTGATCGATGGTCGCTTCGACGAAGTGTACCAGCTTGCGGCCGATATGGGTGGGGCAGGCTACATCTTCACCGGCGAACACGACGCCGACATCATCCACAATTCCGCGAGCATCAATCTCAACGTCGCCGAACTTTGCCGCTGCCGGCGCATGGAGCGTGTTTTCTACTCGTCTTCGGCCTGCATCTACCCCGCCCACAATCAGGAAGACCCCGATAATCCCAACTGTGCGGAGTGGTCTGCCTACCCGGCAGCGCCTGACAGCGACTATGGATGGGAGAAACTCATCTCCGAGCGGCTCTTCCTTGCCTACAACCGTAACCACGGAATGAAGAACCGGATTGCCCGATACCACAATATCTTCGGTCCCTCAGGCACCTGGCAAGGCGGTAAGGAAAAGGCGCCAGCCGCAATCTGCCGGAAGGTTGCGCTCGCCTCCAGCGGCGACGAGATCGAGATATGGGGCGACGGTGAGCAGACACGGTCGTTCCTCTACATAGACGAGTGCCTGGAGGGCACCACCCGCCTTATGCGCTCCGATTTCGAGGGGCCGGTCAATATCGGTTCGGACGAAATGGTCACCATCAACCAGCTTGTCGACATGGTTTGCACCATTGCAGGCAAGCGGCTCCACAAACGTCACATCCGGGGTCCGCTGGGTGTTCGCGGCCGAAACTCCGACAACCGATTGATCGAGCAGAAACTGGGCTGGCGGCCGGCGCAGAGCCTGATTGTCGGTCTGGAAAGGACCTATGCCTGGATCGAAGGCCAGCTGGTGCGGACAGCTGCATGACGTCTGTGAATGCTGATCAGCCGATGACAATGGAAATAGGTATGTCGCGGCAGGCGCCCGGCAACGCAGGTCTTTTGATCATCAGCTTCGGCTTGGGGCAGGGATCGATCTTTCTTGCGCAAACCTGGTTGGTCAATCGCGGTGAACTCGAATTGCTGGCCCGGTTCGGGACGTGCTTTTCCTTCGCCATTCTAGCGTTTATGTTCATCGATTGGGGAGCCGTAACGTCAGTCGCTCGCAGGGTCTCGGTTGCTTATGACAAAGGCGACACCACCGAAATCCGATGCTGTTTCTGGTCCGCAGGCATTGTTCGGCTGGGTGTGGCGATCACGATCGCATCAGTTGCTTCGTGTTATGCCCTATGGACTAGGGATGGCTTCACCAACGCATACATAATTGCTGCTGCTCCGGCCCTTGTTTTCTGGGCTTTCAACGCCACCGGCATCCTCGACGGATTGAAGCTGAGCGGATTGAGCGGCCTGACGGGAATAGTCACCTACCTTTGCTCGGCCGCAATCCTGCTGCCGGCGAGCAGGCTTACGCCCGACGGAGCCGGCTTGGCGCTCGGGGCGGCACTATCGGTGGGGTGCGGGCTCAGCGTGACGTTGCAGTTGCTGGTTCTGCGCAAATTCGGCCTTTCGTTCGTGCGGATCTCGATCAGCCGGGAACGTTGCAAGGAGCTGGCTCGCGAGGGAGCGTCTGTCTTGCTTACGGTTTTGCCCGGTCAGCTGTCGTTTCGATTTCAGATCGTTATCTGCTCGCTGTTTCTCGGTCAGGGGGCAACGGCGATCTTTCTCTACGGTCGTCAGATTGCTGCGGCCGGCTCGCAGATGCTGGAGTTTGTCCGTCGGGCGCATTTTCCGCTGCTTGTACAAAGTTTAGCCTCTAGCGCTACGCCTGGCTGGACTGCGTTCCGAACGCAGCGTCTGGCGACGTGGCTCGCGATATCCGTTTCATTGGGCCTCCTGATAGCGGGCCTGGTGACCTCCGAGCTGACGCATGGCGCGATGGCCGCGGCGGCGGATGTTGTTTGTCTTTTCGCTTTTGGGGTGCTGACTGGGGCATTGTCCGCGACGCTTTCGCAGGCCGCGCAGGCGCTGGCGTGCTACAGCGCTGTCGCCGTGTCGGCCAATTGTGCGATGCTGATTTGTTTTGCGGCAAGTATGGCACTTGGCCTTTGGCTTGGTTTCACCGGCCTTGCGCTGGCCGAGGTGATCTCGCATGCCGTGCTCGGACTATGCCTTTGGCAACAACTTTTCCGCCAATCGACTCTCCACCAGGCATCGGGAGGGGTGCGATGATCAGGCTATGGACAGTGCTGGGGCTCTACCTCGTCAACCTGCCTTTTGCCGATAGCCTGTTCGTCGTCGGCTTGACGTTGCCGATGTTGGCCATCGTGACCGCCGGCTTGTGGCGACTGCGATCACGCGGCTTCCAGATTGGAGACATTTTCTGGTTCTGTCTGTTTATCTATTTTGTGATCTCGCCGTTGCAGCGCATTCACGGCGATCAGATCGGCGGTGCGGCCGCGATAACGGCATACGCATACGAACCTGCGGAGTATGCTTTGGCGATGATGGTTGTCGTCTTGTTTACCTTCCCCTTCCTCTTTGTCCGCATGCATTCGTCTGAGGAGAAGATTACAGCGGATGTTCGGCCGGGCATGCCCTTCATTCTGGTCGTCAATGTCGTTGCGTTCATCCTTTTTGCCATGTCTGAGGGTGGCTTCGAGCGGTTGCTTTTATCTCGGCTGCAGCAGGAAGCGTCGCCGGCCCTCGGCATGCTGTTTCTAGCAATGCAGTCCGCCACCGCCTGTCTGGTTGCCGCCTATTTTTGCCAATCACGGCAGAGGCTCGTCTCTGCCGCGATGTTGCTGTTCGTTCTTGGCCTGTTGGCGGTCTCGAGAAACCCATTCAACGCGCCACGATTCGTTCTGCTTGCAGTCTGGGGGCCGGTGTTTCTGGCGATTGCAGGTGGCAGAGTATCGGCCACGAGGTTCTACGGTTGCAGCCTCCTGGCGCTGACGGTCCTGTTCCCGGTCCTCAATGTAACGACGCGCTCGGGGATGGGCGCATTGCAGGACCTGCCACAGATCTCGGTCATCGGGAACTTCTTCGACATTCCTTCCATCGATGTATTCGACATGGCGGTCCATTCCATCCGATATATGTCGATGCACGATCATGTGTGGGGCGAAAAGCTTGCCGCTGTCGTTCTGTTCTTCATTCCACGCTCGGCCTGGCCCGGAAAGCCTATCGTGGGCGGGCTCGATGTCGGCAACGATCTCTTCGCTGCCGGCATGTACGGCACGCCGAACCTTTCCTTTTTCCTAGGCTGCGATTTCTACATGGATTTCGGTTTTGCGGGCGTTGCGCTTGGCGGTGCCGTCTGTGCTTTTCTACTGGGCGCGCTGATCAGATTTACCCGAGACAGCTTCTTTGGAGTTCGCGTACTGCAATTCTTCATCGCGGCGTCTTTGCCCATTCTGCTGCGCGGACCTGTTGGTGCCGTTCTTCCGCTTTTCGTTTGTCAGGTCTTCGTCGCCAAGCTGCTCGCGGTGATGCTTCGGCCGTCGGTCGAGCCATCGGGACAGGCGGGCGTTGTTGCAGCCTGGAGGGCGTGAAAATGGAGCGGGAAACCTTGGGTATCCTCGATGCAAGCAAAAGCGGATCACGCACCGGTGGCCCGAGTTTCTCGTTGCGACATCGGGTGCTGCGGGCGGCATGGGCCGTCACGTGGTTGCTCCTTGCTGCCTGGACGCCTGCGCCCCTACATCGATGGAGGGCGATGCTACTCCGCGCGTTCGGGGCGCAACTCGCGGCAAATGCACGTGTTCATGGTTCTGCGAGGATATGGTATCCGCCGAACCTCATCATGGAGGAGAACGCGCTGATCGGTCAGCGCGTGATCTGCTATGCCGTGGCACCCATCCGCATTTGCAGCGATGCCATCGTCTCGCAAGGCGCGCATCTTTGCACCGGCAGCCATGCGTTAAACGATCCCTGCTTTCAGCTGGAAGCACGTCCTATCACCATCGGCGCCAATGCCTGGGTCGCAGCCGAGGCGTTTGTCGGCCCAGGGGTGGTGCTGGAGGAGGGTGCAGTTCTCGGCGCGCGAGGCGTCGCGTTCCGTAACGTCCCCGCCTGGACAATCTTTGCCGGCAATCCCGCACGGTTTCTCCGCGAGCGAGAGCGGTTTACCATCCCTTCGCGATCGTAGCGTTCGCCCACGCAGCCGCGACCACTGCATAACCCGCGTCGTTGAGATGGATCGCGTCGGTCCGCAAAGACCGTGGGACCAGCCCGGCTGCCACGTCCTGCTGATCGCCTGGTGTTCCGTCAGCGGACGACTGGAGCACAGCGTGGAGATCGACAAACCGGTCTCCGTAAACGGTTGCCAAGCTCGTATTCAGCCCGAGTATGTGCTGCGCGAGCTCGGGCGTGTCGCTCGCGGCCGGCAGAATTGAGCCTACGAGATATCGTCCGCCCGCGGCGCGGTTCGCCATTGCCGCTATGTCTGCCATGACAACTCCGGAAGATTCGGCGTTGTTGCGACCAACCCAGATCCATTGAATATCGGCTCGCAGCGAAATCGCATCGTCCGTCAGGAAAGTGGTCGCGTACGGCACGCTGGCTGGGTCGCCAGCGAACTTGCGCGTGAAACTCCAATTGCCGGCGTCGTCGCTTGCGATCGTTCCTTTGATCCCGGCCAGGGTGCCGGGGGCGCTGCCGTGGTGAGAGCCGGAATTGAAGAAGATGTCGATTGATCTGTAAGTAACCGGCACCTGCGGGCTATCATCGCCCCACTCGATCACGACGTTGTCGAGAGACCACGTGACGTAGCTGTCGCTAGTGACAAACGCGATCGCTGCGCACGATGGATTGCCGAAAGCGGCATTGCCGCTGGTGAAGACGACATCGTGATGGCCCCCGTGACTGACGACGGAAGTTGGACTTCCGGCAGCGGTTTCCGTCGCCCAGCTACCACCGACCGCCTGAAGGCCGCCGATCTGGATCAGACCCTCGCCATTGACGTAGTCGAGATCGAACGCCACGCGAATTGTTTTGCCCTGTGGCACGGGTGGGAGCGCGATCTCGCAGCCCCGAAGGATTCCTGCGTCGTCGTTTTGGATGACAAGCTTGCCCATTTCAGCGTGCAGCGGCGTTGCGTGGCCATCCTGAAGGCGAGTGGTCCAACCCTCCTCATTACTGTCGAAATGGTATGTCGCGGAGAAGGCAGGGGTGTAGGCTCCGATTGTCCCATCTCCCGGCGTGAGTTCCAACGGCGTGTTCGATTGGCCGATCTCGAACTGACCGGGGAAAACGCGCAGCGTTATGTCAATAGTGCTCCCGCTGGTCACGTTGAGGAGAAAGGTCGCGCGAACGAAGGCGCGGGTTGCTTCACCGCCTCCGGAGACCGTGTTGCGCGTGCCGTCGAGGGGAAAACTGGCGGACGCGATCTCGCCGAGATATCCGCCGGGTTCGTCGGATTGAATAAGAAGGAGATTAAAGCCGCTGACGCCGCTGGTGGAACCGTCGATGAGCTGAACTTCGCCAGATATGGTCCAATAGCTGCCGGGTTCCACTTCAGGATTGGCTGCGATGGAGCCGTATATCTGTCGGCCAGCATCCGTAAAGGTGGCGGTTGCCGTGCCGTGAATGCGGATGTCGCCATAAGGGAGCCCGCTTTCGTCTACTCCAGTGGCAATCAGCTCGTGAACGAGCCCGTTGATCGCTCCGGGTTCAAAGGCTTCCATCCAGTCGCGGCTGTGTGGAAACAGGTTCTTCGTCCCGGTGCCTCGTACGGCGAGCCGCAAAGGTACCCCTCCCTGGCGGGCGGCGATCTGAGTCGATGTCTGGCCGCCAATGCCACGATTGAGGACAGTGCGGGGAGGGGTAAACATTGAAGCCGCCAGAGCGGGAAATGAGTGGTCGAGCGAAGATGCACCTGCGCCTGCTGTCAGGCTATCTCCAAACGCGACGATAGGCCGTCTCCTCGTTCCGGCGCGATGCGCGGATTGAGCTGAAGTGATGTCGAGACCGAGAAGCATGGATAACCTCCACAATTAAATGGGAATGCAATCCTATTCCATGCTCGGTGTGAGAGGATATTTGACGATGGCAGCCTCAACCCGAGTGTCGCCAGTTCCCGCTTCGATTGCCTGAAATGAGGACGGATACTGCTCAAGCGGCGAGGCATTGTGCTAAGGGGAGATGTTAGCCAGGACTAGCCGTTTCCAAGATGTGGAGGCCGAGGATGAAAATCATACGGATGGTTGCTTTTACATTTCTGATTTCAGGATGCTTAAGTGCGGCGCAGCCGCCGACAGGGGCGGGCGATTTTGGCCACCAGACACTGGTCCTCATCAATTCCTACAGGACGAGCCGTGGCCTTGCTCCGCTGGCCGAAAACCGCACCTTGAAAGCGTTGGCACAACAACACAGCCGGTATCAGGCCGCTCGGAGAAGCATCAATCACAATGGCTTCCGCGAAAGGTCTGCGCAGGCAAAGTCCGCTGGATTGAGCGGCGTATGTTCAGAGAATGTCGGTGTCGGGCACAGAGATCCGCAACATCTCTTTTCCAGATGGAGGATTTCCCCGGCGCATAACGCAAATATGCTTCGACCTAACCTGCGATATGCAGGTGTCTCTGTGGTGGGAGGGTATTCGACCTTTTTCGCGTGTGGATAGGGCTTTGGCCAAGACCTGTCGGAGCAGATTGCAATTGCAATGGCGTTTGTGCGGCCCGGACGCCGCCTTCGGTAAACGCGGCCAGCCGCGAAGCAGATGTTGGCGAACTTCCGTCGTCTTCATGTTCTCTTAAGTAATTCTCTTGAGATTGTAATTTCCTTGTTCCATGATGCTCGCGATACGAAGAATTTCGGGTCGTGCTTCATGACGATCGATGCAGATCGCCTCAGCCGTGAACATGTTTCTTCGCTCCCGGCTCGCATTGCAGCCATTAGACTTTCAATATTATTTGTCCCGCGAGTGCGTACTTGCGGCTGACCTGATTTAGGGACGTTGCATGAATTCGGAGTTTGCCGTTCGCCCGATGCGACCCGGTGAGTTGGAACTGGTGCTCGAATGGGCACGTCAGGAAGGCTGGAATCCCGGCCTCGACGATTCCGTTGCCTTTCACGATGCAGACCCGTCCGGATTTTTCGTCGGCGTGGTTGGGGAGGTGCCGGTAGCTTCAATCTCCGTCGTCAAGTATGGCGAGGATTTTGCGTTCCTCGGCCTTTTTATCGTCCACCCGGATTTCCGTGGCAGGGGTTATGGCAAAGCAATCTGGAATGCCGGCATGGCGTCTGCAGAAGGCCGCAGCATCGGGCTGGACGGCGTCGCCGCGCAGCAAGACAATTATCGCAAGGCAGGATTTGAAGAGGCCCATCGGACGGTTCGCTACGGCGGCGTGATATCAACCGTGCCGGAATCGACGCTGGTCGCACATGCCGTATCGGACAAGCTTGACGGCTTGCAGCGCTACGACGCGACAATCTTTCCGGCGCCGCGCCCGGCGTTTGTGGCGGCATGGTGTGCGGCACGCAAGGACCGGCACTCGGCAGTGGTGCGCAAGAGCGGCAAGATTCGCGGTTATGGAACCATCCGTCGCTGCTATGACGGCTACAAGATCGGCCCGCTCTTCGCGTCGGATGGAGATAGTGCTGCGGCCCTGCTTTCGCTGCTGGCGCCACATGCGAAGGGAGCAAAGGTCTTCATCGATATTCCCAGCGGCAATGCTGAGGCGATTGAGCTTGCCAAAGGGATGGGGCTGGTGCCGGTCTTCGAAACAGCCCGCATGTATCGCGGAAAAGCGCCGGCCGTTCCGCTGAAGAACGTCTTCGGTGTAACGACACTGGAGCTCGGTTAGTCCATGGGCGATCCGGGCGCGGTCGGGAAGGCTCGCTGCGGACGACCTTTTTCGGCAATAGCGATGCCGCTCAATGCAAGGGCAAGCGCAATCAAGTGAAACGACTGCAGCTGCTCGCCAAGCAGGGCGACGGACAATAGCGTTCCGAAGACCGGAACGAGGTTGATGAACAGTCCTGCGCGATTTGCGCCGATAGCCTCGACGCCCTTGATGTAAAGGATCTGCGCGAGCAGGGAGGCGAATATCGCAGTATAGAAAGCAATCAACCACCCCTTGTTGTCGGGCAGCACAACGGAACCCTGGCTGCTCTCCCAAAGGACAAGCGGCAATGCGGTTAGCATGGCGCCGAGCGCGGGTATAGCCATCAGTGTGCGCCAATCGAGTGGCGGCTTCCAGCGAAGAAAAATCGTATAGATGGAGTAGGCGGCAACAGCGATCAGCATCAGGCCGTCGCCGCGGTTTAGGCCGAGTTGCAACAGGGTCGTCAGGTCGCCGTGTGCGGCGGTCAATGCGACGCCCCCGAGCGTCATGGCGAAGCCGACGACTTGTGCGGTTGAGACGCCGGTGCGGAAGAAGATGAAATTCAACAGGAAGATCAACATCGGAATACCTGCCTGCTCGATCGCGACGTTGATCACGGTCGTATACCTGACCGCGGAGTAGAGCATGGCATTGAAGAGCGTGTAGCCGATGACGCCGTAAAAGAAGAGCAATGGCAGATTCTTGCGGACGATCGGCCAGTCACGTTTCAACTGCGGTACGGAAACAGCCGCTATCAGCGCCGTTGCGAGGAACCAGCGCAGAAACGTCAGCATCATCGGACTGACGTGCCCTAATGCGAGCTTGCCCGCCACCGCGTTTCCGCCCCAGCACAATGCTGCGACGACGAGAGAGATGTAAGCGGCGAGCTGCACGGGCGATTCTTTCAAATGACGGCGATGGGGTTCTCAACCCCAAAGGTATGAGCGGCCAATAGCCCGATGACGGCTGATTTGTCACGTAAAAAGCCGATTCTCCCGGCATAACAGGGTCGCTTTCCCGGTCACAAAGCATTATAGATGCGCGGGTTTGAGAAGGGTGCGGTTAAATCCGCCTTTAACAGGAAGACGTGAATGACGAACGTAGTCGTGGTCGGTTCGCAATGGGGTGACGAAGGCAAAGGCAAGATTGTCGATTGGCTTTCGGAACGTGCGGACATCGTTGTGCGCTATCAGGGCGGACACAATGCAGGCCATACGCTGGTGATCGACGGGACCAGCTACAAGCTGTCGCTCCTGCCATCCGGCGTAGTGCGTCCCGGCAAAATGGCTGTCATCGGCAACGGCGTCGTCGTCGATCCGCATGCTTTGATCGCCGAGATTGAGAAGCTGGAAAAGCAGGGCGTCAAGATCTCTCCCGAGAACCTGCGCATTGCCGACAACGCAACGCTTATTCTTTCGCTGCACCGTGAGCTCGATGCCTTCCGCGAAGATGCGGCCTCCAACAGCGGCACGAAGATCGGCACCACCCGCCGTGGTATCGGTCCCGCCTACGAAGACAAGGTCGGCCGCCGCGCGATCCGCGTGATGGATCTCGCCGATCTCGATACGCTGCCGGGCAAGGTCGACCGCATTCTGACGCATCACAATGCTCTGCGCCGTGGCCTTGGCGTTGCCGAAGTCAGCCATGACGCGATCATGACCGAACTGACGTCGATTGCCGATCGTGTGCTTCCCTACCGCGATACCGTTTGGCTCTTCCTCGACAAGGAACGCCGCAAGGGTGCCCGTATCCTTTTCGAAGGCGCGCAGGGAAGCCTGCTCGACATCGACCATGGCACGTATCCGTTCGTGACGTCCTCCAACACTGTTGCCGGTCAGGCTGCGGCCGGTTCGGGTATGGGCCCGGGATCGCTCGGTTATATCCTCGGCATCACCAAGGCCTATACGACGCGCGTTGGCGAAGGGCCGTTCCCGACCGAGCTGCATGACGACATCGGCCAGTTCCTCGGCGAAAAAGGACATGAATTCGGCACCGTGACCGGACGCAAGCGTCGCTGCGGCTGGTTCGACGCGGCGCTGGTCCGCCAGTCGGTTGCAACCAACGGCATCACAGGGATCGCGCTGACGAAGCTCGATGTCCTCGACGGTCTGGAAGAGCTGAAGATCTGCGTCGGCTACAAGCTGGACGGCGAGCAGATCGATCATCTTCCTGCCAGCCAGGGTGCGCAAGCTCGCGTCGAGCCGGTCTACATCACGCTTGAAGGCTGGAAAGAATCGACTGTCGGCGCGCGCAGCTGGGCCGATCTGCCGGCCCAGGCAATCAAGTATGTTCGCCAGGTCGAAGAGTTGATCGGGGCGCCTGTCGCTCTCTTGTCTACAAGTCCTGAGAGAGACGACACGATACTTGTGACCGATCCGTTTGAGGATTAAGGTCGCGGGTCATTATTTGTGCGGTTCGCAGGGCGGACCGCGCTCTTAGAGAAAGTACGAATGGCGGATTTTATCGCAGTTATCCGGCGGGCGGTTGACGGCCTGTCTGAAAATACTCCCGAGATGCGGGTGAAAGTCTACGAGCGCGCTCGCGGTGCTGTTCAGCGGCAGCTCGAGAACATGAAGCCGCGCCCACCGGAAGCGATGCTGCAACGGCAGCTTGAAAAGCTTGAGGTTGCAATCCGCGAAGTCGAAGCGGAGCACGCCGAAGCCGTTCCTGTCGATGATGCTGTCGTTTCTGCCGAGCCTGAGGTCGGTGCGAGCCCCGATGCCGTCAATGCAGTTGTGGAACCGGTTACGAGCGAGACTGCGGTCGAGGAGCCGAGCCACGAGGCGCCGGCTCACGAAGATCACGTCGCAGCAGAAGAAGCCACGCCCGCCTACGATGAGCCTGTCGTAGAACCCACGCCCTATCACGAGGAGCCTGTCGCTGCTGAGCCGGAGCATACCGCGCAGCAGGACGAGCATTGGGCGCATGAAGAGCCTTCGGCTTCTGTCGAGGAAGCGGAGCCTGTCGAGCACTGGCATGCGGCTCCTTCCGAGGAGGTTGTTCATGAGGAGCAGCAAGGCCACGAGGAGCATGTTGGCGCCCCAGCAGAGCCAGTTGTCGAACCGGCGGAGCAGACCTATGAGGAGCCGGCTCCGCTGCCGGCAGCGCGCGACTACGACCTGAGCAACCGTCTGGTCGAGCCGGTCTATGGGCTGGATCGTCCACCGGAGGAATTCGTGGATCGCAGTCAGGAGGAGCCGCTTCACGCCGATGCCGCCGGGCATTTCGATCCAGTTTGGGCCGAGCCTGTCGAGGAAGCGCCTGCGCCGGCTGGCAAGGATGCGCAGACAGACTGGGCGCTGGAGGAACTCAGGCAGTTTTCCGAAGCGGCGCCTGTTGCTCCGGCAAGTGAAGCCGCGCGTGCCTTCGAAGACGTCATCTCTGGGATCGACCATACACCGGCTGGCGTGAAGATGCCGGCCGCCAATGAGGGCTTCTCATGGGAGGCTGCTGCTTTCGACGATCTGCCGCCGATCGAAAATGGCAAGAAGGTTCCGATCAGCGCGCATTTCGATGATGGGGAGCTGTTCTCTGACGTTCACGGTACTCCTGCTGGCAAAGCTTCGCTGGGAGCCAATCCAGCCTGGCAGGAGGCAAAGCCGCTTCGCGGATACGACAACCGTGGCGTTGTTGCCGAGGATGATGAAGGCGTTCCGGCCGCCGATCTCGACAATGCTGTCGCTGCCAAGTTCCAGGGCAAGAATTTCCGCATGGAGCCGAAGCGCCGCCGTTTCGGCATCGGTTCCATCGTGACGATCCTCGTTGCGTTGGGCGTGGTCGGTGGTGGCGGATACGCCGCCTGGACCAATCAGGAGGCGCTCTCATCGATGGTGAAGAACCTCGTCAGCGCCGCTCCTTCGCAGAGCGCGAAAAACGAGCAGATGCCGGCAAAGCCCGATGCGGCAACGCCACAGACGAGCGAGGCAAAGCCGGCCGAAGCAAAGAAGGAAGTCGCTTCGCTGAATGACGGGGCTTCCGTCAACAACAAGTTCAACCAGCGGCTTCTTGCGGATGGTACAGAGGTCGACAGCGGGCCCGCATCCGTTCCGGGAACGCCGACGGCTGAAGGAAAGTCGGTAGCCGAGCAGAACGTCGCTGCTGCCGATGCTGCGCCGCCAGCGACCTCGGCGACGCCTGCTGCAAGCGTCCCGGCTGCAAGTGCGCCAGCAGCGCCGGCGGCTGCGCAGCCCACGGGCACGACTGAGGCGGCTCCGGTCGCTTCCACCGAGAAGATGTTCCTGTACGAAGAGCGGATCGGCCAGAGCTCGCCGACCGCCATCCAGGGGTCGGTTGCCTGGAGCCTGCAGCACGAGGCGGGCTCGGATGGCAGGCAGGAAGCGACCGTACAGGCGACCGTAACCGTTCCGGAACGCAATCTGTCGGCACTGCTGACGTTCAAGCGTAATTCCGACCCGTCGCTGCCGGCGAGCCACATCGTCGAAGTGGTGTTCTCGCTGCCCCCGAATTTTGAAGGCGGTGCTATCGAGAGCGTTCAGCGTATTTCGCTGAAACGAACCGAGCAGGACCGTGGCGACGCGCTGATTGCCGTACCGGCAAAAATCACCGACGACTTCCATATGATCGCGCTCAACGACTATCCCGATGCGCGCAAGGCCAATCTCGATCTGCTTGCAAGCCGCGACTGGATCGATATTCCGATCACCTATCGCAACGGTCGCCGAGCGCTTCTGACGATGCAGAAGGGTTCGACGGGTGGAGAGGCGTTCACTGCTGCGATCAAGGAGTGGGCGGCTTTCGGGGATGTCTCGACCAGCCAGTAATTGCCTGTTGAACTGACAAAAAAGAAGGGCGGGACCGAAGATCCCGCCCTTTTCGTTTGAACTGTAATCGAGCTTTAGGCTGTTGCCTCAACCACCCGAACGGCCTTGGCTCGTTCGAGGGCTTCCTTGCGCACGGCATCCTGCACCTTCTCGAAAGCGCGTACCTCAATCTGACGAACGCGCTCGCGGCTGATATCGAACTCGGAGGAAAGATCCTCCAGGGTTACCGGGTCTTCGGAAAGGCGGCGCGCCTCGAAAATGCGGCGTTCGCGGTCGTTCAGAACGCTCATCGCCTTCGCCAGCATGCGGCGGCGCGTGTCGAGTTCGTCCTGCTCGATCAGAACAGCTTCCTGGCTGTCATGGTCGTCGACGAGCCAATCCTGCCACTGACCGGATTCGCCTTCCGAGGCCTTGATCGGCGCGTTCAATGACGCGTCGCCCGACAGGCGACGGTTCATCGAAACGACCTCTTCCTCGGAGACGTTCAGCTTGGTTGCGATCTCGGTGACGTGTTCCGGCTTCAGGTCGCCGTCGTCGATGGCCTGGATACGGCCCTTGAGGCGACGCAGATTGAAGAACAGCCGCTTCTGGTTGGCGGTCGTACCCATCTTCACAAGAGACCACGAACGCAGGATATATTCCTGGATCGAAGCCTTGATCCACCACATCGCATAAGTGGCAAGACGGAAACCGCGTTCCGGATCGAATTTCTTGACAGCCTGCATCAGGCCGACATTTCCTTCGGACACGACTTCGCCGATCGGCAATCCATAGCCGCGGTAACCCATTGCGATCTTCGCCACGAGGCGCAGGTGACTGGTGACGAGTTTGTGCGCAGCTTCGCGATCACCATGTTCCGCATAGCGCTTTGCCAGCATATATTCCTGCTGCGGCTCCAGCATCGGGAACTTGCGGATTTCGTCGAGATAGCGATTGAGACCGCCTTCGCCGGCGGTAATGGACGGCAAGTTATTTCGGGCCATAAAAGCACCCTCCTATCTGAATTCCGGTTCCCAATGGAACGCGCCCCTGCGTCGAAAGGCGAACCGGGACGTGCGGCTTTATCCAAGCCCGCACTAAGTCAATGTACAGATAAGTATGGCGGAACAGGGGTTCAAGACCACACGTCGCTTCACGAAGGCGTTACCCTGGCTAGGCGCGCAGGGCGCTTGCCAACTCTTCCATATCCTGCGGCAGCGGCACTTCGAAGTGCATGATTTCGCCCGTGCGGGGATGTTCGAATTGCAGCATGTAGGCGTGCAGCGCCTGCCTGCCGAAGGCATTCACCGTCTTTCTCGCCGCGTCCGGAAGGAGGTTCGCCTTCGTCTTGAAACCTGCTCCGTAGACCGCATCGCCAAGCAGAGGATGGCCGATATGGGCCATGTGCACGCGAATCTGGTGGGTGCGGCCGGTTTCAAGGTGGCACTCGACGAGTGAGGCAAGCGATGTCGCGTCGGGGTTCTCATGGAAGCGTTCGAGAACCTCGTAATGTGTGATCGCCTCGTCTGCATCCTGCGTCTCCGGCCGTTTGACGGCTCTGCGCGTACGGTCGCCGACGGCCCGGCCAAGCGGGGCATTGATCGTTCCCGTGAGCGAGCGAGGACGGCCCCAGACGATTGCTTGATACGCACGCTCAAGCGGCATCGTTCGCCCGTGATCGGCAAACTGCAGTGACAGATGGCGATGAGAGATATCGTTCTTGGCGACGACCATGACGCCCGTGGTGTCCTTGTCCAGCCGGTGGACAATGCCCGGACGCCGCACGCCGCCGATGCCGGAAAGACTGTCCCCGCAATGATAGATCAATGCGTTGACGAGCGTGCCCGTCCAATTGCCAGCCGCCGGGTGCACGACAAGGCCGGCCGGTTTGGAGATCACGATGAGGTCATCGTCTTCATACAGAATGTCGAGCGGGATATTTTCGCCCTGCGGCGTCGGATCCTCCGGCTCGGGCAAAACGATCTCAAAGGTATCGCCGGGGCGGACCTTTTTCTGCGGATCGGCGACGACCTTTCCAGCCACTGAGACCTGGCCTTCCTTGATCAGAACCTTCACGCGGCTGCGCGAAAACTCTTCACCAAGCTGCCCGGTCATCCACGCGTCAAGACGACCTTCAGCGGTCTCGTCGGCGGTAAGGACTTTTCTAATGCCGGATGCTTGTTTAAAGGGGTCGCTCAAGACGCTTCTTCTCCGAATTATTTTAAAGAACGGAACGCCACATATGACGAACATCCAGCCAGAAGACGATCAGGACGAAAAGCCCCTTGATCCGGCGATGGAACGTGTCCGGCGCAAGATGATCCGCCTGCAGATCGTCTCAGGCATCATCATGTTCGTGAGCCTTATGGCTGTCTTCGGCGCCGTTGTCTACAAGACGATGCGGGCGCCGGCGAAGGAACCGGCAACTGTAACATCCGCGGGCGTGCCATCGGATGCGCCTGTTTCTGTAACGGCAACGCTACCGCAAGGCTTCGTCATCCAGTCAACGTCGCTCTCGGGAGGGCAGATCATGTTCTTTGGAGCCACGGCCGATGGAATCAAGAAGTCGCTCGTCGTCGATATCCAGTCGGGGCGCATTGTTGCCGATGTGACGATCAACGGCGGCTAGCGCGATGGCTTCTCGCCTAGTTGTCATCGACAGTGCGGACGATCCTCGTATCGCCGAATTTCGCGATATCCGCGAGCGGGATTTGACCGGCCGGCAGAACCGCTTCATTGCGGAGGGGACAGTCGTCCTTCGCATGCTTGCGGAAGCCAGCCATGGAGCCGGCTTCGTAACGGAAAAGGTGCTGTTGCTGAGAAACCGTGTCGAGGGTGTCGCTCCGATACTCGAGAGGCTACCGGACGATGTCCCGGTTTACGTCGCCGAGTCGGAGGTGCTGGACCGGGTCGTGGGGTTTCATCTGCATCGCGGCGTGCTGGCGCTCGGCAGGCGGGAGGCGGCGGTTGATCTCATTGACCGGCTGCCCGAGCGTTCGCTTGTCCTTGTCGGCTGCGGCATCTCCAACCATGACAATGCCGGCTCCATGTTCCGTA
Organism: Hyphomicrobiales bacterium; assembly: GCA_900466605.1. Taxonomy (GTDB): domain Bacteria; phylum Pseudomonadota; class Alphaproteobacteria; order Rhizobiales; family Rhizobiaceae; genus Rhizobium. Next base: position 21,962 of record UBMU01000047.1, read on the forward strand.
ACGCGGCCGCATTCAAGGCGGATGCGATCTTTCTCGACGAAACGTCCTGTGACCCTCTCTATCGCAAGGCATTGCGCGTTTCTGTCGGTTCCGTACTCAGTGTTCCTTATGAGCGAAAGGGTTCTTCGCTCGACGTGCTGGCACGGCTTGCGGCTCGTGGCTTTGCAATCTGGACGCTTTCGCCGCATGGCGACACCGACATTCGATCTATACCGCCAACCGACCGCATGGCGCTGGTTGTGGGTACGGAAGGCGATGGATTGCCTCCTGCTGTCCTGGAGCGTTTCCAAAGCGCGCGCATCCCGCAATCGGATGGATTGGACAGTCTCAATGTTGCGACGACAACTGGCATCGCGCTCTTCGCCATGTCATCGGCCGCGAAGCTGATCTGATTTCAGCCGGGCTCGGACAGGATTGTCGCCGCGCGTTGTGCAAGATTGATGCGCTCTCCATCTTCGTTGTCGGCGACATCCGGCAGAAGGTCACGAATAGGCGAGGACGGACCTTCGTTGATCGCAGTCAACGCGACCATCTTTGCGGCAATGCCCGCGATCTCTTCGCGCACTGCACCGTCCTGGCTGGCGTCGGACTTTGCTTTCAGAAGTTGTTCCGAGACGGCTGCGCTGCGCTTGCGCACTTCTTCGCTCAGGCGCGCTGCAATGGCTGCAGTCTCAAGTTCGGTTGACATCGTTTCCCCGGTTGCCCGCTCCTCTGAAACCGCATCTGCGGTGACGGGCTGAAGACCAGCGTTGCGCAATGCACGGTTTGCCTTGCGCAATTCGGCATTCGCTGCCTTAATCTGTTCTTTCAGCTTAGCAATTTCCTGCTGACGACGTCCGAGAAGCGCATCCTTGTCGGCCGCCGATGCCGCATCTCTGTCAGCCTGGTCTTCGAGCCTGATGACTGCGTGCTCATGCTGCGCCAGTGTTTGTTCGGCATCCTTGGCGCGTTTCTGCAGCAGGCCGACGTCCTGGCGAAGATTGTCGCGCTCGGTGCGGACCGCGTTCGCTTTGAAAGTCATGCTCTCAATCTCGGTCTCGCGTGCGGCGAGATCGATCTTGAGACTGTCTGTCTGCTCTGCGAGCTTGTTGAGCCGGGTGCGAAGCGTGTCAAGTTCGCCTTCCTTGGCGGAGCTTGCCTGCTCTGCGATGTGAAGGCTAGTCTTCAGCTGGCTGATGTAGTTCTCATCCTTGCGCAAATGCGAGCGCAGTTCCGCCGCCTCGACGCTCATGTCGCTGATCTGTGCCTGCAGGCCGCCGATCTCGGCCGCAAACCGTCCAGCATCGAGCGCCAGCGAATCATGCTTCAGCTGCAACGACAGCGACTTTTCGCGTTCCCGCAACAGGACCTGTGTCGTCTTGGCATTCTCTGCAGCATAGAGGGCACGTACCATATCTTTCTGGGCGCGCACTTCCTGCGGGCTGAGCGGCATGGTCGCGCGCATACGGGTTTCCGTATACCAGACGATGCGGCGATGGACGGCCGGTGACACCAGGAAGACGAGGAACGCTGCCGTCAGGAAGCCCAATCCGAACAAGAGAGCATATTCGATCACGGCGTGGCCACGGCTTCCAGAAGTTGATTGCGTCAGGACCAATGATTAAGCGGACCTGACGCGGAGGGCAAGTGGCGGATGGGTAACGGCGAGCGAGAGTTCGCGTATGCCGATGGGAATCAGAAGGGATTCCAGGTCGGGCTGGGGGTGACCTTGAGGTAACCCACATTCAATCCGAGGCGAGCGCCCAGGCCGGTACGGATCGGCACCACCAGCACATCGTTGTTCTTGAGAAGCGTCATGCCGAATCCGGCGATGACAAAGGCTTGACCGCTAACGCCGCCGAAGCGTGCATAGATGGCATCGGTCGAGGGCAGGTCGTACACAAGCATCATCACGCGAGTACCCTGGCCGCCATAGTCGATCCCCAGGGACGGCCCCTGCCAGTAGAGAGGATGTTCCCCGGCATTCTTTGTATTTAACTGACCTTCGCCGTAAGTGAGGCCGGCGATGAAAGCGCCGGAGCCCTCCTGGCCAAGAATGTAGCCGTTCGGAAGGCCATATTTCTGAAAGGCTGCTTCGATCACCTTGGCAAGCCCTCCACTGGTCGAGCCGAAGAACGAGTGCCCGGCGTCGACGATTTCCTGCATCGAATACTGGCCGTTGTTGGATTGCTGCTGCGCGGCCGCCTGCGTTGGGGCTAGGATGAGGGGCGAAAGCGTTAGCGCAACGAAGAGCCGGCAGATGGCGGAAAATCTTCCGAGGAAATGGGAGCGCATGGTGTCATCCGTTCATCATGGTCGGTACGATGAGCCGTTTCCGGCGTTTCATTCATTTTGCGCGTATGGTCTTAACAATCGGTTTACCAAATATGGTGTCATTATGGCGTGAAGTACGGCCGCAAACTTCGCGCAATTTTGATTAAGCAAGATACATGGCGGAATGATCTTGCCGCCCCCTGGAGACAATGATGTCGAAGAATCCAAACCTCACCCTGGCCGGCCCCGACCTGGCTGCGCTTCTGTGCAGCCGCGTCTGCCATGATGTCATCTCGCCGGTCGGCGCAATCAACAATGGTCTGGAGCTTCTGGACGAGGGCGGCGCAGATGCCGACGCAATGGATCTCATCAGAACAAGTGCGCTCAACGCGTCTGTTCGTCTGAAGTTTGCTCGCCTTGCCTTCGGTGCCTCGGGATCTGTTGGTGCCTCGATCGATACCGGCGAAGCCGAACGCGCGGCGAAGGATTTCGCCGCCGCCGAGAAGAAGACCGAGGTTATCTGGACCGGTCCGCGCGCTATTATCGCCAAGAACCGCGTCAAGTTGCTGCTCAATCTCTTTCTGGTCGCCTACTCTTCTGTTCCTCGTGGCGGCACCATTGAAGTCACGCTCGAGAATCCCGAGCTTGACGCAAAATTCAAGATTGTTGCGAAGGGCAAGCTGATGCGCCTGCCGCCGAAGTTCGTGGAAATTTCGACCGGGGAAATCGAAGAGGCCATCGATGCCCACTCGATTCAGCCATACTATACGGTGCTGCTTGCCGATGAGTGCGGCATGAAGCTCGGTCACGGCGCGACCACCGAAGAACTGACATTTACGGCCGACATCGTCGCCGCTTGATGGATTCCTCGGCGGTGATTCGGTTCGCCGAGGTAATAAATCCTTAGCCTAATGTTCCTATCCTTGGCTGGTAATACGCCAGCCGGGATAGAAGCTGGGGCAAGGAGCAGCCATGCAGAGGTTTATGATCGCCGACTCGTCTGACGTCGTTCGGAAGGTGGGGAAGCGCATCCTTTCCGAGCTTGATTTCATGGTCAGCGAAGCCTCTAGCGTTGTCGAAGCTCTCTCCAACTGCCAGGTCGAGCTTCCCGACTACCTCATTGTTGATTCCGGCATGGACAGCGCGCTCGAGTTGATTTCGGCCATTCGTGGCATGGAAGGCGGCAAAGAGGTCAAGATCTACTATTGCGTGGTCGAGGCCGATCTCAAGAAGCTGATGATGGGCAAGCGGGCGGGGGCGACCGATTTCCTGCTCAAGCCGTTCGACCGCAAGATTTTGACGGCCGTTTTCGGCAACCGCGCTATCGCAGCATAACGGCTAGATGCCTGTCCACCATACGAAGCCGCCCGAGGGCGGTTTTTTCTGTAGTTCAACAAAAAAATCCCGTCGCAACGGACGGGATTTCTTGAATTTTGGCAGAGGGGATGAAACGTCAGGCGGTTTCGGCGTATTCGGCACCATCCGGCTCGCGCAGAACATAGCCGCGGCCCCAGACGGTTTCGATGTAGTTCGCCCCGCCGGCTGCATTTGCCAGCTTCTTGCGCAGCTTGCAGATGAAAACGTCGATGATCTTCAATTCCGGCTCGTCCATGCCACCATAGAGGTGGTTCAGGAACATTTCCTTGGTGAGAGTCGTACCCTTGCGGAGCGAAAGCAGCTCCAGCATCTGGTATTCCTTGCCCGTCAGGTGGACGCGCTGGCCGCCGACTTCGACGGTCTTGGCGTCGAGGTTGACGATCAGTTCGCCAGTCATGATGACCGACTGGGCGTGACCCTTGGAACGACGGACGATCGCATGGATGCGAGCAACCAATTCGTCCTTATGGAACGGCTTGGTCATGTAGTCGTCGGCGCCGAAGCCGAGACCGCGGACCTTGTCTTCAATGCCGGCCATGCCGGAGAGAATCAGGATCGGCGTCTTGACCTTGGACAGTCGGAGAGTGCGCAGCACTTCGTATCCGGACATGTCGGGAAGGTTCAAATCGAGAAGGATGATGTCATAATCATACAATTTCCCGAGATCCACGCCTTCTTCACCGAGATCGGTTGTATAGACGTTAAAACTTTCTGATTTGAGCATCAATTCGATGCTCTGCGCTGTCGCGCTATCATCTTCGATGAGTAGTACCCGCATTCTTATCCCCTTTACCGCCGCCGAAAGGTGGTCTGGCCCCCTACGCGATACCGAATATGTCACTGCGTGATTTGGAAGCTGCCACGAAATGGTTAACAAATTCTGATTCACTCTGGCAAGAGGTAATCAATTTATTAAATAATTTGCCCATTCCGCTGTTTTCCAACGAGAATTCGCAAAGCCAAATCCTTAACTTTTACATTAAGAACGGCCGGTAAGCGATTCATTCGACTCACCAATGAAACGGTATCGGAAATCGCGTAGTTGTGTTTACCGACCCTTAAATCATCGGGACTATCATTAACGATGCCCGTAAACGAAAGGTTACCAACGGTAGGTTTTTGTTAATACCGACGGAAATTTTTTCGGCAGGCCGCGTCAAAACGGCTCGCAGGGGCGATTTAAGTGGAGCAGGGGTCTCGCATCACTGGAGTAATGCGTATGAAGTCGCGTGAGAGCCTAGTTCGCCTGAAGGAGTTTCAGGTGAACGAAAAACGTCGCCAACTGCAGCAATTGCAGATGATGATGTCTGAATTTGATCGGATGACGAAGGATCTGGAGAGCCAGATCGTTGTCGAAGAAAAAAAGTCCGGCATTTCCGACCCGAATCACTTCGCCTATCCGACTTTCGCAAAGGCAGCACGCCAGCGCGCGGATAATCTTCAGGTCTCGATCAAGGAGCTGAAGATGCAGGAAGAGTCGCTCGAACAGGCGCTCGAAGAGATGCAGGCGGAATACGCACGTGCAGCCGCGCTGGAAGAGCGCGACGGCGCAGTCCGGGCAAGAGCCTAAGGCAGGAAAAAGGCGCCATCCGGCGCCTCGGGATCGCCTCGAAAAAAGCCATGCATGATGGGCTGTCGCGTCCGTCATACATGGCTTTTGGCGTTGCGATATCAGCCGCTGATTACGTCGCGCCACTCCTCATGGCGTTGTGATTGTGCCTTGAAAAAAGGGCATAGCGGGAAGATCTTCCATCCGCCTTTGCGCGCTTCTTCGACCGCGTGAAGAGCAAGTGCTTGGCCAACTCCCTTACCGCGCAACGCATCGGGGACGCCCGTATGGTCAATGATGACGAGTTTGGGTGAGGTGCGGGAATAGGTCATTTCCGCCTGGTGGCCCTCCACTTCTGCAACGTAGCGACCGCCGGAAGGGTTCTCTTCGTTCTTGATGTCCATTGCCATTCCTCATCAACATTTTTCGTGCTGGTGGAAGTTGGCATGTCATCGCGGCCGCGCCAAGCCGCGCGGTGACGACATAGTGTTCGATCAGACGGGGTAGGGGAGATGTTGCCGGGACGAGGCCGGCAACAATTTCGGCTCACCGATCGAATTTCCTGCCGCGTGGTCTATGGGGCAGGGACGCTCCGGTGAAGAGACTAGCAGCTGGCAAAGGCAGGGCGCCATCTGGCTGTATCAATGACTTCGGGCCGTCTGGAGATCCCCCTCAGGAAATTCAGGCGGCCCGAAACTTAGAATTCGTTACCCTCAAAAGGGCTTGTCAATGGCGATACTGCTGGATGCGCGTGGTGCGCAGGCCGGCAAGGCCGTGGCTGTTAATTGAAGACTGCCAGGAAAGAAACTCTTCGACAGTCAGCGTATAACGCTCGCAGGCTTCTTCCAAGCTCAACAGGCCACCGCGAACCGCCGCTACAACCTCTGCTTTACGGCGGATAACCCAGCGCCTCGTATTCGGCGGCGGCAAATCCGCAATCGTCAGCGGGCTGCCATCGGGGCCGATGACATATTTTACTCGGGGACGTATCATTTCGGTCATTGGACTCTCTACACAACTCAAGACCACGGCAGCCACTCTAGCTTGTCACATTTAAGAATTGCCTAAGCGCATCGTAACACTTTGATAAGAAATTTAGGTGCCGATTTGCCAAGAAGCGATTTGCGCCCGGGCAGCCTTCCGCAACGTAAATTTGTGGTGAGCGCATAGGAGCCATGCGTAATGGTTGGTGGGCAATTGATAATCGCCAATTTATAAGCGCCGCAACATAGTTGTGAGCGCAATAATTCGTCTCCGTTCTTATTGTCGTGTCCGGAATGACTAAGGCTGTTTGCTTCGTATCCTTTTGATACGGAGTCGTTTGCTTTCCCCGGACGCCGCGCGGCCTCTTTCGGGTCGGCAAGTAAAGACGCTGAGCCGGGGGTAGCCGCCGAGGGACAAGAAAATGAAGAAACAAGAACGCGCCGTTCGCGACGGCGCGGGGGATGCTGTTTTTTCGCGGATCGCGTCTGGGCAGACAATGTCCGCGGAGCGATTCAACGACTGCGTAGCCGAGATGGCAACGGAAGCAGGATTCAACCACTACTTGTTGGCAGAGTTTCCTCGCGGGGACCGCAGCGGTTTCGCTTGCAACTACCTTGCCAGCAACTGGCCGCAAGAGCTCATTGATTTTTATGAGGAGGTTGACCTCTTCTATTGCTGCAAGCTGGTGGCAGCGCTCAAGAGGACAGCAATGCCGGTCTTCTGTGACAAGGCGCCGTTCGAGAGTACCGCGGCAAATCAGGAAAACCAGCGGCTCACGGCGCTCTTCAGAGTACATGGCCTGAAGAATACTTTTGCATTTGCGCTGCACGATATGCACCTGCGGCAATACATCTTCGCGTTCTCGGGCGAGCGGGTGCACCTTGCGCGCGCGGAGGCAATGGAGCAGGTTTTTCGAGGGATGGAATTTCTGGAGCTGTTCGGCCAGCAGAACCCTGTGGAACAGCCCGCCGAGAGCCTCAGCAGCCGCGAAGTCGAATGCCTTCGCTGGTCGGCGGCAGGAAAGAGCAGCGAAGAGATCGCGATCATTCTTGATCTCTCCGCTCATACGGTGGTCGGTTACCTCAAAAGCGCGATGCGAAAGCTCGATTCCGTCAATCGCATGCAGGCAATTGCGCGCGCATTCCGCTTTCGACTGCTATAGAATCTCAGGCGCTCCCATCTACAGCATCACTGCGGACAGTTCGGTCTTTCCGGCTCCGAATTCATATTGAGCGCTACCGTGATGCAGGAGCGCCAGCCAATCCCCTTCACTCAGTAAGACAACAGTGAAAGCGGAATGGCGTGCTGCGCCGGCGGAGGCAGGGCCGATTGCGAATGCGAGTGCTGCAGAGCCATTTACCTCCACTGCTGCCTGGTGCCCGTAAGAGGAAAGGGTGCTTGCCGTCAATTGCAGAAGATATGGACCGGTTTCCGGGATAATCAGGCGGTTGCCAGTGCCTCCTGGGACAGCCGAGCCGAGGGAGAAGCCGCCTTGCTGCAGATGGAAATCGTTGAAGCCGGTCCGACTGCCATCTGCCGGTGTGGATATGGCCGTGGTCAGGGATAACCGGGCAGCCGGTCTTGCAGGCATTCTCACAGCACCCTGCGGGGTAATTGCCAGAGCGGTCAGCCAGTCGCTTCCATCGCTGCTGACCTTTATCGAAAAGTCGTCGTTGCCGGCGAGACCCATTTCCGCCCGACCGGACCATCCGGTCTGAAACAGCAAGGTTCCAGTCTCCGCAGTGGCGGACTTGTTCAACTTCAATTGGTGTCCGTGGCCCGCATGGCTGAAGAGAGTGGCATCCGATGCGACCGACAGACGGTTGACGGCGTCCGGCGACGTGTTCACGCCGATCATCGCAAGAGAACTGCTGTCATCGAGCGATACTGGCCGCCACGCGCCGCTACTGAAAACGCGGAGTTGCCCCTGTGCGGCGAAGAAGGCGCGCCAGCCCGTCCTGGGCTCCAGATAGAGCCAGGCGCCGTCCTGGCGAAAAGCCAGCATCCCGTCTTTCCCTGACCACGGGCCACCGGCGCTCTCAGCGACGAGATAGCATTGCCCTTCAGAGGGGGCCGACGGTGGAACAGGGAATTCGTTGGAGACACAGAGTTGGACGACGGCATCGAGGCGCTGCAGCGCCTCATTGTGGGTCACATGCTTCTGCGCTTGCGACGGAAGGATATAGGGCATCGCGAGATTGCTGGTTTGATCGGACACGGTTTGCGGCTCCCGGTGCGGTTTCATTCGCCGAGAATCCTAGCGGCGGTCAGCCGGGCGTGGATACCGAGGAGCCTGCTTCGCTGATTTTGTTAGCTTTTTTGCGTGAGGTGTTCCCGCACCAACGTGGAGCTTTGGCCTCCCCAGGAAATGAAGTTGGGGTTGGCGAAATCGCTGTCATGCATCTGAGAGATTTTGCCGTATGTCAGGGGCAATCCGTCAAGCGTGAGCGTCGAGCCGCCTGCTGCGCGCAGTACGGCGTCGCCGGCGGCCGTATCCCACTCCATCGTGCGCGTAAAGCGCGGATAGACGTCGGCGAGGCCTTCAGCCAGCATGCAGAACTTCAGCGAAGAGCCGATGTTGGTGCATTGAGAGATCGCGTTTGCGGCGAGAAAGACCTCGGTATGGGGGCTGTTGTGCGATCGGCTTGCCAATGCCGTCCGGTCGGCCGGTTGCGGGCGCACGCGGATGGTGGTCCGCTGTGTCACTCGAAAATGAGCATCGACAACGAGCTTCTCTGCCCTTTGGTTCTCGCCAGCAAAGGCGACGCCGAGGGCGGGCGCATATACGATACCGGCAAGAGGGCGGCCGTCACGGATGTAGGCAATGTTGACCGTAAACTCACGGCGCTTGTCGATGAATTCCCGGGTGCCGTCGAGTGGATCCACCAGGAAGAAGGACGCGCCGATCGCTGGCACATTGCCGGCAGCCACCGATTCCTCGGCAATAATTGGCGTATCCGGGAAGGCGGCCTCAAGTTGCGCGATAATGATACGCTCGGCCCGCTCATCGGCGACGGTGACCGGGCTGTTGTCTGCCTTCTTTGCAGACGGGCATCCCTCCAGGAAAACCTGCATGATTGCCTTGCCCGCCTCGAGTGCCGCGCGTTCAAATGTTTCGAGCATTGCTCGCCTTCCGGATCTGACACGTTGCGCCGACTTCAGCGCGTTACCCTATATAGGGAATTCTCGCGGTCATTGGGAATCGTATCCATGGCGAAGCGTATTTTTGTCGAGGTCAGTTGCGCATCGGGGGGTACGCGATGCGATAGAAGTCAGGATCAGCCTGTTGCCAGAATCGGCAGGCAACGCCCCATCTTGGTGCTGTTTCCAGTTAAAAAGCATATTCTTCAGCGTTGCGTGCTAAAAAAAGCGGTTTTTTGACTGCGGATAAGTCATTTTCACCAAAACGGCAAAGAACTTTGGAGCTTTGCGATTTTGCACTTCCCTTTTGGTTTGAAAGCGGTATGAAATCCTTAATCAAGGGCTCAATAAAGGCTCTAATAACAAGAGATGCTGGCTAATCTGGCTTGCATCCAGGGGAATAACATATGGAATATTTTGTCCAGCAGCTCGTCAATGGGCTGACTCTTGGATCCATCTATGGCCTAGTGGCTATTGGCTATACGATGGTTTACGGCATTATCGGCATGATCAACTTCGCCCACGGCGATATTTTCATGCTTGGCGGTTTCGCTGCCCTTATTGTCTTTCTCGTCCTCACTTCCATGTTCGCGGGACTTCCGGTTGCAGTTCTACTGCTTGTGATGCTCCTCGTTGCGATGCTGATGACGAGTTTGTGGAACTGGACGATCGAGCGCGTTGCTTATCGTCCGTTGCGTGGATCGTTCCGTCTGGCGCCGCTCATTACCGCAATCGGTATGTCGATCACGCTGTCGAACTTCATTCAAGTCACGCAGGGGCCGCGCAACAAGCCGATTCCACCGCTGGTCAGCACGGTATACAATGTCGCCGGCATCTCCATTTCGCTGAAGCAAATTGTAATCATCATCATCACGGCTGTGCTGCTGACGCTGTTCTGGTATCTCGTCAATCATACGTCGCTCGGCCGTGCTCAGCGTGCCACCGAGCAGGATCGTAAGATGGCGGCGCTGCTCGGCGTCAACGTCGACCAGACGATCTCCGTCACCTTCATCATGGGTGCGGCACTCGCTGCGGTCGCGGGCACAATGTATCTGATGTATTATGGCGTCGTGAACTTCAACGACGGCTTCGTACCGGGTGTGAAGGCGTTCACCGCAGCCGTCCTCGGCGGCATCGGCTCCTTGCCGGGCGCTGTTCTCGGCGGGCTGATGATCGGTCTCATCGAGTCGCTGTGGTCGGCCTACTTCACCATCGCGTACAAGGATGTGGCGACATTCGCCATCCTCGCTTTCGTGCTGATCTTCAAGCCGACAGGTATCCTGGGCCGGCCGGAAGTCGAGAAGGTTTAACGTCATGGAAAATGCTGTACGTTCCGCTGACAGGTCCGCAAACACCGGACTTGTTCAGAAGGGTATTAAAGAAGCGCTGTTCGCCGCTCTCATCTCGTTCGGTATGTTTGTGCTCTACGTCGGCTTGAAAACCGATCAGAACATCAGTAACGAACTGATTATTGTCCAGCGTTGGGGCCTCCTCGCCATATTCGTGGCGGTTGCTGCCGCCGGCCGCTTCCTGATGGTCGTTTTCGTGAGGCCGCATCTCGATGCGCGCAAGTTGGCAAAGGCGCGTAGCGGCGAGCTGGATATCTCGGCCGAAAAGGGCTTTTTCCACACCCATTTCCTGAAGATCGCCCTCGTTGCGCTGCTTCTCTATCCAGTGTTCATCTACACCGTCGCTGGCCCGCAGGGCTCGCTGAAGTGGGTGGATAACTTCGGTATCCAGATCCTGATCTACGTGATGCTGGCCTGGGGTCTGAACATCGTCGTCGGTCTGGCTGGTCTGCTCGATCTTGGCTATGTGGCCTTTTATGCGATCGGGGCGTATTCGTACGCGCTTCTGTCCAGCTATTTCGGCCTGTCGTTCTGGGTGCTCCTGCCTCTGTCCGGGATTCTAGCCGCGCTGTGGGGTGTCGTTCTGGGCTTCCCGGTTCTCAGACTGCGTGGTGACTATCTTGCGATCGTAACGCTGGCTTTCGGCGAAATCATTCGCCTGGTGATCATCAACTGGACGGATCTCACCAAGGGAACGTTCGGTATCTCGGGCATTCCGAAGGCAACGCTGTTCGGCATTCCATTCGATGCGAGCGCCGGTGGCTTCGCGAAGCTTTTCCACCTGCCGATTTCCTCGGCCTACTACAAGATCTTCCTTTTCTACCTGATCCTGGCCCTTTGCATGCTGACCGCCTACGTGACGATCCGCCTGCGCCGGATGCCGATCGGCCGTGCATGGGAAGCTCTGCGCGAGGATGAAATCGCTTGCCGCTCGCTTGGCATCAACACGGTGACGACGAAGCTGACGGCCTTTGCGACGGGTGCCATGTTTGGCGGCTTTGCGGGCTCCTTTTTCGCTGCCCGCCAAGGCTTCGTTTCTCCTGAATCGTTCGTCTTCCTGGAGTCGGCAGTAATCCTTGCCATCGTCGTTCTCGGCGGCATGGGTTCACTGACCGGTATCGCGATTGCCGCAATCGTCATGGTCGGCGGCACGGAAATGCTGCGCGAAATGGAGTTCCTGAAGCTGATCTTCGGACCGGACTTCACGCCCGAGCTCTACCGCATGCTGCTGTTCGGCCTGGCGATGGTCGTCGTGATGCTGATCAAGCCGCGCGGCTTTGTGGGATCGCGTGAACCGACAGCCTTCCTCAAGCAGCGCAAGGCAGTTTCCGGCAGCTTTACCAAGGAGGGCCATGGTTGATGAGCCCTCAGGAAACAAACATGACCAGCGATACTTTGCTCAAGGTCGAGCACCTGTCGATGAAGTTCGGCGGCCTGATGGCGATCAACGACTTCTCGTTCGAAGCCAAGCGCGGCGACATCACCGCACTGATCGGGCCGAACGGCGCCGGAAAGACAACGGTCTTCAATTGCATCACCGGTTTTTACAAGCCGACGATGGGGATGATCACGCTGAAGCAGAAGAGCGGCAAGGAGTTCCTGCTTGAACGCCTTCCAGACTTCCGGATCACCAAGGAAGCCAGGGTAGCGCGGACATTCCAGAACATCCGGCTTTTCTCCGGCCTGACGGTTCTGGAAAACCTGCTGGTCGCCCAGCACAACAAGTTGATGAAGGCGTCCGGGTTTACCGTGATGGGTCTGATCGGCATCGGGCCGTATCGGGCCGAGGCGAAGAATGCCATCGAACTGGCGCGCCACTGGCTCGAGAAGGCGGATCTGATCGATCGCGCCGATGACCCCGCCGGCGATCTGCCCTACGGCGCACAGCGTCGGCTTGAAATCGCGCGCGCCATGTGCACCGAACCGGAACTTCTGTGCCTCGATGAGCCCGCCGCTGGTCTCAATCCAAGAGAGTCGGCTGCGCTGAACGCACTGTTGCGAAGCATTCGTGCTGACAGCGGCACGTCGATCCTTCTGATCGAGCACGACATGTCGGTGGTCATGGAAATTTCCGACCATGTCGTCGTGCTGGAATACGGCCAGAAGATTTCGGACGGCACGCCTGATGAAGTGAAGCAGGATCCGCGGGTTATCGCGGCCTATCTCGGTGTCGAGGACGAGGAAGTGGAAGAAGTGATTGCAGCGGTAGAGAACCTCGAAGGAGGCTCGCACTGATGACTGGTCAGCCACTTCTGAAAGTTCAGGGCGTTGAAACCTATTATGGCAACATCCGGGCCCTGGCGGGAATCGACGTCGAGGTCCATCGCGGCGAAATCGTCAGCCTGATCGGTGCAAACGGCGCCGGCAAATCGACGCTGATGATGACCATTTGCGGAAGCCCGCAGGCGCGCACCGGCTCGGTAATCTTCGATGGCCAGGACATTACACGTCTGCCCACTCATGAGATCGCACGGCTCCGGATCGCGCAGTCGCCGGAGGGACGTCGTATATTCCCGCGCATGACCGTCATGGAGAATCTCCAGATGGGTGCGGGCCTCGATAACCTGAAGTACTTCAGCCAGGACGTCGAGAAGGTCTTCGCGATGTTCCCACGCCTGAAGGAGCGCCAGACGCAACGCGGTGGTACGCTCTCGGGCGGCGAGCAGCAAATGCTTTCGATCGGTCGCGCGCTGATGGCGCGTCCGAAGCTGCTGCTTCTTGACGAGCCCTCGCTTGGCCTCGCGCCGCTGATCGTCAAAGGCATTTTCGAGGCGATCAAGAAGTTGAACAAGGAAGAAGGGCTTACCGTCTTCCTCGTCGAGCAGAATGCCTTTGCAGCGCTGCGCTTGTCGGACCGTGCCTATGTCATGGTCAACGGCAAGGTTACTATGAGCGGTTCCGGTATGGAGCTTCTCGCGAATCCGGAAGTGCGTGCTGCCTATCTCGAAGGCGGACGTCATTGAGTATGGCGAAGGGGAGACTTTGATATGCAGGGACTTTTCTTTGAAGGCGATACAGGCGTGCGCAGCGCCATTCGGCTTTTCGTCGTACTGATCGGATTCTGGACCGCGTGGCGCGCGGGTCGGGCCGCGGCTGACAGCTGGAGCGACTATCCGCTGGTCGTCGTTTACACGGTGCTTCTCGCTGGAGCGATGCAGTTCCTGCATCATGCGCTCTTCGATGGACCGGTTATCAGCGTCTTTTACTACGTGATCGACCTGGTTCTTCTTCTGATCTTCTCAACGGCCGGCTATCGCTATCGCCGGACCAACCAGATGGTCAACAACTACTACTGGCTATACGAAAAGACGTCCCCCTTCTCTTGGAAGGCAAAACATTGACAGCCGGTTGAATCTAGGGACAGATTGCCCCTCGGAGTGGAACAAGTTTCCTGGCGCAGTAAAGTGGGTAATGCGCTGGGTAGTGGAACAGAACCCGCTAAAAAATTGGGAGTAATAGAATGAAAAAGTCTCTCCTGTCGGCTGTAGCTCTGACGGCGATGGTCGCCTTCAGCGGCAACGCATGGGCCGACATCATCGTTGGCGTTGCTGGTCCGCTGACCGGCCCGAACGCTGCGTTCGGGGCTCAGCTCCAGAAGGGCGCAGAGCAGGCGGCCGCTGACATCAACGCTGCGGGCGGCATCAACGGCGAGCAGATCAAGATCGTCCTCGGCGATGACGTTTCCGACCCGAAGCAGGGTATCTCGGTTGCGAACAAGTTCGCTGCTGACGGCGTCAAGTTCGTTATCGGCCACTTCAACTCGGGCGTTTCGATCCCGGCTTCTGAAGTTTACGCTGAAAACGGTATGCTCGAAATCACCCCGGCCGCTACGAACCCGAAGTTCACCGAGCGTGGCCTCTGGAACACGTTCCGTACTTGCGGTCGTGACGACCAGCAGGGCGCAATCGCCGGCAAGTATCTTGCCGACCACTTCAAGGACGCCAAGATCGCTGTCGTCCACGACAAGACGCCTTACGGCCAGGGTCTGGCTGACGAAACCAAGAAGGCTCTGAACGCTGCCGGCACGACGGAAGCCCTCTACGAAGGCATCAACGTTGGTGACAAGGACTTCTCGGCCCTCATCGCGAAGATGAAGGAAGCCGGCGTCACGATCATCTACTGGGGTGGTCTCCACACCGAAGCTGGTCTGATCATCCGCCAGGCTGCTGACCAGGGTCTGAAGGCGACGCTGGTTTCCGGTGACGGCATCGTTTCGAACGAACTGGCATCGATCGCTGGTGACGCAGTCGCCGGTACGCTGAACACCTTCGGTCCCGATCCGACGCTGAACCCGGCCAACAAGGACCTCGTTGCGAAGTTCAAGGCTGCCGGCTTCAACCCGGAAGCTTACACGCTCTACTCTTACGCTGCTCTGCAGTCGATCGTTGGTGGCGCAAAGGCTGCTGGTTCCAACGACGCAGAAGCTGTTGCTGCTGCGATGAAGGCAAAGGGCCCGTTCCCGACCGTTCTCGGCGACATGTCGTTCGACGAAAAGGGCGACCCGAAGCTTCCAGGCTACATCATGTACGAGTGGAAGAAGGGTCCGGATGGCAAGTACAGCTACTTCCCGCAGGACGCCAAGTAAGGGTTCACCCGCTTGTGCGGATTTTTGGAGGCCCGGTCGCAAGACCGGGCTTCTTCTGTTTTATACGGCTGGCGTGCTGAGGGGTATTCGCTGCGGCGGCCACAGACTTTGCATGAGGCCGAGTCGCATGCACTCCGGCGCACCGAACGGCAAGGACAACGCTGCTTCGCTGGACACACGTAAGACCTTGACGGAGAGCGCGGCAAAACCTGAGTGCTTTTTTGAAGGCAAATTGCCCTTGATCGTGTTGCCGGACATTTCGCCAGGCTAACTGGCGTTCGGCTCAGGTCTCGTGCAAGACGTGAGCGGCTTTCACGGCGGCAGAAGCACGGTTCTCGACACCGAGCTTCACGTAGATCTGTTCGAGATGCTTGTTTACCGTGCGGGCCGACAGGCCCAGGATTTCGCCTATGTCGCGGTTTGCCTTGCCCTTGGCGATCCAGAGCAAGACTTCGGACTCTCTTTGCGTGAGCGAGAAATGCTGGCGCAGAAGTTCGTCGGCGGCGCGCGTGTTGTTTGCCGTGAGGCGGAACAGATATTCGTCCCCACCGATCGCGCCGAGAAAGGCAAGCTGAAGCACTTCCTTGCCGGCGTGGGAGACCGAGATCGAGCCGTCACGCGCTGCGCCGGAGCTGCTTTTCATCCAGTCGGCGATCTTCCCGACGACCGTGTCCATCGCGTCGTCTCTTTCCATGGCGGCATTGACGAGACGCGTTGCCTGCGGCGTTGACCAGTGAATATTGCCATTGCCTTTTACCGCAAGCAAATGTCGCCCGGCTGCGTCGAGTGCGACGCGCGCGCTCTGTGCCGAGCGGGCGTTGCGCAGATGCACGCCGATCCGCGCGCGCAGCTCGTCGATGTTGATTGGCTTTGTCAGATAGTCGACGCCCCCCGATTCGAGTGCACGAACGACATGCTCCGTCTCCGTCAGCCCGGTCATGAAGATGACGGGGATTTGGCTGATGGCAGGGTTAGCCTTCAGCTTCCTGCAGGTCTCAAAGCCATCCATGGATGGCATCACCGCATCCAACAGAATGAGGTCGGGAGTAATTCGCTCCACGATGTTCAGTGCCGCCGAGCCTGATGTTGCGATCAGCACGGAAAAGCCGGATTGCTCCAACGCGTCGGTCAGGAACCCTAGTGCTTCCGGCGAGTCATCCACCAGCAGAACGATATCGCGCGGAAGCTCAGCCAAGGGTTTCTACCTTCTCTTCAAAGCGGCGGAGGAAGTTCATGAGGCCATTCAGATCGAACGAACTCGCATAGGAACGAAGTTCCTCTGTAAATGGCTGATTTGCCTCTACCTTGGCAAGGTCGGCGAGCTTTGCTTCTATGCCGCGGATGTAGCCGATTTCCGCGAGACGCAACAGCTCCTGAATATGTGCCGACCCTGGGCTGACCAGCGGTTGCTCCTGTTTGATGGCGGGGTGGTCGGCCTCCGCGTAGAGCCATTTCAAGCCGAGATGCAGAGCAAGCCTGTCACGCAGCTGCCGGATGTCCACCGGCTTGCCGATGGCATCGTTGTGGCTGTCGTCGCTATCTCTGTGCGCAGCGGCGTCACCGATATTGGCTGACAGCATGACGATCGGGGCGGTTTGACCGTTTGTGCGCAGGCGCGAAACGAGTTGCCAGCCATTCATGCCCGGCATCGAGATGTCGACGAGGAAAAGATCTGGCTGAATGCCTTCGATCAAGGTCAGGCAGTCGGTGCCGCTTGCGGCTGTCAGGACAACGAAGTCGAGAGGTGCGAGAACCTCGCGCATCATTTCGCGGTGATCTTCGTTGTCGTCCACGACAACGATCGTTCGCCGGGGACCGTCGTAGCTCACAATTTTCTTTTCCACCGGCGGGACTGTCATTTCGCGGAGCACGGCCGAAAGCATCAGGCGAACGCGGAACATCGTGCCGCGGTCTTTCTCACTGCTCACCGAAATTTCGCCACCCAGGGTGTTGGTTAAAAGCTGCGTGATCGTCAGACCGAGGCCAAGGCCAGGCATCGGCCGGATGCTGTCTGCTTCGCCACGCTGGAACGGCTCGTAGATACGGCTCAAGTCCTTCTCGGCTATGCCACGACCGGTATCGGCGACGGTAAACGTCGCGACCTGGCTGCGATAGCCGACGTCGAAGGTGACACTGCCTTCGTCAGTAAATTTGATGGCGTTGGAAAGCAGGTTCACGAGGATCTGGCGCAGTCGCTTTTCATCGGTGCGAACGAACTGGGGGAGGGCGGGCGAGCGGTGGTGAAGGAAAGCCAGGCCCTTGGCCTGCGCCTGCGGACGGAACATGTCGACGACCTGGTCGAGGAAGTCTTGGATGTTGATCTCATTGGAATAGACCTGCAGGCGCCCAGCCTCGATCTTGGAGATATCGAGCAGGCCGTCAATGAGGCCGGACAGATGCTCGGCGCTGCGTCTGATGACTTTGATCGAGGATTGGCGCGGGGCGGGGATGGTCTCATCGCGCTCCAGAATCTGCGCATAGCCGAGCACCGCGTTCAGTGGCGTGCGCAATTCGTGGCTGAGGCCTACCACATAGCGGCTCTTGGCCCGGTTGGCGGCCTCTGCAGTCTCCTTGGCAGTCTGGAGTGCAGCGTCGGTTTTCTTGTGGGCAGCGATTTCCTTCAACAGCAGGGTGTTCTGGCGCGAGGATTCCTCCTCAGCCACGACACGGCTGTCATGCGCCAGAACGTAGAACCAGCAAACGACTCCCGCAATCACAGCGAAGACGAAAAAGACCACCAGGATCGTTCCGTTCACCACATCGGCGGTCTGCGGGGACGCCGAGGAAACCTGATGGGCGATCATCGCAAGGATGGCGCCGACTGATGTCAGCGCAAGCACAACGGCGATGCCGTAGCGTCCGAGGCGCGTGGTGAGTTTATGAACAACGGTCTCCGGCAGCACTGCCTTGGCGACCGTGCCGACCTGCGCGTTGAAGCGAGCCTTCGGCTTGCACATGTCGTGGCAGCGGCTGTCAAGCGAACAGCAGAGTGAGCAGATCGGTGCCGCATAGGCCGGGCACCAGGCCATATCCTCCGGCTCGAAGGGGTGCTCGCAGACGGAGCAGGTGATGTTCGTGAGGTTCTTCCAGCTGTGGCGCGGTTTGCGCGCAAGGTAGTATTTGCCCTTCGTGCCCCATGCGATCAGTGGCGAGGCGATCAGCGCCACGATCAACGTGATGTAGGGGGCGAGCGATGCGGCGATCGTGCCGAAGACGCCGAAATGAGCGATCAGCGCAATGCCGGCTGACAGCGTCATGGCGCCGAGGCCGACCGGATTGATGTCGTAGAGATGGGCGCGCTTGAATTCGATGCCGGGAGGGGCCAGGCCAAGCGGTTTGTTAATGAAAAGATCGGCCGAGATCGTGCAGAGCCACGCCATGGCGATGATCGAAAAGATGCCGAGCGTTTCTTCAAGCAGCTTGTAGATGCCGAGTTCCATCAGGAGCAGGGCGATCGCCACGTTGAAGACGAGCCAGATGACGCGGCCGGGATGGCTGTGGGTGAGGCGGGAAAAGAAGTTCGACCAGGCGAGCGAGCCCGCATAGGCGTTCATCACGTTGATCTTCAACTGCGAGACGACCACGAAGGCCGCCATCAGCAGCAGCGCTGCATTGTGCCAGGGGATCATGTAGCCGAAGGCCGTCAGGTACATCTGGGCCGGATCGGCAGCGCGATCGACTGGCACGCCCGAGGCAAAGGTGAGGACGACGAGGAAGGAGCCTGCGAGCAGCTTCGGCGCCCCGATGATCACCCAACCGGGGCCGGCCAGGAAGACGGCGAGGCGGTGGCGCCACTTGGTCTGCTTCTCCGGCGGCAGGAAGCGCAGGAAGTCGGCCTGTTCGCCGATCTGCGACATCAGCGCCAGGATGACGGCGGATGCCGCGCCGAACTCGACGAGATCGAAAGGTGCGACCGTGCCCGGCGGTCCGGAAGCGTGGCGGATGCCTGAAAAGGCGCGCCAGAGGTCGAACTTCTCCCAATCCATCACGGCGATGAAGATGAACGGCAGGACGTTTAGGACGATCCAGAAGGGCTGGGTCAGCAATTGGAAGCGGCTGATCAGCCGGACGCCGTGGGTGACAAGCGGGATCACCATGACGGCGCTGATGATATAGCCGATCCAGAGCGGAATACCGAGCGTCAGTTCCAGCGCGCCGGACATGATCGATGCCTCGATCGCAAACAGCATGAAGGTGAAGCTGGCATAGATCAGCGAGGTGATGGTCGAACCGATATAGCCGAAGCCGGCACCGCGGGTGAGAAGATCGATATCCACGCCGTGGCGGATCGCATAGCGGCTGATCGGCAGGCCGATGGCGAGCATGGCGATGGAGGCGACGATGATGGCGTAGAAGGCGTTGGTGGTGCCGTAGGAGAGCGTAATGGCGCCGCCGATCGCCTCCAGCGCCAGGAAGGAGATGGCACCGATCGCCGTCTGCGAGATGCGCTGCGAGGAGAACTGCCGGGCGCTCTTGGCGGTGAACCGCAGCGCATAGTCCTCCAGCGTCTGGTTGGCGACCCAGCGATTATATTCGCGCCTGACCGGAATGATGCGTTGCCGCGCTGCCATGCGTTGGTGCCAGCCCTTTGTTCCCTTTATCATGCGTTCGTAACATGGAAGCCCGCGAGGCTTAAGAGTGCGGCGCAGCACAAAACTGCACATTTCGCCCCGTCACCTACGTCATATCACGTATACGCTTTCGCAGTGCAGCACCGGATAGTCCCTTAAGCAACAGTTAACTTCCGTTTTCGGCCTGTTGTCTAACGAGAAGAGGGGACCAACCGGATGAATCTCAAGTCCTATATCACGGGCGCCGCACTCGGCGCCGTCATGTCGGCCACGGCCGCATTCCATGGAGCCGTTGCGGCTGACGACACCATCAAGGTCGGCGTTCTGCACTCGCTGTCCGGCACGATGGCGATCTCCGAAACGACGCTGAAAGACGCCATGCTGATGCTCATCGACGAGCAGAACAAGAAGGGTGGCCTTCTCGGCAAGAAGCTCGAAGCCGTTGTCGTCGACCCTGCTTCCGACTGGCCGCTGTTTGCCGAAAAGGCACGCGAGCTGATCGAAAAGGACAAGGTCGCGGCCGTCTTCGGTTGCTGGACGTCGTCTTCGCGCAAGTCGGTCCTGCCGGTTTTCGAAGAACTCAACTCCATCCTGTTCTACCCGGTTCAGTATGAAGGCGAAGAGTCGTCGCGCAACATCTTCTACACCGGCGCTGCTCCGAACCAGCAGGCGATCCCTGCTGTCGATTACCTGATGGAAAAGGAAGGCGTTAAGCGCTTCGTTCTCGAAGGCACCGACTACGTCTATCCGCGCACCACCAACAAGATCCTGGAAGCCTATCTCGTCTCGAAGGGCATTCCGAAGGAAGACATCATCATCAACTACACGCCGTTCGGCTTCTCCGATTGGCAGACGGAAGTGAAGAAGATCAAGGAATTCGGCGCGGCCGGCAAAAAGACGGCGGTGGTCTCGACCATCAACGGTGACGCGAACGTTCCGTTCTACAAGGAACTCGGCAACCAGGGCGTCAAGGCAACCGACATCCCGGTCGTTGCCTTCTCGGTCGGCGAAGAAGAGCTTGCCGGTCTCGACACCAAGCCGCTCGTCGGTCACCTCGCTGCCTGGAACTACTTCGAGTCGGTCGAAAGCCCGGCGAACAAGAAGTTCATCAAGCAGTGGCACGACTTCACCAAGAACGACAAGCGCGTGACCAACGACCCGATGGAAGCTGCCTATATCGGCTTCAACGCATGGGTTAAGGCGGTTCAGGCTGCCGGCACGACCGACACGGACAAGGTTCTCGACACGATCATCGGCACCACGGTTCCGAATCTGTCGGGCGGTTACGCCACCGTCATGCCAAACCACCACATCACCAAGCCGGTTCTGATTGGCGAAATCCAGGCGAACGGCCAGTTCGAAATCGTCCAGCAGACCCCGGCGGTTGTCGGTGACGAATGGTCCGACTTCCTGCCTGACTCCAAGGACCTGATCTCCGATTGGCGCAAGCCCATGAACTGCGGCAACTTCAACGTTGCCACGGGCAAGTGCGGCGGCAAGGGCTCCTGAGTGCGAACCACCCCGTCACTCTGACGCCTGAAGACTTCCGCCCGGTCTCTCCTGTCCGGGCGGAAGGTCCATCTCCGGAGCACAGCCTTGATGCTTCGGACGGCGGCGGTTCCATGTTGGATCGTTGCCGATTTAAGGGCCTATTTTTCCCGATTGCGCCGGAAGGCCAACGATAACCGAGGCAAGAAAGCCGATGTATCGCGCCATCAAGATTTTGCTTTTGACCCTATGCCTGGCATTGCCAGCCTTTGCGACTGCGCTGAAGGCGCAAGAAGATATTCACCCGCTTATCGATGCGCTTGGCGTCGGCGATTTCCCTGAGCGCGAGGCCGCGATCAAGGCACTGGTCGCCTCCAAGGACCCGCGTGTCGGCGAGATCCTGCAGCTCTTGAGCGCCGGCCAGCTTTACGTGAATTCCGAGACCGGCGGCCCCGTGCTCGTGCAGGGCGGCACCGAGGACGAGCCGACTTATGCCGACCCGATTTCCGGCGAGGTCGTCTCCGACGTCGATCCTGACTACATGTCCAAGGTCAAGATCAACAACTCGCTGCGCACGGTGATCACCACCGCCACCAGTCAGCTGACGCTCTTGAGCCCGGATCGCGGCGCGCGGCTTGCTGCAGCCCAAGGCCTGCTCAAGGATGCCGACCCGGCAAATCTCGATCTCCTCACCTCGGCGCTGGCTGAGGAAAAGGACGCTGAGGTCAAGAACGCGATGGAGGCGGCGCGCGCCGTGATGGTGCTGAAGAGCGATGTAAGCGCCGAAGAGAAGAGGGCTGCGATCGATACGGTTGCGGCGCGGGGCGGGCGCGATGCGCTGACCATCCTGAATTCGGCGATGGCGACCGCGCCTGATGACCTGAAGGGTCCAATCCAGACCCATATCAATGCGATCAACCGCAGCCTGGCGCTTTGGGATGTCGGGCAGAACGTCTGGTACGGCCTGTCGCTCGGCTCGGTGCTGCTGCTCGCCGCCATCGGCCTTGCCATCACCTTCGGCGTCATGGGCGTCATCAACATGGCGCATGGCGAAATGGTGATGATCGGCGCCTACACGACCTATGTCGTGCAGGAGTACATCACCTCCGCATTCCCGGAACTCGGAAACTACTCGCTGGCCTTCTCCGTGCCGGCTGCCTTCCTCTTTACCGGTTTTGTCGGTCTTGTCATCGAGCGTGTGGTCATCCGCTATCTCTACGGTCGTCCGCTTGAAACGCTGCTTGCCACATGGGGCGTGTCGCTGATCCTGCAGCAGGCAGTGCGTACGATCTTCGGACCGACAAACCGTGAGGTGCGCAATCCGAGCTGGATGTCCGGCGCATTCGATCTCGGCGGTCTCGCGATCACCTGGAACCGCCTCTGGATCATCGTCTTTTCGATCGTGGTGTTCTTTGCGCTGCTCGTTCTGCTGAAGCGGTCGGCATTCGGCCTGCAGATGCGTGCGGTCACGCAGAACCGCCGCATGGCCTCGTCGATGGGCATCCGCACCGGCTGGGTCGACGCGTTCACCTTCGCGCTCGGCTCTGGCATTGCCGGTATCGCGGGCGTCGCGCTCAGCCAGATCGACAACGTGTCGCCGAACCTCGGCCAGAGCTACATCATCGACAGCTTCATGGTCGTGGTCTTCGGTGGCGTTGGCAATCTCTGGGGCACGCTGGTTGGCGCCCTATCGCTCGGCGTCCTCAACAAGTTCCTCGAGCCCTTCGCCGGCGCCGTGCTTGGCAAGATCCTGGTGCTCGTCCTCATCATTCTGTTCATCCAGAAGCGTCCGCGTGGGCTCTTCGCACTCAAAGGAAGGGCGGTGGAAGCATGATTACGGCCTTCCTGCTCCGGTCTCTCGACCGCAAGATCATTGCTGCGATCGTCATTCTGCTCGCAGTTGCCGTGCTGGTGCCGGTGCTCAACCTGATGACCGCGCCGACCAACCCGCTGCATATCCCGACCTACATCATGGCGCTCTTCGGCAAGTACCTGACTTATGCGCTGCTGGCGCTGGCACTCGATCTTGTCTGGGGCTTCTGCGGCATCCTTTCGCTCGGCCACGGCGCCTTCTTCGCGCTCGGTGGCTACGCGATGGGGATGTATCTGATGCGCCAGATCGGCTCGCGCGGCGTCTATGGCGACCCCATCCTGCCCGACTTCATGGTGTTCCTGAACTGGAAGGAACTGCCCTGGTTCTGGTGCGGCTTCGACAAGTTCTGGTTCGCGGCGCTGATGGTTCTGCTGGTGCCGGGACTGCTTGCTTTCGTGTTCGGCTGGTTCGCCTTCCGCTCGCGCGTTAATGGCGTCTACCTGTCGATCATCACACAGGCCATGACCTATGCACTGCTGCTCGCCTTCTTCCGAAACGACATGGGCTTCGGCGGCAACAACGGCATGACCGACTTCAAGGAAATCCTCGGCTTCAGCGTGCAGGCTGATGGCACACGTGCTGCGCTGTTTGCCGCGACTGCCATCTTCCTTGCAATGTCTCTGATGATCGCTTCGGCCATCGTCCGCTCGAAGTTCGGCAAGGTGCTGGTCGGCGTGCGCGACGCGGAGAGCCGTACGCGCTTCCTCGGCTACCGGGTGGAACACTTCAAGCTCTTCACCTTCGTTGTCTCCGCGATGATGGCGGGCATTGCCGGTGCGCTTTACGTGCCGCAGGTCGGCATCATCAACCCAGGCGAATTTGCGCCGGCCAACTCGATCGAAGTCGTCATCTGGACGGCGGTCGGCGGACGTTCGACGCTGATCGGGCCGATCATCGGCGCCATTCTGGTCAACGGCGGCAAGACGATCTTTACGGGCCTTTTCCCCGAGTTCTGGCTGTTTGCGCTGGGCGGTCTGTTCGTGCTCGTCACGCTGTTCCTGCCGAAGGGGATCGTCGGCACCATCGGCCAGTACCTTACGCGCCGCAAGCCGAGGACGGAGGCTACGCCGCTGGCCCTTCAGGAAAAGGGCGTCGATGCAAAAATCCAGCCGGCGGAGTGAGCGATCATGATCCCTGACGTCAAACCAAACAGTGTTCTCTACCTCAACAACGTCTCGGTTTCCTTCGACGGCTTCAAGGCGTTGAACTCGCTGTCGATCGTCATCGAGCCCGGCGAACTTCGGGCCATCATCGGGCCCAACGGCGCAGGCAAGACAACGATGATGGACATCATCACCGGCAAGACGCGACCGGATGAAGGTGAGGTGTTCTTCAACGGGCAGACCGATCTCACCAAACTCGATGAGGCCGACATCGCGCAGCTCGGGATCGGCCGCAAGTTCCAGAAGCCGACGGTCTTCGAAAGCCACACGGTATGGGACAACCTGGAACTCGCCTTGAACCGCAAGCGCGATGTCTTCGCGACGCTGTTCTACCGGCTCTCCGCCGAAGACAAGGCCCGTATCGAGGAGATCCTTGAGACGGTGCGCCTGACGCATCGGCGCGACGAACTCGCCGCCAACCTGTCGCATGGGCAGAAGCAGTGGCTGGAGATCGGCATGCTTCTGGCACAAGAGCCGAAGCTGCTGCTGGTCGATGAGCCGGTCGCCGGCATGACGGATGCCGAAACCGCGGAGACGGCGATCCTGCTCAAGGAGATCGCAAAGACTCGCTCGGTCGTCGTCGTGGAGCACGACATGGGCTTCATCCGCGATCTGGGCGTCAAGGTGACCTGCCTTGCCGAAGGTTCGGTGCTGGCCGAGGGATCGATCGATTTCGTGAGCTCCGATCCGAAGGTGATCGAAAACTATCTGGGGCGCTGAGATGCTGACAGTCGAAAATGCAAACCTTCACTATGGCGCCGCCCAAGCGCTGCGAGGCATTTCTATCAAAGCGGAAATGGGCAAGATCACTTGCGTGCTGGGGCGTAACGGCGTGGGCAAGAGCTCTCTTCTCCGCGCCGTTACCGGCCAGCATCCCCTGTCATCAGGAACGGTGACATTCAACGACGCCAGGCTCAACGGCCTGCCGCCCTATGCGCGCGCCAAACAAGGAATCGGTTACGTGCCGCAGGGGCGCGAGATCTTCCCCCTGCTGACGGTAAAGGAAAATCTCGAGACCGGTTTCGCGCCGCTTTCACGGCGGGATAAGACTATCCCAGACGATATCTTCAGCCTGTTTCCTGTGCTGCAGACCATGCTCGGGCGTCGCGGCGGCGACCTTTCCGGCGGACAACAGCAGCAGCTGGCGATCGGTCGGGCGATGGTGACGCGGCCGAAAGTCCTGGTGCTCGACGAGCCGACCGAAGGCATCCAGCCGTCGATCATCAAGGATATCGGCCGAGCGATCCGCTACCTTCGCGATTCGACCGGGATGGCGATCCTGCTGGTCGAGCAGTATCTCGATTTCTGCCGCGAGCTTGCCGACTACGTCTACATCATGGATCGCGGCGAGATCGTTCACGAGGGACTGGCGGAGACGCTGGATACCCCGGAAGCGCGCCGCCACCTGACCGTCTGATCCTGTGGCTATCTGTTGAGCAGATGCTGCTTTCCTCGGCACTCTCTGAGGAGTGTTGATGCCGCAGGTCCGATGGCAGTGAGCGTGTCGGCGCGGCACGGGAATTGCTTGCTTTCTGCAAGTCAGTGACTTCAATGAAAACGGCCGGGGGTCAACCGGCGGTGCATTGGGAAGGGATGGAATGACGAACGCGGCAGCAGCCACGAGACCGCAGAGAGCCGAGGGGCGCGGGCATCTGGCTGCGAAGACGCTCGACCGGCGCACGCGCCTGCAGGAGCTCTATCAGGAGGGGGCGGCCAAGATCCGCCTTCCGGATACTTTCGATTCCTCGATGGAAGCCGTCATCATCAATACGGCAGGCGGCCTCACCGGCGGCGACCGGATGAACTGGAGCGTTGCGGCTGGTCCCGGCACTCGCATCGACGTCACCACGCAGGCCTGCGAGAAGATCTACAAGGCATCGGCAGGAACGGCCGAGGTCAACACCAGCATCACCGTCGGTGCAAACGCCCGGGTGGACTGGCTGCCGCAGGAAACCATACTGTTCGACCGCTCGTCGCTGTTTCGCAGGCTTGATGTCGATATTGCCGACGACGCCGAATTCCTGGCCGTCGAGGCCATCCTGCTTGGCCGCAAGGCGATGGGGGAGTCTGTCGAGGCGGGGCTTTTCCGGGATCGCTGGCGCATCCGCAAGAACGGCAGGCTCTGCCACGCTGAGGACCTGCAACTGCAGGGCAATGTCGCTTCGCTTGCCGGCGGCGATGCCGTGCTGTCAGGCAAGGTCGCGTTCGCGACGCTGCTCTATGTCGGGCCGCGAGCCGAGGCCTACCTCGGCGCAGTGCGCCCACTACTTGAGGGCCATATGGGCGGCGCCAGCAGCTGGGCCGGCAAGCTCGTGGTGCGCCTTTCGGCGTCCGATGGCTTTGCGCTCAGAAAAATTCTTATCCCGATCATTTCGACCTTGCGCAATGGAGCGCCGGTACCGAAAGTCTGGAATCTCTAGTTCAAGCAGATGGATGCACGATGAACCTCACACCGAGAGAAAAAGACAAGCTGTTGATTTCGATGGCGGCGATGGTCGCGCGGCGGCGGCTGGAACGGGGCGTCAAGCTCAACCATCCCGAAGCGATCGCGTTGATCACCGACTTCGTCCTCGAAGGCGCACGTGACGGTCGCCCGGTCGCGGAGCTGATGGAAGCTGGCGCTCATGTCATCGGCCGCCACCAGGTCATGGAAGGCATCGCCGAGATGATCCATGACGTGCAGGTCGAAGCGACGTTCCCGGATGGAACGAAGCTAGTGACTGTGCACGAACCGATCCGCTGAGGTTGCCATGCTGGAGCTGCGCCCCAATTGCGAATGCTGCGATAAGGATCTACCGCCCGACAGTTCCGAGGCGATGATCTGCACCTTCGAATGCACGTTCTGCGCCGATTGTGTCGCGGATGTCCTCGGTGGCGTCTGCCCGAATTGCGGCGGCGAGCTCGTGCGGCGCCCGGTGCGTCCCGCTGCCAAGCTTGCCAAATACCCCGCGTCGACAAAGCGCGTTCTGAAGGCCGAGGGCTGCGCGCCCATCAAGGCCGCGTGAGGAGAGGACCATGATCCCTGGAGAAATCATTGCCGCCAGCGGCGACATCGAGCTGAACGTCGGTGCGCCGACGATAACGCTCGAGGTCTCGAACACCGGCGATCGCCCGGTGCAGGTCGGCAGCCATTATCATTTTGCGGAAACGAATGCCGGCCTCTCATTCGATCGGGAGAAGGCGCACGGTATGCGGCTCGATATCCCGGCAGGCACGGCCGTACGTTTCGAGCCAGGCCAGACGCGTTCGGTGACGCTCATCCCGCTCTCCGGCAAGCGCGAAGTCTACGGTTTCCGTCAGCTCGTCATGGGCAAGCTTTAGGTGATCGGGGAGGAGATGATGCGCGCGAGCTTGTATCTGCTGGCGGCTGGCGTTGCCACGTTCATCGCCTTTGGCGCCAGTGCGGAAGATCTGGACTGCAACAATCCCGTCACGCAGACCGACATGACGGCTTGCGAACAGGAGCGTCAGGAAACCGCCGACAAGGCACTGAACGTTCAATACAAGATCACCCGTGCGGCTCTTGCCGCGCTTGACGATGATCTCGACGACGACATGCGCGGCGCCGAGGATGCGTTGGTGAAAGCGCAGCGTGCCTGGGTGAATTTCCGCGATGCGGAGTGCGAGGCGGCCGGCTTCCAGGCCCGCGGCGGCACGATGGAACCGATGCTGGTTGCCGGCTGCATTGCCGAGCTGACGGACGAGCGCACCAAGCAGCTCAAGGAACTTGCAGAAACGATGGGCAACTGACGTGGCAGGCAGGATCATGATCGTCGGCAACGGAGAGATCGGCGCGAATGCTGCGGCCGCTGTGGCGGATGCGTCGTTCGTGATCCGCTTCAACGAATGCCGGTCCTATGATGCGAGCCCGGGCCGCACCGACGTCGTCGCCGTCTGCAACACCGGGCGACCGGCCAGGGCGATGCTGTCTTCGGAGAGCTGGCGGGAACATCCTGCCGTCCGAGACGCCGCGGCGATCTGGAGCGTACGCGATCCGCAAAAGTTCGCGGAACTGCGTGCACCGCTTGCCGTCTCGCATCCTGAGCTGGATGACTTTTGCGACGACTATACGAGTCAATTCAATGCCTTCTGTGCGGATGTTGGCAAGGCGCATGTGGTCGTTGACAAACTGATTCATGAAGCGGTGGACGAGGTGCTCGCGACTTACCATCCTGAGCCCTACGTCGTGCCGAGCAGCGGCATGATCGTGATCGCTCACGTGATGAACAGCTTTCCCGAAGCGGCCATCGATCTCGCGGGTTTCGGTCACGCGGGATGGGAATGGCATCCCTTCGCTGCCGAGAGGCAGCTTGTAGATAGTTACGTCGCCGAAGGCCGCGTTACGCGGTTGCCGGCGAGCGCGTCCCTTTCTTCCTCCCAAGGAGCCTGACATATGCCTTACAAGATTTCCCGCGCCGCCTATGCTGGCATGTTTGGCCCGACCACGGGCGACAAGGTGCGCCTGGCCGATACGGAGCTCTTCATCGAGATCGAGAAGGACTTTACGACCTACGGCGAAGAGGTGAAATTTGGCGGTGGCAAGGTGATCCGCGACGGCATGGGGCAGAGCCAGGCGACGCGCGCGCAAGGTGCCGTCGATACCGTCATCACCAATGTTGTCATCATCGACCACACCGGTATCGTGAAAGCCGATATCGGGCTCAGGAACGGCCGCATCGCGGCGATTGGCAAGGCTGGCAATCCGGACACTCAGCCGGGTGTCAACATCATTGTCGGTCCATCGACCGAGGCGATTGCGGGCGAGGGCAAAATCGTTACCGCCGGCGGGATGGATGCGCATATCCATTATATTTGCCCGCAGCAGATCGAAGAAGCGCTGATGAGCGGCATTACGTGCATGCTTGGCGGGGGCTCCGGCCCGGCACATGGCACGCTCGCCACGACGTGCACCGGCGCCTGGCATATCGAGCGGATGATCGAGAGCTTCGACGGCTTCCCGATGAACCTCGCGCTCGCAGGCAAGGGTAATGCCTCGCTGCCCGCCGCGCTTGAGGAGATGGTGCTTGCCGGCGCGTCTTCGCTGAAGCTGCACGAGGACTGGGGCACGACGCCGGCTGCGATCGATTGCTGCCTGTCGGTTGCCGACGAATACGACATCCAGGTGATGATCCACACCGACACTCTGAATGAAAGCGGCTTTGTCGAGGATACCATCGGCGCGCTCAAGGGCCGTACCATTCACGCCTTCCACACCGAGGGGGCCGGCGGTGGCCATGCGCCTGATATTATCAAAATCTGCGGCCAGTCGAACGTCATTCCGTCGTCGACCAATCCGACGCGGCCGTACACGGTCAATACGATCGCCGAGCATCTCGACATGCTGATGGTCTGCCATCACCTGTCGTCGTCGATTCCCGAGGATATCGCGTTTGCGGAAAGCCGCATCCGCAAGGAGACGATCGCCGCAGAAGACATCCTGCATGATATCGGCGCCTTCTCGATCATTTCGTCCGACAGTCAAGCCATGGGCCGCGTCGGTGAAGTCGCGATCCGTACCTGGCAGACGGCGGACAAGATGAAGCGACAGCGCGGCCGTTTGAAGGAAGAAAAGGGCGAGAACGACAACTTCCGTGTCCGCCGGTACATCGCGAAATATACTATCAATCCGGCGATCGCGCAGGGCCTTAGCCATGAAATCGGTTCGATCGAGGTCGGAAAACGCGCCGACCTCGTTCTGTGGAACCCGGCCTTTTTCGGCGTGAAGCCCGAGATGGTGTTGCTTGGCGGTTCGATCGCTGCTGCGCCAATGGGGGATCCGAATGCCTCGATCCCGACCCCGCAGCCGATGCACTACCGGCCGATGTTCGCGGCCTATGGCAAGCTGCGCACCAGTTCGTCGGTTACCTTCGTCAGCCAAGCCTCTCTCGATGCCGGCCTAATGGGCAGGCTCGGGGTTGCAAAGGATCTGGTCGCTGTGAAGAATACCCGTGGCGGCATCTCCAAGGCGTCGATGATCCACAACAGTCTCACGCCACATATCGAAGTCGATCCCGAGACCTATGAAGTGCGTGCCGATGGGGAGCTCCTGACCTGCGAACCTGCGACAGTGCTGCCAATGGCGCAGCGGTATTTCCTGTTCTAATTTCGTCAGGTACGGCCGGCGCGTCGCGCCGGTCGTACCTAAGGCGTCCAGTTAACTTCGAATCTCCCCTAAGTTGTTTTTTGTTTCCGTGTGCTCCACCGTGAGGCGGCCTGTCCGTAATGGGACATTCTTGCCGCATTGATATATAAAGTCCTTAAAAAACAGCAGCTTGCCTCCAGTATCTCACTGTTTGATTCGCTTCTGGATGCGTCCCGTTTTCGGGCGGTTTCCAACCGGCGATCAATTCACCAAAATCGTTCAAATCTTAACAAATCACTTAAGAACTCGGCAGTAGTTGGCCTCTAAGCAATGTGCTCGGCGGTGGGCAAGAAGGTCGATTCGCATGAGAATTTCACTGCAGGCGGAGCTTGGCGATTTCCAGCATCGCCACACAATTTACGTGTTTGCGCTCAAGATGAGCTTCCTCGCGGTGACGCTGTCGTCGATCGTGACGACGCTCCTGTTGCCTCCGCTCGACTGGATGGGGATGTTGCCCGTTCCGCTCGCTCATGGCGTCATCTATGGTGTTTTGCTGTCGTGGCTCATCGGTGGCGCTGTTTCGAGTGCGTTGTCGATCGTAGCGGGTCACGCAATGCATCGGCTCAGCGTCTCGCGTGCAGAGTTCGAGCAGTTGAGCCGTACGGATGTGTTGTCAGGTCTTCTCAACCGGCGTGCCTTTACAGAGGCATTGGAGCAGGTGGACGGAAACGCCTGTCTCGTGATCTTCGATGTAGACCGCTTCAAGGCTATCAATGATCGCTTCGGCCACGCCTGCGGGGATGCGGTGATCGTTGCTGTGTCTGCCATCCTTGCCGCTGCATTCGACGGAGGTTCTGTAACGGCGAGGCTGGGTGGGGAGGAGTTCGGCGCGATCGTTGTTGGTGGTTCGCAGGAGCAGAGGATCGAGAGAGTGCGAGCGGTCTGTGCGCGCTTGGCGGGCCAGCCCATTGTTGCTGACGATTGCGTGGTTGCGATAACGGTGTCCGCAGGGGTCGCGGAGCTCGAGTCAGGGCGAAACAAGGAGGGGGCGTATTCGGCAGCGGATAAAGCCCTGTATCTGGCAAAGGCGCTCGGCCGAAACCGCGTCGTGCATGAAAACGAAGGTCTGCATCCGGGGTGGCGCAGGCATCTGTCAGATGAGACCGCCGATGCGCGCGCGATAAACATGGATTGCGACGAGGCGCGCCTAGCCTGAAGAAAATCAGCTAGCTTCGCCTTCCAGTCTCATTCCTTCTTGCATCGCACGGGGGTATTTTGCATGGTCGCAATCTCAAGCGAATTGGACCTGTCATGCAACGCGTAACTTCCTATCTGCCGGCCGGCACACCGTCTTCGAACCCGATTGGAAAAGTGGTTCTGCCGCACGATCTAAGACACCTGCGCCGGAAACTGCTGCACCTCGAAAACGGCGAGATGGTCATGCTCGACCTCAAGGAGCCGGTGCTTTTTGCAAGCGGGGACATGCTGGTTCTCGATGACGGCGAACTCATCGAAATCGTGGCGGCTGACGAGAAGCTCTTTGAGGTCAAGGGGAAGGATCGCCTGCACCTGATCGAGCTTGCGTGGCACCTCGGCAACCGGCACCTTGGCGCCCAGATCGAGGAAGACCGCATTCTTATCCTGCGTGATCACGTGATCCGCTCCATGCTCGAGGGGCTTGGCGCGTCGGTAAGGGAGGTTGCGGAGCCGTTCCAACCGGCACGTGGCGCTTACCACTCTCATGGAAACTCTCATGGTCATGACCATGAGCATCATCATCACTCCCACGACTGATCGAAACATGACGGATGATGCCGACCTGCAGGCTCTGCTGCGGCTGATGGCCTGGCTTTCGCCGGCATTCCCCGTGGGGTCGTTTGCCTATTCCGGGGGGCTTGAACGCGCTGTCCACGATGGATTGGTGACCGATGCTCATTCGCTTGCAGCGTGGGCATCGAACCTTATGGTGTGTGGGCCTGTGTGGAATGACGCGGTTCTCCTCACCGAAAGCCATCGGTGTCATGCACAGCGCGAGCGGCTTGGCGAAATGGCGGAGCTTGCTGAGGCGCTTGCCAGCTCGCGGGAGCGTCATCAGGAGACGATGCTGCTTGGCGATGCGTTTCTGTCTGCCGCCAGTGCGTGGCCGGATGAAGTGTTCGATCGATTGCCGCGTCATGTGGCGTATCCGGTTGCCGTCGGCGCTGTCGCGGGTGCGCATGGGGTTGGGTTAGAGAAGACGATTGCCGCTTTCCTGCATGGCTATCTCTCGCAGGCGGTTTCCGCAGGTATCCGTCTCGGTGTTGCTGGCCAGAAGGACGGTGTTGCCATTCTGTCGCGCCTGGAAGGCGATATAGCCTCCGTCGCGAGACGTGCTGCGGTTTCGACATTGGACGATCTCGGATCGGCGACCATCCAGGCCGACATCATGTCGCTGCGCCACGAGACGCAGTCAACGCGTCTGTTTCGCTCATGAACGTGCCCCGGCAAGGATCCGGTACGTGCCGCGACCTGCGTCATTTGCCGGTGGTGGCTCATCAAGCGGCGCGCTATCATCGGCTGTTATTGGAGTTCAGAATATGAAATCAGGAAACGGCCCCCTACGCGTGGGCATCGGTGGGCCGGTCGGCTCCGGCAAGACGGCGCTAACCGAGAAGCTTTGCAAAGCCATGCGTGATGAATACTCGGTCGCCGTCGTCACCAACGACATCTACACAACGGAGGATGCCGAGGCGCTGATGCGCATGCAGGCTCTGCCGTCGGATCGCATTGTTGGCGTAGAGACCGGTGGCTGCCCGCACACGGCAATCCGCGAAGACGCGACGATCAATCTGCAGGCCATTGCGGGCCTCAACGAGCGGATTCCCGATCTCGACGTCGTGTTCATCGAGTCGGGTGGCGACAATCTGGCCGCCACCTTTTCTCCCGACCTGGCCGACATCACGATTTACGTCATCTCTGTTTGCCAAGGTGAGGAAATCCCGCGCAAAGGCGGCCCTGGCATCACCAAGTCCGACCTTCTTGTCATCAACAAGAAGGATTTGGCCCCCTATGTCGGAGCCGACCTCGATGTCATGGATCGCGACGCGACACGGATGCGTCAGGCACGCCCCTTCGTTTTCTCCGACATGAAGCGTGGCGATGGCGTCAACTCCATCGTCAGCTTCCTGAAGGAGCAGGGTGGCCTCTAGAGGTCAGACCTGCCTCAGGATATTGATGTCCTCGATCGCGATTGCGCGGCCGCTAACGCTTACGCCTGAGGTGCGCAAGGTAGAGAAGGCCCGCGATAGTGCTTCGGGCGCCAGCCCTAGTTTGCGTGCCAGAAGGCTCTTCTGGAACGGCAGGCGGAGAGTGGCGCGGCCACCTTCATTGGTGCAATGCGTCAGCAGATAATGCGCGACGCGTTGCGGGCTGGTCTGCATCCGATCGCGCGCGAGGCAATCCATGGTCGAAAGCAGATGCTGCGAAAGGCTGCGTGCGATTGCGCTGCCAATGCGCGGCTGCTGGTCGAGTAATATTCTGACCTGCGCGATGTCGAACCGGGCGAGGATCGCGTGTTCCATAGCCTGGGCGCTGTAATTGTATCCTTCGCCGGCGAGCACAAGGCATTCTCCGAAGCTGTCACCCGGTTCACAGATGCTGATATCCGCTTCGCGCTCGTCCGAGCCGCGATAAAGGCGCACATAGCCGCTCAGCACGCAGTAGAAGTAGCGTGCCTTCTCGTGCTCCTGGAAGAGAACGTCCTGCGGCTCGTAGCGCACCGCCACCGCGCAAGACAGCAGAGCGTCTCGCTCAGGCGAATCAAGGCTAGACGCGATCAACGCACCACCAAGCACCGCTTGCTGTGCGCTGCTCAGTTTCAAAGCTCTGGTCATCTATTTCTCCCTACGGCGCGGCGGGTGCCGCCCCTAGCTGATATTGGCAAGGGTACCCGGGAGACGGGGTTCTGAACTTGATCTCGATCAAATGTGAGCCAATAAAAAAGCCGGGGTGTTGCCCCGGCCTTTTTTTGAGCAGCTACTCCGCCGCGAACGGCGGCAGGCGTACGACATTGCCTGATTTGCTACGCTTGCCTTCTGGAGTCTCGATTGCGGTTACCCGGCCCTCAAGGGCACCGACAGCCTGCGTGAGCTCTTCGCGCGACATCGCCAGCTCTTCCTTGTCCTTCCTGCCCACCAGGCGACCAAACATCCAGGCAAGCAAGCGGGAGAGATCGTCCATGATCAGGAAGAAAGAAGGCACGACGACCAGCGAAAGCACGGTCGACACGATAATGCCGCCGATCACTGCGATCGCCATCGGCGCACGGAACGAGCCACCTTCGCCAACGCCGAGCGCCGACGGCAACATGCCTGCCGACATTGCGATAGAGGTCATGATGATCGGGCGGGCGCGCTTGCGGCCTGCCTCGACCATGGCTTCCACCCGTTCCATCCCGCGATGGCGCATCTCAATCGCGAAGTCCACGAGCAGGATGGCATTCTTCGTCACGATACCCATCAGCATCAGGATGCCGATCATGACGGGCATGGACAGTGGGTTCTGCGTGACCAGCAGTCCGACTGCCACGCCGCCGATTGCAAGCGGCAGCGAGAACAGGATGGTAAAGGGCTGGATCACGTCCTTGAAGAGCAGGATCAGCACTGTCAGCACCAGCATCAGGCCCATCAACATGGCGTTGACGAAGCTCTGCTGCATTTCAGTCTGCACCTTCGTGTCACCGCTTTCGGCAAGCTGGACCGTCGAGGGAATCTTGGCCTCATCGACGATCTGCCGGAACCGGGCGGATGCGGTGTCGAGTGCCACGCCCTGCGGCAGGTCGGACCCGATCGAGACGACGCGGTAGCGGTTGTTGCGCTTGATCGAGCTGACGCCTTCCGAATAGTCGATATCGGCAACGGTGGAGAGCGGCACGGTGCCGCCGCTCGCCGTCTGGATCTTCAGCGCCCGGAGGGCGGCAAGATCACGACGCATGTCGAGCGAGGCCTGCACCCGGATCGGAATCTGGCGGTCGTCCAGGTTGATCTTGGCGAGCGCCGCATCGATGTCGCCGATGGTGGCGACGCGGATGGTCTCGGAGATCTGCTGCGGCGTGATGCCGAGACGGGCAGCCTGGTCCTTGCGTGGACGGACCTGCAGTTCCGGGCGGGGCAGGGCGCCTTCTGCACTGACGTTCGCCAGCAGCGGGTCGGCACGCAGTTTCGATTCAAGGATGCCAACAGCGTCGTTCAGATCCTTCTCGTTCTTAGAGAGGAAGTTAAACGACAGGTCACGCTCGCCGCGATCATTGAGTTTCAGGATGCGCACGTCAGGGATATGGCGGAGTTTGGCGAAGACCTCCTTCTCGATATCCCACTGAGGCCGGACGCGGCCCTTTGGCTCTACCTTGGGCAGGTGCGGTCCGATGATCGGCAGGGACCCAAGGAAATCGTCGACCAGCTTCTTCGAAAGCCTCTGGTCGAGCTTGTCGAGCGTAAGCGTTACCGTTGCGCGGCGCAGTTCGAGGTCGCCCTTCGGAGACGCGCCGCCGAGCACGAAGACGCTTTCAACGCCGTCGATATCCTTGACGTCCTTGTAGATCGCATCCGTCGTGGCTTCGGTATCGTCGAGGGTCGCATTCGGCGGCAATTCGACGGACAGGACGATGCGCGATGCATCTTCCGGCGGAAGGAAGCTGCCGGGAACCTGCGCAAGCAACATGACGGAGCCGATGAGGAAGGCGATTGCCGCGATCAGCGTCGCATAGCGGGTCCACCAGCGCCGGGTCGTGGCGCGCACGAGGCGCGTGTAACCACGGAAGAAGAGACCATCATTGTCGTGATGATCCTCAATGCCGTCTTCGGCACGCATCAGGTATGCGGCCATCATCGGCGTAATGAGGCGTGCCACCATAAGCGAGAAGAAGACCGAGAAGGCAACAGTCAAGCCGAACTGGATGAAGTACTGACCGGGAATGCCGGGCATGAACGACACGGGCACGAAGACGGCAATGATAGTGAAGGTCGTTGCGATGACCGCGAGGCCGATTTCGTCTGCGGCCTCAATGGCGGCGCGATAGGGCGTCTTGCCCATCTTGATATGGCGGGCAATGTTCTCGATCTCGACGATCGCGTCATCGACGAGAATGCCGGTCGCGAGCGTCAGGGCAAGGAAACTGACGAGGTTCAGCGAGAAGCCCATCAGATCCATGATCCAGAACGTCGGGATCGCCGATAGCGGTAGCGCGACCGCCGAGATCAGCGTTGCGCGCCAGTTCCGCAGGAACAGGAAGACGACGATGATAGCAAGCACCGCGCCTTCGATCAGCGTGTCGATGGCGGCTTCATAGTTGCCATAGGTGAAATAGACGGAGTCGCTGATCAGCTCGATGCCGACGTTGGGGTTTTCAGCGCGCACCTTCTCAAGGCTCTTGCCGACAGTTTCCGCAACGCTGACTTCGCTGGCGCCCTTCGAACGGAACACGCCGAAGGTGACGACAGGCGTGTCATCGAAGCGCGAGAAGGACTTCGGCTCCTGATAAGTGTCCTTGATGGCGCCGAGGTCGGACAGCTTGACGAAACGACCGTTCGGCAGCGAGATCGTGGTGTTGGCGAGTTCGGCGACACTGCGGGCATCGCCGAGCACGCGGATCGCCTGCTCACTGCCCGCCACCTGGCCGCGGCCGGAGCCAAGGTCAACGTTGGTGCCACGCAATTGTTGGTTTACGCTCGCGGCGGTGATGCCGTGGGCATTGAGCTTGTCGGGGTTGAGCTCGATACGGACTTCACGCTCGGCACCGCCATAACGGTCGACACGGCCGATGCCTGCCTGCCCCTGAAGGGCGCGCTTGATCGTGTCATCGACGAACCAGGAAAGCTCTTCGAGGGTCATATCGGGGGAGGACACCGCGAAGGTCTGGATCGCCTGACCTTCAACATCGATCTTCGAGACGATCGGTTCTTCGACGTTGGCAGGCAGATCGCTACGGATGCGGTCGATGGCGTCCTTGGTGTCCTGAACAGCCTGCTCGGTCGGAATTTCCATACGGAACATGACGACCGTCTGCGACTGGCCGTCTGTCACCGTCGACTGGATCTCGTCGATCCCCGTTATGCTGGCAACGGCGTCCTCGATCTCCTTCGTCACCTGCATCTCGAGCTCGGCGGGCGAAGCGCCGCTCTGTGTGACGATGATGGAAACGAGCGGAACGTCGATGTTCGGGAAGCGCGTGATCGGCAGCTTGTTGAACGACTGGATGCCGACGAAAAGCAGAAGTGCAAACGCCAGAAGCGGCGCGACTGGATTTCGGATAGACCAGGCTGAAAAGTTCATTGGTCGTCTCTCAGTTGGAAGCCGGGGGCTGTTCGTGTACCGGCGTGATACGGTCGCCATCGCGGACATAAGCGCCCGCCTTGGCTACGACTTCGTCGCCAGCCTTCAATCCCTTGATGATCTCGACATACGCACCGTCCTGAATGCCGGTCTCCACCTTGGCAAACTTGACGACGCCACTCTCGACCTTGCGGGCAGAGGATCCCTCGTTGCTGCTCAGCACCGCGGATACCGGCAACGCGACGTTCTCTGCGGTTCGCACGACGATGTCGGCGCTGCCATACATGCCGGAGCGGGCCTTGCTGCTGTCATCGATCAGGATATGGACCAGGCCGAGCCGAGTGAGCGGATCGACCGTGGGCGAGACCAGGCGCACGGAGCCGGTGAGCTTGTCGCGGCTGCCCGACAGCGAAAGCGTTGCCTTCTGGCCAGGCTCGATCTTGACGATGTCGCTTTCACCGACTTCGGCCACCAGCTCAATCTTGTCGTCACGAATGATCGTAAAGAGCGGATCGCCGGTGCCGAGTGCAATCGCGCCGACTTTGGCATTCTTGGCTGCAACCGTGCCACCGACCGGCGTTTTGACGTCGGTGCGTGCAAGCTTCAGATCGGCATCCGCGATCTGGCTTTCGGTCACCTTGATATCGGCAACCGCCACCTGGATTGCTTGCTTCGCGGAATCGACGCGCGCATTGGCGGAAGCCGCAGCAGCGTCCGCCTGCTCGACCGTTGCCGTGGATACCGTGCCCTTCTTGCCCATTTCCTGGGCGCGCGCCTGCTGTTGGCGTGCCTGCTCCGCGTTGGCCTCGGCTTCGAGCAACTGGGCGCGAAGCTGCGCAAGGCTTGCTTCGTTTTTTGCCCTTGTGGCCTGCATCTGGCTTTTCTGCAGAATGAGGGCGTCGTCATTCAATGTCGCGAGCGTGCTCTCAGCCTGCACCCTGTCGCCGACGTCGGCATTCAATGCACGGATCGACAATCCTTCGACCTGCGGCTGAATGTAGACTTCCTCGACAGGCTTGACCGTGCCTGTTGCAACAACGCGGTCGACGAGTGTGCGGGTTGACGCCTTGGTCACGACGATGGCCGGAAGGTTCTGCTGTGGCTTCGCAACCGGCTGCTCCTGAGCAAATGCCACTGAGGCGACCGCCGCCGCGATCAGCAGGGTGGAAGCGCGAAGTATCTTAACAGGCGTGCGTGCCATGCGTCGTCATCCAGTTTTGCTCGGCCGGACTCGCGCGTTGTCATCAGCTCGCGAATGGCCAGTTCCCGTATTGGTGTTCTCAGAAGTATTTCCGCATCCTTTGCCGACTCTTACTTAAAAAGTCCCTCGTCCGGCAAACTCGGTTTGTACGTGGTAGCGATTTGCCCATCGCACAAGTCCGGCGGAAAATAATTCCTCATTTGAACACAATAATTACCATTGTGATGCAGATCAATCACTGAGCGGTTATGCAAGCATTCCGATAGTTGATCGGGCATCATTTCTATATGACGCGCGAGGCATGGCTAATGCGACATGGCTGCGAGCTTTTTCATCAAAAGGCAAAACGCGCGGAAGCTCCGCGCGTTTCGTTGTTTCTTACTAGTATTTACTTGGAAGCAGCGTCGGTGATGTCGTGCGTCCAGGCGCCCGATGGCTCCTTGTTGATGATCTTCTGATCGAGAAGAGCCTTGGCGGTGCGGTCGTAGAGCGTCGTGTCGAGCTTGCCGGATCCGTCGCCGATCAGCTTGGCAACTTCGCCCATCATGCGCTTTTGGTGATTTTCGTCCTGGCCACCGGCATCGACGACGATCCCGGCAGCATCGTCCGGATTCTCGACGGCGTACTTCCAGCCCTTCATCGACGCCTTGACGAACTTTGCCATCTTTTCCTTGAAGGCCGGGTCCTTGAGCTTGTCTTCGGAGGCGTAGAGGCCGTCTTCGAGCAAGTCGTTGCCCATGGCGGTGTAGTTGAAAACCGTCAGTTCTTCCGGCTTGAAACCGGCATCGATTGCCTGCCAGTATTCATTGTAGGTCATGACGGAGATGCAGTCGGCCTGCTTCTGCAAGAGAGGCTGTACGTCGAAGCTCTGCTTCAGCACGGTCACGCCATCGGCTCCACCTTCGGTCTTGAGGCCGAGCTTGTTCATCCAGGCGAAGAACGGATACTCGTTGCCGAAGAACCAGACGCCGAGCGTATGGCCCTTGAAGTCGGCTTCGGTCTTGATCGGGCCGTCCTTTCGGCAAATCAGCTCCATGCCTGATTTCTGGAAGGGCTGGGCAATGTTGACGAGCGGAACGCCCTTTTCGCGGGCAACCAGCGCGCCGCCCATCCAGTCGACGATGACGTCAGCGCCGCCGCCGGCGATCACCTGTTCCGGCGCGATGTCAGGGCCGCCCGGCTTGATCGTGACGTCGAGGCCTTCCTCGTCGTAATAGCCCTTTTCCTTGGCAACGTAGTAGCCGGCGAACTGCGACTGCGTCACCCACTTGAGCTGCAGCGTCACCTTGTCTGCAGCCATTGCATGGGCTGCCGCGAGCGACATCGCGCTCGCCATCATTGCAACAATCAGTTTTTTCATTTTCTTGTTCCCTCTGAAGTTATGCCCCAATCCCATTTGCGGGAATAAAGCGACGCCTAGCCACCACGGATAGACGGATGCCAGAAAGTCACCGCCCGTTCTGCCAGGGCGACGACGCCGTAGAAGATCGAACCAACAAGCGCCGCAACGGCGATTTCGGCCCAGACCATGTCGACATTCATGCGTCCGATCTCCGTGGAGATGCGAAAGCCCATGCCGACGATCGGCGTACCAAAGAACTCCGCGACGATGGCACCGATCAGCGCCAGCGTCGAGTTGATCTTCAATGCATTGAAAATGAAGGGCATCGCCGCCGGAAGCCGGAGCTTCAGCAGCGTCTGCCAATAGTTAGAGGCGTAGGTCTGCATCAGGTCGCGCTCCATCGCACCGGATGCGGCGAGGCCGGCGACCGTATTCACCAGCATCGGGAAGAAGGTCATGATGGTGACCACGGCGGCCTTCGACTGCCAGTCGAAGCCAAACCACATCACCATGATCGGTGCGACACCGATGATCGGCAGTGCCGACACCATATTGCCGATCGGCAAAAGGCCGCGTCGCAGGAAGGCGACACGATCGGCGAGGATCGCGACGGCAAAGCCTGTACCACAGCCGATGATGTAACCGGCGAATACCGCCTTGAAGATCGTCTGGCGCACATCGTCGGCCAGGATGGGTAGAGAGCCGGCGATCCTGGCGCCGATAGCGCTCGGCGGTGGCAGCAGAACGAAGGGAATACCGGCGCCACGCGTCAGTGCTTCCCAGATTATCAGGATCCAGGCACCGAAGATTGCCGGGATCAGCAGGCGCAGGAAGGTGCGGCCGAAACCGGAACTTGGCGTCATTGCCGAGAGCTCGGTGACGCAGCGCCATGCAAGCAGCCAGCAGGCTGCCATCAGCAGGAAGAAGGATTTGGTCGCCAAACCCTCGTTTCCGGCAACATCCGCGAGCAACACCCACGCCGCCCAATGCGCACCGACCAGCAAAACGACGGCGACGTATGGCTTCGGCAATGGTGCGAAGGAAACGAAAGCGAGGGCGACGATCAGCGCGATCGTCAGACCGACAGTCAGCGGTGACACAGGGTCAGGCGCACCTTCGGCCATGAGCGGCAAGGTGATGATTGCAATCGCTGTCAGCACCAGGGCAAGAACGCCCTGCCAGGAGAAGGACATCTGCTTCATGCCGGTCTCCCGCCCATCGAGCGATCTACGATCTTGGCGATGAGGCCGACGATCGCGACAAGGCTTGCGGCAAGCACCGAGCCCGCGATGAGGGCAGCCCATATGTCGATCGTCTGGCTGTAATAGGAGCCGGCGAGCAGCTTCGAACCGATACCGGCGACGGCGCCGGTCGGGAGCTCGCCGACGATGGCGCCGACGAGGCTTGCTGCAATCGCGACCTTCATCGAGGTGAAGAGGAACGGCACGGAGGCGGGAACGCGTAGCTTCCAGAAGGTTTGAGCGGGTGTTGCGTTATAGGTCCGCATCAGGTCGAGGAACATGACCTCGGGCGAGCGCAGCCCCTTCACCATGCCGACCGTGACCGGGAAGAAGGAGAGGTAGGTCGAGATCAACGCCTTCGGGATCAGGCCGGTGATATTGATGGCGCCGAGGACGACGATCACCATCGGCGCGATCGCCAGGATCGGTATCGTCTGCGAGGCGATCACCCATGGCATGAGGCTGCGGTCGAGGGCCTTGATATGAACGATCCCCACCGCGATCACGATGCCGAGCAGCGTGCCGAAGCCGAAACCGAGCAGCGTCGAGGAGAGCGTCACCCAGCTGT
Organism: Hyphomicrobiales bacterium; assembly: GCA_900466605.1. Classification (GTDB taxonomy): domain Bacteria; phylum Pseudomonadota; class Alphaproteobacteria; order Rhizobiales; family Rhizobiaceae; genus Rhizobium. Next base: position 64,037 of record UBMU01000047.1, read on the forward strand.
GGTAGACGAGGCTGCGATTGCTCGAAAGCTTCCGCAGGAATGTGTTCTCGAAGACGTTCTGCACCACCTGATGAGGGGCGGGGAGGAGCGGCTTCGGCTGCGAGAGCGTCTTTTCGATGAATTCGACCGTGCCAGGCGTCTGGTTTGCTCGTTGATCCATGTCGCGCTGGAAGGAGGCATTCATCAGGACTGCCGCGACGTACCAGACGGCTATCAGGGCCACGAGAATCGTGAGGACGGGGACGATCCTGTCTCGAAGGGTGTCGGGTTTCATGAGCACCCCCGCGCACCGGTCTCGGCGTTCAGCACCTCAATGCTCATAGCTATGCCCCGCTCTCAGGCCGTCGCGTACGCGATGGGCGATCTCGAGGAATTCGGGCGTCTCGCGAATGTCGAGCGGGCGTTCGCGCGGAAGCGTTGAATCGATGATGTCAGTGACGCGGCCGGGGCGGGGGGACATCACCACGATCTTGGTGGAGAGGTACACCGCCTCGGGGATCGAGTGGGTGACGAAGCAGATTGTCTTGTTGGTGCGGGCCCAGAGCTTCAGAAGCTCCTCGTTGAGGTGGTCACGGACGATTTCGTCGAGCGCGCCGAAGGGCTCGTCCATCAGCAGCAGGTCGGCATCGAAGGCGAGCGCGCGGGCGATCGAGGCGCGCTGCTGCATGCCGCCGGACAGCTGCCAGGGGAATTTCTTCTCGAAGCCGGAAAGGTTCACGAGATCGAGCGCGCCGGCGATGCGTTTCTTCTGATCAGCCGAAGCATAGCCCATGATTTCGAGCGGCAGGGCGATGTTTTTCTCGATCGTGCGCCAGGGGTAGAGAGCCGGCGCCTGGAAGACATAGCCGTAGGCGCGCGCCTTGCGCGCTTCCTCCGGCGTCATACCGTTGACGGTGATCTCGCCGGATGTTTTCTTCTCGAGATCGGCGATCACACGCAGGAAGGTCGTCTTCCCGCAACCTGATGGCCCGATGAAGGAGACGAAGTCGCCCTTGCGCACGTCGAGATTGACGTTTGTCAGCGCGTGCACGGGAGCATCGCTGGCATCATAGGTTAGACAGAGGTCCTTGGCGGATACGACGGAGGCAGCTTGCGTCAATGCTTGTGTATCCTGTTTTCCCCGCGCTTCTGCGCTTTGCATGATAGTATGAGTAGCTGTTTTCATTGTTCCGGCAAGGTCCATGGAGGATGACGATGGACGCGACATCAAAGCCCACCTGTCATATTGTGCGTCCCAGTCATGCCTACGACGGCAAACAGGGGCTGAGTTACTTCGAAGGCATCGCGGCCGAGACGGTCGGCACCAAGGGCATCTGCATGCATCTGCTGACGATTCCGCCCGGCGTTCGCGCCAAGGCGCATCTGCACGAGTCGCATGAAACGGCGATCTACATGCTCTCCGGCGAGGCTCACACCTGGTACGGCGACGAGCTGGAGCATCATGTCGTCGTGCACGCCGGCGAGCTGTTCTACATCCCCGCCGGTGTGCCGCACCTGCCCGCCAATCTCAGCAGTACCCCTTGCACCGCGATCATTGCCCGCACCGATCCGAACGAGCAGGAAAGCGTCGTTCTGCTTCCGGAGCTTGATCGGCTGGTGCGGGAGTGATGCCAAGGATCAGACCCCCGTCGCCGGGATGCCCGAACGCTCGACCTTGCGGGGCGCCACCAGCTCCTTCCATGTCGACAATGCTTTATTGACCGCTTGGAACGGCTCGCGCTTGACGAACTGGCCGTGGCCTTCCTTCGTCTTGACGGTGCTTTCCTCGATCGCGACTTCGCCGCGCGTCAGCGTGTAGCGCGGCAGGCCGGTGACCTGCTTGCCTTCGAAGACGTTGTAGTCGATCGACGATTGCTGCGACTTGGCCGAGATCGTCTTCGAACGCTTCGGATCCCAGACGACGATATCGGCATCGGCGCCGACGAGGATGGCGCCCTTTTTCGGATAGACGTTGAGGATCTTGGCGATGTTGGTCGAGGTGACCGCAACGAACTCGTTCATGGTCAGGCGTCCGGTGTTGACGCCGTGGGTCCACAACATCGGCAGTCGATCTTCCAGGCCGCCGGTTCCGTTGGGGATCTTGGAGAAGTCCTTTACGCCGAAGCGCTTCTGCTCCGTGGTGAAGGCGCAATGGTCGGTCGCCACCACAGAGAGCGAGCCGGACTGCAGACCGGCCCAGAGGCTGTCCTGGTGCTGCTTGTTGCGGAAGGGCGGCGACATGACGCGGCGGGCTGCGTGGTCCCAGTCCTTGTCGAAATACTCGCTTTCATCGAGCGTCAGATGCTGGATCAGCGGTTCGCCGTAAACGCGCATGCCCTTCTGGCGGGCGCGGCGGATGGCTTCATGCGCCTGTTCGCAGGAGGTGTGCACGACATAGAGCGGCACGCCTGCCATGTCGGCGAGCATGATGGCGCGATTGGTTGCCTCTCCTTCGACCTCGGGCGGGCGAGAAAAGGCGTGCGCCTCCGGGCCGTTGTTGCCTTCGGCGAGAAGCTTTGCGGTCATCGAGGCAACGACGTCGCCATTTTCGGCATGGACCAGCGGCAGCGCGCCCAGTTCCGCACAGCGCTGGAAGGAGGCGAACATCTCGTCGTCGTTCACCATCAGCGCGCCTTTATAGGCCATGAAGTGCTTGAAGGTGTTGATGCCCTTGTCCTTGACCACCGTCTCCATCTCGTTGAAGACCCGCTCGTTCCAGCCGGTGATAGCCATGTGGAACGAGTAGTCGGCATTGGCGCGGCTGGTCTTGTTGTCCCACATCTGCAGCGCTTCGAGCAGCGATTGCTCCGGCCCCGGCAGGCAGAAATCGACGACCATCGTCGTGCCGCCGGCGAGGCCTGCGCGGGTGCCGCTTTCGAAGTCATCGGAGGAGTAGGTGCCCATGAACGGCATTTCGAGGTGAACGTGCGGGTCGATGCCACCGGGCATGACGTAGCAGCCGGTCGCATCGAGTGTCTCCGTGCCGGAGAGGTTCGGGCCGATCTCGACGATCCTGCCGCCCTCGATCTTCACGTCCGCCTTGTAGGTCAGGTCCGCGGTGACGATGGTTCCGCCCTTGATGACTTTGCTCATGATCAGTTCCCTTGCATTGATTGCTCGCGGCTCTTCGTCCGCTGGTAAAAGAAAAGGCGGGAATGACCCCGCCCTTGATTATGCAACGATTTCAGCGGTCTCGACGACGGCGTGGAAGAGGACGTCAGCGCCGGCCGTTGCCCACTCCTTGGAGATGTCCTCCGCCTCGTTGTGCGAGAGGCCTCCGACGCAGGGGCACATGACCATCGTTGTGGGCGCGACCTTTGCTGCCCAGCAGGCGTCGTGACCCGCGCCCGAGATCAGGTTCATGTGGCTGTAGCCGAGCCGTTCGGCAGCGCCGCGTACGCGGGAAACAAGCGTTGGGTCGAAAGTGACCGGCGCGAAGTGGCCGATCGCCTCGATCGCGCAGCCGACGCCGAGCGCTTCGCAAATGGCTGGCGCTTCCGCCTCGATCCTCGCGCGCATGCCATCGAGTTTGGCCTGATCCGGCGAGCGGATGTCGACGGTGAAGACGACCTTGCCCGGTAGAACGTTGCGGGAGTTCGGGGTGAAGTACACCTGGCCGACGCCGCCAACGGCGCCCGGCTGGTTCTCCATCGCCACGGTCTGCACCATTTCCACGATGCGCGACATGGCAAGGCCGGCGTTGATGCGCATGTTCATCGGGGTCGAGCCGGTGTGCGCTTCCCTGCCGGTCAGCGTGAATTCGAGCCACCAAAGGCCCTGACAGTGCGTGACCACGCCGATCTGTTTGTTCTCGACCTCGAGGATCGGACCCTGCTCGATGTGATACTCGAAATAGGCGTGCATCTCGCGCGCGCCGACCTCTTCATCGCCAACCCAGCCGATGCGCTTCAGTTCGTCACCGAAGGTCTTGCCTTCGGGATCCTTGCGGTCATAGGCGTATTCAAGCGTATGGACGCCGGCGAAAACACCGGAGGCGAGCATGGCAGGCGCGAAGCGGGCACCTTCCTCGTTGGTCCAGTTGGTCACAACGATCGGGTGCTTGGTCTTGATGCCGAGGTCGTTCATGGTGCGGACGACCTCGAGCCCGGCAAGCACGCCGAGCACGCCGTCATACTTGCCGCCGGTCGGTTGCGTGTCGAGGTGCGAGCCGACGTAGACTGGCAGGGCGTCAGGATCGGTGCCGGGGCGGGTCGCGAACATCGTGCCCATCTTGTCGATACCGAGCGTCATGCCTGCGTCTTCGCACCATGTCCTGAAGAGGCTGCGCCCTTCGGCATCGGAATCCGTCAACGTCTGGCGGTTGTTGCCGCCAGCAATGCCCGGGCCGATCTTTGCCATGTCCATGAGGCTGTCCCAAAGACGGTCCCCGTTGACGCGCATGTTCTCGCCTGGTGCTGCCACCATGTCTAAAGTCCTCACCTGTTTTCCGCGGTCATGCAATTCACATGTCCGCCTGTTCCCGTGGTCAGTATCCGAGCGCCCTTGTTTGTTTTGTTAGCGCCGGAAAATCGCCAGTTGCCTTTGTTTAGCATCTGATTGATAATTTGACCGATTGGTAAACATTACAACTTCCGGCGCTGGGCTCAAGACGAAAATCAGGAAAAATACAGACAAAATTGCCGGCATCTGCTCATTTTTGCGGCGAGCGGTCGCGCCTGTTCAATCTTGAGTGAAATGGTTGAATTTGAAGGGGAAACAAGATCGATATGGCAATCCCGAGAGCAGCTAGGACTCAACGGCGCACGCGCATTCAGGAAGAGAAGGAAGAGCAGATTCTTGAAGCCGCGCTCGATGTGTTTTCGGTGAGCGGCTTTCGTGGTTCCACAATCGACCAGATCGCCGAAGTCGCCGGCATGTCGAAGCCGAACCTGCTCTACTATTTCCGCACCAAGGAAGCGATGCATCGGGCGCTGATCGACCGGGTCCTGTTTACCTGGCTGGAGCCGCTCAGAGCCTTCGATGCCGAAGGAAATCCGGAAAGCGAGATCCGCAGCTACATCAGGCGCAAGCTGGAAATGGCGCGCGATTTTCCGCGTGAAAGCCGGCTGTTTGCTAACGAAATGCTCCAAGGTGCGCCGCATGTCGAGGATGAACTGAAGGGGCCGCTAAAGGAACTCGTAGACGAAAAGGCCGAGGTCATCCGCACCTGGGCAAAGGCCGGGAAGATCGCCAAGTGCGATCCCTATCACCTGATCTTCTCGATCTGGTCGACGACGCAGCACTACGCCGACTTCGACGTTCAGGTGAGGGCGGTTCTCGGGCAGGACCATGCAGGTGCCGGTCGCTTCGAGGATGCCGCGCGTTTTCTCGAGCAGCTCTTCATCGACGGATTGAAGGTCAAGCCGGTGCAGGGCGTCTCATGATTTTACGGCCGGCATGATGCGGTCAAGCAAGGCAGCGACACTTTCGATCGTGTAGGGCTTTTGAAGCAGTTCCACACCAGCCATGTCGGCTGTCTGGACAGTCGCCTCGCCGTATCCGGTCGCGAAGACCAGCGGCGTTGCCTTTTCCTTCAATTTAGCCGCCACGGGCTCGCTCGTTTCATCACCGAGATGGACGTCGAGCACCGCAAGGTCGAAATGCTGCTTGGAGATCAGCTCCAGTGCGTGTGCGACATTCGGTGCCAGCGCAACCTCGGCAGCGCCGAGCTGGAGGAAAATGTCTTCGCCGTCCATTGCAATGATCAGATTGTCCTCGACGAGCAGGATCTTCAGGTCGGTCAGAGGTTTCCTGTCGACTGTCGCCGGCAGTTTCGGGCTTATCTCCCCGCTGCGGCTTGCCGAGGCTGAGGCGAGACCGGTAGCGAAAGTGACGAATTTTGCCGGAATGGTGAAATGCGCGTGCAATCCGGCCGGATCGTAGACCACGTCGGCTTTGCCGCCAAGATCGTAAGGGATCGAACGACGGATGATCGTTGTGCCAAAGCCCTGTCGCTTTGGCTCGTGGACCTGCGGCCCGTCGCTTTCCCGCCAGTCAATCAGCAGGTTTCCGGCCTGATCCCGTTCCCAGGAGGTGGCCACGGTGCCGCTGTCGCAGAGGCTGCCATACTTGGCGCTGTTGGTTACGAGTTCATGAAAGACGAGGGCGGCAGTGGAAAAGGCCTGCGGGGCGAGCAACACCTCCTCGCCGCGCATGATGATGCGTGCTGCGCTCTTGCCAAGATAGGCGGCCGCCTCGGCTTCCAGCAGTGAGCGCAGCGAAGCAGGCGACCAATGATCCCGGGTAATCTGGTCGTGTGCACGGGCGAGCGCCTGAATGCGGCCTTCCAGTTGATCTGCAAAATCGGAGACATGGTCAGTCGTGCCGCGCGACTGGCGGATCAAGCCATTAATGAGGCCGAGGATATTGCGCACGCGATGGTTCAATTCGGCAATCAGGACCTCCTGACGCTCGTTGGCCTGTTGGCGAACGGCGTTGGCCTCGTCGGTCAGGCGAAGCACGACCTCGATCAGTGTCACGCGGATGGTCTCCGCGACGCTGCGTTCGGCCGGCGCAAAGGGCAGGGAGTGGCCTCGCACCAGCTCCGACCATGTTTCGAAACTCTTCCGCGGTGTCAGCCGTGGGCCGTTCGGGCCGTACTCGATTGGTTTGTGCGGATCGCCGGCCCAGCGGACGGTGCGAACGAGTTCTTGTCGGAAGAGAACGACGTAGTCGCGGGGTGATCGCGAAATCGGAATGGCAAGGAAACCGGCGACGATGGCGGCCGGATCCACATCCGGCCAGAAGCTTGCCATATGATCGGTAGCGAAAACGCGACCGGAGGCATTGCGGTTCAGCAGCCGCACCAGTTCCGCGAAGTGCGGTTGCGATGGCGTCACGCCGGTAAGGGCCGAACGACCATTGATCCATACACCGATGCCGTCGGCAGGTATCGCATCGGCCAGTGCCTCGATCAGCCAGGTCGGGTCATCGAGAAGGCTTGCATTGTCGGCAACGGAGGTCAGCAACCTGTCGGCAATGCGGCGAGCTTTCGTTTCGAAGTCGAGCGCCATTCGCCGTTCCCGGCTTTCCAGGCGCGAGGCGAACATCTGGCCAAAGAGTTCGGATGTCGAGCGCCTCTCGAAGGAGGGCAATCGGGCCGAGTAGTGATGGCAGGCGAACAGGCCCCAGAGCTTGCCCTCGACGACAATCGATATCGAAAGCGATGCGCCGACCCCCATGTTTCGTAGGTATTCGATATGGATCGGCGAGACGGAGCGCAGGATCGACATCGAGAGATCGAGCGGGCGTCCGTGCTCGTCCAACTCGGGAACAACGAATACGTTTGGCGCGTCGATATCGGCGATAATGCGAAACAGGTTGCGGGTGTAGAGAGCGCGGGCCTGGACGGGAATGTCCGAGGCTGGATAGTGAAGGCCGAGGAAGGAACCGATGCCGGCGCGTGCTGCTTCCGCAACGACTTCGCCTGATCCGCTTTCATCGAAACGGTAGACCATGACGCGATCAAAGCCGGTCAATGCACGGGCCTGCCGCGCACCTTCCCGGAAAAACGCCTCCAGAGTTTCCGCTTGGTCCAATCGCGCTATCATGCTTCGGATCGACATTGTGGAGCCGCCTTGGCTGCCGTCTTGCGACGGCTCGGCTTCGATCACGACCTGGCCGTCGCTCAGGTGAACGGCTATATCGAAGATGGGCCCATTGTCGGAGAGGGTTACCCCGAAAAGCCGCTCGACCACATCGGGGCCGCGCATGGTCGTCAGCCGGTTGCGCAGTGCATGCATGGTCGGCGAGTGAATGATGCTCGATATCGGCTTTCCAAGCACGTCGCCGTGTGCGATGCCAGTGAATTGTTCGAGATTTGCCGAGGCGCGCGTGACGAGCCAATCGGACGAGGCGACGATCAGAAAGCCGAACGACTGGATCGCACCCAGTCTGTGAATGGGTTCGCGATCGCAATTGGTCAGATCGACTTTTTCATGGATCCCGTTCACGAAAGGACAAGCTCCAATTCCATCTCGGCCGCGCGTTGGAACAGCATAAAGCAATCGCGTGCTGCCGAGATTGCTTCGTCCGGACTAACGACGGCGGCGTCGAGGAGATCCATGAAGTGCTTGGTGCCGCCCCGCGGACCGTTCGGTGTCAAATATCGGGAGGACAAGGTCGAGGGCACTGATTTGGCCAGCATGGCGCCCCCGAGTTTCGAACCCTCCAGCACGTAGGTCGCACCCCAAACGCCAGCTGTGCTGTTAAATGTGGGTTCGGGCAGCAATTCTGGCGGCCTTATGCCGAGAACTGCGAGGTCCGCTTGCAGGAGGTGGCGTCGGCGGCGTTCCGCCCAGTCAGGAAGAAGCTCGTCGATCCCGGCGGCCTCCAGTGCCGTTTCGACAGCCGGGACGACCCGCGCGTGGGCAGAGAGAAAGGAGCTGTACTGAAGCGGGTTTGACAGATCGAAGCGGCCAAAGAGTATATCTACTGCGGCGTGGCAATCGCTAGTCTGTGCGCGAAGCGCGCTACGAAGGGGCATACCGTGGAATTTCCAATGTCTGATGGTCTAAACCTTTGGCGTTATTGGACATATGCTGCAGTGGGACCGCAATTCCAGCCGGGGTGTGAAATTTCTTTGCGTCCATGTCATTCATCCAGATCGAACAGTACGTCGATCGCGGCGCGTGACTTTGCGTGGCGGGCGCCATAGGCCCGTCGGATCGCCTGCCTTCTCGCGTCGACGGCGGGCACCCGGGACAGGGCGGCCAACCAGGCCAGGGCCGTCGGCACAAACTCACCGTCCGCCGGAATGAGGAGGTCATTCTCATCCAGCTGCTTTCTGATGCAGCCGCGGTCGCTGGAGATGATCGGATTGCCCGCCGCCTTCGCCTCGAAGATCACCAGGGGCTGCGCCTCGTTCCTATAGGCTGTGGGGAAGACGAACACGTCAATCTCCTGGTAGAAGGTAGCCTTTGCTTCGTCATAGAGGGGACCGCGGTAGTCCAGATTGCCGCCGAGTTCTGCGACGGCCGCGTCTATGGCGGCGCGCTCGCTGGCTCTCACGGGACCTGCGAGGATTGCTCTCAATTGCATGCCTTCCTCCCGTGCCTGCCTGACGAGCGCTATGATGGTGTCGAGACCCTTCTCATGGCTCAGGTTGCTGAGCATCCCGATTACGAGATGCGAACCGTCTCTCGGCGCGCAATCCTGTTCCGCGGGTGGGATGTACGCAGCATTGGAGACAATGCTGCCGCGTGTGCGGCGGCCGTAGGTGTCGCTGAAACGGTCCCGCATGATGTCGCACAGGAATATGTGTCGCAGCCGATGGCCGCCGATCGTCAGGATGGTTCGCATCAGCAACCTCGGCCTATCGATGTAGCTGAAGCTGTGGTGGTGCAGGAATACGGGGTAGGCGAGGAGTCGTGCGAGCAGCACAATCAGCGACGTGTAGATCAGGCCAAGGCTGCCTTCGCAGGCGAGATAGCAGATCCTGCCTGGGTGCTTGCGATCGCGGCACAGCTGGAAGCAGGCACCGAGGACACGGGCGAGTTTGATCGGATGCTTGAGCAACGATAGCTTGCCGGTCGGCGGGGCGATGTTGCGGACGGCTACGCTGTTTTCTTCCTTAAGAAACGCGATCATGCTCTTGGTCGCGAGCGAGAGGCCGTTGAGCGGCGGAGGCAACTGACCGATCGCAACGATATGACGTGTCATGCGGGATGCTACCTCTTTGCGCCTCCCGACTATCGCACCCGCCGAAGAAAATTCAATCTCCCGATCTTCCGCCGCTCTCGCAGCGTCAGGCTGCCGCCGTCTGCGAACTGCTCTCGAACTCAAAGCCTTCGTCAGCCCAGCCGGTCATCCCGCCGATCATGACTTTGACCTGAAGTCCGAGCCGGGCGAGCCGAAGAGCGGCCTTGTCGGTGCCGTTGCAATGCGGGCCGGCGCAATAGACTACGAAGAGTGTGTCTGCGGGCCACTCCGACATGCGATGAGCCGTCATCTTGCCATGTGGCAAGTTGATTGCGCCGGGAATCCTGGCCGTGGCAAAGAGCGCCGGAGAGCGCACATCCAGCAATACGAAGTCGCGGTGGCCGGCGAGAAACGAGGCGTGGACATCCCAGCAGTCGGTCTCGAAGGCAAGCTTGCGCGCGTAATAGGCGGCGGTGGCTTCGGGGGAGGCCGAGGGGGTTTCGGCGACGAGGCTTGGCATGGCATTTCCTTTCTGTCGAGTTGCGAACGACAATTGCCGATGTTATGGCATTGTGAAATTGGCCATAATGACTGTTAACGTAAAGATCATGCCAAATGTGTTGAACGGACCCCATGTCGCGGTGCTCGCCTACGACGGGCTGTGCACCTTCGAATTTGGGATTGCCTACGAGGTATTCGGCCTGCCGCGTCCGGAAATGGGCGAGGGCTGGTACCGCTACTCTGTCTGCGGGGTCGAGCCTGGTCCGCTTCGCGCGGCTGGCGGACTGACGGTTTCCGCCGATCAGGGACTTGCTGTGCTTGAGAAGGCGGATCTGATCGTCGTGCCTGGCTGGCGTGCGATCGATGCAGAGGTTCCCAAGGCCCTGATCGATGCCTTGTGCGCGGCCCATCAGCGCGGCGCGCGGATCATGTCGCTGTGCTCGGGTGTTGCAGTGCTTGCCGCTGCCGGGCTGCTTCGCAATCGGCGTGCAACCACGCATTGGCGATACATCGCGTCCATTTCGGAACGCTATCCCGACATCCTCTTCGATGCCGGGGTGCTCTATATGGATGAGGGGAGCATCCTGACTGCGGCCGGCAGTGCTGCCGGGATTGATCTCTGCCTGCATGTGGTCCGTGGCGACTTCGGCGCCGAGGCTGCCAACAGCGTCGCGCGTCGGCTGGTGCTGCCGCCTCATCGAGAGGGAGGGCAGGCACAGTTCATCCAGGCGCCCGTGCCGCAGGAGCGCGAAGGCATCCGGCTCGGCCCCTTGATCGACTGGATGCGGCTACGGTTGGATGAGGAGCAGCCGATCAGCCTGCTTGCGGCGAAAGCCGGAATGAGCCAGCGAACCTTTCAGCGCCGTTTCGAAAGTACGACCGGGCTCAGCGTCGGTGAATGGCTGCTCAAGGAACGGCTTCGCCATGCGCGAGAGCTCCTGGAGCAGCAGCTGGGCGTCTCCCTTGACGACATTGCCGCGGTCAGCGGTTTCGGGACTCTGGCGACGATGCGACATCATTTCCGCAAGCGGCTGGGGACGAGCCCGGGTGCATATCGCAAGACGTTTGCGGGTAGGGGTGGCTGAGCCAAGGCAATCGCTCGATTCCCGTGCGCTTGCCGAGTCGGATTTAGTCGCGCTCCCTAAAAGTAATGGCGGCGGTGAATGCCATAGACGCCGGATTTCAGGTGGCAGCTTTTGAAGTGCCTCCGCGATCCGCAGGGGCAGAGGTCATTGCGGCCAAGTTTCTCGATCAGTTCGATATCGCCGTGGACCAACTGCTGACGCTTTTGACGTGAGTTTCCGACGGGTAGGATTTAAGTCGCTTGGACAACGCCGCGAAAGAAACTCTTTCGCGGCGTGGCAAGCTATTACTCCGCGGCTTGACGGGCCATCGGGTTGTTCGGATGGGTCGTCCAGTTCGCGTAGTTCGGATCAACGATCTTTCCGGTGCGTTTGTCGAGATCGCCGACCGGGAGTTGCTGCATGGTGATGCAGTTCTCGACCGGGCAGACGTTAACGCAGAGATTGCAGCCGACGCATTCCTCTTCCATCACTTCGAAGTGCCTGACACCATTTACGAACTGGGTGATCGCCTGGTGCGAGGTATCTTCGCAGGCGATGTGACAGCGGCCGCACTTGATGCAGGCATCCTGATCGATCTTCGCCTTGGCGATGTAATTGAGGTTAAGATACTGCCAGTCGGAAACATTAGGCACCGCGCGGCCGGTGATATCGTCCAGATTCCGGTGGCCCTTGGCATCCATCCAGTCGGAGAGACCTGTGATCATCTCCTGCACGATCTTGAAGCCGTAGGTCATTGCCGCTGTGCAGACCTGCACGTTGCCAGCGCCGAGAGCCAGGAATTCGGCCGCGTCGCGCCAGGTGGTGATGCCGCCGATACCTGATATCGGCAGGCCGTAGGTTTCCGGATCGCGAGCGATCTCGGCCACCATGTTGAGTGCGATAGGCTTCACCGCCGGGCCGCAATAGCCGCCGTGGCTGCCGCGCCCGTCGATCGAGGGCTCGGGCGCGAAGGTATCGAGATTGACGGAGGTGATCGAGTTGATCGTATTGATCAGCGAGACTGCATCGGTGCCGCCGGACTTCGCTGCGCGTGCCGGCTTGCGGATGTCCGTGATGTTGGGTGTAAGCTTGGTGATGACGGGCATGCGAGTGTACTGCTTGCACCAGCGAACGACCATCTCGATGTATTCCGGCACCTGTCCGACTGCGGCGCCCATGCCGCGTTCGGACATGCCGTGCGGACAGCCGAAGTTAAGTTCGATGCCGTCAGCGCCGGTTTCCTCGACCAACGGCAGGATCGATTTCCAGGCATTCTCCTCGCAGGGAACCATGATCGAGGCAATCAGCGCCCGGTCCGGCCAGTTCATCTTCACCTGCTTCATCTCGCGCAGGTTGGTGTAGAGATCGCGGTCCGTGATGAGCTCGATGTTGTTCAGACCGAGCAGTCGGCGATCGGCGCCCCAGATCGCGCCGTAGCGCGGGCCGTTGACGTTGACGACGGGTGGGCCTTCCTCGCCGAGCGTCTTCCAGACGACGCCGCCCCATCCGGCCTTGAAGGCGCGCTCGACGTTGTAGGCCTTGTCGGTCGGCGGAGCGGATGCCAGCCAGAAGGGGTTGGGCGATTTGATGCCGACGAAATTATTGCGGAGATCAGCCATGGTTCATTCTCCCCTTTAAGCGACGGCAACGGCCGGCTGCATACCTGCAGCAAGCATGCGGTTGATGGATTCTGCAGCGTCTCGGCCGTGGGCGACGGCCGAGACCGTCAGATCGTCGCCGCCGAAGACGCAGTCGCCGCCGGCCCACACGCCATCCAGCGAGGTCTTGCCCTCCGCATCGATGGCTATGCGTCCGGATTCCATGCGCAGTGCGCCGAGGCCGGAAGAATCAAAAGTCTGTCCGATTGCCTTGAAAATCTGATCGGCGGCAATGACGCCGGTCTCTCCCGTCGTCGACAGGCGGCCGTCGACGAGCCTAGTGTATTCCACTTCGATCGCGGCGACCTTGCCGTCCTGCGCGAGAATCGACTTCGGTGCGAGCCAATGGCGGATAATGACGCCTTTCGACGTGGCAAGATCCTGTTCGAACTCCGAGGCGTTCATGTGTTCCTTGCCGCGTCGATAACAGATCGTCACTTCCTCGGCGCCGAGGAGCTTCGCTTGCACAGCGGCATCAATCGCCGTCATGCCGCCTCCGAGAACCACGACGCGACGACCTATGGCAATCTCGCCCTTGTCGGTTGCCTGACGCAGACCGGCGATGAAATCGACGGCATCGTCGACGCCCGGCAGACTTTCGCCTTCGACGCGCAGCGCGTTGACGCCCGCGAGGCCAATTCCTAGGAAAACAGCATCATACTGCGACTGCAGATCGGACAACGAGAAATCGCGGCCGAGCCGCTGATCATGACGGACTTCAATGCCGCCAACTGCCAGGACGTAGTCCACTTCCTTCTGCGCGAAATTGTCGACGGCCTTGTACGTGGCGATGCCATATTCGTTGAGGCCGCCGGCCTTCGGCTTGCCATCATAGATCACTACATCATGGCCCTTCACAGCGAGGCGATGGGCCGCAGCAAGGCCGGCAGGGCCTGCGCCGACGACGGCAATCCTCTTTCCGGTCGAAGCGGCGCGACTGTAGAACTGTCTGTCCGCCTGCATCGCCGTGTCGGTGGCGTAGCGCTGCAGGCGACCGATTTCGACTGGGCGCTCCTCTGCGGTGTTTCGCACGCAGGCCTGCTCGCACAACTCTTCGGTGGGACAGACGCGGGCGCACATGCCGCCCAGAATATTCTGGTCGAAGATCGTCTTTGCAGATCCAAGCGGATTCCCGGTGGCGATCTGACGAATAAAGAGCGGGATATCGATGGAGGTGGGACAGGCCGTCATGCACGGCGCGTCGTAGCAGAAATAGCAGCGATCAGCTGCGACCAGCGCCTCGTGTTTGTCGAGGCGCGGATGAAGATCGGAGAAGTTCGATTCGTACTCAGCGGCCGAAAGCCGGCCGGCACGGATCCCAGTTCCCAGTCGTTCCATTGAAGTTCCCTCATTATTGGTAAACGGCCAGTGAGAGAAAGCGTAACTCAGCTTTAAAAATTTATCAAACGGTAAAATTTTTGGGCGTTTCGTGGATTATGTAATTGTTTCTACTGATTTATTTTTATCGTCGCTGGGAGTGGTCGGGCGGACGTTGTCGCCGGAAATTAAAATAATGAAGAAATCCATTTTTTTCGTACCGGCACCGGGAACCATTTGGATACCTGCCCGTTAATGCGGTATCCGAATGATGACCGCATCGACCCAACATGCGCGCCCCCAACCCATCATTCGGACGTACTCACGGTCCCCTCCCGGTGAGTGAAAGAACAGCCGGTGCGCCGCCCTCGCACTGGCTGTTCTTCGTTCAGCGGGTGGCTGCCTGTTGGGGCGAGTGCCGCAGAATCTCGAATTCGGCGTCGGGAACAACCAGATGATATTCGATCCGTCCGGGTGCGAGCGTCAGTTCGGCCGTGCCATTGACGGAAGAGGGCACGACACGCTCGAGGACTGTTCTGCCGAAGCTGTTTTCGCTGAATTCATGGACTTCGGTGGGATCGCAGAGAGTTTCCACCCAGAAAACCTCGATTGCCTTCCGTCCGCTGGAGACCACTTCGCGGCAGTTGACCGTTATGGCCGGCTTGTTGCCGGAGATCGCGCCATAAGAGGCGGAGTTGACGATCAACTCGTGCAGCGCCAAACCGATATGGACGGCGGCGTTAGGTGTCAGATGAACATTTAGGCCGAAGATGGGAAGGGGCCCCGCCGTTTCCGGCCAGTAGGGCGCAAATTGCTTTTCTGCGAGTTCGAACAGGAAGGCACCGCGCCAGCTGGAGTCGGTGATCAGATCCTGCGAATTCGACAGCGATTGTAGTCGACCACGAAACTTCACGAGAAAGCCATCCAGCGAAATGGTGTTGCGGGCCGTTTGCGTAGCAATACCTTGAATGATGGCCAGAAGATTTTTCGACCGGTGAGACAACTCGCGCAGGAGAGATTTCAGTACCTTTTCGCGGTGCCGCGTCTCCGTAACCTCGGAGATGACTGAGAGGATGCCCGCGGCATGGCCGCTCCCGATACGCTGGACTTTCAGCTCGTAGGTGCGCATTTCTCCGTCGATCGAAATATCGACCTCGGCTATCGCAGGTTTGCCTGTCTGGAATACCTGCTGCTTCAATTTCTCCAGATTGCGCCCGTGGATCTCTCCGAAGAGGTCGGCGTCAGTTCCGCCCGGTGTCGCAGATGGCTGAAAATGTGGAGGAAGATTATCGGCATAGACGATCGACAGGTCATGATCCTGATAGATCAACGAGACACCGGCGCTTGCCAGCGCGCGCTCCAGAAGCCCCTCTCTGCCTTCCAGCGCGAAGGGAGTGCCGGGCACTGGTTCATTCCTGTTCACCTAGTCGCCTTTCCCACGTTGATCTTTCCTCACGACGGAGGAAGGTGCCCATTGATCGGGAAGCTTATCCTAGAAGAAAGCGCTGAAAAAAACCCTTAAGACCGGAAAAGCGTTCCAGATTCACCGAAACGCATTCCCGTTCGCTTTGTTCCTAGAGCCGCCACTTCCTCAGGCGGCGGCTTTGGTGGATTCATTGAAGAAGAGGGCCTGGCTGATCAATGCCTTGACCATATCGGGATTGAACGGCTTGGTGACCAGGAACGTCGGCTCCGGCCGTTCGCCGGTCAACAGTCGTTCAGGGAAGGCGGTGATGAAGATCACCGGCACACTCGCGGTCTTGAGAATGTCGTTGACCGCGTCGATACCGGAGCTGCCGTCGGCAAGCTGAATATCGGCCAAAACCATGCCCGGCCGGGTCTTGTTGTAAAGCGCAACCGCTTCGGCATGCGTGCGGGCAATGCCAGTAACGCGGTGGCCGAGGCTTTCCACCAGCTGCTCTATATCCATCGCGATCAGCGGTTCGTCCTCGATAATCATGATGTCGGTGGCAACCTGGCGGGAAATTTCGCGCGATGCATTGTCGAGAAGGTTGACGACCTCGTCTTCCCCGATACCCAAAATCTCTGAAATCTCGCCAACGCGGAAGTTTTCGACGGAGGCAAGAATGAAGGCTTGGCGGGCGCGAGGCGAAACCTTGGCGAGATTGAGCGTTGCACGCTGCTCCCATGCATAGGGAGACGCAGGTTCAGGAATCTGAATCGTGGCGGAACCAAACAGTGCGGTGAAAAGTTTGTAGAGTGCGACGCGGTCATCCGCGGTATCCGGGAAAATGGATATATCAGTAATGATCGCCTCGAGAACTGCAGCGACATAGGCGTCGCCTGATGTTTGCGTTCCAGTAAGTGCGCGGGAATAACGACGCAGGTAAGGAAGGTGCGGCGCAATTCGAGTCGAAAGTGTCATTTATAGCTCCCACTACAGGCCGGTTAGAGGCCTCAATGGCGACTACAACGCGATAGACTGCAAAAATGTTCCTGATCCGCCGGAACTTTTTTTTCTTGTAAGCATTATCGTGGCTACAACAGAGGGCTCATCGCATTAGTTCACAGCACGCGACGGAATGTTTGCCGATCTGCGGGCCGAGGCCGCCGGATCGAGTTCAGTCGAGGTTGTTGGCTTGAGCGAGCGGATAACAGAGTAGAAGTGACAGTTAATGACGACACGGAACAATGAAAAAGATCGGCAGCGGCTGGAAATGCGCGCAAGCGATATCCTTGACCCGAACAGCCAGATCGGAGTGAAGTTGCGATCGCTTTATGCTGCCGTGCAGGACGAAGCGATTCCGGACCGTTTTCTTGATCTGCTCGAGAAGCTTGACCAGGCCGAGCTCGTCGCTTCGGCCAAAGCTGTCAAGTAGGTGGCTCCATGGAAAAGCAGCAACCAAGCTTCAAGCGCGAGCTCCTTGCGTCTTTGCCTAGCCTCCGAGCCTTTGCCATTTCGTTGATTGGCCGGCACGATCGCGCCGACGACCTTGTTCAGGATACCATCATGAAGGCCTGGGCAAAGCAGGATCATTTCGAGATGGGCACCAATATGAAGGCCTGGCTCTTCACTATCCTGCGCAACGAGCTTTACAGCCAGATGCGCAAGAGTGGGCGCGAGATCCAGGACAGTGACGGGCTTTTCACGGAGTCCATGGCGACGCACCCGTCACAATATGGGGCGCTCGATCTTCAGGACTTCAAGAAGGCTCTCGATCAGTTGCCTCCGGACCAGCGCGAGGCGATCATTCTGGTCGGGGCATCGGGCTTTTCCTACGAGGAAGCTGCGGAGATCTGCGGATGCGCCGTCGGCACCATCAAGAGCCGCGTCAATCGCGCCCGCCAGCGCTTGCAGGAGCTTCTGCAGATTTCGGGCGAGGCCGATTTCGGGCCGGATGCTACATCCTCGCCGCTAACTTCCAAGGCTTTTGCCTTCTGATCTTTTCAAAGTTCGTCGAGAAAGGCCGGCGCCCGTAGGCAGCCGGCCTTTTCTTGTCTTTCCGATCTGTCTAGGAGTTCAGTCGTCCCGCTTGGATCCCATGAGATTGGCCGCGACGATTGCCGCAAGTACGCCGGCCGTCAAAAGAGGCTGAGCCCTGACGAGGCCGATACCGACCGCGGCAAGTGATTCCAGCGCCTGCTTGCGTTCCTTGGCGCGACGCGCCTCCTGTGCATTGACGACCATCATGATGATGAGAACCACGATTGCGATCAGCAGTGCTGCGGCAGCGAGGAAGAGGGCAGCGCCTATAGGACCGTATATGCCCGAGAGCCATATCGCGCCCGCGACGACCGCCAGCGCGTAGGCGGTCAGCAGGAGTATGACAGCAACTGCAATGAAAATACCGTTGCGCTTGGTTCGCGCAACGGTCCGGTGAACACTCGTGCCTACGAGCAGGCTGAGGAGCGGGAAGAGCATCTCACCTCCTTAGCGGCGGGCAAGGAGAGCGAGGACTAGACCGAAGGCTGCCGCCGCTCCTATAGTTGCGACGGGGTGCTTGCGAACGGTGTTGCGTACTTCGTTGGCGCCGCGAAGGTAGCCCTCCTGCAATTCATGTATCAGGTCTTCACTGCGGGCGAGTAGATCGTCGTAACCGGCCGCTGCCTGATAACGGATGCGATCGCTGGACTTTCGTGACTGCTTACCTGCAATTTTCGTCAGCGCCGCGATTTCATCGCGAAGAGATTCGATCTGTTCTTCGATGGTGGATTCAATGTTGTGCAGCGTGCCGCTGCCGTTGCGCCGGCTGCGAATGGGGTGGAGGAGCGAAGAGGCCACGGTTTTCTCCATCGGTAGGGCGCGCTCTGATGCGGCCTGGTTCAACACAGGGGCACCGCCGAAGTTTGCATGAAGATTGTCGCCCGGCAATGACCCACATCGTCAATTGCTTAACGCGGTCCACCGACAAAAGTTCCGCTACGCTGGATTGTATCCGCTTTGAACCGCACTATGCGCAAGCACGAAGGGTGTGCCGTCTGCCGGTATCTGGTTGATCCGCAGAGCACAGCCGAATACGGATTCCATCGTCCTATCCGTCAGCACGTCGCGGACGCTACCGCTCGCAGCCACTTGGCCGGATTTCATGAGGATGATCTGATCCGCAAACAGCGCAGTTAGGTTGAGGTCGTGCATGACAGCGATGACACCACCACCGGCTTCGCAGAATTTGCGCGCCAGTGTCATGATGGTCAGCTGGTGGCTGATGTCGAGGCTGGATACCGGCTCGTCAAGCAGAAGCCAGCAGGGCTTTCCGTCAACGATCGGCTCGGCAATCTGGCAGAGCACGCGGGCAAGTTGCACACGTTGCTGCTCGCCGCCTGAAAGCTCCTGATAGAAGCGTCCTTCGAAGCCGCCGAGGTCTACCGCCGCAAGTGCCTTCGCGGCGGTCTGCTCGGCTTTGCCCGGGTTACGATTGACGCCGGTGGTCAGGCCCATCCGCACAACTTCGCGCACCGTGAACGGAAACGAGATGGTGTTTGCCTGCGGCAGCACGCCACGCATCGTCGCCAGCTGCCATGGCTGTAGCGCGTTCACTTCCTGCCCGTTGAGGAGAACGGAGCCAGCATACGGGAGTTCGCCGGAGACTGCCTTCATCGTGGTCGTCTTGCCCGATCCGTTCGGACCGGCAATTGCCGTCAACTGGCCAGCCGGCGCGGTAAAGCCGACCTGACTGACGATGGTCTTGCCGGAAAGGCGCACGGAAACGCCGGATACTTCGATCATTGGTCGATACTCAAAGGGCAAGGCGTGCGCGATGCCGCAACAGAATCCAAAGGAAGAACGGGCCGCCGACAGCCGCCGTAATGATGCCGATTGGCAGTTCGGCCGGCGCGACGATTGTCCTGGCGAGGACGTCGGCAAAAATCAGCAGCGAGCCGCCGAGAAGCGCCGAGGCTGGCAGCAGGAAGCGGTGGTCTGGACCGATCGACATGCGCAGCACATGCGGAACCACAATGCCCACGAAACCAATGCCCCCGCTGACGGCAACCGAAGCGCCAGTCGCAGCCGCAACGCTGACGATGGCGATATTCTTCAGTCGCTGAACGGGCACGCCCATGTGAAAGGCCGTCGCTTCGCCGAGCGTGATGGCGTTCAGGCCGCGGGCCATGAACGGTATCGCAGCAAACGAGAGAAGAATGATTGGCGCGGCGGCGGCAATCTTTGACCAGGTTGCACCGGCAAGTGATCCCATCCCCCAGAAAGTGAGGTCTCGCAATTGCTGATCGTTGGCCATGTAGATCAGCAGTCCGGTGAGCGCACCAGCAAGCGAGCCGAGGGCGATGCCGGCAAGCAGCATCGTAGCAACCGAGGTCTGGCCGTGCCCGGTTGCGATCCGGTAGAGCAGCCATGTGCTGGCAAGGCCGCCGCAGAAAGCGGCGATCGGCAGCGCGTAGATGCCGAGCAACGTGTAGAACGGTGCGGCAAAGGTGCTGGCGAGCACGATGATCACCACGGCGCCTAGGCTGGCCCCGGAGGACACGCCGACCAGCCCGGGATCTGCAAGCGGATTGCGAAACAGGCCCTGCATGATTGCGCCCGAGACGGCGAGCGAGCCACCGACCAGGAAACCCAGGATTGCGCGGGGCATCCGGATGTCAAAGATGATGATCCGATCGCGCGCGTTAAGCGCGTCGTCAGAGCCGGCCACGTTGGCGATGACGTCGAGGAACGAGGCGTTGGAGGCGCCCGTTGTCACCGAAAACAACAGCGACAGGACGGAGCCGACTGCAAGCAGAAGGATCGCGAGCAGGGCAAGGCGACTACGGTCGCCCGCCCTGTGAAGCTCTCGGAGACCTGTCAGCGAAAACATGGCGCGCTTCTGTCCCATGGCGTCCTGCAGAGCCATCATCAGCTTCCGTAGATTGCCGCGTTTAACTCACGGACGGCGCTCGCGGTGCGAGGCCCGAAACCGAGCAGATGCAGACCATCCATCCGGATGATTGCCTTGTTCTGCGCAGCAGGTGTCAGAGCCAACGCGGGCTGTTTGAGAAGGTCTTCGTTCTTCGTTCCCGAGCCGTCGCCACGGTTCATCATCAAGATGACATCGGGTTTGGCTTCGACGATCGCTTCGTCGGTCAACGGTTTGTAGCCTGGGAAATTGCCGACCGCATTGACGGAGCCCGACAGCTTGATGATGCCGTCGGCCGCCGTGCCGGTTCCCGATGCCATGATCTTGCCGCCCTGCATGCTGAGGATGAACAGAATGCGCTTGCGCTCGCCTTCGGGTCGCTTCTGGGCGTCGGCGATGGCAGCGTCGAGGTCTGCACCGACTTTTTCCTCCAATGCCTTCGCCTTGTCGGAAAGGCCGAGGAGTTCACCAACCCGGTCGATCTTCGCGAGGATGCCTTCACGCGTATAAGCGTTCGGAACGGTCTCGAACGGCACGCTTGCGCTCTTCAGGACATTCAGCGCTTCCGGCGGTCCGGACCCCTCGATGGCGATGATCGCGGTCGGATTCATCGCAAGGATGCCTTCCGGCGACAGGGCGCGCATGTAGCCAACGTCGGGCAGCTTCGTGGCCGCTTCCGGGTACATGCTGGTGGTGTCGCGAGCGATCAGTCGGCCTTGCTCACCGAGCGCATAGATGATCTCGGTCACGTCGCCGCCGACGGATACGACGCGCGTCGTATCCAGTTTATCGGCTGCCAGGGCGCTCGGTAGGGTAGCCAGCGACAACACAATGGTTGCCGCCGAAAACGCCATTGCCCGAAGCCGCTTGCCATGCGGTTCCTTACGCATCGTCATCCCCTTGCTCAAGCCGCAACGCTGGTTCCTGCGCGCGGCAGGTTTTCCATGATGGAGCGCCAATCGTCGCGCTCATCATTGCCTTCCTTACGCTTACCGAAGAACTGGATGATCATTTCACCTTCGGCGTTATAGGCCTCGAGCGAGGTTACGTGGCCGTCCTTGGTTGGCTTGCGCACGGCCCAGGTCTCGGCAATGTGGTCCTGCCGAAGGTGCAAGTGGAAGGTCGGATCGAGGACGTTGATCCACGGACCCATCGGCTGCACGTTGAAGATCGGGCCGGAATGGATCTGCACGATGCCGTTGTTGGCCACGAAGCACATGACCGGCAGGCCGGCCTTGACCGAAGCGTGCATCATCTCTGCCGTCGCGGTGTTGTCGAGCTGCCATGCATAGTCTTCGCCGACAGTGCGAACGGCTGCCTGACGACCAATCTTCAGCTTACGCAGCATGCCGAAGAACTCGTGCGTGTCGGTGAGCTTGCTCCAATGCTGGCGCAGCTCGTCGCGCGTGACCTCGCCGCTCTCGTCCGTTGGCGAAGGCGCCATATCAGCAACGAAATCCTGCGACTGATCCTCGAGCTTCAGATCGCGGACGATGGCGTGATAGGCCTCGACATTCGAGTCCGGGCGCAGGTGTACCTTGTGTACTGCGTTTCCGGCCTTGTCGAAATACTGCAGGCTGAGACGTTCCTGCTCGCCGTCCTTCTTGGACACGGCAAAACCGTGCGCCCAGCGATTGGGGAAAATGCGCAGATCGATGTTTTCCCCCAGCACGATTGAAGCGTGCGGGCCCGCGGTGATATTTTCGTAGACGCCGATCTTCTCGTGAACGGCGCTTTCGTTGCGGGAAAGGGCCATGACTTCGCCGAGCTCAGCGACCCGCTCCAGAAGTTTCAGGGCGCTGCCGTCGATGCGGGTTGCGCTGATGCCAACCTCTGCTGCGACAAGCGCTGCCTCCGAAATCTGAAGCTGGGCCGCAATGTCGCGCTCCCGCATCTTGGGATTTTCTGCACGAAATGCGCGAATGTCGGCGGGAGCCGGTTTCTTGGTTTCAGTCATGTCCTAGCCCTACTTATTGAGAATGAGTTTGCCCTGACGGGTGATTTTCATGCGGTAGACCACGCCGTCGTGACGGATCATGATCTCGGTCGCTCCGCGAAAAATGTCTGCACTTTCCAGAACGCGCATTTCTGCCGTTGGTTCGCGCTGCAGCGACGCGTGACTAAAGCTATCTGGCTTCTCAACCATCATTTTCGGTCGATTATTTCCGCTTGATCCGCGGCGTCCAAGCGCCCGGAAAATCCATAATTATCTTGACTCTCATAGTCATCATTTTTTAATGACGCAATAGCGGAGTTTGCAAGTCAAGTTTTAGGGTCTACTGATGGAAGGAATAGCAGTGAGCAAGGTTGCAGCGCTTTTGGCAAGCGGTCTGATCGCGGTAGCAAGTGCGTCGCAGGGTTTTGCTCAGGATGCTGCAGCGGCCTCGCCGGCGAAGGGTCTTGAAGTCGAGCTGAATGGTCTTTCGCCGTCGCAGAAGGGCTGCATGATGACCTTCGTTGCGCTCAACAATCTCTCCGCGCCGATCAACAAGATCTCTTTCGAGCTTGCCTTCTTCAACGACAAGAATGCGGTTGACCGGCTTACGGTATTGGACTTCCACGATTTGCCGCAGGGTAAGAAGCGCGTACGCCAGTTCGACATGCCGAACGTCAAGTGCGAGAGCGTGACGCGGCTGTTGATCAACGATGCACCGGTCTGTGACGGGCCGGCGGCGGGCGAGTGCATGAAGGGTCTTATTACCCGTTCACAAGTTTCCGTTCCTTTCGAGGGTTGATTGGTTCGCCGGCATGATTGCCGGCGATTTTCTGTTTCAACTGGCCGAGGCAGGCGCAAATGGCAGTTTCAGCAAAATCCAGGTCGAGAGTCATTCTCGTTGAGGAGCCGGTCGCTGACGGCGGAATGAACGACAACAATCCCGGCATGCATCCGGGGCATGAATTGTCGGATCTCCGAAATGTGCCGCGCCAGCCAGCTGCCGAGGTTTCCATCCACTATGCACGCTTGGCGCTGATCGAATCCTTCCCGCAGGATCCGCATAGCGCGAGCAGCACCGTCGTCTCCGCGCCGTCGATGGATGCAAGCGTCGAGAAGGATGAGGGCGCAAAGCCGCGTCAGCGTAATGTTGCGATGGCTTGTATCAGCTCTTTTGTCTGCCATGCTGCTGTTGTCACCATGCTTGTGATCGGGTTCGTGGTCACGCCGCATGAGCCAGTTGAAGAGGCTGGCGAGGTTGTGAGCGTCATCATCCTTGGCGATTCCGAGGCTGACCAAGCAGCAGCAGGCGAAAAAGTCGAAGAGCCGCAGCCCGAGCAGATTGTGGCCGAGACCGTGCAGGCGCAAACCGTGCAGCCGACGACAACGGCGCCGACGGAAACTGAGCCAACAGAACCGGTGCCTGTTGCGCCCACGCAAGAGGTGACACGCGTTTCCCCGGAGAATGTGGTCGCTGCGGAGCCTGAGGTTCTGACCTCCCTGTCGCCTGCAGAGACATCTGTCGTGCAGCCGATGGCGACGGAAGTGCCGACCGAGGTTCCTGCTGAGACGCCTCCCGTCGCGCAGGCTGCGCCAGAAGAGGTGAAGCCGATCCAGCCGACGCAAACGGCGGCGATCGCTCCAGACCCGGACAAGCCGACCCCTGAAGCCAAACCGAAGGCGCAAACGCCCGTAAAGAAACCTGTCGAGAAGAAGGAGCCGCCGAAGAAGGCCAAGCAGGCAGCAGGGTCTGGCGGTGAAAACAAGCAGGATTCCAAGAAGGGATCTGCGGATGGGACCGAGACGGCAACATCGAACCAGAACTCGCGGGGCGCTGGTAGCAGCGGTGGGGCGGGAAGTGCTGCCGTTGCGAACTACCCCGGCAAGGTGCAGGCACGCATCAAACGCTCGGTCAGAGTGCCGTCAGAGTACAAGCGCATGAGCGCGTCCATGAGCGTTCGCGTTCGTCTGACAATTGGTGCAAGCGGCAATCTGAGTGGTCTTTCGATCGCGCGTAGTTCAGGTATTCCCGAGCTGGATCAAGCTGTTGTCGAGGGTATTCGCCGCGCCGCGCCGTTCCCTCCGCTGCCTGCCGAGTATGGGCAGCCTGTCTGGTCCTTCAGCCAGGACGTTCAGGTGACGGGTCGCTGAACAAAATATGATAAAAATAATCAACTTTATACTTTACTATAAAAATCAAGTTTAATAAGGTCCGCTCGCACACGCAGGAATCGTGTGACGATCAACGAGCGAACGGGTGGGCAATGGCTCGAAAGACGAAGAAGGGTTCCAACCGCGAGATCCGCGTTAGCGCGAATATCGAGACGGTTCAGGAAGCATCCGGGCGGTCCAAACTCGATGGGCGCAGTTTCCTGTATGTCGGCGGGCGGGACTGCCAGGTGGCGCACCTTCGCCAGATCGCCAGCAACTTCGGGGCAGAGCTGATCCATCACGACGGCGGCTTGCGTGAGGCGGTCTCCCGCATCGATACCGTGCTTCCTTCGGTCGACTGCGTCTTTTGCCCGATCGACTGTATCAGCCACGATGCGTGCCTGCGCGTGAAGACCGGCTGCAAGAAATTCGGCAAGGCCTTCATCCCGCTTCGAAACGGCAGCAAATCCAGTCTGGAGCGTGCGCTGCACACAATGAACGAACGAGACAATTCCCGATGAATGAAGAACGCCCTGACGGGGTCATGATGATCGGCCTGCACAAGCTTGCCGCTCAAAGAGGCGACGGCCTTGTGCCGGAGCTTTACGATTTGCTGCTACGCAACGCCGAACGACGCAAAGACTATCCCAACGTGTCGGAATTCCCGCTCTGGGAGGCACGCATGCCCGGGCAGCAGCCGGAAAAGCCGCTTGGTTTGGAGGCGGCAAATGGCAATAATGTCGTGGCCTTCGCGCCGGCGCGTGCTGGCTCGAAAAGCAAGGGATAGGAATCTTTCCATGTATATTGCGATGAACCGCTTCAAGGTCTCGATCGGATCCGAGGCAGACTTCGAGGACGTCTGGCGCAATCGCGATTCCAGCCTCTCGCAGGTTCCCGGTTTCGTCGAGTTCCGCCTGCTGCGGGGCAAGACGAACGCGGAGGAGGACTACACGCTGTTTTCCTCGCATACGCTCTGGCAGAGCGAAGACGACTTCGTGAACTGGACGAAGTCGGAAAACTTCCGCGCCGCGCACCGCAGCGCCGGTGAACGCAAGGCCATGTACAAGGGGCCGCCGGTTTTCGAAGGCTTCAACGTCGTGGCCGGCATCTGAATGGCCGAACTCGATCCCGATCGTGTCGAAGTCCTGCCAGTGTTGCCATCGCTTGATCTCGATGAAACGCTGGCCTTCTACTGTGACGAGCTTGGCTTCGACAGGATCATTCACAGTCTCCCGATTATCTGATCCTGCGCCGCGACGAGATGGAGCTGCATTTCTGGCTGGCGCAAAACCGTGCGCTATGCGAGGCGACGTCCGCCTATTTGCGCGGCGGTCGGATCGCCGCTCTCCATGCGGAATATCAAGAGCGGCACGTAGCCCGCCTGACTCCACTCGAGCGACGGCCTTGGGGCAGAAGAATTCTATATCCACGATCCTCATGGCAATCTGCTGCGCTTCGGACGCATACCCGTCAACTGATCGATCGGCTCGGGCGCATGAAGGCGCCGACCGCGACCGCGAGCCAGCCGAACATCATCGCAAATCCGCCGGTTGGTGCCGCCATCGGAAACAGACCGGAACCTGCATAACGCAAGACGACGAGGTCGCCGGCAAACAGAAGCGTACCGATGCCTATGAGTGCGCCCGCAAGCCACGCCGTCTTGAGCTTTTCGGCGCCGATTGCCAGTGCAAGTAGGGCGGGAGCGTGCGCCAGGCACATTGCCGAAGCGGAAGCGACCAGATGTGCGTCGCCGCCGCCATGCGCCGCGGCGGCAGCAAGCGCCACTCCGGCAAAACCGAGCAGACCGGCAAGCAGATACAGAAGCGGCATTATCCGTGCGTTCAACGTCATGGCTGGTTCTATTCCTTGTTCTGCATGTGGTATGCGAGCCGTTCGATGGGTGGAAGGATAATCTCGCGCAGCTTCGGATTGTCGACGGTTTCTTCAAGCGCACGACGGAAGCAGAGCAGCCACTCGTCACGCTCTACGGGACCGATCTCGGCAACGAAATGGCGACTTCTGAGGCGCGGATGGCCTCGTTTGTCCGTATAGAGTGGCGGCCCACCGAGATATCCGGTCAGGTATTCGTAGAATTTCTCTTCGCTGCCCTCCAGTGTCGGGGGATGGACGGCACGAACATGGTGCGCCACTGGCAAAGTATCCATCAGTTCATAGAAGCGGCGCGCCAGCGCTCGCACGGTCTCGTCACCGCCAATTGCCTGGTAAAGCGTGATGACTTGTTCGGCCACAGTTCGGTCCCTCGATGTCAGGCCCTTGATGCACTGCGGGCAAGCCGACTGCAACCGCCTGCATAGCAGCGCGGCAATTCGCGCAGGCGGCGCGCCAGCGCAAAACTTAACTTGACAAAACCGTCTGGACGGTATCTTTTAATGGGATGTCACTCGCTCATCATCGCCGCAAACAGCCTCTCGTCGTGCGCCAGCAGTTGCTGGATGTCGCTGCCCGCCTAACAATGGAGCAGGGCATGGCTGCCGTGACACTCGATGCCGTGTCAGGTGCGTCAGGTGTTAGCAAGGGCGGGCTGCTGCATCACTTTCCCACAAAAAACGCGCTGCTGGATGCCCTTTTCGAGAGCCTCCTGGATCGCTTCGACGCCGACATCAACGAGCGCATGCGGGAAGATCCGGTGCCGCATGGCCGCTTCAGCCGAGCCTATCTGCATGCCGTTGCGGACCTCAGGGAGAGTCCCGACGAGGCTGCCCATTGGGCGCAGGTTACCGTGGCGCTGCTCGCGGAACCGCGGCTGCGTGGTCGCTGGCGCGAATGGGTGAAGGAGCGGACCGAAGAATACATCGGTACGGATTCATCCATCGACGCGCAGATCGTCCGGTTCGCAGCCGATGGGCTCTGGCTTGCCGACATGCTCGGCAGTCATGACGCTGGCGATCGCCACGTGCTGATCGCTCGTCTCGTCGAACTGACAAACAAATAAAGTAGGATTCCGCCATGGCTCCCGCCGCTGTCTATGCGTTGCTCTTTGCTGCGATCGCGCTCGAGGTGATCGGCACGACGGCATTGCAGATGTCGCAGCAGTTCACCCGCGTCGGGCCGACGGTTGTTCTGGTTGTCTGTTACGCCGCTGCATTCTATTGCCTGTCGGTGACGCTGAAGGTCATTCCTGTCGGGGTCGCCTATGCGATCTGGAGCGCACTCGGCATCGTGCTGATTTCTGCGGTCGGTCTCATCTATTTCAAGCAGCGGCTGGATGCGCCTGCCATCATCGGGCTGGGCTTGATCGTTGCCGGCGTGCTGGTGGTCAACCTTTTTTCGAAGTCCATTTCCCATTGATTTCGCAGGTATGCGGGCTTATCTGGCTAAGCGTTCTCTTGAGCCTGCGCGGACCCCGTGGATGTCGTCGCGACATTTGACCGCCTCGGTGCAGGCTTGCGAAACACGACGCGATGTTCATATCTTTTTGGTGCTTTTGACATCTTCTCCTATGCATTGGACAATCCATGACTGACGGTACCGCTGACGCAGGTCTTTCCAACAATTCAGCTCCGCTGGCTCAAGGCCAGTCTTTTGGCACGGCCGGCATCGCGCCGATGGAGCGGCCAAGCCCAATCACACGCTTCTTCATGGGTATCGTCGCATGGGCGGAAAAGCTGAATTTCAAGTACGCAAAGCTAGGCAACCCGCCGGTCTATGATAACGCGACCTTCCCCTGGGCGGCTGAGGTCGAGAAGGCGTGGCCGCAGATCCGCGGCGAACTGGATCGTGTCCTTGTGCGGCAGAGCGAGTTGCCGACATTCCAGGATATCTCGACTGACGTGAAGACGATTTCCAGCGATACCGGCTG
The DNA here is from genome assembly GCA_900466605.1 of Hyphomicrobiales bacterium. Lineage (GTDB taxonomy): Bacteria > Pseudomonadota > Alphaproteobacteria > Rhizobiales > Rhizobiaceae > Rhizobium. The sequence continues at coordinate 92,413 of UBMU01000047.1, forward strand.
GAAGACGTTTTTCCTCGTTGGCTTCGGTGTGAAGTCGGAACAGAACATCAATGCGTGCCCACAAACCTGGGACGCGGTGCAAAAGATACCGGGATTGAAAACGGCCATGTTCTCGATCTTCGAGCCGGGCAAGCACCTGCCGGCGCATCGCGGCCCTTACAATGGGGTTCTTCGCCTGCACCTCGGTATGATTGTCCCTGAACCCGCCGACAAACTCGCCATCCGCGTGAAGGACCAGATCTGCCACTGGCAGGAAGGAAAGGCGCTGATCTTCGACGACGCCTACGAGCACGAGGCCTGGAACCACACGGACAAGACGCGAGTGGTACTGTTTGTCGATTTCGTCAAGCCGCTGAAGTTCCCGGCTCGCTTCGTCAATTGGGCGCTGATGAATCTGGCGGTATTCACACCCTTCATCCGCGAAGGGCTGGATAACCACAAGGAATGGGAAAAGAAGTTCTACGCGGAAGCCGAGGCTTTCAGAAACAGACCGCAGAATTGAGCACGGATCACGAAGCCAATAGAAGGAGGCCCCGCAAGTGCGGGGCTCTTCTTTGACCAAGCGAGACCCTGCATAGCGCCGCGCATTGAGCGTTTGACGATAATGTACGATCGTTGATGACCATAAGGCGTTTCTACGCTTGCCAGCGACTGAGCGGGAGGCTTGTTTCGCGAACGCTTGCAGGAGACACGCCGCCGTGAAGGCATCAGATCAACTGATCGAGATTTGGAGCCGAGCCAATCACACTCAGGCTTCGCAGCGGGCTCAGTTGCTGTTGGCTGCCGTCAATCTGCGTTTCGCTGTGGTTGCCAGATACATCACATAATCTTCTGCAGCGTCTGCGAGATGAAGAGCAATTTCCTCTTCCCGCCATCCCGCCGCGACCGCGCGGCGGACAACATCGGTGATCGCCGCGTTGCAGACGGCCGCGCATTCCCGCGAGCGTCCCGTATCTTCGGCACTGTATTTCGGAGAATTGATGTTTGTCATGGCAGTAAAGTGCCATAATTCTACGCGTTTTCAACAGGATGCTGATGTAGTGGTTAGCCTGTATGGTTAAGCGCAGGAGGTCAGTCAAGACGCGGCCGCCGTGGTTGCCTCAAAACGAAAACGGCGGCCGCGCATGCACTGATATGGTACTTTCGACGCTGCTAATGTGTGCCGTTTTCGTTAAAGAATGCTGAACGAAATTCAGTTGTCGAGCCAGCACCGTTGATCGCGACGTGTCTCACCGCTGTCCTCAGGGTTGCGAACTGAATTTAGGTCAGTATCTGTTTGAAAGCTTCCACCAGTTTATCGCACTCGGCGTCGGTCCCAATGCTTATGCGAAGGTAGTTCTCAATGCGTTCCGTCGGAAAATGCCGAACCAAGATCGCCTTCTCTCTTAGCCTTGCAGCCAAGTCGGCACCGGGTCTTTCGCGATGCCGTGCAAACAGAAAATTGGCAGATGATTGGAGAACGTCGAAGCCAAGCGCGCGCAGAGCGATGGTCAGCCGTTCCCGGCTCGCCACAATCAAATTGCGGTGTTGCTGAAACCAGTCTTCATCTTCAAAGGATGCAACTGCTCCGGCCAAGGCGAGCCTATCCAGCGGATAAGAGTTGAAACTATCCTTGATCCTTTCCAGGGCTTCGATCAGCGGTCTCTGTCCAACGGCAAAGCCAACGCGGAGCCCGGCGAGGCCTCGCGATTTTGAGAAGGTCTGGACTACAAGCAGATTTGGATACTTGCTGATGAGCGGGATGGCGCTTTCTCCGCCGAAATCGACATATGCCTCGTCGATAACGACCACTTGATCGGGATGTTGCCGGATCAAGGCTTCTATTTCGAGGAGAGGCTGCGCAATGCCCGTCGGTGCATTGGGATTGGGCAGGATGATGGCGCCGCAAGACTGCCGGTAGTCCTCAATTCGAACCCGCATGTTCGCATCAAGAGGAACTCGGCGGAAATCTATGCCGTACAAGCGGCAGTACGTTGGATAGAAGCTGTAGGTTATGTCTGGAAAGAGCAGCGGTTCTTCGTGATTTAGAAGCGCATTGAAAGTATGCGCGAGGACCTCGTCAGAGCCGTTTCCAACAAACACTTCGTCCGGATCGAGGCCATAGCGGGCGGCGATCACTTCGCGCAGCCGTAAGGCAGTCGGGTCTGGATACAGTCGGAGGGTATCGTTTGCCGCTTCAGTGATGGCTGCGAGGGCGCGCGGTGATGTGCCGTAGGGATTTTCGTTGGTGTTCAGCTTCACCAGCCCGCTTATGGTCGGTTGTTCACCGGCAACGTACGGGGTCAAGGAGTGGACAAGCGGGCTCCAAAAACGACTCATTGTAACTTCCCGTTCAACACGATCGCCAATTTAAACCCGCTGCTTAGCAGCTGGCGTTCTCCACGGTCGCAAAACCGGAGTCTGTCGGCAACCGGTTCAAGCGCTTGCGGACTTCTTAAGCCACACAAAAAGCCCCGCGCTTGGCG
>UBMU01000015.1 GCA_900466605.1 Hyphomicrobiales bacterium
CGATCGTCGAGTAATCTTCGTAACGGCCACTCTCAACGGAGTGGCCGCTTCGATGACAATATTATGAAGCAAGTGGCTTTGGCCGCTTGCTTATTACAAGAAAATGTTGCACATGGCGCGCGAGCGCTGTTTGCGCCCTGCTTCGTTTATCGAATCGGGTGACTACAACAAACAATAAGGTGGCCGAAAGGCCTGAAGACTGGATAGGGGCGCGGTAACCCGTGGCCTCTCTCGATCTTTGAAACCGGTGGTCCGCCTTAGGAATAAGAACAGCCCGTGCCTACCCAAAAGGCGCACGGGATAACAAACACAAGGATAACGTCGAATGAACGGCCAAAATATCCGCATTCGCCTGAAGGCGTTCGATCACCGCATTCTCGACGCTTCGACGCGCGAGATCGTGTCGACGGCGAAGCGCACCGGCGCAAGCGTCCGGGGCCCCGTTCCGCTTCCGACTCGCATCGAGAAGTTTACGGTCAACCGGTCCCCACACATCGACAAGAAGAGCCGCGAGCAGTTCGAGATGCGCACGCACAAGCGCCTTCTCGACATCGTTGACCCGACACCGCAGACGGTAGACGCGCTGATGAAGCTCGATCTCGCCGCTGGTGTCGATGTTGAGATCAAGCTCTGAGCCCTGCTCGAGCTGAGTTGGAAGGATTGAACCGATGCGTTCAGGTGTGATTGCACAGAAGGTCGGCATGACCCGCGTCTATAACGACGCCGGCGAACATGTTCCGGTAACAGTACTGCGTATGGAAGGCTGCCAGGTTGTAGCCCAGCGCACAGTAGAAAAGAACGGCTACGCCGCAGTTCAGCTTGGTGCTGGCGCGGCAAAGGTCAAGAACACGTCGAAGGCAATGCGCGGCAACTTCGCCATCGCCAACGTCGAGCCGAAGGCGAAGCTCGCTGAATTCCGCGTGACGGAAGACAACCTGCTCGACGTCGGCACCGAGCTCAAGGCTGGCCACTTCGCCGCCGGACAGCTCGTCGATGTCACCGGCACGACGATTGGTAAGGGCTTTGCGGGCGCCATGAAGCGTCACGGCTTCGGCGGTCTTCGCGCCACGCACGGTGTGTCTGTTTCGCACCGCTCGCACGGTTCGACCGGCTCGCGCCAGGATCCGGGCAAGGTTTTCAAGAACAAGAAGATGGCTGGTCACATGGGCCAGACGCGCGTTACGACTCAGAACCTGGAAGTGGTTTCGACCGATGAAGATCGCGGTCTGATCCTGATCAAGGGTGCTGTACCCGGTTCCAAGGGTGCCTGGATCATTGTGCGCGACGCCGTCAAGTCGGCCGCGAAGTAAGGGAGCCAGACCAATGGAATTCAACGTCAAGACCCTCGAGGGAAAAGACGCAGGGAAGGTTTCTCTTTCTGACGCGATTTTCGGCCTCGAGCCCCGCGAAGACATTCTCGCCCGCGTTATCCGCTGGCAGCTTGCCAAGAAGCAGCAGGGCACGCACAAGGCTAAGGGCCGCGCCGAAGTATGGCGTACCGGTGCCAAGATGTACAAGCAGAAGGGTACGGGCCGCGCTCGTCACCATTCGGCTCGTGCTCCGCAGTTCCGCGGCGGTGGTAAGGCTCACGGCCCGGTTGTTCGCAGCCACGAACACGACCTTCCGAAGAAGGTTCGCGCTCTCGGCCTGCGTCTCGCTCTCTCCGCCAAGCTGAAGTCCGACGATGTCATCATCATCGACAACCTGGTTGCTGCTGAAGCAAAGACCAAGGCGCTGGCATCGACCTTCGAGACACTCGGCCTGACCAACGCTCTCTTCATCGGTGGCGCTGAACTTGATGGCAACTTCAAGCTCGCAGCCCAGAACATCCCGAACATCGATGTTCTGCCGATCCAGGGCATCAACGTTTATGACATCGTGCGCCGTGGCAAGCTCGTGCTTTCCAAGGCTGCCGTTGAAGCTCTAGAGGAGCGTTTCAAGTGACCGATCTTCGCCACTATGATGTGATCGTCTCGCCGGCGATCACCGAAAAGTCCACTCTGGTATCGGAAAACAATCAGGTTGTTTTCAATGTCGCCAAGACGGCGTCGAAGCCGGAAATCAAGGCTGCAGTCGAGGCGCTCTTTGGCGTCAAGGTCACGGCCGTCAACACTCTGCTCCGCAAGGGCAAGACCAGGCGTTTTCGTGGTATTGCCGGCAAGCAGAAGGACGTGAAGAAGGCAATCGTGACTTTGGCTGAAGGCCAGACGATCGACGTCTCCACCGGTCTCTGAGGTATAAAAAAATGGCATTGAAAACATTCAATCCGACGACCCCGAGCCAGCGTCAGCTGGTCATCGTTGATCGCTCCTCGCTCTACAAGGGCAAGCCGGTCAAGGCGCTGACGGAAGGTCTGACAAAGAGCGGCGGTCGTAACAACCTCGGCCGCATCACCGCTCGATTCATCGGCGGCGGTCACAAGCGTACGTATCGCCTGATCGACTTCAAGCGTCGCAAGTTCGACGTCGAAGGCACTGTCGAGCGTATCGAATACGACCCGAACCGTACGGCGTTCATCGCGCTGATCAGCTATGCTGACGGCGAGAAGGCCTACATCATCGCTCCGCAGCGCCTTGCTGCTGGCGACAAGGTTATCGCTTCGGAAAAGGCTGTCGACGTAAAGCCCGGCAACACCATGCCGCTGCAGTACATCCCGGTCGGCTCCATCATCCACAACGTGGAAATGAAGCCGGGCAAGGGCGGTCAGATCGCTCGCTCCGCCGGTGGTTACGCTCAGCTCGTCGGTCGCGACCAGGGCATGGCGATCCTTCGCCTGAACTCTGGCGAACAGCGTCTCGTCCATGGCTCCTGCCTTGCTTCGATCGGTGCGGTTTCGAACCCTGACCATGCCAACATCAACGACGGCAAGGCCGGTCGTACTGTTTGGCGCGGCAAGCGTCCGCACAACCGCGGTGTCGTCATGAACCCGGTCGACCATCCGCACGGCGGTGGTGAAGGCCGCACCTCTGGTGGCCGTCACCCGGTTACTCCGTGGGGCAAGCCGACCAAGGGCAAGCGCACACGGTCGAACAAGTCGACCGACAAGATGATCATGCGCTCGCGTCATCAGCGTAAGAAGTAAGAGAGGAAGTCTCCAATGGCTCGTTCAGTATGGAAAGGTCCGTTCGTTGACGGCTATCTTCTCAAGAAGGCTGAGAAGGTTCGTGAAGGCGGACGTGCAGAAGTAATCAAGATCTGGAGCCGTCGCTCCACGATCCTGCCGCAGTTCGTCGGTCTCACCTTCGGCGTCTACAACGGCAGCAAGCATGTTCCGGTCAGCGTCAATGAAGACATGGTCGGTCATAAATTCGGTGAATTCTCTCCGACCCGGACCTACTACGGTCACGGTGCGGACAAGAAGGCAAAGAGGAAGTAATCATGGGCAAGGCAAAAGCCGAACGCCGGCTGAAGGACAACGAGGCGCAAGCAGTCGCCCGTACGCTCCGCGTCAGCCCACAGAAGCTCAACCTCGTTGCTGCGGCTATCCGCGGCAAGAAGGTCGATCGTGCACTCGCTGAGCTGGAATTCTCCCGCAAGCGCATCGCAGGCGCCGTCAAGAAGACGCTCGAATCTGCGATCGCAAACGCCGAGAACAACCACGACCTCGACGTTGACACGCTGGTTGTCGCAGAAGCCTACGTCGGCAAGTCGATCGTCATGAAGCGTTTCCACGCTCGTGGCCGTGGCCGCGCATCTCGCATCGAGAAGCCGTTCGCGCACCTCACGATCGTTGTCCGCGAAGTGCAGGCACAAGAGGAGGCCGCATAATGGGTCAGAAAATCAATCCAATCGGTTTCCGTCTTGGCATCAACCGTACCTGGGATAGCCGCTGGTTTGCGGACAATGCCGAGTACGGTCAGCTGCTGCACGAAGACCTGAAGATGCGCAAGTTCGTGATGAGCGAACTGAAGCAGGCTGGTATCGCCAAGGTGGTCATCGAGCGTCCGCACAAGAAGTGCCGCGTTACGATCCACTCGGCTCGTCCGGGCCTGATCATCGGCAAGAAGGGCGCAGACATCGACAAGCTTCGCAAGAAGCTGTCTGATATGACGAATTCCGAAACGCACCTCAACATCGTTGAAGTTCGCAAGCCGGAAGTCGACGCTACGCTCGTCGCACAGTCGATCGCTCAGCAGCTCGAGCGTCGTGTTGCTTTCCGTCGCGCCATGAAGCGTGCCGTTCAGTCTGCAATGCGTCTTGGCGCCGAAGGCATCAAGATCACCTGCGCAGGCCGTCTCGGCGGTGCTGAAATCGCTCGTACGGAGTGGTACCGCGAAGGTCGCGTTCCGCTGCACACGCTGCGCGCTGACATCGACTACGGCACAGCTGAAGCGGAAACCGCTTTTGGCATTTGCGGCATCAAGGTTTGGATCTTCAAGGGCGAAATCCTTGAGCATGATCCGATGGCCTCCGAGCGCCGCGCACTCGAGGGTGACGCTCAGGGTCCGGCAAGCCGTGATCGCGATCGTCGCCGCGACAACGCTTAATAGCGTTGGTGGCAGATAAGTTCGGAGAATAAGAAAATGTTGCAGCCAAAGCGTACCAAGTACCGCAAGCAATTTAAGGGCCGCATCAAGGGCGTCGCCAAGGGTGGTTCTGACCTGGCCTTCGGTGAATTCGGCCTTAAGGCTCAAGAGCCGAACCGCGTAAATGCACGCGAGATCGAAGCGGCCCGCCGCGCGATCACGCGTTACATGAAGCGCGCCGGCCGTGTATGGATCCGCGTGTTCCCGGATGTTCCGGTAACCGCAAAGCCGACCGAAGTCCGTATGGGTAAGGGTAAGGGCTCTGTTGAATATTGGGCATGCAAGGTCAAGCCAGGCCGTATGATGTTCGAAATCGACGGTGTCAGCGAAGAGATCGCTCGCGAAGCGCTTCGCCTCGGCTCTGCCAAGCTCTCGGTCAAGACGCGCTTCGTACAGCGCATTGCAGAGTAAGGAGCAAGGCACATGAAAGCCGAAGAAGTTCGCGGCCTGACGGCCGATCAGCTCAAGGACAAGCTCGCCGACCTGAAGAAGGAGCAGTTCAACCTGCGCTTCCAGAAGGCCACCGGCCAGCTCGAAAAGTCCTCTCGCGTCAACGAAGTTCGCAAGGACATCGCCCGCGTGAAAACCATTGCCCGCCAGAAGGCGGCAGAAGCAAAGGCCTAAGAATATGCCGAAGCGCATCCTGCAGGGCGTCGTCGTTGGCGACAAGAACGAAAAGACTGTAGTTGTTCGCGTTGAGCGTCGTTTCGCTCACCCGCTGCTCCAGAAGACCGTTCGTCGTTCCAAGAAGTACAAGGCCCACGACGAAAACAATCAGTACAAGATCGGCGATAGCGTATCCATCGAGGAATGCGCGCCGATCTCCAAGGACAAGCGTTGGACGGTCGTTTCCGCCCAGGCCAAGTAAGATTTTTGCGCGAGGCCTTGCGTCTCGCGGAAATATCTGTATGAAGCAGCGTCAGAACGCTCGTTCGGCGAGCGTTCTTTTGCTTTGAGCGCACGGAAGGTCCCATTGGGGAAACCACCCTGGCACGATCGATCCCGCGCTATTCAAGCTATGCCGTGTTTTCGCCTGCTCTCGTGGCAAGCGGCCGGCTGACAATTTTCATAAGCCGGGGAAGGGGGCTTCTAGCCCAACCATTCCGGTAAACCAAAAAGGCGACCTGATATGATTCAGATGCAAACAAACCTCGACGTGGCGGATAATTCCGGCGCACGTCGTGTCATGTGCATCAAGGTGCTGGGCGGCTCGAAGCGCAAGTATGCCGGGATCGGCGACGTTATCGTCGTTTCGATCAAGGAAGCGATCCCGCGCGGCCGCGTGAAGAAGGGTGACGTGATGAAGGCGGTGGTCGTTCGGACCGCCAAGGAAATCCGTCGCGTTGATGGTTCCATCATCCGCTTCGACACGAATGCAGCAGTCCTCATCGACAACAAAAAAGAGCCGATCGGCACCCGCATCTTCGGACCGGTTCCGCGCGAACTTCGCGCCAAGAACCACATGAAGATCATCTCGCTGGCTCCCGAAGTACTGTAAGGAGCGCGAACGATGCAAAAGATTCGTAAGGGCGACAAGGTCGTCATGCTCGCAGGCAAGGACAAGGGCCGTACCGGCGAAGTCCTTCAGGTTCTGCCCAAGGAAGATCGCGCCGTAGTTCGTGGCGTCAACGTCGTAAAGCGCCACCAGCGCCAGACGCAGACCCAGGAAGCCGGCATCATCAGCAAGGAAGCCTCGGTTCACTTGTCCAACCTCTCGATCATCGACAAGGACGGCAAGCCGACCCGCGTCGGTTTCAAGGTTGTTGACGGCAAGAAGGTCCGTGTGGCTAAGCGTTCCGGTGAGGTGATCTGATGGCTAACGCAAAGTACGAGCCGCGGCTCAAGAAGGAATATGTCGAGCGCATTCGTGCGGCGATGCAGGAGAAGTTCTCCTACGCCAACGAAATGATGATTCCGAAGCTCGACAAGATTGTAATCAACATGGGTGTTGGCGAAGCAACGGCTGATTCGAAGAAGCCGACTGTTGCTGCAGCTGACCTGGCCGCTATCGCTGGTCAGAAGCCGGTCATCACCCGTGCACGCAACTCCATCGCTGGCTTCAAGGTCCGCGAGCAGATGCCGATCGGCGCAAAGGTTACCCTGCGCGGCGCTCGCATGTACGAGTTCCTGGACCGTCTCGTGAACATCGCTCTTCCGCGTGTTCGCGACTTCCGCGGCCTGAACCCGAAGAGCTTTGACGGCCGTGGCAACTTTGCCATGGGCATCAAGGAGCACATTGTGTTCCCTGAGATCAACTACGATAAGGTTGATCAGATGTGGGGCATGGACATCATCGTTTGCACGACGGCAACGAAGGACGACGAAGCACGGGCTCTGCTTACAGAGTTTAGCTTCCCGTTCCGTCAGTAACCGTAACGACGAGCGTAGAAAAGGAACCGCACATGGCGAAGACAAGCGCAGTTGAAAAGAACAAGCGCCGCCGTACTACGGTCGCTAACCAGGCTGCCAAGCGCGCAGCTCTGAAGGCGATCATCATGAACCAGGCTCTTCCGATCGAAGAGCGGTTCAAGGCCTCGATCAAGCTGGCATCCCTGCCGCGCGATGGATCGAAGACCCGTATTCGCAACCGTTGTGAAGTATCGGGCCGTCCGCGCGCATACTACCGCAAACTGCGCATGTCGCGTATCGCGCTGCGTGAACTCGGCAATCTCGGCAAGGTGCCGGGCATCGTCAAGTCGAGCTGGTAAGGAGCAGGTTAGATGACAATGACTGATCCGTTGGGCGATATGCTCACTCGCATCCGCAACGGCGCTTCTCGCCGCAAGTCGTCGGTATCGACGCCTGCTTCGAAGCTCCGTGCACGCGTTCTCGATGTTCTGCAGTCCGAAGGCTACATCCGTGGCTATTCTGTTGTCGATTTCGGCAATGGCAAGTCGGAACTCAGCATCGAGCTGAAGTACTACGAAGGCGCATCGGTGATCCGTGAGATCGGCCGTGTGTCCAAGCCGGGCCGCCGGGTTTATGTCTCGGTCAAGTCCATTCCGCAGGTCGCGAACGGCCTCGGCATCACCATCCTTTCGACCCCGAAGGGCGTGATGGCCGATCACCAGGCTCGCGAACAGAACGTTGGTGGCGAGGTTCTTTGCTCGGTCTTCTAAGGCTGAGCAAGGATCTCCATAGCGAACAGACAGGATTGAAACATGTCTCGTATCGGTAAAAAGCCCGTTCAGGTACCTGCTGGGATTACGGCTACGGTCGAAGGCCAGAAGGTTACTGCAAAGGGCCCGAAGGGCGAGCTGTTCTTCGTCGCAAACGACGAAGTCGGCGTTACGCTCGAAAACAATGCGGTTGTGGTCACGCCGCTCACGCAGTCCAAGGATGCTCGTTCGAAGTGGGGCATGTCCCGCACGATGATCGAAAACATCTTCAAGGGCGTCAAGGACGGCTTTGAGCGCAAGCTCGAAATCAACGGCGTCGGTTACCGCGCGTCGCTTCAGGGCAAGAACCTGCAGCTGGCACTCGGTTTCAGCCACGACGTGGTCTATGAGCCTCCGGTCGGCATCACGATCGCTGTTCCGAAGCCTACTGAAATTGTTGTCACCGGCATCAATAAGCAGCAGGTCGGTCAGGTTGCCGCCGAAATCCGCGAATACCGCGGTCCTGAGCCTTACAAGGGCAAGGGCGTCAAGTATGCCGGCGAACGCATCGTTCGCAAAGAAGGCAAGAAGAAGTAAGGATCACGCGAAATGGCTAGCAGGAAAGAAGCACTTGCACGTCGTGCCAACCGCGTGCGCCGTCACCTCAAGTCGGTGGCCAATGGTCGGCCGCGCCTGTCGGTTCATCGCTCCTCGAAGAACATTTACGTTCAGGTCATCGACGATGTTGCAGGCAAGACGCTCGCGTCCGCCTCGACCCTCGATAAGGACCTGCGCGGTTCTCTGAAGACCGGTGCTGACACGGCAGCCGCCGCTCTCGTAGGCAAGCTCGTTGCTGAGCGCGCTTCGAAGGCAGGCGTCAAGGAAGTCGTGTTCGACCGTGGCGCCTTCATCTACCACGGCCGCATCAAGGCTTTGGCAGACGCAGCCCGCGAAGGCGGTCTGTCCTTCTGATCAAGATTTCCGGCCGGAGCCTCAGGCTTCCGGCCGGATTTTCACCGGACCGCAAACACTCTTCCTAAGGAGAGGTTGATGCGGTCCTCGTTTTGTTTGCCGTTCCACCCGCAAAAGAAAAAGGAAAAGGACAATGGCACAGGAAAGAAGAGGTTCTCGCGACGATCGCCAGAACCGTGAAGAACGCGATAGCGAGTTCGTCGACAAGCTGGTCGCGATCAACCGCGTTGCGAAGGTTGTAAAGGGTGGCCGCCGTTTCGGTTTCGCTGCTCTCGTCGTCGTCGGTGACCAGAAGGGCCGCGTTGGCTTCGGTCACGGCAAGGCGCGCGAAGTGCCGGAAGCAATCCGCAAGGCGACTGAAGCTGCCAAGCGCGAACTGATCTTCGTACCGCTGCGTGACGGTCGTACGCTGCATCACGACGTTCATGGCCGCCATGGCGCCGGCAAGGTTCTGCTTCGTTCGGCTAAGGTCGGTACCGGTATCATCGCCGGTGGCCCGATGCGCGCTGTTTTCGAAACGCTCGGCGTTCACGACGTCGTCGCCAAGTCGACCGGTTCGTCGAACCCATACAACATGGTTCGCGCTACCTTCGACGCTCTGAAGCACCAGGTTCACCCGAAGGACATCGCAGCTCAGCGCGGCATCAAGTATGCAACGCTCCAGGCTCGCCGTGCCGCTTCTGGTAACGCTTCTGAAGAATAAGAGGAGCTGATCCATGGCCAAGGCTACAAAGAAGACCGAAGCGAAGACGGTCACCGTCGAGCAGATCGGCAGCCCGATTCGCCGTCCAGATGTCCAGCAGCGCACGCTGATCGGCCTCGGACTGAACAAGATGCACCGTCGCCGCACGCTGGAAGATACCCCTTCCGTTCGCGGCATGATCCGTGCTGTCCAGCATCTCGTTCGCGTCGTCGACGAGAAGTAAGCCGGGAGATTCGCTATGAAACTCAATGAAATCAAAGACAACGAAGGTTCGACCCACAGCCGCAAGCGCCTCGGCCGCGGTATTGGTTCGGGCTCAGGCAAGACCGGTGGTCGCGGCGTCAAGGGTCAGAAGTCCCGTTCAGGCGTTGCCATCAACGGCTTTGAAGGCGGTCAGATGCCAATCTACCGTCGTCTACCGAAGCGCGGCTTCAACAACATCTTCAAGGCCGACTTCGTCGTCGTGTCGCTGGAGCGTGTTCAGACCGCCATCGACGCCGGCAAACTCGACGCCAAGGCGACTGTCGACGCAGCAGCTCTCAAGGCTGCGGGCGTGATTCGCCGCGTCAAGGATGGTGTTCGCGTTCTCGCCGACGGCGAGCTGAAGGCAAAGGTCAAGTTCGAAGTAGCTGGTGCTTCCAAGCCGGCGATCGAAAAGATCGAAAAGGCTGGCGGTTCCGTCACGCTTCTTTCTGCCGCAGCTGCAGAGTAATTTAATCTATGATAAGTCGCCCGGGGTGCTTCACACCGGGCGATTTTGCTCCCATATGTGAGCCTCACAAAAGCCGGCTGGACGCACGTGCGTCATGGGCGGTAGGAACGAACACAAGGGTGAGGCATAGGTTGCGTCCGCAATCCGTCCGAAGCCCGCTTTTGAATAATTCAGAATGCTGATTCCGGGTCCTGCACTTCGCTTGGCTTGAGCCCGAAATCGGTAGCGCGGAGAATCGCATGGCGTCTGCAGCGGAACAGTTGGCTTCCAACCTCAATTTCTCGACCTTCGCCAAAGCCGAGGATCTCAAGAAGCGCCTGTGGTTCACACTGGCAGCTCTCCTCGTATACCGGTTGGGTACGCACATTCCGCTTCCGGGCCTCAATCCAGAAGCCTATGCTCAGGCATTCCGCGGGCAGGCGGGTGGTATTCTCGGTCTGTTCAACATGTTCTCGGGCGGCGCCGTGCAGCGTATGGCAATCTTTGCGCTCGGCATCATGCCCTACATTTCCGCTTCGATTATCGTGCAGCTGATGACCTCGGTTGTCCCGGCGCTTGAGAACCTGAAGAAGGAAGGCGAACAGGGCCGCAAGATTATCAACCAGTACACGCGCTATGGCACGGTGCTCCTCGGTGCGCTTCAGGCTTACGGGATTTCGGTCGGTCTTGAGAGCGGCAATGGCCTTGTTGTCGATCCGGGCATCTTCTTCCGTGTTTCCACGGTTGTTACCCTGCTCGGCGGCACGATGTTCCTGATGTGGCTCGGCGAGCAGATCACGTCGCGCGGCATTGGTAACGGTATTTCCCTGATCATCTTTGCAGGTATCGCAGCCGGCCTTCCGCAGGCGCTTGCCGGCACGCTCGAACTCGGCCGCACCGGCGCCCTGTCTACGACGCTGATTCTCGCGGTCATTGTCATCGCGATTGCCGTTATCGCCATCATCGTTTTCGTTGAGCGTGCGCAGCGCCGGCTTCTGATCCAGTATCCGAAGCGTCAGGTCGGCAATCGGATGTTCCAGGGCGACACGTCGCACCTGCCGCTGAAGCTCAACACCTCGGGTGTTATCCCGGCGATCTTCGCGTCCTCGCTCCTGTTGCTGCCCGCGACGCTCGCAGGCTTCGCGAACAACGCAGCTTTGCCAGCATGGGCAACTTCGGTTGTGGCAGCCCTCGGCCATGGCCAACCGCTCTACATGCTTCTCTACGGTCTGCTGATCGCCTTCTTTGCTTTCTTCTATACGGCCATTGTCTTCAATCCTAAGGACACGGCCGACAATCTGAAGAAGCATGGTGGCTTCATCCCCGGTATCCGTCCGGGTGAGCGGACTGCCGAGTATATCGACTACGTGCTGACCCGCATTACGGTGATTGGCGCGATCTACCTCGTTTTCGTGTGTATTCTGCCTGAAATTCTTGTGTCGCAAACGGGCATTCCGTTGTCCCTGGGTGGCACTTCGCTCTTGATCGTGGTTAGCGTAACTCTCGATACGGTGGCACAGATTCAGGGTCATCTGATCGCACAGCAGTACGAAGGCTTGATCAAGAAATCGAAGTTGCGTGGAGGAAAGAGGGGCCGATGAGACTCATACTGTTAGGGCCGCCGGGCGCGGGTAAGGGGACCCAGGCTCAGCGGATCGTGGAGAAGTACGGAATTCCGCAACTTTCCACGGGTGACATGCTCCGTGCTGCCGTTGCGGCCGGTACGGAGGTCGGCAAGCGCGCAAAGGCAGTGATGGACGCCGGCAAGCTTGTCTCAGATGAGATCGTCAATGCCATCGTCTCCGAGCGTCTGGATGCTCCGGATTGCGCCAAGGGTTTCATTCTCGACGGTTTTCCGCGCACGCTGGTTCAGGCCGACGCGACGGAAGCCATGCTAAAGGGTAAGGGCCTCGAGCTCTCGACCGTGATCGAGATTCAGGTTGACGACAACGTCCTCGCGGACCGCGTCTCCGGGCGCTACACCTGCTCCAACTGTGGCGCAGGCTACCACGACACCAACGTCAAGCCGAAAGTGGAAGGGGTCTGCGACCGTTGCGGCTCGACGCACTTTAAGCGCCGCCCTGACGACAATCGAGAAACCGTCGTCACGCGCCTCCAAGCCTACTACAAGGAGACATCTCCGTTGATCGGCTACTACTATGCCAAGGGCAAGCTGAAGTCGGTCGATGGCATGGCGGATATCGATCACGTCACCGGTGAGATCGATAAGATACTTTCGAAGCTTTAGTCTTTGAAAATAAACTTGGCGGAAGCGGTTGCTTTTCAGCACTGATTCCGCTAAACACCGCGCCAACTCGCGACATTTGATGCGATCGGCGCGGATTTCCACGGAAGTCCGGGTTCGGTCTTTTTGACATGTACGAACCCAAATTTGAACGAGCGGCCAGTCCGGCTGCATAACGAAAAGCCTCTTGCCGGATGGCAACGGGAACGCAAGGAGAATAGGCGTGGCACGTATCGCTGGCGTCAACATCCCGACTGCGAAGCGCGTCGTTATCGCGCTGACGTATATTCACGGGATCGGTCCAAAATTCGCGCAGGAAATCATGGAAAAGGTCGGCCTGCCGGCTGACAAGCGCGTCCATCAGCTGACGGACTCTGAAGTCCTGCAGATCCGCGAGACCATCGACCGCGATTATCAGGTTGAAGGTGACCTGCGTCGTGAGACCTCGATGAACATCAAGCGTCTGATGGACCTGGGTTGCTACCGCGGCCTGCGTCATCGCCGTGGCCTTCCGGTCCGCGGTCAGCGCACGCACACCAATGCTCGCACCCGCAAGGGTCCGGCAAAGGCAATCGCTGGTAAGAAGAAGTAATTTCCGGGAAACCGGAGGTGAGGGGGCTGGCGGTCTGCGCCGGCCTCTTTTGAGTTTCGGGCAGGGCCGCAAGGTCTCGTTCCGGTGTAGCCGCTGGCATTACGGCGGTGCAGAGATCCAAGAAAGGGATACAAATGGCCAAGGAAGCCGTACGCGTTCGCCGTCGCGAACGTAAAAACATTTCGTCGGGCGTTGCTCACGTCAACTCGACGTTCAACAATACCATGATCACGATCACCGACGCACAGGGCAACGCCATTGCCTGGTCGTCCGCTGGCGCCAAGGGCTTCAAGGGCTCGCGCAAGTCGACCCCGTTCGCTGCTCAGATCGCTGCTGAAGACTGCGCCAAGAAGGCTCAGGAACATGGCATGAAGTCGCTGGAAGTCGAAGTTTGCGGTCCGGGTTCGGGTCGTGAATCCGCTCTGCGCGCGCTCCAGGCTGCTGGTTTCATGATCACGTCCATCCGCGACGTGACGCCGATCCCGCACAATGGTTGCCGCCCGCGCAAGAAGCGCCGCGTCTGATCATCGCCATTCACAACACCGGTGAGCGGGTTTTCGCTCCCGGTGCTTCTCAAGCTCGGTTGTCACGATTGGATGGTGACAACGAACGGAAGGCAAAAATATGATTCAGAAAAACTGGCAGGAATTGATCAAGCCGAACAAGGTCGAGTTCTCTTCGAGCTCGCGCACCAAGGCGACGCTCGTAGCAGAGCCGCTGGAGCGCGGTTTCGGCCTCACCCTCGGCAACGCGCTTCGCCGCGTTCTGCTGTCCTCGCTGCGCGGTGCCGCAGTGACGGCTGTGCAGATCGATGGCGTGCTGCATGAGTTCTCGTCGATCCCGGGCGTCCGCGAGGACGTCACGGACATCGTCCTCAACATCAAGGAAATCGCCATCAAGATGGATGGCGATGACGCAAAGCGCATGGTCGTGCGTAAGCAGGGCCCGGGCGTTGTAACGGCTGGCGACATCCAGACGGTCGGCGATATCGAAATCCTCAATCCCGAGCATGTCATCTGCACGCTCGACGAGGGCGCCGAAATCCGTATGGAATTCACCGTCAACAACGGCAAGGGCTACGTTCCGGCCGACCGCAATCGTGCGGAAGATGCTCCGATCGGTCTCATCCCGGTTGACAGCCTCTATTCGCCGGTCAAGAAGGTGTCCTACAAGGTTGAAAATACCCGCGAAGGACAGGTTCTCGACTACGACAAGCTGAACATGACGATCGAGACCGATGGTTCGATCTCCGGTGAAGATGCTGTCGCTTTCGCGGCCCGCATCCTCCAGGATCAGCTTGGCGTGTTCGTCAACTTCGACGAGCCGCAGAAGGAAACCGAAGAGGAAGCAGTCACCGAACTCGCTTTCAACCCGGCGCTCCTCAAGAAGGTGGACGAACTCGAACTGTCTGTTCGCTCGGCAAACTGCCTGAAGAACGACAACATCGTCTACATCGGCGACCTCATTCAGAAGACCGAAGCAGAAATGCTCCGCACGCCGAATTTTGGTCGCAAGTCGCTGAACGAAATCAAGGAAGTTCTCGCTTCCATGGGCCTGCACCTCGGCATGGAAGTGCCGGCATGGCCGCCTGAGAACATTGAAGATCTCGCCAAGCGCTACGAAGACCAATACTAACGTTCAAACGGCAGGCGGATGCCTGCAAGTGAAGGAGAATAGCAATGCGCCACGGTAAAGCCGGCCGCAAGCTGAATAGAACCGCTAGCCACCGCAAGGCAATGTTTGCCAACATGGCGGCTTCGCTCATCACCCATGAGCAGATCGTGACCACCCTGCCGAAGGCAAAGGAAATCCGTCCGATCGTTGAAAAGCTCGTCACCCTCGGCAAGCGCGGCGACCTGCACGCTCGTCGTCAGGCGATCTCGCAGATCCGTGACGCCGCTGTCGTTTCGAAGTTGTTCGACACGATCGCTTCGCGCTACGCAACCCGCAACGGCGGCTACCTGCGTATCATGAAGGCCGGCTACCGCCAGGGCGACAACGCTGCTCTCGCCGTCATCGAATTCGTTGACCGCGACACCTACGCCAAGGGCGCAGCTGACAAGGCTCGCGTTGAAGCCGAAGCTGCTGCAGCTGAAGCCGCTTAATCCTTTCCGGTCCGCCGGAAGCAAAACAGCCGGGCTGCAAAGCCCGGCTGTTTTCGTTTTGAGAGATCGCTACTCGGGAGGGTGCTCGCTGTCCCTTGATGCAGCCGTAAACGCCAATGCGGTCTCGTGCGCTTCAGGCGACGTGTTGAGCGGTTTTGAGATCGGGGCTAGCTTGCCGACTTCCATGAACGCCTGAGGGAGTGTGCGCTTGATCGACCATATGACGATCGCAGTGAGTGATCTGGCAAAGAGCAAGCTCTTCTATGAGAGGGCATTTGCGCCGCTGGGATACGAACTTTCGTTCGGTGAGGAGAGCGTGTTCTGGGCCTTCGATATTGGCAATGGTTGCCTGTTCGAGATCCAGCAGGCGGACAGCGTGTCGCCTTTGACTCGCCTGCACATCGCCTTTCGCGCTCGGAGCACGGCGGAAGTAGACGCGTTCTATCAGGCCGCACTCGAAGCTGGCGCCAAAGACAATGGTTCTCCCGGCCCACGCCCACAATATACTCCAGATTATTACGCCTGCTTTGTTCTCGATCCAAATGGCTACAACATCGAAGCCATGATCAATCAACCGGCAAAGGAAGAGTGACCGGCGCGAGCCGGCCCAGCTTCAGAGCGATCCTTATACCAACTCAGACAAATCACGACGCGGTCGCTGCAGCCCGCGTGCGCTCGCGACCCTGACCACGCTTCCTGCTCCGTCCGATTGGTCGCCACGAGCGATAAAGGATCAACAGGATGATCACGCCGACGTAGACATATTGCTCGAGGTCGAGGACCTTCGTCGATAGCGCGAAGTGCACGGCGCCGGCGGCGGCTATGATGTAGACCAGCTTGTGCAGCCAGATCCATTTCGAGCCGAGCTTGCGGATAGATAGATTGTTTGACGTTACGGCAAGCGGAATGAGCAGCGTCAAGCCCGCCATGCCGAACATGATGAAGGGCCGCTTGAGGACATCATTCACCACCGCGGAGAGATCGAGTGCTTGGTCCAGCACCAGGTAAACGGTAAAGTGCATCGCCACATAGTAGAAACAGAGAAGCCCAAGGGCGCGGCGATAGCGCAGATAGTTCCATCCGAGCAGGTCGCGGGCAGGGCTAACGGCGAGCGTCAGGATGAGGAAGCGGATCGCCCAAAGGCCAAGGAACAGTTCGAAGGTCTTCACCGGATCGGCACCGAGCTGATTCGTGGCGCCGAGATAAAAGGTCCATGCGGCAGGTAGCAGCCCCACGACATAGAGAGCCCACACGGAGGCCGGCTGCCAGCGCTTCGGCAGGCTGAGCGACAATCCCGACATCAGAAGTTCTTCCGAAGGTCCATGCCGCTGTAGAGGCTGGCTACCTCGTCGGCATAGCCATTGAACGGGAGGGTGGGGTGTCGGCTCGCGCCGAAGAAGCCGCTTTCGCCGATCCGTCGCTCGGTCGCCTGGCTCCAACGTGGATGATCGACCTCCGGATTGACGTTGGCGTAGAAGCCGTATTCCTGCGGATTGGTCACTTGCCAGGTGTTCTTCGGTTCCTTGTCGGTCAACGTGATCCGCACGATCGACTTGATGCCTTTGAAGCCGTACTTCCAGGGCACGACCAGCCGGATCGGCGCGCCGTTTTGGTTCGGTAAAGTCTCACCGTAGAGACCGACGGCTAACAACGTCAGCGGATGACGCGCTTCGTCGAGCCGCAGCCCCTCAACATAGGGCCACTCCAGCGATTGGAATATGCCCTTTTGCCCCGGCATTTCCTCTGGTCGCACGACTGTCTCAAAGGCGACGTACTTGGCGCTTCCAAGCGGCTCGACCTTGTTGAGGAGTGAGGCGAGGGGGAAGCCGTCCCATGGGATGACCATCGACCACGCCTCGACGCAGCGCATCCGGTAAGTTCGGCTTTCGATCGGGAACTCCCTCATCAGCGCTTCGACATCAAATGTACCGGGCTTGTTGACCATCCCATCGACTTTGATCGTCCAAGGCAGCGGCTTGAAGTCGCCGGAAAGCGCGGAGGGATCGCCCTTGTCCAAACCGAATTCGTAAAAATTGTTATAGGTCGTTACGTCCTTCAGCGGCGTCGCCTTCTCGTCGACCGTGTATTTGCTTTCGATGACCGACAATGCCGCAGCGCTGGCCTTGCTGGCGCCATAGAGCGCCATCGCGCCCAGCGTCGCGGCACCGAGGAATTCGCGGCGCCTGAGATATAGCTGTTGCGGCGTGATCTCCGAAGATGCAATCTTTGAGGGGCGATAGGTTGGCATCGGAAACCTCCTGAGCATATGAGCTCGGTATAAACCTTCAACGCATCAAACGCGTCCTTGGATCATTCTCTATGCCCACCGGTGGTCCCGCGGAAAGCCAACTTTTCGTGTACGCTGTTTGATGGAATAGCCTGCAACAAAACCACGACAGCGGCCGTATATGGCCGACCAGCGTGGGAGCCCAGGCGTACCGGTTTCGGCGTTCCCGGTAGTGACAGCCAAGGCCGTTTGGATTAGGACAATTCCAAAATACGGCGATAGCCTGGCCGCTTATATCATTGCGCCCCCGCGTTGCCGACAATTTCCGACACGTAAGGAATATGCCAATGCCAGCCTATCGTTCCAGAACCACGACCCACGGCCGCAATATGGCGGGTGCGCGCGGCCTTTGGCGCGCCACGGGCATGAAGGATTCGGATTTCGGCAAGCCGATTATTGCGGTGGTGAACTCCTTCACCCAGTTCGTGCCGGGCCATGTCCACCTCAAGGACCTCGGCCAGCTCGTAGCTCGCGAAATCGAAGCCGCCGGCGGCGTCGCCAAGGAGTTCAACACGATTGCCGTCGACGACGGTATCGCGATGGGCCATGACGGCATGCTCTATTCGCTGCCCTCGCGCGAGTTGATCGCCGACAGCGTCGAGTACATGGTCAACGCCCACTGCGCCGACGCCATGGTCTGCATCTCGAACTGCGACAAGATCACGCCCGGCATGCTGATGGCGTCGCTCCGCCTCAACATCCCGACCGTCTTCGTCTCCGGCGGCCCGATGGAGGCCGGCAAGGTCGTCCTGAATGGCAAGACCCACGCGCTCGACCTCGTCGATGCCATGGTTGCCGCAGCCGACGACAAGATCAGCGACGAGGACGTCAAGGTCATCGAAAGGTCTGCCTGTCCGACCTGCGGTTCATGCTCGGGCATGTTCACCGCCAACTCGATGAACTGCCTGACCGAAGCACTTGGCCTGTCGCTGCCTGGCAACGGCTCGACGCTCGCAACGCATGCCGACCGCAAGCGCCTGTTCGTTGAAGCCGGCCACCTGATCGTCGATCTCGCACGCCGCTACTACGAGCAGGACGATATCAAGGCTCTGCCTCGCACGATTGCTTCCAAGCAGGCCTTCGAGAACGCGATGGCCCTCGATATCGCCATGGGGGGCTCGACGAATACCGTCCTTCACATCCTCGCGGCCGCGCATGAAGGCGAGATCGATTTCACGATGGCCGACATCGATGCGCTGTCGCGTCGCGTCCCGTGCCTCTCCAAGGTTGCGCCTGCCAAGAACGATGTCCACATGGAGGACGTTCACCGCGCCGGCGGCATCATGTCGATCCTGGGCGAGCTTGAGAAGGGTGGCCTGCTCAACCGCGACTGCCCGACTGTCCATGCGGAAACGTTGGGTGACGCGATCGATCGCTGGGATATCACCCGCACCAACAGCGAGACAGTTCGGAACTTCTACCGCGCCGCGCCCGGCGGCATCCCCACACAGGTCGCCTTCAGCCAGGAAGCGCGATGGGACGACCTCGACACGGATCGCGAAAACGGCGTTATCCGCTCCGTCGAACATCCGTTCTCTAAGGACGGCGGCCTCGCGGTTCTGAAGGGCAATCTCGCGCTCGACGGCTGCATCGTGAAGACTGCAGGCGTCGATGAATCGATCCTGAAGTTCTCCGGCCCGGCCAAGGTCTATGAAAGCCAGGATGCAGCCGTGAAGGCGATCCTCTCGAACCAGGTCGTTGCCGGGGACGTCGTCGTCATTCGCTACGAAGGCCCGAAGGGTGGCCCCGGCATGCAGGAAATGCTCTATCCGACGAGCTATCTGAAATCGAAAGGCCTCGGCAAGGCTTGCGCTCTCATCACCGACGGACGCTTCTCGGGGGGCACATCGGGCCTGTCGATCGGGCATGCGTCGCCGGAAGCCGCGAACGGTGGCACGATTGGCCTTGTCCGTGATGGCGATATGATCGATATCGACATTCCAAACCGCACCATCAGCCTGCGGGTTGATGACAAGGAGCTGGCGACACGCCGCGCCGAGCAGGAGGAGAAGGGCTGGCATCCGGCCGAGCAGCGCAAGCGCAACGTCACGACTGCGCTGAAGGCCTATGCCGCATTTGCAACCAGCGCCGACCGCGGTGCCGTTCGCGATCTTGGCAGCCGCTGAACGACCTGATTAAAAGGGAATGTGAAATGGACCGGCCGCTAAAGCGGCCGGTTTATTTTTTTGTAGGTCTCGTCCAGCTGCTGCAAGCGTTGGTCATAGGCGGCCTTGATGCAGGCGGCATCTGCGCTGCATTCCTGGCGCTTCTTCAGCCAGGCCGTTTGCTCATCCTGTAGCGTGCCGCGCGAACCCATCGCCATCAGGCCGGACAGCAGATCAAATGTCGTCACCATCTTCACATCGGCATCGTTCAGCGAGCGGTTCTCGCAGATCACCTTTTCGTCCGGCTTCAACTCCTTGGCTTCACAGTCGAAGCTCGCGGAGTAGGCATCGCTGGCCAGGCCTGTGCACAAGATAAATATCGAAAAAAGGAGAAGCCTGCTGCGGAGGTGTCTCATGCATGAGTTCCTGTTCAATTGCCGGTGGATCTGCTTAGCGGTAGATGATGCACGTGTTGGCTTCGGCAAGAACAGAGTTGCGTTTGCAGGGTGAATTGACGGGGGACGGTTTCTATCGCGCTTTGAGAAGGACTGGTCGCTGCCATCCGTAGAGTCAAGATGTCTCCCATAGGTGACATTGCTTCTCTTTTACCCATTGATATCAGCCGTATGGGGCGCGTTCCTGAATCAGTTTGGGAGGCATTTTCAGCAGTACGTGAGCCGCCTCATTCTTCATGCTTCTGCCCTCTTTCCTTTCTAGCGTCCGGCGCTACAACGTCTTCACAAGAGAATTTCAGAAGGACTTCCCATGCATGATCTGTTGAAGCGCACAGCCCTGCCTTTCGTGGCTCTAGTGCTCGCGCTACCGGTTTCCGTCAACGCCCAGACGGCCAAGACTGTGCCGCAGAGCCAGATGGAGATGCAGCTTTCCTTCGCACCGCTGGTCAAGCAGACGTCCGGCGCCGTGGTGAACGTCTATGCGGAGAAGACTGTACGCAGACAGTCCCCTTTCGCCGGCGATCCATTCTTCGAGCAGTTTTTCGGCCAGCAAATGCCGAACCGCAGTGAAAAGCAGTCGTCGCTCGGATCGGGCGTCATCGTTGAGGCGAACGGAACGATCGTCACCAACAATCACGTCGTGGAGGGGGCGGACGACATCAAGGTCGCCCTTTCCGACGGGCGTGAGTTCCCGTGCAAAGTCGTCTTGAGGGACGACCGCGTCGATCTTGCCGTTCTCAAGGTCGATACGAAGGAGACCTTCCCGACACTTGCGCTCGGCAATTCCGATGCGGTCGAAGTCGGCGATCTGGTCCTGGCGATCGGCAACCCGTTCGGTGTCGGCCAGACAGTGACGAGCGGCATAGTGTCGGCGTTGGCGCGTAATCAGGTCGTCAAGAACGAATTCGGTTTCTTCATCCAGACTGACGCCTCGATCAACCCCGGCAATTCCGGTGGTGCTCTCATGAACATGAAGGGCGAACTGATCGGCATCAACACCGCAATCTTCTCGCGCGGCGGTGGCTCGAACGGTATCGGCTTTGCCATTCCCGCCAACCTCGTCAAGGTATTCCTCGCCTCGGCCGATGCTGGTGTGAAATCCTTCGAGCGGCCCTATGTCGGCGCGACGTTCGATGCGGTGACATCGGAGGTTGCTGAAGCGCTCGGACTCAGCAAAGCGCGCGGGGCCCTCGTGGTGAAGGTAAGTGACGGCAGCCCGGCCGCGAAAGCCGGGTTGAAGGCAGGTGAAATCGTGACAGCCGTCGACGGCATTGCGGTCGAGCATCCTGATGCGCTTCTCTATCGCCTCACAACGGCCGGGCTCGGCAAATCTGTACAGTTGACGGTGGTCGAAAACGGCCGCGATGAGCAGATCGCATTGGCACTCGCCAGAGCGCCTGAGACAGCACCGCGGGATCAGCGTACAATTGGCGGACGCACGCCATTTACCGGAGCCGTGGTCGAAAACCTGTCGCCGCGTGTCGCTGACGAGCTTCGCATGCCCTCCGAATCTACTGGCGTCGTGGTGTCCGAGGTGAAGGAAGATTCCCTTGCCGCTCGCCTCGGCTTCGAGCCGAAGGACATCATCATTTCGATCAACGGCACGGAAGTGAAGACCACCAAGGAGCTGGCCGGGATTGCTGACGAGGATCCTAGCTTCTGGCGCGTCGAGATCGAGCGCGACGGCCAACGTATCCGACAGTTCTTCCGATGAGCGACGATCTCTTTGCACCGCGTATTCCCGAGGAGGTCGCCAATCGGCGGCCTCTCGCCGATCGCCTGCGGCCACGTAGCCTTTCGGAAGTGACCGGTCAGGAGCACTTGACCGGTGAAGACGGCGTGTTGCGGCGCATGATCGAGAGCGGCTCACTCGGCTCAATGATTTTCTGGGGGCCGCCGGGCACTGGCAAGACGACCGTCGCCCGGTTGCTGTCGGGCGAGGCGGGGCTCGCCTTTGAACAGATTTCCGCTATTTTTTCGGGAGTTGCCGATCTCAAAAAGGTATTCGAAACAGCGCGCCTACGCCGAATGGACGGCCGACAGACGCTATTGTTCGTCGACGAGATTCATCGCTTCAACCGGGCACAGCAGGACAGTTTCCTCCCTGTCATGGAAGACGGGACCGTCATCTTGGTCGGCGCGACCACCGAAAATCCGTCCTTCGAACTCAACGCGGCTTTGCTTTCGCGCGCTCGCGTCCTGACCTTCAAGTCGCATGACGATGAAAGCCTTGAAGAGCTGCTGAAGCGTGCGGAGACCACGGAGGGCAAGGTGCTGCCGCTAACAGATGACGCAAGTGCAAGCCTGCTTCGAATGGCGGACGGCGACGGTCGTGCTGTGCTGACCCTGGCGGAAGAGGTTTGGCGTGCTGCCCGGGAGGGAGAAGTCTTCGATACGGAGGGACTGACGCGGATCGTCCAGCGTCGCGCCCCAGTCTATGACAAGGCACAGGATGGGCACTACAACCTAATCTCTGCACTGCATAAATCCGTCCGCGGTTCCGACCCGGATGCGGCGCTCTACTATCTCGCTCGCATGTTCGACGCCGGCGAAGATCCGCTTTATCTTGGAAGGCGCCTCGTTCGCATGGCCGTCGAAGACATCGGCTTGGCCGACCCGCAGGCGCTGGTAATCTGCAACGCCGCGAAGGACGCTTACGATTACCTCGGGTCGCCGGAGGGCGAGTTGGCGTTGGCGCAGGCCTGCGTTTATCTGGCGACCGCGCCGAAATCGAACGCTGTCTATACAGCCTTCAAGGCCGCGACGATGGCCGCCAAGCAGAATGGCTCCCTGCTGCCCCCGAAGCATATCCTGAACGCGCCGACCAAGCTGATGAAGGGTGAAGGTTACGGCGACGGCTATCGTTACGACCATGACGAGCCCGATGCCTTTTCCGGCCAGGACTATTTCCCGGAGAAGATGGGCCGCCAAACCTTCTACGATCCGCCGGAGCGCGGCTTCGAGCGGGATATCCGCAAGCGCCTGGAATGGTGGGCGAAGCTCAGAAAAGAACGGAACCAGCGCTGATCAGGATGCGCGCATCTGTCCTGCGGGTGCCAGGAGCTTAACCGCCGATTCCGCAAGCCCGTGATGACCCTCCATATCCACGACGAGATGCCAGTGGCCGCTCTCTGGTATGGACAGACGGATCGGAGATTTCCGTGCGACGCCCCCGACATACTTGAAGTCGAGTACTTCGGTAAAGCGCTGATAGTTCGGCGCCGTCATTAGACGCACATTTGCAACCGCGTTCAACGTCACCTCGATGATCGTCCCGGCGCGCTGCTCGTTGAGATCGTAATGGGTAAAGCGAAAATTCGGTTTCGGCATCGGTCTTCGGCGTGGCTCGTCTGATCACCACACCATACGGCCTTCCAGTTAAGGAAGCGTTTGCCACCGGCGTCGGGCAGGCAACCCGCCGCCGGCCTATCGCTGACGTCAGTGGATTTCGTTGTCGCCTCGGTCGAGTGCGCTAAATTGCAAGACGGTACCGTCGTCTGCGTGACAAATCTGCTCGGGATGATGGCCGCACTCGTCCGTTGCAAAATGGCGTGCGGCATGTTCGCTGATGAATACGCCCCCGACCAGGCCTTGACGATCCTGTACGACCCATCGGCCATGTCGATCCTGGCCGATGGTAAAACGCGCTGAACTCTGACGTTGGAGGGGTTCAATAGCGGGAGCAGATTGAAGAGAGGGCATCGAGTTTCCTTTCGAATTGTCTTCTGCCTTGGTTGCAGGGCAGTGCCACGCTCATGAAGTTAATGACGCCCACCTACGTCTTCCATTGCAGAAAATTCACGAAAATATAAAAATATCATATGGATAATGCGTATTCCGGGCATTTCGCAATACACGCCAGCGCCTGCGACACTGAGTGTTTCCCATCGGCATCGAGCGCGACAAGCGGCAGGCGGACGGCGGGGTCAATCTGCAGCAAAGACTGCAAGGCGTGCTTGATCGCTCCAGGATCGGCCTCCGCACCCAAAGCTACCGTGAGTGGAGCCAGCCGGTCCTCAAGCAAGCGCGCAGCCGCGAGATTGCCGCCGTATGCTGACTGTTGCAGGGAGGTATAAAAGCGCGGGCACACGTTCGCGCCAGCCGAGATGATGCCGTTGCCGCCGTTGCTCAGAAAGGCGAGGGCCGTAGGGTCCCGATCGGAAAAGAGCTGAAAACGATTGTGCCAGTTGGACGACAGGGCACGCACCGCGCTGCTGCTGTTGGCAAGAAGCAGGCCAACAACGGACGGGATGTCGGCGAGGGCCGTCAGCGTCGGCAACGTCATATCGGTTGCGGTGCGCAGCGGGTCATTTTCGACGATCAGCGGTAGGTGCGTTGCGGCCGCAAGCTGAGCGAAGTGACCGGCAATTCCCTTTTGCCCGGGTTTTGAATAGTAGGGCAGCGTCACGAGGGCTGCACTCGCCCCCAGTTCCTCGGCATCCAGCGTCAAGGCGATGGTGCTCGCCGTTGCGTTGGTGCCGGTGGCGGCAATGATGGGAACGCGACCTCCTGCGACGCGAACGCAGGTCTGGATTATGTCGGCGCGCTCGCTTCTGGTCAGCGTCGGTCCTTCCCCAAACAGCGTGCAGACGGCAAGTCCGTCAACACCGCCGCGGATCTGCCGCTCGACCAGTTGCTCCAGTGTAAAAAGGTCGACTATTCCGTCGCGAAACGGCGTTATCAACGCGGTCGTGGTGGCGCCCAAGCGCAATGCTCTGTCTGCCGACATGCGGTGCTCAAAGGCCGCCGAGAATGACATAGAGTTCGACAGCGGCAAGCAAGATGCCGAACAGGATAAGCGCCTGGGCCGTTCGTCGCTCGCGCATCTGCCTCCTGATTGCTTGGCGGCGCGGGCGTGGGATCGGAGCATTCGATTGCATGAAGTCTCGCATGGCTTTCAACCTTCGCATTTCGTCGGAAGGTTAGCGCCGCTGACGGTAGAAATTCCATTCGTGCATCAATGTACGGATATAGAAATCGCATAAAGGACGAGGCTGCGAAAGCCGAACGCAATACAGGAAGTTCCAGACATTGCTCGAACTTGGTGGCGATGCCTGAATCACTTTCTCAGGTGCTTGATTCAATATCCAAAGATTGCAGGTGCGCCGACGGTTGATCTCGTTGCCAAAACGCGAAAAAGATACTCCATATTCGGGAGGGATGTCAGTGACATGGGCGATCCAATAATCGATACCGAACTCGTGCGTCGGTTGATTGCCACGCAATTTCCCGAGTGGTCGGCGCTGCCGATCAGGCCCGTTGAGTTTGGTGGATGGGACAACAGGACATTCCATCTCGGAGCAGGGATGACGGTACGGTTGCCGAGCGCCGCTCACTACGCCGATCAAGTCGCCAAGGAACAGCGCTGGCTCCCGATTCTTGCACCGCAACTGCCGTTGCCCATACCTGTGCCGCTCGCGATGGGACAACCTGATGAGACCTATCCTTGGCCTTGGTCCATCTACGCATGGCACGACGGTGAGCCGGCGCTGGCAGAGAGCATCGACGACTTAGCCGAGTTCGCTCTGACACTGGCTGGCTTCCTCGATGCGCTGCAGGCAGCCGATTCCAAGGAAGGACCTCTGCCTGGTCCGCATAACTTCTTTCGTGGTGGATCGCTGACGGTC
The DNA here is from genome assembly GCA_900466605.1 of Hyphomicrobiales bacterium. Taxonomy (GTDB): domain Bacteria; phylum Pseudomonadota; class Alphaproteobacteria; order Rhizobiales; family Rhizobiaceae; genus Rhizobium. Next base: position 25,407 of record UBMU01000015.1, read on the forward strand.
TATGACGCGCAAACGCGCGAGGCGCTTGCGCGTCTGGATGGCCGGATCGACAGGAAGTTGGCAACCGAGGTCTGGGACGCAGCGCTTTCGACATCCTGGCAAGGTCCACCCGTCTGGTTTCACGGCGATGTCGCCTACGGCAACTTGCTGGTCAAGGAGGGGCGCCTCACTGCCGTCATCGATTTCGGCACCGCCGGCATTGGCGATCCAGCCTGCGACCTCGCGATTGTCTGGCACCTGTTTAGAGGGGAAAGCCGGGAGGTGTTCCGCAACGCACGTTCCTTGGACGTTGGGACGTGGGCCCGGGGGCGCGGCTGGACGCTCTGGAAGGCCATGATCGTTGCCGCCGGTATTGCGGGCGCAAATCCTCAGGACGTTACGAAGTCGTGGCAGGTCATCGATGATGTGCTGGCCGATCACTTGGCGTGGGTGTGACGCCTCTCGGATGGCGAAGTCGAAAATAGTGTCGGTTGCATGTCGGAAGTGGCGATTCCGCGGCGTCCTGGGAAACGGCTGACTTAATCGAGATTGCGGATGAAGAAAGCCGGAGGATTCTATCGCTGAACGGCTTCGAGCCACGGGAGAAATAACATGAGCAAGACGATTGCAATTCTGCTGGCGCGGCTGATCTTCGGCGCCGTCTTTGCGATGGCCATGAGCTTCAAGTTCATGGATATTCAGTCCACCGCAAGCTATATCGCCGCTGCAGGCTTTCCATTCCCGCTCTTCCTGGCGTGGATGGCGGCATTCTTCGAACTTGCCCTGACGCTGGCGTTCCTGACGGGTGCCTTCTTTTCGGAAGCCTCGGTTCTGGCCGGCATCTATGTGATCTTCCTGGCCTTTGCGTTCCATGGCCCCAGCCACTGGAGCGGCAACCAGGCGGAGTTCGGCTTCTTCATCGATCACTTCACCTTCCTGGCCGGGCTGCTTTTCGCAGCTGTGCACGGTCCGGGAAACACGCTGGTCGTGAAGGCTCGCTCGCCCCTGATGGCGCGATAGCCAGGGACAGTCGTCCCTATCCGGAGGCCGGAGGCGTTGCCAATTCATCGAGCAGACGTTCAAACGCCGTCGGCTTCAGCGTCGCCGGCGGGTTGTAGGGGTCGGAGAATGCGTAGATGAAGAAGAGTATTATGCCGGTAAATGCGCCAAGCACTGAAAGCAGGAGCAGGTTTCGCGCATCCGGTGGATAGGGATAGTATCCGAGAGCCATGAACACGACGCCAGAAACCGCCGCGAACCAGAAGATGATGCTAATGGAATCGGTGCCGCTGTTTTCCCGTTTGTCTCGCGCTTCGGCGATGCGGTGTACATCGCTGAGCATGTGCTCGCGGATGCTTTGCTGTCGCACATTGGTTGGCGTCAGGTCGAGCACCCGCTGGTAGACACTGTCCCACTTGTCCCATGCCGTGGCCGATAGTCGTCCCGTGGTTCCAAGCAGGCGCCACTCCTCGTCGACGACGATCTGCACATACTCGAAGAGCGCTTGCTGGATGGGGGCCTTCTCGCTGGCTCCGTAGCGATCCGCATCGAAATATACGTCTGCGATTGCGTTCGCTTCCGTGACGCTTTCAAACTTCAGCTGTTGATACTCAATCATTTCCTGAGCGAAGACGAGAGCAAGGATCAGTGCATGCAGGGACGATATTCGCATAACGATGGCGCCGGCAAGCTCTCTGTCCTTGCCGGTAGGATCGCCTCCCATGATCATGCGCATCACGAAATAGAAGACTAACGTGACGGCGATCGTACCGCCGACAAAGGCAATCCCGAACACGACGACTGCATTCATGCCCGCTCCCCCAAAGGTCACGCAAGACTTTAGGCGGCTGGCGAATATTGATCAACGTGGTTGCGCGGCCGGCGTCTTGAAGGCGCTGAACTACCGGAGAATACCGTCGAGTGCCGGCATTCCCAAAATGGCGGAGGCAGCAATCAGCAGATAGCAGATCGCCCGGAACGTGCTTTCCTTCGCGAGCCCGAACAGCTTCGAACCGATATAGAGGCCGATCGCGTAGCTTGGCAGAATGAGGATCGTCAGAGCGAAGACGGCCTGAACGAAAAGGCCGCCCAGATAGTAACTGACGACACTGAAGCAGGTCGAGATCGCGAAATAGAGAATGACATTTGCTCGGACGCGGGCAAAATTAGTTTTGCCGCCGAGCCAATAGGCGACGACCGGCGGTCCGCCAAGCTGGGCAGCGCCGCTGAAGAGGCCTGCAACGAGGCCCGTGACGGAGGTCAGCGAAGTACGCGGCTCGCCATGGTAGCGCCACCCGGAAACGAGTAGCGCAAGAAGGCAAATGGCAATCGCAGTAATGGCCCAGCGCAGAGTGAGCGGATCCATCAGCGCGAGTGCAGCAGTCCCGACTGGTACACCAACCACTGCGCCCGCAGCCATGGTGAAGACTTCGCGGCGGTTGGCGCTGCGCCAAGCCGGCGGAATCATGCCGAGCGTCGCCAGGCCATCGATGACAAGCAGCACGGGTGAAATCAGCTTCGGACCGATGATCGCTCCGCCCAGCGGAATGAAGATCAGCGCAGCTCCAAACCCTGAGAAGCCGCGTGCCAGTCCCGCAATGAAGGCTATGGCGACGAGCGACAGGATGCCATGATCCGGCAAGGCAACGACAAACCATGCGCTCGTGTTCGCCAGCAGCGTATCAAGCGACATCGATCGGCTCCGGAGACTACGAAGCGAGCATGAGGTCCATGTTCTGGACGGCGGCTCCCGAGGCACCCTTGCCAAGGTTGTCGAGCAGCGCCACGAGATTGACCTGCGACGCGCCCGGCGTGCCGAACACGAAGAGCTTCATCGTATCCTTGCCGGCAAGCTCGACCGCATCGATGCGCGGGAGCTTTCGGCTTTCGTCCAAGGGCACGACAGTCACGATGTTCTGGCCGGCATAGTGAGCCACCAGAGCAGCATGGATGCTCTCGAGCGTCGTACCTTCCGCCAAATCATCGAGGTGCAGCGGCACTTGAACGATCATGCCCTGAGGGAACTTGCCGACCGACGGCGAGAAGATTGGCGCGCGATCGAGCAGGCCGTGGATCTTCATCTCGGGTACATGCTTATGCGTCAGCGTCAGGCCATAGAGGAAATGTGGTGCGCTGATCGCATCGTCGCGGCTCTGGTCTTCCATCTGCGCAATCATCTGCTTGCCGCCACCGGTGTAGCCGGAGACTGCATTGACCGTCACCGGATACCCGTCAGGCAGGATGCCCGCAGCGCGCAGCGGCCGAATGACGCCGATCGCACCCGTGGGATAGCAGCCCGGATTGGCGACGAATCGTGCCGAGCTGATCTTCTCCGCCTGCTCCTTGTCCATTTCCGCAAAGCCATAGGCCCAGGAGGGATTGACGCGGAACGCCGTGGAGGTGTCGATGACGCGCACTTTGTTGTTCCCGGAGACCATCTGCACCGCTTCCTTCGAAGCGTCGTCCGGCAGGCAGAGGATGGCGATATCTGCACCGTTCAGCATATCCTCGCGCATCGCGGCGTTGCGACGCTCAGCTTCCGGGATCGACAGAAGCTCGACATCGCGACGGCCGGCCATGCGCGTGCGGATCTGCAAGCCCGTCGTGCCGTGTTCGCCATCGATGAAGATCTTCGGTGCCATTGTCTTGCCCACACTTTCAATAGGTTAGAAAGAAGTCCGGAATCATTTTGTAAGAGATATGAGTCAGCCGTGTGACGCGTTTGCGCGGCGTTCGGCACGCAGGCCAAGCATATACATCGCGACCGTCGCCCCCGCAATGGCGGTGATATCGGCATGGTCATAGGGCGGCGAGACCTCGACGACGTCGGCGCCCCTGATATCCAGCTGGTGCAGACGCTGCAGCACCGAAAGGATCTTGGCGCTCGAAGGGCCGCCGGATACCGGCGTACCGGTGCCGGGCGCAAAGGCGGGGTCAAGGCAGTCGATATCGAAGGTCAGATAGGATGGCGCCCCACGGGTGTGCGAGATGATCGTCGAGGCGATGTCACCTGGACTCATGTCCTCGAGCTGATAGCCATAGAGGATGTGAATGCCGAAATCCTCGGGTGCATGGGTGCGGATGCCGATCTGGATCGAACGATCCGGGTCGATGATGCCGTCCCGCGCCGCCCTCGCCACGAACGAACCGTGATCGATCCGCCTGTTATCGTCGAACCAGGTGTCCTGATGCGCGTCGAACTGGACCAATGCAAGGGGGCCATGCTTTGCCGCGTGCGCCTTTAGGACGGGCCAAGTGACGAAATGGTCGCCGCCAAGGGTCAGCATGAAGGCGCCACTGTCGACAATGGTCTTGGACTGCCTTTCTATTGCTGCAGGCGTCTCGTGGTGATTGCCGTAGTCGAGCAGGCAGTCGCCATAGTCGATCACGGCCATCTCGGAAAATAGATCGCGGTTGAAGGGATACTGAGGGTCGTTATCGAAGATCGCCGACGCACGCCGTATCGCCTGCGGCCCGAATCGCGTCCCCGGCCGATTGGAGGTAGCGGCATCGAAAGGAATACCCCAGACCACGGCGTCCGCGCCGGTCAGGTCCTTGGTGAAACGGCGGCGCATGAACGAGAGTGCCCCGGCAAAGGTCGGGTCGCTAGCTGCCGAGGTCAGGCTCGTTGCCGTGAAGGCATGATCGATCGACTTGTTGGCCAAGAGATGCTCCTCGAGGTGTACTGTTCGTCTATGCCTACCAGAAACGAATCTCAAACCGAAAGCGCAAAGCTGGCCGCTGGTGCGAGCCGGTCTACCGCGGTAATTTGTCGGCGAGGACTTCGGGAGTCTTGAGCTGCGGAGCCTCGGCCAATAGCTCCTCCGCTCGGGCCATCAGCGCTGCGGCCACCTTGCCATTCAGATGTGCCTGGCGGCCAGCGTCGTCATCGAAGGCATCGAAGATGGCGAACGTGCTCGTGTCATAGCGAACGGCGAACCACGCCACCGTAGCGGGCTCTTGTTCCACAAGAGCCTGCGCGCTTTTCAGGAAAGTCGCGACTTCTTCTTCCTTGCCGGGCTTTGCTTTTAGTTCGACATAGATTGCGTGCTTCGTCATTCCTGCCTCCCTTGGCCTGCGCACGAAGCGCATGGAATGCGGTAGAACTGGCAAGGGAACGAGACGCTTCAAGCGGTCGCCAAAAGAAAAGGCCGGGCAAGAAGCCCGGCCTTCGCAATTCCGTATTCCGGTAGCGATTAACGCTTGGAGAACTGGAACGAACGGCGGGCCTTGGCCTTGCCGTACTTCTTACGTTCAACAACGCGGCTGTCGCGGGTCAGGAAGCCACCCTTCTTCAGGACCGAGCGCAGGCCTGGTTCGAAGTAGGTGAGAGCCTTGGAAACGCCGTGACGAACGGCACCGGCCTGGCCGGAAAGACCGCCACCGGCAACGGTAGCGATGATGTCGAACTGGCCTTCGCGGGCGGCAGCAACGATCGGCTGGCGCAGAATCATCTGCAGAACCGGACGAGCGAAGTATTCCACCATTTCCTTGCCGTTGACGATGATCTTGCCGGAGCCCGGCTTGACCCATACACGAGCAACAGCGTTCTTGCGCTTGCCGGTCGCGTAGGAGCGGCCAAGCGAGTCGACCTTGCGGACGTGAACCGGAGCAGCAGCTGCTTCGGACGTGCCGAGATCCTTCAGGGAGGAGAGGTCAGCCATTCTTAGGCGCTCCTTACGTTCTTCTTGTTCAGCTTGGCGACGTCGAGAACGACAGGCTGCTGTGCTTCATGAGGATGATTGGAACCAGCGTAAACGCGGAGGTTCTTCATCTGGCGACGACCGAGCGGGCCACGCGGAACCATGCGCTCAACAGCCTTTTCGAGAACGCGCTCCGGGAAGCGGCCTTCGATGATCTGGCGAGCAGTACGTTCCTTGATACCGCCGGCAAAACCGGTGTGCCAGTAGTAGACCTTGTCGGAATACTTCTTGCCGGTGAATACGACCTTGTCAGCATTGATAACGATGACATTGTCGCCGTCGTCAACGTGAGGAGTGAAGGTAGCCTTGTGCTTGCCACGCAGACGCATAGCGATAACAGAAGCGAGACGACCAACGACCAGCCCTTCGGCGTCGATGATAACCCACTTCTTCTCCACCTCTGCAGGCTTCTGGGAGAAGGTTGCCATAGTAGTTACTCTCTTTTGGATCCCTTGGCCCGAAGGCGAAAGGGCGTTTCTTGTTGCTTGGTTTGGCGGTCCGAAGACACGCCAAAAAGAAAGCAGCCCGGAAAGGCTGCATTTCTGGCGGTGTGTATAGAGACAAAGCGGACTGTGGTCAATATTGTGTAGTCTGAGTATTATAAAAATAATAAAGCAAAATCAATATGTTAATAATGTGGTATTGTATTACCTCATATTTCTCTCGGAGGAATGGAGTAAGTCGCGGTGGCCTGGGCGATCAACTCATCTGCATTCTCCTGAAAAATCGAGGCGTCGATGACGGCGAGGCGCTTGCCGAGCTTGAGAATCCGACAGGTGCAGGTGGTTGGCCTCAGCTTGGGCAGGCGCAGGAAATTGATGCTGAGATTGGTGGTAACAGCCAGCGCGACCGGCCCGATATGCGCCAGTACCGCCGCATAAGCCGTGACGTCAGCCAGTGTGAAGAGGGCCGGGCCGGAGACGGTGCCGCCGGGGCGCAAATGCCTCTCACTCGGATCGAGCCGCATCGAGACGCTGCCGGGTTTGATCTCGGTAATGGTGAAAACACGCCCATCCGTGTGGATCTGCGGAAAATCCGTATCCAGAAAACGATGGAGTTCGTCGATCGTCATGATCGGCTGCATGACTTTGCCTCGAAATTGCTTGTCGCCTGTGGCAGAACAATTAACACGAAAAAGCAATGCAGGGAGTTAGACGATGGCCGAAGTTGTATCCTTTCGGAAGGACCCGAGCAAAGCAGGCGAGGGCGCGCTCGTCATTCCGCATTTGAGCGACGGCATCCTGCGGCTGACGCTCAGTAATCCGCCTGCGAATGCACTCTCGATCGCTGTCATGGAAACCCTGATCGGTGAACTTCAAAGCGCCGCGGAAGACGCTGCTGTTCGCGTGATCATCATCGCGTCGACGGGTAATGTCTTTTCCGCAGGTCATGACCTCAAGGAGTTGACGGCGCATCGCGTCGACGAGGATGGCGGCGAGGCATTCTTCGAAGAAACCTTCGCGTTGGCTGCCGATCTCATGCTGGAGATCACGCGTCTTCCCAAGCCTGTCATTGCCGAGATCGATGGCCTTGCAACAGCAGCCGGCTGCCAGCTTGTCGCGTCCTGCGACCTTGCAATCTGCACCGACACGGCAACCTTCTGCACGCCGGGCGTCAATATCGGCCTGTTCTGCTCGACGCCAATGGTGGCGGTCTCGCGCGCAGCGCATCGCAAGCAGGCGATGGAGATGCTCCTCACCGGCGAGACGATCGACGCCTCGACCGCCAAGGATTTCGGGCTGGTGAACCGCATCGTGCCGAAACAGTACCTGACGCAGGTCGTCACAAAGTATGCGGCCGTCATCGCAAGCAAATCGCCGCTGACGCTGAAGATTGGCAAGGAGGCGTTTTACCGCCAGCTCGAAATGCCGATCGAGGAGGCTTATAGCCATGCAGCGCAAGTGATGGTCGACAATATGCTGACGACCGATGCCGAGGAAGGGATCGGAGCTTTCCTCTCCAAGCGCATGCCGCAGTGGACCGGCGAATAGCTAGCCGAGTTTCAGGATAAGCCCGCCGAGCGCGATGATCGCGCCCGCGACGTAACGCCAGGGGCTCGCCTTTTCCTTCAGTATGATGACGGAAATCAGAAGCGCGAAAAGTATGGACGTCTCGCGCAGGGCCGCGACCGTTGCGACCGGCGCCTTGGTCATTGCCCAGAGCGCGAGGCCGTAGGACGCAATCGATCCGCCGCCGCCGATAAGGCCGCGCCACCAATTGTAGCGGACGTGCACCGCGACTGCGACAGCACCCCGCTTGGAGATAGCCCAGGCGAACAGCAACACGGGCGGCAGCAGCGACATCCACAGCGTATACGAGATTGCATTGCCGGAGACGCGGGCGCCAATACCGTCCACATAAGTGTAGGTGGCAATAACGCATGCGTTGGCGAGAGCTAGCCTGATCGCGTGGCCGCCGCCCTTTCTGGCCTCGAAGGCTAGCGTCAGGATACCTGCGCAAATCGTCATCGTTCCGATAAGCGCGCCGGTTGATAGCTTCTCATTCAGGATGAAGCCGCTGGTCGCCGCAATCAGAAGCGGCGCGCACCCGCGCATCAGCGGATAGACGAGGCCGATGTCGCCTGCACGATAAGCCCCGGCAACAAGCTGGAAATACACGAACTGGAGGATTGCCGAAGCGCCGATGAAGGGCCATGCCGCTGAGTTCGGCAATGGCAGGAACATCAGGAAGGGAAGGGCGCAGACGGCGCCGCCCGCGGATATGAGGCTGGCGTCCAGCGACTTGTCCGTGCCCGCCTTGATCATGGCGTTCCACGTTGCGTGCAGCATGGCACCAAACAGAACGAGCAGGATGACGTGGAGCGGCAAAAAAGACCACCAGATGGTGTGAAAACTGATTGTTAAGATGCTTGTTACGCTGCTCTTGGTAAAAAGCAATCCCGTTCGATGCAGTGATGCAGCTGACTTGAGTTCAACCGCGTACGCGAAGCAACTGCGAGCTGTGTCGATGCTGCCTGTCAAAAAGAGGAACGTACACCAGAAGTGTTTATTCTGTAGTCGCTTATTCAACTATGAGGCGTTGCTAACATACGCAAGAACATATGCGAACATATACAGGATATACATAGAACATAGGCGGCGACTGTCGTTGTGGTGCTTCAAATTTTACAGGAGTGTGACAAAGCCATCACAAAATCACTCGACCAGCCCAATCGTGTTGGCGCACACGTTTCAGCCAGTAAGCCTCTCGCATCGCGATTTGGTACAGCAGGAGCCGACGTTTACAGCGAATAGTAGGGGATGAAAAACATCCCGTCCAGGTTGTCAATATCCTGGCAATTCAGCACGCGACAGCGCGGATTGTCCTTTGTCGGGATGGTCGTCCATTCAGCATATTTGTTGGCGTCGCAATAGTTGCTGTTGCGAATGTAGCGGTCGAACAGGGTCATGCCGGGCACCCGCTTCGACGGATACCGCAAAATCACGGCACCCTCATTGTGGATCGCTGCACGCGCAGCCTGGCAGCTTATCGTGAGTGAATTGTATCGCGAAATGGCCAGCGCCGGGGAGGCGGCCATGACGACGGCGATCGCAACAATCAATTTTTTCATCGGAACATCCTCCTTAGGCGTCCTAATTCCTATATACGCCGAAACGAACTGCCGGTTTCAACGAGCCATGAAATAAACGCAATCATTACCGGAGACGAAGCCCTTGAATCATGATAGGTATGAGGATGACTACATCCTTGATATTTTGCGTTCCGTGAAGACGATTGCCCTGACCGGCGCTTCGCCGAATCCTGCACGGCCGAGCAATGGCGTGATGGGCTATCTGCTATCACGGGGATACAACGTCATCCCTGTAAATCCGGGCCAGGCAGGCAAGCAGATCCAAGGCCAAACGGTCCACGCCCGACTCGCCGATGTGCCCGTACCCGTAGACATGGTCGAGGTATTCCGGGCTTCTGAGTATCTATCCGGCGTTGTTGATGAGGCGTTGGCGATGAATCCGCAACCGAAGGTGATATGGGCGCAGCTTGGTGTGCGTGATGATGCGGCTGCCGAAAGAGCCGAGGCTGCAGGCATTAAGGTGGTCATGGATCGCTGCCCCGCCATCGAGTATCCACGCCTGGTCCGCTAAAGGGTCGGATTTTTCAAATAACGTGCCTGGGTTGAAATAGAACGCGATTAACTTTTCGCGATCGTCGGCTATGCTCGCCGCCATTCGATCAAGCTGAAAGGGAGGGTTTCATGGCTAATAACGGTCCGGGTTTCAATACGTTGGCAATCCATGCGGGGGCGCAGCCGGACCCCGCAACTGGCGCACGCGCGACGCCGATCTACCAGACGACGGCTTACGTCTTCAACGATTCGGATCATGCCGCGGCTCTCTTCGGCCTGCAGCAGTTCGGCAACATCTATACCCGAATTATGAACCCGACCCAGGCTGTGCTGGAAGAGCGCGTCGCTGCGCTCGAAGGCGGTACTGCGGCGCTTGCGGTAGCATCCGGCCATGCCGCACAGGTGATCGTCTTCCACACGATCATGCGCCCCGGCGAGAACTTCGTTGCTGCAAAGCGGCTCTATGGCGGCTCGATCAACCAGTTCGGACATGCCTTCGATAATTTTGGGTGGGAGGTTCGCTGGGGCGATTCCGGAGACCCGGCGAGCTTCGAAAGCCAAATCGACGGCAAGACGCGTGCGATCTTCATCGAGAGCCTTGCCAATCCGGGCGGCACGTTCGTCGACATCGCCGCGATCGCTGCCGTGGCGCACAAGCATGGTCTGCCGCTGATCGTCGACAACACGATGGCCAGCCCCTACCTCATCAGACCAATTGAACACGGTGCCGATATTGTCGTGCATTCGCTGACGAAATTCCTCGGCGGCCATGGCAATTCGATGGGCGGCATCATCGTCGATGGTGGAACCTTCGACTGGTCGAAGTCCGGCAACTATCCGATGCTTTCCACTCCGCGGCCGGAATACAACGGCGTGGTCCTGCATTCGACCTTCGGCAATTTCGCATTCGCCATCGCCTGCCGCGTGCTAGGCCTGCGCGACCTTGGGCCAGCCATCTCGCCCTTCAATGCGTTCCTCATCCTGACGGGCATCGAGACGTTGCCGCTGCGCATGCAGCGCCACAGCGACAATGCGATAGCGGTCGCAAAGTGGTTGAAGGCACACAGCAAGATTGCCTGGGTGAACTATTCCGGCCTTGAGGACGATCCGAACCATGCCCTGCAACAGCGCTACTCGCCGAAGGGCGCCGGCTCAGTCTTTACCTTCGGCGTCAAGGGCGGCTACGAGGCGGGCAAGACGCTGGTCGAGGGATTGGAACTCTTCTCGCATCTCGCCAACATCGGAGATACGCGCTCGCTCGTGATCCATCCTGCGTCGACCACGCATCGCCAGTTGACGGACGAGCAAAGGATCGCAGCAGGCGCCGGTCCCGACGTTGTTCGTCTTTCGGTCGGGATCGAGGACGTGAAGGATATCATCGCCGATCTCGAGCAGTCGTTGGCGAAGATCTGAGGCGCTATGGCAAACTACTTGAGCTTTGACATCAACCGCGTCGAACCGGAGCTCGGGGCCCCGGATGCCGACCGTGTGTTGGAGGGCAACCCGCAGTTCAAGACCTGGAACCTGGAGGAGGCCGACGGCGGCCTCTATTCCGGGATATGGGAGGCATCGCCCGGCAAGTGGCGCATCGTCTATGATGAGTGGGAATATTTCAGCGTGCTTTCGGGCTACTCCATCGTCACGGAAGACGATGGCGTTCCCGTGCATCTTCGCGCGGGCGATCGGATGATCCTCAGGCCCGGCTTCAGGGGAAGCTGGGAAGTCGTTGAAACGACTCGCAAAGACTACGTCATCAAGCTGTGATTTCAGCGCAGCATGAGGCTGAGCAGCGGGGCTGAAAGGACGTTGCCGAGGCCGACCAGAACCATGACCAGGCCCGCAATGGTGCCTTCTTCGCCGCCGATCCGATGTGCCTTCGCCACGCCTGCGCCATGTGCGCCCATGCCGAAAAGCGCACCGCGTGACAGCTCCGATTTTGTCGGCATGAACCGCAACAATCCGTCGCCGATCGTTACTCCGAGAACGCCGGTGATAACAACGAAGACGGCCGTCAGGTCAGGAACGCCTCCGATATCGGCGGAGACAATCATCGCGAAAGGTGTGCTGACCGATCGCGGCAGCAGACTGGCGCGCAAGCTTCCATCGATGCCAAGCAGGCTCGCCAATGCCCAGGCAGAGGCAATCGCTGCAGAACTGCCAACCAAGGCGCCAATGGTCAGGGCCGGCCAGTGCCGCCGTATGATTGCCCGCTGTTCGTAGATCGGAACCGCGAACGCAACAGTCGCTGGCCCAAGCATCATCACCAGCCAGTGCGTCGCGCGGCTGTAATCGGCGTAGGACTCGCCCGCAGCGACCGCAATGGCGATCAGAATTGCTGGTGCGAAGACCAGCGGCGAGAGCCACACCCGCGGCCAGCGGTTGAACGCAGCTCTCGCAAGCAAATAGAATGCGATCGTCGCACTCGGCCAGAATAGCGTGAGGAGGAGCGCTTCAACGGTCGTCATTGGCCGATGTCCCGATGTTCGAAGCAAGGCGAAGAGCCAGCTCCACGGAAAGAGCGGTTGTACACATGACGACGATCGTCCCAGTCACGATCACTGCCAGAATCTTGATCCCCAGCAGACTAAGGAATTCCCGGTGATCGAGTACCGCAAGCACCGCCGGAACGAAGAAAAGAAGCATCTCCCCGATCAGCCATTGCGCACCGCGCTGAATGCTTGATGCCCTAAAGCGACCGGTTGTAAGAAGGCCGAGCACCAGAAACATCCCGATAACACTGCCAGGTATGGGCAGGCTCAGGAACCGCGCGGCTGCCTCGCCGGTAAACCAAAAGAGGACGATGAGGCCGATCTGGAACGCACTGTTCTCGCGAAGCAATGTTACGGATGGCAGGCGGAAGGCGCGCATGGCGGTATCTCGATGTTGAAAGCCAAACCATAATCGCGTTGCCGACATGAATAAAATGAATTGATAGCATCCGTATAATTCCATATGGGAATAGTATGGAATTGCGAACGCTGCGAGCCTTTGTCGAGGTCGTGCGTCAGGGAGGGTTCTCTCAGGCGGCGAAAACCGTGTTTCTCACGCAGTCGGCAATCAGCAAGGCAGTAAAGCAGCTCGAGGATGAACTCGGTATTGTGCTGCTGGATCGTGCAGGCCATCGCTCGACGCTGACGGCGGCAGGGGAAATTGTTTACCGCAGGGCAATCAGAATGCTGGCGGAGCAGGAGGATCTGCTTGGAGAGCTTTCCGAACTTCGTGGTTTGAAGAAGGGAAGGTTGAAGCTCGGCCTCCCGCCAATCGGAAGCGATGCGCTTTTTGCGCCGTTATTTGCAGTCTACCGCAGTCGCTATCCCGGTATCGAGATACAGCTGCTCGAGCACGGCAGCAAGCGTCTCGAGGAGCTGGTCAGGAGCGGCGAGGTGGACCTCGGCGCTTCTTTGCTCCCGGTGTCGTCGGAGTTTGAGTGGCAGGATGTTCGCAGGGAACCGATGGACGTTCTTCTCCCGGCCGGTCACGCCCTGGCGGCGCGCGAAGAAATCGAGCTATCGGCGCTTGAAGATGAAGGTTTCATACTTTTCGACAGCGGTTTCGCGCTCAATCCTCTGGTCCTCGACTCCTGCAGGTCCGCCGGCTTCGCGCCGTCGATTGTTGCCCGGAGCAGTCAGATCAACTTCATCGTAGAGCTCGTGGCGTCCGGCCTCGGCGTCGGGTTCCTGCCTCGCTTCATTGCGCAGAAGCGGGTGCATGCGGGGGTTAGACATGTTGCCGTCACCAAGCCAAGGATGACGTGGCATATGGCTTGGATTTGGAGAAGCGGTGCCTTTCTGCCGCATGCAGCGCGCGCCTGGCTTGAGTTGGCAGCATCCCGCGAGACGCAGCTTGTCGGTCGTGAGTAGCCATTGAAGGCTTGAAGCATTGGAGGTCGTCTACGCCGCCTCACCTAGCTTTTGTCGGAAGAGGACGCGAAATCGCTGCGGACGATGCCGTGGCGCTGGAGTTTGTCGTAGAACGTCTTCCGGGGGATGCCGAGCTCAGCAATGGTGCGGCGGACGTCCCCCTCGTTGGCGTTTAGCGCCTCCCGAATGATGTCGGCCTCGTAGCGTTCGAGCCGGTCGGGCAGGGGCAGACACTCGTTCACTTCCGCTGCTGCCGTAACGCGATCGGAAAGTTGCGCGACGCCTAGTACAAACCGTTCCGCAAAATGCGACAGTTCACGCACGTTGCCCGGCCAGTCGTGTTCTCGCAGATGGCGGTGGATCGATGAGGGGATTGCGGGAACGTCCCGCTTGAAACGGCTCGCAGCGCGCTCGGCGAAGTACCCGAAAAGAAGAGGGACATCGTCGCGGCGTTCCTTCAGCGGAGGAATCGAGATCGTCACTACGTTGAGCCGGTAGTAGAGGTCCTCACGAAAGTCGCCACGCTGGCGGGGATCGCCGAGGTCGATCTTGGATGCCGCGACGACGCGCAGATCGACGGGGCGGATTTCGTTGGTGCCGAGCGGCGTAACCTCGCGCATTTCGAGCACGCGCAACATCTGCACCTGCGTTGCAGGCGGCATGCTCTCTATTTCGTCGAGAAAGAGTGTTCCGCCGCTTGCATGTTCGATGCGGCCGATACGTTTCTTCTGAGCGCCGGTGAAGGCGCCGGGCTCGTGACCGAACAGCTCGCTTTCGATGACGCTCTCCGGCAAAGCTCCGCAGTTGAGCGCGACGAAATTGCCGGACACGCGTCGGCTCCATCGGTGGAGCAGACTTGCAACCACCTCCTTGCCGCTGCCGGTTTCTCCCATCAGGAGAACATCGACATCGGTATCGGCAATCTGCCGCAAGGTATGGCGCAGCCTTTCCATTGCCGGTGTCTGCCCAATCAGCGGCAGATCGTCTCGCGCCCCTTCGGTCGCCTTGCGCAGGGACCTGTTTTCCATCACGAGACGGCGTTTTTCGGCAGCGCGCCGGACGCTTTGGATAAGCCGGTCGGTCGCGAAGGGTTTCGTGAGGAAGTCGTAGACGCCGTCCTGCATGGCTTTGACCGCCATCGGAATATCGCCGTGACCGGTTACGAGGATGACCGGCAGATCCTCGTCCTGCTGCCGCACACGGCTGAAGAGTTGCAGGCCATCGATCTCAGGCATGCGAATATCGGAAACGACGACACCTGGGAAATCGGGGCTCAATGCCGACAGCGCTTCGCCTGCATTGGAAAAGGCGGAGACGGAAAAGCCAGCAAGCTCAAGGGTTTGCTTCGTTGCCCGCAGCAAGTCCTTGTCGTCATCGATAAGAAAGATCGGTGTCGCATCGCTCATACTCTGGCCTTCCGCAAGTGCACCGTAAAGCAGGTTCCGCTTTCGTCGCTCGTCACGTCGATGCGGCCCCCATAGTCCGCCACAATATCTTTGGAGATCACGAGGCCGAGCCCCAAGCCCCTTTCCTTGGACGTGTTGAACGGTGTGAAAAGTGACTTCAGGATGGTTGGCGAAATGCCCGGGCCGTTGTCGGCGACCTCGATTGCAACCTCATCTTCCGTCTCGGTGACGGAGACGTCGACTTTCGCATCTGCGCGCCCGTCAAGGGCTTCCAAAGCATTCTGGAAGAGGTTGATCAGAATTTGCTCAAGTCGGATCCTGTTGCCGAGCACGTACAGTCCCGGTGGCGTCTGTCGAATATTGAGTGCTTCCAGTTGTCCGGCAAAGCGGCTTTTCAGCAGAACCGCGGCCCCTTCAATTGCGCCACGCAAATCCACAGGCTCCGGCGCTACCCGGCCTTTGCGCGCAAATGCCTTCAACTCGTCGGTAATCGCGCCGATCCTCTCAGTGAGACTGGCAATTGCTTCGAGGTTTTCGTCAACGGGAGCTGTTTGCTTGCGCTCCAGGAAAATACGGGCATTGTCCGCATAGGCACGTATGGTCGCAACAGGCTGATTGATCTCATGTGCGACTCCCGCTGCTACCTGTCCGAGGATTGCGAGGCGGTTCGCCTGCACCAGTTCCTGCTGCACGATCTGTAATCTGCCTTCCGTTTCCCGATGATCAGAGATTTCAGCCTGCAGACGGTCGCGTGCCCGGCTTAGATCGTCCGTTCGCGCGATGACCCGGCGTTCCAGCTCCTCGCGCATGGCCTGTTCTTCCGCGATCTTCGCTGCAGCAGCCTGGCGTCTCCAGAGAAGAAACGCCGCGACACTGAGAATGGGCAGAAGAACGGCTAGCGACAACAGCCGCATTTCGCGAACGGACGCTGCGACCGGAGCATCCGTCGGCACAAGGTATTCGAGATGCCAAGGCGTAGTGGGGACCGGTGTTGCGAGACGCAAATAGTCGCCTTCGCCGCTGCCGGGAAGCACCACGGAAACAAGCGATGCTTCGGCATCTATCGGCCGGGGACGCATGATCGGCAATGTGGTCAGCGACGCGTCGCCGAACTGCAGGCTGCTGCGGATGGCTGCAAGATCGGCCTCCGGCACCGGTCTGTTCATCATGAAACGCCAGGAGGGTATGCTGGTAATCAGAACGACACCGCGATCGTCCGTGACGTAGACAGGGCGATGCGTATCGCGCCAGTCGCTCTCAAGTCTGTCGAATTCAAGCTTGACGACGACCACACCAAGCGGCTCGGCCGCACTGCCTACGCGGCGCGAAATATAGAGGCCAGGGCGCTTGCTGACGCTGCCCATGGCGAAATGTTCCGCCGTTCCGTCTTGCATCGCCCTCCTGAAGTAGTCGCGGAAGGTGTAGTCGTTGCCGACGAAGCTGATGGGCTCCCGCCAATTGCTCGAGGAAACCGCGATGCCGTTGGGGCCGATGACATAGAGAACAGCCGCCTGCGTCTCTGTCACAAGCCGCTCGAGCTTCCGGTTCAGTATCTCGAGCGCATCGCCATCTTTGGCCGACAAGCCGTCGAGAACCTGTTGATCCTCGGCAAGAAGCAGCGGCAGGGCGCGGGGTCGTTCAAGCACTGCGTTTAGGAGCGCGACCTTGAGGCTCGCGTCGGTTCGGCCCTGGCTCTCGATCGCGTCAAGAGCGGAGCGACGCCCAAATGCTTCTGCGCCAAACAGCGCGGCGAGAACCAGCACTGCTGACACGGAAGCAAATAGAACCCACCAACGGCGCGCCAGCCGGCGGGCACGATCGAAGGAGCCGAAACCTGATACGGACGGCAACTGAAGCATGATTTATTTTGTGCGTATTTCCGCACTTCGTCAATTAAAATTGCGCGAAAATACGCTCAAACGTTGATGCGCGTGTCAATCGATACTCAAGAAAAATGTTGTGAATCAATGCATTAATATCACTGAATCCAAGTTGGCACGTATGTTGCAAAAACCTGACAAACAGCCTCGCGCTGTTGAATTGGTAACGCAATCGCCCCGGGAGGCCACGTTGGTTTTGGGGCACATGGAGGACAAAATGGGTGTAGCACTTCCAGTCGCGCAGCCGCGCGGCAAGGTTCCCTTTTATCGGCTTCTCTACGTGCAGGTTCTAGCGGCCATCGTTGCTGGCATCCTGCTTGGTCATTTCTACCCGGATATCGGCACGGGTCTGAAACCGCTCGGTGACGCCTTCATCAAGCTCGTCAAGATGATCATCGCCCCGGTCATCTTCCTGACGGTCGCCACCGGCATTGCCGGCATGTCTGACCTGCAGAAGGTCGGGCGCGTTGCCGGCAAAGCGATGCTATACTTCCTGGTCTTCTCGACGCTGGCGCTGGCGGTCGGTCTGCTGGTCGCTAACGTCATACAGCCCGGCGCCGGCATGCATATCGATCCGGCGACGCTGGATGCCAAGGCCGTTGAAAGCTACGCGGCGAAGGCTCACGACACGACGGTCACGGGCTTCCTGATGAACATCATTCCGAACACGATCGTTGGCGCCTTTGCGGACGGCGACATTCTTCAGGTGCTGTTTTTCTCGGTGTTGTTCGGCATTGCGCTCGCCATGGTCGGCGATCGCGGCCGTCCGGTGGTCGACTTTCTGCAGGCGCTGACGGCACCTGTTTTCAAGCTGGTCGCGGTCCTGATGAAGGCTGCTCCGATCGGCGCTTTTGGCGCAATGGCCTTCACGATCGGCAAATACGGCATAGGCTCCATTGCAAATCTGGCAATGCTGATCGGGACCTTCTACCTGACGTCGCTGCTTTTCGTTCTCGTCGTTTTGGGCGCCGTAGCCCGGTACAACGGATTTTCGATCCTGGCGCTGATCCGTTATATCAAGGAAGAACTGCTGTTGGTGCTCGGTACGTCCTCTTCAGAGGCAGCACTTCCCGGCCTGATGGCAAAGATGGAGCAGGCGGGTTGCAAGCGTTCCGTCGTCGGTCTCGTCATTCCGACGGGCTACTCCTTCAACCTCGACGGCACGAACATCTATATGACGCTCGCGGCCCTCTTCATCGCTCAGGCAACCGACACGCCATTGACACTCGCAGACCAGATCCTGCTTCTGCTGGTTGCGATGCTGAGCTCGAAGGGCGCTGCCGGTATCACTGGCGCCGGCTTCATCACGCTCGCTGCAACGCTCTCGGTTGTGCCATCTGTTCCGGTGGCGGGCATGGCACTGATCCTCGGCATCGACCGTTTCATGTCCGAGTGCCGTGCCCTGACGAATTTTGTCGGCAACGCGGTTGCGACGGTTGTCGTTGCCCGCTGGGAAAATGAGCTTGATCAGACGAAGTTTGCGGCTGCCATGGCCGGCAAGCTGTCGCCGGAACCGGCTGACACGGTGCCGGCTCTTCAAGCCGCGGAATAAGCACTCGTCGCAAGGCGCTAAAACGCAATGAGAGGCCCGCGTTCTCCAGAACGCGGGCTTTTCTGTTTGCTGCCTACCAGGAGAGATCCAGGCGATCCAATCCATGGAAGTGATAGACGTTCTTCACCACTGGCGTACGGGCGACCCTAAGGCCGGGCAACCGCTCGAAGAGAATTGGCAGGATGACGTTCAGTTCAAGCCGGGCCAGCGGCGCTCCGATACAGAAGTGGATGCCCGCGCCAAAGGAGAGGTTGGCGGCCTCGTTGCGGTCAGGCTTGAAGGTCAGGGGATCGCTGTATTTCGCCGGGTCGAGATTGGCTGCGGCAAGAATGAGACTGACCTTGTCGCCGCGCTTGAACGAAATGCCATCGATCTCGACGGGCTCGAGCGCCCAGCGCTGGAAAATGTGAACCGGCGCGCAGATCCGCAGCGACTCTTCCACTGTTCGCTCTGTCGTTGCCTCGTCCTTGAATAGATCGGCCGGATCACGCCCGCTGTCGAGGATGATGCGGACCGAGTTGCCGATCTGGTGAACCGTCGCCTCGTGGCCGGCATTGAGCAGCACGATCGTCGTCGAAACGAGTTCGTCCTCGGTCAGGTACTGACCCTTGTGTTCAGTGTGGATCATGTGAGTCAGCAGGTCGTCACGCGGGTTGGCGCGACGCTCGGCGATGACCGTCTTTACATAGTCCGAAAACTCCTTCGCAGCACGATCCGCGCCATCCTCGTCTTCTCGGGTGCGACCGAATAGATACATGCGAATGTAGGCGTGAGACCATTTCAGGAGTTGCGGCCCCATTTCCTCGGGAATACCGATCATGCGGGCAATCATCGTCACTGGGATGATATCGGCGAATGCCGAAAGCAGCTCGACTTCGTTGTCCTTCTCGAAGCTATCAATGAGCTTGTTGGCAAGCTCGGCAAGCTCTGGTTTCATCTTTTCGACGTGGCGAGAGACAAAAGCCCGGTTGACCAGCGTTCGCAGGCGGGTGTGCTCGGGCGGCTCCAGTTCGAGCAAGGAATACCGCTCGGCGAGATCGAAGTGTGCGACATGCTGGTCCGGCTCTTGAAGGCCAAGCTCTTCGCGGCTTGCAATGTGCAGGATTTGGCGGCCGAAGCGGCGATCGCGCAGCAAGCTGTTGACGTGGTCGTAGCCGGTGAAGAACCACTGCTTCTGTTGCTCCCAATAGAAGGTGGGGCAGTGCGCGTGCAAGGCAGCGTAGACGGCGTTCGGATCGCGGTAGAAGGCAGGATTGCTCGCGTCGAGGGAGACGTGGCGTGTGGCGGGATCTATGGAAAGAAAAGGTGGGATCATCATGGTTCGAGGCTTAGCGGATTTGCCAAGCCTCGAAAAGATGGGTTCAACCTCTGGACATTGATCCGACGCGGCGAAGCGCGTGGATCTGGTCGTCCAGTGTGGGAACAAGTTCGCCACTCGTTTGATCCGGTTGCGGTGGTGGCGGGGCCGCGGCTTCAGCGTTGCCGAAGATCACGGTGCAGTTACGGCCGGCTGCCTTGGCGGCGTAAAGTGCGCGATCGGCCGCGGAAACCAGCTTGTCCCTGTTTGCTTCGATAGCTGAGGCAAGCGCAACGCCCGTGCTGACTGTAGCAGGAATGATCGCGTCGCCGGTGCTCACCGGCATCCGGCAGAATTCGGCGCGGATCGATTCCGCAAGCGCTTCCGCTTCAGTCTGGTCGGCCACCGTCGCGAATGCGGCAAACTCCTCGCCGCCCATGCGGCCGAAGGCTCCGGCCGGTACGAACTGGCGGGCCATGCGTGCAAAGACCGTCAGCACGATGTCGCCAGCCTGGTGTCCGAACCGATCGTTGACGCGTTTGAAGTGATCGAGGTCGAAGAGCAACACGGCGACCTGGCGGTTATTGTTGAATGCACTCTCCTGAACGGCATCGAACCGTCCGAAAAGGCCACGTCTGTTGAGCACACCGGTCAGGGAATCGGTCAGGCTGAGCATGCGAAGATGCTTCTCCGAGCGCTCCATGATGACAAGGCAGGTGAGGGCGCACGCCAGGGTCAGCAGAAAGCCCGTCGCCAGGGCGGCGGCGCCGGCGAAATTGGCGGATTCCGCATCCGTGGGGCCGATGACAGCCATTGCCATCGCCGTGCCGAAGCAGAGGAGGCTCTGGATCACAAAGATTGCGCCCAGTTTGCTTCTCGAGCCCTCGTTGCTCGGGGTGACCGTGCACACCGCCATCGCCAGTGCCGTGGCGCCGGTGGCCGAGGCCAGGTTGTAGAGAATGACGCGATTGGTGTAGTCGTCGTTTACCCATGGCAGAAAGACGCCGCCCAGCCATACGAGCGGCGGCAGCAATGCCCACCACTCGAGCTTGCGACGATCAAGTGCCAGATATCCGGCAACCCACGCGCTCTGCCCACACAGTGCGATCGTGTTGCCGATCTCGACGGAGAGAATTTCGGGTATCTGCCCGCGCAGCGCCACCATTGCAAAGCCGACGCCGCTAAGAAGGAAACCCATTCCCCAATAGAAATAGGTCTTGTTTCGGACATTGTGGCGCCAGGCCATGAACGCTACCAGCGCGAGCGTCATGGCTTCCGAGCACCAAATGGCTAATCCAGTCGTAACATTGAACACGGCAATACCCCTTGAATTGCGCGTATTCTTTCCGAAGAAACTGGCAACTTCATTAATTGCTGTTCGCCCGTCGGAACATTTTTGGGCGGAATTGTCGTTAGGCTTTCCGGTCTGTAAACGAAGCACAGTCGCAAACTGATTCAGAATTCGTTTATCCTGACTCTGACAAAAGCTGTGCGACAGCGAGATCGCCACTCGCTCTTCGAGGTGATTTGCAAGAATGAGCGCATATCAGGCGAAAAGTTGTTCGCTTTGCCCCGGCCCCTCTTAACGTTATCCATCAGCGCGTCTTGAAGAGAAGGGCAGGGAAGCTCTATGTAGGGATAAGGCATTTTCTTTGATTCCCGGCCAAGCCGGCAGACGTTGACAAAGGACGCACATGAGAAACCCAGTCGATACCGCTATGGCCCTCGTGCCGATGGTCGTGGAACAGACCAACCGCGGTGAACGCTCCTACGACATCTATTCGCGCCTGCTCAAGGAACGCATCATCTTCCTGACGGGGCCGGTCGAGGATCACATGGCGACGCTCGTCTGCGCCCAGCTCCTTTTCCTCGAGGCCGAAAACCCGAAGAAGGAAATTGCGCTCTACATCAATTCGCCGGGCGGCGTTGTAACAGCCGGCATGGCGATCTACGACACCATGCAGTTCATCAAGCCGGCGGTGTCGACGCTCTGCATCGGACAGGCCGCCTCCATGGGCTCGCTGCTTTTGGCTGCCGGTCACAAGGACATGCGCTTTGCCACCCCGAACTCACGCATCATGGTGCACCAGCCGTCGGGCGGCTTCCAGGGGCAGGCGTCCGACATCGAGCGTCACGCCCGCGATATTCTGAAGATGAAGCGCCGCCTCAACGAGGTTTACGTCAAGCACACCGGTCGCACCTACGAGGAAGTCGAAAAGACCCTTGACCGCGACCATTTCATGGATGCGGACGAGGCTCAGGCTTGGGGTGTCATCGACAAGGTCCTGACGTCTCGTATCGAGATGGAAGGCGATGCCGCCTAGTGAGAAGTAGGGATGGTGTTTTATCCGCCACAGTTCTATCTCATTTGTGATCGAACAAGGGAATAAACCCGGTGGCGGGTACGGCAATCTCAAGTATTAATGCTATGTTGAATTTTTATGACATAGCATCGGCAGTAGAAGGGGAATTCGTTGCCGCCGGAGCCAGGACAGCATAGTTTGGACCGGTTCGTACCCCTTAACGGCCTTGGCCGGCTGGGGCTCCAAGCGTGGAGCAGGCCAATGAGTGGACCGTATTTTCACCTTGAAATGCGGCGTGCTGGAAGGAAAGTGATATGAGCAAAGTCAGCGGCAGCAACGGCGGCGACTCTAAGAACACCCTGTACTGCTCCTTCTGCGGAAAGAGCCAGCACGAAGTCCGGAAGCTTATTGCCGGACCGACCGTTTTCATCTGCGATGAATGCGTCGAATTGTGCATGGACATCATCCGCGAGGAAAATAAATCCTCGATGGTCAAGTCCCGTGACGGCGTTCCCACGCCCCAGGACATCATCAAGGTTCTCGATGAGTATGTCATCGGTCAACGCCAGGCGAAGAAGATCCTGTCGGTTGCCGTTCACAACCACTACAAGCGCCTCGCGCATGCCACAAAGAACAGCGAAGTCGAGCTGGCGAAGTCGAACATCATGCTGGTCGGCCCGACCGGTTGCGGCAAGACCTATCTTGCCCAGACTCTCGCCCGCATTATCGATGTTCCTTTCACGATGGCCGATGCGACGACGCTGACGGAAGCCGGTTATGTCGGTGAAGACGTCGAAAACATCATCCTGAAGCTGCTGCAGTCTGCCGACTACAACGTCGAACGTGCCCAGCGCGGCATTGTCTACATCGACGAAGTCGACAAGATTTCCCGCAAGTCCGACAACCCGTCGATCACCCGCGACGTGTCGGGCGAGGGCGTGCAGCAGGCGCTTCTGAAGATCATGGAAGGCACGGTTGCCTCGGTGCCCCCACAGGGCGGTCGCAAGCATCCGCAGCAGGAATTCCTGCAGGTCGACACCACGAACATCCTGTTCATCTGCGGCGGCGCCTTTGCCGGCCTCGACAAGATCATCTCCGCTCGTGGCGAGAAGACCTCGATTGGCTTCGGTGCAACGGTCAAGGCTCCTGATGATCGCCGTGTCGGCGAAGTCTTGCGCGAACTGGAGCCGGAAGATCTGGTGAAGTTCGGCCTCATCCCGGAATTCATCGGTCGTCTGCCGGTCCTTGCGACGCTCGAGGATCTTGACGAGGATGCGCTGATCCAGATCTTGTCCGAACCGAAGAACGCACTCATCAAGCAGTACCAGCGCCTGTTCGAGATGGAAGACGTGGAACTGACCTTCCACGAGGATGCGCTTCGCGAAATCGCCCGCAAGGCGATCATCCGCAAGACCGGCGCCCGCGGCCTTCGCTCGATCATGGAAAAGATCCTGCTCGACACGATGTTCGAACTGCCGGCGCTAGAAGGTGTACGTGAAGTCGTCATCTCCGAGGAAGTGGCGCGCGGCTCTGCTCGCCCGCTTTACATCTATGCGGATCGTCAGGACGAAAAGGCCAACGCTTCGGCGTAAGGCGTTAGAGATATCTTTACGATACGAACCGTGAATTTAAGGGGCTTGCCGTCGGCAGGCCCCTTTCTATTTCAAAACCAGTGCACGACCCTGATAAATCTTGCTAAAGAGGTTGGAAAGCGCCTCTGCTGCCGTTGCGGATTCCCAAGTCCGTGGCAATTATGGAATGATTCCGTTGGTGTGTTTCGGTCGTGTGTCTTCGACGGCACGGAATTGGCAAGCGCTGGTCCAGGCTGGCGCACCAGAGTGAAGGTGTTCCGTTGTAGCATAGCTGTCATGTCCAAGGGGACACCGGCCATGGCGCAGCTTGAAAAGCATAGTCAGAACCTCCACTTGTTGTCTCAAGTGGAGTGCGGCCCGGTTCTAGTGGCCGCGCCAGAAGAGCCCGGCAACGGGACGATGGAAAGGAAATAAAATGACGAAGAAAACGTCAGCTGCGAGCATCGCATATCCGGTTTTGCCCCTGCGCGACATCGTCGTCTTCCCGCATATGATCGTGCCGCTATTCGTCGGCCGCGAGAAGTCGATCCGTGCGCTCGAGGAGGTCATGGGATCGGACAAGCAGATCATGCTCGTCACGCAGATCAATGCGAGCGATGACGATCCGGAACCCTCTGCCATCCACAATGTCGGCACGGTTGCCAACGTGTTGCAGCTGCTCAAGCTGCCTGATGGCACAGTCAAGGTCCTGGTCGAAGGTCGCGCGCGCGCCGAGATCGACGCTTACACCGATCGCGAGGATTTTTACGAAGCTCTAGGGCATGTTCTCGAAGAGCCGCATGACGATCCGGTTGAACTGGAAGCGTTGAGCCGCTCGGTCGTGTCCGAATTCGAGAGCTACGTGAAGCTCAACAAGAAGATCTCGCCTGAGGTCGTTGGCGCTGCGAGCCAGATCGACGACTACTCGAAGCTCGCCGACACCGTCGCTTCGCACCTGTCGATCAAGATCACCGAGAAGCAGGAGATGCTGGAAACCACCAGCGTCAAGGCACGCCTCGAAAAGGCGCTCGGCTTCATGGAAGGTGAGATCTCGGTCCTTCAGGTCGAGAAGCGCATCCGCTCGCGCGTCAAGCGCCAGATGGAAAAGACCCAGCGCGAATACTACCTGAACGAACAGATGAAGGCGATCCAGAAGGAGCTTGGCGACGGCGAAGAAGGCCGCGACGAGATGGCCGAACTGGAAGAGCGCATCTCCAAGACAAAGCTGTCGAAGGAGGCCAAGGAAAAGGCAGATGCCGAGCTGAAAAAGCTGCGGCAGATGAGCCCGATGTCGGCGGAAGCGACGGTTGTCCGTAACTACCTCGACTGGCTGCTTGGCATTCCGTGGGGCAAGAAGTCGAAGATCAAGACGGACCTCAACAACGCCGAAAAGATCCTCGAAGCCGATCACTTCGGTCTCGACAAGGTCAAGGAACGCATTGTCGAGTACCTGGCTGTTCAGGCGCGCGCCACGAAGATCAAGGGTCCGATCCTGTGCCTCGTCGGCCCTCCCGGTGTCGGCAAGACCTCGCTCGCCCAGTCGATCGCCAAGGCGACCGGCCGTGAGTATGTCCGCATGGCGCTCGGTGGCGTTCGTGACGAAGCCGAAATCCGCGGTCACCGCCGCACCTATATCGGTTCGATGCCCGGCAAGGTCATCCAGTCGATGAAGAAGGCAAAGAAGTCCAACCCGCTCTTCCTGCTCGACGAAATCGACAAGATGGGCCAGGACTTCCGCGGTGATCCGTCATCGGCTCTGCTCGAGGTGCTGGATCCGGCTCAGAACTCGACCTTCATGGATCACTACCTGGAGGTCGAATACGACCTGTCGGACGTGATGTTCATTACGACGGCGAATACGCTGAACATTCCGGCACCTTTGATGGACCGCATGGAAGTCATCCGTATCGCTGGCTACACCGAGGACGAAAAGCGCGAAATCGCCAAGCGGCACCTGCTGCCGAAGGCCATCAAGGAACATGCGCTGCAGCCGCACGAATTTTCGGTCAGCGACGACGCCCTGATGGCGATCAGCCAGCAGTACACCCGCGAAGCCGGTGTTCGTAACTTCGAACGCGAGTTGATGAAGCTCGCCCGCAAGGCGGTTACCGAGATCATCAAGGGCAAGACGAAGTCCGTTCATGTGACGGCCGAAAACATCGACGACTACCTGGGCGTTCCACGCTTCCGCCACGGCGAAGCAGAACGCGAGGATCAGGTCGGTGTCGTTACCGGTCTGGCCTGGACGGAAGTCGGCGGCGAACTGCTGACGATCGAAGGCGTCATGATGCCGGGCAAGGGTCGCATGACCGTCACCGGCAACCTGAAGGAAGTGATGAAGGAATCGATCTCCGCTGCGGCGTCTTACGTCCGCTCGCGCGCTGTCGATTTCGGCATCGAACCGCCTCGCTTCGACAAGAGCGACATCCACGTGCACGTGCCGGAAGGTGCGACGCCGAAGGATGGTCCGTCGGCCGGTGTTGCCATGGCAACCGCGATCGTTTCGATCATGACCGGTATCCCGGTCGACAAGAACGTGGCGATGACGGGTGAAATCACCCTGCGCGGTCGCGTGCTGCCGATCGGTGGCCTGAAAGAAAAGCTGCTCGCAGCACTTCGCGGTGGCATCAAGAAGGTGCTGATCCCGGAAGAGAACGCCAAGGACTTGGCCGAGATTCCGGATAACGTGAAGAACAACATGGAGATCATCCCAGTGTCCCGCATGGGCGAGGTGATCAAGCATGCTCTGGTCCGCAGACCAGAGCCGATCGAGTGGGATGGCACGGTGGAAACACCCGTCATTGCAACGGTCGAGGGGCTCGACGAAACAGGTGCAACCATAGCTCACTGAGCCTTGTTTGCCACATTCGTGCCCAATTGCTTAAAAACCCTGAAAAGGCTGGCGTTTTCGCCAGCCTTTTTTTGTGAAATCAACACGCGGGTGCTTGCATTTCCTTGATTTGCAGGGTCTTTGGGGTGCGGCGGGCCTGATGAACTCTATTCTGCGCCTAGCTTATAGATTTGAGTCGTTTCGAACCATTTAGAAAGGGGTGGAAACATGAACAAGAATGAACTCGTGTCCGCGGTAGCCGAAAAGGCAGGACTCTCGAAGACCGATGCTGCTTCCGCAGTTGACGCAGTTTTCGAAGTTGTCCAGGCTGAGCTGAAGGGCAAGGGCGACGTTCGCCTCGCTGGTTTCGGTAGCTTCACCGTTTCCCATCGCGCTGCCACGAAGGGCCGCAATCCGTCGACCGGCGCTGAAGTCGATATTCCGGCTCGCAACGTGCCGAAGTTCACGCCCGGCAAGGGCCTGAAGGATGCCGTCAACGGCTGATGTGAATTTGCTTGGCCGCCGGACGACGAGACCGGCAGTGCAAGTTTCGAAGGGTTCGGCCATGGCCGAACCCTTTTTGTATTTCGCGGCCCTTGTCGGCACGCGAGGTATGTCTTACGAATTGGCTGTTCTCAGGGCGGGGTGAAAGTCCTCACCGGCGGTAAGAGCCTCGGCTCAAGCCCGCGAGCGCCTTTTGGCCTGTGCTGAAGGGGTCAGCAGATCCGGTGCAATTCCGGAGCCGACGGTTACAGTCCGGATGAAAGAGAATGAGCGGAGCGGGCGAGGGCGGCATCTGCCCTGGCTGCGGTATTGCGCTCATGCGTCCTGATTTGTGTTGGTTTCGGATGAATCAGACTTCCCCTACATTTTCCGCTTCGCGAGCAATGGTCGGTGCTGCATGGATGATCGCAGCGGGAATCGCCTTCTCGATCCTCAATGTCGTCACGCAATGGCTGACGATGAAACTCGCGTTTCCCTCGGCCTCCGCGGCATTCTGGCAATATGCCTTTGCACTGGTCTTCTCGCTTCCCTTTCTCCGGCGCGTCGGTCTTGGGGCAATGAGAACGCGCTATCCTTGGCGCCACATCGTACGCGTTGCCTTCGCAGCCTTTGGCGTGATGACCTGGGTCGCAGGGCTTGCGTCCGTCCCGATCTGGCAGGCGATCGCGCTGGTGATGACCTCTCCGTTCTTCATCATCATAGGTGCACGTGTCTTCCTTGGCGAATACATCGGCTCCGCACGGTGGGCGGCGACCGCCACCGGCTTTGTAGGAGCAATGATCATCCTGCAGCCCTGGTCGGACAGCTTCAGTTGGGCTGCACTCCTTCCGATTCTCTCGGCTCTTCTCTGGGGCGCCTCTTCGTTGATCACCAAGAGCCTTACCGGAGTGGAGCGACCGGAAACCATCACCGTCTGGCTGCTGGCCCTCCTGACGCCGATAAACGGCGGGTTGGCTGTCGTCGCGGGCTTCAGCGTCCCATCTGGCATGACGCTCCTGCTTTTCGTCGGGGCGGGCCTCCTGACTGTGATCGCGCAATATTTCTTGACGCTTGCCTATTCAACGGCCGATGCCGCCTACATCCAGCCCTTCGACGATCTCAAGCTGCCGCTCAATGTTTTCGCCGGCTGGTTGGTCTTTGGTTATGCGCCGACCGGTTATTTGTGGTTGGGGGCCATGCTGATCCTTGGCGCATCGCTCTTCATCATGAGGAACGAAATGAAGAAGGAACGGGAGACCGGCTAGCGCGGCCACAATATGACAGCAGTGTCATTCCCGTGTCATGCCTATCCCCCACAACCCCCTTGTTTGAATTCATGGGGGATTTCATGACAACTCTATCGCGCAAGACAGTGCTCGTCGCGGCGCTTCTGACGACGGCCGCGTTCCCGGCCGCCGCGGAGCCTGTTTTCAATCGCATCGCAACCTTTCCGGTGGCATCCAACCTGCCCGAGGGAAAAGAGAAGCTTTCCACCACCTCGGCGGAAATAATCACCGCCACCGACGACGGCATGACGCTGATTTATAGCGATAGCCCGCTTGGTGCGATTGGCTTTGTCGATATCTCGGACGCCAAGGCGCCGAAGGCAGGCGGCGCGCTGATGATGGACGGCGAGCCGACTTCCGTCACATCGGCGGCCGGCAAGGCGCTGGTCGCCGTCAACACGTCCGCGAGCAAGGCAAAACCCTCTGGGCGCCTCGTGATCGTCGACGTTGTCTCCAAGAAGATCGAAAGTACATGTGACCTCGGCGGTCAGCCGGATTCGATCGCACTCAACAAGGACAAGACGCTCGGCGCGATCGCAATCGAGAACGAGCGCGACGAAGACTTATACGATGGCAAGATCCCGCAGACGCCGGCAGGCGACCTCGTCGTGTTCCAGGTCAAGAACGGCGTGGTCGATTGCAATTCGATCAAGCACGTCACGCTGACTGGCCTTGCGGGCATTGCGCCTGAGGATCCGGAGCCCGAATTCGTCTCGTTCAACGACCAGAACGAGATTGCCCTGACCCTTCAGGAGAACAACGAGATCGTCATCATTGACGCGGCGACTGCAACGGTGAAGACGCACTTTTCCGCGGGCAGTGTCGATCTGGTTGGTATCGACACCAAGCGCGATGGGGCACTGAAGTTCACTGGTGAACTCAAGGGCATCCCACGAGAGCCCGACGCGGTGAAGTGGCTCGATAACGACCGTCTGGTGGTTGCCAACGAAGGCGACTATCAGGGCGGTTCGCGCGGTTTCACGATCTTCGATAAGACTGGCAAGGTGCTCTACGAGTCCGGTGCTTCCTTCGAACGTGCCGTCGCCAATATCGGCCATTATCCGGACAAGCGCTCAGCCGCCAAGGGTGTCGAGCCAGAAGGCCTGGAAGTAGCAACGATCGCAGGTCAGAAATACATATTCCTGCTCGCAGAGCGCGCCTCCGTCGTCGGCGTCTACAAGGATACCGGTGCTGAGCCAGAACTGGTTCAGATCCTTCCATCCGGCGTTTCACCGGAGGGCGCTGTTGCCGTAGCGTCGCGCAATCTTCTCGCTACCGCCAACGAAGTCGATCTTGGTGAGGATGGCGGTCCCCGGTCACACGTGATGCTCTATGAACTCACCGAAGGTCAGCCGGCTTATCCGCAGATCGTTGCCGCCGAGAAGGATGGCAATCCTGTTGGCTTCGCGGCACTCTCCGGCCTTGCTGCAGTTCCGGAAAAGCCAGGCCAACTGTTTGCCGTCAGCGACAGTGTTCTCGGCATGCAGCCGACGATCTACACGATCGACGCAACCAAGAAGCCTGCCGTGATCACAGACACGCTGACCGTGAAGCGCGACGGTCAGCCGGCACAGAAGCTCGACATCGAGGGCGTGGCCGTCGATGAGAAGGGTTGGTTCTGGCTGGCGTCGGAAGGCAATAGCGAGAAGCTGGTGCCGCACGCTCTCTATCACGTCAACCCAAAGGGCGAAATCAAGGAAGAGATCGCACTTCCGAAGGAGCTGTTGGCCAACGAGATCCGCTACGGCTTCGAAGGCGTGACGATCGTCGGCTCCGGCGACGACGCGACGCTCTGGATGGCCGTCCAGCGCGAGTGGAAGGATGACCAGAAGGGCTTCGTCAAGCTCGTTTCCTACAATCCGAAGAGCAAGGAGTGGGGCGCCGTCCGCTACCCGCTCGACAAGTCCGAAACGGGCTGGGTTGGTCTCTCTGAGATCTCCGCTCACGGCGACAGCGTTTACATCATCGAGCGCGACAATCTCGTCGGCGACGCGGCAAAGCTGAAGAAGCTCTACAAAGTAGCGATATCCGATCTGAAACCCGCCAAGCTCGGTAGCGATCTGCCCGTAGTAACGAAGACGGAAGCCCACGACTTCCTTCCGGAGCTGAAGGCTGCCACCAATGGCTATATCCTCGACAAGCTCGAAGGCTTTGCTTTCGATGCCTCCGGTACGCCGTACGCGGTCACGGACAATGACGGCGTGGATGATTCCTCGGGTGAGACTCTGTTCTTCCAGGTCAATCTCGTCGGCACCAATTGAGGACAGCTGAGTCACGAAACAAGAATGGCCGGGTCAATGCCCGGCCATTTTTCTTTGTCAGGGACTGGCTTACCAGCGCTGATGGACATAAGGAGCAACCAGCCGCTCATAGATCTCGCGCGTGGCGTCCATCACATCGTGCGAGAGCGGCGCAAGGCTGCCTGCGGCTGCGTTGGCGCGCGCCTGTTGGGCGTTGCGCGCTCCGGGAATGACCACGGTCACGGCATCGCTCATCAGGATCCAACGCAGTGCGAAAGTCGCCATTGTCGCGCCTGATGGCACGAGCTTGCGTACTTCGTCCACCGCCTGCAGACCAACTTCGAAGGGGACGCCCGCGAACGTCTCGCCGACATCGAAGGCCTCGCCGTGGCGATTGAAATTCCTGTGATCGTCGCTCGCAAATTTCGTCTCGCGCGTGATCTTCCCGGATAGCAGACCACTCGCGAGCGGCACGCGGGCGATGACAGCGATGTTTTTCCGCCGCGCCTCCTGGAAGAACAGGTGGTCGGGTCGCTGACGGAAGAGGTTATAGATGATCTGGATGCTGACGACGCCAGGATACTCGATCGCCTTCAGCGCCTCCTCGACCTTTTCGACACTGACGCCGTAGCCCATGATCTTGCCGGCCTTCTGCAGCTCATTCAGGCCCTCGAAGACCTCCGGGCGATAGAGCACTTCAGTCGGCGGGCAGTGCAGTTGCACGAGGTCGAGGCTGTCGACGCGCAGGTTCTTCAGGCTGCGATCGACGAAACCTTCGAGATTGGCCTTGGTATAGCCGTCTGCGACATGCGGGTTTAGCCGGCGACCTGCCTTGGTCGCGACCATCGGCCGTTCGCCGCCTCGGCCCTGGAGAACGTCGGCGATGATCTTTTCCGACCGGCCATCGCCGTAGACATCGGCGGTATCGATGAAAGTCATGCCGGCGTCGAGCGCCGCATTCAGCGCGTCGCGGCCATCGGCTTCGCTGACATCGCCCCAGGCGCCGCCGATCTGCCATGCGCCGAACCCTATGCTCGTGACCGTGTGGGGCAGGTGGCCGAAAGAATGCTGTTTCATGGAAATCCTCCGCGTGATCAAATGCCTCGCCGTAGCAGCCGCCCAGGCAAGGAGCAAGCGTCTGCAGCGGAGATAGGGCGGCTTCCGCAGAGCGTTGCCATTTCTTGCGGTCAGCGACGCACGGGAGCGGCGGCGCGGGAGCCAGATGTCGCTACACATTGCGGTGGTCACCGGCAGGTGACTGGCGGCTACTCATTAAGGGCGGACTAAGCAACACATCGCTTGGGCGATGATGACGCTTGGCTTAGGGTCGGCTAAGGCGGGCAGCCAAGTTCAAGAGGAGAAGCTGATGGAG
The DNA here is from genome assembly GCA_900466605.1 of Hyphomicrobiales bacterium. Taxonomy (GTDB): domain Bacteria; phylum Pseudomonadota; class Alphaproteobacteria; order Rhizobiales; family Rhizobiaceae; genus Rhizobium. The sequence continues at coordinate 57,252 of UBMU01000015.1, forward strand.
ATCAAACCGTGTGGCTCAAGGCCTTCAATGAAGGCGCCGGTAGAATATTTCACGGGAGCCGTTCGTCAGGATCCAGTGATGGATGCGCCGAGCCCGGCACGCGTGCGGGTGGTAAGCGTCACCTTCGAGCCGGGCGCCCGAACTGCCTGGCACACGCATCCCCTGGGCCAGACCCTTGTTGTCACTGCCGGAAGAGGTCTGGCACAGAGCGAGGGCGGCCCTCTTCGTGAAATTCGCGCCGGCGACACGGTCTGGTTTGCGCCCGGCGAAAAACACTGGCATGGCGCAGCACCAGATACCGCGATGACGCACATCGCGATACACGAGGCGCTTGACGGCAGCGCGGCCGACTGGATGGAACAGGTCAGCGATGAGCAATACGCCGGAAGGGTCTGAGTCGGGTCAGAGGCGCTTCAGGCAATAGGAAAAATGCGCGTGCGATTCGACGGTCAGGAATTCGAATTGCCAGCCATAATCCTTGCAGAACTTGGTAACTGCTTCGACGACGCCGTAGACGATCGGCTTCACTGTGTTGCCGGTGCAGAAATCATGCCCGGCGATTCTTCCGGTTCGTTTCACCTTCTTCTCGCAAAGCATGAGTTCCTGCCAGGTCAGTTCGAAAGAATGGTCCGTGTCGATGTAGGCCCAGTCTAGGAAGTCGTCCTCGAATTCGGCGAGCTTTTCGAGCGACGTGCCCTGCATAAGGTGTAGTTGCCCGCTTTCGATCTGGTCTTTGAACTGATTGTGGATTCGGTCCAGGCCCGAACTGTAGCGGTCCATACTCCAGGGATCGATCAGGTAAAGCTGTGCCGGCCGATTCTTTTCGAGAATCTCAGCGGTATACTCCCCGAAGGCAGCTCCGACTTCAACGCCGACACCGCCGTTTGGGATACGATAAAGCAGCTCCCCCCGATCCGGCAGCAGCCTGGCGTTCTCCATGTGGTGGGCCGCAAGCGGGGTTCTGGGCATGCTTGCCCTTTGTGCTTGTCGTTCCTCGCGTGTTTTCATGATGATGTCTCGGATAATACAAAGCTGTGAGGCCGTGCGGCCGGCGAGAGCATCTTATAGCCAGCACAAGGGAAGCTTGGCTAGGTTTGTTCCGCAACAGCGTTGACGCTGATTGCTAGGCCCCTGTTCTATCGATAAATCAGCCAATCCTTGGGCACGTGCGAAACGTTCGATACGCCGTGCACGGAGACGCTGTTTCCACCGGATGCCTTTGCCATGCCCAGAGCCTGTTCGGCGAATGCCATGAGGGCGTCGGCTGTTCGAGCCTGTTTCGACATGCATATGCCGACCGACAGCGAAAGCACTGCCGCCTGCTTTCCGGACACCGGATGTGCCACGGAAATCCCCCTCAGCCGATCGCGAAGCCGATCGACAAGGCGCATGATCTCTGTTTCGTCTGCCGTTTGGAAAACAAAGCCGAAACGGCCTCGATCGAATCGGCAGGCGAGATCGTCCTTGCGGAACATCGATTGGATCAACTCGCCGGCCTTCCTCAGGACCGGCTCCAAGAGGTTCGGTATGCCAGCAATGGTCTCATAACCGTCGATGTCTGCAAAGGCGATGCCACAGAGATCAGGCAGGCCCGACCTCTCATAGACCCTAGCCAATTCCTTGTTGAACACCCGGCGGTTGCCCAGCCCGGTCAAGGCATCGATGAACCTGGCCGCGTTTGCTGCGGCTGCCTCGCGCTGCACTTCTTCCAGCTTTTGAGACTTCTCTACGACCTTGGAGGCGAGCAGGGCGCTATGCGCTTCACGAGCGTGCGTTGCCGAACTCACCGATTGCAGCGATCGCGTCAGCGTGGCCTTGTCGCTCAGGTCGTCGGTCTCGAAGACGCGCGCTGCTTGGCTGATAACACTTCCATAGTGTGTCAGTGCCGATTTCTCCTCGTCGAGCAGCGACAGAATGCTCTGCAGCTCCTGCTGGACCTGCCCGGATCTGGTCTCAAGCAGCCCACCCTCAAAGTGATGCGGCAGATATCGGCGACCAATCCCATCCAGGGCATCCTGCGTCTTGATAGCGCCGAGCGATCTGAGTTCGCGGGCCAAATCCGGGCTGGCGCCGGTCATGGCCTCGAACACGAGCTCATAATTCCGGGGCAGCCCCTCGATGCCGAGCTGCTGCAAGACCGTTGCGACGCGAAAGGCAAGATTCGTGGACGTAGTGGGCTTCACCAGATGCTCTCCAACATGACTCTGCATTAACCCCTGGCGAAACTCGCGATGAGCGATCGACCAGCTGGAATAGTCGCTATTCAGGCAAGGTATGCTCGAAACCTTCTGAGCCGACCTGGGGCCGAGCCGAGAAGAACAGAGAAGTAGTAAAGAGCCGAAGAACATCATGCTCGGACGGCAAACAACCTATAAGGACAGTATTGAGCCAGCTCAATTAAAGCGAGGTAAATGTAAGGCTGTTTGTTAGGTGGTGTTCCCGCAGGCGTTTCGCGTAACGGGAAGGCGTCTGCCAATATGGCGACTCTTCGATTTGCACGCAGCCGGATGGAAAAGATAGTAGGAAAGAATGGTGGGCGATGAGAGACTCGAACTCCCGACATCCTCGGTGTAAACGAGGCGCTCTACCAACTGAGCTAATCGCCCTCGCGAAATCGGTCCGGTTCGGTCCGCCGCGTCGGTGGCCGTGATCTATGCGGATCGCAGACAAACCGCAAGGGTGTTTTTGAAGATTTTTTGATTTTTTTGAATGGACCTGCGCGCTTCGCCTTGGGAGCTGCGATTTCGAGCTGTGGAAAACAGCAGACTGGGCAGGCGAGGGGCTGCGGGCAATTGATTGCCTGTGCGCCGCCGCGTAGCACTTCGTTATAGTAGGTGGAATTTGACCGAAGAATTTGGCTCTCCAAAAACAATTCGCGGACTGTCATCGTTTTGTCTCCAAAGCTGCTTGACACTGAAATGCGAACCCCTTAGTTAGCCGCTCATCGAAGCGGCGAGGCTGCTTTGACACGGACGCGAAAGCTTCCGGATTGCTTGAAATGAATGCGGGTGTAGCTCAGTCGGTTAGAGTGCCGGCCTGTCACGCCGGAGGTCGCGGGTTCGAGCCCCGTCACTCGCGCCATTTCAAGGAGGGTGCCATATGGCGCTTGATCCGGTTTCCGTCCATCATGCGCGGGTGTAGCTCAGTCGGTTAGAGTGCCGGCCTGTCACGCCGGAGGTCGCGGGTTCGAGCCCCGTCACTCGCGCCATTTCCCTTCTTGATCGGATGTCTTGGCTGCCTTACGGCGATCTTGGTTGGTCGTCGGGTTTCGTCGTTTCCTTTCGGCTTGGGCTTTGCCTCTACTTCGAGCCATGCAATATCCGACGGGCTGGCATGCAGTCTGAATCGACCTGTGTGGATTTGTCGCGACATCATTGCATCTGCTTGATAATGTCGCGCCGCGACAATCGAATTGGCGCTCTAAAAGTCTTGCGCCGTGGCGCTGGCTGCGCTAACCACGGCTCTGTTGCAACGCACGTTCGCTTGCCGGGCAATTGCCCACTTGCGCCTTCCTGGCGCGGCCCGCAAGCAGGGATGAACCTGATGACTGGACTGCTCAGTTCCTATATTCCGATCGCTATTTTCATTGGTATCGCCCTTGTAATCGGCTTGTCGCTCTTGATTGCGCCGTTTGCCGTTGCCTACAAGGCGCCTGATGCTGAAAAGCTTTCGGCTTTCGAGTGCGGGTTCAACGCATTCGACGACGCTCGCATGAAGTTCGATATCCGCTTCTATCTGGTGTCGATTCTCTTCATCATCTTCGATCTTGAAGTCGCCTTCCTCTTTCCGTGGGCCGTCTCGTTTGGCGCGATCGGCTGGTTCGGCTTCTGGTCCATGATGGTCTTCCTCGGCGTGCTGACCATCGGCTTTATTTACGAATGGAAAAAGGGAGCCCTGGAATGGGAGTAGCCCCAAGCGACAAGGCGCTCGTCGCGCCGCACCCGAAAGGCATCATTGATCCCGCAACGGGCAAGCCGATCGGTAGCGACAGCGCCTTCTTCGGTGAAATTAACGATGAGCTGGCTGATAAGGGCTTCCTGGTCACGTCCACGCGCGATCTGATCACCTGGGCCCGTACGGGCTCGCTGATGTGGATGCAGTTCGGTCTGGCATGCTGCGCCGTCGAAGGCCTGATGCAGGTCTCCGGTCCTCGCTACGACATGGAGCGCTTCGGTGTTGCTCCGCGCGCGTCTCCGCGCCAGTCGGACGTCATGATCGTTGCCGGTACGCTGACCAACAAGATGGCGCCCGCGCTCCGCAAGGTCTACGACCAGATGCCTGAGCCGCGTTACGTCATTTCGATGGGCTCCTGCGCAAACGGCGGCGGCTACTATCACTATTCCTATTCGGTCGTGCGTGGTTGCGACCGTGTCGTTCCTGTCGATATCTACGTGCCGGGCTGTCCCCCCACGGCGGAAGCGCTGCTCTACGGGGTGCTGCTTCTGCAGAAGAAGATCCGTCGAACCGGAACGATCGAGCGCTAAGGGCGGAGGACTGTCATGAGTGAAGCCTTGAGCGAACTGTCCTCGTATCTCCGTGAGATGCGTGGCGATCTCTTTCTCGATGCATCCATCAGCTATGACGAGCTGAACGTAACTGCTACGCCGGAAACGATTCTGGCGCTGCTGACGTTCCTGCGCGACGACGCACGTTGCGGCTTTATCAGCATGATCGATATCTGCGGTGTCGACTGGCCGCAGCGCGAAAAGCGCTTCGATGTGGTATATCACCTGCTGTCGCCGAAGCAGAACCTGCGCATCCGCGTGAAGGTCGCTGTTGCCGACGGTGAGTCGGTTCCATCAGCTACGTCAGTCTACAAGGGCGCCGAGTGGTTCGAGCGTGAAGCCTGGGACATGTACGGAATTCCGTTCTCCGGTCATGCGGACCTGCGTCGCCTGCTGACCGACTACGGCTTTGAAGGTCACCCGCTACGCAAGGACTTCCCGACGACCGGTTACGTCGAGGTGCGTTACGACGATGCTGCCAAGCGCGTCGTTTACGAGCCCGTCGAACTGAAGCAGGAATTCCGCAATTTCGATTTCACGTCTCCATGGGAAGGCACCGACTACGTGCTGCCGGGAGACGAGAAGGCTGCGAAGTGAAGATGAGGCTCGGATTTCTTGAAGCCTCTCTGTTCGCCGTCTCATGCCAATTGCCAGCGCGGAGCGCGTCGCTATGACTGAACATAACGTTCGCAACTTTACGATCAATTTCGGACCGGAACACCCGTCCGCGCACGGTGTTCTGCGTCTCGTGCTCGAACTCGATGGCGAAATCATCGAGCGCGTCGATCCCCATATCGGCCTGCTGCACCGCGGCACCGAGAAGTTGATCGAATCGAAAACCTACCTCCAGGCTGTTCCCTACTTCGATCGTCTCGATTACGTCGCGCCGATGAACCAGGAGCATGCTTTCGCGCTCGCCGTCGAGAAGATGCTGAAGCTCGAAATTCCGATTCGCGGTCAGCTGATTCGAGTTCTGTACTCCGAAATTGGCCGAATTCTGTCGCACATCATGAACGTGACGACGCAGGCCATGGACGTCGGCGCGATGACGCCGCCGGTGTGGGGCTTCGAAGAGCGCGAAAAGCTCATGGTGTTCTACGAGCGCGCTTGTGGAGCTCGTATGCACTCGGCCTATTTCCGTCCGGGCGGCGTGCATCAGGACATTCCGCCGGAGTTGGTCGAGGACATCGGCAAGTGGTGCGATCCGTTCCTGAAAATCCTCGACGACATCGAAGGCCTTCTGACCGACAACCGTATCTTCAAGCAGCGTAACGTCGATATCGGCGTGGTATCGCTGGAAGATGCATGGTCCTGGGGCTTCTCGGGCGTCATGGTGCGCGGGTCGGGCGCTGCATGGGATCTGCGTCGTTCGCAGCCCTACGAGTGCTACAACGATATGGAATTCGACATTCCGATCGGCAAGAACGGCGACTGCTATGATCGCTACCTGATCCGCATGATCGAAATGCGCCAGTCGGTCCGCATCATGAAGCAGTGCGTCGAGCGCCTGATGGGCAGCGCCAAGACCGGTCCGGTCTCGTCGATCGACGGCAAGGTCGTTCCGCCGAAGCGCGGCGAGATGAAGCGTTCTATGGAAGCGCTCATTCACCACTTCAAGCTCTACACCGAAGGCTACCACGTTCCAGCAGGCGAAGTTTACGCGGCTGTCGAAGCGCCGAAGGGCGAGTTTGGCGTCTACGTCGTCGCCGATGGCAGCAACAAGCCATACCGTTGCAAGATCCGTGCACCGGGCTATGCCCACCTGCAGGCGATGGACTTCCTTTGCAAGGGCCACATGCTCGCCGACGTGACGGCCGTGCTCGGTTCGCTCGACATTGTGTTCGGCGAGGTAGACCGCTGATGAAACTGCTGCCGTTTGCTGTTGTCGTTCTCTTTTCCGCGTCCGGGGCCATCGCCCAGGAAGTCGGCGGAATGGGCCCGAAGCTGGGCCAGGGCGAGGTGCAGCCGCCGGCAGCAAAGGCCTCGATGGGCGATCTGTTGTCCAAGGGTTATGAAATCAAGGCCGCCGTTCCGAACGGCGGCAAGTTCGTTGTGTTTTTGCAAAAAGACCAGTCGGCCTACGCATGCGAAGTGAAGTCTCTGACTGCATCGCAGTGTGGCGCCCTAAACTGACAAGGCGTGAGGAAGAATGTCCGTTCGTCGATTAGCCGAAGATCAATTCCAGCCAGCCGCGTTCGCCTTCAATGACGAGAACGCGACCTGGGCGGATAAGACGATCCAGAAATATCCCGCAGGCCGTCAGCAATCCGCGGTCATACCGCTGTTGATGCGTGCGCAGGAACAGGACGGTTGGGTCACCCGTGCCGCGATCGAAAAGGTCGCCGACATGCTCGACATGGCCTACATCCGGGTTCTCGAGGTGGCCACCTTCTACACCCAATTCCAGCTCGGTCCGGTTGGAACGCGTGCTCACATTCAGGTTTGCGGAACTACGCCCTGCATGTTGCGCGGTTCGGAAGCCCTGATGTCGGTCTGCAAGAGCAAGATCCATCATCACGCATTCGAACGGAATGCCGAAGGCACGCTGTCTTGGGAAGAGGTCGAATGTCTCGGGGCTTGCGTCAACGCGCCTATGGTCATGATCGGCAAGGATACGTACGAGGACCTGACGCCGGAGCGCCTTGAAGAGATCATCGACACGTTCGAAGCAGGCAACGGCGCGAGCATCACGCCCGGCCCGCAGATTGATCGCCACTTCTCGTCTCCGGAAGGCGGTCCGACGACGCTGACGGAAGAAGAGCCGAAGGCCAAGAAGGCATCTGCCAAAAAGGCCGTTGCTGAAGCCGCAACCGCTCAAGTCGACGCTGCTCCGGTCCCGCCGTCTGAAGCGGCGCGCCCGAAAAGCACTGACGCCGAAACCAACGCTGCCCTGAAGACGCCGGTAACGGCACCAAAGGCTGCGGCGAAAAACGTCAAGGCTGTCGAAGAGCAGGCCGTTGCTGCTCCTGCTACTGAAGCCGGAAAGCCCTCGCTCACCGACAAGAATCGCCCAGCAGGCATCGAAAAGCCGGCCACTCCGGATGATCTGAAGTTGATTTCCGGCGTCGGTCCGAAGATCGAAGGCACGCTCCACGAACTCGGCATCTTCACCTTTGCGCAAGTCGCGGGTTGGAAGAAGGCCGAGCGTGAATGGGTCGACGGTTACCTGAATTTCAAGGGCCGCATCGAGCGTGACGACTGGGTCAAACAGGCCAAGGCGCTCGCCAAGGGCGGCGAAGCGGAATATATCAAGGTCTTCGGTAAGAAGCCGCGGTAAGAGGTGAAGCATGTTACAAGATAAAGACCGCATCTTTACCAATATCTACGGCCTTAAGGACAAGTCCTTGAAGGGCGCGATGAGCCGCGGCCACTGGGACGGTACCAAGCAGATTCTGGAAAAGGGGCGCGACTGGATCATCAACGAGATGAAGGCCTCCGGCCTTCGCGGCCGTGGCGGCGCAGGCTTCCCGACCGGTCTCAAGTGGTCCTTCATGCCGAAAGAATCGGATGGCCGCCCGCACTACCTCGTCGTAAACGCCGACGAGTCGGAGCCGGGCACCTGCAAAGACCGCGACATCATGCGCCACGATCCGCATACGCTGATCGAAGGCTGCGTGATAGCAAGCTTCGCCATGGGTGCGAACGCCGCCTATATCTATGTCCGCGGCGAGTACATTCGTGAGCGCGAAGCCCTGCAGGCAGCCATCGACGAGTGCTACGACTACGGCCTGCTCGGCAAGAGCAACAAGCTCGGTTATCCCATGGATATCTACGTCCATCACGGTGCCGGCGCGTATATTTGCGGCGAAGAGACCGCACTGCTCGAAAGCCTTGAAGGCAAAAAGGGCCAGCCGCGCCTGAAGCCGCCGTTCCCGGCAAACATGGGTCTCTATGGCTGCCCTACGACAGTGAACAACGTCGAGTCGATCGCCGTTGCTCCGACCATCCTGCGTCGCGGAGCCGGCTGGTTCTCCTCGATTGGTCGTCCGAATAACGTCGGCACGAAGCTTTTCATGCTCTCTGGCCACGTCAACAAGCCGTGCACGGTCGAAGAAGAAATGGGCATCACCTTCCGTGAGCTCGTCGATCGTCACGCAGGCGGTATCCGCGGCGGCTGGGACAACCTGCTCGCCGTTATTCCGGGTGGCGCGTCGTGCCCGATCGTTCCGGCTAAAGACATCATCGACTGCCCGATGGATTTCGACGGCCTTCGTGCTGTCGGCTCATCTTTCGGCACGGCGGCATCGATCGTCATGGACAAGTCCACCGACGTCATCAAGGCAATCGCCCGCATCTCGGCTTTCTTCAAGCATGAGAGCTGCGGCCAGTGCACGCCGTGCCGCGAAGGTACGGGCTGGATGTGGCGCGTGATGGAGCGCATGGCCAAGGGCAATGCCCAGAAGCGCGAAATCGACATGCTGTTCCAGGTCACCAAGCAGATCGAAGGCCACACCATCTGTGCGCTCGGCGATGCCGCCGCATGGCCGGTACAGGGTCTGATCCGTAACTTCCGTCACGAGATCGAAGCGCGCATCGACCAATATACGGCAAGCGCACTTGATCATGGCGCGGTTTTAGAGGCCGCAGAGTAAGGGCGATGACGACGAAGGCATCCGACAGCACTGACAAGGAAGGAACGGCTGATTTCTCGGCCGACTTCGGCCGTCTTGCTGCCGAGATGCTGGAAAACGCCCGTGCGCTGCCTGTGCCGCCTTTGATGGTCAATCCCGCTGCGGCGATGGCTGCGGCGACCGCGATCGGTTTCGGCTTTTCGACACAGATGGCCGGTGCGTTTTTTGGCGCCTTGCAGGGCGCGCTTGATGCAACGAGCAAGCTGGCCGCCGTACTTGACGAAACGCCGCCCGACGAAGGCAAGTCCGAGGTTGAGATTCGGCCGGAGAACGTTCGCCCCGCGGCTGCGAAGAAGGCGACTGTCGACGTCAAGCTTTCCGTTGTTCCGGCCAGGAGTACGGCAGAAAAGCCTGAAGCGGTTACAAAGTCTGCATCGCGCCTTCGGAAGCCCGATGATCTGAAGCAGATTTCCGGCGTTGGACCGAAGATCGAGCAGGTCTTGAACGCCAAGGGTGTTCGATCTTTTGCAGTTATTGCTGGCTGGTCTGATGAGGATGTGGCGCGCATCGATGCCGAACTGGGCTTCGAGGGGCGCATTGCTCGCGACGGTTGGGTAGCGCAGGCCAAGGCGTTCGGCGCCAAGGCGCGGAAGCGGAAATGAATTTTCGGCCGCAGGGCCGGAGCAAGGTCAAGGCTGAAAGGTGACGGGCACGGCCTGACACCGCAGATGCCGAAGGCTGATCCCGGGTCTCGGGATCGGCAATGAATTTGAGCGACACCGATGCCAACGGGGTAGGAAATCCGGACTGGCAGCGGAATTGTTGCAAAAATGGGTTTGTTTGCCGCGATCCGGCAAACGCGAAACAGGACTGAGTGACGATGGCAAAACTGAAGATTGACGGCAACGAGATCGAAGTTCCGGATCATTACACCCTCATTCAGGCGTGTGAGGAAGCTGGTGCTGAAGTTCCGCGCTTCTGCTTCCATGAGCGCCTTTCGGTTGCCGGCAACTGCCGCATGTGCCTCGTTGAGGTGAAGGGCGGCCCGCCGAAGCCGCAGGCATCTTGTGCTATGGGCGTGCGCGATATCCGCGGCGGCCCGAACGGCGAACTTCCGGAAGTCTTCACCAACACGCCGATGGTCAAGAAGGCCCGCGAAGGCGTGATGGAATTCCTGCTGATCAACCATCCGCTGGATTGCCCGATCTGCGACCAGGGCGGCGAATGCGACCTGCAGGACCAGGCGATGGCGTTTGGCATCGATAGCTCGCGCTATCAGGAAGACAAGCGCGCCGTTGAAGACAAGTACATCGGACCGCTCGTCAAGACGGTCATGAATCGCTGCATTCACTGCACGCGTTGCGTTCGCTTCACGACCGAAGTGGCCGGCATTTCTGAACTTGGCCTCATTGGCCGCGGCGAAGATGCCGAGATCACCACCTATCTCGAGCAGGCGATGACCTCCGAGCTGCAGGGCAACGTCGTTGACCTTTGCCCGGTCGGCGCGCTGACCTCGAAGCCGTTCGCCTTCACTGCCCGTCCGTGGGAGTTGAACAAGACCGAAACGATCGACGTCATGGACGCGCTCGGTTCTGCCATCCGTGTTGACACGCGTGGCCGCGAAGTCATGCGCGTAATGCCGCGCGTCAACGACCAGATCAACGAAGAGTGGATTTCTGACAAGAGCCGTTTCATCTGGGACGGCCTTAAGACGCAACGCCTCGACCGCCCGTATGTCCGTAAGGACGGCCGTCTGCAGGCAGCGACCTGGGGCGAAGCCTTCGGCGCCATCAAGGCCGCTGTTTCCGCAACCAGCGGCGACAAGATCGGCGCGATCGCAGGCGACCTCGCATCCGTCGAAGAAATGTACGCTTTGTCGGAGCTGGTAAAATCGCTCGGTTCCGAGAACCTCGACTGTCGCCAGGATGGGACGGCACTTGACCCGTCGCTCGGCCGCGCAAGCTACCTTTTCAACCCGACGATCGAAGGTATCGAGCAGGCGGACGCACTGCTGATCATCGGCGCCAATCCGCGCTTTGAAGCTGCCGTGCTCAACGCCCGCATCCGCAAACGCTGGCGTCGCGGCAACTTCCCGATCGGCGTGATCGGCGAAGCTGGCGAACTGCGCTATGACTACGAATATCTCGGCGCTGGCCCGGATACGCTGAAGGACCTAGTTGACGGCAACCACGCCTTCGCGAAGGTTCTGACGGATGCCAAGAAGCCGATGATCCTTATCGGCCAAGGCGCGCTGTCGCGCACGGATGGCACTGGCGTTCTCGCAAGCGCTGCAAAACTCGCAGGCACTGTGGGTGCTGTTGTTGAGGGCTGGAATGGCTTTGCTGTCCTGCACACCGCCGCATCGCGCGTCGGCGGCCTCGACCTCGGCTTCGTTCCGGGTGCAAAGGGCGTCAATGCTGCGGAAATGCTGGCGGCGATGGATGTGCTCTTCCTGCTCGGAGCCGACGAACTTGATTTCGCCGCCAAGAAGGCAAAGCTGACGGTCTACATCGGCTCGCACGGTGACAACGGCGCCCACTATGCTGACGTCATCCTGCCGGCCGCCGCCTATACCGAAAAGTCCGGGATCTGGGTCAATACCGAGGGTCGCGTTCAGATGGGCAATCGCGCGGGCTTCGCACCGGGCGACGCCCGCGAAGACTGGGCGATCCTGCGTGCACTTTCCGACGTACTCGGGAAGAAGCTTCCGTTTGATTCGCTTGGCGAATTGCGGTCGAAGCTCTACGCGGCATTCCCCCATTTCGCGGCACTTGATGAGATCGCCGAAAGCGACAGCGCCAAAATTGCCGCAGTTGCGAAAAAAGCCGGCAAGATGAACAAATCCGGGTTTGCGTCGCCGGTCAAAGACTTCTATTTGACGAACCCGATCGCGCGCGCTTCGGCCGTAATGGCCGAGTGCTCGGCATTGGCCCGCAACAACTTCAAAGTCGCGGCAGAGTAAGGGCAGGGGACTATGGAATCGTTTGTTTCAACTTATGTCTTGCCTGGCCTCCTTATGGTCGGTCAGTCGCTTCTCGTCCTCGTTTGCCTTCTCGTCTTCATCGCCTACATCCTGCTGGCCGACCGTAAGATCTGGGCAGCGGTCCAGCTTCGTCGTGGTCCGAATGTGGTGGGTCCGTGGGGTCTTTTCCAGTCCTTCGCCGACCTTTTGAAGTTCGTCTTCAAGGAACCGATCATTCCGGCCGGCGCCAACAAGGCTGTGTTCCTCTTGGCTCCGCTGGTAACGGTGCTTCTGGCCCTCTCTACATGGGCCGTCGTTCCTTTCGCGGACGGCTGGGTCATCGCTAACATTAACGTCGGCATTCTCTACATCTTCGCGATCTCGTCGCTTGAAGTGTACGGCGTCATCATGGGTGGCTGGGCCTCGAACTCGAAGTATCCGTTCCTCGGCGCGCTTCGTTCTGCGGCGCAGATGGTTTCCTACGAAGTCTCCATTGGCTTCGTGATCGTCACCGTGCTTCTCTGCGTAGGCTCGCTGAACCTGACGGATATCGTCCACGCGCAGCAGTCCGGCCTTGGCACGCGTCTCGGCCTGCCATCGTCGTTCCTCGACTGGCACTGGCTGGCGCTGTTCCCGATGTTCATCATCTTCTTCATTTCAGCCCTGGCTGAAACGAACCGCCCGCCGTTCGATCTTCCGGAAGCGGAATCCGAACTGGTTGCCGGCTTCATGGTCGAATACGGCTCCTCGCTCTACATGATGTTCATGCTCGGCGAATATGCGGCCATCGTTCTGATGTGCTCGCTGACGACGATCCTGTTCCTCGGGGGCTGGCTGCCGCCGGTCGACGTGTGGTTCCTGAACTGGGTACCCGGCGTCATCTGGTTCATGCTGAAGTCGTGCCTGGTGTTCTTCATGTTCGCGATGGTCAAGGCATTCGTGCCGCGCTATCGCTATGACCAGCTGATGCGCCTCGGCTGGAAGGTTTTCCTTCCACTGTCGCTCGCCATGGTCGTTATCGTTGCATTCGTGCTGAAGCTGACGGGTTGGGCATGATCATGCCGGTCCTCGTTTCAAGCAATATTGGAGGTTGAAGATGGCAGGCTTGTCCAACGCGGTCAGCTCGCTGTTCCTGAAGGAATTCGTCAGTGCGTTCTGGCTGACCTTCCGGTACATTTTTAAGCAGAAGGCAACGGTCAACTACCCGTTCGAAAAGGGTCCGGTCAGCCCGCGCTTCCGCGGCGAACACGCGCTGCGCCGTTATCCCAATGGCGAAGAGCGTTGCATCGCCTGCAAGCTGTGCGAGGCGATCTGTCCTGCCCAGGCGATCACCATCGAAGCCGGCCCACGCCGTAACGATGGCACGCGCCGCACCGTTCGTTATGACATCGACATGGTAAAGTGCATCTACTGCGGCTTCTGCCAGGAGGCATGCCCCGTTGATGCTATCGTCGAAGGTCCGAATTTCGAATTTGCAACGGAAACCCGCGAAGAACTCTACTTCGACAAGGCGCGGCTTCTGGAGAACGGCGACCGTTGGGAGCGTGAAATCGCGCGCAACATCGCGCTGGATGCTCCATACCGCTGATCGAGATTGAAATGCCGGAGTGCCGCCCATTGCGCGGCGTCCGGTCAACATGCACCGAGGCTTTGCCGGATCCGTCCGTGCGAAGCTTCATCGGGCAGGGAAACTCCCGGCTGCCCGGGGGAAGATGAAAAAGGCACCAACATGGGTCTGCAGGCTCTATTTTTCTATCTTTTCGCCTTTATCGCGATAGCGTCGGCGTTCATGGTCATCTGGTCGAAGAATCCGGTCCATTCGGTTCTCTTCCTGATCTTGGTTTTCTTCAACGCGGCCGGCCTCTTCCTGCTGCTGGGCGCGGAATTCCTGGCGATGATCCTGCTGGTCGTTTATGTCGGCGCCGTTGCCGTTCTCTTCCTCTTCGTCGTCATGATGCTCGACATCGACTTCACGGAGTTGCGCGCAGGTGTTCTCGAATACGCACCGATCGGCGCGATCATCGGTTTGATCCTCGCAGCTGAACTCATCGTTGTCGTCGGTGGCAGCGTGATTTCGCCGGAGATCGCCAAGACGGTCGCGATGCCGATCCCGGCCCTGAGCGAGCGCACCAACACCGCCGCACTCGGCGACGTCCTCTATACGAATTACGTCTACTTCTTCCAGATCGCTGGTCTGGTGCTGCTCGTCGCAATGATCGGTGCGATCGTGCTGACACTCAAGCACCGCACGCACATCAAGCGACAGAATATCGCCAATCAGGTTGCCCGCAATCCGAAGACCGCCGTCGAGGTGGTCAAGGTGAAGCCGGGACAGGGCGTTTGAAGCAGGCGCGAGCTTAAGGAACAAATACAATGGTCATCGGACTTTCCCATTACCTGACGGTCAGCGCCATCCTCTTCACGCTCGGCGTCTTTGGTATCTTCCTCAACCGGAAGAACATCATCGTCATCCTGATGTCGATCGAGCTCATTCTGCTCGCGGTCAACATCAACATGGTCGCCTTCTCGTCGTTCCTGAACGACATCGTCGGCCAGGTTTTCGCATTGTTCATTCTGACCGTTGCTGCGGCTGAAGCGGCCATTGGTCTTGCAATTCTCGTCGTCTTCTACCGCAACCGCGGCTCGATCGCTGTTGAAGACGTCAATATGATGAAGGGCTGATAAGGCTATGTTTTTATATAAGGCTATCGTCTTTCTTCCCCTGATTGGCGCAATCATCGCCGGCCTTTTCGGTCGTGCGATTGGCGCCAAGGCATCGGAATACCTCACTTCGGGCCTGATGATCATCGCCGCGGTCCTGTCGTGGTATGTCTTCATTACCGTCGGTATGGGCCACCACGAAGGCGGCCCGATCAAGGTCGAAGTGTTGCGCTGGATCCAGTCCGGCGGCATCGACGTATCCTGGTCGTTGCGTATTGATACGCTCACCTCCGTCATGCTGATCGTCGTCAATACGGTGTCGACCCTGGTGCACGTGTATTCGATCGGATACATGCATCATGACCCGCATCGTCCGCGCTTCTTTGCCTATCTTTCGCTCTTTACCTTCGCCATGCTCATGCTGGTGACTGCCGACAACCTGGCCCAGATGTTCTTCGGCTGGGAAGGCGTTGGTCTGGCGTCCTATCTGCTTATCGGCTTCTGGTTCAAGAAGCCGTCGGCGAATGCAGCCGCGATGAAGGCCTTCATCGTCAACCGTGTCGGCGACTTCGGTTTCATCCTTGGTATTTCGAGCCTCTTCGTCCTCTTCGGCGCGATCAACTTCGACACCATCTTCGCCAATGCCGCAAGCTTCGCGCATGAAGGCGGGGAAGGGCACGAAATCGTTCTCAACCTCTTCGGCATGCAGCTCGACAAGGCTCATGCGCTGACCGGCGCCTGCCTGCTGCTCTTCATGGGCGCTATGGGTAAGTCGGCGCAGTTCCTGCTGCACACCTGGCTTCCTGATGCCATGGAAGGCCCGACGCCTGTTTCGGCGCTCATCCATGCTGCAACCATGGTTACCGCAGGCGTCTTTCTCGTGGCCCGCATGTCGCCGCTGTTCGAACTGTCCCCGGATGCGCTGACCGTCGTTACCGTCATCGGTGCGATCACCGCCTTCTTCGCGGCAACGGTCGGTCTCGTGCAGAACGACATCAAGCGCGTCATCGCCTATTCGACCTGTTCGCAGCTCGGCTACATGTTCGTCGCCCTCGGCGTCGGCGCGTATGGCGCTGCCATCTTCCACCTTTTCACGCACGCCTTCTTCAAGGCACTGCTCTTCCTTTGCGCCGGCTCGGTCATCCACGCGGTCGATGGCGAGCAGGACATGCGTTACATGGGTGGTCTGCGTCCGCACATCAAAGTCACGTTCTGGATGATGCTGATCGGCACGCTCGCCATTACCGGCGTCGGTATTCCGTTCACGCCGTTCGGCTTCGCCGGCTTCTTCTCGAAGGACGTCATCATCGAGGCAACCTACGCATCGCATTCGCCGGTCGCAGGCTTCGCCTTCACCATGCTGGTTATCGCGGCTCTTTTCACAAGCTTCTATTCCTGGCGCCTGATGTTCATGACCTTCTTCAACAAGCCACGCGCTTCGCACGAGGTGATGCACCACGTGCATGAATCGCCGCAGGTCATGCTGGTTCCGCTTTACCTGCTGGCCATCGGCGCAGTCTTCGCAGGCTGGGTTTTCGAAGGGCACTTCTACGGCGAGGAATATGGCGAGTTCTGGAAGGGCGCGCTCTTCACCTCGGAACACAACGAACTGCTGCACGAGTTCCACCATGTTCCGGCGCTCGTTGGTCTCAGCCCCTTCATCGCCATGGTCGTCGGCTTCGTGACCGCCTGGTACATGTACATCAAGTCGCCCTCGACGCCTGCGGTCCTCGCACGTCAGCATCGGGTGCTCTATCAGTTCCTCTTGAACAAGTGGTACTTCGACGAGCTCTACGACTTCCTCTTCGTCCGTTCGGCAAAGGCGCTCGGTCGCTTCCTGTGGAAGAAGGGTGACGTCGGCGTCATCGACACCTACGGTCCGAACGGCATTGCCGCCCGCGTCGTCGATGTCACCAACCGTGTGGTCCGTCTGCAGACCGGCTACCTCTATCACTACGCGTTCGCCATGCTGATCGGCGTCGCAGCGCTTGTTACCTGGATGATGCTCGGGAGTTCCTTCTGATGACCGATTGGCCTATTCTTACAACGGTCACCTTCCTGCCGCTCGTCGGCGTGGTGCTCCTGCTCCTGATGAACGAAAACGGCCCGAGTGGCCGCCGCAACGTGCTCAACATCTCGTTGATCACCACCGTCGTCACATTCGTTCTCTCGCTCTTTATCTGGATCGGCTTCGACAATGCGAACCCGGGCTTCCAGATGATCGAGAAGCACGGCTGGCTTGGCACGGGCATCGGCTACCATGTCGGCGTCGACGGCATTTCCATGCTGTTCGTCATCCTGTCGACTTTCCTCATGCCCTTCTGCGTGCTCGCGAGCTGGTTCTCCGTCGAGAAACGCCTGAAGGAATACATGATCGCCTTCCTGATCCTGGAAGTGATGATGGTCGGCGTTTTCGTTTCGCTCGATATCGTTCTCTTCTACGTGTTCTTCGAGGCCGGCCTTATTCCGATGTTCCTGATCATCGGCGTCTGGGGCGGCAAGGATCGCGTCTATGCGAGCTACAAGTTCTTCCTCTACACGCTCCTCGGCTCGGTGCTGATGCTTCTCGCCATCATGGCGATGTATTGGCAGGCCGGTACGACGGATATTCAGGCATTGTTGGCCTATAAGTTCCCACCGCAGATGCAGACCTGGCTATGGCTAGCCTTCTTCGCGTCCTTCGCCGTGAAGATGCCGATGTGGCCGGTTCACACCTGGCTTCCGGACGCGCACGTTCAGGCGCCGACGGCCGGCTCGGTCATTCTGGCAGGCGTGCTTCTGAAGCTCGGCGGCTATGGCTTGATCCGTTTCTCGCTCGGCATGTTCCCGGTTGCCTCTGAGTTTTTTGCGCCGCTCGTCTTCGCACTGTCTGTTATTGCCATCATCTACACGTCGCTCGTGGCGTTGATGCAGGAAGACATCAAGAAGCTGATCGCCTACTCGTCGGTTGCTCACATGGGCTACGTGACGATGGGTATCTTCGCCGCGAACTCTCAGGGTCTTCAGGGCTCGATCTTCCAGATGCTGTCGCACGGCATCGTATCCGGCGCGCTCTTCCTATGCGTTGGCGTTGTCTACGACCGTACCCACACTCGCGAGATTGCGGCCTACGGTGGTCTGGTCAACAACATGCCGAAGTACGCGGTTGCGCTGATGGTGTTCACGATGGCGAACGTCGGGTTGCCCGGCACCTCGGGCTTCATCGGCGAATTCCTGACACTGATCGGTGTCTTCCGTGTCAACAGCTGGGTTGCGCTCTTTGCCGCGACAGGCGTTATCCTGTCGGCTGCCTATGCGCTCTGGCTCTATCGCCGCGTAATCTTCGGCGCGTTGGAAAAGGAAAAGCTCAAGGCTCTCCTCGACCTCACGCCGCGTGAACAGCTGATCCTCTATCCGATGATCGCACTGACAATCTTCTTCGGCGTCTATCCGGCTCCTGTTTTCGACGTGACCGCCGCGTCTGTTGATCAACTGGTGCACAGCTATACGGCCGCAGTCCAGGCAGCGCAGAATGTTGCGCTGTCGATGAAATGATGACGGGACTTTTGGGACATGACCTCTGAAACACTTCTCGCAAGCCTGCATCTTTCCATACCAGAGCTGATCCTCGCGGTCGGCGCGCTGGTGCTGCTGATGATCGGCGTCTTCTCGGGAGAGCGTTCCGGCCGCATGGTCAGCGTTCTTGCCATGATCGTGCTGGCCGCTGCGGCGCTCTGGCTGGTTTTCGTTCCGAGCGAAGGCGTTGCTTATGGCGGCGTCTTCCTTTCGGACGGCTTCGGGCGCTTCATGAAGATCACGGCACTGGTCGGCTCGATCGTGGCGCTCTTCATGTCGCTGGGTCTCGCCAAGGAAAACCAGCTCGACAAGTTCGAGTTTCCGGTTCTGCTCGTGCTCTGCACGCTCGGTATCCTGCTGATGATCTCGGCCAACGACCTCATCTCGCTCTACCTTGGCCTCGAACTCCAGTCGCTCGCGATCTATGTCGTCGCTGCGATCAATCGCGACAGCGTCAAATCCACCGAAGCTGGCCTGAAGTATTTCGTACTCGGCGCGCTTTCTTCGGGCATGCTGCTCTACGGCATGTCGCTGGTCTACGGCTTCACCGGTCACACGCAGTTCGCTGCGATCGCTCAGGCTCTGACTGTTGAAGGCGCTCGTTCGCTCGGCCTCATCTTCGGCCTCGTGTTCATTCTAGCTGGCATCGCCTTCAAGATCTCCGCTGTTCCCTTCCATATGTGGACGCCGGACGTTTACGAAGGCGCGCCGACTCCGGTTACGGCCTTCCTTGCGAGCGCCCCGAAGGTTGCCGCGATGGCAATGATGACCCGCATCGTCATCACCGCCTTCCAGCCTGTCGTCGCTGATTGGCAGCAGGTTGTGGTGTTCATTTCGATCGCCTCCATGTTGCTTGGTTCCTTCGCTGCGATTGGCCAGAAGAACATCAAGCGGCTGATGGCCTATTCTTCGATCGGCCACATGGGCTACGCCCTGGTGGGCCTTGCCTCCGGCACGCAGACCGGCGTCTCTGGCGTCATGCTCTACATGGTCATCTACATGGTAATGACGCTCGGCAGCTTTGCGATCATCATGTCCATGCGCCGCAAGGACGGCACGGTTGTCGAGGAAGTGAATGACCTCGCCGGCCTGTCCTCCACGAACCCGTTCATGGCGACGGTGCTGACCATCCTGATGTTCTCGCTGGCCGGTATCCCTCCGCTTGCAGGCTTCTTCGCGAAGTATTTCGTGTTCGTCGCGGCGATCGAAGCCAAGCTCTATGCACTCGCAATCATCGGCGTTCTTGCATCGGTCGTTGGCGCTTACTACTACCTGCGCGTCATCAAGCTGATGTGGTTCGATGAAGCCACCGGCGAGTTTGCTCGCGTATCCGGCTCGCTGCGTCTGGTCTTTGGTGTCTCTGGCCTTTTCGTTCTCGCCTATGTGCTCATCGGCGGTCCGATCGGCGGCGCAGCCGAGCTTGCAGCTGCGACACTATTCTGATGAACTCTGAGGCCCGGCGCCGGATATCGCTCGACGATTTCAGGCACGAAGCTCTGTCGGAGACATCGTCCACCAATAGCGAATGCCTTGCCCGTGCTCGGGCAGGGGACCGGGGTCTTCTCTGGGTGACTGCGGAAAAGCAGACCGGCGGTCGTGGCCGCCGGGGACGCCCGTGGGTATCCGAGAGGGGCAATCTCTACGCCTCGCTTCTCCTCATCGATCCGGCGCCTATGGAGCGCCTGGGCTCGCTGCCGCTGGCGATTGCCATTGCGGTTCATCAGGCTCTACGCCAAGTGCTACCGCATACCGCCGAGCCGCTGGAGGTTAAGTGGCCGAACGATATCCTGATCGGCCGAAAGAAGACCTGTGGCATTCTTGTAGAAGGCGAAGCCCTGCCGGACGGGCGCTACGCGCTCGTGATCGGCATCGGCATCAATGTCGCCTTCATGCCCGAAAACCCGCTTTATCCGGTGACATGCCTACGTGAACAGGGCAGCTCTTCTTCCCCTGAAGAGGTTTTCGCGCACCTCTTTGCGTCGATGGCGGAAGTCCTGGAGTCATGGGATCGCGGCCGTGGCGTGCGCGAAATTACAGAGCGGTGGCGTCGGGTCGCCTGCGGTATCGGCGAAAAGATAACGGTGAACCTGCCGGACCGGTCGATTTCCGGCCACTTCGCCGGAATTGATGATAATGGCCTGTTGATGCTCGATACAGGGGCAGGCAGGATGACGACGATCGCCGCCGGCGATGTCTTCTTTGGTTGATTGGAAAAACGAATAATATGGCGAAGCAGGACGAACTGGTATTTCTGCCGTTGGGCGGCGTTGGCGAGATCGGGATGAATCTCGCACTTTACGGCTACGGCCCGCCGGACCACCGCCAGTGGATCATGGTCGACTGCGGCGTGACTTTCCCAGGACCGGACCTGCCGGGTGTCGATCTCGTGCTGCCCGATATCCGTTTTCTCGCCAGCGAACGAAAGAGCCTGAAAGCGATCTTCATCACCCACGCGCATGAAGACCATTATGGCGCACTCGCAGATCTCTGGCCCGGCCTCAACGTGCCGGTCTATGCCTCCGCCTTTACCGCGGGCCTGCTCGAGGCGAAGCGAAACTTCGAGAAGTCGGCGATCGGTGAAATTCCGATTACGCTGTTCACGGCCGGTCACACCGTCAACGCCGGTCCTTTCAGTGTCGAGGGCGTCGCCGTCAACCATTCCATCCCTGAGCCGATGTCGCTGGTGATCCGTACACCGCTCGGCAACGTCATCCATACCGGCGACTGGAAGATCGATCATGAACCGTCGCTTGGTCCGTTGACCGACGAGACGCGTTTCCGGCAACTCGGCGACGAGGGCGTTCTGGCGCTGATGTGCGATTCCACGAATGCGCTTCGCGATGGTGTCTCGCCATCGGAAAAGGATGTCTCGGAAAGCCTGCGCAAGATCATCGAGAATGCTGAGGGGCGTGTAGCCGTCACGACGTTTTCGTCGAATGTCGGCCGTATCCGCACCGTTGCGGAGGCGGCAGAGGCGGCAGGGCGCGAAGTGCTGTTGCTGGGGAGTTCGCTGAAGCGCGTCGTCGATGTCTCCCGCGACATCGGTCTGATGGAGGGCATCAAGCCGTTCATTTCCGAGGACGAATACGGTTATATTCCGCGCGACAAGGTCGTGGTCATCCTCACCGGGAGCCAGGGCGAGCCGCGCGCTGCTCTTGCCAAGCTCTCTCGTGATGAAATGCGCAACGTGGCGCTTGCTGCTGGCGATATCGTGGTGTTCTCCTCCCGCGCCATCCCGGGCAACGAAAAGGCGATCCAGGATATCAAGAACGGCCTCATCGAGCAGGGCGTTCACGTGATCACTGACAACGAGGCTCTCGTCCACGTGTCCGGACATCCGCGCCGCAACGAACTGCAGAAGATGTACGAGATGACACGGCCGAAGATCGTCGTGCCGGTGCATGGCGAAGCGACCCACCTGACGGCGCACAAGGAGCTCGCGGAGCAGTCCGGCATCTCGATTGTGCCGCGTGTACGCAACGGCGATATTCTCCGCCTGGCGCCAGGGCCCGTTGAGGTGATCGACGAGGCGCCGCATGGCCGCATCTACAAGGACGGCTCGCTAATCGGCGACTTCGACGAGATGGGTATCGGCGAGCGCAAGAAGCTCTCCTATGTCGGCCACGTCGCTGTCAACGTCGTGATCGACAGCCGCTACGATATCGTCGGCGATCCGGATCTTGTTGCGATTGGGCTGCCTGTCTATGACGACGAGGGCGACGAAATGGGAGATACGCTCTACGATGCGGCGGTAGGCGCCATCGAGAGTATACCGCGGGCACGCCGGAAGGATCTCGACCTGCTGCAGGAGTCGGTGCGCCGCGCCATTCGCGCCACTGCAAACCAGACCTGGGGCAAGAAGCCCGTGGTTACGGTCTTCGTTACAAAGGTCTGACGAATGCTCGGCCGGGTCAATCACGTCGCCATCGCTGTTCCCGACCTTGCGGCCGCAACGGCTGCATATAGGGACACACTCGGTGCGACCGTCTCGGCCCCGCAGGCTTTGCCGGAGCACGGCGTCACCGTCGTCTTCGTGGAACTGGCGAATACGAAGGTTGAACTTCTCGAGCCGCTGGGAGCAGACTCGCCGATTGCGGCTTTCCTAGAGAAGAATCCATCCGGCGGAATGCACCATATTTGCTACGAGGTTGGCGACATCCTCGTAGCTCGCGACCGTTTGACCCAGGGCGGCGCAAGAGTGCTCGGAAACGGCGAGCCTAAGATCGGCGCGCATGGCAAGCCAGTGCTGTTCCTTCATCCGAAGGATTTTTTCGGAACCTTGATCGAGCTTGAGCAGGTCTGAAGCCTGCGGCAGAGTGACACAAATCCGGCAAATGTCGGGAAGGCGTTCAAACCGGCTTTGAGTTGACGGGCATTCCGGCTTATAAGCACGGCAATTGCGATAGTCGCAGAGAGCCTAGCGGGATATTTCCATGCTGCAGACATTTCTACAGGGCTTCGCCGTCTACTT
Organism: Hyphomicrobiales bacterium; assembly: GCA_900466605.1. Lineage (GTDB taxonomy): Bacteria > Pseudomonadota > Alphaproteobacteria > Rhizobiales > Rhizobiaceae > Rhizobium. The sequence continues at coordinate 79,977 of UBMU01000015.1, forward strand.
TATCGTGTGGTGGATTACTCTTTTTGCCGTGCTGCCAATCGGTCTGCGCACGCAAGCGGAAGACAACGATATTGTATTGGGAACGGTCCACAGCGCCCCGACCCGGTTCCGGCCAGTATTCGTTTTCTCGATGACGACGCTCATCTCCGCGATCATCTACGCGTTGTGGTATTTTTCTTCGAACTACTTCGGGTGGGGCTTCGACGCCCTACCGCAGATTGGCCCTTCGTTCTCGAACGTTTGAGGGCGTTTGCCCAGTTTTTGGGCGGATGCGGTTTTCGACTGTCACACACATGTCATGAAGTTGCGGCATGGAGGTGCCGTAACGGAATGAGAGCCTTACTTTACGGCAGCGAAGGTTTCACAAAGCAGAAAGTGGCTGGGTAAAAGCCAAAAAAAAACAAGGCTAAAAGCCTTGTTTTAAGTATCGCGTGATCCTTATCCGTTGCCGGGGCTGCGACAAGCGCGCCTAAGATCTGATCCTCCCAAGACTTGACCGCGAGATCGACAGGGATTTGAACTCCCTGCCTGTTTTGTGGGCTAAAACTAGCTCAAAGAATGGGCTTTGTCATCAGGTTTTTTTGCATTTTTGCTACACTCTAGCAATTTTTTTCTGTTGATAAGAATTTCGTACAAACCATTATAATTCCGCCTCTTTCTTACTTTGTCTGCTTTGGACGTGCGAACTTGCTTTAACGGCAGGCCAGTTGCGCCTGTCGCGGGTTTCTTTCCTTTCGCGAAGCAGCTATGAACGCTGCCAATATTAGTGATCGCCTTCGATTCCGCTACATGCGGTATCTCAACAGCTCTGGAACTCGCCATGCGCCTGTCTCGCTATTTCATGCCCATCCTCAAGGAAAATCCCAAGGAAGCGGAAATCGTCTCCCATCGGCTGATGTTGCGCGCCGGTATGATCCGACAGCAGTCGCAGGGGATCTATTCCTGGTTGCCGCTCGGCAAGCGCGTCCTCGACAAGGTCAACAACATTATCCGCGAGGAGCAGAACCGTACGGGCGCGATCGAACTGTCGATGCCGACGCTCCAGTCAGCCGAGCTCTGGCAGGAAAGCGGTCGCTACGACGCCTACGGCAAAGAAATGCTGCGCATCAAGGATCGCCAGGATCGCCCGATGCTGTACGGCCCGACGAACGAGGAAATGGTCACGGATATTTTCCGGTCCTACGTGAAGTCCTACAAGAGTCTGCCGCTTAACCTCTACCATATCCAGCTGAAGTTCCGCGACGAGATCCGTCCGCGCTTCGGTACCATGCGTTCGCGTGAATTCATGATGAAGGACGCCTATTCCTTCGACCTGACGCGTGAAGGTGCAGAACACTCCTACAACAAGATGTTCACCGCTTATCTCCGCACCTTCGACCGCCTCGGCCTGCGCGCGATCCCGATGCGCGCTGACACCGGCCCGATCGGCGGCAATCTCAGCCATGAGTTCATCATCCTTGCTGACACAGGCGAATCCGAAGTGTTTTGCCACAAGGATTTTGTGAATTTCGATATCCCTGCCGAGAGCACCGACTTCGACAGCGTGGAAGGCTTGAAGTCAGTCGTCGACAAGTGGACATCGCTTTACGCCGCCACATCGGAGATGCATGACGAAGCCGCGTTCAACGCGGTTCCCGAAGGCGACCGCCTCTCTGCGCGCGGCATCGAAGTGGGCCATATCTTCTATTTCGGTACCAAATATTCGGAGCCGATGGGTGCTAAGGTGCAGGGTCCGGACGGCAAAGAACATACGGTCCACATGGGTTCTTACGGGATCGGTCCGACCCGCCTTGTTCCCGCCATCATCGAGGCATCGCATGACGAGAACGGAATCATCTGGCCGGCATCCGTAGCGCCGTTCGATGTGGTCGTCATCAACATGAAGGCCGGTGATGCGGCGTGCGATACTGCCTGCGAGAAAATCTATGCGGCGCTCTCGAACGCTGGCAAGGACGTCCTCTATGATGATACGGACGACCGTGCCGGAACGAAATTTGCGACCGCCGACCTGATCGGGGTTCCGCTGCAAATCATTGCCGGTCCGCGCGCGGTCGCGAACGGCGAAGTCGAAGTGAAGGACCGCAAGACGGGCGCCCGCGAAACGATGACCATCGACGCGGCGATCAACAAGCTCTTGGGCTGAGAAGGCGGGAGGAAAAATGGCAGATGCAGCGGTGAGCCAGCAGCAGGGTTCTAAATCCGGCTCGGCGCCGGCCAGCCGGCCATTTTCCGCCTTCGAACGACTTGTGGCGTGGCGCTATCTGCGTGCCCGCCGCAAGGAAGCGTTCATTTCGGTGATTGCAGGCTTCTCTTTCATCGGCATCATGCTCGGTGTTGCCACGCTCATCATTGTCATGGCTGTGATGAACGGCTTCCGCACGGAGCTGATCTCCCGCATTCTCGGCATCAATGGTCACATGATCGTTCAACCGGTCGATGCCCCGTTCAACGACTATGCCGCCTTGACTGAAAGGCTTGCCGCAGTTCCTGGAATAAAGCTGGCATTGCCACTGGTGGAAGGCCAGACATTGGCATCCGGGCCGGGTGGGGCGGGTACTGGCGCGCTGGTGCGTGGTATCAGGCCCGAAGACCTCGACAAGGTGAAGACGGTCTCGGGCAACATCAAGTCCGGCGACCTTGTCGGTTTCGCTGCTGGGCAAGGTGTCTTGATTGGTTCGCGCATGGCCGAGCAGCTCGGTCTGCAGGCCGGCGACAACATTACGCTGATATCTCCAGAAGGTGACATCACGCCGATGGGCGTCAACCCGCGGGTCAAATCCTACAAGGTCTCGGGTATTTTCGAAATCGGGATGTCGGAATACGACGCGACGATTATCTACATGCCGCTTGAGGAAGCGCAGCTCTATTTTAATGCCGAGGGGCTGGTTCAATCGATCGAGCTCTTCGTCGACAATCCCGACGACATCGACAACATGCGGCCGAAAGTGGAGGCCGCAGCCGGCCGCCAGATCGCAATCACCGATTGGCGCCAGCGCAACCAGACCTTCTTCTCGGCGCTACAGGTCGAGCGGAACGTCATGTTCATGATCCTGACGCTGATCGTTCTCGTCGCGGCGCTGAACATTATTTCCGGCCTGATTATGCTGGTGAAGGACAAGGGCAGCGATATCGCCATCCTGCGCACAATGGGCGCAAGCTCCGGCGCGATCATGCGCATCTTCTTCATGACGGGCGCGGCGATCGGCGTTGTTGGCACGCTGGCGGGTGTGCTTCTCGGCGTCATCGTCTGTATCAACATTGAGAAGATCCGCGAGTTCTTCTCCTGGGTCTCGGGTACAGTGCTGTTTGACCCGCAGCTCTATTTCCTCAGCCAGCTTCCCGCGGAAATGAGCCTTAAAGAAACGCTCTCGGTTGTCATCATGGCGCTGACGCTATCGTTCCTCGCCACTATCTTCCCGGCATGGCGGGCCTCCAAGCTCGATCCCGTGCAGGCCCTGCGCTACGAATAAGGAATGCTCTCTTCATGAAGCGGAATACCGTTCTCAAGCTTTCCGGTGTCGAGCGTCACTATGGCCAGGGCGAGACATTGCTCTCGATCCTCAAGGGTGCGGACTTTACGCTGCACAGCGGTGAAATCGTCGCGCTCGTCGCTCCGTCAGGTACGGGCAAATCGACGCTCCTGCATGTTGCCGGTTTGCTGGAACACCCCGATGGCGGCGAGGTGATCATCAACGGCAATGCCTGCGATGGTTTGCCGGACGACAAGCGCACCGCAATTCGCCGCAGCGAAATCGGCTTTGTCTATCAGTTTCACCACCTGCTGCCGGAATTCTCTGCGATTGAGAACATCATGATGCCGCAGATGATCGCCGGCTTGCCGCGCAAGGAAGCGAAAGAGCGGGCGGGTCAGTTGCTGGACTACATGCGGATCGGCCATCGCGGCGCGCATCGCCCCGGGGAGCTTTCCGGTGGCGAACAGCAGCGCGTGGCGATTGCCCGCGCCGTCGCCAATGCACCGAGCCTGCTTCTGGCTGACGAACCTACGGGAAATCTGGATCCGGAAACTGCGAGCTATGTCTTTGACGCCCTGGAAGCGCTGGTTCGCCAATCGGGTCTGGCAGCGCTCATAGCCACCCACAACCACGAACTCGCCCGTCGCATGGACCGGCGCGTCACGATCGCCGACGGCAAGGTCGTGGATTTTTGATCAGGGGCGGATGAGCCCGCCGCGGTAGTCGAGTTCATAAGCCCGGCGCTCACTCACGACAATGACCTCGCGACCGCTGAAATGGCTGCAGTCACCCGTGTTTTGATCGGCGTAAAAACCGAAGGCATGTTCAAATTCCATGCCGCCGAGGAAGCGGCTGTACTCGGCGTACATTCTTGACAAGGCAGCTTTGATCACTGTCCCCGCCCGTTCGCCGTCGATCAGCGAATGCTCGACGATGCGGCCGAAGTAGTTCATTGCCCATATTGGTTCGCTGTCCAGCCAGACAACTTCCTGCCCGGCGAAATCGGTCCCACCGAAATAGCTGTCAAGATAGCGCCACCGGCCTTGCTGATAAGCGATGTCGTGGGATCCCATCCTGCAAGCTGCGGAAGCCATTCCGCCGCCAACATAACTGTTGGACTTGGCCGCGACGATAAATCTGTTCAATTCGGCGATGTTCATGGCAGGCGGCCTCCTGGCCGAAAGGTTTCAGCAAAGCTGCCGCTTGTAAAGAACAAAAAAAGAACATTCCCTATTGGCCGCAGATCGACCGCCCGACCTCATCGTTCCATTGGGCGATCGATGTGATCCGCGGCTCGGCTTTGACGTCCTTGCCGTTCATTTGCAATTTGCCGGTCAAGGCGTTGTAGTCGCACGAACCGACGGCATTGGGGTCGAGCGTGTCGTAGTGATTGTAGGTGTAGCCGGCCACGACAAACTGCTTGTCGCGATAGGCTATCGTCAGCGTCTGGTCCCAGCGGTCGCGGCCAATCGCACTGTTTTGCGAGTGAATGGCGATCGAGGATTTGCCGACGGCCTTTACAGATGGCTCTTGGCCAAAGATGCCATCGGCGCTCGTACTTCCCCAGATCTTGTTCGGTGCGCTTACTGAAAGCCGAAGGAGTTCGTGTTCGCTGTCTCGAAGATAGATATAGATTCCGATCTGATCGTCGCTGGCGCCGTCTTCAGGCGCGACAAGCAATGCAAGGTCCGGTCTCCCGTCGCCATCCCAATCGCCCGTCGCCGCGTCGACGATCCGCGAGGGATCAATTTGCTCGGCTCGAGCGGCAAACGCTGCCGATAGCGCCAATCCTCCAATTAATACAAACTTAAACATGCTCTTCTCCTGTCGCCGTTGGGCCAGCAGAGCGGAAAAGAATCCTGTTGACAATAGAACAAGAGGGGAACAAATTAAAAACATAAGAGAACAGGAGAGCCAAATGACTGACATGATCCGTGATATCGCAGCATTCACCTCCATCGCAATGTTCGTTGCCAGCTTCTCACTGATTTGCATGGCAATGTAAGAATTCCGGGGACCGCATGGCTGCCATGCGGTCCAAACGCAATCGCTTCTATAGACATCGACCCCTCAATGCTGAGAATACACCTGATTGATTCAGGTGATTGGAAGGCATGTTATGGCGGATGCGGCGAAAGACGCGGCAAGCGGTTTCATCGGCGGTACGCCGGACTTCGTTCACCTTCGCGTCCACTCGGCCTACTCGCTTCTTGAAGGTGCGCTGCCGCTTAAGAAGATCCTCTACAAGGCGTCGGGAGACAGCCAGCCGGCGATCGCGATCACCGATACCAACAATCTGTTCGTCGCACTCGAATTCTCACAGAAGGCGATGGACGAGGGTCTGCAGCCGATCATCGGCTGCCAGGTGTCGATTGACATGGAAGACGGTCTTGAGACGGAACGGCGCGGCGGACAGCAGGCGCTTGTCAAACTCCCGTCCTTGGTGCTGCTGGCTGCCACCGACGCCGGCTACGAGCGGCTGGTCGATCTCGTCAGTCGCGCCTATCTCGGCGGCGAGGGTAACGGTCAATCGATCCATATTCGTGCCTCCTGGCTCGATGAGATCGGAACGGAAGGCCTGATCGCTTTGACAGGCGCCTCGACGGGGCCGATCGACATGGCCCTGAAGGACGGTCATACAGCGCAGGCCGAAGCCCGTCTTCTGCTGCTGAAGCGCCATTTCGGCGACCGCCTCTATGTCGAATTGCAGCGTCACGGCACTTATGACAAACGCCATGAACAGAAGGTCATTGGTCTTGCCTATGAGCATGATCTGCCGCTGGTGGCCACGAACGAGGCCTTTTTTCCGACGCGCGACGACTATGATGCCCATGACGCCCTGATGGCCGTTGCCCACAACGCCATAGTCTCGGATGACACGCGGTTTCGTCTCACGCCTGATCACTACCTGAAAAGCCGCGCGGAAATGGCAAAGCTGTTTGCGGATCTGCCGGAAGCATTGGAAAACACAATCGAGATCGCGCGGCGCTGCTCGTTCGTTCTGAAGACGCGCAAGCCGATCCTGCCGCGCTTCACGGGCGCTACGACCGATCCCGAGGAAGCTGAACGCGAAGAGGCGCTGGAACTGCGCCGGCAGGCGGAAGAAGGGCTGGACAATCGCCTGGCCACGCTAGGCATGTCACCCGGCTATGAGGAAAAAGAATATCGCGAACGGCTGGAGTTCGAACTCAGCGTTATCGAGCGCATGAAGTTTCCCGGCTACTTCCTGATCGTTGCGGATTTCATCAAATGGGCGAAGCAGCATGACATTCCTGTCGGTCCGGGCCGTGGTTCGGGTGCTGGGTCGCTGGTTGCCTATGCACTGACGATCACCGACGTTGATCCGCTGCGTTTCTCGTTGCTCTTCGAACGCTTCCTCAATCCGGAACGCGTCTCGATGCCCGACTTTGATATCGACTTCTGTCAGGATCGCCGTGAAGAGGTGATCCGCTACGTGCAGCGCAAATACGGCCGCGAGCAGGTCGCACAGATCATCACCTTCGGTTCGCTGCAGGCCCGCGCCGCATTGCGAGATGTCGGGCGTGTCCTGGAAATGCCGTACGGGCAGGTCGACAAGATCTGCAAGCTGGTTCCCAACAACCCGGCCAATCCGACGCCGCTGTCGAAGGCGATCGAGGAAGAGCCAAAGCTGCAGGAAGAGGCCGGCAAGGAGCCGGTCGTAGCCCGCCTGCTTGATATCGCTCAAAAGATTGAAGGCCTGTACCGCCATGCCTCGACGCACGCCGCCGGTATCGTTATCGGCGATCGCCCGCTGTCGAAGCTGGTACCGATGTATCGCGATCCGCGCTCCGACATGCCGGTCACCCAGTTCAACATGAAATGGGTCGAACAGGCTGGCCTCGTCAAATTCGACTTCCTCGGCCTGAAGACGCTGACGGTGTTGAAGGTGGCGGTCGATTTCGTCGCCAAGCGCGGCATCAAAGTCGACCTTGCCTCGATACCACTCGATGACAAAAAGACTTACGAGATGCTCTCGCGTGGCGAGACGGTCGGCGTGTTTCAGGTTGAAAGTGCGGGTATGCGCAAGGCGCTGATCGGCATGAAGCCGGACTGCATCGAAGATATCATCGCGCTCGTGGCCCTTTATCGCCCGGGCCCGATGGAGAACATTCCGACTTACAATGCCCGTAAGCACGGTGAGGAAGAAGTCGAGTCGATCCATCCGACGATTGACTACCTGCTGAAGGAAACGCAGGGGGTTATCGTCTATCAGGAGCAGGTGATGCAGATCGCCCAGGTCCTGTCGGGTTACTCGCTCGGCGAAGCCGACCTTCTACGCCGCGCCATGGGTAAAAAGATCAAGGCGGAGATGGACCAGCAGCGCGAGCGCTTCGTAGATGGTGCCGTGAAGAATGGCGTGTCTAAGCCGCAGGCTGACAACATTTTCGAACTGCTCGCCAAGTTCGCGAATTACGGATTCAACAAGTCGCACGCCGCCGCCTACGCGATCGTCTCCTATCAGACCGCCTACATGAAGGCGCATTATCCGGTCGAGTTCCTTGCAGCATCGATGACGCTGGATATGTCGAACACCGAAAAGGTCAACGACTTCCGCCAGGACGCCAAGCGGCTCGAAATCGAGGTGATCCCGCCCTCGGTGCAGACCTCGTTCCGGCACTTCGAGACCGGTGACCAGAGGATCTACTATGCGCTGGCGGCGCTGAAGGGCGTAGGCGAATCGGCCGTCGATCATATCGTGGAGGTGCGTAGTGACACGCCGTTCGCGAGCATCGAGGATTTCTGTCTGCGCATCGATCCACGACAGGTGAACCGGCGCGTGCTGGAAAGCCTGATCTTCGCCGGTGCTTTCGATTGCTTCGGGCTCGATCGTGCGCAACTGGCGAGCGGTCTTGATCGGATCATGGGCTATGCTCAGCGCGCGCAGGAAAACAAGCTGAGCGGCCAATCGGACATCTTCGGCAGCGCTCTTTCGTCAAGCCCCGAGAAAATCGCGCTCCCTCTGTTCTCGCCCTGGCTGGCTTCAGAGAAACTGCTCAAGGAATTCCAGGTCCTTGGCTTTTACCTAACCGCGCATCCGCTCGACAGCTATCAGAGCATTCTGCAGAAGATGCGAGTGCAGACCTTTGCGGAGTTTTCGGCCGCAGTGAAGCAGGGAGCGAGCAACGGCCGCCTTGCGGGCACTGTCATTTCCAAGCAGGAGCGCAAGACGAGAACCGGCAACAAGATGGGCATCATCGTGTTCTCGGATTCCTCAGGTCAGTTCGAAGCGGTACTTTTTTCCGAGATGCTGAACCAGTATCGCGACGTGTTGGAGTCCGGGAAGTCCTTCGTGATCACGGCGACGGGGGAGGAGCGGCCGGAAGGCATTGGCCTTCGCCTGCAGACGATCCAGTCGCTGGAAGAGAAATCGCTGCAGATGCAGAAGGCTCTGCGCGTCTACGTGCGCGATTCCGGGCCGCTTCGAGCCGTTGCGGCGCACCTGAATGCCAAGGGCGACGGCCTTGTCTCCTTCATCGTGATCAAGGAGGAGGGGAAGCGCGAGGTGGAGGTAGAGCTCCCGCAAAAGTACCGCATCACGCCCGAGATTGCCGCGGCGCTTCGTGCGGCACCCGGCGTCATTGATGTCGAGTTGGTCTGACCTCAGCCATTCGTGATGGTAATGAAGTCGGTTCCTTTGCCGGTCTCGGTTCCGAGGCCGGTGTCGGAGATCGTCAGCGTCGAGCCGGCGGTTAGCATTGCGTCAATTTTGCGCCGGGTCTCCTCGGGAATATTGATACGACTGAGAACATTGGCGATCGGCGTGCCTGATATGATCGAGCTTTCGAGGCTGCTGATGCCGAGCCTTGTCATAGCCGTGCGGGAGAGCGTGTTGGGAAGCGTCGCCCCCATCCAGTCCGCAGAGCCGGTTTCGAAATCGACGTTGTGGACAAAAAAGAAGTGCGTGCCGAGGGCAAGTCCAGGGTTATCGATCGAGAGCGGCGCTTCAAGAACAGGCTGGAAACCCTGGCGGATCATGATGACGCCGTTCGGCGGCGTGCCCTTGCCGGCGGCCGCATAGACCGCTTTGATGAGTGCGTCACTCATCGGTGACTTGTCTGTGGTGGGTTCCACCGGATACTTCAGTTTGAAATCGCTGATTGCCTGCAGCGTTGCCGATCCGAGCAAGCCGTCGGGGTCACCTGCGGCAAAGCCCAGCTCGTTGAGGTAGGTCTGAAGATCGATGATCTCCTCACGCAGGCTGCGGCGCGTGATCAGAATGCGGATCGGGGTGTCGTTCGCCGGCGCTCTAGCCGCGGGGGTAGGGGCAACTGGCAGCGCGACGTCGTTCATGGCGACCTGAACGGGATCCTGCCCGATCGCCGGCCGCAATGCCGCGTCGGAAAGCAGCGCCGGGGGCTCCGGCATGTCCGGTCGGAAAAGTGTCGGGTGGTTGATCGGCTCCGGCGTCAACTCTGTGTCAGTAATGACAACCGGAACGCCCATCTCAGTCATTTTGTAGAGCTGCTTGGCGAAGGCCGCAGGCATGCGGACGCAACCGTGTGATGCAGGGTAGCGCGGTACGGAGTTGGATTCGTGAAGCGCGATACCGGACCAGGTCAACCGCTGCATGAAGGGCATCGGTGCGGCCGAATAGAGGTTGGACTCGTGATACTTCTGCTTTTCGATGACGGAGAAGATGCCGCTCGGCGTCGTATGACCGGGTTTTCCCGTCGAGACCTTCGAGGTTGCGACGACCTCGGCGCCGTCATAGAGCGTGAGCGACTGCGCATCCTTCGATACGAAGATCTGCAGCGTGCGTGCGTCCGCCGCCAGAGCAGGGTGCACGAGTGCGGTGGCCGACAGCAAGCCGAGGCCGAAAACGAGACGCGACAACATATGACTCAACCGATACGCAATACTTGAAACTCAAGCCTAGTCGGGGAAGCTTAAGGAAAACTTGAAATAACGGGCCCCGAGGCAGGCTCACATACTAGTGATCGCGCTTGCCGCTAAACGTGTATCCGGTCTGGACGGTCCCTTTGCCGAATTTGTCGCGCAGCTTGTCCATTGCCGCTTCGGCCGCCGCCCTGCGACCCGATTGCACATCGATGAGGTCTGGTGGATCCGCGCGTGCGGGATCGCAAAGGTCGGTTACACCAATGCCGATCAGGCGAAACTTCGTTCCGTCAGTTTCCCTCTCCAGGAGTTCCAGTCCAATGCGGAAAATCCGGTCGGCAAGCTGAGTCGGGTCTTCGAGCTTGCGATTGCGGGTACGCAACTTGAACTCCTTGGTCTTCATTTTCAGAACCACCGTCTGACCAGCAATTCCGTGCTTCTTCAGCCGCCAGGAGACCTTTTCCGAAAGGCTGCGGAGGATCGGAACCAGTTCATCATAGCCCGAAATATCCTCAAAGAAGGTCGTTTCCGACGAAACGCTCTTCGCCGCATCGTTCAAATGCACTTCCCGGTCGTCGACACCGCGGGAAAGCCGCGCCAGCCGCTGCCCCATGCTGCCATATCTGCGCATGAGGTCGCCTTCGTCCATTGTCTGCAATTGGCCGATGGTTCGGATGCCGTCTGCCTCAAGCGTTGCAGCAAACGCCTTGCCTACTCCCCAAATCGTCGTCACCGGTCGCGGCGCGAGGAAGGAAACGGCCTCCTCCCGACCGATGACGGAGAATCCTCTGGGCTTCTGGAGGTCAGACGCGACCTTAGCGAGAAACTTGCAGTAGGAGAGGCCGACGGAAATTGTGATGCCAATCTCCTGCTCAATGCGCTTGACGAACTTGGCAAGCGTGCGCGCCGGCGGATCGTGGTGCAGCCGCTCGGTTCCACCAAGCTCCAGAAACGCCTCGTCGATCGAAAGCGGCTGAACCAGAGGCGTCAGTTCCTGCATCAGGGTGCGGACCTCGCGCCCGACCTTGACGTATTTTTCCATGTCGGGGCGAATAACGACGGCCTGCGGGCAGGCCTCAAGAGCCTTGAACATCGGCATCGCCGAACGAACGCCGTGGATGCGCGCAATATAGCAGGCGGTCGAGACCACCCCCCGCTTGCCGCCGCCGATGATCACAGGCTTGTCAGCAAGCTCGGGATTGTCGCGCTTCTCGATCGCCGCATAGAAAGCGTCGCAATCGATGTGCGCCAGCGTCAGCTCGTACAACTCCTTGTGCCTCAAAAGACGAGGACTTCCGCATGCTGCGCAGCGGCGCGTTTCTGCCTTCTGCTCGGCAAGGCAGTCGCGACAGAAGCCGGGTGTCTTGGCGTAAGCAGGTGTCATGGCGAGAACAAAGATTGAACATCGCAACATTAGCCTCTAAACTTTCGAGTCTCAAGAGAGGCTGCGAGGTTTGCTTTGGATATCGATCTCCGTTTCAAGCCGATGACTGCAAACTGGTGGAGCCTTCGACCGAGCGATCGAAGTCGGTCCCGCTCTCTATGGAGCTGGATTTGAAGCCGTGACTACAAGAAGGGATGGCGGCAGCTTATGCGACCGGATCTGCAGCCCTGAGAGTGTCGGCTAAGAAGTGAGCCCTCAGCAGCTCTGCGGCATGATCCCAGCCAGCGGCTGCCACGATGCTTCCGACCGGTGGTGGTGCAAATGGCTTGAAATCCGCATTGGCCATCATGTTCAACAACAGGCACTCCGGCAGATGGTCGGCAACGGAAAGTAGATTGCGCTGCATATCATCGATGAAGGCGACAGGCAGGCTTCTACGACCATGAAGCCTGGCAACGACCGGCCCTTTAGGTTCCTCGGTGGCGATCAGATCGAAAGAGAGGTCGAGTTGGTCCAGCAATTTGCGGCGAATGCCGTGGTGCCGAGGCGGCATTGCGGTCAGAAACACGACGTCGGCATCTGCGGAAAGCGCCTGCAGTGTTTCCACGGCCCTTTCCGCGGGCATCTGCCAGGCATGCTGGTTCGCGAAGAACACCTCTTCGAGCGAATCGACGGAAGCTTTGTCCAACTCGCTGCCATCGAGCAGCGAGACAATGTTGCCGTAGAGTCGGAACGACCGGGGCAGCAGGTCGTAGCTGTGCGAGCGCAGGAAAGCGGTAAACGGCGAGAGGAATTCGAGAACCACCTCATCGATGTCGCAGACGACCAGGGGGCGGTCGCCGAGGCGAATTTCGCTCACATCAGTTGCAATATCCATGTTCAATATTCTCCAGAGCCGAGTCCTGGCGGCGAAAAGTGCAGCCATGCCGCATTCAATACTTCGGGTGCAGTGCCGGTCGCCTGGCAGAAAGCCAGTGCTGTCGGCTCGTGTTGCATGATGAAATCCATCATGCCCGAGAGAAATCCGGGTTCGTTGATGGCATGGCGAACTTGCGCCGGTTCGACGCCGGTCAATCCCAGGAAACGGCCGAACAAATCGGGTTCGTTCGCAAGCCAGGCGAGTACGGCGATTGCGGTCTGCTGGGGATCGGCGGCGAGTTGTTTCGAAGTCTTGAAGTTGCTTTGCATTTTTTGGTGTAAGTTACCTATTTTTCAACCAAATACCGATAGGGTGCAGCCATCGGTTCTATGGAACCATGCCGTCGCATAAGCCTTCTTCATGCGGGGAAGCGGTTACCAGAACGGACGTAGGACGCGTGTCATGCCCAAACAGGTGCTGATTGTAGAAGATAACGAGCTCAACATGAAGCTCTTTCGCGACCTTATCGAGGCGTCCGGCTACACGACAATTCAGACCCGAAACGGTATGGAGGCGCTGGATCTTGCGCGCAAGTACCGACCCGATTTGATTCTGATGGATATTCAACTTCCGGAGGTTTCAGGTCTCGAGGTCACTAAATGGCTGAAGGAGGATGATGACCTGCATGTCATTCCTGTCATCGCCGTCACAGCCTTTGCTATGAAGGGAGACGAGGAGCGCATCCGCCAGGGCGGCTGCGAAGCCTACGTCTCCAAACCCATTTCAGTTCCTAAGTTCATCGAGACGATCAAGACATATCTGGGCGATGCCTGACGCATCGGAAAGAAGCCTATGACTGCGCGCATTCTGGTGGTTGATGATATTCCGGCCAACGTCAAGTTGCTCGAGGCACGGCTAATCGCCGAATATTTCGACGTATTGACTGCGAGTGACGGCTATCAGGCCCTCGCAATATGCGAGCGGAACCAGGTCGATCTTGTCCTTCTCGATATCATGATGCCAGGGATGGATGGCTTCGAAGTGTGCGAGCGCTTGAAGGCCAATCCAAAGACGTCGCACATACCCGTCGTCATGGTGACCGCTTTGGATCAGTCGACCGACCGTGTGCGCGGCCTGAAAGTTGGCGCCGATGATTTTCTCACCAAGCCGGTCAACGACCTTCAACTTATCTCGCGAGTGAAGAGCCTCTTGCGGCTGAAGACCCTCAGCGACGAACTGCGCATTCGCGCCGAAACCGCCCATACGATGGGGATCGACGAGTTGCTGCGTTCGGGCGAGGGGCGGGGCGACGAATCGGGCCAGGTGCTGCTCGTTGACGGGCGCGCCAATTCGCAGGAGCGCATCATCAAGGCGCTTAAGCCGATTGCCGACGTCTCTGCGATCTCGGATCCGCAGGCGGCTCTCTTTGAGGCCGCGGAGAATCCCTTTGAGCTCGTCATCGTCAATGCCAATTTCGACGACTATGATCCGCTGCGTCTATGTTCGCAGCTTCGGTCACTGGAGCGCACGCGCTTTCTGCCGCTCCTGATCATCACGGAGCAGGGCGACGACGATATGGTGATCCGCGCACTGGAGCTTGGTGTCAACGATTACATCGTTCGGCCGGTCGATCCCAACGAACTCGTAGCACGCAGCCTCACGCAGATGCGGCGAAAGCGCTATAACGATCGCCTGCGCGCCAGCGTGAAGCAGACGATCGAGCTCGCCGTCACAGATCCGTTGACCGGGCTCAGCAACCGCCGCTACCTGGATAATCACCTCAGCACCCTGTTCAATCGCTCGATGGCGCGGGGACGTCCGCTGTCCGTGCTGATTACCGATATAGATCGGTTCAAGCAGGTCAATGACACCTATGGCCATGATGCGGGGGACGATGTGCTGCGGGAATTTGCGAACCGCGTTCGGTCGACCGTCCGTGGTGCGGATCTTGCCTGCCGCTACGGCGGTGAGGAGTTCGTTGTGGTGATGCCGGATACCTCGCCGGAAGTGGCCGCGACCGTCGCGGAGCGGCTACGCTCGGTGGTCGAGTCAACGCCGTTCCTGCTGAAGTCATCGGGACAGGAGTTGAGCGTCACTGCCTCCTTCGGCATCTCTTCGCGCATCTCGTCCATCATTACGCCAGGGCAGCTGATGAAACAGGCAGACCTGGCGCTGTACGAAGCAAAAACCGGCGGTCGGAATCGCGTTGTCGCTGCCGCCTGAGCGGCTATCCAGTCGAGTTTTTCGCGTCATCCACAGCTACATCGAGAAGCGCTGGAAACAAGCAACTCAAATAGAAAGCCGGCCAATCGAACGCATATCGGCAGCGGCAAATCTATCGTTCCAAGCAAATGTCGGCATAGGCTCATGAAAATGTGAGTTATCGTCAGATTTTTCCGACGTTTGATTGCGCGTGAGTAATGCGCGAGCCTTTGTCTCCAGCATTCGGAACTAACACTATTGGCCTATATTGCAGCGTTCCTTGCCAACTTTGGCGCTATTCTTGCGGCTGAACCCAATTCGAAGGCCTAAAAAGTGTCCTAAAGCCGTACTTTTAACCATAAAATCAACCTCAAAAATATAACCATTAAGAATTTGTTGATTTTCTTTCGTTTTCGCGCAAATTATCGGCTGATAAGAGAAAAGCACTCCTGATGAGGAGTCCGACATACCCCATGATGCTCAGGTCCGCCGCATCTCCTGGGTCGTGGGGTCGGTCGGCTGGTTTGCAACACCAGCGGTTCCTCGTGCCGCGTTGCTTGCCGGTCGACCCCCTTTCATGAAGCGCCGTCCTTTCCGTATTTTTGGGAAGGACGGCGTTTCTGTTTCTGAGCCCGGAAACCAGACCATAAAGCCGGCAAACAAAAAGGCGCGCAGCCGATTGGCGCGCGCCCTTTGAAAAAACTCAGATCGAGTGATTACTTGATCTTGGTTTCCTTGAACTCGACGTGCTTCTTAGCAACCGGGTCGTACTTGGTCTTCGTCATCTTGTCGGTCATCGTACGGCTGTTCTTCGTCGTGACGTAGAAGAAACCGGTGTCGGCCGTCGACAGCAGCTTGATCTTGATTGTGGTAGCCTTGGCCATGGTCGTCCTGCCTTTAATAAAATGAAAGCCGTGGCAGGCCGGATAGGCTCCACGGCAAATTCTGGCGCGAAACTACGAATCCAGCCCGAAAAGTCAAGCCCGCTTTCGGAGGAAAAGCAACCTTACGGCGGAAAGCAGGGCATAAAGGCCGAAGAAACCGGCGATAGCCCAGGCAAAACCGTTGTTGCCGGCAACATCGATGGCTGCGCCGATCACCTGTGGTCCGGCGACAGTGCCTACGGCGTAACAGAATACAAATGCCGCGTTGGCCGCTGCAAGGTCGGAGCCGGTCAGGCGCGAGCCCAGGTGACTGAGGCCCACCGTATAGAGCCCCGCGACGCACCCGCCCCAAAATAGCAGTACCGTTGCCATCAGTATCCAGCTGTGCACGAGGACTGGAAGCATCAGGGAGCCGATCAGGCCCATAAAGGCCATGGTGGCCAGCAGCGGGCGCTTGTCCTTCATGCGGTCAGAAAGCAGGCCGACGGGAATCTGGAAGATCACATTGCCGATTCCCATGACCGTCAGCAAAAGGGCTGCCTGTGATTCTGTGAAGGATGCCCTGACGGCATAGATCGGGAACAGCGCCAGACCACCCGCTTCAACCGCCCCGAATATGAAGACGGCAGCCGTTGCTGTCGGCACCAGAAAGACATAGCGCATGAAGTGAAGCTCAGGCTTCTCCTCAAGAACCGGGCTTTCGTAGCGTGCGATATAGATCGGAATGGCGGCCAGCAAGACAGCGCCGGCACCGACCGCGAACGGCAGGACGCCATCGCTGCCGAGAATCGAAAAGAGCAGCGGCCCGCCTGCAAACCCGAACGATAAGACAGTGGCATAGATACCAAGCACGAAGCCGCGCTTGGAAGGCGGCGAGGCGGCGTTGATCCAGAACTCCGAAAGGATGAACAGCGTCGTTGTCGCGCCGTGGAAGGCGAAACGCAGCGGAAACCACATCCAGAAGTCCTGGGCGTAATAGAAGCCGAGCGCGCTGATGGCTGAAATTACGACGGCCCAGATCATCGTCGGAGCGACACCGTATTTGTGTGCCAGTTTCGTGGTGATCGGCGCGGCCGCCATCGCGGCTACCCCGGCCATCGCCGTATTCAATCCGATAAGCGTCGAGGGAATACCGCGCTTTTCGAGAATGATGCTGAGAAGCGGAAGCCCCAGGCCGATTGCTATACCGACAGCGGAAATGGACGAGACAGCTGCCACCAGCGAGGGCCAATGAATTTCTTCGACATCGCCTGCTGTTGTGCCGTTTCGCGGCTGAGACATAGATGCATCCTTAGACACTTGCTGCACAGAATCGCTCACCGCGAAGCACCATAGGAAGGCACAGTCGTGCCAAATCCAAGTGACGGCTGTGCTTTACAAGATGAAACGCGCTGGCGGCAATAACCTGGATGATCTTGAATTGGTATAGTCAAACAACCTTACCGGATACACATGAGATTTCGCCCCGCGGAACCGCGGCGCCGTTGGGGCGTGGCACTACACGCCAATTGTGTCGTGAAGGTGAAGGCGCAGGTCGTGCCTAGCGTTTACGGCCCGGGATCTCGTAGGCGTTGTGATCGTCGGTTTGTCCACCGAAGCCGTGCATCTTCAACGCCCATTGCAGGCCAATGACACCACCCTTGATCGGCTGGATGATCAGCAGCGTGGCAATCAAGGTTAGGGGCGTCCAGATCGCGAATGTAAGCCAGAGAGGCATTGGCCAGACGAGGTCAGTTGCCATGTAGCCGCCGATGATGATGTGGCCGATGACCACGATCGTCAGATAGGGCGGCAGGTCATCCGAGCGATGATGGTGCATGGCCTCGCCACAGGCAGCACAATTGTCCACCGGCTTCAGGAAACTCTTGAAGAGCTTGCCGGTGCCGCAGGCAGGGCAGGTGTTCAGCATGCCGCGCTTGATAGAACGGCCTAGCGGACGCTCCACCTCGTCGCTGCTTCCGTAACGGATTGCCTGGTCGCTCGAGGTGGTCGTCATGGTTCGGTTCCTTTCGCGGCGTCCCTACACGCCTATCGCCGCCCTCTTGGCGGCCTTGTTCCGGCCTGCTTGCGAGCGCGGCTTGCGTCGCGCCGGCCCGCCTTGTGGAACGAACGTACGGCGGTCGGCATTTTCCGACCTTCGCTGATCATCTCGAAGCGTAGCGCACCGGCGAGCGGAATGGCTTCTGCAAGCTTGACCGTGACGCCGTCGCCGAGGCGATATCCGAGCCCGGTCTTTTCGCCAGACAGCGCCTGATGCGCTTCATCGTAGATGAAGTAGTCCGTCCCTAGTGTAGATATAGGAACGAAGCCGTCGGCTCCATAGTCCGGGAGGGCGACAAATAGTCCCGATTTCGTCACACCTGATACGCGTCCTTGGAATTCCTCACCGACGCGACCGGCAAGATGATGGGCGATGAGACGGTCCACCGTCTCGCGCTCGGCGGCCATGGCACGACGCTCGAAGGTCGAGATCTCGGCCGCAATGTCGTCGAGTGCGGCTTCTTCATCAGGCGTGATCCCGCCCTCGCCGAAACCGAGCGAGCCGACCAGCGCACGGTGTACGATCAAGTCCGCATAGCGGCGGATCGGCGATGTGAAGTGTGCGTACTTCATCAGGTTCAGGCCGAAGTGCCCGATATTCTCAGGGCTGTAGATCGCCTGGCTCTGAGAGCGCAGCACCATCTCGTTGACCATCGTCTGATGGGGCGTGTCGTCCGCCTTGGCGAGGATCATGTTGAAATTGTTGGCGCGCATGTTGCCGCCCTTGGGAAGCGATATGCCAAGCGTCGCCAGGAACTCGCGCAGCACTTCCTGCTTGGCGAGTGTCGGGCCGTCGTGGATGCGGTAGATCAGCACCTGCCGCTTCTTCTCCAGCGTCTCGGCGGCCGAGACGTTGGCCTGGATCATCATTTCCTCGATCAGCTTGTGCGCGTCGAGACGCGGCGGCACGAAGACGCGATCCACCGTGCCGTCAGGCTTCAGCAGGATCTTGCGTTCCGGCATGTCGAGCTCGAGCGGCTGCCGGCGCTCGCGCCCGCGCGTCATGATCCTGTAGGCATTCCAGAGCGGCTTCAGGATCGTTTCCAGAAGCGGCCCTGTCTTGTCGTCGGGTTTTCCGTCGATCGCCGCCTGTGCCTGTTGGTAGGAGAGCTTTGCCGCACTCTTCATCATAATGCGATGGAAAGTATGGCCGATCTTCCGGCCTTCCTTCGAAAACACCATGCGAACGGCAAGCGCCGGGCGGTCTTGACCTTCTCTCAGCGAGCAGAGGTCATTGGAAATCCGCTCCGGCAGCATAGGCACGACCCGGTCGGGGAAATAAACAGAGTTCCCGCGCTTAAGGGCCTCGCGGTCAAGCGGCGAACTCGGGCGAACGTAATAGGAAACGTCGGCGATGGCGACGGTGACGATGACGCCGTCCGGATTGTCGCTCGAAGGATCTGTCTCTGCGTAGACCGCGTCGTCGTGGTCCTTGGCGTCGGCCGGATCGATGGTGATGAGCGGAACATCACGCCAATCCTCCCGATGAGACATCGTCGCGGGCTTGGCATCGTCCGCCTCGGCGACGACTGCCGGCGGGAATACATGGGGGATGCCATGTGCGTGGATGGCGATCATCGAGATCGCCTTCTCGGATGCGACAGAGCCGATGACAGACAGCACCTTGGCGCGCGGAAGGCCGAAGCGGCCCAGACGTGCGACTTCGACCTCGACGAGATCGCCGTCCTTGGCCTCGCCCTTATAGTCAGGGTCGACGACCATTTCCTCGCCGCGCCGATCGATCGGCAGCAGACGTCCGGCTCCACCTGGCGCATCCTTGAAGACACCCATGCTGGCGGCGCGGCGCTTGTCGAGGATCTTGATGATGCGCGCGGTGTAAGCCGGTCCGCCGCGGTCGGCGGCCGGAAAGATCTTCGCCAGAATGCGATCGCCCATACCGGCAACCGGCGCCTTACCCTTGCCATTGCGGCCCGCTGCCGACGTCGATTGGCGGATGGCGACGGCGGGCGCAACGCCTTGGTCATCGGGCCATTCCGCCGGGCGGCCAATCAGTTCGCCATCCTTGTCGCGCGTCGTGATATCGAGCACGGTGACTGGCGGCAGGGCGCCGGGCCGGATCAGCGACTTGCGTGTCTTCTGGAGCATGCCTTCCTGCTCCAGTTCGCGCAGAAGGCGCTTAAGCTCGACGCGGCTCTCCCCCTTCAGCCCAAAGGCCTTTGCGAGTTCGCGCTTCGACGCCTTCTGCGGATGATCGGCGATGAAGCGCAGGATAACCTCACGGGAGGGCAGCGCGCCATGGGCGATATTCAATGGGTCGGCGGCGGGTGGCTGGCTGGCGTGTCCAATCTTGCCCGGGCGCTTGCCCATGCCCTTCGTTCTTTCCCGCGGGATTTTGCTCACTCTCAGCTCTTTTTCGTCTTTGCCGGCGCCTTGGCCTTCGTCGCCTTCGGCTTGGCAGCGGTCTTGGTCGCCTTGGTTTCGGCAGCTGCGGCCTTCGCTTTCGGCTTTGCCTTGCTCTTCGAAGCCGGCGCCTTACCTGCCTTCGCGGCGATCAGCACCAGTGCTTCCTCTGCGGTTAGAGCCTGCGGATCAGTACCTTTCGGTAGCGTCGCGTTGACCTTGCCCCAGTTCACATACGGGCCATACTTGCCGTCGCGAACGGTCATTGCGCCACCATCGGGATGGTCCCCGAGCTCCTTCAGCGCAACAGCTGCCGCCCGGCCTCCCGGTGCCTTGCTCGCCTTCTCGGCGATCACAGTAACGGCGCGGTTGAGGCCGATCGAGAACACGTCCTCGACGCTTTCGAGATTGGCGTAGCCGCCATCGTGCAAGAGGAACGGTCCATAGCGCCCGATGCCGGAGGAAATCATCTTGCCGGTTTCCGGGTGCTTGCCGATATCACGTGGCAGCGAAATCAGTGCCATCGCCTTTTCGTAATCGATGTCTTCAGGCTTCCAGCCCTTCGGTAGGGAAGCGCGCTTGGCATCCTTACCGTCGCCGCGTTGGATGTAGGGGCCGAAACGCCCGGAACGCAGTGTCAACTCCTCGCTAGTCACCGGGTCCGTGCCGAGATTCTTCGGCTCGTTCAGCGCAGTGCCTTCGGCTTCCGAACCGCCTTCGGACGAAAGCTGGCGGGTATAGTTGCACTCCGGATAATTCGAGCAGCCAACGAAGGCGCCATATTTTCCGAGCTTCAGCGACAGGTTTCCGGTGCCGCAGACCTGGCAGATACGCGGATCCCCGCCGTCTTCGCGCTTCGGGAAAACGAGTGGTGCCAGCGCCTCGTTGAGCGAGTCGAGAACGTTGGTGACACGAAGTTCCTTCGTGTCCTCGATCTGGGAGAAGAAATCCTTCCAGAAATCGCGGAGCACCTGTTTCCAGTTCAATTCGCCGGCGGAAATCCGGTCGAGCTTCTCTTCAAGATCCGCCGTGAAGTCGTATTCGACGTACTTGGTGAAGAAGCTTTCGAGGAAGGCCGTCACCAGCCGGCCCTTGGCCTGTGGAATGAGCTTGCGCTTGTCGATCGTCACATATTCGCGATCCCGCAGCGTCGCCAGAGTCGCGGCGTAGGTCGACGGACGCCCGATACCGAGCTCTTCCATCTTCTTGATCAGCGTTGCCTCGGAGTAGCGTGGCGGCGGCTCGGTGAAATGTTGGGTCGAATTGATCTTCTGCTTCGCGAGGTTCTCGCGTGCATTGATCTCGGGCAGGCGGCCATCCTCGTCGCCATCGTCACTCTGTTCGCCGTCTTCCTTCTGGTCCGTATAGGCGGCGATGAAACCATCGAAGCGAATGACCGAGCCGACAGCACGCAGGCCGGCCTTCTGGCCGTTATTGTCGGCGGTGATTTCCGCTGTGGTACGCTCGATCTCGGCTGAAGCCATCTGGCTCGCGATACCGCGTTTCCAGATCAGGTCATAAAGCTTGATCTGATCGGCATCGAGGTACTGGCGAACGCGGTCCGGCGAGCGATTGAAGTCCGTCGGGCGGATCGCCTCGTGAGCTTCCTGCGCGTTCTTTGCCTTTGTAGAGTAAAAGCGGGCCTTTTCCGGCATGTAGCGAGCGCCGAACTGGTCGACGATGGCGCGCCGCGCGGCATCGATCGCTTCGGGCGCCATCTGCACGCCGTCCGTACGCATATAGGTAATGAGACCGACCGTCTCACCGCCGATATCGAAACCCTCATAGAGTTTCTGAGCGACCTGCATCGTGCGCGAGGCCGAGAAGCCAAGCTTTGAGGAGGCCGCCTGCTGCAGCGTGGAGGTTGTGAAGGGTGGTCCCGGGTTGCGCTTGACGGGCTTTGCCTCGACGGTATCGACCACATACGACGCGCCTTCCAGGAGCGTCTTAAGTGCACCGGCTTCCTCGCCGTTTCCAATCGAGCGGGCCTGCAACCGCTTGCCATTTGCTGCAACCAGCTTCGCCTCGAATTCGTCGCCCCGCGGCGTCTTCAAGAGGGCCGAGAGGTTCCAGTATTCTTCCGAAATGAAGCGCTCGATTTCGGATTCGCGATCGCAAACCAGACGTAGCGCCACCGACTGCACACGACCGGCCGAACGTGCGCCGGGAAGCTTGCGCCAAAGAACCGGCGAGAGATTGAAGCCAACGAGATAGTCGAGAGCACGGCGAGCCAGATAGGCATCTACGAGCGGGACGTCGATGTCGCGAGGCTCAGCCATCGCATCGAGGACGGCCTTCTTGGTGATCGCGTTGAAAACGACCCGTTTTACCGTTTTGCCATTCAGTACGCGCTTTTTGTTCAGCATGTCGAGAACATGCCAGGAGATTGCCTCACCTTCGCGATCCGGGTCGGTTGCGAGAAAAAGGCCGTCGGAAGACTTCACCGCATCGGCAATGTCCTTGAGCCGCTTGGCCGATGCGCCATCGACCTCCCACAGCATCTCGAAATCCTGATCGGGAAGAACCGAGCCGTCCTTGGCAGGCAGATCGCGGACATGGCCGAAGGAGGCGAGCACCTTGTATCCGGAGCCCAGATACTTGTTGATCGTCTTTGCCTTGGCAGGCGATTCTACCACTACAACATTCATCATGATTCTCTAAAAAATGTGCCAGGCCGGCGGATAAGCAGATGGAATCCCTGCCGTGCCAAGATAACCGGTTCTTCGACATGGACAGGGAAATCGTTTCGGTCAAGTGGTTTGACTTCATTTTAACGCATTACAACGCGATGCAACCAATACGAGATAGTAAACGTATTGCAATTTCTGATAATTTAGGTATCGTTTTTGAAGTGTGGTTCGGGCTCGCCGAAAGGCAGCATTTCTCTTTCCTCAGAGACTATCCCATGGCGGCCAAGTTCGCAAAGAAAGATACCGGACGATCCGGCTCGCATGAGAACATCGCCTTCATCAGGCAGATGCTTGCAGAGTTGCGGCGGGTGGCGGAAAAAGAGAACGCCGATATGCTGTGTTATCTCATCGAGATGGCCTATGTGGAGGCCGGAGATCTGCAGGCCCGGATGTAGCGACCTCAGTCTTCCATTGCGAGAGAGACAAAGCCGCCTGGATGGCGATGAAGCCGTCCGGCAATATCCAGCTCCAGCAAAACCAGATAGACCGAAGGTGCCGGCAGATCGGTGTGGCGGATGACGTCGTCGATCTCGACAGGTGTCGGCCCAAGCGCATCGATGATAAGCGAGCGATCGGATTCGTCAGGCGGCAACATCGAACGGCCGCCCTCGCGCTCCGGCTCCTCCGCGACAGGAGCCGAGTAGGGTTCAATCCGCGAGAGTGGGGCCAGAGCTTCGGTGACATCGCCAGGAGCGGTGACAATCATTGCACCATCTTTCAGCAGTCCATTGGTGCCATGACAGCGCGGATCAAGCGGCGAACCGGGTACCGCGAAAACCAGCCGGCCGAACTCGCCGGCAAGCCTTGCCGTGATAAGCGAACCTGAACGCATCGCAGCTTCGACAACGACCACGCCGAGCGAAACGCCGGCAATAAGTCGGTTTCGGCGCGGAAAGTCGCGTGCGCGTGGTTCCCAGCCGAACGGCATTTCGCTGATGGCAAGCCCGTTGCCATTCCAGATGTCGTCTAGCAGACCGCTATTCTCCGGCGGGTAGGGCTGATCCAGGCCTCCCGCCATGGCTGCCACCGTTCCGGTGTCGAGGCTTGCGCGATGCGCTGCCGTATCGATGCCGCGCGCAAGGCCGGAGACAACCACG
The DNA here is from genome assembly GCA_900466605.1 of Hyphomicrobiales bacterium. Classification (GTDB taxonomy): domain Bacteria; phylum Pseudomonadota; class Alphaproteobacteria; order Rhizobiales; family Rhizobiaceae; genus Rhizobium. The sequence continues at coordinate 103,825 of UBMU01000015.1, forward strand.
TAGCCAGCCTGACCGCACTGGTACGCAATCGTTGCTGCGAACTTGGCGCCACTGATGGAGGCATTGCGGGAGCCAACGATGCCGACTGCCGGCTGAAAGGATACGGAAAGATTGCCCTTGACCGCCAGCAACGGCGGAGCGCCGTCGACTTGCTTCAAGGTTTGGGGATACTCCGGTTCGCCGATGCCGACAAACCGGGCGCCAAAGCGCTGCGCAGCCTCCAGCTCCCGATGAGCTTCGCTCTCCGTTGCTATCCGGATGGTCCGCGTAGCCCCACCGCGTGCAGAAAGCTCGGGCAGCGCGGCCAGCGCAGTTTCGGCGGATCCAAAATGATTGATGAGGTCGCGAAAGGTGGCCGGCCCGACATTGTCGGAGCGGATGAGCCGCAGCCACGCGATGCGTTGGCGTTCCGTCAGCGCAATTCCCTTTGGCCTTGCGCTGCGAGCGTCCATTCTATCCCTTTGCCCCGATCTTGCTTTCCGTCCCGCTCATCAGACGGGAGATGTTGGCCTTGTGCTTCCAGTAGGAAATGACGGTCATGATCGCCATGACCGCTGCAACCTTCTCGGCGCCCAGTATCCACAACGCAACCGGAATGACAAGCATTGCAACCAGTGCGGCAAGCGACGAGTACCGGGTCGTGAAAGCGACCGCCAGCCAGACAACTGCGAAAGCCAGAACCATGATCGGCGCAACGCCGAGTAACGTACCGATATAAGTGGCGACGCCCTTGCCACCCTTGAAGCCGATCCAGACCGGAAAGAGGTGCCCGATGAAGGCGAAGAAGCCGGCAATCAGTGCTGCTTCACTGCCCAGGAAGTGGCCGACGATCCATGCGGCGGCGGATGCCTTCAGCGCATCGAGCAGAAGCGTTGCGGCAGCAAGCTTCTTGTTGCCGGTTCTAAGCACATTGGTCGCGCCGATATTGCCGGATCCGATGCTGCGCACGTCGCCAAGGCCGGCTGCCTTTGTCAGGATCAGGCCGAACGGGATGGAGCCGAGCAGGTAGCCGATGGCGGCCGCCGCCAACGCGATCGGCAGGGTGATTTGCCATGTCATGAGATTCGAGACCATGTTGCCTCCGGTGGTGATTATGTCTTTTATTCAAATCGTGTGCACGCACTGTCCGGCGACATAGGTCGCAACAGCGCGTCCGCTGAAGCGCGCGTCTTCGAACGGTGTGTTCTTCGAGCGGGAAAGAAGCATGTCCTTTGAAACAAGCCATGGATCGTCGAGATCGATCAGCGCGATATCCGCCTTCGCGCCCGGCTTCAGCGTGCCGGCCTCCAGGCCGAAGATCTGTGCCGGCCGCGTCGACATCGCATCGACGAGGCGCATGAGGCTCACCTGGCCGCTGTGATACAGGCGGAGCGCTGCAGCGAGCAGCGTTTCCAGGCCGACGGCCCCATCTGCAGCTTCGCCGAACGGCAGCCGCTTCGTATCGACATCCTGCGGATCGTGCGAAGAAACGATGATATCTATCGCACCGCGTGCAAGCGCATCCACCATTGCAACGCGGTCGTCTTCGGACCGCAGCGGCGGATAGAGCTTGAAGAAGGTGCGATATTCGCCGATGTCGTTCTCATTGAGCGAAAGGTTGTTGATCGAGATGCCGCAGGTCACGGTCGCGCCGCGGCTCCGGGCAAGTTCGATCGCCTCGACCGATTCCGGCACCGATATCATCGCTGCATGGTAGTTGCCACGCGTCAGCTTGGCGATGCGCAGGTCGCGCTCCAGTGGGATGAGTTCTGCTTCCTTCGGAATCCCGCCAAGACCGAGCCAGCTGGCGAACAGTCCCTCATGCATGACGCCGGTGGCGCCCAGATATTTGTCTCGCGTCTCGCAGGAGATCACGGCGCCGAACTCACGCGCATAGGTCATGACCCGACGCAGGACCTGCGTGTCGTGGACACTCGAGCGGCCATCGGTGAACGCGACCGCGCCAGCTTCCATCAGGAGGCCGATTTCGGTCATTTCCTCGCCCGCAAGATGCTTGGTGATCGCCGCCGCCGGATAGACGTTGACGAGCGCCTTGTCCTTCGCCGTCTTCTTGACGAACTCCACCAGTGCGATGTCGTCGATGACGGGATCGGTGTCGGGCATCATGATGATTGAGGTAACACCACCGGCTGCTGCCGCACGGCTCGCCGACGCGATTGTTTCGCGGTGTTCGGCGCCCGGCTCACCAATATGGACGCGGGCATCGACGAGGCCTGGCGTGGCGACGAGACCGGTGCAATCGCGCACTTCGGCGCCGTCGGGCGTCGCCTGGTTCTGTGCATCCGCCCCAGCGGCAACGATCAGGCCATCCTTGACGATGATGCTGCCGACTTCATCGAGATTGCGCGAGGGGTCGACGATGCGAACGTTCTTGAGGACGATCGAGTTCTTCATGCGCCGGCTCCTTCGGTGCGGGGACCCTGATTTTGCGAGACGAGCAACGTCTCCATCACGGCCATGCGCACCGCCACCCCCATTTCCACCTGTTCTGCAATCACGCTCTGCGGCCCGTCCGCGACCTCGGAGGAGATCTCGACGCCACGGTTCATCGGGCCGGGATGCATGACGAGCGCATCTTCCTTCGCCGCCTTCAGCGTCTCCGCGTCGAGCCCATAGAAGTGATAGTACTCGCGCACCGACGGCACGAAGGCACCGGACATGCGCTCGCGCTGCAGGCGCAGCATCATCACCACATCCGCGTCCTTCAGGCCTTCCTTCATGGAGTGGAAGACCTCGACGCCCATGTCGGCGATGCCTGATGGCAGCAGCGTAGCTGGCGCTACCACGCGCACGCGTGCGCCCATGGCGTTCAGCAACAGGATGTTGGAGCGCGCTACGCGCGAATGCAGCACGTCGCCGCAGATCGCGACAATGATGCGTGACAGCTTTCCCTTGGCGCGGCGGATCGTCAGAGCGTCAAGCAGCGCCTGCGTCGGATGCTCGTGCTGGCCGTCGCCGGCGTTGACCACCGAGCAGGAGACCTTCTGTGCGAGCAGGGCGGCGGCACCGGCGCTGGAGTGGCGGATAACGAGGACGTCGGGCCGCATCGCGTTCAGCGTCATCGCCGTATCGATCAGCGTCTCGCCCTTCTTTACCGAGGAATTGCCGACCGACATGTTCATCACGTCGGCGCCGAGGCGCTTTCCGGCAAGCTCGAAGGAGGCCTGCGTGCGGGTCGATGCCTCGAAAAAGAGATTGATCTGAGTCAGGCCGCGAAGGGTCGACGTTTTCTTTTCTCTTTGCCGACTGATCTTGACGGCCTCGTCGGCCTTGTCGAGGAGAAAGGTGATATCCTGCTCTGTGAGCCCTTTGATACCGATGAGGTGGCGGTGGGGAAAGAAGACCATGAACCTGCCTCTTGCTGTCGTCTGCGCGGTCTATAAAGAGTGAGCCGGGCGGCGGCAAGCTTGCGCTGTGGGCAAAGGCCTGTCTCCCCTGCAATTTTACCCGAATTCAACTATTGCAGAGGACAGGGAAATTGTAACTTCCGGTTTCCCTTTGCCTGCCTCTTGCACTAGAAGCGATTCATGACACCCGCCGAAGAGAAACTTGCCGAACTCAACCAGCCGAGCCTGTGGTCCGGGATCAACGCCTATAGGTCCGATCCGCTGATCGTCGACCTGACCGGTACGTTGCCGCGAGGGATTCGCGACGATCTCGACAATATGGGCCGCTACGTGACCTCGCCGGAGGCGCAGGAACTGGCGCGCATGGCGAATCAGGGCACGCCACAACTGCGCACACATGGTCCGCGTGGCGAGCGGCTCGATGTTGTGGAGTTCCATCCGGCATGGCACGCGCTGATGCGACGTTCCATGTCATCCGGGCTGCATTCGTCCGTGTGGGATCCGCAGGCGGACACCGAGGCGAAGAACCAGGCCCACAAGGTCAGGGCGGCGCGCTTTTATCTGACATCACAGCTGGAGTCCGGTCACCTTTGCCCGCTGACGATGACGAGTGCGTCCGTCGCGGCGCTGTCGGCTTCGCCGGCCGTGCAGAAGGATTGGGCACCGAAGATTCTCTCGCGCAAATACGACTCCACCAACAAGCCCGCCATGCAGAAGTCCGCCGTGACAATCGGCATGGGCATGACCGAGAAGCAGGGTGGCACGGACGTGCGGGCCAACAAGACGGCGGCGGAAAAGATCAGCGAAGGTATCTACCGTCTGTCCGGCCACAAGTGGTTCATGTCGGCGCCGATGAGCGACGCTTTCGTGATGCTGGCGCAGACGAAGGACGGAATGGGCTGCTTCCTCGTTCCTAGGCTGCTTGAAGACGGTTCGGCGAACGGGCTGCACTTCCAGCGCCTGAAGGATAAGGTCGGTAACCGCTCAAATGCCTCGTCGGAAGTCGAGTTCAACGATACATTCGGCTTTCTGCTCGGCACGCCGGACGGCGGCATCCGCACAATTCTCGACATGGTGACATTGACGCGCCTCGACTGTGCGCTGGCCTCTTCAGGCATCATGCGAGCCTCGCTGGCAGAAGCCGTGCACCATACCCGCGGGCGCAGCGTTTTCGGCAAGATGCTGGTCAGCCAGCCGATCATGACACGCGTCCTGGCCGACATGGCGCTCGATGTGGCGGCGGCGACGGCGCTGTCCTTCCGGCTTGCCGACGCATTCGACCGCGCACGCGGCAGCGCCGAAGAGGCGGCCTACGCTCGCGTCATGACGCCGGTTGCAAAATACTGGTGCTGCAAGATCGCGCCTGCGCTGATCTACGAGGCGATGGAGTGCATCGGCGGCAGCGGTTACATCGAAGAGCGCCCGATCGCCCGCCACTATCGTGAAGCGCCTGTTAACGCGATCTGGGAAGGTTCGGGCAATGTCATGGCACTCGACGTGTTGCGCATCCTGAACCGCGGCAAGGATCTCTTCGAGACGGTCTTTGCCGGGCTCGCGCGCGATCTCGGCCCGGCTGGCAAGAAGACCATCGATGTCTTGCGCGCCGCCATGGCGCTCTGCGAGCGGGACGAGGGCGCTGCGCGCCTTCTGGTCGAACAACTGGCGCTCGCCGCCGGCGCTGCCGAACTCTATCGCTTGGGGGCAGGGCGGATCGCTGACGCCTTCATTGAAACCCGTCTCGCAGGCGGCTGGCGCTCGACTTATGGGATGCTCGATTCGCGCTTCGACGCCAGCTACATCGTCGATCTCCTCTATCCGCCGGCAAACTGATGACTGTGCTGCGTCCCGTCCGCGCCGACGATCTCGAGCAGATTTATCAGATCTCTCTTGTGACGGGCGACGCCGGTAGCGATGCGTCCAAATTGCATCACGACGGCAAGCTGATCGGCCACATCTATTCGGCGCCTTACGTCCTGCTCAGCCCTGAAACGGCTTTCGTTGTCGAGGATGCCGAAGGCGTTGCCGGTTACATCGTCGGTGTCTTCGACACAGTTTCCTTCGAGCAGCGGCTTGAACGCGATTGGTGGCCGGCGCTCCGAAAGGCTTACGCCGATCCGCAGGGGGATCCGACGACATGGAGCGCAGATCAAAAGCGCATCGCCGCGATCCACCACCCGTCTCATGTCCCTGCGGCACTCGTTAATGCCTTTCCGGCGCACATTCACATGAACCTGCTACCGCGCTTGCAGGGGCAGGGTATGGGTACCAGGCTTCTTGACCAATGGCTTACAACTGCGCGAGCTGCAGCTGTTAGGGCTGTTCATCTAGGCGCGAACGCAAACAATCACGGCGCTTTGCGCTTCTGGGGCTCGCGCGGATTTAGTCGCATCGAGCCGCCGTTGGTGGATCCGTCCGACCCCACCGCGTGGTTCGGACAAAAATTGTAATAGCCTCTTCGGGGGGGTGTCACTACATGGTGACGCCGTTGTAAACGTTGTGCTCTTTGGCACGATGTCCACAATCTTTCGAGGATGTCGGCGTTGCCGGTCCCCAGCAGTGTTGCTACTCACCGCGAAGTGACAAATCGGACCGAATCCTTGATGCTCAATGATCCCATGATGCTAGCGCCCGTTGCCGACGCGATCCGTGTCGAACCCGAAAAGAGAATCCGCGATCGCGGCGCAACGGAAAAGGCAATCCTGAGGGCCGCCAAATCGCTACTGGCGGAGGAGGGATTCCAGAATTTCGGGATCAACGCGGTAGCCCGCCGTGCCGGCTGCGACAAGCAGTTGATCTATCGCTACTATGGCGGCTTGAACGGCCTCGTGGAGGCAATCGGTGCCGATCTTGGCACCTGGGTCAAGGATCGCATTCCGGAAGACACCGGAGGTATGTTTCTTCTGACTTACGGTGACCTGATGGAGCGACTATCGCTCCTCTTCCTGGAGGCGTTGAGGGATGATCCATTGGTGCGCCGCATCGTGGCATGGGAAGTTTCAGAGAACACGGAGCAGGTGAGGCGGCTTTCCGAGGCGCGGTCGAAGGCCCTGGCAACCTGGCTCGATCGCATGCGTGGATCGCTGACGCCGCCGAAGGGTGTCGACGTCGTGGCCGTCAATGCGATTCTGATCGCAGCCATCCAGCATCTCGTTCTTTCCGCATCCGCAGGCGGTCAGTGCGCTGGCCTGGCGCTGAAGACGCCGAAGGATTGGGAGAAGGCGGCGACCGCCCTGAAACGTATCGTTCGTGGCGTCTACGGTTGAAGCAGAGACGATTTTTCCACAGGCGTCCCGCTGCGCGTTAACCTTAACAAATGGTTTACGTTGCGCCTTTCCGGTTAAGAAGTCAGTTTGCCAGGCAGTCCAAAATGTTGGGTGTCTGGAACCATGGGAACCAAAATCGCAAGAGCCGCGTTTCTTGTTGCCGCGATAACGTTTTTCGCTGTGCTCGCCCTGGATATCGCTGTGCCGGCGCTGGTTCTGGGTACGATGGCGTTGTCGATATGGGCGGTTTCACACGAGGGACTATCCATTCGAAGAGAACGAGAGACGACCGCATGAAGTGGTTTCTGATCTTCTGGGCCGGCCCCATCGTCTTTCTGGCGGGATGGTACTGGCTTTCCTACTACGACATGAACTTCGGCATCTTCATGCTGAGCAGGCAGGTTCACGACCTGACCTTCGAGATTTATGGGAAGGTGCTCGGCGTCCCGCCGGAGACCATTCCGCCGCTGGTCGCCCGCGCGATCGTCGTCGACAGCCTTGTCGTTTTCGCAATCGTAGGATTCCGTCGACGCAAGGCGATTGCCGCCTGGTGGCGTGCGCGTCACGCGTCCAAGTCGTCGGATGCCGTTCTGCCGAGCAACGATAGCCTGTCCAGCGCTCCCTGAAGAATGAAGCTCGCGGCGGCCGAGTCGATGCGTTCGGCACGCTTGCTGCGTGAGACGTCCATCTCCAGCAGCGCGCGCTCGGCAGCGACCGTCGACAGCCGCTCGTCCCAATAGACGAAAGGCAGATCGGTCTTCTGCTCCATGTTGCGCACGAAGGCCCGCGTCGCCTGAACACGCGGTCCGGCTGATCCGTCCATATTGACAGGTAGGCCGATGACGAAGGCGGCAACCTTCTCCTTTTCGGCGAACTCCAGCAACGCTACTGCATCGATTGTGAATTTCTCGCGCTTGATGACAGTTCGTGGGGTCGAAAAGCGTCGGCCGAGATCGGACATCGAAAGCCCGATCGTTTTAGTGCCGAGATCGAGCCCCGCGATCGCCTGTCCCGGCTGCAGCGCAGTTGCCAGTTCTTCGATCGTCAGCACCGTCATTGTCGTTTCATCCTGTCAAAAGAAATTGAAGCGGCGGCGCTTTTCTTTGCAACCGCATCCGATATGTCCATAACCAGCAAAACAGGCTTTTGCATCTGATAATCGAAGGAGACATTTTATGAAGATCACTTGGCTCGGTCACTCCGCTTTCCGGATCGAGATCGGAAAGGCGAAAATCCTGCTCGATCCGTTCCTCACGCATAATTCCTCCTTCGCTGGGCAAAGCCTCAAGGATGTCGCAAGTGGCGTCACCCATATCCTGCTGACGCATGGCCACGGCGATCACGTCGGCGATACCGTAGCACTTGCCAAGGAGACCGGCGCAGTCGTTCTCGCAAATGCCGACCTCGCCAGTTGGCTGGAATCGAAGGGCCTGTCGAAGCTCGAAATGGGCAATACTGGCGGCACGATTTCCTTCGACGGGTTCTCTGCGACCTTTACCAACGCACTGCATTCCTCCGCCCAGATCACTGAGGATGGCGTTTCGCACGCCCTTGGCAATGCCAACGGTCTGATGCTGCACTTCGATGAGGAAGCCTCCATCCTCGCCATGGGCGATACCGACATCTTCTCCGACATGGCACTGATCAACGAACTGCATCAGCCCGATATCGCGTTTGTGCCGATCGGCGATCGCTTCACGATGGGCGGCGCCGTCGCGGCATTGGCTTGCCAGCGCTACTTCAACTTCAAGACGGCGATACCTTGCCACTATGGCACCTTCCCGATCATCGACCAGACGCCCGAGAAGTTCGTCACCGGTATGGACGGATCGAAGACGGCGGTGAAGACGCCGAAGCCAGGCGACAGCCTCTCTTTCTAAGCAACGCCTGCTGAAACTGCCTCGATTCCAGCGGCGGAATTCTACGCAATCCGAAGGCCATGCCCGTTGCACACAGCGGACATGGCCTTTATAGCGGGTAGGAAAATCCCATCCGGAGAATGTTATGTCCGTCGACTTTGCCACCGTTAAGCGCGTAGCGCGCCTTGCCCGTATTGCCGTCTCGGAAGAAGAGGCAAACCGCATGGTGGGTGAGCTGAATGGTATCCTCGGCTTCGTCGAGCAGCTCTCCGAGGTCGACGTCGAAGGCGTCGAAGCAATGACATCGGTCACGCCGATGGAGATGAAGAAGCGCACTGATGACGTAACCGACGGCAACAAGGCTGCCGATATCGTCTCGAACGCGCCAGTTACCGATCAGAACTTCTTCCTGGTACCCAAAGTCGTCGAATAACGCCTTCGCCGTTTTCCGACCTCCGTTGCCATTCAGATTTGAAGCGAATTACCATGAGCGAACTCACCAGCCTGACCATTGCCGAAGCCCGCACGAAGCTGCGCGCCAAGGAAATCAAAGCGACCGAACTGACCGAGGCATATATCTCGGCAATCGAAGCGGCCAACGAAAAGCTCAATGCCTATATTAAGGTCACGCCGGAGAAGGCGCTGCAGATGGCGGAAGCCTCGGACGCGCGTCTCGCTGGCGGCAAAGGCGGTGCGCTCGAAGGCATCCCGCTCGGCATCAAGGACCTGTTCGCAACCGAAGGCATTCATACCCAAGCCTGCAGCCACATCCTGGATGGTTTCAAGCCGCACTACGAGTCGACCGTAACCCAGAACCTGTGGGACGACGGCGCTGTCATGCTCGGCAAGCTCAACATGGACGAGTTCGCGATGGGCTCTTCCAACGAGACCTCCTACTACGGCGCCGTGATCAATCCCTGGCGTTCGGCTGGCTCCAACCAGCAGCTGGTACCGGGCGGTTCCTCCGGCGGCTCCGCAGCGGCCGTCGCAGCCCACCTTTGCGCCGGAGCCACGGCGACCGACACAGGCGGCTCGATCCGCCAGCCCGCCGCCTTCACCGGCACCGTCGGTATCAAGCCAACTTATGGCCGTTGCTCACGCTGGGGCACGGTGGCTTTCGCCTCGTCGCTTGATCAGGCCGGCCCGATCGCCCGCGACGTTCGTGATGCCGCAATTCTTCTGCGGTCGATGGCGTCTGTCGATTCCAAAGATACGACGTCCGTCGACCTGCCGGTTCCGGATTATGAGGCTGCGATTGGCCAGTCGCTGAAGGGCATGAAGATCGGTATTCCGAACGAATACCGCGTCGATGGCATGCCTGAGGAAATCGAGACGCTCTGGCAGCAGGGCATTGCCTGGCTGAGGGATGCCGGCGCCGAGATCGTCAACATCTCGCTGCCGCACACCAAGTACGCCTTGCCGGCCTATTACATCGTCGCTCCGGCAGAAGCCTCCTCGAACCTCGCCCGCTATGACGGCGTCCGCTATGGCCTGCGTGTCGATGGCAAGGACATCGTCGACATGTACGAGAAGACGCGCGCCGCCGGTTTCGGCAAGGAAGTCAAGCGCCGCATCATGATCGGCACCTACGTTCTTTCTGCCGGCTACTATGACGCCTATTACATCAAGGCCCAGAAGGTTCGCACACTGATCAAGCGCGACTTCGAACTGGCGTTCAATGCTGGTGTCGATGCGATCTTGACGCCTGCCACGCCGTCGTCGGCCTTCGGCGTCGCCGATGAGAACCTCGCCTCCGATCCGGTCAAGATGTACCTGAACGACATCTTCACGGTGACAGTGAACATGGCCGGCCTGCCGGGTATTGCCGTTCCTGCCGGTCTCGATCACAAGGGGCTTCCGCTCGGCCTGCAACTGATCGGCAAGCCCTTCGACGAAGAGACGCTGTTCAAGACGGCGCATGTGATCGAACAAGCCGCGGGCAAGTTCACCCCCGCCAGGTGGTGGTAAGCGAGCCTGAAATCCGGAATATGACCGTCGCCGACCATCACATGGTCGGCGAAGTCGGTTTTGCAGTCCAGTCGTCTGGAAGCGCATCTGCAGCAGCGTCGCGGCTAAGTTCGCAGTCTCGGGAGGGGTCTATGTCAAAACAGGATATCGCTGACATGATCGAAGCGCTCAATCGCCTCGCGGCGGTGGGGTTCGCCATGGGCGCGGAGTGGCAGGCGGTGCACGAGATCTGCCAGGCGCATGAAGGCGAGGCGCCTTTCGATTGGGGTCACGCGATCTGCCATCGTATCGAAGGCGACGACTGGAATGCCGACTACTGGTACCGCCGAGCGGGCAAGCACCGCGGGAGCGGCACGCTTGCCGAGGAATGGGTGGTGATGAAAGCCGAACTTGCCGGTCTTCTTTGAAAGAAGCCGCGCGCCGAGGTGACGCGCGGCTGAATGTCAGAAAGCTACCTGTTGTCTTGTTCTGCTCTCACAAGAACCAAGCCCCGTTCGGTGATGCGATAAGGCTTGCCGCCTGAGGATTTGATGGCCCTCTTCTGCTTCAGTTTGCGAAAAAGCTCGATGCCGACGCCGGGATAGGCCCAGCCGTCGCGCGTGAAGCACTTCACCGCCTCGATTTTCCTGTTGTCGTCGCGTTCGATTTCGATGCGGCCACCCTGGGCCAATAGGTGCAGGATGCGCTGCTCCGTGCGTGAAATATCCATGGATATGTTGATCCGGTAATGGCGCCGAATAGGCGCATAAAAACGATCTGGCGTCCGACGGGGACGTCAGGGCTTCGCTTTTTTCGGGCCCATGCACGCAGCAAATCCTGCGGGCAGGGCCTCTACCGGGTCTCAGAGGATGAGTTCAACATGTGGCCTTGATACTGGCTGGATGGCATCCCGTCAAGTTTTGCAACCGATGGGGGATCTTTGCGCGATGCCTCGCGCTTGAAACATGACGCTTGGATAACTGGGTGAATCGGTGCTTTATTTCAGTGAAAACGCGGAGGTGCCGTTGATCCACATTCGCAATGCGCGCGAAGGCGAAGCGGAGCTTTTGAGCGAGATCGGTATAAGGGCCTGGCAGAAGGCGATGGCATCCATCGGCGAAGAGGATGCCATGGTCGATGCGGCGCGAAGCGCGTTCTTTAATTTCGTTGCAGGCAGCTGGATCACCGTAACCGTCGTCGAATGGAATGGGCATGTTGCGGGATGGGCGGCGCGCGAAACTCTCGATGAAAAGATTTCGGATTTTTGGGTCGATCCTGCTTTCACTGGGCATGGTATCGGAACCGCGCTCTTGCAGGATATTGAGAAAGATATAGCCGCGCAGGGCTTCGATACGGCGATGATGCAGACGCATTCGGGCAACACCGAGGCGATCGCCTTCTTCCAGAAACGTGGATACGCAATTCATTGGCTGTCGATTGCCTATAATCCCAAACTGGATCGGGATGTGCCGTCAGTCGGCCTGTCAAAGGCTTTGGAGGCCACGGACGATGGCACCTACGGCTTAGTCTAGCAACGGGGCATCCAGCACGAGGTAGCCGAGGACGCCTGAGAGCAGGAGCGCGGCCCCGACGTGAAACACGAATATGGCCCTGAGGATCGATCGGAACGGTTCTTTCTGCGTCTTGTGGCGCAGGAGCCTTTGGGCGCAGACCGCGCCCAGGCTGCCGCCGACGAATGCGAGCATCAGCAAGGTCTTCTCGCTGATCCGCCGCCGATGATGGCGAGCCGCCTGCTTGTCGAGGAAATAGATGGAGAACACGAACGCATTGAATGCGAGGAAGAGCCCGGTGATCTTGAGAATATCAATTGCCGTCATCTGTGCCACGCTAGCGACATTGCGTTAACACGCCCCAAACCGGCTGGCGGCTGCAACGGGATAGCCGAAAGCCTTGCACCGGCAAGCCATTTCCGTTACCTCACAAATTGAAAAGAACAGCCTCAAAAAGAGCATCTCAATGACCCTTGTCGACGTTCGCACGCCTGATCCGAAACGCTTCATTCCTGGCGCCACTGGCGATTGGGAAGTCATCATCGGCATGGAAGTCCATGCACAGGTGCTGTCGAATTCGAAGCTGTTCTCGGGCGCTGCGACCGAGTTTGGCAAACCGCAGAATTCCAACGTGTCGCTCGTCGATGCAGCCATGCCCGGCATGCTGCCCGTCATCAACGAGGAATGCGTCAGGCAGGCTGTCCGCACGGGTCTTGGTCTGAAGGCGCAGATCAACAAGCGCTCGCTCTTTGATCGCAAGAACTATTTCTACCCCGATCTGCCGCAGGGCTACCAGATCTCGCAGTTCAAGGATCCGATCGTCGGCGAAGGCAAGATCGTCATCTCGCTCGGCCCGGATCGTCAGGGTCAGTTCGAGGATATTGAGATCGGCATCGAGCGTTTGCATCTGGAGCAGGATGCAGGCAAGTCGCTGCATGATCAGCACGCCACAATGTCCTATGTTGACCTCAACCGTTCGGGCGTCGCGCTGATGGAGATTGTCTCCAAGCCTGACATGCGTTCGTCGGATGAAGCCAAGGCCTACATGACGAAGCTGCGCTCGATCGTGCGCTACCTCGGCACCTGCGATGGCAACATGGACGAAGGTTCGATGCGCGCCGACGTTAACGTTTCCGTCCGTCGCCCGGGCGAGGGCTTTGGCACCCGTTGCGAGATCAAGAACGTCAACTCCATCCGCTTCATCGGTCAGGCGATCGAATACGAAGCCCGTCGCCAGATCGGTGTTCTGGAGGACGGCGGTAAGATCGAGCAGGAGACCCGTCTCTTCGATCCCAATAAGGGCGAAACCCGGTCGATGCGCTCGAAGGAAGATGCGCACGACTATCGCTACTTCCCGGATCCGGATCTGCTGCCACTCGAGTTTGATGACGCCTTCGTCAAGGCGCTGGAAGCCGATCTGCCGGAGCTGCCAGACGACAAGAAGGAGCGCTTCGTGCGCGAACTCGGCCTGTCGATCTACGACGCTTCCGTTCTCGTGTCGGAAAAGGCGATTGCCGACTATTTCGAGGCCGTTGCCGAAGGTCGGGACGGCAAGGCAGCCGCCAACTGGGTCATCAACGATCTGCTCGGCGCCCTGAACCGGACTGGCAAGAGCATCGAGGAGACGCCAGTTTCGCCAGCGCAGCTTGGTGCGATCATTGACCTGATCAAGGCGGAGACTATCTCAGGAAAGATCGCGAAGGACCTGTTCGAAATCGTGCTGAACGAGGGCGGTGATCCTGCCGAGATCGTCGAAGCTCGCGGCATGAAGCAGGTGACCGATACCGGCGCGATCGAACGGGCGGTCGACGAGATCATCGCCGCAAACCCGGACCAGGTCGCAAAGGTTCAGGCCAAGCCGGCGCTTGCAGGCTGGTTCGTTGGCCAGGTCATGAAGGCCACTGGCGGCAAGGCCAATCCGCAGGCCGTTCAGGCCCTCGTGAAAGCCAAGCTCGGCATCGAGGAGTAAGACCCGTGTATTTCGTGCGCACTGCCAGCGAGGGTGATCTCAGCAAGATGCGCACCTTGCTGGATGAGGGCTTTCGCGCGACTTATGCTGGCCTCTACGGCGAAGCGAAGGTGAAGGAGCTTATTGCGCATCTGTTTTCGCCCGCGGCGCTGCAGGCGCGGCTCGCAAAGAAGAATGCAGAGTTCCTCGTTGCAGATAATGGCAAGGATATTGGTGGCGTGGGTTATGCCGCCATGTCGGATGAGATGACGAAGACCGTCATGCTTCATCTGCTCTATGTCCGTCCGCCGCTGCATCGCCAGGGGATTGGCCGGGAGATTTTCGCCGAGTTGGAGACCTGCTTTCCCGATGCGGAGATCATGCGCCTCGAAGTTGAGCCGCGGAACAAGACGGCGATAGCCTTCTACCATGCCCACGGCTTCGAGGATGTCGGCCGCAATGAAAACGACGGACCGGGGCAATCCGGCATACCGACGCTGATCCTCGAAAAAACCCTCGAACAGCACTAGCCCCAAATCTGATCATGAGCCAAACCATCATTCGCGAGGCGCGGAGCGCCGACGTGGCGGCACTCGTCGCCATCTTTGCTGCCGATGACCTCGGCGGTCACGGTGACACGACAACGCCCGAGGCTTTCGGAGACTATCTCAAAGCATTCGAGCACGTCTCCTCATCACGTGACCAGACGCTCTACGTCGCAGAGCGCGAGGGGCAGGTCGTTGGCACCTTTCAGACGATGATTGTAACGGCGCTCGTAGGTCGCGGTTCGTCGTCGATGATCATCGAAGCGGTACAGACACGCGGCGACATGCGCGGGCAGGGCATCGGCGCCTTGATGATCGAGTTTGCCATCGCGGAGGCAAAGCGTCGCGGTCTTCGGCTCGTGCAACTGACCTCGAATGCCAGCCGCAAGGATGCACACCGCTTCTATGAGCGGCTTGGCTTCAAGCAATCGCATCTCGGCTTCAAGATGGCGCTGAAATGAGCCGGTGTGGCGCCGGAATCACTGGACAATGCAGATCGCTGGCGGCATAAGCGAGGGATCAAATTCTGGTCCCGCTCGCCGTTCGGCTAGCTCAAGGAAAAGACATGAAGAATCTCCTCGTGCAAATCTTCACCTGGTGGAACGGTCAGACGATCGGTACGCGTTTTGCGACTTGGCGTTTTGGCAAGCGCGTCGGTGAAGACGAATTGGGTAACGTTTATTACGAAGGCGGTATGTCGTCCTACGGCCTGCCGCGGCGTTGGGTGATCTACAAGGGCTATGCTGAAGCCTCGGCAATTCCGCCGGGCTGGCATGGGTGGATGCATCACCGTACAAACGTTCCACCAAGCCAGGAAAACTACGTTGCCAAGGAATGGCAAAAGCCGCATCGCGCAAACCCGACTGGTTCGCCACAGGCCTACCGCCCGCCGGGCTCACTGGTTGTTCCTGGCGAGCGCCCGCGCGTTACCGGCGACTACGACGCCTGGACGCCTGGCAACTGAGCAGGCGGCCGCCAGCCCCGCTTTTAGCCACAATTGACCATTACCCGCAGAATGGCCGCAACGATTGCGGCCTTCGATTTTAAGATGCTGTGGAGACGGGCAGACATGAAGCTTTTCACGCGGAACCAGATCCTGCGTGCCGCCGGGCTTTCACTGGCGCTTGGCCTTCTGCCACAGGTTGCCTCCGCTGCCCGTATCGAGAACTCCGTTGCCGTTTTCTCCGGTCTCGACAAGATCACCGGCCGCATCACGACCTTCGACGTCTATGTCAACGAGACCGTTCAGTTCGGCGCGCTGCAGGTGACGCCGAAGGCTTGCTATTCGCGCGACCAGACCGAAGCGCAGAAGATCGATGGTTTCGTGGAGGTCGACGAGATCACGCTCGACCGCAAGATCCGCCGCATCTTCACGGGCTGGATGTTTGCCGATAGTCCCGGCCTCAACGCCGTCGAGCATCCGATCTATGACGTGTGGCTGAAGGACTGCAAGCAGAACTCGGACGTTCCCGCGCCCGACAAGGCCGCCAAGTAAATCTCAGAATTCAAGGTTGGGCGATTCCATCGCCGCCGCGAGTATGTGCGCATACTCATCCTTCGGAACGTCGATCGCTCCGAACGTCTTCAGGTGCTCGGTGGTGAATTGCGTATCGAGCAGGGTAAAGCCCTTGGCGCGCAGCCGTTCTACGAGATGAACGAGACAGATCTTCGAGGCGTCCGTGCGCCGCGAGAACATGCTCTCGCCGAAGAATGCCGAACCCAGTGACACGCCGTATAGTCCGCCGACAAGCTGGTCGCCGTCCCAGGCCTCGACGGTATGGGCGTGGCCGATCCGGTGCAGCGTCGAATACAGCGTCCTGATGGTCTGATTGATCCAGGTGCTCGGCCGGTCGCCGGTCTCGGCGCCGCAGGCTGCGATGACAGCATCGAAATCATAGTCGAAACGGATATCGAACGGCTTCCGTCGGATCGTCTTGGCGAGGCTTTTGGAGACGTGGAAGTCGTCGAGCGGCAGGATGCCGCGAAGATCGGGCTCGACCCAGAATATTTCCGGATCGTCAGCCGATTCGGCCATCGGGAAGAGACCGATGGAGTAGGCGCGCAGGAGGATTTCCGGTGTTATGCCTGGAGACTTCCTGCGCGATCCTGCCATTCTCTGTTACGCCGGTTTGTTGGCCAGATAGTTTTCAAGCCAGTGGATATCGTAATCGCCGTTGGCGATGTCCTGATTGTCCACCAGATCCTGAAACAACGGAAGCGTCGTCTTGATGCCATCGACGACAAATTCGTCGAGCGCACGGCGCAGACGCATCATGCATTCGACGCGCGTGCGGCCGAATACGATGAGTTTGCCGATGAGGCTGTCGTAGTAGGGTGGGATCTTGTAGCCCTGGTAAGCGCCGCTGTCGACGCGAACACCAAGACCACCCGGCGCATGGAAATGCGTGATCGTGCCTGGCGACGGGACGAAGGTGCGTGCGTCCTCGGCGTTGATACGGCACTCGATCGCGTGGCCGTGGAAGTTGATCTCGTCCTGCTGGACGGAAAGCCCACCACCGGACGCGACGCGGATCTGCTCGTGAACGAGGTCGATGCCGGTGATCGCTTCGGTGATCGGGTGTTCGACCTGCAAACGGGTGTTCATTTCGATGAAATAGAACTCGCCGTTCTCGTACAGGAACTCGATCGTGCCAGCGCCGCGATATTTCAGCTTCTTCATAGCGTCGGCGCAAACCTGGCCGATCTTCATGCGCTGTTCGACGTTGAGGGCAGGGGAGTTTGCTTCTTCCCAGACCTTTTGGTGGCGGCGCTGAAGTGAGCAATCTCGTTCGCCGAGATGGATCGCATTGCCGGCGCCGTCGCCGAACACCTGGATTTCAATGTGGCGCGGCTTGCCGAGATATTTTTCCATGTAGACGGCTTCGTTGCCGAAGGCGGCCGCCGCTTCGGTGCGGGCCGTCGACCATGCTTCGATCACGTCCTCTTCGGACTTGGCGACCTTCATGCCGCGACCGCCGCCGCCGGCGGTTGCCTTGATCAGCACTGGATAGCCGATTTCCGCAGCCGTCCGCCGCGCATCTTCCTCGGTCTTCACCTCGCCATCCGAGCCCGGAACGACAGGGATGCCGAGTTCCTGGGCGGTCGTCTTGGCGGTGATCTTGTCGCCCATCAGGCGGATATGTTCCGCCGTCGGACCGATGAAGGTGATGCCGTGCGCTTCGAGGATTTCCGCAAACTTGGCGTTTTCGGACAGGAAGCCGTAGCCCGGATGCACGGCGTCAGCACCCGTGATCTCGCATGCGGCAACGATCTGATGAATGTTCAGATAGCTTTCGCGCGAGGGCGGGGGGCCGATGCAAACGCTTTCGTCGGCCAGGCGCACATGCATTGCGTCGGCGTCGGCAGTCGAGTGAACCGCGACGCAGGGAATGCCGAGCTCTTTGCATGCGCGCAGCACGCGAAGCGCGATTTCCCCGCGGTTGGCGATGAGGATTTTCGAGACCATGACGCTCGCCTTATTCGATGACGACGAGGGCTTGGCCGTATTCGACGGGGCTTCCGTCCTCGACGAGGATTTCTGTGATCTTGCCGGACTTCGGCGAAGGGATCTGGTTCATGGTCTTCATCGCTTCGATGATGACCAGTGTCTGGCCTTCCTTGACCGCGGCGCCGAGTTCGATGAAGGGACGTGCGCCCGGAGCCGGAGCCATGTACGCGGTGCCGACCATCGGGGCAGTAACAGTGTTGGCAGGGTTGCGTGCGGGAGCCGTAGGCGCCGCGGCTACAGGAGCTACCGCTGACGGAGCCGCGAATGCGGGTGCAGCCATCGGAGCCTGAACGTACTGGGTGTTGCCGGCGCGCGAAACGCGGATACGCAGATCGTCCTGCTCGACTTCGATTTCCGTGAGATCCGTGTCGTTGAGGATGTTCGCGAGATCGCGGATCAGCGCCTGATCGATACCGTTTTTCTTCTCAGCCATGAGTGTGTGCCCTGTCTTCTTTTTATGCCGTAAGATTCTTCAGCGCCTGCAGCGCCAGAATATAGCTGTAAGGCCCGAAGCCGCAGATGACGCCTTTCACCGCTGGCGCAATCATCGACTTGTGGCGGAATTCTTCCCGCGCGTGGACGTTGGAAATATGGAGCTCTATTACCGGAATGGAAATAGCGCGAATTGCATCGTGGAGCGCGACAGATGTATGCGTGTAGGCGCCTGCATTGATCGCGACACCAACCGCCTTGTCGTTCGCTTCGTGGAACCAGTCGACGAGAGTGCCTTCATGATTGCTCTGGCGAAAATCGATCTCGAAGCCGAGCTCGCGCCCTGCCGTCTTGCAGTCTGCCTCGATATCCTGAAGCGTCTTGCCGCCATAGATGCCGGGCTCTCTTTTGCCGAGCATGTTCAGGTTGGGCCCGTTCAGGACGAATATCGTTTGCGTCATCGAATGTTCCAATAGATGCGGGACGGCAACCTATAGACTCCCAGCGAACCTAATGAAAGCCCTTTGGGAAGCGCAGCCCGAATCACGCCATATTTGTCCACATGGCTGAAACACTTTGATTTTGGCGATTTGATGGGCGCCGCGTCAGCAACTCGTCTTGCCGCAGGCACGCATGTTCTTGACCTTTGTCTCAAGGTCGTCGAAGCCGACCGCGCCTTGAACCAGTTCGTTGCCGATCACATACGACGGCGTACCCGTGATACCGAGGCTCTGCGCAAGCTGGTATGTTTCCTTTACGGAAGCATCGCTGGAACTCTTGGCCATCTCATCACGTATCTGCTTTTCACTGACACCGAGCGACTCGGCGACTTCAATTGCACTTGCTTCGTCGGCACGGCCGTCGCTGCCAAGAAGCGCGACATGGAACTTGGTGTAGTTCTCTGGTGCAAGCTTCCGGAACGCATCGGACACCTTGTGGGCAGCGATCGACTCCGGCCCGAGGATGGGGAATTCCTTGAGGACAAAGCGGACGTTCTTGTCCTTTTCGAGCATGGTCTGCATGTCCGAAAGGGCGTGACGGCAGTAGCCGCAATTGTAATCGAAGAATTCGACGATCGTGATGTCACCCTTCGGGTTACCGATCGTCACGTCGTACTTCGAATCGAAGATCGTCGACTTGTTGTCGGCAATTACCGCGTTGGCTTTTGTGAGACGTGCCTGCTCCTGCTTCTTCTGCAGGGCATCCTGAACGTCCAGCATGATCTCCGGATTTTCGATCAGATACTGCTTGATGAACTCGCCGAACTCCTTCTTCTGCGCATCGTCAAGCGCTGCTGCTGGGGAAACCGTGGCGACGGAGGCCGTAAACGCCAGCGCGGTGAAGATCTTCGGGAGTATTGCCATTATATCCTCGTCATCAGCAGTTCATATGCGTCGTTCTAGGCGCCTGATAACACTGCCCGGTTAACGGCGGCACTCCGATGCCGCCAAACTACGGTGCGTCCAGTCGTCTTCAAACAGGAATTTTCATATCCGCTGTTCAATCGCGGGATTGTGATGATCCGATTATTGCGGCAATTGTCTGGCCGCAATCAAAGTTAGAGAGAAGAGAACCGATCTTGTTTTCCATTTCCCAACGCAGCGAAGTCGAGCCGTTTCACGCCATGGATGTGCTGGCTGAGGCGACCAGGCGGCGAGCGAGCGGTCACCCGGTCATTTCGATGGCGGTTGGTCAGCCATCCCATCCGGCGCCGCGGGCTGCGCTGGAAGCGGCGCAGGCAGCACTTGTGGAAGGCAAGATCGGCTACACGGACGCGCTTGGCACGGTCAGGCTGAAGCATGCGTTGGCCGGACACTATCGCGACCGCCATGGGCTTGAAATCGATCCAGCGCGTATCGCAATAACCACAGGTTCTTCCGCCGGTTTCAATCTTGCCTTTCTCTCACTGTTCGATGCCGGTGACGCGGTCGCCATCGCCCGGCCGGGCTATCCTGCCTATCGCAACATCCTTGGTGCACTGGGCCTGAAGGTCATCGAGGTTCCGGTGACGGCCGAGACGCATTTCACGTTGACGCCCGAGAGCCTTGAGGCTGCGCAAGCGGAAAACAACGTCAGCCTGAAGGGCGTTCTTCTGGCAAGCCCTGCTAACCCAACGGGCACGGTGACTGGTCGCAAGGGGTTGAAGGAGCTGGCCGACTACTGCGCGGCCAACTCGATCGCATTCATCTCAGATGAGATCTATCACGGACTGACCTTTGCCGGTGAGGAGACGAGCGCACTGGAGTTGACCGACGAGGCGATCGTCATCAACTCCTTTTCCAAATACTATTGCATGACGGGCTGGCGCATCGGTTGGATGGTGCTACCGGAGCGGTTGGTGCGCCCGATCGAGCGTGTTGCACAAAGCCTCTACATCTCGCCGCCAGAGCTCTCGCAGATTGCGGCGACGGCAGCGCTCGGCGCGTCCGCAGAACTCGATGTCTACAAGGCCAGCTATTCGGCCAACCGCGATTTTCTGATGAAGCGCCTGCCCGATATTGGCCTGTCGATCGCCTCGCCGATGGACGGCGCTTTCTACGCCTATGTCGATGTGACCCGGTTCACTAATGACAGCATGGCGTTCGCCAAGCGGATGTTGGCGGAAATCAACGTTGCTGCCACGCCGGGCCTGGATTTCGACCCTCTGGAAGGCCATCGATCGATGCGCATGTCTTATGCTGGCGCACAGGCAGAGATTGTCGAGGCAGTTGAGCGAATTGCAGGCTGGCTAAAATAATTTTCTTCCGCCATTGAGGTTTACGGAGATTCCCTGAATCAATTTCTGAACGGCTGATCGGGGCACAACAAGCCGCTCAAACGGCCAGGCGCTCACTTCGCCGGTCGGCAATTCTCGCGGTCAAGCTGCGAAACCAGCGCCAACATGGTTTCGGAAACCGGTGTCCGCGTTGCTGTCAGGCGACCCAGTGAAACGACCATTCCTACCAGCGGCGTAATTTCAAGCGACTTGCCTGCAAAAAGGTCCTGTAGCATCGACGTGCGAACCGGCCCGATCTGTTGGGCCTGCTCCAGTCGCTGCTCGACGGACATCCCGACATTTGCGCCGAGCGCTTCTCCTACGGCTTTTACCTCTTTCATAACCTTGCCGATCTGATCGGCAATCGCGGCATCTGCCATCAGATCCGACATCAATGAACGCGTCAACGCGCTGATCGGGTTGAAGGAGGCATTGCCCATCAGCTTGCTCCAGATATCGTCGCGGATGCGGCCAGAGAGCTTAACACCGATATCTGCCCCCTGCAGTAGCGCTTCGATTCCCCGCAGATCTGCAGTCATCTCGCCGGAGGGCTCGCCGAGAATAAAATGGCCCTTGTTGCTGAGCCGGATTTCGCCGGGGCTGCTGACTTCGGCTCCCTGGTGAGCGACGCAGCCGATCACGCGCTGCGGGCCAACAAGGTGCCAAAGCTTGCCGCCCTCATCCAGTTCGTCGAATTGCAGCTCCGCATAGGCACTGTCCCGATCGCGATGAAAATACCACCACGGAATGCCGTTGAGGATCATCATGACGCGCGTGCCATCTTTCATCAGATGACCGATTCCCTCAGCGGCTGCGCTTAATTGATGACCTTTCAGCCCGGTGATCACGAGGTCCTGCGGGGGCAGTTCCATGGGATTATCGGTGGCAGTTACCGACACGCGAAGGGGAGTTTCGGCGCCTGCTTCGATGAGACGCAACCCATTCTCCCGGATGGCGGCGAGATGAGCGCCGCGGGCAACCACCGAGACCGTCGCCTCTGTGCCGAGCGACAAGGCGAGCTTGGCCGCTATCGCGCCGCCTAGTGCACCGGCGCCGAAGATGCAGATGTTCTTGAAAGGCATGCGATGATCTTTCCGCGATTTGTTGGTCGCGCTGAACTTAGGTCATCCATTCCTTAAGGCGAGTGATATTTTGAGGTCACCCGTGGCTTTCAATGGCTGGCACCGGGAAGAAGCTCGTTGCGGCGAAGCTCGTCAATCGCTGCCACCGCGTCTTCCGCTGACCAGCCCGCGCGGATGGCCGCGGCGATCATCCGGACCTCGGCCTCCTCTTCGATCTTGAGGAACAGCGGTTCCAAAGCCTCTTGAGCTGTAAGAATATGATCGTTCGGAGGGGTAACTGACTGGCGGGTGGCGAGCGTAGGCATGTGCGCGGTACTCCTCTCTCTGGCAGGGGATGACTCATAAAAATGCACGAGCGCAAAAAAGGTTCCGGATAAAGTTTCAAGACGGCGTCATCTTGTTCTTTCGCCCCGGCTCTGCCTTGTTGCGCGGCTAGGCTGATGCTCGATTCGGTTCCCGACAAGACGAGGAGCCATCACGAAAACGCACGAAGGAGATTGCGATGACGAACGCCAAGAACGGGATTTCCGAAATGCGACCGAGAATTACAGTAATTGGCGTCGGCGGCGGCGGCGGCAATGCGATCAACAACATGATAGCGGAAAATCTCGAAGGCGTCGATTTCATTGCGGCCAATACCGATGCGCAGGTCCTGGCGACATCGAAGGCATCCCGCCGTATCCAACTCGGCGCGCACGTGACCGAAGGGTTGGGCGCCGGTTCGCTGCCGGAAGTTGGTCGCGCAGCCGCCGAGGAATCGATCGATGAGATCATGGACCATCTGGCTGGCTCGCACATGTGCTTCGTCACCGCAGGCATGGGCGGCGGCACCGGTACCGGTGCTGCACCCGTTATTGCCCAGGCCGCTCGCAACGCCGGCATCCTGACGGTCGGGGTGGTTACCAAGCCTTTCACATTCGAAGGCAACCGCCGCATGAAGACGGCTGATGTCGGCATCGAGGCGCTTCGCGAGGCGGCCGATACGGTGATCGTCATCCCGAACCAGAACCTTTTCCGCATCGCCGATGCAAAGACGACGTTCGCAGACGCCTTCATGACCGCCGACCGTGTGCTTTATGCCGGCGTCGGCTGCATCACTGACCTAATCGTCAAGGAAGGCCTCATCAATCTCGACTTCGCAGACGTGAAATCGGTGATGCGCGGCATGGGCCGGGCGATGATGGGCACCGGCGAGGCCTCGGGCGAGGGGCGGGCAATGAAGGCCGCGGAGGCGGCGATCGCCAATCCGCTGCTCGACGATATCTCGATGAAGGGTGCCAGGGGCGTTTTGATTTCGATTTCCGGCGGTTCCGACATGACCCTCTTCGAAGTGGACGAAGCGGCAAGCCGTATCCGCGACGAAGTGCAGGATGAGGCTGACATCGTCGTTGGCGCGATCTTCGACCGCAACCTTGACGGCAAGTTCCGTGTGGCGGTCGTGGCAACGGGCCTTGACGGCGCGGCGGCTGGCACCCAAGCCCGTCAGGGCGTTGCGATTGGGCAGGACGTGCACACGCGGACTCTGCAGTAAAGACTTGTCGTCTGCGCGTCTGACCGGATGCGCAGACACCGCTTGTCTGCGGGTGATTTTGGCGCGTCATGCGCTTGAGTCAGGCCACGGCTCCGCGTTGTGGGAAAGCTAGGCAAGCGGCTGGCGGATAAGGCCGACTCATTGCACCTTCGGGAAGTGGTGTCCGCTCCCTGCGAGCGCGTGAAACGCACACGGTGGAGACGTATCGAATGGCGAAGATTGCCTATTTCGTCGCCGGCCTGCTCATCCTTGTCGGTTTAATTTGGATGGGGCAGGGCAGCGGTTATTTCCCTTATCCTGCAGAAAGCTTCATGATTGACCAAACTCCTTGGATCTATTGGGGCGCTGTTGCCGTGGTTGTCGGAGTTGTCTTGATTGTGGCCACGAGAAGCGCGCGGCGTCGTCAATAGCGCGAACGCGAAGGCTACTGGATGCGGTCTGAACTGAATGTCGATAGCTGCGTCAGTGACGTCGCTGATCAATGACTTTGATTGGGGCGGTGCCGCACTGATAGCCTTAAAATGTTTCGCCGGCGAACGAAGCCCCTGAGTGAGCTTCCGCCGGCGAAGATTGTCACGTGCAAAGAAGCTTATGCGCGGCGCGAACGGGCATCCGCCATGTCGGGGCGCGTGCCATCGGGGGCGCGAAGACCATAGTGCTTGCTTGCGAATACCCATTCGACATTGCCTGGCTCGAACGGCCGACGGGGGTTTCTGAGCGCCATGCGGCGCTCGGAGAGGCCGCGCGGCAAGGTGTCGATCATGTCATTGACGAAGGTTTCAACGCTGTTCTTCCAGCGAGGAGAGATCGAAACATCGACGCCGCCGTAGCGATGGAAGTCGGGATGTTTACGGGAATAGCATGCGCCAATCATCCACGCATGCTGCTGCTTCAGAAAACGTTCTTTGATGGTCATTCCTAGTCTTTTTCCTTGGCGTCATCGACGACATCGGCCTCGGGGCGGTCGCCTCCATTCGACCGTTCCGTTGTCCAGCTGCCGTCAGCACGCTGATATGTAATGTCCGCATCCTGGCCACCGAGCTGTTGTCGCTCCGCGGCTTGTTTGGCCGCTGCCAGTGCTTCTTCGTGAGTTGGGAAAGTTTCCGACCAGACATCGTCCAGGCGATAGGCCCAGGCGCCATCATGTTCGGCGACGTGGTAGGTAATCGACATCGATCGTTCCTTCAAGAACTTTTCGCAGGAATTTGCATGGAGGTTCCACGCTGATTGAAAAGCCGAAACGCTGCTCGCCCAATGCTTGTTCCCTGTAGGTCTGGCCTGTGTGAGGCTGGATTCAATGCAAGGTGCGACCTTGCGCGACGGCGGAACGCTTCATAGGCTTGGAGCGTTGATGGATTCGTTCAACGCCTTTCAATAGGAAACACATGCGCGCTCAGTCGAAGCCGTTCATCGTCGAAGTCAAATCTTCCCGCCGTCAGGAGCGTCGCCAGTCTGCGTCGATCTGGGGAAATCTCGATCTCGCAGCTGTTGCCGAAGAGATTGCGGAGGAACTTCCACAGCCTGCCACCACTCCCGAAGAAACTGCTGGCGCTCAATAGCTGCGCCAAAATCTTCGCCGAGACAGACTGGCAAGACTATCCTTGAGCTTTGCATGCGGCAGGCGAGCGTGAATACTCGCCTGCGAATGTCAATGCGGCATTGCTGGGCACATGATGAAGCCCAGTGAACCCTTCATCTCAATCCAGGAAGAACTCCAGGAGGTCGGCGTTGATCACGTCGGGATGCGTGGTGCACATTCCGTGCGGGAAGCCAGCATATGTCTTGAGCGTTCCGTGCTGTAGGAGCTTTACTGAAAGCGGTGCAGAGTCGGCATAAGGGACGATCTGGTCGTCGTCGCCATGCATCACCAGCGTCGGCACAGTGATCCGCTTCAGATCATCGGTGAAATCCGTCTCGGAAAAGGCCTTGATGCAATCATAGTGCGCCTTGGCGGCTCCCATCATTCCCTGCCGCCACCAGTTCTCGATGATACCCTGGCTGACCTTCGCGCCGGGGCGATTAAAGCCGTAGAAGGGGCCTGCCGGCACATCAAGGAAGAACTGGGCCCGGTTGGCAACGAGTGCCGCACGGAAGCTGTCGAAAACCTCTAGCGGCAGACCGCCGGGGTTCTTGTCCGATTTGACCATGATCGGCGGCACGGCGCCGATCAGCACCGCCTTCGCGACGCGGCCGGGTTTTGCTCGCGCGACATAGTGGGCAACCTCGCCGCCGCCGGTGGAGTGGCCGACATGGATCGCATTCTTGAGATCGAGAGCGTCGGTAAGCTCAATAACGTCTGCCGCATAGGTGTCCATCTCGTTGCCCTGCCACGTCTGGCTGGAGCGGCCGTGGCCGCGCCGGTCATGTGCAATTACGCGATACCCCTTGTCCAGAAAGAACATCATCTGTGCATCCCAGTCGTCGGCGCTAAGGGGCCAACCGTGATGGAAAACAACGGGCTGGGCAGTTACCGGACCCCAATCCTTGTAGAAAATCTCAGTTCCGTCCGTGGTCTTGATGAATGGCATGATCAGGATCCCTTGTTCTGGATGTAATTGCTTTGATGGTGGAAAAGGCACGTCAACATACATCCGGGCGCCCGTGTCACGGGGCGTCCGAGGACACGCTTCGTCGCGCTACTGCTTCTAGGCCATCAGCATGACGAAGCTTTAGCGGCGTTGCGAGCCAACGGTAATTTGATGCAAATCGTCCAGAATGGAAGATACCGTTTCAATGAGGGCGGAAACAAGTACGCCTGCCGCCTCCTTGAATCTTTGTTTGCCGCAAGCGGTCTCACGTCACTTTTATCCGTTTTGCATTGCGAGGCAGATCGATGACTGCTGAGAGGTCGAGCCCGGATCCGGTCAAATTCGGTCGCCACGGTGAAATGAAGATTATTTTGAGAAAACGTTTTCTCATATTGACTCCCATAATGGGAAAGGCTTTTCTCACGCTCAAGATGGGAGGACATCGAATGGTTGGCAGAAGCAGTCGAGTTACGATTCACGACGTCGCGAAGGCGGCGGGCGTGAGCGTTTCGACTGTGTCGAAGGCACTGAACGATACGGGCCGTATGGCGCTCGAGACGCGCGACAGAATCAAATCGATCGCCTCGGAGGCGGGCTTCCGCCCAAACGCACTGGCTCGCAGTCTTCTCTTCAGTCGCAGCTTCACGGTTGGCCTTCTCACCAACGACACCTACGGCCGGTTCACGTTGCCGTTGATGTCTGGCATCTCCGAAGCACTGGTAGATCACGGCGTTTCGGTATTCCTTTGTGCGATCGAGGACGATCCGACGCTCGGCAAGATCCATGTCGATGCCATGCTGGACAAGCAGGTGGATGGCATCATCGCGACAGGCAAGCGGATCGACCGGTCTCTCCCGGTCGATCTCGCGGGCCTGCCGGTGCCAGTGGTCTACGCGTATACCGAGGGGAGGCCCGGGAGCGTCGTTCTGACCGCCGATGACGCGCAGGGAGCCCGGCTCGCAGTGGAGCGCCTCTTCGAGGTCGGTCGCAGCCGGCTCGTCCACATCACTGGCCCGGAGAGCTTCGCTTCCGCTCGCGATCGCGCGGAAGCGTTCCGCGCCGACGTCGGTCCCGACGCCGTCGTCATGCACGGTCAGTGGACCGAGGCCTGGGGGTACGAGGCGGTCGGTATGCTTTGGGCGGAGAATGAAGAAAAGCCTGACGGCATCTTCTGCGGCAATGACCAGATCGCGAGGGGTGTCGTTGACGCTCTTCGCGAGCGCGGTGTGCATGTTCCTGAGGAAGTTTCCGTCGTCGGCTTCGACAACTGGGAAATATTCGCCGACCAGACGCGACCCGCCCTGACGACGGTGGACATGAATTTGAAGGAGCTCGGGCGTATCGCCGGGCTGACGATTTTGGAGCTTGCCGAAGGGCGTGCCGTCGAGCCGGGCCTTCGCAAGCTTCCATGCAAGCTGGTCGCTCGCCAGTCCTGTGGTGGCGATCGGGAGGATTAACGGGAGGTGGGCGAGAACGCCCGTGCTTTGGAGGAAGCCATGTTCAAGAAAGTGCTTGCAGCAACTGCATTGCTGTCCATATGCCTGTCGACTGCCGCGTCTGCCGAAACGGTGTCCATGTGGGTGCGTTCGGGTAGTGGCGGTGGCGCCCTTAAGGCTGTCATTGATGCCTTCAACGCTGCAAACAGCGACAAGGTTGAGCTAACCGAAATTCCATCCGACCAGATGGTCCAGAAGTACGCCACGGCCGTCGCCGGCGGGCAGGCGCCCGACACCATCGCGCTTGACCTCATCTACACGCCGTCGTTCGCATCCGCCGGGCAGCTCGAAGACATGACGGGTTTCGCCAAGGGGCTGCCATACTTCAACGCGTTGGCTCCAGCCCATGTTAAGCAAGGAACTTACGAGGACAAGGTCTATGGCCTCCCGCTTCTCGTCGAAACTTCGGTCTTCGCGTGGAACAAAGGCCTCTACAAGCAGGCTGGCCTCGATCCGGACAAGGCGCCTGCGTCTTGGGGAGAGGTGGCTTCCAACGCCGAAAAGATTCGCAAACTTGGCGGCGACAACTACGGCTTCTATTTTTCAGGCGGCGGCTGCGGCGGATGCATGATCTTCACATTCGCCCCTCTTGTCTGGGGAGCTGGTGCAGACATCCTCTCCGAGGATGGAAAGACCGCGACACTAGATACTCCCCAGATGCGGAAAGCCGTCGAAGACTATCGCACGATAGTGAAGTCGGGTGCCGTGCCTGCTAGTGCCGCGACCGATAATGGGGTGGACTTCCTGAAATTCCTCGGTGGTAAGATCGGGCAGCAGAGTCTCGGCGCTTTTGCAATCGGCACGCTGATCGTGCAGCATCCTGATATCGATTTCGGGGTAACGCTTATTCCGAGCGTCGATGGTAAGCCGTCATCGTTCGCAGGCGGCGACAACATCGTGGTAACCAAGGGTACGCCCCATCTTACGCAGATCGAGAAGTTCCTGCAGTTTGTCTATTCCGAAGAGGGACAGACGATCATGGCCAAGAACGGCAGCCTGCCCACTCGGACGGACATTGCCGAGAAGGTTCTGCAGGGGCAGGATCCGCGCCTGTTGGTAGCCGCCGACGCTATCAAGGTGGCGAAGACACCCTATACGCTTCAGTTCAACGACCTCATCAATAGTCCGAACAGCCCCTGGTCGACATTCCTCAACTCCGCACTATTCGGCGACGACGTGGACGGTTCGTTCCAGAACGCTCAGGCGGATATGCAGTCTATCCTCGACAGCGCTCAATAGACAGAATGGCCGGAGGCACCCAGCTTCCGGCCGCCCACTCCCAAACAAGACGAGATTAAAGATGACGACGCAAATCATCTCGGTCTCTCCCCGGCGCAAGAGGCGGCGGAGAGGGGGCTGGCGTGGCGTTGCCTATATTGCTCCGGCAATCGCCCTTGTAACCGTGTTTTTCGTGCTCCCGCTTCTTTTTACCGTATGGATGAGCCTTCATCGCTGGCCACTTATGGGCACACCCCGATGGATCGGCATCGGCAATTACACGAGGATGTTCAATGACCCGCGCTTCTGGTCGTCATTGGGCTTCACGGCTCAATACACGCTCGTCGTAACGATCGCGATTTTCGCAGTCGCTTTTCCGCTCGCATTCTTCGTCGACAAACCGCGCAGGTTCGTATCCGCCTACAGAACGGTTATCTTCCTCCCAGTTGTCATTGGCCTGGCGTCAGCCTCGCTGCTCTGGGTCTGGCTGGCGAACGTCGACAGCGGTTTGTTTTCTCCGGTGCTGGAAATGCTCGGTCTTACGCAAGGGCGCAGAAATCTGCTTGCGACCTTCGACAGTGCTTTCCTGACCATTGTCGTAATGGTTGTCTGGAAGATTGCCGGATTCACCATGATCATTCTGCTGACCGGTCTTCAAGGCATCCCGTCAGAGTTGACCGAGGCGGCGCGCATCGATGGTGCGAGCGCATGGCAACGGTTCTGCCACCTTACGCTCCCGCTCATGCGTCGGACCATGGCGCTTGCCCTGATCCTGTCGGTGACGGGTTCGATCCTCGCCTTTGACCAGTTCTACATCATGACGAGTGGCGGGCCACAGAACCGGATGATCTCGATTGTCTACTATATCTTCAACCAGTCCTTCGTTTCGTTCAATCTCGGATATGGCGCCGCGTTGTCGATCGCGCTGCTCGTCATCCTCCTCGCACTGAGCATCGTGCAGCTCTGGTTGCTGCGGGTAGGGGAGGATCGCCCATGACTTATCGTCGAAACCAACGTCTCCGACGAAACGCCCGTCGCGCCACTGGCTATCACGTTGCAGGAGCAGCGATCGTCTTCTTCTTCCTGGCTCCCTTCGCCATCATGCTGATGGCATCCTTCCGGCCGAGAAGCGAGACGGCGCTCCCGCCACTTCCACCGTGGCCGCTGTCCGGGATCAGCGTAGACGCCTATCGGACTCTGAACACCTTTGGCGCCGGAATTTGGCACCACATGTTCAACTCGTTGATTGTGTCTGTCGCCACGGTGGTGTTGACCGTCGCCATCAGCCTTCTGGCCGGCTACGGGTTCTCCCGCTACCGGTTTCCGTTCAAGAACGCGCTATTCATACTGATCATCGCGACCTTGATGATCCCGTTTCAGTCGATCCTGACACCACTTTTTATCATCTTGTCCAGGCTTGGTCTTAACAACTCGCTCCTGGGGCTGACGCTGGTCTACGTTACGCTTCAGCTTCCGTTCTCTGTCTTCATGATGCGAAACGCGTTTGACGCGGTGCCGAAGGAGATCGAGGAGGCGGCCCGCATCGACGGCGCGCGCGACCTCGGGCTGCTTGCTCGCGTCCTTTTCCCGCTCGTCCTACCGGGCGTCGTGACGGTGGCGATTTTTGCATTCCTCAACGCGTGGAACGAGTTTTTCGCGGCACTGGTCTTGTTGTCAACCAACGAGAAATTCACGCTGCCGGTCCTTATGACCGCTGTCCGCTCATCAAGGATGGGCGCCATCGATTGGGGCGCCGTACAGGCCGGCGTCGTCGTCATGGTCATCCCCTGTCTACTGGTCTTCCTACTGCTTCAACGCTTCTACATGCGCGGCCTGATGGCCGGCGCCGTCAAGTAATTCAAAGGAGAGTTCCGACATGACTACCGACAATAAGAGCCAATTCCGTCCTGTAGCCGTGCCTGACGTCCAGCTTGCCGGATTCTGGGGAAAGTGGCAGGACGCCGTCTGCGACTCCACCGCGGAAATCCTTCTCGATCGTTGTGAGAAGGCCGGCATGATTCAGGCAATCGACGTGAACCAGCCGAGCCCCGGCGTGGTCATCCCGATCGACGAAAAATGGACTGGATCGACCCAGATGTTCTGGGACTCTGATCTCGGCAAGTCCATCGAGACCATAGCTTATTCGCTCTATCGCAAGCCGAATGCCGAACTTGAAGCCCGCGCCGACGCGATCATCGACATGTACGAGAAACTGCAGCAGGAGGACGGCTACGTAAATGCCTGGTTCCAGCGCGTACAGCCTGGAAAGCGGTGGACGAACCTTCGCGACCATCACGAACTTTATTGCGCCGGCCATCTTATGGAAGCCGCTGTTGCCTATTTCCAGGCGACCGGAAAGCGCAAGCTGCTCGACATAATGTGCCGATACGCAGACCATATGATCACGGTCTTCGGACACGGAGAAGGTCAGATCCCCGGTTATTGTGGGCACCAGGAAGTCGAGCTTGCGCTTGTCAAACTCGCACGCGTGACGGGCGAGAAGAAATATCTCGACCTCGCGAAGTTCTTCGTCGACGAACGTGGCAGGGAACCACACTTCTTTACCGCCGAGGCACTCCGCGGCGGACGCGATCCGAAGGAATATGTGCACAAGACCTACGAGTACAGCCAGGCACATCAACCCGTTCGCGAGCAGAACAAGGTCGTCGGGCACGCAGTACGGGCGATGTATCAATATTCCGGCATGGCTGATATCGCCACGGAGTATCACGACGACAGTCTGACGTCCGCCCTTGAAACGCTGTGGGATGACCTCACGATCAAACAGATGTATGTCACCGGCGGTATCGGGCCGGCCGCCATCAATGAAGGCTTTACCGACTACTATGACCTGCCAAACGATACGGCTTATGCCGAGACATGCGCCTCTGTCGGTCTTGTCTTCTGGGCAAGTAGAATGCTTGGCCGCGGACCGAACCGCCGCTACGCCGACATTATGGAGCAGGCCCTCTACAACGGGGCTCTTACCGGACTGGCTCGGGACGGCAAGACTTTCTTCTACGACAATCCGCTCGAAAGCACCGGCAAGCACCATCGTTGGGTATGGCACCGCTGCCCCTGCTGCCCTCCTAATATTGCCCGTCTCGTCGCGTCGGTCGGCTCGTACATGTACGCAGTTGCGGACAACGAGATCGCCGTGCACCTCTATGGCGAGAGCCGCCTGAAAGCGACGATTGCAGGCGCAAGTGTCACGCTCACCCAGCATACCAACTACCCTTGGCATGGCGACATCCGGGTGAATGTCGATCCCGAAAATTCCTCTCAGTTCGCGATCGCGCTTCGCATCCCGGAATGGGCGGCGGAAGGTGCCAGCCTGCATCTCAACGGCAGCACCATCGATCTCACCGCCGCTGTCGTCGATGGCTACGCGCGGATTGCCCGCACGTGGCAGAAGGGCGACGTCATCGAGCTGAAGCTGCCGCTCGAGTTGCGACCGCAGTATGCTTCGCCGAAGGTGCGTCAGGACGTCGGCCGCGTAGCGCTTGCCCGCGGCCCGCTGATCTATTGCGTCGAAGAAACGGATAACGGCAGCGATCTGAACGCCTTCGTCGTGCCGAAGTCGCTGTCGTCCCACCGAACAAAGACGGTCGAATCCCTCGACGACGCCATCGCTGTCGAACTCGACTTGACGAAAGAAGACGCGAGCGGCTGGAACGGCTCCCTCTACCACACCCGGCCGGCAGAGCAGGTTCCCGCCAAGGTGACGCTGATTCCGTATCATCTCTGGGACAATCGCGAGCCCGGCAACATGCTGGTATGGCTTCAGTCAGAGAAATGAGCGGGAGGCCACCAATGGATAGAGCAAGCGTCTCCCTGAGCAATGTGCAGAAATCCTACGGGAACCTGCCTGTTGTTCACGGCATCGACCTCGACATCAACGAAGGGGACTTCGTGGTCTTCGTCGGCCCTTCTGGATGCGGAAAGTCAACCCTGCTGCGGATGATTGCCGGTTTGGAGGAGGTGACCGACGGCGAAATCAGCATCAAGGGACGCGATGTCACTGACCTTGATCCATCGGATCGAGGCATCGCAATGGTCTTCCAATCCTACGCGTTGTACCCGCACATGTCAGTGCGGGACAATCTTGCTTTTGGATTGAAGATGGCTCGAACCGACGCGGCGGAAATTCGCCTTCGCGTCGACCAAGCCGCCGCCATTCTAAAAATTGACCATCTGCTGGATCGGCGGCCTGGGCAGCTTTCAGGTGGACAGCGTCAGCGTGTCGCCATCGGCCGCGCGATCGTCCGCAAGCCCGATGTGTTCCTGTTCGACGAGCCTCTATCGAACCTGGATGCCGAGCTTCGTGTGTCGATGCGCATCGAGATTGCGCGCCTGCACCGCGAACTCGGCAACACCATGATCTATGTCACGCACGATCAGACCGAGGCAATGACACTTGCCGATCAGATCGTCGTGCTCCGGAACGGGCGTGTCGAACAATCCGGCTCACCGAGAGAAATCTACGAAAATCCCTCAAACATATTCGTTGCTGGGTTCATTGGCTCTCCACGGATGAATTTCCTGAGGTCGGAATACAAGGGAGGTGGACGGTTCGCGATCGCTGGCCGCGAATTCCAGGCGCCGGAGTTCGATTCCAAGCTTCCTGCCGGGGCGGAGTTCATGACTGGAATCAGGCCGGAGCACCTTGCCGTCGTCGACGACGCTGACCAGGCCATCGCTGCGCGTGTCGATTTTTGCGAATACCTGGGGGGTACGCGCTACCTCTACTGTGTACTCGACGACGGGCAAAATCTTGTTGTGGAACAAAGGACGGGACCCGATATCGAGCCGGGAATGATAATCAACCTAGACCTTTCCTCGAACCAGAGACTGTTCTTCAACAGCGATGGAGCAAGGTTGTGAGGCTGGCGAGTGGGATGGACGGGCCAATCGATGCGGCCGTTCTAAGCCGTCGGCTGAGGTGATCACACATGTTGCTTCGTCACTGACGTTAAAACAATCCGGAGATCGCAAGAATCTGCGGACGCAAGCGGCGATCAGCCTTGGGGCGTGCCGGCAGGCACATGCGTTCGAAGCCCGCGGGCCCGCGAACTTGAAATAAAAGTCGGCCTTGAGAACGTTGCGTCTGCCTCGTCTTCAAGATGATCGTGACCGGCCCGGACGTCATGTCGGTCGGTTAGCGATGCTTCCCAAGACGCGTGCTTACCAGCACAGGGCGGAAGGTGACTTCTCCTGACAGGATGATTCCGTCCCAGGAATTCGCCAGGCGCAGCCAACTAATACAGTTCCTTGCGACCGGTGGCAGGCCCAGCGGCGGCGGCCCTGTCAAACAGCTTTGAGATGTCCTTATAGACTGCCTGGCGTAATTATACTTCGGGCATCATGACTGTTGACATGTTTGATCCCCATTTGTTCTGTAATTGATTTTCCGGGCGAAGTCGCCCGGAAAACTCTGCTTTGTTTGTTTTATCCACCTCGTGCGCGCGCTGCTGCTGCGCGCCCACCGGACGTGGTGATCAGCTGCAACCGCTTGTCGCGCCGCAAGTGTCGCATTTCTCGCAAGTGCCATTGCGAACCATCGTGAAGTTCTGGCACTCGGAGCAAATGTTGCCCGTGTAACCCTGCATGATGGAGCGGGCGCGGCGTTCGGCTTCGACCTTCTTGGCCTCCGTCTTGGCCGATGCCGCGTCGGCGGCTGCCTTGTCGGAGAAGAGGGCAGTTGCCTGCTGATGGGTCTCGGTCGCGATTTCCTCGGTCACTTCCTCTGCGATCTCCTCGGCCAATTCCTTGGCGCGTTCCTCGTAGTCGCGCTTGAAGGCGACGATTTCGGAGGTGGAGATAGCAACGGTCGGCTCGATCTTGCGGGCGGCGGCACCAGCAAATGATGTCACCGTTGCACCAGAAGCGGCCCGGGCAGGCGCTGCCGTTGCCGAGCCCTTCGGCTCGCCTGACGCCTGGCGCTCGCCGTTCGAAACCAGCGTCGGCTTGTAGCCGCGGGTCCAGCCGGTCGAGACGAGGTTCGTCTTACCTTCCTGGATGCCCTTGCCGAGTGCCGTGTTCGAGAAATCAGACGTGTCGACATGCGCCAGATCGTGGCGGCCGAGGTAGGAGACGGCGAGTTCGCGGAACACGTAGTCGAGGATCGACGTGGCGTTCTTGATCGCATCGTTACCGATGACCATGCCTGCTGGTTCGAACTTGGTGAAGGTGAAGGCCTCCACATATTCTTCGAGCGGCACGCCGTACTGCAGGCCGAGCGAGATGGCGATGGCGAAGTTGTTCATCATCGCGCGGAAGGCGGCACCTTCCTTGTGCATGTCGATGAAGATCTCGCCGAGGCGGCCGTCGCCGAATTCGCCGGTGCGCAGATACACCTTGTGTCCGCCGACGGCGGCCTTCTGGGTGTAGCCTTGGCGGCGGTTCGGCAGCTTCTCGCGTTCGCGGGTGACGCGCTCGACCACACGCTCGATGATCTTTTCAGTGATGGTGACGGCCTGGGCGGCGACCGGCTGCTGCAGCAGATCCTCCAGTGCGTCCTCATCGTTCTCGTCTTCGATCAGCGAGGCGTTCAGCGGCTGCGACAGCTTGGAGCCGTCGCGATAGAGCGCGTTTGCCTTCAGGCCGAGCTTCCAGGAGAGCATGTAGGCGCTCTTGCAATCGTCGACGGTGGCGTCGTTCGGCATGTTGATCGTCTTGGAGATCGCGCCCGAGATGAACGGCTGTGCCGCGGCCATCATGCGGATGTGGCTGTCGACCGAGAGATAACGCTTGCCGATCTTGCCGCATGGGTTGGCGCAATCGAAAACCGCGAGGTGTTCGTTCTTCAGGAACGGTGCGCCTTCCAGCGTCATCGCGCCGCAGACGTGAACGTTGGCAGCCTCGATGTCCTTGCGCGAGAAGCCGATATGCTCGAGCAGGTTGAAGCTCATGTCGCCGAGCTGCTCGTCGGTAACCTTCAGCGTGCCCTTCAGGAAGTCGGCGCCGAGCGTCCACTGGTTGAAGACGAACTTGACGTCGAAGGCCTGCTTCAGCGCGCCGTTCAGAGCCTCGATCTTTTCGTCGGTGAAGCCCTTGGCCTTCAGCGAGCCGGGGTTGATCGCCGGTGCCTGATTCAGGTTGCCGTGGCCGACGGCGTAGGCTTCGATCTCGGCGATCTGGCTCTCGGAGTAGCCGAGCGTGCGCAGGGCTTCCGGAACGGCGCGGTTGATGATCTTGAAGTAGCCGCCGCCGGCGAGCTTCTTGAACTTCACCAGCGCGAAGTCGGGCTCGATGCCGGTCGTGTCGCAGTCCATGACGAGACCGATCGTGCCTGTCGGCGCGATGACGGTTGCCTGGGCGTTGCGGTAGCCGTGCTTTTCGCCGAGCTCGAGCGCCTTGTCCCAGGCGCTCTTGGCATGGGCGGCCAGATCCTGGTCCGGGTTCTCGGAGTGGATCAGCGCGACCGGGTTGATCGACAGGCCTTCATAGCCCGTGGTCTCGCCATAGGCCGCGCGGCGATGGTTGCGGATGACCCGCAGCATGGCTTCGCGGTTCGGCTTGAACATCGGGAAGGGGCCGAGTTCGGACGAGATTTCGGCCGAGGTGGCGTAGGAAATGCCGGTCATGATCGCGGTCAGCGAGCCTGCAATGGCGCGCGCTTCGTCGCTGTCATAGGGAATGCCCGACGACATCAGCAGGCCGCCGATGTTGGCATAGCCGAGACCGATCGTGCGGTATTCGTAAGAGCGCTCGGCGATCTGCTTCGACGGGAACTGCGCCATCATCACCGAGACTTCGAGAACGACGGTCCAGAGACGGACGGCATGTTCGTAGTCAGCGATATTGATGCGCTTTGTGGCGGCATCCTTGAACTGCAGCAGGTTCAGCGAGGCAAGGTTGCAGGCCGTGTCGTCGAGGAACATGTATTCCGAGCACGGGTTGGATGCGCGGATCGAGCCTGCGGCCGGCGAGGTGTGCCAGTCGTTCATCGTCGTGTTGAAGTGCAGGCCCGGATCGGCCGATGCCCATGCGGCGTAGGAGATCGATTCCCACAGGTCGCGCGCCTTCAGCGTCTTCATGACCTTGCCGTCCTTGCGGGCGGTCAGGTTCCAGTCGCCGTCGTTTTCGACAGCGCGCAGGAAGTCGTCCTTGATCGAGACTGAGTTGTTGGAGTTCTGGCCCGAGACCGTGAGGTAGGCTTCCGAATCCCAGTCGGTGTCGTAGGTCTTGAACTCGAGGTCCTTGTAGCCCTGGCGAGCGAACTGGATGACGCGGCCGATATAGTTCTCAGGAACCTGGTCCTTCTTGGCAGCGCGGATTTCGCGCTTCAGGGCAGGGTTCTTGTTCGGGTCGAAGCAATCGCCGTTGTCAGCTTCGCAGTTGACGCAGGCCTTCATGATCGCCTTGAGATGCTTGGCGACGACCTTGGAACCGGTGACGAGAGCGGCAACCTTCTGCTCTTCCTTCACCTTCCAGTTGATATATTCTTCAATATCCGGGTGATCGATGTCGACAACCACCATCTTCGCCGCGCGACGCGTGGTACCGCCCGACTTGATCGCGCCGGCAGCCCGGTCGCCGATCTTCAGGAAGCTCATCAGGCCGGACGAGCGGCCGCCGCCGGAAAGCTTTTCGCCTTCGCCACGGAGGTAGGAGAAGTTGGAGCCGGTGCCGGAGCCGTACTTGAAGAGGCGGGCTTCGCGGACCCACAGGTCCATGATGCCGCCTTCGTTGACGAGGTCGTCTTCAACGGACTGGATGAAGCAGGCGTGCGGCTGCGGATGTTCGTAGGCCGACTTCGACTTCACCAGCTTGCCAGTGAAGGGGTCGACGTAGAAGTGGCCCTGGCCGGGGCCGTCGATGCCGTAAGCCCAATGCATACCGGTGTTGAACCACTGCGGCGAGTTCGGGGCGACACGCTGGGTGGCAAGCATGTAGGCAAGTTCGTCCTTGAAGGCGAGGGCGTCTTCCTCGGACGAGAAATAGCCGCCCTTCCAGCCCCAATAGGTCCAGGTGCCAGCGAGACGGTCAAAGACCTGGCGCGCGTCGGTTTCCGAACCGTACTGCTGGTCCTTCATGACATCCTTCAGGGCTGCTTCGTCGGCAACCGAACGCCACAGGAAGGAAGGAACTTCGTTCTCCTCGACCTTCTTCAGCTTGGCGGGAACGCCGGCCTTGCGGAAATACTTCTGTGCGAGAATGTCGGCAGCAACCTGGGAGAACTGTGCTGGAACGTCGATGTTCTCGAGGCGGAATACGATCGACCCATCCGGGTTCTTGATCTCGCTCGTCGCCTTGCGGAATTCGATCTCCGCATAAGCGCTTTGTCCTGCCTTCGTGAAACGGCGTTCTATGCGCATTTCTCTAACCTCTAGCTTGCGCGCCCCGTCCCCGTTGACCAAGGCGCAAGTTTCCACCTCCGGCGGCGCCGTGAGGAGCGCAGCCAGTTCTCGTTTCCGTATCGTCACAGGAGTGTCATCCGGAGATGTTCATCCTGTATCTTGTGGTGATGGTGGCTGCAAACACTAAATATAGTATTAACAGCTTATTATCGCCAGCCCCGGACGTCACTTTTCGGAAGATAAAAAATCGCGCACGAAGCCCCTCATGGCGGTCATCCATCATGGACGCAACACCCTGATTCTACGCTCGATTTTTGAAAAGAACCGGCCTCGTTAATTCCGGTCCAACTGCCGCAGCAACATCGGCACCCATTAAGTTGGAAACAGGCGATTCCGTCAAGGGGTTGTTTTTAACGAACCGTTCACCACAACATATTGTGGATCGCCCTGTGGAGAGTGGGGAAAAGAAAGTCACCCAAAGAATTCAATGGCTTGCGCGATTTGGCGGCCCCAGGGCGTAAAAAATCTAAGAAAAGTTGCGACCGTGTTGATTTGGTTGCAGCTTTTGCTGGCCAAATGCGGCAGCCGATTCGTTGCTGATAATTTCGGTCACAGTGCGTCGATCGCAATCGTTACCGTAGCGATCCCTATACGCGTTCCATTCTCATCCTTGATGACAAAACTCGCCTGCGTTTCCAGCAATTGTGTCTGCTCGTCGCGCTCGGCCCGGTCGATGAATATGTCGTCGGAGTTTCTGGCGAATGTTTTCAGGAACTTGTCTTCGTCGCCTTGCCAATAGTCGGTGGTCATCGTCCCTTGGCCAACGTTAAGTCCGTGACGATCGGTCACGAAGAATTCGATGATGGCGCCCTGCGAATCATCCTGCTTGGTTTTGAGGTAGCGCGACACCGGTTTGTTGAGCAGCCGCCTGACCATCTCCCAGCCGCCGCTCTGCATCTCGGCGCGATATGTATTATCGAGCACCTGAATGTTCGCGTCGCTGATATTGCCGAACTTGGCGTTCTGATTCTCGATCGCCTTCCGGACGATCGGCGTATTCACCATGGGCTTGACGATCGTCTCGACGTATTCCCGTACGACGGAAACATAGGCCGGCTCCGCCCAAACGGCCGTAGGCGAAAGACAGAGGCCGAGCCCAAAAGCCGCGACTGTCCCGACGTAGCCCCAACGCATCATATTCGTTCCAACGTCGCGCCACGCGACTATGCCTCTAATACGAGTCCTCGCGCGCCGCCGTTGCCGGGCGAAACTCTTGTCTGGGAGAATACGGTTTGCGCAGCTCACGCGATAGCGAAATCCGATGCGTTAGTTAAACAAAGCTTTGGACAATCTAGGGGTGCCAATTGCATTACGGATAGCGCGAGGTCTGGTTCCTAGCCGCGGCCAGCCTTGGAGATAGGTTCCTGATAGGTGAACCCCATATCCCAAGGGAAATAGATCCAGGTATCCTGGCTGACTTCCGTGACGAAAGTGTCGATCGTGGGCACGCCCTGAGGCTTCGCGTAGACACAGGCAAAGTGTGCCTTGGGCAGGATCGAGCGCACCTCCGAGGCCGTCTTGCCGGTATCGGTCAAATCGTCGACAACCAGGACAGCTTCGCCGCCATCGGCGGTCAGTTCTGGTGCGATCCCCTTCAGGAGCATCATTTCGCCCTGGTTCACATAGTCGTGGTAGGAGGCGACGCATACCGTTTCGATCAACCGGATATTAAGTTCGCGCGAGATGATTGCAGCCGGAACAAGGCCGCCACGCGTAATGCAAACGATCGCCTTGAAATCGCGCTTCAGGCCGGCGAGACGCCAGGCGAGCGCGCGCGCGTCGCGGTGGAACTGATCCCAGGAAACGGGAAAGGCTTTATCGGGAAGAGACATGGTTTGCTCCGCGGCATGAATGATGACACGCCGTTTGCCGGCGGCCGGACAGGCATTCCTCATCGGCCAAACGCAAATCGCGCAGTCGAGACTGCGCGATAGGAGGACCGAAGCCGGAGCTCGTCACCGGTCGCCGCAATTAACGGATTCCGGAGGCAAAACGCAAGCCCCTCGTGATTTTATCGCGACAGTAGCGTCAGTGCCGTCATCGACTGCAAGAGCGTTCTCGTGGTGCCGCCGAAAATCATCTGCCAGAGGCGTGAGTGGGTATAGGCTCCCATGACCAGCAGGTCGATGCTGCTGTCTGAAAGACGGTTTTCGATGACGGTCGATGCGGATTTGTCTGCGCTTTGGGCTGTCGCCAGCGTCACCTTGACACCGTGACGGGAGAGTGCCGCAGCAATGTCCGCGCCTGCGACCGCGGCAGACTGGAGCGCATTGTCGACGGGATCGACCGAGAAAATCTCAACCTCGTCCGCGGCTTTGAGGATCGGCAAGGAATCGAACGCTGCGCGCGCTGCCTCCCTTGAGCCGTTCCATGCGATGAGGACGCGCATGATCGGCTTCGGCTGGCGTAGCACGAAGGGGATCATCAGGACCGGGCGACCGCTCTCGAAGAGGAAGTTGTCGATGTCAACGTGGCTGTCCGATGGCTTCGACGGATCGGCCTGTGAGGCGATAAGCAAGTCAGCGCTGCGGGCGCTTTCGATCAACGGTGCCGTGCCGTAACCGGTGGATGAGGCGAAGCTGCGCCATTCAAAGGAAACGCCTTCCGCCTCCGCCTTGCGGCGGAAGATGCGCTCGACTTCTACAGTCTCGGCATGTGCCATGTCCTGCAGCGCCTGCACCGCCATAGGATCAGGTATCTCCATCGGTGCGACCAGAGGTACAACGGCGACCGTCTCCGCATGAAGACCGATAACATGGGCATTGGTCTGCGCGGCAATGGCAAAAGCAAAATCGGCCACAGCGGTTGCATTGTCGACGGTATCGAGAATGGCAAGTATGGTTTTGTAAGACATAAACAATTCTCCTTACACGGATGAAATCGGCCCGCGCCGGAAGAGAATGCGCCAGTATGAGCGCACGTTCCTTGACGCAGATCATGCACGGGTGGTCTCAGGCTTCTGCCGACCGGTTCTCGACCGTCTCCTTCGTTTGGCGAATGGTTTCGATCATGGCGCCAACATCAGTTGCCGCAGCGTCAATCAAGTCCTGCGAGCGGCCGCGCACGACGATCTCGGTGGAAAACGACTGTCCAACATATCGCGGGTAGGAGCCAATGTTTGTCTCCGGATGGTTCTTCTGAATTGCCGCCAGCGGGCTGCCGATGTCGCCTTCGCCATAGGGGCAGGCGATGCCGACGGACAGCATCCGGGTGCCGGCGCGAAGGGTTGGCAGGACGGCATCGAGCATTGCCTGGAAAACCTGCGGCACACCCGCCATGACGTGCACATTGCCGATCTTGAAGCCAGGCGCGGTGGACACCGGATTGGGGATATGTGCTGCGCCAACCGGCATGCGGGCCATGCGCCTGCGAGCATCGGTAAATTCCAGCTCGCGGCGCCTATACATGTCACCGAGCAGCGTCATTGCCTCGGTGTTGTATTCGCAAGGCAGGCCAAAGGCCTTGGAGACAGCATCTGCCGTGATGTCGTCATGGGTTGGCCCGATGCCACCTGATGTGAAGATGTAGTCATATTTCGCTCGCAGCGCATTGAGCGCCTCGACGATCGCATCCTCTTCGTCGGCGACGATCCGGACTTCCTTAAGGTCAATTCCGGAAAGCGTAAGTAGATCAGCAAGATGGCCGATGTTTTTGTCCTTCGTGCGGCCGGACAGAAGCTCGTCGCCGATGGCAAGCATGGCGGCGGTGACGATGGTCTCATTGGGCATGGGAGATTTCCGAAAATTTGGACTGCGCTATAGGTAGCGCCGTTTTGTGGACTTGCAAACTATACCTCTGCCGCTCGCTGACGCGATGGTTCGTCTATGGCGGTTGAACAGTGCGTTCTGTCGGGCAGGGCTATGTTCGACACACTCGGCTGCTAAGACTCCAGCCGTTCACGAATTCAAAGCAATTGATGGAGATAGGTAAATGGCTAAGGTACTCGTGCTTTACTACTCGGCTTACGGCCACATCGAAACCATGGCATATGCTGTCGCCGAAGGCGCAAAGTCGGCTGGCGCGGACGTAACCGTCAAGCGCGTTCCGGAACTGGTTCCGGAAGAGGTCGCCAAGGCCTCGCACTTCAAGATTGACCAGGCTGCCCCGATTGCGACGGTGGACGAACTGGCCGAGTACGACGCGATTATTGTTGGCGCCGGCACGCGCTTCGGAACCGTCGCCTCGCAGATGCGCAATTTCTGGGATCAGACGGGCGGCCTCTGGTTCGCCGGCAAGCTCGTCGGCAAGGTCGGCTCTGTATTCACGTCGTCCGCGACACAGCACGGCGGCCAGGAATCCACCATTCTCGGCTTCATTCCTACTTTCCTACATCAGGGCATGATCGTTGCCGGCCTTCCCTACGCTTTCCAGGGACAGATGGGCGTCGACGAAATCAAGGGCGGCTCCCCTTACGGTGCGTCCACCATCACGGACGGCGACGGTTCCCGCCAGCCTTCCGCGATTGAACTGGAAGCCGCCAAATATCAGGGTGCCCATGTCGCCAAGATCGCAGCCAAGCTCGGCTGACGGCGCCTTTCTTGAGCAGGCGCGGCCACGTGGTCGCGCCAGTTTCCGCTAAGCGAATAAAGCGACAACTTAGCCGTAGATTCCATGCAGCTTCGCTGCGTAGAAGGCGACCGGTATTCCAAAAACCGCAATCGCAATCATGAACGCTGTCCCGGCCCTGAATAATTTAAGACGCCGCGTTCTTGTGCCATCCCAATCGTAAACCATCGCCTTACTCCCACAAGACAAGCTTACAAACATGCGCCGCCCCAACCGCGGTCCCTCTGGCGCGCGCATACAAGCACATTCGCAAACGATGATAAAGAGAGTCGACCAGCCACTGGGAGCTTTGGTGCAAGCTGGTTTGTTGGTGCGAGCGACGGGGATCGAACCCGTATACCTTTCGGTGAGGGATTTTAAGTCCCTTGCGTCTACCAGTTTCGCCACGCTCGCGTGCCTTTCCTTTCAGGCACTTGGGCGATTCAGTCAAGCGATGTTTGCCGCCAATTGCTAGGGTCGTGCAGAACCCGTTTCACCGGTGTTCCGACGCCTTCCGCGTTTTCCCTCGGGGGTGTTGATAGTTTCACCACATTCTCTAAGTGACGCGCATCCGCAACACCGACATTGTTCGTCCGAGCGATTTGTTGTTTAAATCTGCCGAAATCAACTTGAGCGTTTGGGAAACGATGCTTACCCTCAGGCGTTAGCAAGCAGTTGAGGATCATTCGATCCGTTCCCGGGCATCAGGGGATTGTGCTGCGCAAGCATGATTGGTGCCGATAAAACGCATACAGAAGAACAGGAGGCGCGTGCATGGCAGAGCTGTCGGTCTTTATTGGATGGGATTCGCGTGAAAATATCGCCTACGAAGTCGCGAAGGAGACTTTGCTGGAAAATGCCTCTATCGAGGTTGATGTTCATCCGATCAAGCTCCAGGACCTGATTGATCGCGGCGTCTACACCCGTGAGGTCGATCCGCTGGCATCAACGGAGTTCACATATTCTCGCTTCTTCACGCCATGGCTCGCCGACTATAAAGGTTGGGCTTTGTTTTGCGATTGCGATTTCCTGTTCTTTGGCGACGTTGCGGACCTGCTGCAATACCGCAATGAAGACCACGCGGTTGCATGCGTCCATCATGACTACACGCCAAAGGAAGGCGTGAAGATGGATGGAAAAATCCAGACGACGTATCCGCGGAAAAACTGGTCGTCATTCATGCTCTTCAATTGCGCCCATCCTTCCACGCGCAAACTGACGCCGCAACTCATCAACGCTGAAAGCGGTGCGTTTCTTCATCGCCTCCAATGGGCTGCCGACAGCGAGATTGGGGAGATTCCTGAGGAATGGAACTGGCTTGAAGGCTGGAGCTCAAAACCGTCCACTGGCTATCCCAAAGGTGTTCACTACACCAACGGCGGCCCTTGGTTCAGCAACTGGCAGAATGTCGAGTATGCCCAGCAGTGGCTGGACAAGGCCTTCGCGATCGATCCGGATTTTGCTCCGGTGTAAGAAGTGAACCTTGGCTGGCTGGTCAAACTCTACGCAGCTTTCTCCGGAGGTGGCCTCACCATCGGAGCAAAGCCCAAAATGCTGTATTGGCCGCGTTTCAGGTGGCGTAAAGGAACGATAGCGATCGGTGATCGCGTCTCGATGCGCTACGGCGTCGTAATTGACGCCCAGAGCGGGCGCGTCGAGATCGGAGACTATGTTTCGCTCAATGACCATACGGTGCTGCTTGGCCACGGGGGCATACGCATCGGAAACGGCGTGCGGATAGCAGCGCAAACTGCGATCGTTTCCTTCGAGCATGGCTTCGATGATCCTGCGATTCCAATAAAAGACCAGCCCTTGCGGAAAGCACAGGTAGTGATCGAGGATGATGTCTGGATTGGTGCCGGCGCCAAAATCCTGGCGGGTGCTCATATTGGTCGTGGTTGCGTAATCG
Organism: Hyphomicrobiales bacterium; assembly: GCA_900466605.1. Taxonomy (GTDB): domain Bacteria; phylum Pseudomonadota; class Alphaproteobacteria; order Rhizobiales; family Rhizobiaceae; genus Rhizobium. The sequence continues at coordinate 148,611 of UBMU01000015.1, forward strand.
GAGCCAACAGCGTGGTCAAGGGAACGACGGTTCCAGGCGGAATTTATGTCGGCGCGCCCGCAAAACTGGTGCGCCTGCGCGGCCGTTGAGGCCACTATCCCCGTCGGGGCGGCCAAAGTGCCAGATTCGTGGACTGAGCGACGTGCGGGTCCACCGTAAAGATTGGTAGCCTCTGCTCGCTGAAGGTGTGAAGCGCTTCCAGATCGGTTTCCTTATGCATGCGAGAAAGATTAAGTGAATTGTATTTGTGACCCTTGGAGAGGGGATCTATCCCGGTAAGAATCACATTCGCCGCCCCACTCTTGATTGCCAGAGCCGCGCCAACGACGCCGTTTGACCACTTGGCCTCGCCCTCCATTTCCAGGTTCAATCTTCCTGTCATCCGATGCATCAGGGCAATACGCTCATGACGACTCATCAGCATCAACTCGTCGTAGCGGTAGTCGAATGCGTCGATTCCCTTCTGAAGCCGTTGGAGATCGTGTCGCCAATTGAGAATGCAAAGTAGTCCGGTTTTCTGATTCTGGAGCACTTTGCGGACCTCGACAGCGGCCGCATTCTGTCCTTCAATCTGATTGAACTGCATCAATGTCGCATCGGGCGGCTGGGGCAACCAACCCTGGGCTGCCATCTGGGATGCATTGATCGTCAATACGCGAAATGAATCGTCCCACCCTTGAGGCTTTGTGGAAAAAGGTGCGGAACCGACGACAACGACGGTTTTTCCGAGAAAGACTCGCTCCAAATTGGGAACTTGCGGAGCAGCCAACCGATACCTTAACCACCGATTGGCATAGCGTTTTCGACGTATAAGATCTTCTAAGTATGACATGCCTTGCTGCCCTACAAAAAGCTTCTACTCTTCTCACTGTTCAATCTAAGCTTCGACCGTTACCAGATACCCGCTTGCCCGGTTACCGCGCAACGCTCTCTGATAAGTAGCAGATCATAACCCGACACCAGCTCGGTAGCCAAGCTGGCTAATGCTGAAGCTCGATCTCACAAATAGCCCCGCACTTGCGTGGCGTAGCTTTCGGCGGCCGGCTTGGCCAAGCCTTGACTTTGGAAACGTTTGTCGTCCACCTAGCGTAAGCGATAGGCAAATCAGGCAACAGTAATCACAAAACCATGAACACAACCCCTTCAGAGGAAATCAACTCGGAAGACTGGAACTCGTTTTTTCTCGGCTACAGCGATATCGTCTTGGTCGCGAATAGCGATGAGGTCGACATTAATGACCTTATGCTGCGCTTTCCGAAAACAACGCTCTTCGTCTTTTTCAACAAGGTCTACAAAGTCCTCAGCGAACCGTTTATGCGAAGCGCCATTCTTGTATCGCGAAGCGGAACGTTGGGCGCCAACCTCGTCAAAAGCGGCAAGGTGTCCAAGGTTCTCCAGTATTTCGACAGAAGCAGCTTTCTCGGGGTCGTCAATCTGGCCATCGGGGAGCGTGAAAAATTCAGCCCAGCTTCCGCGTTTGGTGATGTGAAAGTCAGGCACCTCGATTTGACCGACGTGTTCGCGCCATTTTATCCGCCTGCAAGTGTGCCGACCACCGGATTTGCATTGTGCTTTTGGCTAACCAACCTCCAGCCGGGCGTCAAAGTCACCCTTGCCGGGTTCTCGTCAAAGCGAAGCGAACGCTATCAGGTTCTGGACGTCCACGACTGGACGTTCGAACAAGTGGTCTTGCGGCTGATGTATCGGCGCGGCAAGATCGACATTCTTGGTCGCCAGCGGGCCAATCCCTACGCCGAACTTTCCGCACACTTTCCCGAATATTCACCTGCCGAGATCGCTTTGACGGCAAACGAGGTGCTGGCGGAGCGTCTTGTGAATTTGAGCTCGTTCGTCGACAAGCTGATGCATGTGACGAGGTTCCTTCGTTTCGTCGATAGAACATACAAGCGGCTCAAGCCGACGTCGCGGAAGGAACAACGATGGGCGGCGCTGGAAGGCCAGCAGAATTCATCGCGCTCGGCGGGTGAAAGCTGAGCGTGGCGCTTCAGCCTCGGTTGCGCTCGGCGAGCTTTTCGCAGCAAAGTCCCCGAGGCGGTTCACTCAAGCAAAAGGCGGCCGCATAGCTGTTATGCCGTTGCGGCAGCCTTGGCGGAGCGGCCTTTGTTCAGCGCGCAGCCAACGAGTATTCCCACAGAACCACCTAGGATCTTGACGACGGCATCCTGCAGGCGCGCGTGACGCGTCGGAGACAAATATTGTAGGTATTCGATCGTCAGTGCGCCGAAGATCACGAGAGCGGCGACTGCGATCCAATGGCGCGGGTAAGCAACTGCGAACATGAAGCCGACAAGCGAAAACGCCAGCGCCCGATCAAGATTGACCGAAGTCACTGTATGCGGTCGCAGCCCGATCGGCGACAATGTCACGAAAATGATACCGGCGAGAAGCAGCCAGGCAATTGGCCTTGAAAATTTAGTTGAGATCATTGGGGCGATGTAGCGCCATCACCAGCGAATTGATAGCCCACAATTGCTTTGTCGCGTCAGCTTCGGCAGATCGACACAAAAGATGACTTTTTGAGTAAACAATATTGGCGAATATGGGCTTTTTCGCTCAGTTCACTTGTGCGATAGCGAAGGCACAACAGGAATGGACGAATGACCGTGACCATACAGGATGTCGAGAGCGCCGAGGCGGCCATGCGCAGCCTCTTCCCAGCAACGCCGCTGCAATTGAACGAGCATTTGTCGGCCCGCTATGGCGCTGACATCTGGTTGAAGCGCGAAGATTTGTCACCTGTGCGCTCCTACAAGATTCGCGGTGCCTTCAATTTCCTCCGCAAGGCTATTGCCGAGGGGGCAGGCGGCAAGACGTTCGTGTGCGCCTCAGCCGGCAACCATGCCCAAGGCTTTGCCTTTGTCTGCCGGTACTTCGGCGTGCCTGGCGTTGTCTTCATGCCGGTGACGACACCGCAACAGAAGATCGACAAGACCCGCATCTTTGGCGCGGAATTTATCACCATCAAGTTGACGGGTGACTTCTTCGACCAATGCTACCAGGCCGCGCGCGATCACGTTGAGGCGATTGATGGTGTGATGGTGCCGCCGTTCGACCACACCGATATTATCGAAGGTCAGGCGACGGTTGCTGCGGAAATCCTGCAGCAACTGCCCGAGGGAACGGCGCCGGACATGGTTGTCATGCCTGTCGGTGGCGGCGGCCTTGCAGCGGGCATCACCGGCTATATGGATGGTATCGTTCCGAAATCGGGATTTATCTTTACCGAACCCGCCGGAGCGCCAAGCTTGAAGCGAAGCATCGAGGCGGGCCACGTCGTCACGCTAACTAAGGTTGACAATTTCGTCGATGGTGCGGCCGTGGCAAGGATCGGAGATCTGAACTTCTCCGCTCTGGCAAGCTTCCCGTCCGCGCAGGTCATGCTGATGCCGGAAAACGCGATTTGCGTGACCATCGGCGAGATGCTGAATGTCGAGGGCGTCGTACTTGAGCCAGCGGGCGCGTTGTCGCTGACTGCGATCGCTGCAATGGATCCGGAAGCGTTAAGAGGCAAGACTGTCGTAGCTGTCGTTTCTGGCGGCAACTTCGACTTCGAGCGCCTTCCAGACGTCAAGGAGCGTGCCATGCGCTATGCCGGTTTGAAGAAGTACTTCATCCTGCGGATGCCGCAACGACCCGGCGCCTTGCGCGATTTCCTGAACCTGCTCGGTCCGGACGACGATATCGCCCGTTTCGAATACCTGAAGAAGACTGCCCGCAATTTCGGCTCCGTTTTGATCGGCATCGAAACCAAGGCGCCCGAAAATTTCGCGCAGCTTGTCGCCAACTTCGAGAGCGCTGCCATCGGCTTCGAGGACATCACTGAAAACGAGATCCTCGCAAACCTCATCATTTAACTTTTCCGGTGCGAGCCGGCATGATAAAGGCGAAGTATGGCTTCGATCTTCTCCAGCATTTTCTCAATGTTTTCAGGCGCCGGCAAATCGGCCGACGCTCCGGCAGGCGTCTCTTCCGAGCCGCAGCTCTATGGCGACTGCACGATCTACGCCGAGCCTCAGAAGGAAGGCGGCCAGTATCGCCTTGCTGGCCGGATCGAGAAGGCTGTCGACGGGGAAGTGCTTGTGCGCAACTTCATCCGCGCCGACATGTTCGGCTCGTCCGACGATGCGATTGAGTGCACGGTGCGCAAGGCGCAGCAGATCATCGATCAGAACGGCGCGTCGTTGTTCAACGATGGCGCAAAAGTTCGCCAAGTCTGATCCGGATTCTCAGCTGTTTTCTGGATGTCTGACGGAACTTCGTTTCTGCTCACGCAATCTTAAATGATTGCGAAGAATCTCAGTGTCTGCAGCCTCCGCAGGACAGCCACGTGCACTACGCCATAGAAAGACCGACCGTTATGTTCCTCGCCGTTCGTTTCTGGCGCGGACTGAGCGATTCCGGCGTTGATCCGCTGTCGGATAGGAGGGGCGCGTGATGGCAGCGTTCAACCTGCTGCTGTTTGCCATTGAGGCGGTTTGCTACTTCACGCTCATGGTGACGCTGCTGCATTTCCGCCAGCGCCTCGGTTTGGGCATGTTCCTGACTGCTCTCGGCGTCATGCATTTCATGGAAACCTACCTTGCGGCAGTTTTCTATGTTGCGTTGCCGTTTGGTGTTGCCTCGCCGGGTTCGTCGGTGTTCTTCGCAGGCAAGCTGCTGATGATTCTCATGCTGTACCTGCAGGAAGATGCCGCCACCGTTCGCCAGCCGATCTACGGCCTGTTTCTCGGAAATATTCTGACGGTCGGCATTGCATGGCTGCTGCAACTGCATACCCCGATCGAGCTGCCGAGAGGCGATGGCGCAAACGTCGACTTCCTCAAGGAGATGGGCTGGTTGATGGTCTGGGGCACGACGCTCCTCTATCTCGATTCGATCGGCATTATCCTGCTGTATGAACGTCTCGGCCGATTCTTGAAACGGAGGATCATCTGGCGCTTCATGATCTGCGGCTTCGTCCTCCTGACCTTTGACCAGATCGGTTTCTTTGGCGCGCTGCACTATTTTCTCGAAATTCCTGCCTCCGTCTTCTGGGACGGCTGGAAGGCAAAAATGTTTGCCGTCTGCATCTATACGGCACTCTTTGCTGTTTACGAGATTTGGATACGACGCGGTGCCGTTCCTTCGAGTGTGCGACCGATCAGCGATGTCTTCAGTGATCTGACGTTCAGGGAGCGTTACAACGATCTGCTGAACCGTACGGGCAGAGATGTCCTGACCGGCGTCTATGACCGTGCCCGCATGGAAATGGAGGCGCCGATTATGATCCGGGAAGCGTTGCGGCAAGGTCAACTCGCCACGGTGATCATCCTGGATGCGGATCACTTCAAGGACGTCAACGACCGCTTCGGGCATTTGCAGGGAGATGAGGTACTAAAAGCGATCACGCTTCGCCTGGGCACCATCCTGCGGTCGTCCGATCGGGTCTTCCGCTTCGGCGGCGAGGAGTTTGTAGCGATCTGCCCGGCCACCGATCACGCTGAAGGACTGCGTCTTGCAGAGCGCTTGCGCTGGACGATCGCAACCAGCGTCAAGACGCCGGACGGAAAGTCTGTCACCGTCAGCATCGGCGTTGCGACAGCCGATACTGACGGAGTGAGCTTCACGACGGTTCTCTCGGCTGCCGACGAGAGGCTCTACCAGGCAAAGAAAGGTGGCCGCAATTGCGTTGTTGGACAGCCGGGGCTTGTGAAGGCCAGCTAACGATCACGTTGTGCGGAATATCTTGGCGCCGGAGGGTGCGCTCGTCGCCCCACCATCGACGACGATCTCGATCCCGGTGACATTGGCCGAATCGCTTGAAGCGAAATAGAGCGCAGCTTTGGCAATTTCGTCCGCTTCGCTCATTCGTCCGAGCGGGCTCATGGCGCCCAACCTGGCCTCGAGCGCCGACATGGCATCAGCCGTGGCGGCCATTGGTTGCCAGATAGGCGTCCTGGTGCCGCCGGGGGTCACCTGATTGACGCGTATGCCGCGTGGAGCAAGCTCGGACGCCATGTTGCGCGTCATGGCGCGCACTGCGCCTTTTGTAGCCGCATAGGCAGACCAGCCAGGCGCGCCAAGCACGGCATGCACCGATCCGTTGAGGATGATCGAGCTGCCGTCGTTGAGGTGCGGCAGGGCCGACTGGACCGTGAAGAAGACGGCGGTCAGGTTCGTGGATATGATGGTGTTAAATTGCTCAAGGGACGTTCCGCCAAGTGGTGTGGCGCCACCGATGCCGGCGTTCGCGAAAAGCACGTCGAACTTGCCAAACTCGGCAGATGCCTGCGCAAACGCCTTTTCCGTGGCGGGCACATCCGTAACGTCAAGTTTCAGCGCAAGCACATTGCTTCCGAGCGCCTTCTTCGCGGCTGTAAGCGTCTCGGCATTGCGGCCGGTGATGATCACCTTGGCTCCTTCATCAAGAAATACCTTGGCAGTCGCTAGACCGATGCCGCTATTTCCGCCCGTAATGAGCGCGACCTTATCCTTCAGACGCATTGCACGACTCCTCTTGGAAATTTGTGTGATCTGGATTACGGTTAATATCCATATGGAGTATGCTCATAATCCACATGAGTCAACAGGTACCAGGAGAGAATTTTCATGGGTCACTCGCAGCAGGATAAGCGCAAGACGCACGAGAAGATCGTGGAGATCGCCGCCAAGCGTTTACGCGAGAAGGGTCTGGAAGGGGTCGGCGTCGCGGATCTGATGAAGGAGGCGGGGCTCACCGTCGGCGGATTTTATAAGCATTTCGCCTCGCGGGACGAGTTGGTGGCCGAGGCGATGAAATCGGCCTTCGGCGCCTGGGATGCCAAAGTGCGGTCGGAAGGGCGAGCCCCGGAGGACATTCCGTTGGAAGAGTACGCGGCGACCTATCTGAGCGGGGAACACCGCGAAGAAACGGCCGAGGGGTGCCCGTTTGCAGCGCTCGCCGCTGATATAGCACGTGGCGGCGAAAGAGGCCGGTTGCTCGCGACCAATCAGATGAAGACGAACATCCGCAATATGCAGGCGCGCATGAAGACGACTGATGAGGCGGAGGCTCGACGCAAAGCGATTGTGGCGTCCTCTCTCATGGTCGGCGCACTGGGCCTCGCGCGGATCGCGAGCGATGAAGACTTCGCCAGCGAAATACTCGATACCGTGAAGGCTTTCGTGACCGAGCTCGGGGCAAAATGAAAACGGCCGGTGAGGACCGGCCGTTTCGACGTCAGTCTTGACGCGGATTAGGCGGCGAGGGCGATTTCCTCGGCGCGAGCCTTGGCGGCGCCAATTGCCTTCTCGGCGGCTTCTGGACCAAAGGCCAGGCCTTCGACGTAGATCGTTTCGATGTCGGTGATGCCGAGGAAGCCGAGGACCGACTTCAGGTACGGAACGGCATGATTCATGCCGGCCGCCGGCCCCTGCGAGTACACGCCACCGGAAGCAAGAACAACATAGACCTTTTTGCCGGTGGCAAGGCCAACCGGGCCGCTCTCAGTGTACTTGAAGGTAAGGCCGGCGCGGGCAACATTGTCGATCCAGGTCTTCAGCGACGAGTAGATGTTGAAGTTGATGAGTCCGGTGCCGATGACGATCGTGTCCGCGGCAAGCAGTTCAGCAACAAGCTCGTCGGACGTCTTTACTGCGGCCGCTTCGTCAGCGGTGCGGGCATCGGCCGGCTTGCGGATGGCTGCGGTGAAAAGGTCGTCGATATGCGGAAGCGGGTTGGCGGCGAGGTCGCGACGAGCGACAGTGCTGCCTGGATTCTGAGCCTTGATCTTCTCGACAAGGTCACTTGCGATCGTGGTGGAAAGCGAGTCTGCGCGTGGGCTGGAAGTCAAAAGCAAAATGGACGACATGATTGAATTTCCTCTCGAATTGACTGCGCGGCCCTTCTAGGGAGTTTCGAGCCGCTTGCTTCGAGACAGAAAATAGGACTGGCCGGCTATCGAAAAAACTGTGATAATGTCGATTGAAATCATCGATAGATTGGATAGGGCATGCTTCCGAACCCGACATTGGACCAGTTGCAGGTGTTCCTCACGGTTGCCGAGACGGGCAGTTTTTCGGCCGCTTCGCGATCGCTCAACCGCGCTCAATCGGTCGTCAGCTATACGATCGCTAATCTTGAAGCTCAATTGGAAGTGCCGCTTTTCGAGCGCTCGGGGGCAAGGCAGCCGAAGCTGACGGAGGCGGGGAAGGCGCTTCTCGAAGATGCTCGGCGCCTCGTAGCGGATCTCGAGGTTATGCGCGCCCGCGTAAAGGGGTTGAAGGAAGGGCTGGAGGCCGAGGTATCCGTGGCGATCAGTGTCATGGTGCCGTCGCAGGCGGTGGTCGAGGTCCTGCGCGAATTTCGTGACGAGTTTCCGTCCGTTGCCCTCAATCTGGCGGTCGGCGAACTTGGCGTGGTGATGGATCTCGTCTCAAACGGCAAGGCGACGGTTGGAATCGGCGGCGCTATCCTCCAGCAGCATGACTCGCTTGCGACCGAGCGCATCGGTCATTCGTTCATGATGCCCGTGGCGTCGAGCGCTCATGCTCTGGCGCGGATACGCCGGCCGCTGACGCTGGCCGATGTTCGCGAAGAGACGCAGCTTGTTGTGACCGATGCGTCGGGATTGACCAAAGGCCGGGATTTCAACGTGCTCTCCTACAAGACGTGGCGGGTTAGCGATATTGCGACGAAGCATTCCCTCATCCGCGGCGGTCTCGGCTGGGGTGGCCTCCCGGCTTCACTCATTCGAGACGAGTTGAGAAGCGGAGCCCTGGTTCACCTCGACCTGCAGGCCTACGAGCAGGGTGAGTATCCGATTTATGCGATGAGACGAATCTCGACCCCTCCCGGACCCGCAGCGACTTGGATGATTGATGCGTTTCGGTCTAGGCTTTCTCAATGCCCCAGCCATGCTGATTTTACCGCCGAAGTCGCGGAATTTGCTGGCCGGGACATATCCGTCGCGGCGGAGTAGGCGAGGCGCGCTGCCTCGCCACCCTCCTGACGGCTAGAGCACAAGACGGAATTTGGCGAATCCATCGGTGCCTTCGCCGGCATCTTCGATCTTGACGCTTTTCACGTCTGCGAGGAATTGCTTGGCCTTGGGACCGCTCTGGAAAACGGCTGTCGTCCCCGGAAGGGGCTTGAATGTCCAGTTGCCGTCGGCCGACGGATTGATGGTGCCTTGCTCGTGGACGAAGCGGACGATGACGTCGCGGTTGGTGTCCGGTGCCTGGAAAACGACCTTGTCGGCTGCAATTTCGGGAAACTTGCCACCGCCACCTGCGCGGTAGTTGTTGGTGACGACCACGAATTTCTGCTGGAGATCAATGGACTTGCCCTCGAACTGCAGGTTCTGGATGCGGTTCGCATTGGCATTGATCAGCTTGCCGTCATCATCGAACCTGCGCGGTTGCGACAGGTCGATCTGGTAGGTCACGCCGTCGATCACATCGAAGTTGTAGGATGGGAAGGCGTTGTTCAACAGGTCCGCGTCCTTCGACCCGGGCTTCACCTCGTTGAACATGGCGGCTGACATTTCCAGCCAGTTCTTCACCTGCTCACCGGTGATGGCGACTGCTTGCACCGTGTTGGGATAGAGGTAGAGGTCAGCGACGTTCTTGATCGCGATGTCGCCAGCGGGCACGTCCGTATAGTAATCGGCGCCCCCGCGACCGCCCGCCTTGAAGGGCGCCGCTGCCGAAAGCACCGGTAGGTCCTTGTATTCGGTGTCACCAAGCATCTGCTTGATATACCAAGTCTGCGCCTGGCTGACGATCTGAACGGAAGGGTCGTCGGCAACCAGCGCGAAATAGGAGTACAGGGGAGCCGAGGTTTTGCCGACCGGGGTGCGCACATACGCGAGCGTTGCATCATGCTCGGCTTTCGCGGCCTCGACGATGTCCTTTTTGTCAGCCACGTCGGCGACGACCTTCTTTTTGTCATCGCGGTGATAGATCGGTCGTGCCTCCGACGTGAAGTCGACGATCTTCCAACCCTTGCCGTCCTTCTCTAGGAGGAGATCGATCAGGCCGAGATGCGAACCCCAGAAGCCGGCCATCACAGCAGGCTTGCCATGCAGCGTGCCTTTCACCGGATCGGCGTTCTGGATGCCATCCCAGGTCTTCGGGCCGGGGAACACGAGGTGCTGGTGCCCGGTGAAGATCGCGTCGATCCCATCGACGGCCGCCAGATGCAGGGATGCATTCTCCATCTTCTCTGACGGCGCCGTGCCGTCGATGCCCGAATGCGAGAGGGCGATGACGATATCCACGCCTTCCTGTTTGATGACCGGCACCCAAGCTTTGGCAGCCTCGACGATATCGCGCGTCTGCGCTTTGCCTTCAAGGTTCTTGATGTCCCACATCATGATCTGCGGCGGCACGAAGCCGATGAAGCCGATCTTGACGGGGCTCTCGTTGCCGGCGCCATCCTTGATGACCTTCTCGACGATGATGTAAGGCTTGAAAAACAGCTCGTCCTTCGTCGGATCCGATGCGAGCTGGCCCTTCGTCAGGTTTGCGCAGACGAACGGGAAGTTTGCGCCGTCCAGCACCTTGAACATGAAGTCGAGGCCATAATTGAATTCATGGTTGCCGAGTGTGCCGACGGTGTAGTCGAGTGTGTTCATCGCCTTGATGACCGGATGGACGTCACCGTCCTTCATCCCGCGCTGATAGGCCATGTAGTCGCCCATCGGGTTTCCCTGCAGCACGTCGCCGTTGTCGATCAGCAGTGAATTGGCAGCTTCCGCCCGGATGTTGTCGATGATGGTGGCTGTGCGCGCCAGCCCCATCGTGTCGTTCGGTTTGTCCGCATAGTAGTCGTAGGGAAAGACGTTGACGTGAATGTCGGTCGTTTCCATCAAGCGCAGATGAGCCTGATTGGCAGCTGCGCGTGCGCTAAAAGGATGAAGCAGGATGAGCGCCGACGTCGCGGCAATGCCGCCAAGCAAGGAGCGGCGGGTCATCGGCGGCAGATCGAGAATGGAAGACATGAAAACTCCTTCGAAAATCACGCGTCGCCCGGCCCGCAGGCGAGACTAGGGTGATTTGCGAAGGAGTAAACCCCGAAAATGACAGGGCAATTATCGCTTCAGCACAGGTCTTACGTCTTTGTGGAAAAAACGGAAATACGAGGATACCTGTGCGCGGGCATTGGAGTTCGGATCGAACTGAATTCCAAGACGGCCATTGTGGCTCCAGCGTATGATGCCGTGAAGCGTTCCGAGATCGTCAGCGAGGATCTGTACACGGCTGCCGGATGAAGCATGAATCGGCGCTCGGATTTCGACGGCCATGCCGGTAGTCGACATATCGAGGATACGAGCGTCCACTTCTTTCGTGAGATAGCGGACTTTACCGAATATGCGGCAGGATCTGCGTTCCGCCTTGCGAGTAATAATATTCAGGTTGTTCTGCATGCTACGCTCCACAAGAAACATACAGGTGAATTCTATGGGGCGAACATTGAGAATACTTTAATAGCACGGTCTAAACTTGTGGAGAGGCTGGCTAAGAACGCGACCTGCGTGCAACGACGTGTTCCCGCCATACGGTGAAGATGCCTGCCGCGACGACGATGACGGAGCCGATGATCATGGTGAGGCTCAGTCTCTCATTGTAGATCACGACGCCGATGATTGATGCATAAACCAGCTGCAGATATGTCAGCGGTTGCACGGCGGCGGCATCCAGCATGTCATACGCACGGATCAGAAAATAGTGGCTCGAGATGCTGGTCATGCAGACAAGTGCCATCCATCCCCAGTCCCAACCCGACATCCAGGTCCAATAAAAAGGGCCGACCAGCGTCATGGCAACGCCGCCAACAACACCGGTATAGAAGAAGCTCGTCATGGCCGAGTCGTCCCTACTGACGAGACGTGTGGCGATTACATAGAAAGCGAACAGGAAGCACGAGAAGACAGCAAGGAGCAGCTTGACGTCAAAGAACTCGCCTTCCGGCTTAAGGATCAATAGGACACCGACCAGGCCCGCGGCAATCGCCGTCCAACGACGCCAGCCGACCCGTTCCCCAAGGATCGGCATCGACAGGAGTGCAATCAGGATAGGGGTTGCGGAAAAGATCGCCTGCGAGTGGGCGAGGCCGATGAGCGCAAAGCAGTTGATGACGACGACAACCTGGGCTGCCAGTAAAACGCCCCTGATTGTCTGCAGCAGCGGCCTCTTTGTTTTGGCGGTCTGCTTCAAGCCACCCCTCATCCTGCACGCGAGCGCAACGGTAAAGGCGGCGAAAGCCCAATAGCGGATCATCGTGACGAAAACAGGCGGATAGGCGGATGCCAGATGCTTCGAGATACCGTCCTGCAGCGAGAATATGGTGATCGCGAGCAGAACGAAAATATAGCCTTGGGTCTTGGATGTCATGCTTACGTCTTGCTGCCGGGGGACCAGGCTGGGGTAACGAAGCCGCTGCTTCGATGCAAGAACTGTTTGCCGATTTTGGCTCAGTCAAAGCCCGACGTTTGGTCTATCGATGACTTCCCGCAGGGCAAAGCTGGAATTGATCTTGACGACGTGCGGAAGCGCCGAGAGCCAATCACGATGGATGCGCTCGTAATCCTCGAGGTCGCGGGCTGCAACGCGGAGAATGTAGTCGTATTCGCCAGACATCAGATAACAGACAAGCACATTCGGACAGCGCTTAACCGCTGTCTCGAATTCCGAGAGCGTCTTTGCAAACTGGCCTGACAGGGAGATGTGCACCACAGCGATCATCTTATAGTCGAGCGACTTGTGGGAGACATGGGCATGATAGCCGCTTATGACGCCGCTTTTCTCCAATATATCAAGCCGGCGGGAGCAGGCTGAAGCCGACAATCCGACCTTGGCGGCCAGGTCGGCATTGGTGATGCGGGCATCCGATTGAAGCGTCTTCAGAATCGCAAGATCGATGGTGTCGAGTGGAGACATTCGAAGAACTTTCGATGATTTTCTCGAATTCGCAATAATCTTCGAAAATCAGTGCCGACGCAAACTGTCTTTGCAAGGACATTTCGTGGCGATGGTGATTGGATTCTACGGTCAAAGACACTCCGCTGAGCGGACATAAAGAGAGAGGAACGCCTAATGCGTGTCGGTTGCCCGAAGGAAATCAAGAATCATGAATATCGTGTCGGCCTGACACCCGCATCCGTTCGTGAATATATCGCGCACGGCCACGAAGTCTGGGTTGAGACCAAAGCAGGCGCCGGCATCGGGGCTGATGATGCCGCCTATGCGGCTGCTGGCGCAAAAATCGCGGCGTCGGCCAAGGAGATCTTCGAGAAGTGCGACATGATCGTAAAGGTCAAGGAGCCGCAGCCCTCCGAGTGGGCGCAGCTTCGCGATGGTCAAATTCTCTACACTTATCTTCATCTCGCGCCCGATCCGGAGCAGACCAAGGGTCTGCTTGCCTCCGGTGTCACCGCTGTGGCTTATGAGACCGTGACGGACGACCGGGGTGGCCTGCCGCTCCTTGCACCGATGTCTGAGGTTGCGGGACGGCTGTCGATCCAGGCAGGTGCGACCGCGCTGCAGAGGGCCAATGGTGGTCTCGGCATCTTGCTGGGTGGTGTGCCCGGCGTGCTGCCAGCCAAGGTCGCGGTGATCGGCGGCGGCGTGGTGGGCTTGCATGCAGCCAGGATGGCGGCGGGCCTCGGGGCCGACGTTAGCATCCTCGACAAATCTCTTCCGCGCCTGCGACAGCTCGACGACATCTTCGGCGGCCGTGTCCACACCCGCTATTCCAGTATTCAGGCTCTCGAAGAGGAAGTCTTCTCGGCCGATCTCGTCATTGGCGCCGTGCTCATTCCAGGTGCCGCTGCTCCGAAGCTTGTCACCCGTGAAATGTTGTCGGGCATGAAGCGCGGCTCTGTCATTGTCGACGTCGCCATCGACCAGGGTGGTTGCTTCGAGACGTCGCATGCAACGACCCATTCCGAGCCGACCTACATTGTCGATGACGTGGTGCACTATTGCGTCGCCAACATGCCAGGCGCCGTGCCGGTTACCTCGGCGCATGCCCTGAACAATGCGACGCTGGTTTATGGTTTGGCGCTTGCAGACCGCGGACTGCGCGCCATCGCAGAAGATCGTCACCTTAGGAACGGTCTTAACGTTCATAAGGGCCGCGTCACCAATAAGCCGGTGGCCGAAGCGCTGGGCTATGAAGCCTACGCACCGGAAAGTGTACTGAACGTAGCGTAATTCCCATCACGTTACGTTAGGTAGGGGCCGGTTGCGTTCCGCCGCGACCGGCCCTTTTTTGTTACCGGTCTATGCGGCATTGATAGCAGTTGTTGCGCGCCGATCGAACATGCACATAGGCGATTTCCGGCCGCTCGAGGAGCTGGGCGGCATAGGAGCGGATATCGACCGTCAGCGTTACTGCGCCCGTGCCGTAGACAATGCGGTTGTCTGCATTGTAGCCGCGCACGATAAAATCCGGGCTCGTCAGGACCGGCGGCAGGACCTCTTCGGCGGCATAGCGCTCGCAGGGTCGCTTGTGGAGGAAGACTGGGCCGGTCTCTGCATACGGCTGAAGCTCAGGAAACGGCCGGTAGGCGAAGACCAGCAACTCCTCACCTGCATTGATATTCTGCAAGCAGTGACGGCAAGGATGGCCGGGGCCCTCCGAGACCATTGTCTCAGGTGAGAAGCCGTAGGCGTCCGCACCGCCGCACCAGAGATGTTCGGCGTCGGCAGTGGGCATTGCGGAAAAGCGGATGTCGGTCATGGCAGATCTCCGTGCTGATTGCCATGAGATGCACCTTTGCCGTCGTGTCGGCCACCCGATTCCTGCGTGGCCGCTTTTCGAACCGGTTGCGGTGAGATCGCCTCACCAGTCCTTCTTGCTCAACTCCAGAATTTCCTTGTCGCTGAGTGGCCGGACGATCCCCGAACCTGTGGAGACCGGTGAAAAGCCGAACATCTGGTAGAGCTGCAGAGCGCGTGGGTGATCGAGATTGTTGGTCGTCGTCGTGACCCGCTTCGGATTGAGCGTCCAAATCGCGTAAAGCGCCTGCAACAGGAACCACTTGCCTATCCCGAGACCAAGCGCATGCTCGAACAGCCCGAAGTGGCTGAGCTCGATCGTGTCTTCGTCCTCGACGAAGTATTCATAGAAGCCAGCGGGCGCGCCATTGACGTAGAGCACGCTGATACTGTTGCGCTTGTCGTGCAGCGTCTTGGCCAGTTCCTCGTCGGTCATACGCAAACGATCCACCCACTGCCACCGGGCGCCGACCTGGCGGTAGAGATAGCGGTAGAAAGGCAGCGGAACATCGGGCGCCCGCATGATCGCCGTCTGGATGTTGATCGGCATCGGCAGGCTTGCCTTTGGCGGTGCCGTCATTTCAAGGCGCGTAATATGGGCTTTCAGGGAAGAGGGGGCCTTCACCATCGCGTCAAGCTTTGACCGGTTCTGGCGGGCCCGTAACGACGGGCGTGTCGTCGCGACCGCCCCATTCGCTCCATGAGCCGTCGTAGAGCTTGTTGTCGGTGTGACCGAGCGACTCCAGCGCCAGCGTAATGATCGCGGCCGTGATCCCGGAGCCACAGGATGTGACGACGGGCTTCGACAGGTCGATGCCCGCGTCTTCAATCGTCCGCTTGAGTTCCGGCAGTGACTTGAAGCGGCCTTGAGTGGCGAATACGCCCGATGGCAGGTTCCGCGCGCCCGGCATATGACCCGAGCGCATGCCGGCCCGAGGCTCAGGTTCAAGCGCCGCAAACCGGCCCGCACTTCTGGCATCGGCTATCTGCAGGGCACCGCTCGCAACGATGTCCCGCATCGTGTCGAGAGTGACAACGCGCGAGGCATCATAGGTGGACTTGAAAATCTTGGGTTCGACGCGCGGCGCGTTTGTTTCAAGCGGCCGTCCCTCGGACTTCCAACCGTCCAGACCGCCGTCGAGCACATACACATGCCGCGCGCCCATCACGCGAAACAGCCACCAGACCCGAGGCGATGCGAACATCCCGATCCCGTCATAGACGACGATGCGATCGTTTTCTCCGATGCCGAGCTTTCCGACCTCGGCCGCGAAAAGCTCGGGCGAAGGGATCGTGTGAGGCAGCGGCACAGAGTGATCCGCAATTTTGTCCTGATCGAAGCGGATGGCGCCCGGGATATGGCCTGCTGCATATTCCGCGTCGGCATCGCGCTTCTGTGCAGGCAGATAAAAGGACGCATCGAGGATACGTAAATCCGGCTTGCCCAATTCCGCCTGCAGCCAATCGGCCGAAACGACGAAACGGCTCTTCTCTTCACTCATTCTGTTCTCCCTAGGCTTCAGGCTTCGTCGCCGGGAGCGCCGAAGCGAATTCGGAAGCGACGGTTTTCTTTGCCCTTCTTCTCGATTTTGGCAATGTGAATCTGGCCGACTTCCTGAGTTTCGGACACATGTGTGCCGCCACAAGGCTGGCTGTCAATCGCAGAGTTTTCGCCGATGCAGACAAGGCTGACCCGGCCCAAGCCGATTGGCGGGCGAACATTCTTGGATTTGACAATGCCGGGATTGGCCGCAAGTTCCTCGTCGGTGATCCACTGCAGGTAAACCGGATGGTTCTGCCGCACCAACTCCATGAGTTTTTCGGTGACATCATCCTTGTCGATCGTCTCGCTCATGTCGAAGTCGACGCGGCTCTCGTCTTCGCCAACGGCAGCACCCGTGATCGGATAGGGGCAGACAACGGAGAGCAGGTGACAGGCGGTATGCATTCGCATCATCTTGTAGCGGCGTGGCCAGTCGACATGCAGCACCAGCTTTTCGCCGACGCTCGGTCGTGTCTCACCCTCTAGCGGCACGTGGACGACGATATCCTTTGTTGCACCATGCTTCGTCTGGCCAAGGGCGATCTTGCTACCGTCGGCGCGCTCGAGAAAGCCGGTATCGCCCGGCTGGCCTCCGGATGTGGCATAGAAGCAGGTCTGATCCAGCTCAATGCCCCCGTCTTCGTGAACGGCGGTTACCACCGCCTCGCATGTCGAAAGATAGAAATCGTCACGATAGAGGGCATTGACGGGCATAGGGTCTCACGCTGCTGGTTCGTATGGGATCTGTATGTCTTGTGTCTTGGCCAGCCAAGACGGAACCGGCAGGCCCTTGGACGTCAGAAAATCGGGATTGAAAAGCTTTGACTGGTAGCGGTTACCGTAGTCGCAGAGGATTGTCACGATGGTATGGCCGGGGCCGAGCTCCTTGGCGAGGCGCACAGCACCGGCGATGTTGATCGCCGTCGACCCGCCGAGGCACAGACCTTCATGCTCGACGAGATCGAAGACGTAGGGCAGGGCTTCGGCATCCGAGATGCTGTAGGCAAAATCGGGCGTGAAGCCGTCGAGGTTCGCGGTGATCCGCCCTTGACCGATCCCTTCGGTGATCGAGGACCCGGCGGACTTGAGTTCGCCGTTCTTGTAGAATTCGTAGAGCGCTGCTCCGTCAGGATCGGCAAGGCCGATTTTGATGTCTTTGCTGAAGGCCTTCAGGCCGGCTGCGACGCCTGCAAGTGTTCCGCCTGAGCCGACAGAGCAAATGAAGCCATCCACCTTGCCATTCGTGTCGTTCCAGATTTCGCGGGCAGTCGTTTCAATATGGGCCTGTCGGTTTGCAACGTTGTCGAACTGGTTTGCCCATATCGCGCCGTTAGGGTCGCTCTTTGCCAGCTGTTCGGCAAGTCTTCCTGACACCTTCACATAGTTATTCGGGTTCTTGTAGGGAACGGCGGGAACCTCGACGAGCTCGGCACCGAGCAGTTTCAGCGCGTCTTTCTTTTCCTGGCTCTGGGTCTCGGGGATCACGATGACGGTTCGGTAGCCGAGCGCCTTCGCAACGACAGTCAGGCCGATGCCGGTGTTGCCCGCCGTTCCTTCAACGATAACCCCGCCTGGCCTCAGCAAACCCTTCTTCTCGGCATCGCGAATGATGTAGAGTGCCGCGCGATCCTTGACCGACTGGCCCGGATTGAGAAATTCCGCTTTGCCGAGAATAGTGCAGTCGGTCGCTTCCGACGCGCCCTTCAGCTTGATCAAGGGAGTGTTGCCGATTGCCTCTAGAACGGAGGGATAGACGGTCATGGAATCTGCCTCTTGTGGAACGCTTAGTTTAGGAACGGTCTTTTCCCTTCACAAGGCTGGGTTGGCAAGAAATGCTATTCCATGCCTTTGAGTGCAGTGACAAAATTAGACTTCCCGCGGCCCGGCGTGGTCGAGATCGCGCGGTTCATAGCCTTTTGTGATCCGGAGATTGACTTTCGACGTACGGATGACGACAAAGCAATCTCTAAAAGCGGAAACGACCGAAACCGTCATGGTTCACGAGCATATCGACACGGTCGATGCACTGATGGCGCATTACGTCGCCGGATCCCTTCCCGAGCCGGCGCGCGTGCTGGTGGAATCGCATCTCGAAATGAAGCCCGATCATCGGTTGCTTGTGAGAGATCTCGAGTTGCTCGCGGGCGAGGCCCTTGAGCAGATGCCGGAGGCTCCCGTCGGTGATCGCAAGGCGCTGCTCGCTGCGGTATTCGCCTCCACGCCGCCCGCCGAAGAGAATGACGGAGCTACGAAGCTGCGAGTAGCGGGCTCGTTCCCGAAGGCGATCCGCGATCTCGTCGGCTATGATGTGGACACGGTGCCGTGGAAGACAAAGCTGCCGGGCTTCAAGGAATACTCCACTGACATCGACGGTTGCGAAGTGAGCCTGATGTGGATCAAAGCTGGCCGGGCGCTGCCCGCGCATACCCACAAGGGTATGGAGCTCACCCTGGTCCTGGACGGCGCTTTCAACGACAGCCGGGGCCGTTTCGGACCTGGCGATATCTCTGTCGCCGACGAGAGCGTCGACCACCGGCCGATTGCCGAAAAGGACCGTCCCTGCATCGCGTTTTCGGTTCTCGACGCACCGATCAAGCTGACCGGCTCCTTCCGCCAATTTATCGGCGACCTGATCGGCTGAAAGCAGCCACAATGGCGTGATACCGACTTGAATCTGGGAGATGACGAGGAACTCCCGGGCCCGTTCTGACGTTCGCAAGACAGTCTGGAGGATATGTGCCATGCAAGAATTCGTCGCTCGTCCTGAACATGGGATAGCCTGGATTTCAGGCGCGAGTTCCGGAATCGGGCGAGCGTTGGCACTGAAACTTGCGGAAGAAGGATACAAGGTCGCCGTCACTGCTCGTGACCATGAGAAGCTCGCCGAATTGCAAGCGGAGGCTAGCGATCTGTCAGGCAGCATCATCGTGCTCGACGGCGATGTGACCAACGCCGAAGACATGGAGCACGTGCTCGCTTCGATCGAATATGAACATGGAGCGCTGGCTTTGGCCGTCTTCAACGCCGGCGTCTATCTGCCAGTGCACGCGGAAGAGTTGAGACTATCGGATTTCGAGCAGAGTTTCGCCGTTAATCTGCAGGGTGTTGTGAATTGCCTTATCCCGGCTGTACGGCACATGAAGGCAAAGGGGCAGGGGCAAATCGCCGTCGTCTCGTCCGTTTCAGGCTATGGCGGCCTGCCCACAGGTGCGGCCTATGGCGCCACAAAGGCCGCCCTGATCAACATGGCTGAGAGTTTGAAATTTGATCTCGACAAGATGGGCATCCGAATCCAACTGATCAATCCGGGTTTCGTCGATACTCCAGCTACGAAGAAGAATGAATTCCCCATGCCCTCGCTCGTCTCGGTCGAAGCGGCTGCCAGGCAGATTTCGGCGGGCCTCAAGTCTCAAAGCTTCGAGATTACCTTCCCGAAGCGCTTCACGTACATGATGAAGCTAGTCAATCTTCTGCCCTACGGCCTGTATTTCTGGTTGGTCAATCGTTCGACCGGTTGGCGGCAGCGGCCGCTTCAAAAGCAGGCGCGTCCGGCAATGCCGCATCCTGCGGAGTGATCTAGATTGTCGAGGCAAGGACGAGGCGGATGGCGGCCCGACAGGAGGTCATCTGTCGGAGTGGCCGCCATCCGCTCTCGTCAACTCCGCGCAAAGACGACCTGGCGGACGTCTATGTTTCGAGCGCGGAATCCCGCTTCGCAATAAAATAAATAGAATTCCCAGAGCCGCTTGAAGCGTTCGTCGAAGCCCAACGGGCGGACGCGCTCCCATACCGACCAAAATCGCTCACGCCATTCGGCAAGTGTACGAGCGTAGTCTAACCCGAAACCAAAGTCCCTGACCAGTGACAAATTCACCTTCCGGCCAAGTTCGGCCAAGTGGTCGCGCGTCGGCAACATGCCGCCGGGGAAGACATAGCGCTGGATAAAATCGGGATTGCTGCGATACTCGTCAAAGGCCTCGGGGCGAATGGTGATGATCTGAAGTCCCGCCTTGCCGCCCGGTTTCAGGCATTGACGCAGCTTGGAGAAATAGGCTGGCCAGTACTTTTCGCCCACTGCCTCGAACATCTCGATGGAGACGATGCTGTCATAGACTCCGGCCTCGTCTCGATAGTCCTGGAAGCGAAACTCGACCTTGTCGCTAAGGCCGGCCTTGCGGATGCGATCTTCCGCGAAGGCAAGTTGCTCGCGGCTGATCGTCAGGCCAGTCACCCGGCAGTTCAGTTCACTGGCAGCAAATTCCGCGAAACCGCCCCACCCACAGCCGATTTCCAGCACATGGTCGTTGGGCTTGATGCCGGTCGCTTCGGCCAGGGCTCGGTATTTGGCCCGCTGCGCTGACTGCAGATCGCTCGCGCCGGTCGAATAAAGCGCCGACGAGTAGGTCATCGTAGGGTCGAGCCATTGCTTGTAGAAATCGTTGCCGAGATCGTAATGCGCCGAGATGTTGCGCTTTGAGCCCGCCTTGGTGTTTGCGCGCATCCAGTGGCGCACCCGTTCGACAATTCGCACGACGCTGCCGCCGCGTGGATAATTTTTGGCCGCCTCCTCGTTGATCAGAAACAGTTCGAGGAATGACGTTATGTCCGGGCTTTCCCAGTCACCGTCCATGTAGCTTTCCGCAACGCCGATTGTGCCGCTCGCCAATGCTCGATTGGCGATATTCCAGTTGTTGAGACGGATCGCGGCGTTTGGCCCGGGGTTACTCCCCTTGGCTATCACACTGCGCCCATCTGGAAAGATAACCGTCAACGAGCCGTGCTGCAGTTGCAGCAAGGCGCGCAGCGCAAGTTTGCCCTTAAGCGGCAATCCCTTGGACGCTCCGGCGACACTCTCGAGAGAGAGCACGGTCGCGTTCTGAGCGAAAGAAGACCAATCCCGGGAACCCGTCATAGCATTCTCCTCCAGCGATTTTGTTGCCGGTTAAGGAAGAGCATGCGTTGCAACATTCCGCCCCCCAGCGATTGTCGCTGACGGTAATATCATTCCGCGGCCTCCGCAACACGGTGCGGTGGAGCGACGCTCACCGGCGCCGGCGGCGCCGGCCGCGCGAGGTATCGGGCCCCTTTCAGCCAGAGTTTCAGCGCCTCCCAGTGGATACCCGCAACGATCTTGACGGTCAAAAGGGGGATGCTGATCATCAGCCTGGCGAGCGTAATGGTCGTCAAGGGAAGCCTGCGACCCGAGAATGTCGCGGCCAGCAACGGTCCGTCCGCATCTGTTTCGAGAATCCTCCACCGAATTTCCTTGCCCGGCGGCAGCATCCGGAAATGATAGCGTGTGCCCATGCCGATGAAGGGGGAAACGTGGAAGAGCTTGTCGCATGCCTGCCGCAGGCCGCCTTGCGATAAATCACCGAGCTGGACGGGGCACACGTAGGAATGACGCTCTCCGAAAGTATTGCGCACCTCGTAGACCATTGCGATCAGGTCGTCGGCGTAGTCATAGGCGTAATAAACAGCGATCGGATTGAACACATAGCCGAACACTCGCGGGTAGCAGACAAGGAGAATGCGCGCCGCTCGCAAGCCTGCGTGCGCCAGAAGGTCGTCAGCATAGCTGCGTATCCCTTGATTGCCGGCGTGGTCGCACTCGTGAAACGAGACCAAGTTCCCCCGGTTGACAGAGAAGAGCCGCGACTGCCTATCCACATGGTGCAGTCGGTCGAGATCGACCAAAAGCGAGAAAACCCTGTAGCGGAAGCGATGGCCAAACGGTTTCATCCGCTGGTGCATCACATCGCCGACATAGAGCGCGGCCGCTGCCTCGGGCGGGGGGCCATTACCGCTCATGCTGCTGCCTTTTAATCTCGAGTGCCTTTTCATGGCACGGCATCCAGCCGTGGCTCGTTAACATGCCGCCGATCGGCGCTTTGCCACGGCACGATCGCTCCAAGCGCCGTTGCAGCGCTCAGACCGGACGTTAGCCCATCTTCATGAAAGCCGTAGCCGGTCCAGGCTCCGGCAAAATAGCAGTTGTTTTGTCCTTGGATGTCCGCAATCGCCCGCTGTGCCTCGACACTCTCGGCCGAAAACT
Source organism: Hyphomicrobiales bacterium (assembly GCA_900466605.1). GTDB lineage: Bacteria > Pseudomonadota > Alphaproteobacteria > Rhizobiales > Rhizobiaceae > Rhizobium. The sequence goes on from UBMU01000015.1 coordinate 170,972, forward strand.
GAGGGTGGCTGTAGGTGAACTCAGCAAATACTGCCTGCGCGTTCGGTTCACGATCGGGGTTGAGCGTGACGAAAAGGGGCAGGCTGCTATCGATCCCCTGGAGCCTATTCATCCAGTAGGTGACCGTCGCGCCTGCGCTGCCGCCTTCGCAGCTCGACCGCAGATAGTTCCACGACGCCCACACCTTCTGCCGTTTGGGCATCAGCTTCTTGTCGCTGTGCAGAACGACCCTGTTGGGCTCATAGGGAATAGCGGCCAGAAGTCTCTTTTCCTGAGCGGTCGCGTCTCCGAGAATGCTGGCCGTCTGGTCACTATGAGCCGCAAACACGACCCTGTCGAACAATGCCTCGTTGCCGCCTTCATCGATGACCCGCACGCCGGCATCCGTACGCAGAACACTGCGCACGCCACAACCGAGCCTGAGCCTGCTTCCCAGCGGCGCAAGCAGCTTGTCGAGATAGTTGCGGCTTCCACCAGTCACCGTTCGCCACTGGTGCTGTCTTCTGTAGATCAGCCGGTGGTTATCAAAGAACTTGACGAAGTGCTCGGCCGGAAACTGCAGCATCTTGGTCGCGGGCGTTGACCAGATCGCAGCCGCCATCGGAACGAGGTAGTTGTTGGTGAAACCCGGCGAGAACCCTCGCCAGTCCAGATAGTCGCCAATCGAACGTGACGCGAGATGGCCGGCTGCGCGGTCGCGCAGGCATGTCCGGTTGAAGCGGAGAATCTCGCGGATCATGAGAAGGAAGGACGGACTTACAAGATTACGTTTCTGGGCGAATATGGACGACAAGCCACCGCCGCTCCATTCGAGCTTGCCCTGATCCAAGGACAGCGAAAAACTCATGTCGCTGGCATGCGTGGCGACATCGAGTTCCGCAAAGAGTGCGGTCAGATTGGGATAGTTGCATTCGTTGTAGACAATGAAGCCTGTATCGACGGAAATTGGTACGCCGCCGTAGTCTATGTCGACGGTAGCCGTGTGACCGCCGGGGCGCAGTGCTTTCTCGTAGAGCGTCACGTCATGGAGCGGATTAAGAGCCCAGGCTGCAGAGGCTCCGGAGATTCCGGAACCGACTACTGCAATTTTCAGACGCCGCTGGGAATGAAGAAAATGCGCGTTCATGCTGCATCCCTTGTCGCATTGTACGCCTGGAGAGCCCGTTCCCGTGCGATTGCGTGGTCTACCATAGGTTCGGGATAGGTGATGCCGAGCTTGATCCCCGCGTCTGCGAGCACGCCTTCGGGAGCTTCGAAAGGTCGGTGAATGTATTTGCTTTCGAGAGCAGCCAGTTCGGGTACGAATTCGCGAACGTAGGAGCCGTCGGGGTCGAACTTCTCACCCTGGAGGATGGGATTGAAAATGCGGAAGAACGGCGAGGCGTCCGCCCCCGATCCCGCGACCCACTGCCAGCTCGCGGCGTTACTCGCCGGATCGGCGTCGATCAACGTGTCGCGGAACCAGGTTTCGCCGCGCCGCCAGTCGATCAGCAGATCCTTGATCAGGAACGACGCCGCGATCATGCGAACCCGATTGTGCATGAAGCCGTGCCGCCAGAGCTGCCGCATGCCGGCATCCACTATGGGATAACCGGTCATGCCCCGCGTCCATGCCGCAAACTGCTTTTCGTCGTTATGCCAGGGAAAGCCGTTCATCCGGTCACTCCAATTGGCATACGGTAACTTCGGAAAGTGATAGAGGAGGTGGTAGGAAAACTCCCTCCAGGCGAGTTCCTTGCGGAAATGCACCACGTCCTCGGCCGGCACGCGCTTAGCAAGCCCACGCGTCTTGTGCCAGATGCGAGCAGGGGAGATGACGCCGAGCGCAAGGTAGGGCGAGAGCATCGATGTCGCCCGTCGGGACGGCAGGTCACGATTTAGCCTGTAGTCTTGTAGGCTACCCTCAACGAAGTCGTCCAGCCTCTGGTGTGCCTCGTCTTCGCCTGGCGTCCAGATATCGGCAAAATCCTTCGCCCAGTTCGGTTTGCTGGGCAACAGTTTCCATGCCGCGAGCGATTCGGACTTTGGAAGCTGCGCGACGAAATTGATCTTCGTCGGCGCCTCTATCGGCTCATCTGGCTCACCTGACTTTTCAAGCGCGCGCCAGAATGGCGTGTAGGTGCGGTAGGGCGTTCCCGCGCCGGTCAACAATGTGGACGGCTCATGCATAAGCTGTCCGGCAAAGCTCTTGGCCGCGATACCTTGCTCTCCTAGCGCCCGCTTGATGCGGGTATCGACTGCGATGCCGGGCGGGTCGTAGCGCCGGTTCCACACCACCATCTTCGCCCCACTGGACCGGATCACGTCCTGCAACACGTCTAGCGCGTCACCGGAGGCCAAAACCAGCTTGGCGCCAAACTCGCGCAGCTTCATTTCAAGGGATTCGAGGGAGTTGTGCAGCCACCATGCCTGTGCCGCGCCGAGCGGGCCTGTGCCAGCAGTGGAGGATTCGCGAATATAGAGGGGAATAACCTGAAGTTCCGACCTACACGCTGCATTGAGGGCGTGGTTGTCGTCCAGGCGCAAGTCCTTACGAAACCAGAGAATAACCGGCTTTTCAGCTTCTGTGACCAAGGAACCCCACCCAGCTTTCGCACTTTCCTCTTGCTACGAAACTACGCTAGGCATGGATCAGAAGTTTCAGTCATCGGCGTGAGAATTTCTGAGCTCTCGCATGCGAAAAACGCAGGGCGCCATGATGCTGCCGGTACGAATGCCGAAAGCCCTTCGATGTCTCCTTGGATGTGGTGATTGCGGGCACCCCGAAAGAATCGCCGCAAGCTCCGCCGGGGTGGTCACGAGTTCGTGATATCCCTCGCATCTGCGAGGTGGCGCGGCATTTTTGCGTGTAGGACGCAGAGTAGCCACGGGGAGGGAACCATATGAGAAAAGTTCAGGCATTTATAAGAGCCGGAATGCTGATCGGCCTCGCCGCGATCGCGTCAGCTTGTACGACGACGCCGCAGAGCTCAAATCGGCCCGATTACCAGTACCAGCCAAGAACTTCCGTAAATCCAGCTTGTGCGGGTGGGTTCAGGCCGAGCAACGAGCGCACATGCAGCTACTAACCGGGGTTGTTGCGCAGAGACTTGAGATAACGCGCGGGTGGTCGGGAGAATCGGTCAAGGCTCTGGATAATATCAGGGGCGGTCACGTGATCTCGTGGCAGCGGCGTGACGTCAATCTGCCACCCGACCCCATTCTTAAGTTAATGGCGGTCGCGCCCGGACGCAGGCTCTACCTGATCTTGTGGCAAAGGGCAAAGTCATCTTTCGATACTTCTGTCGCGTCCGGCGATGCGATTTCGCTCCCAATGACACCGTCATGGCTGCCGGATCATCTAGACGCTTGTCCGGCTCTTCTGGTTCCGTGGCCGTGTCTCCCGGGGCTCTAAATGCTTTGGTTCTGAAGCACACTACGAGTGGTGCTCCAGGCACAAATCCACAGGAGCCAACTGCTCAAACTTGATTTCAAAAAAGCGAAGAAGGAGGTGGAGGAAAGAAAACGCCTGCTTTTGGAATATCAACAAAAGCAGGCGTTTATCTTTTAAACTGGCTCCCCGGGCCGGATTCGAACCGGCGACCTGTCGATTAACAGTCGAATGCTCTACCGCTGAGCTACCAGGGATCACCGCTCGCCGCGGTGTGAGTGGCCTAATACAAATGCTTGCCCGATTTGCCAAGCGGTTTTTTCAAAAAAATGACATCCGCTTGTATTTGCTCTGTATAACCCCATCTCCTGTGGATGACTGAAGCACATGATACCACTGGAAAATCGGGCGCCAAGCGATTTGGCATTGATCACACGACCGGCCGTCTCGTTCTTGGCTCCGTAAGCATTCCACTTCCAAGATCACGCCTTGCTCGAATGTCGATAGGCGTTGTTTTGATCCTGGGCGGTGTTCTGGGATTCCTGCCCGTCCTCGGATTCTGGATGCTACCGCTGGGATTTATCGTCCTGTCGCACGACCTGCATCTCGTCCGTCGCATGCGGCGGCGATTATCGGTCTGGTGGAAGAGGCGGAAAACCGCCTCTTGATCAACTGAACAGACCTGCAGCCCAATAGAAGAGTGCCGAGATGAGCGCTGCTGCAGGAAGGGTAATAACCCAAGCGACGACGATGTTGCCCGCTAGGCCCCACCGGACGGCCGAGACACGGCGTGCGGCGCCAACGCCGATGATTGCACCCGTGATCGTATGCGTCGTGGAAACCGGGATGCCGAGCCAGGTTGCCGCAAAGAGGGTCAGTGCTCCGCCGGTCTCCGCGCAGAATCCCTGCATCGGGTTCAGGCGGGTTATCTTCGATCCCATCGTATGCACGATTCGCCAGCCGCCGAAGAGCGTTCCCAGAGCCATGGCTGTCTGACAGGACAGAACCACCCATAGCGGTACGTGGAAACTTCCGCCGAGATAACCCTGCGAATAGAGAAGCACGGCGATGATGCCCATCGTCTTTTGCGCATCGTTGCCGCCGTGGCCCAGCGAATACAGCGAAGCGGACACGAATTGCAGGACGCGGAATGTCCTGTCCACGGCGAACGGCGTTTGCCGAACGAAGATCCAGGAAACGACGAGCACTAGGAAGAGCGCCAGCATGAAGCCGATCAACGGTGACATGACGATCGCGCCCGCTGTTTTCAGCAAGCCGCTCCAGACGATCGAACTGAAACCAACCTTCGCGAGACCGGCGCCCACCAGCCCGCCCACCAGCGCATGGGAAGAGCTGGAGGGGATGCCGAAGATCCAGGTGACGATATTCCAGATTATCGCGCCCATCAGCGCCGCAAAGACTACCAGTGGCGTGACGATCTTGGGGTCGATAATGCCCGTCCCCAAGGTCTCAGCCACATGCAGACCGAAGAACAGGAACGCGATGAAGTTGAAGAAGGCGGCCCACGCGACCGCATATTGCGGCCTGAGCACGCGTGTCGAAACGATTGTTGCGATCGAGTTCGCGGCATCGTGAAGGCCGTTCAGAAAGTCGAAGAACAACGCGATCGCGATGAGAGCGGCCAGTAATGGAAAGGCGAGGGTGGCGTCCATCTAGACGTTCTCGATCACGATGCCGCTGATTTCGTTCGCAACATCTTCGAAGCGATCGACGACCTTCTCGAGTTCTCCATAGATTTCGCTGCCGATAATGTAGGCCATCGCATTTGACGCGCCGTGACGGAGGAAAAGCTCCTTCAGGCCGCGATCGTGCAATTCATCGGAACGCCCTTCCACACGGGTGACTTCTTCAGCAATCGCCATGAGACGCGGGGCATTGGCGTTGATGCGGTCGAGCAGGGGGATGGCCTCTGCGATGAGATGGGCAGCCTGTACGATTACCGCCCCCATTTCCTGCATGCGTGGATCGAATTGCGCCTGCTCAAAGAGGCGGATCGTCTTGACGGTCTTGTGCATCATATCGATCGCGTCGTCCATCGACTGGATCAGATCCTTGATATCGACACGATCGAAAGGCGTTATGAAGCTCCGGCGAACCGCCAACAGCACCTCGCGGGTGATGTTGTCGGCATCGTTTTCGAGCGCAACGATCCGATCGCAATGGCGTTCGGTATCCTTACCGGCGAGCAACTCATTGAGCGCTTCGGCCGCGCCGACAATCGTTCGGGAATGCTGGGCAAAGAGGTCAAAGAATCTGTCTTCCCGCGGCAAAAGTTTACGAAACCAGCTGAGCATTCCATCCATCCGTTGAAAATTTTTAGGAGCTCGTCATAAATTAGCAGGGCTTGCAATAAAAGTGTCACAATTGCACCGACTACGATTCTTTTCCCACGTGTTGCTACAGACGTAAGGGAACTTGGGCCTTGTCCGAACGTTAGGTCTTCGAGCGGTTTCGAACGCGATATATGTGGAAAGATGAGAAGGTGCTGGAATGAAGAAGGTTGCGGTACTGCTGTTGGCAATTGCGGCAGGTTTGTCGGGTGTCGGACCGTCCTTGGCCGAAAATTCGGGTGATGAGCACTCTGTTCAAAGCCGCGGTACATTTGGAGATTCCGGCGCCAGAAATAACCGCAATTACGATCGCTGTAATATCTACCACTGTGGCACAAATCGCTACGGAGATCGGAATTACAGGGATCGCTACTACCGAGATCGTTACTATCGCGATGGGTACTATCGCCGTCATGATAACGATGCTGGTGCGTTGATTGGAGGTCTGGCGGCCGGCGCAATCATCGGCGGCCTGATTGCATCGCAGCCTCAGGCCCGGCCGGTCGGGAACGGACATGTGGATTGGTGCTATAGCCGCTATCGATCTTATCGGGCGTATGACAATAGCTACCAGCCGTACTACGGCCCACGACGGCAGTGCTATTCACCCTACTAGACAGTCATTTACGGAAGCCGGCGGTATGGTGGTCTGAAATCCCGCCGGTTTTTCAACAACCCTCTTGCGCTCGTTTTCTATTCATTCTAAATGCCCGCCAACGCTTCGGTCACGAAGCGTCGTGAGGCCTCGTGGCGGAGTGGTGACGCAGAGGACTGCAAATCCACGGCACTCCCAATAAAATCAACGATCATTCTGAATAAGAGCCATACTTCAGGCTTCTTTCTTCGTTTTTCGACCATTGTTTTTATTCATCTTTTCGGCCTGTTCAGAATGGCCAAAACGCTTCTTTGTGGCCTCCAAAACGCGCTTTTCCGTTTCCTTCGCATAGCCGCGATAAGCCGCTGCCGTCTTGTGCTTTGACAGCACTCGACCCTGTCCTTCGGTCAGCCCGCTCTCTTCCAATTCGGTCATCCCGCCATGCCTGCATTTGTCCAGGCTGAACGATGGCGCGTCGAGCTTTCCTTCACTCCGGAGCAGATCCGCCATCTCGCGGACCTCGTGCGCAAGGAACGTGCCATCGCCGAAAAGCACACCGTTCTTCTTGCAGACGATCGACGTCCCGTAGCGAGGCGTCTGGCTCAGAACCTCCTCCGCATCCTCGTAGAGCTTCACCAGGCCGCCATCCTCGTCGACGAATTCGAGAGGGTGCAGGGCGAGCTCGTCCGTCTTTCGGTGCTTCAGGCGAATCTTGTCTGGCTCATCCGAAGCCCGGTAACCGGTCCACGGCGCATAGCCCGCGCCGATCGAGGACGGGCGCATGAGCCATTCGAAGGCCAGCACCGCGGCAGCAGCCAATTCCCCACGACCTTTCTCGATCGCGCCATCGGCGAACTGATAGACCGCATCCCGGTCCACGTGGCCCTTGGTCAACTTCTTCCGGCGCTTGAGCGTCACGCCGTCCCAAGGATTCGGCGTGTCTACTCTGAACATCTCGGGATGATGCGGCTTCATGCGCTTCCACATGGCCTTGCAGTACGTGACGACCTTCTCGCCCATGCGGGTGCCGCCGAACTGCTCGTAAATCTTCTCAGCCGTGCTGACAGCGATGTTGGCAATCTTCGCGTCTCCAACGCGGCCCTTCTCGAGGCGGACGTCGCAAACGCGATCGAGGACGCGCCTATAATCGGGCCGGCTGAACTCAGCCACGCGTTCCGTAAACGAGCTGTGCTTGAGGTAGGCATTCACCAACCACTCAACGGTGCCGTATCGGCTCGTGTCGGGCTCCTGGAGTGGATTAGCCTTCTGCCGGCGCCATTCCTCCAACCGATCGTTCCACACACGCGCTGCGTCGTGCAGTTCCTTTTCCGAAAGGTTCACACCCAGAGGCGCGCTCAAATATGGGCACCCGGCCTTGCGATAGAGGGTCGGGCAGGTCCAGTAATAGCCGGTCGCACCGCTCGCGAGCTTCTTGAACGAGGTGTATTGCGGCAAGGTGACCGGGATCATCACCACGCTTCCGGGTCTACGTTTCCTGCGGTTACGCCAATAGCCTGGTCCAGGTCGATCTTGCGCCATGCCCTGAATTTGCCCTTGCCAGTGCCAGTGTCAATAAAAGGACGCGGCCACACGGAGCCAACGCGGCTCAAGAAGGCGTCGACGGTCTTCTCGCCAGCATAAGCGGCTGCGTGCTCGTCTCTGAGGACAGCAGGCCAGCAGCCGGTGGGGATTTCAGCGTGCTTGGTCATTCTCTCCCCGATTTCCACAGGGTTTATCAACAGCGGCACGACGGTGCGCGTTGCGACTGGTGACCATCCTGTACCCGTCGCTATTCATGACCTTGGCGCGGACGAGGACTCCGCTATCAGTCTTTGCGTTCGAGGGTGGAACATCTAGGCGACCAGACTGTTGTGGTGTCGGGCCGTTGTTCCTGTATTGGCCTAGAGGCTCATCGCCCACCCCGTGATGGGCCTTTGATACGTTTGCACCTAGGTTCACCGGCTTTCCCCCTTTGCTTTGAGGGCTCGGATTGCGGCAGCGGCATCAGCTACTCGATGCGAAGCGATGCCCGCCGCCCGCGTCTGATCCGTCCCGCCAAGGTCACTAGTCCATTCATCTACCAGCGTTTCACCAGCATCGTCTAAGATTTCAGCGCATCGCTCCAGCGCCGCAATGCGGGCTTTGGCTAGCTCGGAGCGAAGGCGCGTGATCTCGTCGGCACCATCTGCGCAATCAGCCGGCAGGGTAGCCATATTCTGCGGCGCGCGTTTTTTGGCACCCCACCAGCGCAGCCGTTCCACGATATCGCTCATCGTCCAACAATCTCCCCGGTTCTGGTGTCGACGACGTCACCGTTCAGTTTCTTTTTGAAGCGCTGCTGGAAGCCTCCGGATTTCGATTTGACGCCCAGGTGCTTGAGGCGATTGGCGTTGACCTTCGCGCGCACTGTCGCCTCTGCCTTCGTCTTTCCCTTATGGGCTGACGACAGGACGGCCTGCAGATTGCTCTCGCGGTTCTCGCCACCAAGCCAAAGAGGCGTGATGTGATCGAACTCGATCTTATCGCCGGGGCGGAATTCATGGCCGGTGATGGCGCATCGATCCGACTGCTTGCGCAAGATCCGGCCTTTGCACTGGTCCGTCGGCATGCTGTCGTCGGTGCGACCGATCCATTCGTCAACTGTCCTCATCAGAAAGCCTCCGCGATGGAACCTTCTCGGCGCCATTGGGTTCGCATTCCAATCGACAAGGAGCCGACCGATGAGCGACCCGAAGGAAAGAGTGACCGACGAACCAAGAAGACCAAGCCCTCCCGAGATGGAGTTTGAGCCAATTCCATTGCCAGATGAAGCCGTTGAAATACCTTTGGTGGATGGCGACGAACTGCTGGACGAGCACCGTGTTCCCGCTGTTGAAAGCCCAGACGAGGCGAACATAGATCCGGATGAAGCCTTGCCGGATGAAGCTGAGGAGGCCGTCCTGAACGACGATCCCGCGCGCGAAAAAATCAGGTTCGACGAAGAGGTTCCTAAGAGCAGTCGCTGAGCGGAGGGCGATTAGGCGTTTTCTTTCGCTCATGCGCGCCTCCCGCTGAACCACGGCATGAACCGGTCGATGATGGATTTGCGCGTGGGCTGGCGAGTTGCCTCGATTTCCCGCTTGAGCTGCTCAACGACAGTGTTCCGGCGATCGATGAAGGCGAGGGTGCTAGGCAAGGCCCGAGGGTGCTTGCGGAGGTGGTCTTGTGCCGTTCTCATGCTTCACCGCCTTTCGATGCCGCGGGCCGATGGTCGATTTGATAGCCAAGGCCAGACAGCCGGAGCTTCAGCTGATGTTCTTCAGTGGCTCGCTTGGCGCGCTCCAACGGTGAGAGGTGCTCGACCGTCTTTGTCTTGATAGGCGGGAGACCGAACTTCTCAAGATACTTGCGGGAGTGCTTCGCCCAGACCTTCCTGCCCCAGCTCGTCGAGGCGAACTCCCAAGGGCGGGCAGCTCGCAAAGCCTTTTTGCGGGTGGCTAGATCGGCGTTGGCAGGAAGGTTGCGATGCACTTCGCCAATGACGCTGGATGCGGTTTTCTGCCAGTCGATCATGCTGCGATCTCCTGAACGTCGAGGGGATGCGAAATGAAGGTTTGTTTCTCTACCGGGCGAACGAATTTCACGTATTGGGAATCCGAGCCAACCCAGAATGCTTCTCGACCGCTAACCAAGATCGGGCGGCCGTAACCTTCTGGATCGACGCCGCGTCGGATTTTGCTGATCGTCATAAACTCCTTGAAGGAGCAATGGCGATACGAGCAGTAGGCGTGCCAAGCCTTGACGCGGGCACCGGCGGGAGAATGAGCGTCGTATCCGTGGGCCGGGAAGCCGGCGACGCTGACATCGTATCGCTTAAGCAGAAATCCGGTCATGCCGCGCGCTCCTGAGCTTCCGGTTCAGTCCAGACGACGCCCTTTTCAGCGCCGAACGAGTAGATGAATTCGATCAACTCTCCCATCTGGGACTTGGTGAGCTGCGAGGACCGGAAGCCGGTCGGGAAGGGCTGGCCGTTCAATCCGGTCTCGAACTGCACCGCATGGCCGCAGGCGTGCATGAACAACGTCTTCCAGACTTCCGCCGTATGGCGTCGGCCATCGGTCATTGCTCGGCTGACGTCAGAGAGCATCGCCCAGAGCTTCGAATTCTGATCGAGCGTGCGGGAGGCCTCGCGGATCGTGAGAACAGCTCCTGCCGGGCCTTGGCAATCAGGGCCGTTGCAAAAGCCCTCTGGCTGGGGCCGTGGAGGATGACGGTCTGCGACATGATCAGCCCGCCATCAATGGATGTTGGCGAAGCTTCTCGTCGACATTGGCCGCACGCTTCTGGCGAGCTGCTTCCAGTCGCTTCTTCAGTTCGAAGGCATCGCCTGGATGACGTGCCCAATAGATCTGCAGGCTGGCGCGGTTCGCGTATTCCCACTTCGCCACGGCAGCAGATTCCAGCTTCGCGATGTGATCGACGACAGCATCAAAGAACTTGCCGTCCGGTACGTTCTCAAGCGCGAAGTCGTTGCCCCACCAGACGGTGAGGGCGTCTTTGCCACCGATCGCGCGAAGTCGATTGTCCTGCTGCTCTTGCACGACGATCTCCGAAGCCGTTAGGTCCAAGACCTTCGCGCGGTCCATTTCGGCTTCGTCGTAGAGGCCGGTGAACTGCTCTGGCCATCCTGCTCGGAGAGCCTGCATTTCGGCGCACTTGGCGATCATCAGGCGGGGCATACGGCACCAGTTGCCGGAATCGTCAAGCGTCTGCTTGCCCGTCTTGAAGCCGCGACCATCGTCGCCCGTCTTCCATTCGTCCTTGACCGGAGCGAACTCCTCCCAAAACGACTGCCCGGCGACCTCGTACCATTCGCCTGACTTCTGATCCTGCTTCCACAAGAACGTCGTTGCTGAGATGATGCCTTGCGGATTGAGCGGACCAATCATCTCACGATCGATCTCATAAATCGGCGGCTTACTGGCTGGGCGATAGTCGCCGCAGCGCTGCGCAATGACGCGCTGGCCGTCGCGGCTGATGATGATCGTCATCTTACGCTTGTTGGGTTTGTCCTTGTTGAAGACCATCGGGATGATCTGCCCGAGGAACGGGTCGAGCCCCTTGGCCTTCGCAACCTCCATGTAGAGGTTGAACTCGTCGTCGTTGGTGTCCTTGGCGACCGTCGTCTTAACGAGAGCGATCTGGCGCGGGGACATATCGAATTTCGTAGCAATCGCAGTGGCGGTCATTACTTCCTCCGGACGGTGAGAGACAGCGATCCGTTGTCGAGGGTCGCGCCTGAGATTTCTTCGTGTTCCTTGAGAGCGGCGGCGAGCGCCTTTTTGTCGAGCTTTGGAGCGGGGCGCTCCTGCTCGATCCAGAACCGAGCCGGGATGTCGGCCTCATTGGTGACAACGAGGCCAGGAGCGCGCTTCGTGAGAGACAACGTCGCCGAGGGTAGCTTCATCGACATCTGGTCCGTCGCCACCAGTGCTTGCTCAATCAGTGCGCGGATCCGCTCGCAGCGATCCTTCTGCTGCTTCTTGCGTGCGTCGAAGCTCTTAATCTTCTCATCGATGCCAGCGATCAGGATTTCGCACTCGTCGATCTCGGAGAGCGCAGCGTCGATCGCTTCGACGAGGTTTGTTTCGCCCTCGATCTCTTGCCGCTTGGGACTGTCGACGAAGATCAAACTCTACTTCCGCCATGTGATCTGCTCCTGTTGGTCGAGTTGCTTTTTGTGAAGTTGCTTGTCGGCTTCCGAGAGAGCCCAGACGCCAAGGAGTGAGAGGCAGCAAACGACAACGATCGTTCGGTTGAGCGCCTGGATAATCCGCCGACGCTCGGCCTCGATCTTTTCGTTGATGGCGGTTGCGCGTTCGATTGCTGCTGAGGCTTTCTGAAGGTCACGCATAGAATTGATCCTCATCCTTGAGGCCGATCGCGAGCCGCGCAGCTGCCGAGAATTTAGCGCCGTCATCCATGTTCCCTGCGATGTACCAAGACAGAGCGCGGGGGTTCACTTCACGGCGGCGCATGGCGTCGGCGTATTCATCGGCTGCGTTTGTCTGGCAGAGGCTGGCAGTGAGAAGGGTGAAGGGGTCGACTGGACTAAGCATAGAGCTGATCCTCGTCGGTGATGCCCATGACCTCGCGAGCGTAGGCATAGTGACCTGCGACGGCCGCCAGAGCGCCGCGAAGCCAGCTCGGACCCATCACAGAATTCTCTGGCTTGCGGACGTGGGCGAAGCCGATTGCACCGGCGCGCTGAGCTTCAATCGCCATGTACCGATCGCAGGCCGCGAGCGTCTTAGCGCCGTTCCAGCGAAGGTCTCGCTTGCTCTGCTCGGTAGCGATGTCTCGAATGTGCTGCATGTCCCATCCTCGTCGCCGTGGCGTTTCGTTGATGAGATTAACGTACGTTATGTACGATAAATGGTCAAGTACATTTTGTACGATTTGTACGGATGTGGATTTTTAACGTTCGGGAGAGAATCGATTCGACTCGGCCTTTCCGTTCTGCTTTCATGTGAACAAAAGGAGAACAAAATGAACGTAGCGGTACTGAGGTCGTCTGCATGGTTCACGCTCCACATCCGGTGCGAAAACTGCATGAGGGAGAGCGAAAAGGTGGTGGAGATGCCGTTGGGCGACGACGTTCCGCGCGATGCGGAAGAGCTTATCGAGAGCGTATTTCTGGAACGGCTGTCATTCAGGTGCCGCCCGTGTGGTGGCGTGATCGGCCGCTTGATCGGAATTAACGGAGGAGGAAGCCCTTATGACTATTGAGAGAGATGTCCTGCAATTCATCGTAGTGCCGCCTTATGAGCAGAGGTCGGCAGTTGCGGCAGCCAAGGAGAGGCTGGAGTATTACCTGGGCAGCCGCTTTCCCGGCTACAGCTTTAGGGTAGGGCCTTTTGCCCCAGTGGGGGACGAGGAGGAATTCTGCGTCCTGCCGGTGATGAATTTCCTAGGCGATGATGGGAGAAGCTATATATGCACTGAGCCAAATCGGTGGCTGTTGCTGGCTATTGCTCAAGCCTGCAAGGAGTTTGATTTGCAGCGGCCAGCGCATTTCGCGGTATAGTCATCGTTACCAACAAGCCCGCCGGTGTGGGCGGGCCAGCTTTACTCGTCATTTGATAGTTGGCGTAAACACTTTTAATGTATCGATAATCCTTGGCCGGTCGCCATCTACGCTAAGCCATATATTTAGTACGCCGGGCTGCTCCACCGATAGATTCATTCCCGAACCCTGTAGGATGGTTGGCAAATCTCCATCGGTTACCTCAACGTCACTTTCAAGAGTGGCCAGCTGCACGACCTCGCCATTGGCTACGTACTCAGCAACTATCTTTGTTCGGTGTGTACCTTCGTCCAAGCCTCTTACGTCGACATACGTTGCGATAAGGACGGATAATGGAAACGAAGGCGTGGCAAGCGCCCCTTGATATATACCTATCAGGATCACCTTGCCGTTATGCTCTTGTCGAATATCATCGCAGAAAATTGCGCGAGCGGCCCATTCTATCATTTCCAGATTCCTGTCGCCGCCTGATGAGGCTGTGCGCACTCCGCTTTAGGGCCGCCGCCAATAACCTTATTATGAGGAGAGCCAGTTGGGGCAGGGTTCGACCAATGAATAGCCCATCGCCCGGCCTCTTCTTCAGGCACGATTTTAATCAGCACTTTGCCCCTGATGGCGCGTGAAAGGTCGGCTACCGTCGAAAGCGTAAGGTTGGCGTGCCCAGTCAAACATCTGTGGACCCTGGATTTGTCTACATCCAATTCGTCCGCAACCTGCTTCTGGGTAAGGCCTTCCTCGCGCTTTCGCTGTGCGAATAGAGCCTGAAGATCGTTACCGACCGCGCCTATAAGCTCAGCCCTAACGCGATCACTATCGTCAATTTCAAATTCAAAAGACATGTGCCGGCTCCGCCCCTGCGACCACTTTTGGCTCATCGAGGTCTAAATTATTCCTTTTGTACACAACCGTGTTACGATAACCGTCGTGCAGATCGTGCTCATGCGTATTTGCAAATGTGTCCGCGGCCGCAATGAGAAACACTTTGGGTTTCGCGAACCACCCGAAGAAACGCAGATCGGGCGATTTCAGTTCGAACACGTCTGCCTCTATGGGGCGCATCCGCCAAAAGTCCTCGCTTTCATACAGTTCTTCCCCACGGAGGAATGACCCGAGCAAAGTATAGGCTTGCTGGATTGGCGTAGATTGTTCGTCATTATAGAATGAGGTCAGGCTGGGTAGCACGGATCCAAACCACTCTCTAACGTCGGCAAAAAGCCAAACTTCGCGCTTCTGGGGAGCTATCTTACGCATTGTGAGGCGAAAAACCTGTCCCTGTGTTTCTAGTTCATATAAAGTTGCCATATAAGTCAACAAGCTTGAGTGGACAATTAGCTACTTGGATTAAATTTCAGTAAGCGCAGTAGGGTGTTGTGTTTGTGCTGACGCCGGTCGTCAGGTGATTATTGGTTTCACTTAGATCCCCGGCATCTCATTTACGACCCGCCGGACAAGGGCGATCACCTGGACGGTCACGCCATCGTCAGCCTCATGATCTCGCGGAACGATGATCGGCTTGTGCTTGGGATTCGTTGATCGCGGGTGAAACTCCGCGCGATCGCCAAAGAGCTCGAGCTGCTTCACTGACCATTCTCGGAAATGGCCGCCGTCGCGGGTACGCTCAACGATTGCCACCATTCCTGACCTCAGCTCCACGAGATGCTCGACGTCTTCGTACGAGATGCAGACCAGCCGATCTCCGGGAAAGATTGGGCGAGGGCGCAAGTCGTTCATACTGTCGCCGCTGCAATCGAAGACGAGCTGCCTTGCGTTCGGAAACTTCTCGTCCCGTGGGAGCATGATCTCGACAGGGTCGGACTGGTCGAACTCGTCGACCTCGCGGAATGTCCCAGCCTCAACTACGCCAGCGACCCGACCGGCGACCATGCCTATCCTACTGAGCGTCAGTTCGGTGACGGCCGGTGCGGTTTCACCTTCCTGGCCGTCACCGAACAAAATCCAGCCCGCTTTCACGCCAAATAGCTCACCATATTTCTCGGCTGCTTTGCGCGATATCGGCCTGTTACCATTCTCGTTGCTGATCAGTGTGTTCTTATTGATCTCACGAGGGAATGCGTTCGCAGCGTCGGTCGGAGTTTCGAAACCCGCCGCAGCTCTCGCGCGCTTTAATCTGTCCTTGGGTAGATCCATTCGTACATTATGGCTGAAAAATATCGTGCAATGTGTACGATTTTTCCTTGCGTGGATGTCGTACCTTTTGTACGATATGTCGCATGAGTAAAACACCTTCTTCCATTTCTAACCTCATAGACAAGTGGGAAACCATCGGGGATTTCGCGTCCGACGTCGGCTGCGGATACGAGGCAGCTCGCCAAATGAGGCTACGAGAAAGCATCTCGCCCCGGCACTGGGACGGGGTCATCGCTGCCGCCGCTCGCAAGAGCATCAAGGGCGTTGATTGGAAGTGGCTTGCTACTCGGCACACCTCGTCCAGGAAGGCGGTATCAGCATGACCGACGTACACGGCGTAGCGCGCGACCAACTCCGCGCATTTATCGAGCGCATTGAGCGCTTGGAAGAAGAGAAGAAGACCATCGCCGACGACGTCAAGGACGTCTACGGCGAAGCCAAGGCGATGGGTTTCATCCCGGCCATGATCAAGAAGATCGTGGCGCTGCGCAAAAAAGACGAGCAGCAGCGCATGGAAGAGGAGGCGATCCTCGACACGTATCTTCATGCCCTCGGCATGCTCTCGCAGCACGACCTTTTCGAAGAACCGCATCATCCGGAAACGCGCGAAGTTATCGACCCTAAGCTCGCCCAGACCATCGTTACCGGCATGCAGACCGAAACAGGGCGCAAGGCGCTGATGGCTGCTGTCGACATAATGATCGCCCGGGAAGAAGCGGACGAGGAATTCCAAGCGAAAGCATCCGGCGACAACGGCGCAACATGGCAGTCCGAAAAGGTGACAGCCGACCGCGTGACGGGAGATGTGAGTAGGTCGAGCCGGGGCGACGATTCCCCGGCATCTAATTTCCAATCGGACGACGGCGCAGTCGCTGCAGTGAAGGGCAAGGCCCGACTGGCGAACGCCGATGGCGTTGAACCGCCGTCGTCCGGCCAGATCGATCCGAATGAGGATCGCAGAGAAGACCAAAGCCTCGACGGAAACGCCGACGCCAACGTAGGAGGCGATCATGTAACCGCTCAATCTCCCGCAACAGATCAGGCCGTGGCTCTCGTTCAAGCCGCCACGGCCACCAAACCTCTCCGGCCTCTCTGCAGACATCCAGGCGAGCACTGCGGTGGATACGGTTCCACTCATTGCGGCTCCTGCCTCAAGGCTTCGAAAGAAACAGAGGTGGCGGCATGAGCTTCTCTCAAATTCAGAGCGTCCGCGTTCCGTCGCGTTCCGAGCTCATCGACATGGTTGCTGCTTTCACGGCAAAGGGCGGCGGCGAGGTCCGGGAGTTTAAACGCGGGTTCACCAGCGACTGGAGCTACCTGCAGGATCTGCTCAAAGGCTTCGGCTATGAGGTGAAGGCGGTCCGAGCTTCGTCTTACATCGTTCGGAAGATCGGTGAGAAGGGGCGTCCAAGGCTCCTTGGACGGACCGAGGCGATCCGCACGATCGACAAGGTTCTCGTCGCCAACGGACTTCAGCCGTTCATGGCCACCAGACAGGAATTTTCGGAGGCGCGCCCATGACGCCGATGCTCCGACCATCCTCCACAGACGCAATGGCCCAGCGCGCAATCGAGCGCGGCATTGGCTGCGTCCGAAACCAAGTTTCCAGACCGGAGAAAACGCCATGACGATTGCTATCGCTCTGATTGGTTGGATTGGAATTTCAGCGCCGGTTTGCCTGATGGCTGCCTCGACCCTGCGGTTCACGATGGGGCCACGGCGCGACGATTGACGGGAGCTATCTCCGGCCCGTCAGAGCTGGTCCCGGTCCTCCTCCCGACCGGGGCCAGCCACCCTAATCCTCAGCCTGCTGTTTCTGATGCGCAAAACCACTGCGCTCACCGCATCGCCAAGAGGCTCAAAATTAGCAGGTGGCGACGGCGGATCGCCACCTGCAGCAGAACCGGACAAGGCGGACGTTTCGGCTCTGCGGAATGGAATGACGGCATGCCCAGAAGGCGGGCCGACGACAAAGGGCGAAGGCCCTGCAAGGCGTTCCCCTTTGTCGTTCTCAGTATCGGTCCTGCGCATTCGAAGTCTCCATGAACAGGGACAGAGATCGCACAGGAGACGGACAAGGTGTTGTCAAACAAAGACAAGGAATTGGCAAACAGGGCCAAGGTCATGACTGACGCTTTTTACGCACAAAACCTTTTGAGAGAGGCCTTTCCAGAGAGCCGGTACGGCTCGGTGAAGGGAGCGATATTTGCGGCATATCGCTTCGTTCGCCCGAAGGTTTCCAAAGAACTGACACCAAGAAGAATTCGCGCGATCCGCGACGGCCAAGCCCGTCGGATCGACGCCGAAGAAATGGCAGCGCTCAAGTTAGCGATCATCGAGGAGGCTCACCGTGAGCAACAGGAATTACGCGCCCGTCTGGCTGCGCTGGACAAAAAGGTTGCCGCTTTCGGTGCGCGCGCGTCTGGCGGCCAGGTGGCGGGCTCGGGCGAATAAGTGGGCCGACCGGGCCGAATGGATCATGGAGGAGGATTGAAGGTGCATCAGCTTGCTTTCCGCTTCGATGCGGCTCCGATGCCCGCCATCGCCGCTGAACCTCAGTGGTTCAAAATCAATCTCGACAAGAAGGGATGGAGCTACGGGCATATCGGTGTGAGGTGTAACGACGACGGCACTTGGTCGTACACCACGCGGGATAGTTTCGGCGGCTACTGCGGCCACGGCGGTCCATTTCACGGATCTTACGCTGACTTTGATGAAGCCTTGGAATTAGCGATCGCTCGCCTTTGGAAGGGCTGGAGCAGCATATCCGAGCGCATGAACGATAGTTGCTGCAAGGAAAATCACCGAGCGATGGCCAAGAAGGGCCTGGCTTGGTTGGATGGGCTCGCGGTCGAATACGGGGTGGCGCACTGATGACCGGGCCAGCGGAAATGATCGCTTGGTTAGACCGTCGCATCGCCAGCGCCATGACCTGGCTCGACGATCATGGGAAGGGCTCGAAGAAGCCCCGCCCAGACCACGAGATCGAGACCAAGGAATACGACATCGCCCGCTTTGAGGAGATCAAGGCTGCGTATGTCAATGCTTTGGCCAAGAGGGAGCAGGCGGCATGAGCGGTATATTGTCAGCGTGCGCCTGCCAACTTGACGGCCTGCTTCGCATCTTCAGTCCGAATTCGACCTTCGATGACGTCTCGACAGGCCTTCCATGCGCGCTTCCACTTCGGGGTGTCTTGGTTCGGCTCGTGAATGAGCCAGTTTATAGCCTCCTCGGGCGACCCCACCACGATGCGGATGCGACTGTCACCAAGCACGAGGGGGGACTTCCATCGATGTATCATCATGGCCGCTCTCCGATTTTTTGGGTGTCAAAGAGAGTTAATCCTCTGCGACCTCGCATCGTTCCAATTCAAGTGAGAAATACTCGTTTTGCAGGGAGCGCAGCATGACCTTCCTCGAAGCCTATACCATCCATGGTCCTGACGTAGAGCGTATCGCTGAAGACCTCGGCATCACGCCACCAGAAGCCGATCGCCTCGTCAATGAAGAGATAGAGCGGAAGTTTGCTCACCGACTGGTGACAACGCGTCGAGAGTACAACGCGCGTGTTAGGGACCAGCTGCGCGGCATCCGTTGCAGGAGGCCGGCATGAACAACCGAGCTTGGATGCCGCTCCACATTGCTGACTACTTGGCTGACACGGGTCACCTTACGGCGACAGAGCATGGCGCGTATCTGCTTTTAATCATGCACTACTGGCAAAACGGCTGCTTGCCCGAGAACGAACGCGTCATCTCTCGCATAGCAAAGCTGTCTCCGGAGCAGTGGGAAGAGAGCCGTGACATGCTCGCCATGCTTTTCGGCCCTGGCTGGACCCACAAGCGTATCGATGCCGAGCTTTCCAAGGCAGACGAGATTATCGAGAAGCGTCGCGCCGCCGCAGAGGCTCGCTATTCGAAAGGGAAGAAGGACACCTCAGATGCAAATGCAAAGCATATGCAAAGCAAATGCAGTGATACGGGCGCGTTACCTTTAACCTATAACCAATCTTCCTCACTTCGTTCGGAAGACGCGCGTGCGTCGGAGTTCGAAGAATTTTGGCAGGTCTATCCAAACAAGGTCGGTGAGCCGGCTGCTCGGGCAGCCTTCTCCAAAGCAATAGCTCGCGCCAGCCTCGACGAGATCATGATCGGTGTCAGGGCCTACGTCGACAAGACCGATGATCGCCAATGGTGCAACCCGGTGAAGTGGCTCTCCGAGGACCGCTGGAAAGATCAACCCGCAAAGCCGCCCGACAAGCAGCAAACGCCATCGAAGCCTAACGGCGGCTTCTCCCACCTCCAGACCCCTCAAACCCGAGAAGAATATCTCCGCTCCGAATTGGAGCGCGCTGCAAGGAGTTTCAGATGATCGTCACAGCCAGAGAGTTCACGAGCAGTGTTGAGATGCGGGCCGCCGCGGCTGCGCTTCACGCAAGTTTTTTCAAGCCAGCCAAGCGACCGGCACCAAAGCAAGCTCCCGTAAAGGTCCACAGTGAACTTACGGCAGTCGTAACTTCGCCGAGGGAACGACCACCACTTTGGCGTTGCGAGGAGACCGCCTTCGATGCCCATGCCTCCCAGTATCGTGCCCGGCTCGTCGAGACCGCGATGAACCCGGCGAGGGTTCACATCAAGGACCGGTGCAGAGAACTCGGCGTCCCCTTCGAGGTCATGATCGGAAGCGACCGGCGAAAGAAAACCGCCCAGTTGCGTCACGTCCTGATGTGGGAAATCCACCAGTTGTTTGGATTGAGCTTCCCGGCGATCGGCAGGCTGTTCGGTGGGCGCGATCACACGACGTGCCTCTATGCCATCCGCAAGATCGAAACTCAGCGAGGTGAAGCATGAACCGATACAACGCCTATCCTCACCGCATACCTGGCGGCCTCGGCTTTTGGGCGATGATTCGTCTCTGCCGCGATAGTCAGCCGTCACCGGTCATGGACACATCAGAGAAGCCCAAGGTGTTCGGCAGCAAGGGCGAAGCTGCTGAGGAGTGCCTGAAGCACATGGTCGCCTTCATGAACGGACGGACAATAAGAGGCGAGATGTTCGAGGTCACCGAGAAGCCATCGCAAGCGGCACGAGCTCGTGCTGAGAAGCTTTTCTTGGGTGGCGGCAAGACGGTCGAGGTTGAACGGTTAGAGGCGAGGGCCTGAGGAATGGCAAGGCGAGGGCGGAAGGCAAAGGTGGGAAACGTAAAGCTGGCAGCGATCGGCCACCTGCAAGCGCAGCCGGTGTTAAGCGAGATCGAAAATCCTCTGCACAATCCAGCATACGATGGCGAGAGCTGGAACCCCAAGAAGATCACTGGTCTTCGCAATATGAAGGAGAGCGCACTCGTTACACTTGAGCAGCGCGGGCTGCTGGATGAGGCACAGACAAAGGCCGGTGATCGGTTTCGTATGATCTGGGAGGCTCTAGGCGGAGCCGGAGCCGGATCGTTCGACTATAGCCGCGAGCCGGTGGACGGCGGCGGCCCTCGATCGGCCCTGTCGGATCGGCAGATACAAGCGGGCATCGACCTTGCCGACTGCCGGCGCGTTCTTGGCATCGGCTATGACATCATGGTGAAGGTGGCGGGTGAGGGAAAGGCCGTGACCGAGCTCACTCCAAGCAAGAACTTACAGCGGGCCTATATAGAAATGCTAAAGCAGGGACTGACAGCGCTTGCCATCAATTTTGGATATGAAAACCGCGGGAAAGTAAGAAAAAGCGCTTAAAAGGGGATTCCACTTGCGACCTGAATAAGCTATAGAAAAAACATAGTGGTGATTTGCGTAGAGCGATCACAAAATTAAGCCGCCTCCGGGCGGCTTTTCATTTCTAGGTGTTGTCGGGCTCCGGACTTTTGGCCGCTCGCTTCTTCCGCTTCGGCGACGGCTCCTGAGCCGCGTTGCTTGCTGCTATTTCAGCGTCCCTAGCGAGACGCAAATCGCGAAGGCGAGCGGTCTTCTCATCGCGGTCAGCCTTTTGCGCCGAGATGAGTGCATGAAATTGCTTGTCGGTGATCCCAGCTTTGGCGTCGCGCTCATTATTGTTCATTAGTCTTAAGTAGTGCGGGTGCGGCAAAAAACACCCAGAGGCAGCGATTGAGATTTCGGAAATCGGTCGGCTTCTCGTTCCAACGATATCTGGCAAAGCAAAGTGCCGCCCGTTCGGTGACGCGATGTCATTACCGTCGGTCAAGCCGGCCGCGTAGCTTGGCGAAGAGCGTTCATCGCAATTCCAGTCCCGCGCTCTACTTCTATCTTCAGAAGGAGAACTAGATTGGAAAACTTAAGAGAATTTTTCTCGAGCACGAATGGTGATCGCTGGTTTTTGGGTGCCGATAAGCTGACGGACACAGAGGTTGTTGTCCACCGTGGGAACCTATCGTCGGGCGGTCACGAAACAACGACTCTCATGAGTTCGTTTTTGCAGCAGCGCCCATTTGGGCCGGAGCGCGACGCTTTAATTTTGATACTGGCGGACCGCCCTGGCGAAAGCGGCGAGATAGCCGCTGCTCCGGTTTAAAGGCTCGTTTGGGGTCGGGAATCGCGGGTGATCGTTTTGGGGTGGCTCTGTCGCGCGAAGAGAATTCGGCAGGGAAGATTTGGCTAGGGTTAGCAGAATGGCTGGCTCATATATTCATCGACGAGGCGAAAGTTCGCGGAACAACAACTTTCGTCCAGAATCAGGCGCCGCACGTCGGCTGCAAGATCGTCTGGCTCGCCTGCCTCGTCCTGTCCGCAACGCGGCTGCATGGGCCGTCTATCTTGCTTTGGTCGTGATAATATTCGGACTGGCGTCATTGCAAATGTCGTGGCTGAGATAAGCGGAAGCTAGCGCTCGCCATTGGCACGGCTCTGATCCGTCTCGGCGATATCCCCGCCGGGTTTCCGACGCTTTACATCACCAATGATTGTAGACCCACCAAAGGCTGAATGTGGCCAAGGCAAGTACAAAGACCGTGTATGCAATGCGCCTTGCCATTCGCGCTCCCCCAGAACGTGTGGAAATATTTTACAGTGCAACTGACGTGAAGTTAAGGGCGTCAGGGGTGCGATTTGTATTGATCCCTTTGACGGTCCGCCTGTGCCTATTCAGGAAGCCAGAAGGAAGTGAAGGGGACAAAGCCAACCGCTTTCGAGCCATCAGAGCACCCAAGCCCGCTGTAGGCTCTCGGGGCGTAATCGAGAGGCGGAGGTCTGCAAGCCTCCACAACCAATTTTAGCCCGCTCGGTTCGCCCTGGCGGGTGTAAACATGAATGGAAAGTTCACACAACGTTCATCCCCGTAAGAGCATGGTCGCCCACATTAGAAATGGAAAGGCGTAACCATGAATAGTTTTTCTCGCGTCGGTACTGCTATAGTTGCTGCTGTTATCGCAGCATCGAGCTTTGGCATGGCCTCAGCCGCCCCCATGGCGGCTCAGCATCCGCAGGTCGCTTCTAGCGTCGAACTTGCGCAGTACTACCGCGACGACCGCCACCGCGAATATCGTCACGACCGCCGGGATCGCCGAGACCGTTATGAACAAAGGCGCGATCGTCGCGGCTACTGGAACGGCCATCGCGGATATCGGGACTACCGCCAGGGTTATCGTCGCCACAGCGACGGCTACTACTACCGGGGGTCTGTGTTCAAGCTTTACATTCGCTAAGCATTAGCTTCGCTCGACAACCCCGTCAGAAATGGCGGGGTTTTTTCGTTCCCGAGTCCGGCGGTATCCGGAGCAACAAAGGAGAAGACGCATGAGCGTACAAGCAATGTTTTACGCGAAGGAAATCAACCATCGCGCCACCAATTCCCCGACCGACGTAAACGTCGAAGTGAAGATGAGCGCTGCTTTCGGCGGCTATCTTCGCGGTTTGCCAGAGGGAAATGAAGACTGGTCGAGGTACACGCCTCAGGGCGAACTTGCCATGACCATCACCAACCCCACCGCGATCGAGCAATTCGCTCGCGCTGCGTTTGCCGCCACAATCATCGGCTGCTCCCGCTACGAACCGCCACGGCGAGATCTGTGGCGGTCCCTCTAGGGCCTCACTCGTCCCAAAAGATTTGCCTGGATCGCCAGACCCCCTTCAACTGCTCCTTGATGTCTTCCTCTTCACGGTGAGGAAAATGCTTAGCCAGCATGGCAGCGATAGCCGAGATATTTTGGTGATTAGGTATTGCCCGGAAAGCTATTTCAGCCTGGTTGTTGATCTCTTTCATCAACAGGTCGTCGTCTTCCTGACTCATTCACGTCCTCCGCAGGTTTATACATGCCAGTCCTGAAAAATCCCCGGCATGAGAAGTTCGCCCAGGAGTTGGCGAAAGGCAAGACAGCAGATGACGCATATGCCATTGCTGGCTTCAAACCTGACCGTGGAAATGCGTCTCGATTACAGCAAAAAGACAACATCAGACAACGCGTCACCGAGCTTTTGGAATGGGAGCAGACGGTAGAGCGAAAAGCCACCGAGAAGGCCATCGACAAGCTCGCGATCACCAAAGAGCGTGTTCTGGCAGAACTGGCGAAGATCGGGTTCTCCGACATCCGCAAGGCCATCAAGTGGCAAGGCACGCTTGTCACCGAGGAAGACAACCCTGATGGCGGTGATGTCCTCGTGATCAAGAACGTCGTCACGAATAACGTCCAGCTCATTTCCAGCGAAGACATCGACGACGACACGGCAGCGGCGATCTCGGAGATCAGCCAGAATTCGACCGGCGGCATCAAGATCAAGCTCCACGACAAGAAGGGCGCGCTCGTGGATATCGGGAAGCACCTTGGGATGTTCGTTGAGCGGCACGAGCACTCCGGACCTGACGGCGCCCCGATACAGACAGAGACCAGAACATGGCGGGAAGTGCTGCGCAGCGAAAAGAGCTAGACGCTACCACCCATCTCACCAATCCCGCCCTTCATGAATTCTGGGAAGAGGTCTTCCTAGGGCAGGCAGACATTGCCGTGCTCCATGGTGGGCGCTCAAGCTCGAAGACCAGAGACACAGCCTGCCAGTTGGTGCGCCTGGTCGATCATGTCGGCGTCAGGATGCGGGTTCTCTGCATTCGCCGCTTCCAGAACCGAATTCAGGACTCGGTCTATACCGAACTGAAGTGGGCGATTGCTCACCTCAGGCTCGAAGCCGCCTATGACGTCCAGAAGACGACGATCATCCATCGTCGCACAGGTGCGGAGTTCATCTTCTACGGCATCGAGCGCAACCTTGAAGACATCAAGGGCACGTCTGATGTCGATATCCTATGGGTGGAAGAGGCTGAAAAGCTCACCGAAGATCAATGGACCGTCATCGGCCCGACGATCCGCAAGGAAGACAGTCTCGCGATTCTGCTGTTCAACCCGAAGCTGGTCACCGACTACGTCTGGAAGAATTTCGTCATCAACGTTCCGCCGCACTGCGTCGTGCGGAAGATCGACTATACCGAGAACCCGTTCCTTTCCGCCAGGGCATTGCGCGACATCGCGGCGATGCGGGAACGCAACCCGGAGAAGTTCGAGCACGTCTACGGTGGCGTGCCGCTTGGGGATGGCGAACTTTCGATCTTCAAGCGTCGATGGCTTGAGGCCTGCATCGACGCCCACGACGTGCTCAAGATCGATCTGACCGGCCGGAACATCATCGGCTTCGACCCGGCCGACGACGGCGAGGACAAGAGCGCGACGGCCGACAAGATTGATGGCGTCTTCACTGATGCCGAGGATTGGTCATCCGACAAGGATCAGCTTGTTCAGAATGCTAAGCGCGTTTGGGCCAAGGCGAAGAGCGCAGTGGCCACGGTCTCATACGACACAATCGGGGTAGGGGCGTTCGTCGGTGGCTACATTGATGAGCAGAACCAGCAGAACGGCTCCAACGTCGAACATTTCGCCTTCCACGCTGGTGGCGGGGTGATGGACCCAGACAAGCCGAGCGATGCGCTGAACGACAACAGCCCGCTCAACAAGAATGAGTATCTGAACCTGAAGGCGCAGTCGTGGGCCAACACCGCTCGTAAGGCGATGCTCACTTTCAACGCGGTCACACGGGGCCAGTCGATCAAGCCTGAGGACGTTCTGTCGTTCTCGTCCGCTATGGGGGCCGAGAAGCTCGACGCGTTGTTCACCGAGCTTTGTGTGCCTTGGTGGGTCGAGACCGAAGGCAAGAAGCGCGTCGTGCCAAAACTGAAGCTCAAGAAGGACTTGGGCGTCAAATCTCACAACCTGGCTGATGCGGTGATTGCGGCCGACAACGTGAATATCGAAGCCGGACCGTCGGTCGCCATGTTCCTGAGGAAGAAGAACCGATGAACAAAGTCGTTATGCTGGCGAACTACGCACAGCGCCGGCTCGGCAGCATGTTCCCTGGCTTTCCGGGCGTGTCGCCTAAGCACGATCACTACAAGGATTTTGGCTATCCCGAGCGGCTGACGTTCGAGCAGCTCTACCGTATGTATAGCCGCAATGGCGTCGCAGCTGCCGGTGTCGACAAGACCGTGCGCAAGACATGGCAGAACAACCCGTATCTCCTCGAGCAGGAACGGGACGGCTCGCAGAAAGGCACGGCCAAGGAAACTGCAACCGAAAAGGCGATCCGTCAGCGCTTCGACGAGCTTCGTATATGGACGCGCCTCGCTGAGGCCGATCGCATGTCGATGGTTGGCGCCTATGCTGGCGTAATCCTCCGCTTTGCCGATGGCCTGCCATTCAACCGACCGGTGACAAAGGTTCCAGGTGGCTTGATGGGACTCGTCGAGTTTATCCCGGCATGGCAAGGCCAGCTTACTGTTTCCCAGTGGGACACGGTCGAGACGTCGGAGACCTACGGCCAGCCGCAGATGTTTCAGTTCAGCGAGTCTGCGATCGGCACGACGAAGCAGCAACCGCGAAACATCATGATCCATCCGGACCGGGTGATCATCTGGTCAAAGGATG
Source organism: Hyphomicrobiales bacterium (assembly GCA_900466605.1). GTDB lineage: Bacteria > Pseudomonadota > Alphaproteobacteria > Rhizobiales > Rhizobiaceae > Rhizobium. The sequence continues at coordinate 197,409 of UBMU01000015.1, forward strand.
GCTCGGTAAACGGTTCGTCCTCATTGGAGCCGGGTTACAACTCGCTCGTCGACATGGAGAAGGTCCGTGGCGCGGGCGGCGAGGGCTTCTGGAAGAACGCCAAGAGCGCGCCCGTCTTCGAGGTCGATAAGGAAGCCAAGATCGATCAGATGGCCAAGGCCATGGGCGTCTCGATCGAGGATCTCGCCGATAAGATGAACGAGCAGGTGGCCGACTGGAACGCCGGTTTTGACCAGCTCCTCATGATCATGGGCATGCAGGCGAAGACGCTCAACGTCACCTTGCCATCGCCCGAGCACTTCTACGCCGTCGCCCTGCAGGATTTCGCGGCCTCGATGAACATCCCGGTGAAGATCCTCGTCGGTATGCAGACCGGTGAGCGGGCCAGCCAGGAAGACGCTGACGAGTGGGCGCAGACCAACATGTCGCGCCGCGCCAACCAGACGATTCCGAACATCATGCTGCTCATCAACCGCCTTGAGCAGGTCGGCATCCTCGATGAGCACGACTGGTACCTCGATTGGGCCGATCTCACCGAGGCATCGATGTCCGAAAAGATCGAGCGCGCCAACAAGATGGCCGACACGAACCAGAAGATGGGCGACACGATCTACGTCTTCACCGACGACGAGATCCGCGCAGCCGTCGGCTACGAGCCGCTTCAGGACGCCGACAAGTATCGCGACGAAGTGACGGACGACGAGGAAGACGCCGCCCTCAACACGCCTCCGAAGAAAGAGGAATAAACCATGCCCAATCAGGTGCGTGTCAACGTCAGGACACTGGCGAACGTCAAGGCTGTCCGCAAGGAAAAGCGAAATGGCCGCGATTTGGTGATCGTCCCGTCGGCAACTTTGCCGGACAACATCATCATGAACGGTATCAAGTACCCGGCCGAGGAGATCGCCAAGAGCTATCAAAGCCTCAACCGATCGCCAGCTCCGCTTGGTCACCCCCTGGTGAACGGAAAGTTTGTCTCGGCTCGCGACCCTGAGGGCTTGAATATTGGCTACATCGGCGCATGGAACGAGAACGTTCGACAGGAGGGCGGCCGCGTTCTCCTAGACAAGGTGATCGACGTCGAGGTCGCCAACCGCTCGGAGGGTGGAAAGGCCGTCTTGGCTGCCATTGAAGCCGGTGGCCCCATCCACACTTCGACAGGTCTCCTAGCCATCATGGATGCCGTTAATGCGGAAGATCACAAGCGCGTAGCTCGTAACATGGTCTTCGATCACGATGCCATTCTCCTCGACGAGGAAGGCGCGGCCACCCCGGATCAGGGCGTCGGCATGCTGGTCAACTCTAAGGGCGAATTCGAAGAGATTGAGGTCGTCAACTCCGCGATGACGGATGCTGCCGATCAAGAGATCGATTGGGCGGGCACTCGCCTCGTCGAAGCTCTCATGCGCCGACAGAACATCAGCGTCTGGGAGAAAGTGAAGTCCGCAATCATGGACGCCATTGGCTCCGGGCGGGAACCATCCACAAACACAAAGGAACTCGACATGACTGTTGAAGAACAGATCAAGGCGCTTTCCGCGAAGGTTGACGCCCTCTCGGAAGGAAAGCCGAACGAGGCGATGAATAAGACCATCGCTGACGCCGTCACCGCAGCCGTAAATGCTGCGGTCAAGCCGCTCACCGACTCCCATACCGCCATGGTTGCCAACCAGAAGGCCAAGGACGACGCCGAGCACGCCGAACTGGTCACCAAGATCGTCAACGCCAAGGTTCTCGACGAAGCCACCGCAAAGGCTACGCCGCTCGCCACCCTGCGCGCTCTGGCACCGAAGGCTGACCCGAAGTCGGCCGCAGCCCTCAACACCGCCTTCAAGGGCGGCAACAGCCAGGGCAACGGCTTCCATCTTCCGAAAGGAGAGTAACCGATGGCTCGCTATAACAAGATCTTCGCCGGCCCTGTGTCCGAAGTACTTCCGCAGGTTCAGGAGCGCCTCTGCGCTGCCGCCATCCTGCCCGGTACGGCGCTCGTGGAATCCGGCTCCAGCTTCGCTCAGGCGGGTGCTGCATCCAACTCCAAGATCTACGTCGCGCAGGAAAACTACCTCGCGATGAAGGGCGTCGATGATACGTGGTCTGCAAACGACCGCATCATCGGCATGGAGATGCTCGACGAGCAGTTCTTCAACGTTCGCGTCCCAACCGGCGTCAACGTCACCCGCGGCGCTGCATTGACTACCAACGCCTCGGGCAAGTTCATCCTCGCCACCACAGGCAACCGCATCGTTGCGTTCGCCGAGGAGGCTTACAACAACACCTCAGGTGCCGATCAACTTGTCCGCGCTCGCGTGGCCAAGGGCAACCTGGCTTCGGCGTAAGGAGACACCGATGCGCTATTTCTCTGAACAGCTCGTCGCAAACTCCCGTCCGCATGCGGAATGGTGGAGCGACGTTTCCCTGAACCGCGAACACTTCCACCAGGTGGAAGATCACTTCGCGGCGCTCTCCAACTCTGCTGCCGTTCTTCCGCGCGATGCGTGGATGGATATCGACAGCATTACCCGCCGCGTCCTTCGCGACGACGAGGGTGAAGTCTACATGCGCGACCTGATGGCGCTCGCTCGTCCGATTAACATCGGCAAGCTCGTCAGCATGACCCGCGTGGCGTCCGGTGCGAACATCGATCTCACGTCCCCGTCGACGACGTCGGACGCGATCGACACCTTCTTCACGCAGACGCTCGGCGCCATGCTCGATGCGAACCTGATCACCGGCAAGGTGAACATCTACGTATCGCCGGAAATCGGCCGCAACCTCGATCGCTCGTACTCCGGTGCGAACGGCTTCAAGGGTGGCACGCTGCTGTCGTATCTGCTGACGAACCGTCGCATCAACAAGATCGAAGTGACCTTCAAGCTCTCGGGTAATGAGTTCTTCGGTTTCGTTCCTTCGGCTGAGTTCATCCGCCCGCTGATCGGCATGGCTGTCAACACGACCGCAATGCCGCGCCTATATCCGACTGCGAACTATCAGTTCCTGAAGATGGGCGCTCTCGGCCTCGAAATCCGTGCGGACTACAACGGTAAGTCCGGCGTCTTCTACTCCACCAACACCTGATGATGCTGCCTCGCTCTGAAAAGGGCGGGGCACTCCATCGCAACAGGAGACAGATCCAATGAAGATCCGTTTGAAAGCGCCGGCAGGTCTCAGCTCCACCGGCATCTATGGCAAGGACGGCAAAGAAATGGCCGTAGGCTTCGAACTCGACCTCGAAGAAGAGCCAAAGGGTTGGGCAGGGCGTTACGACATCCTCTCTGGCGGTCCCGGGGATGGCAGCGAAGCCGTCAACAATGCCGGGCTAGACCGAGAGGAGCTCAAGAAGCAGGCTGCGGAGCTCGATCTCGACTATCCAAAGAACATCAGTACCGAGAAGCTGAAAGAGCTTATCGACGCAAAGCTTGCGTCCTGAGGATTTCCAATTACCCGGCGGGCAACTGCCGGGTCCATTAACTACGCTCGATTAATCCAGCGCCAATTCCGGCCATTGTGTATCGAGACGATTGCCGAGCGGCTCACATTAAACATCGCTGCGAGCTCGCGCTGGGAGAATTTGCCTTTGAGCGCAACGATTTCCCGGGCGTCAGCCTCAGTCAATTTGTTGTTGCCGTTTTGCTCTCCACGAGCGGCACCGACCGCTTTGCCGTTGGTAACTTCGGAATGCATGTTCCGCCTCTTGGGGCCTGTGATGCCCGGTTGAATCGCCGCGGTTCTGGCATCGCAAAGCTTTCGTTTCTACTAACAATTCCTTTGGATCGTGGGAGGGGCCATGAACAATTATGGTACTGACGCCGCCTTTCAGGCCTGGCTAATTGAGAACGGATACTCCTTACCGGGAAACGCGCCGAGCCCCTCGGTCTTACTTAACCGTGGGAGCCAATACATTGATGCAGTGTATGGCTCTCGCTTCGTCGGCAGTGTGGTAGACCCTGAGCAGGAACGCCAGTGGCCTCGCGATGGCGCGATCGTCAATGGCAAGGTCTTCCCGTCTAGCGTGGTCCCGGCTGCCATTATCAACGCATCCTATTACGCCGCCTATCAGGAGGCGGTAAAGCCAGGTAGCCTCTCGGTCGTTGGCACCTCATCCAGCGCGGTCAAGCGCGTAAAGGTCGGTCAGATCGAGAAGGAGTATCAGCAGTCGAAGAGCGACGACGGGACCGCGGTCTCGATCACACCGCTAATTTCGATAGTGGATGGAATGCTTGCGCCGTATCTGCGCGACTTGTCCCAGCCGTGGTTCGGCATCTGGTCGATAGGCTGCTGAAATGGCGACCTTCGACTATGCTGAAATGCAAGCGATCGCTCACGAGCTGATTGACGAGTTCGGACAGGCAGGCACCGTCAGTCGCGTCACGCCACCTGATCCGGTCCTTGGTGGCGACGGCACCCCAACGCCTTACCCGGCCACGCTGGTGCCGATGAACTACGACCAGCGTTACATCGACGGGACTACGATCCTGACCACCGATCGGCAGATCTACATCTCATCGGTCGGGTTGGCTGTCCTGCCACAGGTCGGTGACATCATTTCAGCGGGGGACGTGGACTACCACGTCATCAACGCGGATCCGAACAACTACGACGGCGTGACGAACGTCGTATTCATTGTTCAAGGAAGGACAGCCCAGTAAGTGCGTAGAGCTCGGCGGCAAACTCGGCTCTATCCCGGGGCGACCGGAACAGGCAATGAAGATCGATGGTGTCGGCCCCAATAGCTGATGAAGAGACGGTGTATTCTGCTCCGTAGGAACTCAAGAGGCGGGAGATTCTAGCTCCGTCGCTCCAGGCCACATTGGTCAATACTTCCGGCGAAACATCCCAGCTACGCATAATCCATCCAGCCCCAGGTCAATAGGTCGATGGTGTGCCAAACGCATTGAATGATAGCAATTCACAGATGTCGCTAGGGCGTTAGATTTTGGGAGCTAACCGGCCAGTCTTGGGAGCGTGGATCTCGGGCCATTTTGAAGCGCCACGCGGTTCCTCACCGCTGGCGAAGACAGCGGCTAAGACACCGGCGGCTAGAACCACAGCTGCTGCTGTTTTGCAAATCATGCGTAAACGTATCCCGCGATCGATTCTCACGAAAGTTACAATCCGTAACGAGTCGTGAATAAACTGTTGAAGGAGCCACTTTCATGGGAAAAATCAAAGTTCACGTCCTTCGACCATTTGAGCGGTACAAGAAGGGCGACACCGCTGAACTTACTCCCACCAAGGCATCTGCGCTCGAAAAGATGGGCCTCGTCGAGCCTTCAACGAAGACGGCCGAGAAGCAGATCGCCAAGGCAGACAAGCCAAGCGCATGACCTTCGAAGACCTGCTCGACACCTACGAGCCCAAGCTTGCAGCGGCATTTCGCGAGGGAATCGAAGAGATCAAGTCCAGCATCGTTCTCGCTCGTGTCGTTGAGCGCTTGGAGCGCGGCGACGTCGGTGGAGCCATTGAGGCCATGCTCATCGAGCCTGAGGCCTTCGCGGCTCTCGATCTCGCTCTACAGGAAGCGTTCAACGCCGGCGGCATCAACGCAATCGGCGAATTGCCAACTATCCGTGATCCAAATGGCGCGAAAGTCGTTTTCCGCTTTGGCGTTCGCAACCCTGAAGCAGAGCGTATCCTCCGCGATCTCTCGTCAACGATGGTGACGCATATCACCGAAGATCAGCGCGAAGGCGTCCGGTATGCATTGGAGCAACGGGAAAGAGGAAATGCTCCGACCAAAGATGGTCTTTCTGATACTTGCCGCATTGTACATGGGGCTCTTCCTCATTCCCCACTGACATGGCCATTATTAATCAGTTGATCGCCGAAAGTTGCCGCTGCAAGGTTGGGCCGGAGCGGACAAACCCGAGTTTGCGCAAGACCCTAGACACCTGCTGTGGGACGACAAGATCTAGCAAAAAAAGAACCCCGCTGGGGTAAGCGGGGTGCTAAGAAACAGGTCAATAGAGCGTGCGCATATGCAGCGGCGCACACCAAGATTACTGAACAAAAATAGCAGGTTCAAGTGCTTTTTTAGGATTTCCTTATCTTATCCCACTAGCGACGCTTCAAGCGCAGCGGCGATAAAAGCCTCCCGCGCAAGCTCAAGAGAGCCATGTGCATCGATCGCATTTTCACAGGCTTCTTTCGCGTCCACATACGCGGGACCACGCTCGGCAGGCCATCTGGTCAACAGATACTTCAACGCCTCGTCGGGCCTATCGATCGTTTCCGATAGTCCATGACCAATCCTGACGTAAACGGGGATTTCCCAAATTGGAAGAATGGGGAGCTTGCCATCTAGAACACTCATCTTTTTCTCCATCCGCTCTTCTGTCGGCTGAAGTAAATTTTAGCTCGGCCACTCATCATCAATAAAGAATATCAAGTGCGGCGCAGCGTCCAGCTTTAGTCCGGAAGTCTCTCAACAGACCAAACGACAGCGCAGTTACCAGTCGTCTGGCGGTCGGGGAACACGCGTGCGGACGATATAGATGCGAACCGGGATCAATAGCAGGCATGCGCCGACGAAGCCGAGCAGCAGGGACGTCACCCAGCCGCCCCAATGATAACCCGCTCTCTCGGCTACGGCGTTTAGAATAAATGCCCCTGACATTCCAATAGCTGCCCATCCAAAGGGCAGATGGGTATGCATAAAATGGTCCGCCATCCACCCTGCAAAGAAGCCCACGATGATCGCCGCAAGCCAGCCAATCTCTCCTTCGGTCATAAATGCTATCTCCCATTCCATCCAGACTGAGCCAAGATGAATTATTAGCAGAATCAGAAAGAAATGTTGCTCGCGAGAATAGGCCAGGTCACAGATATCTACTCGCGTAAGTGCAGTCACAGCGGACAGGTCTCGGCACTACGGAGGTTCCTCCGTATCCAACACTTCCGAATTTTGTTTCAATTGTTTCCGGGATCGCTAATGTTCCGAGCATGGCAAACCGAACGGTGCGGCTTTAACAGGACGCAACGGGGACCGAGCATCCTGTACAGGACGAAATCTTGAATGCCAGAGGGAGGGAAGTTTAGCTCTTCGGAGGCAACGCCTGAGCTTCTCTCCCGATCCTGGGGCGCGCCGACATATAAATGCGCCCATGGCCCTTGCAGGGGCAAATTGTCTAATGGAAGATCTTCCACCAACGTTTCTCTTCCACCTCGTTCAATCTCCCTAGCGTCTCGACAATCTCGATCAGCTTGGCGGGTGTCACCTCCTGAACCTCAGAGATACTGTCCTCGCTAACAATCATGAACGTCCAAATACCGTTCGAGTACCGGAAAGCGAGGAACGTGGGTTTGGCATCGTTCATTGCTATCTCCTACAGAGTTGCGGAAGACAGCAGAACAGCAGGCTCCGTCCTGAAGATCTAGTCGCAGAAGTGCGAGTCCGGAGAGCAGGGTGCCCGGACATCGCGAGAGGGGTAATCCGCAATATCCGGGCGTTGATGCCCCTGTTTCTACAGGGTATTTACAGACCTAAGGACCGCTTAGCGTTCTGACATCATCCGAAGGTCGAACGAGCTGATAGACTTAAGTCGGAGCAAAAAAGGCCCCACCTTGGGCACAAAGTGGGGCGAGAGGGACGTGGAAAGGAGACGAACGGGAGGGCACCCGTTCATTCTGCTCAGAAAACACAGATGATCAATTCTTGTTCCGTCGTGGCGTTTCAGCGAAGCTCGACGCAATCGAAAATTCGTAAAATTTCCTAATTTATGCTGACAAGCCCTCCTTTCTCGGAGAGGCGGCTTCGTTGATTTGAGCCATGTATGGCTCTCGATAGCGGTTTAGTTGTTATGTGCAGCGCAGGCTTCGTCTTCCGGCGTAGCGTTGCTCTTGCCACCTTGAGTCTGAAGTTTGCTGCCGCCTGCACTGCTGGCAGGGTTTGCACATTTCGTCTTGTCCATTTTCATAGTGCTGCCAGTAGAAGTGGGATCAACCGCCATCGGCTTCTTAATGTTAGTGTTTGCACCGCCTCCGGTGTCAGACTGGTTCTTGTCCATCGTAGAGCCCGCTGGGGCAGGGTTTGACTGAGCGAGTGCTGATCCGGCGAGGCCGACGGCGAGCAGCGAGGCTGCCAAAAGTCTAAAGCGCATTTTCTCCTCCATGGGAGTTGCAACATTGCAACGTGAGGCTAACTGTGTAGCGGGCCTGTTGTTCCGGCCACAAGTCGCGCTCTTTTGCGATGTCAGCTATTTCGACTTGTCATCGTCCAATCTCGTTAATTGCCTTTTTAAGCTTTGCCTGATGTAATCATCTGATGGCAAAGTCTCCGCGTTCCAAGCCCCTCTTAGCTGAAGAAAAGCCGCTTCGCAGCCGACCGCGAAAGCCGCGCGATCCTTCCCAGCCCCGACTGCCGTTTGATCCGATGCCTGACCGCGTCGAGCCATGTCTCGCACTCCTGAAGCCAAGGCCACCTGTCGGCCCGGATTGGATCTATGAGATCAAATGGGACGGCTACCGTATCGCCGTTCACCTCAACAACGGCAATGTCCGCATCCTGACGCGCGGAGGGCACGACTGGACGCACCGCTTCCCAGGCATTGAGGATGCAGCCAAGCGGCTCGGCGTTGGCTCGGCCGTCCTCGATGGTGAGGCCGTCGTACTCGACGACGAGGGGAGACCGAATTTCGGTCGACTGCAGAACTCGCTAGGCGGGAGGGGTAGCAAACTTCCAGCAGGCAATGCGATCATGTACGCCTTTGACCTCCTGTACTTTGACGGCCATGACATCCGGAGCATGGAGCTGACTTCGCGCCGCTACTTCCTTCAATCGCTTTTGAAGAACGAGCAGGGCGCCATTCAGCTGTCTGAGGCCATTGACGGCGACGGGCGCGATATCTTCGCCGCGGCATGCGAGCATGGTTTGGAAGGCATCATCGCCAAATTCAAAGATGCTCCCTATCGCTCGGGAAGGTTCGGCGAATGGGTGAAGGTAAAGTGCATCCAGTCGGACAGCTTCATCGTTGTTGGCTATGAGCATTCGATGGTGGCAAGAGGCGGAATAGGAAGCCTACTCCTGGCGGCTCGGAAAGGCGCCGACTGGGTCTATGTCGGCTCGGTCGGTACCGGCTTTAACGAGCGCAGTGCCGAATATCTCCGCAAGACGCTCGATCGGATCAAGCGGAAGACGCCACCCGTTGAATACGAGGGCCGACGCAAGAACCTGGTGTGGGTGCAGCCGACGTTGATCGCCGAGATTGAGTATCGCGCTTGGACGCACGATGGCAAACTGCGGCACGCCTCCTACAAGGGGCTGCGAGAGGTGCAGGATAATGCGGCCGTTTATGAATTGACCAGCCCTTAGGCAAGCCGACATGCGACCTTCGCCTCAAGAGCCGCTGCGAGGAATGCCGATTGAGCCTCTCCCTCAGTCGCCGTCCCTGCCACAGTCTGGGCGCAAGTCTCCATCGCCATGACGAATGCCGTGCCACTCACGACGGGCCAGTTGGTGAAGAGCATTTCGAGGGCTTCTTCTGCCGATGCAATCCTGTGGAACACTTGACTGCGCTCGACGATCAATACGAGCCACGCGGGTGATGACACAGAATCCCCGATTCAGCATTTGAGCAATAGAGTAGGGTGGATCGCAAGTTAGCCAGCGTTTGACATGAGGGGAGAAAATTCCTCACCCGGCGATCCACACGGTAAACACCAGCTGAGCTGGGTTGTTCCGAGCTATTTCCCGTCGTCATGGGGAAGGCGATCTCGAAGCAGTTCCAGCAACTCTTCAGACGATAAATTCGGACTTGTCGTCATTAGTTCCAAGGCAACAGCTGAAGCCCTCTGGGCTGAATTGCTCTCTGGCTCTGATCCAGTCACAACGCACCACCGGAGAACGGCTTCGGTGAGCGTTTCCAAGTGTTCATCGCTAAGGAGAATATTCGTGAGGAAGTTCATAGTACGGCTCCCGCCTAAGGCAAGAGCGTAGAGTATCTCCCAATCGGCTCTGCCCGGAAAACAAATGGGGCCGACCCCTCCAGTTTACACCATTGCTGGCTAAGTGAAAGTGTCAAAGGTTCGACAGACGCGCGATCCTTGCGGCTTTTGAAAAAAACATAACACCTCCACATTAGCCCCCCATCACCAAGCACCCCAGCATAAACACCCCTTTGCCAATCGCGAGGATAGCCCCGATGACGAGGAGGAAGGCGAAGATAGTGCCGGGGATCTCGAAGCGGTTCATTCTGAGCCCTCGAGCCCCTTCTGTAGCGTAGGGCTTGGTGAATAAGCCATCCGAACTTTCTTCGCTTGCGTTCAACTGCCAATCACTTGCGCGAGAACGCCAATCTGTTTGCGACCAAAAGACTGTCGTAATACTCTTCGACCTTCCGCATCGCCTCCCGGCCTTCGGCTTCGTACCCTTGATGAGGTGTATGTCGCTTGAGTTGATATGGACCATGCCCGGACCAGAGCCACTGGTCCTTCATCGGACCGTGCGGCTGGAGCTGAATTCTCCCGACAATATCCTCCCCGTCATACCCCAACCAGTCGGAATCGGTCGGCACGTCGTTGTCGTCGATCTTCGTTCGACGCCATTTGTATTTTGGCTGGTAGGGATCGGTCATGCCTCTTGATCTGACCTCCGACGACCTTACGTCAACCCTGTGGAAGAACATTCTGCAAACGCTTGTTCAGAATGAGAAAAGGATCTTAATCAGATTGAGTTGATGATGGTCAGCAGCGGCCCTGACGTCGCGAGGCTGTTATTGTAATGTCCCAACTTCCCGTATCGAAACATTTTTGGGTACATTAAAAAATTTAATTGTCCTTTCCTCCTGCCCGATTAGTTTGAGCTTCCTTTGCGCCTATAGTTGTACTCGTACGGGAAGGCTGCCCCGATGAGAAATCAGACTGCAAGCGTGCATGACGAGCTCTCGCAAGACGCGGTTCGCGAACAGTTAGAGCGCATTTTGGCGAGTGCCGACTTTATCATTCCTGTTCGCGGAAGAAGACTCCTGCACTTTCTCGTAACCGAAGCGCTTGAAGGCCGCGCCAATCGTTTGAAGGCTTACACAATTGCGCAGGAGGTGTTTGGGCGCGATGTGAATTTTGATGCGCAAAACGATCCTTGCGTTAGGATAGCGGCAAGCCAACTCCGTCGCGCGCTCGAACGCTACTACCTAACTGCCGGGGCCTCTGACGAGTTAGTGATTACAGTTCCGGCGGGCGGTTATGTGCCGTCAATGGCGCTTTACAGAACCCAGCTCAATGCGGACAGCCAAGCGGCGAACGTGCAGGGCTCCTCAACAGGCGCCGACGAAGTACCGATGCAAGTAACGGGGCCGCCAAAAGGTGCGAGTATGCTTCGATTGGTAATGATTGGAGCAGGGATCGTCGTTGTAGCTGCGGTCTTGCTTGCATCATACGCGGAGCGGGATAACCCAGCACTGAAAGAGCCCGTTACGGCTGGCGAAAAGCCTACCATCGTCGTGCAGAAATTCTGGACCGATAGCGACAGCAACGTCACTGATGAGGATCTAGACGACCTGAAAGACAACATTATCATCAACCTCACCAAAACCAAGAGCATCGCTGTGTTTGATGGCACGGGCCGTGGGGGCAATGCCACATATTCGTTACAAGGAAGCCTTCGCCGGGAAGGTGAGGGGATGAAATCAGTCGCTCGGCTGGTGCGGACGGTTGACGGTGCCGTCACGTGGGCCGGCGATTACAACGTTGACCTTCGTGGCCGAAGCATCCTTGATGTAGAGGCTGCAATCGCGCGCTCAATTTCCGCCGCTATCGCCGCTCCGTTTGACCGGACCCAACCCCGCGGCGAATTTGCACCGTAACTCGTCCAAACGGGTTCCAGGGAACCCCTTCCCTTGTGGCATGGATAGGCGGCAACTGGACAGACAGGCGGACGAAACCGTTGTAGACTCGCGTCTTTGTCTAGATCATCGCATTGCAGGCCTAATGAACCGCCTTCCAAGCTGCATCGCACGGAGCGCTCTAGCTCGGTGTAGTTCTTCTCCAGCACGAGCACAGCGCCGATCTCAAGCACACTGAGAGGCTTGCCGGGCGCTGCGACGTTGCTGCTGTATCGTCGGTGGCATGAGCGTGTCGGAGTGTTGGGGCATGGCGGTGAGATCAGATCGCACGGTAGCTTCGTCAAGCTTGTGGAAGAACGTTCTGGAAACGCTTATTCAGAATGAAAAAAGGATCTTATTCAGAATGAACCCTCTTGCGATTTATCTAGGATGGTTCTAAACGGCTGCCACGGTTCGATTATTCGACCGCGTGAGGCCTCGTGGCGGAGTGGTGACGCAGAGGACTGCAAATCCTTGTACCCCGGTTCAATTCCGGGCGAGGCCTCCAAATCTTTTCACCTCACTGTAAGTGATTGATTGCCACTGAATTTTTCAGAGTGGCAGTTTGGGATTGAACCCTTCCGTCGCACTAAAGGAAGGTGCGGCAATCCGTTTCCGGTTCAGTCTTCCTTCCGTCGGCGGCCGGCCACGGTTTCGAGCCGATTCCATTCCACTCGACCCTCTCCACCGTATGCCGTGCAAGCCATGTATTCGGTCCTGCGGGCATGAATCTTGAATCTTTCAACCTGAACACTGCTTCGAGCGTGCAGTCGGTCGCCTCGTTGTGGGCGACTTTGGTGCCAGTTGCACACGCTGAGTGTGAAGTGAGGTGCGGGCGTTCCAACCCGTCGCCACCAGCGCGAGATGCAGCTTCCCCAAAAAAACTTCACGGTGAACCGGTTCCGAAGGCTGCCGTGATCCTGTGCGTCGCCAGAACAGGCTCGAACGGTGGACGGTGATTCCACAGGCGTTCGATTTCGACTCTTGAAGAGGCGAAGCTTAAGGGCATCCCCTACGGCGATGCCGAGACCGACAAGATCCGAGACACCGAGTTGGCGTGGCGGAGCGAAGGGATGGCGGCGGAGAGTGTGCCGCCTCGCGGAAACGATGGTATAAAGGGGCGAATACCACGACCGCTTGATAACCGCTGCTTGCGTGCACCGGCTCGTTCGTCGGGTTCATGCGAGTATTTGTTCGGCCTGATGAGTTTCGGCGGGGCCTAAGAAATGATCAGGGGCGCCCTAGAGCGAACGACGACAGAAAGTGCGCCTCATATAGGGCGGGTTCAAGGTAGGCGCATGATTGTCGCTCCTCAACCTCTCACGCGATGGCGTGCGCGCTACCTCGCCATGACACTAGTGCCGTTCTTTCTTATTTGCGGATTGCCAAAGGCTGCAATCGCAGATCCCGTTACCGACGATGGCCGCGCCTTGATAGTGGCCATAGGAGAGAACGATCTTCGTAGCGCTCGTGCCATCTTGCGTCGCGGGAATGTCGACGGAAATGGATTCGCCGATGGGCGTTTCAAGCGGAGCTTTCTGAAGGAAGCTCTGCAGGCGCAGGCTGACAATCATTTGATTGATCTGCTGATGGAGAGCGGCGCGAACCAAGAGGGATGGGACTATTTCGCCGGTCGTTCCTCGAGCGCTTATGCTGTCGCGGTCGGCGGAGTGAAAAGACGCGGAGCTGCATCTACGGTTCGGATCATAAGGGCGCTAAAGAGCAAAAAGTTCGAACACATCCGTGGGGTGAAGGAGAACATAAGTCTCCTTTCAGTTAACGGGCTTCCCTACCCGGACTTCCTCTCCATCGTTGACGAGTTGGCCGCCGATGGAATCGATCTCAAGGGAGAGTTTCGCAACGGGACGCTCAAGATGGGGCGAGTTTTCGATGCTGGCTTGGAGGCCACTTGGCCGTTTCTTCTTAAAATAATCGATGTGAATGAGGCTGATGCGTGGGGAAATACCATTACGAGCGTATACGCTGGCGCCAATTGTACCGTGGAGAGCTGGGAGGGAGACAATCCAAATTGGTTTTGCAACGAGGATCCTGCCAGGTTGAGGAAGATTGAAATCGCCGTCCATTCGCCGGGGTTCAAGGGGGACACCTTGCTTCAAGAGGCCGGAGGCTGGAGCACGTTTGACTATCTTGGCTTCACATCTGGTCAGACTGGGAGTTGCTTCAGCATCCCACGCGACGTCAGTCCCCTTCAGGATGAAATCCAGGACTTTGTGAAATCCACCTTCTCTCGAGAACTATCGCAGTGGAGACCTGTGAAAGACCCGTCGTGTTTGGTGCGGGGTTCGACTGTCATTTGCAAATGCCTGAGGCCGTAAGACAGCGAACACTTGCGCTGCTAGCGCTACTTCGCTGGAAGATGGCGGCGTTCCACGCGCTTCGGCTTCCATCGTCTCGATCAAAAAGAGTCTTGCGTGAAGAATACGGCATTCCTGGTTGGCATCGTGCGCTGGCCTGCTTTGATGATTTCTCCACCAGCATGGTGAGAATCCATACGGCGTTAGAATTGGCGGGCGCTTTCCATAGGCCAATCTTCGGATTGCCGAATTTTCGATAGGGCGCTAAGCTTCATGATGAGTTTTCGGGAGCGCCTCTGATGCCGGCGACGAAAATACCGCAGCTGATCTTTGCCTTGAGTGTCGCGCGGGAAATGGCGGAGCGCGAGCTTCACGCAGACATGCTTGTCATACTGATCGAGGAGGCGTTGAAAGAGGCCAAGGAAGAAGCTCTGCGGCACGGCATTCTGGTCGATATAGAAGAGGAAACGGTGCTGCAGTAGCCTTCGCCGGCAAACCGAGCGGCCCCGGCCGCGGCCATTCAGCGCCCCGGCCGGGTTGTCGACCTGGGAGGGGCTGGGGAGGCTCCGAGATCGACTCCGCCAGGTTACAGTTCTCTATCGGCGGGAGATATTGGTGCTTAAAGCTATGTTTCGCCCTTTGTTCTTGCCTAAAAAGAGCTCCTAGGTTGTATCGTCGGCGAATCCGGAAAGCGGAGCCCGGTTGCGCAGGCAACCAGCCGGTATCGATCTCCGCAGAAGAGCGATCAGTTGAGCCGCTGCAGTGAGGGGATTGGCGACACGCCGCTTGTCGCGACATTCGGTGCGCCAACGCTTACCAGAGGAATAAGTAGTATGATTGCGAGTAGCGTACAGATGAAGAAGCCGCTCAGCAGAATTGGTCTGATTGCCATGTCCGGCTCCGTCGATCGTTGGGAGCGACATCATCCGGGAAAAAACTGACAATGGCCTGAAGGCAATTGTCAGTTTGCTTCACGATCGAAAAGCCCGCAGCAAAAGATGCCGACCAGCGTTGCGATAATGAAGAAGTCGAACAACGAAAGATATTCGATGACATTCAGCACGGTTCACTCCTCCTCTATTCCTCCGGTTGCAATTATATCACAGCGCGCTTGTTTGTTCCATCAAGCATTGCGATGAGGAGCCTGTCTGCGGCGCTCGCCCCCCGAATTCTTGCGGCAGGCATTCGCGAAGCCTTGAAAGGCCGAAGTGCTAGGACTAAGAGACGTGCAGACAAAGCCGCTTCTATCGGGCGAGAGGACATGATGAATTTCGAATCAGCACGCGCAAACATGGTCGACAACCAGCTCCGCACCACGGACGTCACCTCGCATTCCGTGCTGACGGCCTTCCTGACGGTGCCACGTGAGGCCTTCGTTCCAGAGAAGGCGAAGCCCCTTGCCTACGTCGACAGTGACGTTGAGATCTGTCCCGCAGCCGCCGGCCAACCCGCGCGCTACCTGATGCAGCCGTCCCCGCTTGCAAAGCTCCTCCAGCTTGCCGCGATCACGAAGGATGATGTTGTGTTGGAGGTCGGGGCTGGCAGCGGTTACATATCGGCTCTTCTTGCGCTGCTCGCGGGAACCGTGATCTCTCTCGAAGAGAATGAGACACTTGCCGCTGAAGCCAAGGCTAACCTCGCCGGTTACACGAACGTGTCAGTCGCTACAGGACCACTCAATGTGGGCGGCCCGTCCGGCGCTCCGTATGATCTGATTTTTGTCAGCGGCTCCGTCGAGGAAGTTCCTGCCACCTTGCTCTCTCAGCTTCGTGACGGTGGACGTCTGGTCACGGTTCAGGGCTACGGCGGTTCGGCACGCGCGAAGGTCTTCGTCAGCGAGCGAGGCGCGGTGTCTGAAAACGTCTATTTCAACGCCTCCGTCAAGCCGCTTCCTGGCTTTGCCAAGGCACGTGAATTCGTCTTCTGATTCACACTTTCGGTCAGAGATTTTGCGAACGGGCGCCGATGGCGCCCGTTCCTGTTTGACCGAGTAAAGGTCGAGCAAGCGGTGCCCGCAGAAAACTGTGCATGGCGGCATTCATTTGATTCGAGATGATTTTTTTCGATCTTCGGCTATTCTAACGTATGGGTGATTCGGATGCCCACTCCACGCACTCCGGTCGTTTATTCGGAATTACGGGGATAGAAATGGCTCAGCCAAGTGTAGCGCGTGAACCGTCCATGGAAGAGATTCTGGCATCGATCCGCCAGATCATCGAGAGTAACGACCCGGGAGCGGGCAGGGCGCTCTCCGCATCGCTGCCGGCGGTTTATGGTGCCGATGAGGATGATCGTGATTCCGACATCCGTCTGACGGTGGACGAGGCTTACGCTGGCGTGGAATTCCCCGAACCGGTTGCTCAGTCAGACCCGCGCTTTGTCGCTGCCAACTCTGCAGGCTCGGCTCCATTGCCGGAGGCGCAGCCGCGTGCCATGTCTCTCGCTGATGTCGCTGCGCGCGTCCGGGCGGCTTCGGAGCGGAACGCCGCTCAGTTGCAGCGCGAAGTGCCGCCGGCTTTCAGGCCGCCCGAGCCAAGAATTCCCGAAATGAGCGCGGAAACACTGGAAGCGGTTGTTGAGACGCCGACGCCCGCTGTCGCGTCTCCGATTGCAGTTGAGACTTTCACCGCCCCAATTTCGGCCCCTGCGCCGAAAATCGTCGTCGCGCGACCGCCCATCGAGATCCCATTCGAAATGCCACCGGTCGTTGCCACGGAGCCGCGACCAGCAACTAGCCAGGTGGCCGTTCCCGCTTTCGCTGGACCTGCTGCAGAAGAAGCGATGCCGAGTCTTGTTGAAAACGAGCAGGAGCCGGCATTGCTCTCGCGTGACGCCGGACTGCAAATTGCTCGCTCCTTCGAAGAACTTGCTGCCGCCATCGATGGCGCCGAGCGTCGCTCTCTCGATGAGATTGCAGAAGATATGCTGCGCCCGATGCTGCGCGATTGGCTGGACGACAATCTGCCGACCCTGGTCGAGCGTTTGGTGCGTGAGGAGATCGAACGTGTGGCGCGCGGCCCGCGCCGCTGATCGGAAACGCCTTTTCTCAAAAAGCCGCTCCGGTCTCCGGGGCGGCTTTTTTATTGACTTGCCTGAAGCCATCCTATTTACAACCCGCATCTAAGAACCTCCAGATTTTGGTCCCCCAATGCTCGACAAGACCTACGATTCCGCTGCCGTTGAACCGAAAATCGCTGCAAAATGGGATGAGGCAGACGCCTTCCGCGCGGGCGCCAATGCCAAGCCGGGCGCCGAGACCTTCACGATCGTGATCCCGCCACCGAACGTGACCGGCTCGTTGCACATGGGGCACGCGCTGAACAATACCCTGCAGGACATCATGGTCCGCTTCGAGCGCATGCGTGGCAAGGACGTGCTCTGGCAGCCGGGCATGGACCACGCCGGGATCGCCACCCAGATGGTCGTCGAGCGCAAGCTGATGGAACAGCAGCTTCCGGGTCGCCGCGACATGGGCCGCGAAGCCTTCATCGAAAAGGTCTGGGAATGGAAGGCGGAATCGGGCGGCCTCATCTTCAACCAGTTGAAGCGGCTAGGTGCTTCCTGCGACTGGTCGCGCGAGCGCTTTACCATGGACGAGGGCCTGTCGGCCGCCGTTCTTGAAGTGTTTGTAACGCTTTACAAGGAAGGGCTAATTTATCGCGATAAGCGCCTGGTCAACTGGGATCCGAAGCTGCTGACGGCGATTTCCGATATCGAGGTCGAACAACACGAGGTCAACGGCAACCTTTGGTACCTGCGTTATCCGCTAGAGCCGGGCGTTACCTATCAGCATCCGATAGCCTTTGACGAAGAGGGCAAGCCGAGCGAATGGGAGAGGCGTGACTATGTCGTCGTCGCGACCACTCGCCCGGAAACCATGCTCGGCGACACCGGCGTTGCGGTCAATCCGAAGGACGAGCGCTACAAGCCATTGGTCGGAAAGCATGTCATCCTCCCGATCGTCGGCCGCCGCATTCCGATCGTTGCCGACGACTATCCGGATCCGACAGCCGGAACCGGTGCTGTGAAGATGACGCCCGCGCATGATTTCAATGACTTTGATGTCGGCAAGCGCACCGGCTTGCGCATCGTCAACGTACTGACTGGCGATGCGCGGATCACGATCAAGGACAACGAGGATTTCCTGGAAGGAATTCCCGATGCAGCAGCACTGCATGGTGCCTGGGACGAACTCGAAGGCAAAGATCGCTTCGAAGCTCGCAAGATAGTCGTCCGCATCTTCGAAGAGGCTGGCTTGCTCGATAAGGTCGAACCGCACAAGCACACGGTGCCGCATGGCGACCGCGGCGGCGTTCCGATCGAACCGCGCCTGACCGAGCAGTGGTATGTGGATGCGAAGACGCTTGCCGCACCGGCGATCGCCTCGGTCCGTGAAGGCCGTACTCAGCTCGTTCCGCGCAGCTGGGACAAGACCTACTACGAGTGGATGGAAAACATCCAGCCCTGGTGCGTCTCGCGCCAGCTCTGGTGGGGGCATCAGATCCCGGCTTGGTATGGTCCGGACGGCCAGGTGTTCGTCGAGAAAACCGAAGAGGAGGCCCTGCAGGCGGCTATCCAGCACTATCTCTCGCATGAAGGCCCAATGAAGGCCTACGTCGAGGACCTGCTTGAGAACTTCAAACCGGGCGAAATCCTGACCCGCGACGAAGATGTGCTCGATACTTGGTTCTCGTCTGCGCTTTGGCCGTTCTCGACGCTCGGTTGGCCGGACAAGACGCCGGAGCTGGAGCGCTACTATCCTACCAACGTTCTGGTCACCGGCTTCGATATCATCTTCTTCTGGGTCGCCCGCATGATGATGATGGGCCTGCATTTCATGAAGGATGAAGACGGCGTTCCGGTCGAGCCGTTCCACACGGTCTACGTTCATGCGCTGGTTCGCGACAAGAACGGACAGAAGATGTCGAAGTCCAAGGGCAACGTCATCGATCCGCTGGAACTGATCGACGAATACGGCGCCGACGCGCTACGGTTCACGCTGGCGATCATGGCTGCCCAGGGCCGTGACGTGAAGCTTGATCCGGCTCGCATCGCCGGTTATCGCAACTTCGGTACAAAGCTCTGGAACGCGACGCGCTTTGCTGAAATGAATGGTGCCAAGAGCGATCCGCACTTCGTGCCGGAGGCGGCCGAACTCACGATCAATCGCTGGATCCTGACGGAGCTTGCCCGTACGGAACGTGACGTTACGGAAGCTCTGGAATCTTACCGTTTCAATGACGCGGCGGGTGCGCTCTATCGTTTCGTCTGGAATCAGGTCTGCGACTGGTACCTCGAACTGCTGAAGCCTGTTTTCAGCGGCACGGACGAGGGCGCCAAGCAGGAAGCGCAGGCATGCGCCGCCTATATTCTCGAAGAGATCTACAAGCTGCTGCACCCCTTCATGCCTTTCATGACGGAAGAGCTTTGGGCGCACACGGCCGGCGAAAGCATCGAGCGCGATACGCTGGTGTGCCATGCCGAATGGCCGGCACCGTCCTATGCCGACGATGCTGCGGCCGATGAGATCAATTGGCTGATCGACCTCGTCTCCGGCATCCGCTCCGTTCGTGCGGAGATGAATGTTCCGCCGTCTGCGATCGCCCCTCTGGTGGTCGTCGGCTCCAACAGCCTGACGCGCGAGCGGCTGGTCCGACATGATGCGGCGATCAAGCGTCTTGCTCGCGTCGACGGCATCTCGCTGGCCGGCGAGGCGCCTAAGGGAGCTGCGCAGATCGTCGTCGCAGAGGCTACCGTCTGCCTGCCGCTTGGCACCTTGATCGATCTTGCTGCGGAAAAGGCCCGCCTCGAAAAGGCGATTGCCAAGGCTGACGGCGAGGTTGCGCGCATCAACGGCAAGCTGTCGAACGAGAAGTTCGTTGCCAACGCCAACCCTGAGGTTGTCACCGCGGAGCGTGATCGGCTGGAGGAGCTGCAGGGTCAGATTGCGAGCCTGCGGATTGCACTGTCGCGTGTATCTGAGGCTGCGTAAAATCAACGCTCAGTAGCAATAATTTTCAAGGCGTCCGATTTCGAATCGGGCGCCTTTTTCTTAGGTGGCTCGGGATTGCCGTATTTCTCTGCTGAATTTGCCCAAATGTTTTGACGTAGGCCTTGATTCCACACGTTTTATCGAGCCGTTTGGCGAAAAATATGACTGTTGTTTCCCTGTTACAGGATGGCGTTATCGTGGAATTGTCATCCCATCGAGGGTGGCTTGCTTTGCTATTTATAGAATTTCATTCTAATTTGTGGAAATATTGACGTGCCCGTCAATTTGTTACGTAAAACATCCGTTAGCTCAGTTTCCAATCACGCTCGATCACAAAGTTGCCATTTATCGGCATCGCCTGCACATTCCCGCCATTGCAATTGCCTGAGTGGGGGAGACACCTTGGCATCTCGTATGACTTCGGCGGGCGTTCTGTCGCTTGCCCTATTTTCGACGCTGGCGCAGCCGTCCTTCGCGGGCGGCCTGGATCGCGGTGGCTACAATATCGACCTGCTGTTTGATCAGTCGCGCTTTTCAGCGCAGTCGGCCGTGATTTATGTCATGCCGCAGCGTGAGTTGAAGAATGTGCAGGATAATCCTACGCAGCGAGGTGATCTAACCGGTCGGTCGCATACTGTGGATGAGACGGAAAACTACGCTGTACCATATGTTGGATTTAAGGCTGGCTATGAAGGCGTCGACTGCCTATTCGATTATTCGGAGCCTTTCGGTGCTCACACCAATCCTGGCGTAAACTGGGCGGGTGCCAACAACAACGTAGAGACGAAAGTTAACAGCGAGAACTACGCGGCGACCTGTTCCTACAAATTTGACGTGGGCCCGGGGCAACTGCGCCTCATTGGCGGTGGCTTTTATCAGCGTATCGACGGCTTCCAAGAGAAGCTGGTTGCTCCAATCCCGTTCCCCGCGTCCCTTGCCTTCGATGGTGTCGGCCGTCTCGATTTGGATGACGATGGATATGGATGGAGAACGGGCGTTGCATACGAAATGCCCGAGTATGCGATGCGAGCGAGTCTCGTATATAATAGCAGGGTAAAGTACGACGATCTCCAGGGAGTGGTCGATCTTACGCAGGTACCTAAGGCGGTAGTTGCTCCGTCAAACCCCCTTAGGCCGTTTCTTGGTATTAAGACGCCAGTATACGGTTCCGCCGAAGCGCCGGACTCCCTTGAGCTAAAGCTGCAAAGTGGCATCGCGCCCGACTGGTTGGCTTTCGGATCGGTAAAGTGGACAAACTGGAGTGTCTTGCAATCCATCCCGCTTTGCCCCACGTCAACGAAGGGCGTGATCGCATGCACGCCTTCGAGTCAAGCTAAGCTTACTTCTTTGGATTTGCTCTACCGCGACGGCTGGACGGTATCCGGCGGCATTGGTCACAAGTTCAATGAACAATGGACTGGTGCAGTCAGCCTGACGTGGGATCGCGGCACCAGCCACGGCTATGGCTCACAGACCGATAGTTGGACGGTTGGGGTCGGCGCGGCCTATAACCCGACCGACAAGATCGAATGGCGGGTTGCCGGCGCCCTCGGCGTGCTGACAAGCGGTTCCTCCGGTGTCGTAGTGGAAGACGGCGTACCGTACGGAACTGACGTCTCCTACGACTTCGGCAATGATCTCGTGGCCGCAGTCTCGACTAGCATCAAGGTGAAATTCTAAGTTTCAAAGATCAGCCTCAGATCAGCCCGGCAAAACTGCCGGGCTTTTCTTTATGTAAGGGTCGTTAAGCATGCCGTTTTGGCGTCTCATTTTGTGACGATTCAGCAACAGTTTTTTACCAGCATTTGCGTAAGATGATCTCAGGGCGAAATTGTCCATTTCCCGCCACAAACTAGGCGCAGCGCTATATGCGGGCGAGGAAATGACAGGCGTAGGGTGTGCGTAAAAGAGTACGATGGGCGAGTTCGTAGCGGGTACAATCAGGATGGGCGAATCTTCCGGCAGAGATGCTGCGGCCAACGCCATTTTCCTTTCCCCGCAAGGCGATTCCGCTTCAGAACTTCGCTCTGACGTTGCGCTCCTTAGCCTCTCCTCCTCCTCGTTTTCAGACCGATCTACGCTATTGGAATCGGCCTTCGGTAACGACGACACAGGTTTGGTCACAATTGGTGATTACCTTTTTCTTAGCGGCACAAAGGCACCTTGCCACGCCGCGGGAGTGAGGCAGATGGCATCGCGGGCGAGCCGCGCCGGACAGCGGGCGGAGAGTGTCGATGCGCTTGGAATTGGAGCTCTCGAAGGAGAGCTGAGGCTGGATGCGACGCGGGCAAGGGGGCCATTGAGCCCACCGCGGGATCGCTCGCCGGGAGGAATGCATCCGCGGATCGAAAGTCCGCACGGGTGGGAAGCGAAAGAAACCGAGTGAAATGCTGACGTTTGAGTTCAGACCTTTCAGATTGATGCTCATCGGGCTTTCCATTGCCTGTTGCACGGCAATTGTATCGCCCGCGAGCGCATTCGACATCAAGTCAGGCGTTTCGAAGGAGTCCGGCCCCTTCGATCTCTTCAAGTTCGGTTTCAAGGCTTATAAGAACGGTCAGAAGGAAGAAGCGGTCGAAGCTTATAAGTATGCGGCGGAAAAGGGCCACACAGGCTCGCGCTGGGCGCTCGCCAACATGTATGCCGACGGCGATGGCGTCGCGCAGGATGACTTCGAAGCTTTCAAGATCTACAGCGAGATTGCGCAACAGGGGGTCGAACCCGGCTCTGAAGATACCGGTTTCTTCGTCAACGCCCTGCTATCGCTCGCTAACTATTACAAGCACGGTATTGCCGGTAGCCCGGTCAAAACCGATCTCAACCAGGCGCGTCAGCTCTACTTCCAGGTCGCTTCTACATTCGGCGTACCCGAGGCGCAGTTCCAGCTGGCGCAAATGATGCTGGCAGGCGAAGGTGGCAGCACCAGCGCGCAGCAGGCGAAGAAGTGGCTCAACCAGGCCCGCAAGAGCGGCCATCCCGGTGCCATGGCCGTTTTCGGCAATATCCTTTTCCAGGAAGGGCAGGCCGCCAACGGGCTCGCGCTCATGACGGCCGCACTCGACCGTTGCAAGCCGAAGGACTGTAACTGGATGGAGTCTCTGCAGGAGCAGGCATTCTCCGTCGCGACAGAAAGCGATCGCCGGTCGGCGGTAGCGCTTTCGCACAAGATCGCTGTCAACGGCGCCGACTAAGGCGCTAAGGCCTGTGCCCTTGGTTCAGGCCGCGAAATCGAAGTAGGCAACGACGGGCACGTGGTCCGAAGGCTTCTCCCAGGCGCGCACATGCTTCTCGATTGCCGAAGACGTCATGCGGTCTGCGGCTTCTGGTGAAAGCATTAGGTGGTCGATGCGAATGCCGTTGTTCTTCTGCCAGGCGCCTGCCTGATAATCCCAGAACGAATAGAGTTGGGTGGCATCCGTCGTCGCGCGCACGGCGTCGGTCAGTCCGAGGCTTTCTAGTCTTCGGAATGCCTGGCGCGTCTGCGGCAGGAACAGCGCGTCGTTTTCCCAGACCTTCGGATCGAAACAATCGTGTGGCTCCGGAATGACATTGTAGTCGCCGGCAAGGATCAGGATCTCTTCGTAAGCCAGCCGCTCAGCTGCGAATGTGCGCAGCCGCTCCATCCAGGCCAGCTTGTAGGTGTATTTCTCGGTCTCAACAGGATTGCCGTTCGGCAGATAGAGGCAGCACACGCGCGCGACGCGATTGTTTGGGAGCGAGAAGACCGCTTCCAGGAAGCGAGCCTGCTCGTCGAGCGGGTCGCCGGGCAGGCCGCGGCTCACTTCGTCCGGCTTCGTCTTGGAAAGGATCGCGACGCCATTGAAGCCTTTCTGGCCATGCGTCTCGACGTGATAGCCCATTGCTTCAATCTCGAGCCTGGGGAAGCCTTCATCAATCGTCTTGATCTCCTGGAGGCAGGCAATATCCGGATCGGAATCCTTCAGCCATTGCGTCAGGTTGTCGATGCGCGCCTTGACGCCGTTGATGTTCCAGGTCGCGATCTTCATGAGGGTGTCCTGTTCCGCTTATTCGGTCTCTTGTATCGCGCTCCTTCGAGCCCGGACAAGCCGATAAACCGGCCGAAAGCGATTCTTCAGCCGGTTCGATGTGGATACTAGGAAATGATCAGATCGAGAAGCTGGTGCCGCAGCCGCAGCTTGCAACTGCGTTCGGGTTCTTGATCTGGAAGGATTGGCCGAGGAGGTTGTCGACGAAGTCGATCTCGGATCCGGCCATGTAGACCAGCGAGAGGCTGTCGATCAGCACCTTTGCGTCGTTTTTTTCGACGACGGTATCGTCGTCCTGCACGTTATCGGCAAGGTCGAACTTGTAGGAAAAGCCCGAACAGCCGCCGCCTTCCACGGAGACGCGCAATGCGCTCTTCCCCGGCTCGGTGCCGACGATTGCCGCGATTCGTTTTGCCGCGGCATCGGAAAGGGTTACACTTGTGTCCGTCATTTCTGCTCCTGCCGGGGTCAAGATCCGGAGAGAATACCTGTTAGCCGCTGGTTTCAAGCGGCTGATTTCAAAGCTACTTGCGTTCTATACCACGAAAGCAACAGTTCCGACAAAATGACTGCGAAAGCATCGCTTTGCCGTTTATGCTCACTATAGGTATGAAGAGCGGAAGGCGGCGTCAATGGGCGGCCGCATATCGGGTAACGGTGACGAATGACGATCGACAGGCATGCTTTGGGGTATGGCAACAGTGACAGAGCGGTTTACGCGGCCGATCCCTGGTCGACGCGCGGGAGACTCTATCCCGAAGACCTCAGCCCCACCCGCTCTGAATTTCAGCGCGATCGAGACCGCATTGTTCACACGACCGCGTTTCGCCGATTGAAGCACAAGACGCAGGTCTTTATCGCGCAGGATGGCGATCACTATCGCACCCGCTTGACGCACACGATCGAGGTTGCGCAGGTAGCGCGCGCGCTTGCCAGGGCACTGAAGCTGGACGAGGACCTCGCCGAAGGCGTGGCGCTCGTCCACGATTTTGGCCACACGCCCTTCGGCCATACAGGCGAGGATGCGCTGCACGAGGCCTTGCTTCCCTATGGCGGCTTCGATCACAACGCCCAGTCGCTGCGTATCGTCACCAAGCTGGAGCGCCGCTATGCCGATTTCGACGGCATCAATCTGACATGGGAAAGTCTGGAAGGCCTCGTCAAGCACAACGGTCCGCTCCTGACAAAGGATGGTGCCGGCACGCGGGGGCCGGTTCCGCAACCTATCCTGGACTACTGCGAAATCCATGACCTTGAATTGGATACCTATGCGAGCCTCGAAGCGCAGGCCGCTGCGATCGCGGATGATATCGCTTACAACACACATGACATCGACGACGGGCTTCGCTCCGGCTATCTGACCTTCGACATGCTGGAGGAAATTCCGTTTCTGGCCGGTCTGATGGCTGAAGTGAGGGAACGCTATCCAAACCTCGAGGCCAGCCGCTTTACCCACGAAATCATGCGTCGCCAGATCACCCGCATGGTCGAGGACGTCATTTCCGTCGCCCAACAGGGGCTTTTGGAGGTCAAACCCAAGAGCGCTGCGGATATCCGGCAAGCCAATCGCGTGATCGCAGCATTTTCCGACGCCATGTCTGAGACCGACCGGCAGATCAAGGCCATGCTTTTCAAGCGCATTTACCGGCATCCCGAGATCATGCGCATCCGCGCCGGAGCAGCGCAGATCGTCACCGATCTTTTCGGAGCCTACATGGCCAATCCGAAGGAGATGCAGAGCCACTATTGGGTGGATCATATCGCCGGCCTTGCCGAGGCGGCGAGGGCGCGCCATGTCGGCGACTATCTTGCGGGGATGACGGACACCTACGCGATCAGCGCCCACAGGCGATTGTTTGACCGCACTCCGGATTTGCGATAGGCAGCGGTCGCCCGGCCAAGACCGGACAAATGCCCTGTGGCAGAGCCTATGCATGGAAGAGTGCGATGAACCTTTTTACCGATTTCGACGCCAGGATTAAAACCGCCCTTGAACAGATCGATCTGGTCAAGGAGAAGCGATCCGAGCTGGATTTCGGCCGCATCGCGATCGAACCACCGCGCGACCCGAGCCACGGTGATGTGGCCACCAACGCGGCGATGGTGTTGGCAAAGCCGCTTGGCACCAATCCGCGCGCGCTGGCAGAGATCATCACGGAGAAGTTGAAAGAAGACGCCGACGTCGCTGATGTCTCGGTGGCTGGCCCCGGCTTCATCAACATCAAGCTCTCCGTCGGCTACTGGCAGCGCGTGCTCTCCTCCATGATCCAGGCGGGCACAGACTACGGCCGCTCCGAGATTGGCGCTGGCAAGCGCGTGAACGTCGAGTACGTGTCGGCGAATCCGACCGGTCCGATGCATGTCGGCCATTGCCGCGGCGCCGTCGTCGGCGACGCGCTGGCCAACCTGCTGTCCTTTGCCGGCTTCGATGTCGTCAAGGAGTACTATATCAACGACGCCGGCTCACAGATCGACGTGCTGGCGCGGTCGGTGTTTCTGCGTTACCGGGAAGCTCTCGGCGAGAAGATCGGAGAGATTCCGTCCGGACTTTATCCGGGCGACTATCTCGTTCCTGTCGGTCAGTCACTGGCTCGTGACTACGGCGTGAAGCTGCACAATATGCCGGAAGACCAGTGGATGCCGCTCGTCAAGGATCGCACCATCGACGCGATGATGGCGATGATCCGCGAGGACCTGGATGCGTTGAATGTGCATCATGATGTCTTCTTCTCGGAGCGCACGCTGCACGCAAACGGCGCAGCCGCGATCCGTACGGCAATCAACGACCTGACATTCAAGGGGCACGTCTACAAGGGCACGCTGCCGCCACCGAAGGGCCAGTTGCCGGAGGATTGGGAAGATCGCGAACAGACGCTTTTCCGCTCCACGGAAGTCGGCGACGATATGGACCGGCCTCTCATCAAGTCGGATGGCTCCTACACCTATTTTGCTGCGGACGTTGCCTACTTCAAGAACAAATTCGACCGTGACTTCAACGAGATGATCTATGTTCTCGGTGCCGACCATGGCGGCTATGTCAAGCGCCTGGAGGCGGTCGCCCGGGGTGTTTCGGAGGGTAAGGCGAAGCTGACGGTTCTTCTTTGCCAGCTCGTGAAACTGTTCCGCAATGGCGAGCCGGTGAAGATGTCGAAGCGCTCGGGCGACTTCGTGACACTCCGCGAGGTCGTCGAAGAGGTTGGTCGCGATTCGGTCCGCTTCATGATGCTTTACCGGAAGAGTTCGGAGCCGTTGGACTTCGATTTTGCCAAAGTAACGGAGCAATCGAAGGATAATCCGGTGTTCTATGTGCAGTATGCGCATGCCCGCTGCATGTCTGTTTTCCGGCAGGCGAAGGAAGCGTTTTTAGACCTCGATGTGACCCCTGCCAACCTCGCAAATGCCGCTGCGGGGATCTCGGATCCCGCGGAATTGCAGCTGGTTGCGAAGGCAGCGGAGTTTCCACGCTTGGTCGAGTCGGCGGCGCAGTCGCAGGAGCCTCACCGTGTCGTATTTTACCTCTATGATCTGGCAAGTTCTTTCCATGCTCACTGGAATAAAGGTAAGGATCAAGTAGACTTACGATTTATTAACGATAAGAACCGAGAATCGAGTATAGCCAGATTAGGGCTGGTGTACGCCGTTGCGTCGGTTTTGAAGTCGGGACTTGCCATTGCAGGTACCGCTGCGCCGGATGAGATGCGGTAGCGTCACCATTTACCCACAATGCTCTGGCATGAACCTTAGCAGTTGCGAGTGGGATGAGTATGGCAGACAAACAGCGGGCGTATGACACGCGTAAGAATACGGACCTCTTTGCCGACGACGACCCTTTGGCGGAACTTGCTCGCATCGTTGGCTTTGAGCCACGGGTAGCAGCAAATACCGTCGAAGATGCCCCCCGACAGGAGCCGGCGTTCAATCTCGAGGATGAATTGCTGCGCGAGTTCGAGCGCTACGATGAACCTCAATCCGCGGCTTCGTTTGATCATCCACCTGAGTCGGCGTTCGAGCAGCCTGTCGCCTATGAGGCGTCCGTGGCGGAAGTTGCCGCGAGACCAGCTCCCGCAACTGAACCTGAGTTCGTCATCGAACCTGCTGTTGCTGTCGAGCCTCCGGTTCGTCAACTGGAAGCAGCGTCTTCTCTGACACCCGCGGCCTGGGTGTCGAGTGCTGGCCGTGAGGGTGAGCCCGTGTCTGGTGGCGCGCGCGATCTGATCGAAGAGCTTGAGATGTCGATCGGTGCATCGCCCGCAGCGGCTGCGCCAATCACGCCCGCAAAGGCGCCGCAATGGTCTGCGGCCAGCATCCGGCTGCCGATTGCCAACTTCCATCCGGCGCGTCGTGATGAGCTTCCATCTGCGCCGGCCGTTTCTGCGCCTGAACCGGCTGCCGATGCGCCGGCGAGCGCCATCGCTTTTGACCTGCCTGTCGCGGCGGGCTTTCCTGCTGAAATTGATCGGCATGAAGAGCCTGAAGCCATTCAGTCAGTGCCTGAGGTCATTCAAGAAACAACGTTCGTCGAACCTCTCATCGATCATAGCGCCTTCGACCTGGCCGCTGCCGCAAAGGATGGCGCAGTTCAGGCCGATGCTGCATTGACGGAAGCCACGCCGAGCGAGGTCGATGATATCACCTTCGATATCGACGATCTTCTCGCTGACGTGTCACATTATCCTGTTCCGGAACGCCAGGTCTCGCCGACGGCGGAAGTCGCCGAAGTGTCGAGCGCGGCAGAGCCGGTCCGCGTCATCGCTCCGATGCCGAAGCCGGTCGAGCAGGCAGTCCTTGCTGCCCCTGCCGCCAAAACCGAACCGGAAGGCGATGATCCTTTCGCTGGTCATGACTTCGAACTGGATCTCGAGGGGATCGAGTTGGAATTGGCCGATTTTGACTTTGCTGAGCCAGTGAAGGCCCAACAGCAGCCGCAGGCTGTGGAGCCGCCGCGCGCTCAGTCGCAGCATATCGAGACGGTGAAGCCACAGCCCGTCGCCCCCGTATCCTCTTTCCAGCCGGCCCCCGCTCCGATCAGTACCGCCCCGGCAGCTGCAGCGTTTGTCGCGAAGGAGCCTGCTGCGCCGGCGTTCTCGGCTGATGCCGGAGACGACCTTCCGTTCGATCCGTCGATGATTGCGGATGCGGAGTATCATCCGGAAGCCGTCGAGGAAATGCACGTGCCTGTGTTGCCGCCTGTTGAGCAGCCGGAACTCGTTGTGACGACCTCGGATTTTGACTTTGACGTGGACGCCGAGATCGCCAATCTTCTTGCTCCTGCCAAGCCGTTGGAAGCGCCTGCAAGGCCGGTCGTTGAGGAATGGCGGACCCGTGCGCCGATCTCTGTCGCTCCGACGGCAACACCGGTCGCTAAGCAGGCTCCTATGCAGAGCTTCGATGAGTTCGAGCGCGCGCTGGAGGAAGATTTCCGCCGCAGCGTCAACGAGCCCGTACAGCGGCGCGAGAATGTTTCCCAGGTCCAGATCCAATCGGCAAGTGAAGCCGAGGACATGAGCCGCGCACGCTCGATGAAACGCATGCTAGCCGCTGCCGCAGCCATCGTCGTGTTCGGCGGTGTGGCCTATGCAGGTTACACTTTCCTGGCTCGTGATGGAGGGTTGGGCATTGCCTCGGGCGAGCCGCGCGTTATCACCGCGGACAAGGAGCCCGTTAAGGTCGTGCCTGAAAATCCGGGCGGCAAGACCGTACCGAACCAGGACAAGGCAGTTTACGACAGCGTCGGCGGTGCCGCTGCCGAAGCGCCAAAACAGAAGGCGCTCGTATCAAGCGACGAGCAGCCGGTCGATGTCGTCCAGCGCACGCTGACGCCGGAGACGCTGCCCGAGGATAATGACAGCGACGTCGCGACGCCGCCAATGGCAACACCGGTCGGTGACACCGAAGATCCGCGTCTGCTTCCGGGCCAGGATACGGCTGCGGCTGATGACGCTGACAACGCGACCCAGGCTCCGTCGGTTTCCGCTCGGAAGGTCCGCACGATGATCGTCCGGCCGGACGGCACTCTGGTTGCCCGCGACGAGCCGGCTCCGGAAGCTCCCTCGGCACTGCCGAAGGCGACGACGGTTCAGACGCAGAAGATTACGGCCGGTGCCAAGCCTGCCGCCGGCACGGCTGCAAATTTCCCGGCGTCGGCGCAGGTTGCTTCCGCGGACATTCGTTCGACCCCCGTCGAAGAAACCAAACCGACGGCAGCTCAGGTTCCTTCGGAGAACGCTCTGGCCAAGGCTGCAGCCGCTACTCCGGCAAAGGTCGATCCGCCGGTTCGTGCAGTGAAGAGCTCCACAGTGAGCGACACTGCGCCTGCTCCGGCCGCGCGGCCGGCTGCGACGGAAACGATGAATGCCGCCGTCGAGGCGCCTGTCGCGCCCGCAGCGCAGAAGCCTAAGGAAGTTGCCGCCGTTTCTCCGGCTGCGACGCAGGCGCAACCGGCTGCTGCGGCTGGCGGCTACGGCGTCCAGATCGCATCGCTTCCTTCGGAGGAAGAGGCGAAAAAGTCCTACGCAAGCCTTTCGAAGAAGTTTGCAGGTGTGCTTGGCGGCCGCAGCTACGAGATCCGCAAGGCCGAGATTGCAGGCAAGGGCACATTCTACCGCGTTCGCATCCCTGCGGGCTCCAAGGACGAAGCCGCTGCTATCTGCGAAAAATACCGTGCGGCAGGCGGCAGCTGCCTGATCTCGAAGTAAGCCTCTGTGAAGCACTCAATCAAAGCGGCGGGCCTCTGGTCCGCCGCTTTTTTTGTGAATGCCGGTTGACGCCGCTCGTATTTTCGCAGCGCGCCTCTATGATTCGGGTATGACCGAATCAAAAGCAATGATCCTTGGCTGCAGCGGCCTTTCACTCACTCCCGAAGAAAAGGCGTTTTTCAGCGCCGAACGCCCTTGGGGCTTCATTCTGTTTGGGCGCAATATTTCCGAGCGACATCAGATCAGCGATCTCGTAGCGGAGATGCGCGAAGCCGTCGGCTGGCATGCTCCGGTTCTCATCGATCAGGAAGGTGGACGCGTACAGCGTATTCGGCCGCCGATCTTCCAGCACTACCCCTCCGGGCAGCAACTGGGCGATGCTTATCGGCAAGACCAGGAGAGGGGCCTTCGCGCAGCTTGGCTGATGTCACGGCTGCACGCTTTCGACCTTTCAAGCCTTGGGATCAACGTGGACTGCCTTCCCGTGCTGGACGTTCCGGTGGAGGGCAGCAGCAACGTGATCGGAAACCGCGCCTACGGTGGAAATCCCGCAACAGTGACGGCAATGGGACGTGCGGCTTCCGACGGCTTGAAGGCGGGCGGTCTTCTCCCTGTGATGAAGCACATGCCGGGACACGGACGCGGCTTTGCCGATTCCCATCATGAACTACCAGTTGTCACGGTTTCGCGCACAGAGCTCGAAGTGCATGACTTTCCTCCGTTCATTGCGATGAAGGACGAATTGATGGCGATGACGTGCCACGTCGTCTTTTCGGCCATCGACGCTGAACGTCCCGCCACCACCTCGCGCAAGGTCATTGATGGTGTGATCCGTGAACATATCGGTTTCAAGGGCCTGTTGCTTTCCGATGATACATCGATGAATGCCCTTGCCGGTACGATCGGCGAGCGCGCCGCCAACATAATCGCGGGAGGATGTGATATCGTGCTGCATTGCAATGGCCACATGGACGAGATGCAGCAGGTTGTCGAAAACGTGCCTGTATTGCAGGATCAGTCGCTCCTGCGCGCAGAAGCCGTGCTGAAGGGTTTCCCGATGGCAGACAATGCCGACGAGGATTCGATCCGCGCCGAATTCAATGAGATGTTTGCAACCGTCTGATTACGGAAGGAACAGGGCAGGGTGACAACGACCAAGGGCACGGAACGGCCACAAACAGCCGCAACGTCGATGGACAAGCTGTGGCAGGAAAATAGCGCGGAGCGCGCAAGTTCCGATCCCGCACTGCTGATCGACGTTGCCGGCTTCGAAGGTCCTCTCGACCTTCTGCTGTACCTTGCCCGCAATCAGAAGGTCGATCTTTCCCGCATTTCCGTTCTTGCGCTGGCGGAGCAATACCTGGAGTTCATCGAGAGCGCGCGGCGGATCCGGATCGAGCTGGCGGCTGACTATCTCGTGATGGCGGCCTGGCTTGCATACCTGAAATCGCGCTTGCTGATCCCCCAGCAAGCCAAGGATGATGGTCCGTCCGGCGAGGAGATGGCGGCGACGCTTGCTCTCCGCCTGAAGCGCCTTGAGGCGATGCGTGAGGCCGCAAGCGGTCTCGTTAACCGGAACCGTCTGGGACGGGATATTTTCGCTCGCGGCGCGCCGGAGCACATCCCGGACAGACATCAGTCGGCATACGTTGCAAGTCTCTACGATCTGTTGACGGCCTACGCGTCGCTCAGGCAGCGGCAGGCGGTGACGCAGGTGACCATCGCTCGCCGCAATGTCTGGTCGCTGACGGATGCCCGCGAGCTTCTTGGTCGGATCATCGGCGAGGTTGGCGACTGGACGGCGCTTGAGACTTATCTGCTGCGTTACATAGGATCGCCTGAAGACAGGGTCACAGCCATCGCCAGTGCGTTCGCGGCGTCTCTTGAGCTCGTTCGCGAGGGCAAGCTCGAAATCCGGCAGGATGGGGCCTTCCAGCCTCTCTACATGAGGCGCGGTAGCAAGCATGCGACGCTGCAGGTCGTCGAACAGGAGCGCCCCGTGTGACTGATCTGGAAGACGAACACATCGACAGCGCAATGATGGATGCTTCAGAGGAAGACGTTGGTGCCGAGGCCGAGGCAGAGCGCATTGCCGAGGCGTTGGTCTTCGCGTCGGCTCAGCCCGTCTCCGAAGCGTTCATTGCGGACCGCTTACCGCGCGCGTTCAACGTGCGCGCTATCATGCTGCGCCTGAAGGAACAGTACGCTCATCGCGGCGTAAACCTCGTTCAGGTGGATGATGCGTGGGCGTTCCGCACGGCAGCAGATCTCTCTTTCGTCATCCGGCGTGACGAAAACGAAACAAAGAAGTTGTCGCGAGCAGCCTTGGAAGTGCTGGCGATTATCGCTTATCACCAGCCGGTGACGCGTGCCGAGATTGAAGATATCAGAGGCGTCCAGACCTCGCGCGGCACGCTCGACGTGCTGATGGAGGCAGGCTGGGTCCGTTTTCGTGGCCGCAGGCGCACGCCGGGACGCCCGGTCACGCTTGGCACCACGCGCGATTTCCTTGATCATTTCGGCCTGGAAGAACTGCGCGATCTGCCTGGGCTCGAAGAGTTGAAGGGGGCAGGGCTGCTCTCCGGTCGCATACCGGCCAATTTCAATGTACCATCGCCTCTCATGAACGACGAGTTGACCGAGGACGAGGATCCTATAACGCAACTCGATCTCGAGGAACTCGGCCTGCTTGCGCCGGGCGGCGGGTCCGAAGACTGATCGGATTTGTCTTGGTTCCGCCACGCGTCGCGAAAACAACACCGATCACGTTTTTTCGAATGTGTAATCTCTTGTCACAGAGGGCGATACCGTGACATTAAGCGACAATCCAAGGGGAACTTTGATGTTGGAATTGGTGTAGGAAGCTCTTACATCTGAAAACATCGCAACAGGGAGTTAGCGTAATGGGTTCTTTTAGCATGTGGCACTGGCTGATCGTTCTGGTCATCGTGCTGTTGTTGTTTGGTCGCGGCAAGATTCCGGAATTGATGGGCGATGTCGCCAAGGGCATCAAGAGCTTCAAGAAGGGTATGAACGACGAAGACGCGCCCGACTCCACGACTTCCAAGACCGTCGATCACAAGGCCGACGAAACGAAGTAATCCACTTCCGGGCAAACGTAGCCCCCACGTTTCCCGTTCAGGAGCCTTGAATGTTCGATATTGGCTGGACCGAGCTGCTTGTCATCGCGGTCGTATTGATCGTGGTGGTTGGTCCGAAGGACTTGCCACCGATGCTACGTGCGTTCGGCAAGATGACTCAGCGTGCCCGCAAGGTTGCCGGCGACTTTCGCGCACAGTTCGATGAGGCGCTACGTGAGGCCGATCTGGACGAAGTACGGCAGACACTGACGGACGCGCAGAAGCTGAACCCCGTCAACAGTTTGCGCGAAGCAATGAACCCGCTTCGCCAGATGGGCAACGAAATCAAGGCCGACCTGCAGAAGGCGACGACGGTCGAGAACAAGACCGAGGTTCCGCCGACAGTCATGTCCACCCCAGAGCCATCGTTGAGCTTGCCTGAGACGCCTCCGGTCATGCCAGCGCCTACGCCTCAAACGGCTGCAGCAGCTGAAATGCCGGGAGCGACTGTTGCCGGCAAGCCAAAGGCCGTGCGCAAGCCACGCCCCAAGGCTGCGGATAAGGCTGATGCCGCAGCGGCCATCGCCGTTGTTCCGGCAGAGAAGCCGAAGCGTGCGCCTGCCAAGCCCGCACCCGCAAATAAGACCGCCGCAGCAAAGAAGCCGACGGTCGCCGCCGTTGAGGCCACAGCCGCTCCGAAGAAGACGGCAGCGAAAAAGAAGAAGGACGACGCATGAGCGGTGACATCGAGGACAAGCCACAGCCGTTGATCGAACACCTGATGGAGCTGCGCACGCGGCTGATATGGTCGATTGGCGCGTTCTTCGTCGCTTTCATCGTGTGTTTCATCTTTGCCAAGCATCTCTTCAATGCTCTGGTCTTTCCATACAAATGGGCTGTTATCTGGGCGCATCTCGATGTGTCTAAGGCGCAGCTCATCTACACCGCGCCGCAGGAGTTTTTCTTTACCCAGGTCAAGGTGGCGATGTTCGGCGGCCTCGTGATCGCCTTCCCGATCATTGCCGCGCAGATCTACAAGTTCGTGGCGCCCGGTCTCTACAAGAACGAGCGCGCTGCCTTCCTGCCGTTTCTGATCGCTTCGCCGGTGCTGTTCCTGATGGGCGCCTCGCTCGTCTATTTCTTTTTCACACCGATGGTCATGTGGTTCTTCCTGACCATGCAGCAGGCGCCGGGCGAGGGCGACGTCGCCATATCGTTGCTTCCGAAGGTCTCCGAATATCTCAGCCTGATCATGACGCTGGTGTTCTCGTTCGGTCTTGTCTTCCAGCTGCCGGTGATTACCACCCTTCTGGCGCGCGTCGGGCTGTTGACCTCGGACTGGCTTCGGGAGAAGCGCAAATTCGCGATCGTGCTCGCGTTCGTCGTCGCAGCAGTGCTGACGCCACCCGATCCAATGTCCCAGATCGGCCTTGCACTGCCGACCATCCTTCTCTACGAGATTTCCATCTACGCGGCGCGACTCGTGGAGCGCCAGCGTGCCCGCGAGGCGGTCGAAGAGGCTGAAGGAACTACAGACGTTGCCAACTCGGACAGCGCCTGATCGATCTCCCTCAATGAACGCTTCCAAGCATCCGGTCGAGGCCTAGCCGGGCTTTGGCCGGGTCATCCTTTTTTGCAACGACCCTGGAACGACGATGCTCGATATCAAATGGATCCGTGAGAATCCCGAAGCGCTCGATGTGGCACTCGCCAAGCGTGGTGCCGAGCCTTTGTCCAAAAGCTTGATTGCGATCGATGAAAAGCGCCGCGCGGCCATTCAGAAGGTCCAGGACATGCAGTCGCGCCGCAATGCCGCCTCCAAGGAGATCGGCGCGGCGATGGCGCAGAAGAACACCGAGCTCGCCGAAAAGCTGAAGGCCGAAGTAGCCGACCTGAAGGTGTTGCTTCCGGCGGCAGAAGAGGATGAACGTCAGACGACGGACGAGTTGAGCGACGCACTGTCGCGCATTCCAAACGTCCCGCACGACGACGTGCCGGTCGGCAAGGACGAGCACGACAACGTAGTTGCCCGCGTCGTAGGTGAGAAGCCGCGCTGGAACCACACGCCGAAAGAACATTTCGAAATCGGCGAAGCGCTTGGCTACATGGATTTCGAGCGTGCTGCAAAGCTCTCGGGATCGCGTTTTACGGTGCTGACTGGTCCGCTGGCTAGGCTGGAGCGTGCGCTCGGCCAGTTCATGATCGACCTGCATACGAGCGAGCACGGCTACACCGAAGTCAGCTCGCCGCTGATGGTGCGTGACGATGCCATGTTCGGCACCGGACAGCTGCCGAAGTTTTCGGAAGATCTATTCAAGACCACGGATGGACGCTGGTTGATCCCGACCGCCGAAGTCACGCTCACCAATCTGGTGCGTGAGGAAATCCTCGAGCACGAAAAGCTGCCGCTACGTTTCACCGCGCTGACGCCGTCGTTCCGTTCGGAAGCAGGCTCGGCTGGCCGCGACACGCGCGGCATGCTGCGCCAGCACCAGTTCTGGAAGTGCGAACTCGTCTCGATCACCGACGCCGAAAGCTCGATAGCCGAGCACGAGCGTATGACTGCCTGCGCCGAAGAAGTGCTGAAGCGCCTCGGCCTGCATTTCCGCACGCTGACGCTCTGCACCGGTGACATGGGCTTCGGTTCGCGTAAGACCTACGATCTCGAGGTCTGGCTGCCGGGGCAGAACACCTATCGCGAAATCTCATCCTGCTCTGTCTGCGGAGATTTCCAGGCGCGGCGCATGAACGCGCGCTACCGCGGCAAGGAAGACAAGGCAACGAAGTTCGTTCATACGCTGAACGGCTCGGGTACTGCCGTGGGCCGTTGCCTGATCGCGGTTATGGAGAACTACCTGAACGAGGACGGCTCCGTGACCGTTCCCGACGCTCTGCTGCCATACATGGGCGGTTTGACGAAGATCGAACGGGCGGCGTGAGCCGATGCGCATTCTGCTCACCAACGACGACGGCATTCATGCAGAAGGCCTCGCAGCGCTGGAGCGGATTGCGCGGACGCTGTCGGACGACGTCTGGATTGTTGCGCCTGAGACGGATCAGAGCGGCCTTGCACATTCGCTGAGCCTTTCCGAGCCGCTGCGGCTGCGCAAGATCTCCGACAAGCATTTCGCTCTGCGGGGAACCCCGACAGATTGCGTCATCATGGGCATCAAGCAGGTGATGGACATCAAGCCGGACCTCGTGCTTTCGGGTGTCAACTCGGGTTCTAACGTCGCGGACGATGTAACCTATTCCGGCACCATTGCCGGCGCCATCGAAGGTACCATGCAGGGCGTCCGTTCCTTTGCGCTGAGCCAAGCCTATCTGCATCAGGATGGAACCAGGACGGTGCCATGGGAGGTTTGCGAGGCACATGCCCCGGCACTTCTCGACAGGCTGCTCGCGCTCGAGTTGCCCGAGGGGACGTTCCTGAACCTGAACTTTCCGAATTGCCGACCCGAAGAGGTCGAGGGCGTCGAAGTCACGGCACAAGGCAAGCTTGCCTTCAACCTGCAGGTCGATGCCCGCGCTGACGGACGCGGCTTTCCATATTACTGGCTCAAGTTCGGTGAGCGCGCTGGTGCCTTCGTGGAGGGCACGGATATCCACGCTCTGAAGCATCGCAAGGTTTCGGTAACTCCTTTGAAACTGGATTTGACTGATTATTCCGTACGGGACCGCGTGGCGCGGGCGCTTTCGGCTACGGAGTAATCATTTTGACGGCACGGCTGGTGGAGAAGGAAGGTTTTGCAGCGCTTGTTCTGCGGCTGCGGGCCGAGGGCGTGTCTGATCTGGATCTGCTGACCGCGGTCGAGCAGACGCCACGGTCTCTGTTCGTACCGCCTCAGTTTGCGGAACAGGCCTATTCAAGCCGAACGATTCCGATTGAATGCGGCTCCTTCATTGAGGGCGTCGATATTGCGGTCAGAATTCTTCATCATCTGAAGATCAAGCCGGGGCAGCGTGTGCTCGAGGTCGGCACGGGCAGCGGTTTCATGTCTGCTGTCATGGCCCGTATGGCCGAACGCGTTCTGACAATCGACCGCTACAAGACACTGACGACGAACGCGCAGCGCCGTATCGACGGGCTTGGGCTGCGGAACGTCGTTGTTCGGCAGGCAGACGGCAGCGCCGGACTGCAGGGTGAGGGGACGTTCGACCGCATTCTGGTTACCGCTGCGTTCAACTCGATGCCGCGGTTCTACACCGACCAACTGGTTTCCGGCGGTTCGATGATAGCTCCGCTCATGATCTCCGAAAATGAGTGTCGCCTTGTGCGGCTCACGAAAACCGGAAGCCGCTTCGAGCGTGAGGAGCTGTTCGACACGCCCTATCTTCCGATCGTCCCTCGCTTGGCCTCTCAACTCTAGGGCGAGGAGCTTGTGTAGGTTGCTATGGTTAGCAATCTCTCAAAAAAATCACGCAGATTTCACTGCCTTAACCGCATAGTAATACTAACACGCTTTAATAAACCCACGAATGGTTGCGTTAATCAGTGGGTCGAGTCATGCGTTTCAGTCTTTCGCCAAGAGTGGGTAAGTCTGCCGGTAATGTCCTGATAGCGGCTTTGCTGGCGAGTGCCGCAACAGGTTGCAGTTCCGATGTGACACGTTTCGGTGGTCTTTTCTCGTCGTCTGGTCCGGATCAGATGACGACCAATTCAATCCCCCGAAGAAATATGCAGGCTGATCCTGTGCCGCAGGCTGATTTGGCACAGGGCGGTTACTCGAACAGTCAGGCGATGAGCCAGCCCTATCCGGCGCAGCCCGCTTATGGCGCCTCCAGCGCCCGGATGGCCTCGGCGCCGGTCTCTGTTCAACGCTCCGATCTTGCTGCGCCTTCTGCTGTTGCGCCGGCAGCGCCATCGCGCGAAAGGCAAGTTGCACTTGCTCAGCCATTCCCTGCTGCAACTGCTCCGACGAAGTCGTCGCCCATTCTTGTCCCGCCGAAGACGGCAACCGACTCGATCGTTACCGGTACTACTCCCAAGGTTTCCGGCTGGTCGGCAACCAATGCGCCGTCCGTCACGCTTCGTCCAGGCGAAACCGTCGCCACGCTCGCCAATCGCTATGGTGTGCCGGAGAAGGAAATTCTTCGTGCCAACGGCTTCAAGACGGCAGCTGCCGCGAAAGCTGGCCAAATTATTCTGATCCCGACCTTTAACGGTGGCAATGCAGCCAAGGCGTCTGCCCAAACCGCCGACCTTTCCAAGGGCGGTCATCTGCCGCAGCCGGGTAAGCAGCAGGAACAGAACGTCGCCGTCGTTCCGGGCGCGAATTCCGCCCGCGACAAGTCGATCGCAAATGGCGATCCATCAGGCAAGTTGCAGGCTGGTGCGGGCAAGGGGCCGAAGGGCGCCGGCGGCACCTATGTCGTCAAGCCTGGCGACTCGCTTGCCAAGATCGCCAAGGCCACGGGCAACAGCATCGATGACCTAAAGGCTGCCAACAACCTGTCGGCTGGTTCGATCCGCATCGGCCAGGAGCTTAATCTTCCGGCCGGTTCGCAGGATGGTATGAAGACGGCCTCCATTCCGGCGAAGGCGGAACCAAAGCCGGTTGCTCAGCCGGCTTCGGCAACAACGACTGCCGCCGCGCAGCCGGCAACCTACAAGGCTCCGGTCGCGACCGAGACCGTGGATGAGGCTGCCAAGAAGGAAGTGGCGTCCGCTGCGCCAGAGGCTACCGGAATCGGCAAGTATCGCTGGCCTGTTCGTGGTGCGGTCATTGCGGCCTACGGTGCCAATGTGAACGGAAGCCGCAATGACGGCATCGACATCTCTGTGCCACAGGGTACCCCGATCAAGGCCGCTGAGAATGGCGTGGTCATCTACGCCGGCAACGGGCTGAAGGAACTCGGCAATACGGTTCTTGTGCGCCACGACGACGGTACGGTCACGGTCTACGGCAACGCCGATACCTTGAGCGTAACGCGCGGCCAGAAGATTCAGCGCGGCCAAACGGTCGCTGTCTCCGGCATGAGCGGAAACGTCAAGCAGCCACAGGTTCACTTCGAAGTCCGCAAGGATGCGACGCCGGTCAACCCGATCACTTTCCTCGAATAGGTTTTGCGTCCGAGGATGCGCAAAAGCCCGGCCAAAAGCCGGGCTTTTGTCATTAGGCGCGGTCGAGTGCGATGCGTTTCCGACCAGCGAGATCCTGAATGTACTGCCAAGCCACGCGGCCGGAACGAGCGCCGCGAGTGGTGGCCCACTCCAGCGCCTCCGCATGCATCTTCTGGCGATCAATGGGTAGCTCGAAGTGGTCGGCATAGCCGTCGATCATCGTCAGATAGTCGTCCTGGCTGCACTTGTGGAAGCCGAGCCAAAGGCCAAAGCGGTCGGAAAGCGAGACCTTCTCCTCTACCGCTTCGGAAGGATTGATCGCCGTCGATTGCTCGTTTTCCATCATGTGGCGTGGAAGCAGGTGGCGCCGGTTCGAGGTCGCATAGAAGAGCACATTGTCGGGCCGCCCCTCGACGCCGCCATCAAGGGCTGCCTTGAGTGATTTGTACGCGGTGTCATCGTGGTCGAACGAGAGGTCGTCGCAGAAGACAATGACGCGGTGCGGCGTGTCTTTGAGAACATCGAGGAGTGTCGGGAGGCTCGCGATATCTTCGCGATGCACTTCCACCAGCTTCAGCGATACGCTGCTCTCGCGCCTGACATCCTCGTGCACAGCCTTGACTAGGGAGGACTTGCCCATGCCGCGTGCGCCCCAAAGAAGAACGTTGTTTGCCGGATAGCCTTCGGCGAAGCGCACGGTGTTTTCATGCAGGATATCGCGCACGTGGTCTACGCCGCGGATCAGCTTCAGTGCCACGCGGTTCGGCCGTGCAACGGGCTGAATGTGCTGGCGTGCCGGAGCCCAGACGAAGCAGTCGGCCGCATTCCAATCGTTGATCGCGGGTGCGGGACCGGCCAGCCGGTCGATCGCATCCGTCAGCCGACGCAGTTCCGTCAGAATGGCATTGTTGAAGTCGTCGGCCATGGGCTTCCTCCTGAATTCTGGTGCGCAAGCAGCCTACCTATGTCTTTGCCTGCGGCGTAGCATGGCCTTTTGCGGGCGGAAAGGTTATGACGCAGCGGAATCGGTACGGTTTCCGGCTGTTTCTGTTGCATTCGCAAAGACCATAATTATAGTCCGGCCACCCGAGAAAGGGCGGAGTTCCGCCTCCGGAAAGTTTTGAGGAGTTTAGCATGTTCACCACCCCGGCATTTGCCCAGGCTGCCACCGATACAGCGGCGTCCCCGTTCGGCTCTGGCTTCGAAATGATCATCCTGTTCGTGCCGCTGATGGTCGTCTGGTATTTCCTTCTGATCCGTCCGCAGCGCGCGCAGGCGAAGAAGCGCGAAGAGACGTTGAAGGCGATCCGTCGCGGCGATCAGGTCGTCACCGGCGGCGGCCTAGTCGGCAAGGTTACGAAGGTTGTTGACGACAAGGAAGTCGAAGTGGAGATTGCAGACGGCGTTCGCGTTCGCATCGTCCGCACCGGCATTTCGGAAGTTCGCGTCAAGGGCGAGCCGGTAAAGGCGGACGCTGCATAATATCGCAAACCTAGCCGTGAACCGGATTGGGCCGGATCGGAAACAGTCGAGAGAAAATGCATCGTTTTTCCCGCTTGAAAGCCGCTCTGATCTGGGTTCTGGTGTTAGTGGCCGCGGCAATCGCGGCCCTGAATCTTTTGTCGGACGGGCAGCGTTCTAGACTGCCCGTATGGCTTGCTCAGAGCGGCGTTGCCCTTGGCCCTGATGTGCAGGGCGGTTCCCATCTGCTTTTCCAGATTGAACGCGCTGATATCGTCAAAGAACAGCTCGAGGGAACCGTCGCGGATGTTCGCGGCAAGTTGCGCGAATCCAACATTCGCTACACCGGTTTGACCGGTACCGACCAGGACATCACGGTCAAGATCACGGATTCCAGTCAGATAGATGCCGCTGTTAATGCTTTGAGCATGCTGACCGCGAGCACGATGAGTGG
Source organism: Hyphomicrobiales bacterium (assembly GCA_900466605.1). Lineage (GTDB taxonomy): Bacteria > Pseudomonadota > Alphaproteobacteria > Rhizobiales > Rhizobiaceae > Rhizobium. The sequence continues at coordinate 239,290 of UBMU01000015.1, forward strand.
CTGGTTCGGAGGCTCGGTCCAGAACGTTACGCTGCAGAAGGGCAACGACGGACAGCTCACACTGCGAATTTCCAACGACAGCATCAACCAGGGTATCGCGGCGGCTCAGGTGCAGTCGCTGGACGTTGTCGAGCGTCGCATCGCAGGCATCGGAATCAAGGATTTTTCAGTCCGACCCGACGGCCGCGACCGGATAGACGTCAAGGCCCTTGGCTCGATCGACGTCGAGCGGTTGAAGAATGTTCTGAACGAGCCTGCTCGGCTTTCTGTTCGGATGATCGATGAAAGCATGTCTGGGCAGGAGGCTCTTGCCGGTCGCTGGCCAGTAGCATCAGAGGTGCTCTATTCGCTGGACGATCCGCCTGTTCCCTATCTCGTCGATCGCACCGATTTCGTAACGGGCAAGAATCTCGTCGACGTTCAGGCTGTCGTCGATGCGCAAACGAATGCGGTTGCCATCAGCTACAAGCTGGACGCAGGGGGGACAGAGCAGCTTGCGCAGAAAACGCGCAAGAACATCGGCCGGCACCTAGCCATACTATTCGACGATCAGGTCATGGCGGCGCCGCTGATCAGTGCGCCGATCCTGGATGGCATGGGCATGGTACCGGTGAGCTTCAGTGAGGATGGCGCTCGGGATCTTGCACTTATGCTGCGAGCCGGGGCTCTGCCCGCAACATTGACAACCGTCGAGGAGCGTACCGTTAGTCCCGCACTCGGCGCGGAATCGAAGCGCTCCGGCCTGGTTGCAGGTCTCGTCGCCGCTATCCTCGTCATTGGTCTGATGTTTGCGTTCTATCGTGGATTAGGCATCATCGCGGCCGTATCGCTTCTACTGAACCTCCTCCTCGTTCTTGCCGTACTCACCGTGCTCGGTGCGACGCTGACGCTGCCCGGTATCGCGGGCATCGTCTTGATCATAGGCATGGCGGTCGATGCCAACGTGCTCGTCTACGAACGAATTCGCGAAGAGGCGAAAGCCGGGGGCTCCTTCGCGGGTGCGATCGACAACGGCTTTTCCCGTGCGTTTATGACGATCCTTGATGCCAATGTCACCATCGTCATTGCCGCAGTCATTCTCTACTATCTGGGCAGTGATACGGTACGCGGTTTCGCGGTGACGCTTGCTGCGGGTATCCTGACAACGGTCTTCACCACCTTTACGCTGACCCGCTGGATTGTGGTCACCTGGCTTCATCGCAAACATCCTCGGCATCTGCCTAGGGATGTTCAAACGGGCATCTTCGATCACGCGAACATCCGCTTCATGGGGATACGGCGCTACACTTTCACGGTGTCGGCTGCACTCTCGATCCTGGCCATGGTAGGTTTCGCAACCGTCGGCGCTAATCTTGGCGTTGATTTCGCCGGGGGATCGCTTGTGGAGGTCAAGGCGAAGCAGGGTGCCGCCGATCCGGAGGATATCCGCGCGCGTCTAGGCGATCTGAACATCGGCGACATCGAGGCTCGCCGTCTTTCCGAAGCAACGACAGCATTGGTTCGTATCCAGGCGCAGGGTGGCGGTGAGAATGCCGAACAGTCGGCGATGACGTTGCTGCGCGATGAGTTGAGCGACGACTATGACATCCGGCGGGTCGAGGTTGTCGGACCCGCTGTGTCGGGTGAGCTGACCAGGGCCGCGACATTGGGCATACTTGGCTCGCTGGCTGTCATCGTGGTCTACATCTGGATCCGTTTCGAATGGCAGTTTGCAATCGGTGCGATGATTGCGACGCTACACGATATCATACTGACGCTTGGCCTCTTCGTACTGACAGGTATGGAGTTCAATCTTACAAGTGTTGCGGCCATCCTGACGATCGTCGGTTATTCGCTCAACGATACGGTTGTCGTTTACGATCGCATGCGCGAAAATCTGAAGCGCTATCGCAGGATGCCGATGCCGATTCTGATCGATGCCTCCATCAATCAAACGCTATCGCGCACGGTTCTGACCGCTGCGACGACATTGCTTGCGCTTGTGGCGCTCTGCCTCTTCGGCGGTGACGTGATCCGCCCGTTCGCCTTCGTGATGCTGTTCGGCGTTGCAATTGGCACCTTTTCCTCCATCTACATAGCCGCGCCCGTGCTGATTGCTTTCAAGCTCCGCCCGGATGCGGTCGATAATGATCAAAACAAGAAAGTGGCCGAGCCGGAGACGAATTCCGGCAATCCGGCAGTGTGAGAATATGGCAAGAGGCATAGAAATCCGCGAGGCGCATTTCCCTGGACGCGCGCCCATTGATACCTACGGCAATGGCGGTTTCCGTTTCGCCGACATGTCCCATCGCGGGTCGATCCTTTGCCTGCCGTCAGGCATCTATGGTTGGGACATGGATATATCGAAGCCGCTGTCCGTCGAGAATTTTCAAAAGGTTCTCGACGAGGCAGCTGAGATAGAATTCCTGCTGATCGGGACCGGAAACGATATGCGCCCGATCCCGCCTGATTTGAAGGCCGCCCTCAAGGCTGCAGGTATCTCCTCGGATTCCATGAATACCGGCGCAGCGGTTCGCACCTTCAATATTATGCTGATGGAATCCCGCGCGGTTGCTGCGGCACTGATAGCGGTTTGACAATGGCCGATCAGTCTTTGACGAACCAGGACATCTGCCTGGCGACACTGCGCGACAACGACCGTGACCGCTACCTGGCCTGCCTGCTGTCGCCGGAAAGCAAGAGGGGCGCCTTGGCAGCCCTCTATGCCTTCAATGCCGAGCTCGCGCGGATTCGCGATCTTGTGCACGAGCCGCTTCCGGGAGAGGTGCGCATGCAATATTGGCGCGACCTGCTGGAGGGCAGCGCTCACGGTTCCACCCAGGCAAATCCAATTGCCTCTGCCTTGCTGTCCGCAGTCGAAACCCACCGCCTGCCGCCAAAGACCCTCGTAGACATGATCGATGCTCGCATCTTCGATCTCTACGATGATCCGATGGAGGCGCGGGTTTCGCTCGAAGGGTATGCCGGCGAGACAGCGTCCGCGCTCATCCAATTGGCCAGCCTGGTGCTCGCACCGGAGGAGGCGGCTGTGTCCGCGGAGGCCGCAGGGCACGCAGGTGTTGCGCAGGCGGTTGCCGGCTTGCTGCTTCTGATGCCGTTGCACCGCCACCGCGGCCAGCTTTACATACCCGTTGAAATCCTGACGGCGACTGGCCTTGATCGCGATGCCTTTCTCGCCGGCGAGGATCAGCCACGCATCTCGGCTGCCATCGAAGCCTTTGCGGGGCTCGGTCGCGACCACCTTGCCAAGGCGAGAAGTGTCGCAATACCGCAAGCGGTGTTTTCCGCCTTTTTACCCGTCGCCCTGGCGGAGCCCGTTCTCGTCAACGCGCAGAAGCTAGGCTCTGGACTGTTCGAGCGTACGCTTCAGCGGTCGCAGTTGCGTCGCCAAGCGGCTATGCTGTTCGCGTTGATGCGTAAGAAAATTTGACTTTGTTCAAACTCGCGCAAGGCTCGTACCCTATAGATGCGTAGTTACAGCTTTGATCGGAGAGCGATGTGAGCATTATCGTCTGGTGCGTTATTTTCGCGATCGTTATTCTCATCGCTTTCATTTCTACGCGCATGGCGGCGCAGAACAAGGAAGATGGCTTCCACGATACCGGCCTCGCGATCATCGAATTCAACCGGGCTTTCCCCAAAGAAGCAATCCGTCAGTTGCAGGCGACGGCCGACGGACAGGCCGTGTTCGTACGCTTGCACGATAACAAGGCCGGCTTCATGCGTAGCATGCAGCGACACTACTCATGTCATGTCATCGAAGCGGGCAGGGTGCGTGTCCTGAGCTCGGAAACTGGCTGCGGCCTAAACGTCTCGTTCCTGGATGCTCCGCATCACAGCGGGACCTTCGAATTCGCTTCTGCCAAGGAGGCATCTGAGGTCTCCCTTTGGTTGCTCGGCAACTACGTGGCCGAGCCCGACAAAGCGTTGCCCCCTGAACGTTCCAGCACCGCGAACAGCCAATAGCAGGCCGCCGCTGCGGCCGCTGCGATTTGCTTTGGTGCTTGTCCGCGGCGACCTCCAGCAAAGCCCGGCCGCGGCGGTTTTGCCGTTGCCTACAGTCCGAAATAGGCGCAAGATTTACGCACATCCGGTAAAAGTTTGAGTTTGTATTCACAACGCCATGGAGGTGCGTGATGCTTGCGATCAATGATACCGCTCCGGATTTCGAAGCTCAGACAACTGAAGGCAAGATCAGTTTTCACCAGTGGATCGGCAGTTCCTGGGCCGTGCTGTTTTCGCACCCCAAGGATTTTACGCCCGTGTGCACAACCGAACTCGGCTACATGGCGCGGATCAAGCCTGAATTCGACAAGCGCGGCGTGAAAATCATCGGTCTTTCCGTCGATCCGCTCGAACGCCATACGAGCTGGATGAACGACATCGAGGAAACGCAAGGCTACCGTCCGAACTATCCGATGATCGCGGATGTCGATTACGCCGTATCGAAGCGCTACAACATGCTGCCGGCGCTGGTGTCCGGCGATCCGACGGAGCGCACGCCCGCCGATAACCAGACCGTCCGCAACATTTTCGTGATAGGGCCTGACAAGAAGATCAAATTGGTTATGGTCTATCCGATGACCACAGGTCGTAACTTCGATGAGGTGCTGCGCGTCATCGATTCTCTCCAGCTTACCGCTAAGCACAAGGTCGCTACACCAGTGAACTGGAAAAATGGGGAGGACGTGATCATCGCCGGCTCAGTGTCTGACGACGACGCAAAGAAGCAGTATCCGCAAGGTTGGCGTGCACCAAAACCCTATATCAGGATCGTGCCACAGCCTCACGGGTAGTTATCGCAAACGATACCGCCACGAAGGAGGTGGGGATGATTTTCCGGCAGCTGTTCGATCCGGTATCGAGCACTTATTCCTATTTGCTGGCAAGCCGGAAAGGTGGCGAGGCGCTAATCATCGATCCGGTATTGGAAAGGGTCGATCGCTATCTCCAACTCATCCATGAGCTCGACCTGAAGCTGGTCAAGGCCGTGGATACCCATCTCCATGCTGATCACATCACTGGGCTTGGCGCTCTGCGCGACAAGACCCACTGCATTACCGTGATGGGAGAGCAGACGAAGGCCGACGTCGTTTCGATGCGTCTCGCCGACAACGACAAACTGACCATCGAAGGGCTCTCCCTGGACGTCATCTACACGCCGGGCCACACGGATGATTCATACAGTTTCGTGCTGCCCGACCGCGTGTTCACCGGTGATACGCTACTCATTCGCGGCACAGGCAGGACCGATTTCCAGAACGGTGACCCGAGGGCGCAATTCGAGTCGATCTTTGGCCGACTTCTGAAGCTTCCGGAATCGACGCTGGTCTTCCCCGCGCACGACTACAAGGGCGATACGGTCTCCACAATCGGCGAAGAAAAAGCCTTCAACCCGCGCCTGCAGGTGAAGTCCGCAGATGAATATGCCGATCTGATGAACAATCTGAAGCTGTCGAACCCGAAGATGATGGACGTGGCAGTCCCAGCCAATATGAAGGTTGGGATGAATCAGGATAACGTCATGCGCCATGGCTGGGCATTGACGGCGCAGCAGGCGCTGGGCGTCGTCGGCCTCGGCGACGTTGCGCTGATCGATCTCCGGGAAAGTAACGAGCGGCAGCGAAACGGCAGCATTCCAGGCTCCCTGCACGTCCCGTATCCATCGCTAGAGGAAAGCATCGGTGCTGGTGGCATGCTGCATGAGCTGGCAAGTTCAACCCGCAAAAGGTTGCTTTTCTACTGCGCGTTTGGTGAACGATCGGCAATGGCCGTGCAGGCGGCACATGATGCGGGTCTCCCCATGGCCTTTCATATTCAAGGCGGTATCGATGCCTGGAAGAAGGTAGATGGCCCCATAGCGCATTAGCGAATAGGCTAGCCCCAAGGTGGAGGCATCAGCAATTGCTGATGCCTCCACGCATGATCATGCGCTTTCGGCAAGCTTGATGTCGAGGCCGAGCCAGTTCGCACAATCGGCAAGCGCTCGCTTCGCGATCAGCTGGCGTTTCATGATGGTCTTGTCCTTGCCACGGAAGCGCTTTACGCCCTCGGGCTTGACGATCGAGCCGGGTTCGAGCTCCGGGAAAAGCCCGAAGTTGATGTTCATCGGCTGGAACGACCGCTTGCCGGGCTCTTCATCATTGACGATATGGCCCCCGGTGATGTGGCCAAGCAGCGATCCGAGCGCCGTGGTCGAAGGCGGGAGCGATGCAGATTCGCCCTTTCGCTCGGCGGCGGCAAACCGGCCTGCCAAGAGTCCGACACTGGCGCTTTCGACATAGCCTTCGCAGCCGGTGATCTGTCCAGCAAAGCGCAGGCCCGGGCGGGACCTGAGCGTCAGGGACGGATCGAGCAGGGTCGGCGAATTGATGTAAGTATTGCGGTGAAGTCCGCCGAGGCGCGCGAATTCGGCATTCTGAAGCCCCGGAATCATGCGGAAGATCTCCGCTTGGGCGCCGTACTTCAGTTTCGTCTGGAAACCGACCATGTTGTAGAGCGTGCCGAGCGCATTGTCCTGTCGCAACTGCACGACAGCGTAGGCCTTGACCGTCGGGTTGTGCGAATTGGTCAGTCCCATCGGCTTCATTGGTCCGTGGCGCAGCGTTTCGCGGCCGCGCTCTGCCATGACTTCGATCGGGAGGCAGCCGTCGAAGTAGGGGGTTCCTTCCCATTCCTTGAATCCGACCGTGTCACCGGCAATCAAGGCATCAACGAAGGCGTTGTACTGCTCTTCGGTCATTGGACAATTGATGTAGTCCTTGCCAGTGCCGCCGGGGCCGACCTTGTCGTAGCGCGACTGAAACCAGCAAATGTCCATGTCGATGCTGTCGCGATGAACAATCGGTGCAATCGCGTCGAAGAATGCCAACGCATCCGCGCCCGTCTCCGCCTGGATCGCGCTGGCCAGCGAAGGCGCGGTCAGGGGACCGGTTGCAACGATTGCAAGGTCCCACTCTTTCGGCGGCAGACCGGTCACTTCCTCGCGGACGACGTTGATCAACGGGTGCTCATGGATCGCCTTGGTCACGGCGTCGGAAAAACCGTCGCGGTCAACCGCCAGCGCGCCGCCGGCCGGGACCTGGTGCCGGTCGGCACAGGCCATGATGAGCGACCCCGCCATGCGCATCTCGGCATGGATAACGCCGACTGCGTTGCTGGTCGCGTCGTCGGAGCGGAAGGAATTGGAGCAGACGAGTTCGGCAAGCCCGTCGGTCTTGTGCGCATCCGTGCCGCGCACGCCACGCATCTCATGCAGGATAACGGGAACGCCGGCATTGGCGATCTGCCAGGCGGCCTCGGAGCCGGCCAGGCCGCCGCCGACGACGTGGATGGGAGAATGGGAAGAGGTCTTGTTCATGCGCGGCTGATTATCACGCTGGACCGCCGCAGGAAACCGAAGAATTGACGTCAGCTCGGCTCGATGCGGGCGTCGGCATCTCTAGATATCCAGTTCCAGCCGCGCACCCGCTTCGCTCGCTGCCGGTACGGCGCAGCAGATCAGCGCTTCGTCATCCGCTGCATCAGCGGTCGGCTCCTTGATATAGGCGACGGCTCCGGAGAGGATCTTCGTCCTGCAGCTCCCGCAATTGCCGAGGCGACAGCTGAACTCGGGCGCCAAGCCGCGTGCTTCGGCGAGTTCCAGCAACGTGCCCGATCCCGGCTCCCAGCGAGCTTCCTTGCCTGAGCGCATGAAATACACCGGCTGCGGCTCGCCAGCGGCGGCGCGCGCCGGCAGCCGCTTGGTTTCGTTCCGTGACCTCTGGAGAGCCGCCGGTCCAAACGCTTCGGCATGGATGCGGTCATCGGCAATATTCAGCCCGCGCAGGCCGTCGTAAACGGACTGCATGAAGCCAGCTGGACCGCACAGATAGAAGTCATAGTCGTTGAACGGCAACACTGTGCTCAGCAGGTTCATGTCGACGCGTCCCTGTCGTTCGTAGTCTTCCCCGGCGGTCGCATCGGAAGTATCGCTGAGCAGGCGGACGAGCTTGACGACGCCACCGGATGCCGCAGCGAGCGCCTGCAACTCGGTATCGAACGCACGCTCCGACTTGCTGTGCGCGGAGTAAAACAGCCAGGTCGGTCGTATCCGCCGAGTGCGAAGACCTTCGTAGACGACATGCCGCAACATCGCCAGCAATGGTGTGATGCCGATGCCTGCCGCTAATAGGACGGCAGGGCGTCTCTCCGCAGCGTTGACGGTGAACGCACCGGCCGGAGTGCGGGCCTCGATGATGTCTCCTTCTCGGATCGCGTCGTGAAGACGCGCCGAGACAAGCCCCTCGCGCTTGACGCTGATGCGATATGTTCCATCCGACGGCGCCGAGGAGATCGTATAGGTGCGCACCGCTGGCACATCAGATCCCTTCACGGGAACCCGGACAGGCAAGTGCTGCCCGGAGACATGGGGAATGATCCCGCCCTTGTCTGTCGGTTCGAGATGGAACGAGCGCACGCTCGCGCTTTCCTGGACGATCCGGGAGACGCGGAAAGGCCGCCAGCTCTTGGCGAGGGCAGTCGCACGAAGCCGTGCCGCGGCCTCATCCCAACTGCCGGTCATCAGGGAGTTGGGAGAGGGGCCGTCGGCACGCGAATGCCAGCGCAGCGGCAACGCTTCTTGTCTGTAGACGATCTGCTTCGGCCGAAAGCGCCAGAGCCGCTCTGCACCCTGGAAGGCCGCTATCTCCGGCGAGTCCAGGATCACCTCTGCATCGCCTGATAATTGGAGAAGGTCTCCGCTCTCGAAATCCGCGAAAACCAATCCCGCGTGCGGATTTACGAGGATGTTGCCGAGTGTGTTGAAAAAGAGATTGCCGGCAAAATCAGGGATTGTCAGGACACCGTCTTCGCCGATTCGTACGAAGCCCGGCTTACCGCCGCGATGCGAAACATCGATTTGGCGGCTCTCACTCTCCCGGTCGACATAGGAGGCGACAAAGAAAGTGTCCGCCTTGGCGATCATTTCAGCAGGACGACCGTCAAGGCTATCGAAACTGACTGGCCCGTGGTCGGAGGGCTCTACCGGATCACGCACGTACTCAAAATCGCGCAGCTGGATGTATTGCGGGCAGTTGCCGTACGATTGTCCCACGCGTACATCGAAGCTGTCCTGCTCGGTTCTATGCACAATGCCGTTCAGCCGGTTGCGGCGGCGCGTATGGAGCTCGATCCCGAGCATGGCGATGGCGTTGCCGTCGTCCATTCCAGCGTCGGCCGGATCAAGGGGCTCGCGCGGAAGGTGGGCGCTGAGCGTATGGATGTCCGGGCTCTCGAGGAAGCCAGGACGATTGGCGCGCAGCGTCGCCCATGCGTTGCCATTCATATCCACCGTTCCCAGGACGATGAACGGCAGCTGTGCATAGAAATGGCGGTGCTGATCGATCAGATGATCTCGCAGTACGCGCCGGCCCACCTCGTTCATTCGCTCGGCGACGCCGACCTTTTCCTGCAGCGTTATCTCCCCGACATGCCAGGGAGATAACTTGCTTTGTGCATCGATAGGCATGGCTGGTTCCTTCTCGGGTGGTAGTCGGCTGCGGCGTGATGGACGCGCCTCAGGCCTCCTCGACAATGCCGACTGGCGACTTCTGGAATGGTTGAAAGCCGGGCAGGGCTTCTATCCGCTCAAGCCAGGCCGTCACGTTGCGGTAGGTTGACCGATCGACATTCCCTTCCGGCGCACGGTCGATGTAGCTGTAAAGTGCAACATCGGCGACGGTCGGCCGGTGCGTGGCGACCCATTCGCGATCGACGAGATGGTCATCGATCAGCTTCAGGATTCTATGAGCTCTCGCGATCACCTCGTCGGGGTCGAATTTCGCTCCGAACAGGGTCACAAGCCTTGCTGCGCAGGGACCATAGGCAATCTCACCGGCGGCAACCGATAGCCAGCGCTGAACCGCCGCTGCAGCCACCGGCTCCTTCGGGAGCCAGACGTCCGGTGCATATTTCTTGGCGAGATAAACGAGGATGGCATTAGAATCGCTGATGACGATGTCGCCATCCTGGAGCACGGGTAACTGCCCGAATGGATTGAGTGCAAGGAAATTGGCGTTCTTGTGTTCGCCGGCAGCTAGGTCGACCTGCACGACATCAACGTCGACGTCGATAAGCGATAGGAAGAGGCGGGCGCGATGGGCATGGCCCGATAGAGGGTGCGAGTACAGCTTCATCGTCTGGTCTCCATGTTTGAGCTGACCGAACAATAATTGTTTCTGGATACGCGCAGAATTACGATAATATGAAAGAAACTATTTCACTCAACGGAATAAGGCGCGCTAATGGATCGACTTCAATGCATGAGGGTCTTCGTGAAGGTCGCGGAGACGGCGAGCTTTGCGCAGGCCGCGCGCCAGCTTCATATGAGCCCGCCGGCTGTCACCCGCGCAATCGCTTTTTTGGAGGAGGCCACAGGGGCGCGGCTCTTCGTGCGCTCAACGCGATCCGTGAAGCTGACGCCGTCTGGCAGTCGTTACGCGGATGACTGCAGAAGGATACTCAGTGATATCGATGAAGCGGAAGCCTCTGCCGGCGGATCTCATTCAACGGCATCGGGAATCCTCACCGTTACGGCACCGGTGCTTTTCGGTCAGATCCACGTAGTCCCTGCTATGACTGAGTTTCTTAGCATGCACCCGGCCGTTACGGGGCGCGTGCATCTCTTCGATAGGATGGTCAATCTCGTGGAGGAGGGCATCGACGTCGCCATTCGTATCGGTCACCTGCAGGATTCGGAGCACCAGGCGATAAGGGTTGGCAGCGTGCGCCGCGTCGTCTGCGGCGCTCCTGCCTACTTCGAGCGTCATGGCGAACCGGCAACGCCGGCCGACCTGTCACGACACATCACCATCTTCAATACGGGCTCCTCGGCGCCGTTGGAATGGCATTTCTCGCCCAACCACACGCCCGTCAAGCTCCATCCGCGCATGTACTGCAATACTGTCGATGCATCGATATCCGCGGCGGTGACCGGATGGGGGCTGTCTCGCGCTCTGTCTTATCAGGTGGCGCAACATATTGCCGCCGGTCGGTTGAGAACGGTGCTTGACCAATATGAGGAGGAGCCCCTGCCGATCCATGTCGTTCATGTGGAGGGTAGACATGTCTCGGCCAAGACGCGGGCGTTCGTAGATTTTGCGGTCCAGAAACTAAAAAGCCTAGGGCTGTAGAAGCCGCGTCAGCAGGCCTTAGTTCGGCAGCGGCGGCGCTCAGGCCATTGTTCTAGCCGAGGCTTCAATACGTTTTGACAGGAAGCTTATTCGATCGAGATTGTTCAGGATATCGACCATGTCGCATGCCTCGCGCCACGTCATCCGCGCCATGGGTACGTTATTAAGTTCAGCCGGCTGCTGTGTCGTGGCGTCAACGACGGTCCACAAACCGTCCTCCATGCGAAGGTTGTATCGGCACATCAGGCACGTCTCCGTTGGGGAAGGGCCGGATAGTTTCATAATAGTTAATATTAGTCCATCCTAAAGGATGAAGGCGGCGGCAGTATCAACAGGACGCGCGCGGCTAAGCCGCTCCATCGCCGTGTGGTCGCTTTATCGATTTGGCTTCCGAAAATCAGCGCCGAGTGATGCGCATTTGGATCGGCTGAAGGACCCTTGGATACTCAGAATCAAAAACGGCGCCCTTGGGCGCCGTCTTGGAAGTATCACACTCTCCGCTATTAGCGGAACGAGCGGGAAGCAATGTTGCGAATGTCGTAGCGGCTGACGCCGATGTCGGCGAGCGTCTGGTTGGAGAGGCCACCTAGTTCGCTGAGCGTACGGCGGTAGCTAAGCCAGCTCTTTGCAATGCGGATCGGGTTCATGTTCGTCTTCCTCAGAATGGTCATTGAGAGCAGCGCCATCGCCGTCTCGTCGTTGACATTCATATAGGCGTTCCCAGTCATATTGTGCAGTGCAAAGAAGAGGCATCTGCCATGCAATTGTGCATACGGTGCTCATTATAAATGCAGAGATTATTTTCCAGGCGCCGTCAAAGCGACGGCGAGCGATCGCAACTGTTGCGCTAGCTGGTAGTCGGACAAAAGAAAACGCCCGTTGCCAAGGGCAGCGGGCGTTTTGTCAAGGCGATCTGCTTGGGAGGATAGCGGATCGCTTGTATTAGCGGGCGGAAGCCTCGCGAGCAACGCGATGGATGTCGGAACGATCGATGCCGAGATCGTGCAATTCGCGGTTGGTCATGCGGCCGAGTTCGGTAACAGTCTGACGGTACTTGCGCCAGTTGTTGAAAGAGCGAGTAAAGTTCATTTTGATCCCCTTTCCTAGGGCTTGTGATTTGCCAGCTGCCGCCGATCGGCGCTGACCTCGATTTGATGACTGGAATATATGTTGCACTGCGAAGCCGTAACAGAGACAAGATTTCAGACCACCTATGCATCTGGCGCAGATCTGTGGCCGTCAAATACACGATTTTGCCACCATGTGGTCAATCAATAGGCAGAATGCCATTGGCGGCGCGCTGGATCCCTCTCGGCTATCCGAAGTGGGGCGCTTGTCGTAGGCGACGTATCGGGAGGGCGTCGGTTCGTGCGTCCAAAGCGCACGTGTGAAGCGATTCTGAGCGCCTTCGATACTGCTTTGTTGCCGTTGTCGGTGGTCTGCGGGATCCACCCGTCTCGTGCGCCAGGCAGCCTCGCGGCTGTTAGGTCCAGCCCTGAAAACCAAACGCCCACCGGGGGAGGATCCGGTGGGCGTCGTTAGGGTGACTGACAACTGGGAGGAGGAGTGTCGTCAGTCTATCGGAGGGCGCTGGGAGGAGGAGTGCGCTGCTCCGAATTTCGTTACGAAGATCATCTTCGCAGGCTTTCCGGCGAACCGGGGCAGGGCGCCATCCCTTGCCGTCTGATTAGTAATATAAATCGCCTCACGGAGATTTTGCAGTGCAATATTCTCATGCTTCCCATGCGTCATGTGCATGGCTCTCGAGTGCGTATGTATATTAGCAATGTGGCGTTATCTATCGGTTAACTCGCACCCTCAATTTGCCTAGTGAGGAATTCGTGTTGGGAATATTTCCCTCGTGGTCGATCACCCGCTATAAAGCAAAGAGAAAGCGCGTCATCGGGAGTTGGGCGGGGTAGGGCATGTATCGCGGTCGATTGGAGCGAGATCTCTCGCTTTGGGTAGAAAAGGGGCTCCTGCCGGAGGTAACCGCAGGAGCGCTGCTGAAAGAGTATGACGCGCGCCCGGCAAGCTTCAGCCTTGGCAACGTGCTGATGATACTTGCGGCAATTCTGCTCGGGGCGGCGATCCTGCTTGTCGTCGCCTCCAACTGGGAAGCCATCCCACGCCTTGTGCGCGTGGCGGTCATTCTTGCAATCATCTGGGGCGTGCACCTCGGTGCGGCGGCCATGCTGAACCGCGGTGCGACCGGCGCGGCTGGCGGACTGCTGGTGATCGGTACCTTGTCTTTCGGCGGGGCGATTTCGCTGGTCGGGCAGATGTACCACCTGTCAGGAGATGAGCTGACGGTCATGTATCTCTGGTTTGCAATGGCGGTGGTTTCGGCGGTGCTGTTTCGCTCCGGCGTCGTCGCTGCGGTGGCGGGCTTTCTCTCCTGGGGCAGTTTCGCCGCCTATCTCGATACATATGACACCCGTTGGGTCGGTCTCGACCCTTGGGTCGTGCCGCTGATGGCTTTAGTCGTCATTGGGCTCGTGCGCTTCACGGGCGCAAACCGGGTGCGGCATCTGGCATATCTGCTAATCGTCAGCTGGCTTGCCTGGCTCTATGCCATGAACGAGAATTTCTGGCTTGCGCTCGTCTATGCTTTGGTTGGCATGCTGGCCTTCGTTCTTGTCAGCCTGCCGTTGCCACGACTTTCGTCGCTCGTCAGAAATGCGGGTGCAGCCCCTGCCTTCTACACGTTCCTGATCGCTATGATTGGTGTGTTCTTCCTTCATGTTGAACTCGAGCACGGCTGGCAGTTCGTCACATTGGCGCTCGCGACGCTGGGAGCCGCGGTTCTCGCGATTGCGCTCCAGGGCCGGAACAATGGCGCAGTGCGGTATTTGGCCTACACGGTGTTTGCCGTTGAAATGCTCTATCTTGCCTCCGCCACCGTTGGATCGATTCTCGGTACTTCGAGCCTCTTCCTGCTCTCCGGGCTTTTCGTTGCGGTTGTCGCTTGGATCGTCATTCGCCTCGAGCGGCGATTTGCCGCCAGAACTTCGGAGGCCAGCCTATGAGCATTTTTTCGATGCAAGGCCCAGGGCGGCGCTACACCACCGCTGCCGTCATCGTCGCCGCGCTGCAAACCACCGTTCTTGGCTATGTCATCGAAAGCCGCGCATCGATTCTGCGCGGCGGTGCGGACGCTTTGCTAAAGACTGCGCCTGTCGATCCGCGAGACTTCCTGCGGGGAGACTATGTTGTCTTGAACTACGACATCTCCTCGGTCCCGGTCGTGTCGATCGTTGGCGGCGTGCCGCAGGAGCAAGGTCAGAAAAGCCTGTGGGTGCGGCTGAAGCCAGGGGACGGAGGCTTCTACGGCATTGCCGAATCATCCTTCGAACGCCTGCCGGAGCTACCGGGTACGGTCGTCCTGCACAGCAGACCTTTTTATAGTTACGGCCCCACTTCCGCCGACCATATCCGCGTCGAGTACGGTATAGAGCGCTATTACGTTCCCGAAGGACAAGGCACGGCCCTCGAGAAGGCTAGGCAGGACGGCGACGTCTCCATAGCCATTCGCGTTGCTTCCGACGGGACGCCGCAGATACGCAGCCTGCTCGTGGACGGTAAGCCCGCTTACGAGGAGCCTCTCTACTGAGTTGAGGCTGTATGGTGTGGAAGCCCGCGAGCGCGGGCAAAAACACTGTCATTTGCCCTTCATTTTTCCTTTGCCTCTACCAAATCGGGTGTTATAGAGACGCCGCGCTCCGGAAGGCCTCATGTGCAGGCATATGCATGCGGTTTTTGAGAACGCGGGTATGGTGAAATTGGTAGACACGCCAGATTTAGGTTCTGGTGCCGCAAGGCGTGGGAGTTCAAGTCTCTCTACCCGCACCAAAAGCTTGCTTGCAGGCGGGGGACCGGAACCGGTGTCCCTCGATTGCCCGGCAGCAAAGCGCCGTTCCGCCAGGGGCGGAACGAATAAGAATTGAGAACAAGCCACGCCCGGCAATTTTCCGGCGTCGTGCTCATCGAAACGAACGGCGTCTGGGCACGGCCGCCACGAAATGAAGGTAGGAAGACATGCAGGTTATCGAAACGCTCGCTGAAGGGCTGAAGCGCGAAATCAAGGTCGTAATCCCGGCCAAGGACATGGAAGTCAAGATGAATGAGCGTCTTGCCGACGTTAAGGACAAGGTCCGCATCAACGGCTTCCGTCCGGGCAAGGTTCCAGCCGCTCACCTCAAGAAGGTTTACGGCAAGTCCATCATGGCCGACCTCGTCAACGAGATCGTCCGCGAGCAGCCGACCGCCATTCTCGCAGAGCGCGGCGAAAAGTCCGCGACGCAGCCTGAGATCGCGATGACGGAAGACAAGGACGAAGCAGAACAGATCCTCGCCGCTGAGAAGGATTTCGAGTTCACGCTCTCCTACGAAGTTCTGCCGCCGATTGAACTGAAGTCCAACAAGGGCATCAAGATCACGCGCGAAGTCGTCGACATCTCGGAAGACGAAGTCAACGAACAGGTTCTGAAGGTTGCTGAAAGCGCCCGTTCTTACGAGACCAAGAAGGGCAAGGCCGCCAACGGCGACCGCATCACGATGGACTACGTCGGCAAGGTCGACGGCGTTGCTTTCGATGGCGGCACCGATCAGGGCGCGGAACTTGTTCTGGGCTCCGGCCGCTTCATTCCTGGCTTCGAAGACCAGCTGGTCGGCGCCAAGGCTGGTGATGAAAAGACCATCAACGTCACGTTCCCGGCTGACTATCCGGCCAAGAACCTCGCTGGCCAGGAAGCCACCTTCGACGTGTCAGTTAAGGACGTTGCTGCTCCGGCCGACGTTGAAATCAACGACGAGCTTGCAAAGAAGCTCGGCCTCGAGTCGGCTGACCGTCTCAAGGAAATCGTTCGCGGCCAGATCGAGTCGCAGTACGGTTCCATGACCCGCCAGAAGGTCAAGCGCCAGATCCTCGACCAGCTTGACGAAATGTACAAGTTCGAGACGCCTGCTTCGCTCGTCGACGCCGAGTACAACGGCATCTGGAACCAGGTCGCTAACGACCTCGCTCAGTCCGGCAAGACCTTCGAAGACGAAGACACGACGGAAGAAAAGGCTCGCGAAGAGTACAAGAAGCTCGCTGAGCGCCGCGTTCGCCTCGGCCTCGTTCTCTCCGAAATCGGCGAAAAGGCCGGCGTCGAAGTGAGCGAAGACGAAATGCAGCGCGCTATCTACGAGCAGCTGCGTCAGTATCCGGGCCAGGAAAAGCAGATCCTTGACTTCTTCCGTAGCCAGCCAGGCGCAGCCGCCTCGATCCGCGCGCCGATCTTCGAAGAAAAGGTCATCGACCATCTGTTGACCGAGATCGACGTCACGGACAAGAAGGTGACCAAGGAAGAGCTGCTCGCCGACGAAGAAGGCGAAGCTTCCGAGAAGGAAAACAAGAAGGCTGCTCCGAAGAAGAAGGCTGCTGCTAAGGCAGAAGCTGCTGAAGGTGAAGAAGCCGAGGCTCCGAAGAAGAAGGCTGCTCCGAAGAAGAAGGCTTCCGAGGACAGCGCCGAGTAATTTTCGGCTAAGTCAATTACCTAAAGCCCCGCCTTGTGCGGGGCTTTTTGCGTTCAGGGCGTGATCGTCGTTAGCAACAGGCATGGGGAGCCGTGCCCAGCGCGCACCAACTGATTGAATTTTAGATTGATCTGATGCAAGCTGAGCGTTACCTGTTGGGAGGGTTTGCGATGACATCGGGCGCTGACTTGAAGGAAGTCGTAAGGCAGATTTTCAAGGCGAGGGCTGAAGGTGATCTTGATCAGCTCATGTCATTTATCGGTGACAATTGCGTTTTCCGGATCGCTGGGAGTAGTGACCTGGCGCCGCTTACGGACCCGGTTGTCGGCAATGTGGCGCTTCGAGCAACGATGCGCCACTTTATCGATACCTGGGAGATGAAGGCGCTTGAGATTGTCGACATCCGTGTTGAGGGTGACGTCGCCCTTGTGCACCGCAAGGGCCAGATGCGTCATGGCACGACGCACTTCAACACAGAGGTCATGGACAAGATGACCTTCGACAATGCAAAACTGGTTGAATGCGTGGAATTCATCGACACGCTTCAAGCCGCATCACTTCTAAACATCGCGACGATGTCGGTGCCTCAGAGGTAGCTCAAACACCCGGCTACGGGTTAGACCGCAGGCCGGGCCTTGTGGGCGTGGGTTAATTCCGCGACCTTGTGGATATGGGAGACAGCGGCCCGTCCTCCTGCCGTCTTGGTGAATAGCTCGAGCGTCTCGTCTTCGTGGTCACCAACCGGTGTCAAGGCCTGATCCATATAGGCCTTCGATTCCTTATCGCGCGCGATGAAGAAGGCGCTTACTGCAAGGCTGGCAATCGTCGCGCCCAGCGAGAGGTGCTTGCGTACCGTTTCCCAGACGAAGCGCGGCCAGAACGTCACGGCGCTCTCCTTGGGGAGGTCGGGGCGGCGTTCAGAGGGGTGCTTGAGCCTCAACAGGCCACTCTGAAGCGGGTGAACGTTCTCCAAAGGTACGGTCGTGGCAAACGACACGAGTATCTTGACGAGGCTGGCAAGCGGCACGCCGGTTGCAACGGCCCGGCGCAGCAGCGTCTTCATGTGCTCCGGCGAATAGTAGAGAGACCAAGCCTCTTGATAGATGCTCTCCCACTCCTGCTTACTCATTTTCGGATGCGCAGTGCAGACATGCTCGACGTCGTAGATGTTCAGATCGGCGTCCATCTCGACGCCCTTCTTCCACAAAGTTTGGTGATCTTCCGAGCCTGGCAGCGGCGTCAGCACGAAAAACTCGATCACATCCACGGGAAGCTCGTGCTGGATAATCGCGATATCGCGCCGGATTGACTCCGGCGTGTCCGCCGGGAACCCGAGAATGTAGCCGGCAAGCGTCATGATGCCTTGCGCTTTCCAGGCAAGCAGCATCTTGCGGTATTCGGTAATCTTGTTTTGATTCTTCTTGGCGGCCGTCAGATTGTCGGGGTTCACGTTTTCGAGCCCGATAAAGACGCGCGTGACGCCGGCACGCTTGGACTTTTCGATGAAGTTCGGAATCTTGTGGCAGAGCGTGTCGACTTGGATCATCAGGCCAAGCGGAATGCCGTGCTTCTCCCGGAGCTCGATCAACCGATCGAAGATCGCCTCCCAGTCCCTATTGCGTGCGAAATTGTCGTCGGTGATGAAGAATTTGTGGATGCCTTGCGCCCAGTTCATCCTCACCAGTTTTTCGACATCATCGGCTGAACGGAAACGGGACTTGCGCCCTTGCACGTTGATGATCGTGCAGAAAGAGCATTGATAGGGGCAGCCTCGCCCGGCGTCGAAGCTCGTGCTGAGGCCGAGCGTCTGCGCCACATTGGCTTTCGGCAGAAATGGGACGGCAGCGCCTTCGATACTCGGCAGATCGTTCATGAAATTGTAGAGCGGCTCCAGCTTGCCGGCGGCGGCGTCCTGCAGGACACGATCCAGCCGACCCTCGGCCTCGCCGGCAAACATCGAAATGCCCATCTCGCGACATGTATCGAGGCCAACGGCTTTGCCGTCGAGCATCGCGAGGCAGCCCGACACGTGAAAGCCGCCCATGGAAACGGGAATACCGGCGGCACGGAAGGGGCGGGCGATGTCCAGCGCTCGCGGGTATTGGTTCGACTGCACGCCAACCAGGGCGATCATTCCGAAATTGCCGTTTTGCTCAAGTCGCTTGAGGAGGGCAGGGATGTTGACTCGAGTGTTCGTCTCGTCGACGACCGTGATCTCGATGCCGACATCAGCCCCCAGCACCTTGCGATCGGCGCAGTCGGCGGCGATCCCGTAGATCGCAGCCAAGGAGTTGGACGGGATCATTGCCCGCCACCAGCGGATCACATAGCCATCATCGTCATAGTGCGACGGCTTGATCAGGATGAGTTGGAAATTCCGTTCGGCAGTCTTGGGCAGATCTTGCACGGTCGCTCACTGGTAAGAGGAATCCCCGAAAATGGACGCTACCAGACGCGGTGGATTATACAAGCAAAGCTTTTACCTTTGCTATCCGACACAATTAAGTCAGGTTGAACGGATTTTATCCGATTCATATGGCGTTGTTTTCGCTAGGAAAATAACCCCGCATCGGCATTGCGTCATGCAGGGCGAAGTCAAAGCTCCGACTTGATGTCGCCCATCCGGTTCCAGGCATCGAGACCAGCAATCTTGTAGGCTTCGGCGAGAGTCGGATAATTGAATGTATTTTCAACGAAGTACTCGACGGTGCCCTTGAGGTTCAGGACGGCTTGGCCGATGTGGACCAGTTCGGTCGCTCCTTCGCCGACGATGTGTACCCCGAGTAACCGGCGGGTCTTCAGCGAGAAGATGAGTTTCAGAAGCCCGGTGTCGAGGCCCATGATGTGTCCGCGGGAGGTCTCGCGGAAGCGCGCAATACCGCATTCATAGGGAATTCCGCGATCCTTCATCTCCTCCTCGGTGAGGCCGCAGGTGGAAATTTCCGGCACGGCATAGATGCCGTAGGGGAAGTACTTCGGCGGCTCCTTGGCAACGGCGCCGATGGCAACACGCGCGGCAATTCGGCCCTGTTCCATCGAGGTGGATGCGAGGCTCGGAAAACCAACGACGTCGCCCGCCGCATAGATGTTCGGAACGGAAGTCTGGAAGGTTTCCGGATTGACTTTCAGGCGGCCGCGGCTGTCGGCCTCGAGCCCAGCCGCGTCGAGGTTGAGCGTGTCGGTCGCGCCCATGCGCCCAGCGGCAAACAAAACCATGTCCGTCACCAGCTGGCGACCATTGTCTAGCTTGAGTTCGACTTTGCCGTTGTCCAAGCGCGTGACCTTGTCGGCCTTGGTGCCGAGCAGAATCTTCATGTTACGATCACGCAACTGGTAGGTGAAGTCTTCGACGATCTCCCGGTCGATGAAATCGAGCATCGTCGGCTTCGGATCGATCACGGTAACCGCGGTATCCAGCGCACTGAAGATCGTTGCATATTCGATGCCGATAACACCTGCGCCGATCACTGCCATCGATCGCGGCAGTTCATCGATGTCGAGAAGTTCGTCGCTGTCGAGCACCGTCTTGGAGTCAAATGGAATGTAATCCGGGCGGAACGGCTTCGTGCCGACGGCAAGCAGAATGCTGGCTCCGGTGACCTTGACGACTTCGCCATCGTCCTTGACCACCTCGAGTGTCGACGGGTCGACAAAGCTCGCCTTGCCTCTGATGTGCTGCACGCGGTTTCGGGCGAATTGGTGCTCCAGTACCTCGACTTCGTGGTCAAGGGTGATCAGCAGGCGGCGCCGAAGGTCTTCCGCACTAATCTCGTCTTTGACACGATAGGACCGGCCGTAGAAACCGCGCTCGCGCCAACCGGACAGATTAAGTGCCGTTTCACGCAGCGTCTTGGAGGGAATGGTGCCGGTGTGGACCGATACGCCGCCGACACGCTTGCCTTGTTCGATGACCAGCACCTTTTTACCAAGCTTGGCGGCCTGGATTGCGCCGCGGCGGCCTGCCGGGCCGCTGCCCACAACAACGAGATCGTACTGGAACATTAAGCTGGGCCCCGATTGGAAAGCTGGAATCATATTGCGACGCAATATGTCGCTCGTCCACGGGTAGCAGGTCAATGTTGCAGAATGTTTTATGGGAGGATATCAGGACTCACTGAAGCCAAGTAGGGGTTCCAGCTTCTCGAAGGTGCGGTCCATGGCGAAGGCGCGGCTGATCGGCAGCGAGATATGGCCGTAGAAGACGGACATCTGCCCTTCCGCCATCTTCTCGTTCGTCTTGGTGATCGCTGCGAGGTACAGAGCCGATGCGAGGCCGGTCCGGTCGGCGCCTGAGAGGCAATGGATCAGCAGCGGTTTCGGCGCTTCCTTCATGGCTTGGATCAATTGTTGTGCGCGCTCAGCCGAGAGCTCCTTGCCGGCGGACATCGGAAAATCGATATGCTTGATGCCAAGCGCCTCGGCTTGCTCGACTTCGGAGTTCCAGGCCGGGTTGCTTGTGCCGCGCAGGTTGATAATGGTCTTGATCCCGTAGCGTTTTTCGAAGTCTACGATTGCTTCCGGGGATGGTTGTGACGAGCGGTAAACCTCACCGGCGACCACCGTGTGAAAATTATCGGTTGCACGCAGATAGAGGGCGTAGCCCCCAATGGTGAGAGCAAGGAGTGCGAGGAATTGTACCGCCAGTTTCCAGTACAGTGGAAATTGACGCTGCGCGTTTGTCGTCATCGGGTGTCTCTGTGCGGTAAGGTTGCTGCACGATGGCTTTGCCACCTAAACCTGACGGACACCTGAAGCGGATTTGGCTCCTATATGAGACGCAGTCCCTTGAGGCTCGCGTGTCCATCCTTGCCGATGATGATGTGATCGTGGACTGTGATTCCGAGCGGCTTTGCTGTCTCGACAATCATTTTTGTCATGTCGATATCGGCCCGCGAGGGCGTCGGATCGCCTGAGGGATGGTTGTGGACCAGGATCAACGCCGTGGCCGAAAGCTCCAGCGCGCGCCGCACGACTTCGCGCGGATAGACCGGCGTATGATCGACTGTTCCACGCCCCTGAACCTCATCGGCGATCAACGCATTGCGCTTGTCGAGAAAGAGAATGCGAATGTGTTTCCTCTGTAGGAAATCCGTTTTGTTTATCAAGCGATTGTGGGAGACGTCCCCCAAACGTCCCCCACGCGTCCCTTACTCCTTGTTCTCGGTACGTTTTTCCAGGCGCATCTCCGCGACGCGGCTGGTTTGCTTTAGTGTGCCGCGGTTATAGCGAGCACTCGTTTGGCGGTTCTTGTGGCCCGCCGATTTCATGACGTCTGTCTCGGCCGCGCCTAGATCGTACGCCTCCGTAATGGCACCGGCACGAGCATCCATGTTCCAAACGCTTTTCGGAATGCCCGCCTTATCGGCGACAACGCGCCACCGCTGAGTGAACTTGCGGTTCTTGTAGGGCGTCCCGTCAACCCTCTCTGCAATGATTATGGGCCCCACGCGCTTATCGAGGGGGATCATCGCGATTTCCTCTAAGACGGTCGGATGCAGCTTCAGGTCATGCTCAACCGGAAACCCGGTTTTGGTGTGTATCTTCCGCAAGACCAAGTCCTCGTCGATGTCACTCCAGAGGAGGCCATTCACCCACCGCTTGTCGCGGAAGGTGATGCCACCTGCGTCTTCTACGGTCATCACCGGCTCCCATTCGCCAATAACGTCCTTCTGTCGCATAGCCAACTCAAACTGCAGAACGGTTGCCAGTGCGATCGACGGAAAGCCCTCGGCGTGAGCCGTGGTCCGTATGGCCGCAACATGATCAGCTGTCATGACCGACGTGCGGGCAGGAGGCGTTTTGAAGCGGATCTTGCCAAGGATAGTGTCGGCCCGAAAGCAATCCTCGATGCCGAGCGTCACGCCGTAGCTGACAAGCTGGCGTACCGTATCGATGGCATGCTTAGCTCGCCACGGGCGAGGGGCGCCGCCTGGCTCCTTCGGCTCCCCCCATGAGGCATGCCACCGCTTAAAGTCAGGCCCCAGAACCTTGCCGACGTGGCGTGCGCCTACCGTTCGTTCAACGATAACAAGTGACTTTAGGATATTTTCCTGGCTGTTCCACTTGATGGATTGGAACGGCGAATCCTCGTTGGTCTGGAAGAGCCGCGAAAGGCTCTTAAACGAGCCGTCATAACTCGGGGCCGCATGGTTGCCGCGCGAAGCCCAAGCGAGCATTTCGGCCTGCAGGATCTGGCAACGCGAGGATAGCTGTACGCGACCTTCCGTTGTCACCGGGTAGTGAAGCCGGACGGATGAGGGGCGATAGCCGCGTTTCACCAAGTCGGCGCGGGCCTCCCAGTATTCGCGATACGTGCCGTCTTTGTTGCGCTTTCGCTTGAGGCCGGGCGCGTCGGTCATGACCAGTTCTCTGCACCATCAACGGTAGATGGCAACTGCGCTCCGCCAATACCGTGCCGGCGGTCGAGGAAGGCCCGAACAGCGGGCCAGTAACGACAACCGGTCATAGGGTCGATGCGCGGCAGGCCTTCCCGTTCCCATACAGCGGCGAGGGCGCCCCATTGAGTTTTGCTCTTGGTGCCAAGGACGCGATGAGCGACGGCAGCTTCTGAGAGATAGAGCGGAGAGTTGTCGTTCGCAGCAGCTGGCATCGTTCCTCCTTGTTTCGGTTGGCTCCCTCCATTCTCAGCATTGGAGAGGCAACGTCTAAGAAACACCCAAAAATGGACCGACCGGCGCGCCTCAGTGTTGGAGAGGGTGGTGCTCGCGCCGGCCTATGGTGACTGGGAATAAAATAGCCCGGCCAACAAAGGGCCGAGCGGCGCGCATTGTCGCGCCATAAAGGGAACCGGGGGAGCCCGTTATCAAGCGAGCTCCTGATCCGGCCGCCAGCGGAAGAACCCGCCAACTACCCGCCATCTGTTGTGACGGGATGCAAACTCAAGAAATCTGATACTCGAACACTCGGAGCGGCTCGCAAGCCGCGTCAACGATCTCGATGATATATTCGTCTAAGCATCCGACGATCTGGATCCTGCCAACCACATACGCGGCCTCATCGGTGCATTTTAATGTGACCGGCTGGCCTATCTGGAACGTCATTTCGTAGTCGGGATTTGCGAACCGTCGTCTTCTGGGAAGCAACCCCCGAGGCAACTGAGTTCTGTCGGAATGCTTGACCTGTCCATGTGTCGTCATTTTTGCGCTCCTCGTTGCGTTTACCCTGATGACACTTTATAGGTACATGAACACACCTGAGGTGTCAACACCTAAGGTGCATATTTTTACCTCTGAGGTGTATTTATGATAACCGGTGCACAGGTTCGGGCTGCCCGCGCCACAATTAAGTGGGACCAGAAGCAGCTAGCAGAAGCTGGCGACGTTTCCGTCGAGACCATTAAGCGTCTCGAGAAGATTGACGGCCCACTATTGTCCGCTACGGGTAACACTGTTTCAAAGATTCAATCGGCCCTCGAATCAGCCGGTATTGAATTCGTGAACAGTGATCGGGGTGAGGGAGTCGTAAAGCTGCGGCCCACGTCATGAAATCGGTCGCGCCGACCATTGTCGACGAGCTAGTATACTTCCTGCGTCGGCAGGACGACGGTAAATATGAGCTCGAGGGCTCAGAGGGCCTGTCCAACTTGAGCAACACCGTTCCCGTAATTGGAGATAACATCACCCTCACTAGGGAGGGGTTGGGCGGATCCACCATGCGGGTCGTCGGTCGACATTATGTCCGGCACCTTAACGAAGCCACAGATACGGAATGGGCCGCGTGGTTCATCATTGTGGAATCGTTGGAGCTTGACGGTGATCTACTCGCTGCGATCAGCGAAAACTTCCGCTAGGTATAATCAACTTAGGCGCCGCAACAATGACCACTCCACCCCGACTGATCGGCCGCAAAGAGGCCGCCGACTATCTCGGCATCGGCGAATCCACGTTCTCGCTCTGGGTTGCAAATGGCAAGATGCCGCCGGCAATTCCCGGGACGCGAAAGTGGGACAAGAGAGCGATCGACGCTCGCCTTGACGAAATCAGCGGCCTCACCACGCGTGACGAAGACGACTTTGATCGAATGCTGAGGGAGAGCGATGCCCGACGGTCGAAGAGGGATCTCGACAACTGGCGCCGCGAGCGGGATGCGCGCAAGCGCTCTTGACTGCCACCTCAAGTTGACTCATGTTCCACCCAGTTAACTGGGGGAAAGACTCGTGAAATCTAACGTCCTAGCCGCGGCAGGAATTGCCGCGACCGTATCTGCATGCGCGACACCGCCCGACAAGATCAAGCCGATCGACCTTCCCAACAACGCCTACATGTCACGCTCATGCGGCGAAATAGCCGGAGAGAAGGCAACGCTGCAAGCTCGTGTAAAAGGTCTTTCTGAGCATCAGGCGACAGCGGCCAAGAACGATGCATGGGGTGTCTTTATGCTGGGCGTGCCGGTTTATTCCATGACTGGTGGCGACCGCGGGAAGGATCTAGCAGTCGCCAAAGGCCAGCTGGGGGCAGCGGATCGCGCTCTGAAGCAAAAAGGTTGTTAAGACCTTTCTAGGTATTGCGTCGCAGCCTCATCGAGCCAGGTCGCAACGTGTTCTCCGGCTGTGCCCATATCGTCTTCACGGGTTGATTTTGCAATGTCTAGCAGAAGCTGACCGCCTTGTTTTTTGGAAAGTATCCCGCGGACTACCAGGGCGTGGACGATGTGATTTGCCGTGTTGAGAGCAACTGCAACGGCAGCACCCGATGGATTAATGATCATCTTTTTCTCCGTTAGCCGCCGTTGATGACGGCGGTATTGGTGGTGTTGGTAATTGCGTAGGCTGCCGCCAGTGAACCGCCGTAGTCGTTTTTCCCAACGTAGCCGTAGACATTTGCGCCCGTAGAAACGCCAGTACCTACACCACTCCCGCCAGTATCAAAGATATTCCCGTAGACAGCTACCCGGCTGGCCACCGAGATGGTGAGGCCGGTGCCGCCATACTGCGAAAGCTGAACCGTATTGCTGGAGAACACGAGCCACTTCAGATTAAGGTTCGTAGCAATACCGACGACGTTTGGCTGCGCCGTGCCGCTTGACTGGTTTCCGTTCAACTGGTTGCCGCTAATGATCACGTGAAAGAACGAGATCGAAGAATCCGCGGAGCCGGCTCTCTGAAGATTGATAGCCCCGGCTGACTGGTGCTCGAACGAATTGCTCTCGATGAGCAGGATCGACGTCGATTGCGTCGTCATGCTCGTACCGCCCTTGGCGTCTAGGTAATAGCCGTAGGCACCGCCAAGGATCTTATTGCACTGGATCTTCAGACCACCGGAGTTGATCTGATAGATAGCCTTGGCCGAAGGGTTCGTGGTTGCGAACATGTTCGCGAAAACGCGACTGTCGCCACCATCTGGAGAGACATCGTTCTGGACAATCAATCCGTTAAGATAATTGGCGAAGTAGTTGTCTGTGATGGTGTAGTCTTGGGCATTGGTTGTCATCACCCCCGTAGGGTATGATGCGAAGATGCAGCCCATCACACGAGAGCGATTGTTGCTGTTCGTCGTCGAGTTCAGGTGGATGGCCGCGCCACCCGACTTCGCACCACCGCACTGGAAGTACACGTCTTGGAAGACGCACGACTCCTGCGTGTTCGTAATGAACAAGTCAGCGCTGCTTGTCCCTGTGCAGTAAACAACGCTCCTGCCTTTGATGCCTCGGCAACCACCCTTTGTGAAGGTGACGGTAGGGTCGACGTAGTAGGTCTTGGCGGGGATGACAAACTCGCGCCCGTCGTCTGCGCACCTTTGGAAGGCGGTTTTATTCGTTGGGCCGTTCGCCGTAGATCCCGCAGCAATCGCGCCACCGTGTTCTGGATAGCAGATTGGGTCTGCCAAATCCCAGTAGTTGGATGCGGTGTCCTGGAAGCCGAGAACCCTAGACGATGTTGCTCTGACGTAGGTTCCGCCACCTCCATCGCCAACGGTGACGCGGCCAGTCGTGCGAATAGTCGCGGCAAGCGGTGTCAATGGCGAGGCAATGGCGTCGGCGAGAGTGTTGAAAACTAGGGGGATGGCCGGACCTGATGTATCCAGCATGTATTGCGGAATTCGAGTGATCGACACGCTTTAAGCCTTCTATTTTTGAGGAAATGTACTGGCGCTACGAGGTGCGGCAATCACTTTCGCGATCCTCTGATCACCAATTCGCCGCTAATCGCCGCGTTTCCTGCTGCTAGGATACGCAGAGCGTTGCGTGCTGTAGCAACGGCCATGACAGTCGCGCTGTCGTATATGTAGTAGTCGGGCGTCGAGTTGATGCCAGAGACTCGAGCTTGAGACCGGCACGTGCCAGAAACGTTCCACATCTCAATCTCCAGGCGGATCATCTGGTTAGTGCCAGACTGAGGCGTGTCGGAGATCTCGGCTGCGCTAATCGTTGTCTTCACAGTTGCGGGTGAAACGGCACCGATGTGCTTGGTGTTGACATTCACATAATCAGAAGCGCCAGAACTGAAGGATGTGCCGTTGTTCGTGCTTGACTGCCAAAAAATCTTTGCTGCGGAAGCAACGTTAACGAAACCCTCAACCTTAATGCGGCGGTAGCTGCCGAGGTTGACAAAGTCTACCTGGGCTTGCGCACTGAAGGTCCGTTGCTCAATAAACTCCCAATCAAGGCCAAGTGCTGTTCGGGCAGCCAGGGCGTCGGCTGCAGCCATAATGGATCTTCCGAACGACGTGATATCAGCCAGCGCCCAAATGTCGGTAGCTGTGGTGTACAGCATCTTGCCAGCAGCTGATGTGAGCGCGCTGATCGAGCGAAGTCCGGCCGAGGCGAGCTTCGGAGTTGTGATCGATCCGTCGGCGGGCGTGCCGACCGCTATCCGTGAGCCTAGTTCTGCCTCGAACGAGGCACCGTCCGGCGGCGCTTCTGTAAATCGTAGCTTAGGAACTGAGCTGACATACACCAGTGAGTATGACGAATGCAGCTGCGTAGAGCCGTTCATATTCACACGGACATTGTTGGCGCTTCCCGGATCAACGGTGAGTGTGAAATCAGTGGTCGCACCGTCACCGGTGAATGCGTTGATTACGACGTCGTTCCGAGCCAAGGCTGCATAGTTGGCTGCGTCTGCCGCTGCTGCTTCAGCCGCCGCTTGGATCGCCGCGCTTGCCTGATCGCTGAGGAGCCGGAATGTGCCGCCAGACACAATGCCTAGAACCACAGAGTTTGCGACGAGACCGCCTGGCAGTGGGTTGCTACCGCTATTGGTCTTGATTGTCAGCGATGTGTCGCCATTGAAGGAGATGGTGACCGGCGAGCTAGTGTTCGTCTTATTAACCGCCAACCAGATCAATGCTGACGCGGTTACCGGGATCTCGGTGGTAGCCTGAATGGCGTTGGCAGTACCAGCGCCGATATCTGATGCTACGATGAAACTGTAGGGAAGGTCGCCGACCCGTACCCACGACCCGGCTCCGGATGATCCTATTTTCTGATAAATGCCGTTATATGCGGTGGTGGCATCATCGAGAACCCACGCCATGGAATTGGCGACGTGTGCGAGGTCCGCAAAGAGGGCGGCCCTAGTCTGGAAGACCGACCCACTGTTGGCACCGATCGCGGCAAGGAACGACTCGAGCCACGCTCCCCACGCGCGGATGTCCGATTTCTTGGGACGCCAGTTCCCCGATGACGGAATTCCGTCTGTGATAAAGTCACGCCAAATCTGTCTGGCGGTCTGTAGCATGCTCATGTGAGCTCCATAAAAAAGCCCTCACAAGGAGGGCCACACCGGTTATTTGGTTTGTTTATCCAAGCGGATTGATTGGCTGACCGACCACGTCCGGCCATGTTAGTAGCCTGCGTTGTTGGTAGCCTTCTGGCCGCACCACAGTGAAATCGAGATGCCCGCCGATACTGTAGATCGGTTCCTCATCCGGATACGCTGGGTTTGGCCGCTTTCGGCTGCGCATGAACTCAAACACTGCAGTGCCGTACTCATCCAACGAGGCGCTAGGGCTCCAGCCGGCGGCCAGCATCTCCTCATGAGGGGGGTATTCTCCCTGGCCAAAACCGAAAGGCTTTTCCTGCAGAACAAACGCATCAGGCCCGAACGTGTCGAAGAGCAGTGTCATTGTGCCTCGCGTCTCAGAGATGGCCGCGATTGCAACACGCGC
Source organism: Hyphomicrobiales bacterium (assembly GCA_900466605.1). GTDB lineage: Bacteria > Pseudomonadota > Alphaproteobacteria > Rhizobiales > Rhizobiaceae > Rhizobium. Next base: position 268,109 of record UBMU01000015.1, read on the forward strand.
CGGCCCGTCACCCGCCGATACTTTCGCCGCAATCACGGAGAGTGATAACGCTATGATCTCGAGCACGCCGTCGACGGATGCAGCCACCTTCGCCGCGATCAGGATCATGTCAGATATGCAATCGATTACGCCCACGTCACCCGAGCCCACGACGGCAAGCGGAACGACGTCTGAGGTTTTTACCTTGTGGCGGATGTCAACAATCACGCCATCTGACGTATAGCTTGCCCCGTCGGACAGGATCTCGACCCGGTCACGGAATGGCTTCAAGACGAAACCGGTCATATTTGCTCCAATTCAAAAAGGGGTCCAAGTGCCTCCTGCGCCGCGGTCTCGGCCTGGATGGCTGCCGTGCGTTCCTTGATTTGCTCAATTTCGCGCTGGTAGTCGTTTTCGCTGGCTGATCCTCCACCGCCACCGGAGCCTCGTTTTCGGCCACCGCCAGTGGATCCTGTGGTAGGACTCTTGAAGTCGGCCAATGAGACGGTCTGGACCTTGGGAGTGGCGGGCAATCTGCCACCTTTTGGCGTCGTGGCAGCACCTCCACCGAGTACGCTGTTCTTAATCGCTTGGGCCGTCAGTTCGCCCGTTTGCTCGATCTGGCCCGCGAACGCATCGTTGATGCGGTCGGTCACGCCCTTCGTCGACGTGACGGTAAGCGCACCGCCAAGGAAGCTCTTCTGCGCCGCGCCACCGGTGAGGAACTTGCCGACATTATCCAGGCCACTCAGAGCGCCGATCGCACCTGCGAAGCTGTTTGCGGTTGCAATGCCAGAATTCATCGCATTGATGACGCCCGTAATCTGGCCGATCAGGCTATTGAAATTGATGCCGTTGACGAACGCAGAGACCTGGTCAATCGCAGATCCGAACGCCTGACTAGCCTCCGACGACTCGTTGAACCGTTTGGCTGCGTCTATCAGCGAGTTCTTCAGCCTAGTAAGGTGGCCGTCGAGCGTCACAGTTGCGCCTGCGACCTTTTCCTCGAGCATTGGAGCGCCAGCTTCAAATGCGCGGAAGAACGCTTCTGACGACACCTTACCGTCGACGACAAGCGATTTCAGTTGAGCAACCGAGCCACCAGCTTCTTTCAGACCGACCGCAACCGCCTGGGCGATTGTAGGGGCACCTTCGAGAACCGAATTGAATTCCTCGGCATGGACAGTCCCGCTGCCTAGTGCCTGGCCAAGTTGAAGGAGTGCCCCTTGTGCAGTCGTGGCATCGGTACCCGCTACACGAAGAGCCAAGGCCACATTGTTGGTGAATCCTAGAAGCTCTTGCGTGCTCACTCCGAGTTCGTTTTGAGCCTGTGCCGCACGTCCGTATAGAGTGACGAGGGTCTCAATCGGGGCAGCGTTCTGTTGCGCCGATGCGAAAAGTTGATCGTACACCGCGGCAAGCTTCTCGCCGGACAGGCCAGCGACCTTAAGCGCGTTGTCGATGCGCGTAGACGCGTCCAGCAACTCCTTGCCGCCGGCCGCTCCACCAATGAGCGCAAAAGCCTTTGCAGCATTCCCGACAAGACCGGAGAAGCCGTTGCTGAGCTTCTTGTTCATCTGCGTGAATCGGCCCTCAATTGCCTTCGTACGCTGATTGGCAAGGCCAGTCGCGCGATTCATCGCATTTTCGAATCTTTTGATATCTGCCGACAGAGAGACGACCAGACGTTCTAGATCAGTCGCGGCCATTGGATGACCCTCGCGCCGGATCGTTCGCCGGTTGGGCGTTCGTTGTGTGCATGGATTTTTCCTTGGGATTGTGAGTAGGGCGACTAGACGCGCGTGGCGCCAGACGCTTTCCATCTGGGGATGAAAAAGCTTCTACTTGCCGGTCTGGTCGGCTTCGCTGTTGGTACGGTTCTCTTCGCGGTCGGGCGAGAGATTGTCTGGGCGTTTGCCGCTCAGTCGGCGGGGCGAGCTATCTCTTCGTCCCTTCGTTGGGTGGGGACATTTCAGTGGCTGTACGACTATCAGACGTTTTTAACCGGGATACTGGCCGGCGGTGGGGTGCTTTGGCAAATTAGGCAGGCGGCGCACTCGGAGCGTGACCGTTTCGAAGCAAATCGCGCGGCAGCTCGGGCGATTTTACCCCTCACCCTCAGTGAGGTCTCGGAATATGCTGAGAAAGTGTCCGCCTGTGTCCGGCCGATCCTGGAAACTAGCGACCACGGGCGGGTCGTCGTGAACTTAGATATTTCAGATCTACCAACCTTACAGCCAGGGGCAGTGGAAAACCTTCGATCGATGGTCGAGGCAAGCCATAAAGATGAACGGACCTATCTGTTCAATCTCCTGAACACCCTACAAATCCTTACAACGCGCTCCAGAGGACTTATTCTCGACCGGCGACGCGAACGTATTATCTTGGATTTGAATGTTCATTCAATTCTTCTAAATTGCGCGGAGCTGTATGCATACGCAGCCGGTTTGTACGAGTTTGCAAGAAATAAGAGCGATACCGTACCCAATTTTATCTCGAGACGGGACGTTGCTAGTGGGCTGTTCCTAACGCACGTCCATGGCGAGTTGAGGGACACGCTTGTCGAACGTTACCGACTTAGTGGTGACGGTCCCAACGACCCATAAATGCGCATGCTCAACCCTCAACATTTCAATCGAAAAAATGTGCGCGAATGGCCATCGCGGTTCCCGAAAAGACGATGTTTTTAGCGATCTGATGGCCCCCTAGGCACCAAAAAGCTGAATGATTTCTCGCGCGCGCGTTACGCACGCGTGAGGATTTTTTGAGTTAGCACTAACGCTCGATTGCCCCACGGGTCCGGTGGCAGAGCTGGCCAGACCTTGACCCACCCCTCCAGTCAGCTACCAGCCAATCACTCGCGTGATGGCGTGCTCTGGAGTCCAGGCAAGCGAGCCATCATCCTTCTCAATCCTGTAGCTGAGAAAAAGCGGACCATGTCGACCCTCTGCGACAGATGCGCCGATGATCTTGCCAGTCTCGCCGCGACGGGTCTCCTATTTCAAACTGATGCCACGGGCACGCATTGCAGCCTCGGCCTTTGATGTCTTTGAGCGGGCGCCTGATATCGAGGCGCTAGTCGTCTTGCCGTAGGCACCCCAAAGAACGATGCTAATCTCTCCGAGGAAGGCGCGAGTGATGAGCCGTTTCGGCATCGTGCCGCTATCGTCCCATTCTTCTTCGATTGAGGAGAAGCCTACAGATACCTCATCGACTAGACCGGATCCAACGCTGGCCAGCGCCTCCTGGCCAAGCGGTGACTTCTCATCAGGTGTGAAACTGTAAAACAGTCCGACGTTATCGGATCGCAGCGTCAGGCTTTTATTCGATACGCGAGCTAGAGGCCGGCTCGGGTCATGACCCCAAAGCACTGCGACATCTGGATTGTCGATCAGCGACTGGTTGAAAGCGCCACGGGCAAACCGCTCTTCGAAGAGGCCGGCGATCACCGCGGGCTGATTCCATTGGATGGCGTACCCTGAAATCTCAGCCACGCACTCGGTCCTTCAGCTGCTTTTCGCGCTTGGCAACCTTCAGGCGGCGAGCGATGTCAGCGGCCGGCTCAGACCGATCCACATGGCGCTGTTCGCCAGGGAGCTTGACCGAGCGAAGGCCCTTGCTCCCCTTCTCAGGGCGCGTCTCGTACTCTCTGCGTTCAAGCGACATGTCCGGCACTCCTGGCATCTGCGATGAGGCGGCTCATGCCGTTCTCCTTACCGGAGAAGAAAGGCGACCTGGTCGGCTGCATGTACCCAACCTGCACATCTTCCCGCTCAAGTACGTCGAGGATCTCCTCCGCGTGGTCGTAGGCGGCCTTGGCTGTTTCTAGGGCAGCCACAAGGGCAGAAATGCGGTGTCCGTACTCCTGCTTCACGAGTCCGCAGGCAGCAACAGACGCGATTCCTCGGCGGTCGTCGCGCAGGCGGCGAATGTATTCAGCCGCGGCTTCCAGGTCAGCGACGCGCTGGCGAAGGACTGCAAGGCGGCGCGGACGGTCAAGCAGGCTTGTGTCCACGGTCTCGCCGATAAGCTCGGCGATTGCCGGCCGGATCGCCGGGCCCTTGCGGGCGCGAATGTCGGCCTCTAGTGCATCGGCCTCTGCCTTAACCTCTGACTGTTCTTTAGTGAGCGCGAGATATTTCTCGGCCAGCGCGCCGTATTCTGTGTCGGCTTCAGCGAGTGTCGGGACGACGAGTGGTTCTGGTTTTTTCAATTGAAGACCTCCTTGAATAGAGCGCCGAATGCGGCGCCGGTTATCGTGATTGATTTTCGGATGCGGTCGCCGGCCCAATGGGAAGAGAGCGCACCCGGCTCGCGGAAGCGGCTAACGGTACCGTCTTCCCAATGGAGAGCGATTTCCGGCCAGGTTGACACAAATTCGATGTTGAGAGGCGTTGCTGGCTCGCCGTCAGCACCTTCCGCTGCCAACACCTCAAGCACACTGCGAATAGTGCGCGGGATCGAAGCAGGCGCGCTAGCGAGATTGGCCCCACCGGGGACGAGTGCGCCATAAGTCGCTACGGCTTCGGCCGCTTTGGCAGCCGTGCCGTCGCTGGCTAGTGCGATGAGCAGGGTGAGAAGGTCGTGGCGATCAACCTCGGGCGGAACGCCAGGCGCACCGGCGGGCATGAGTTCGGCTTCACGGAGTCGGCGCGCGATTTGACGGACCCGCGCCTCAGGGAAGCCTAGGTGGCGCGCTATGGCCGCCGTGGCAGAGGTAATGGTTGGCACGCGTGGATCCTTTCGTGATTTGCGCGTCTTGCGTTTTGCTGGTGATAAAAAAAGGCCAGCCCGAAGGCTGGGCGATTGTCAGGCAGGCGAGCAGCAGCGAAGAGGAGGACACGCTGCGCTCAAGCCCGACGGTCACCGATGTCTCCATACGGTGACCATTCCCGCTGCCGGTTCATCCGCGGTCAGTCGGAAAGGGTTTTCGCGCGCTTCATCCGCCCATGGGCAAGACGGATGGGCTGAGCCTTATCGGAGGGCCGCGCGCGAAATTGACGCTGAGAAATCCCGAGGGGCCGCCCAGCGGCAGGATTGGTGACAGCAACCCTGCAAACGAAAAGGCCCGCAGAAGCGAGCCTTTGGATTGTTCCTACGCCTATAACCCTTGGCGTTTAGAAATGGGGTACCCCTACGCGGCGGCTTGACTTTGGGGGAAAATCTTCTCCGGATCGAGACGTGATCGATAGTGCCCGGCCGGTACAGGCATATCCGGTCGCCACCAGGCCGACTTGTAAGTTCCGTTGTCGTTCGCGTGATCGGTTCGGGCCTCAGCTATCCGGGTCTGCAGTTGCCAATACCGATCGACGATTTGGAAGCCATCGAATATCCACGCGCGAGCCGCTCCTTTCGCACCCTTGCTGCCGGCGCCTAGTGCTCGGCCAATCTCATCAAGGGTGTCCCCATCTATCACGGCCATTTCGAAAGCAGCTATAATGTTGTCGGTAACGGCCAGCCTGGCGCGGATGTACGCCAACTCACGGACAGCATCGATTTTGTTGATGAGCGGCATATCGCCCTGCCACTTCTTGGCGACTGGTGCGGCTCGCTTCTTGGTTTCACCCGTTGTTACTGATGCCCGTGTCGGCTCGGTCTCAACGTTGGCACGCTTGCCAGTGACTGTCTTGACCTCCTTCGGCTTGCCGTCCGCGTCCTCATTGTGAAGGATGTAGACGTTTTCCGAGGCGTCGGTACCGATAAGCTGGGTCGGCCCGGTTGCTGCGTCGTGCAGGTACCTATAACGGCGAGCCAACCGTAGGCAGTTCGTGTTGCTCTCGGTGTTCAACAACTTCTCGAGCGGCCAGTCTTTATTGTCGTTCGCATGCTGGCCGCTATAGAAGTGTGAGGAGTACCAAGCCTTGCCGCGAGCGATGAAGGTGTCGACGTCATCGGATCGATCGCCTGGGAATGCCACCCTTAAGCCTTTGACTGCCATTCTCGCGCGAGAGGGTTGCCACTCCAGGCCGTCTGCGTTTTCAGAAATAGCAGGAATAATGTCGCGCCGGTCGAATACAGGCGTGTCATCGATAGTCATGCTGTCACCTTTGACTATGGGAGAAGTTCCGGCCGTTTTGGCGGCTCTTGATTGCTGCGACCGCAGTGCGGCTGGGCGCGTTGGCCCTTAAATAGATGTGGTGGTGATCGGCCAAAACACTAAATGGCCGATCCGGTATCTGTGTGAGCTATTAAGTGTAAACAGCGCCAAATCGTCAAGGGCGGCCCGATTTCGAATTTTTCGGATGCGCATTTTTTCTTAGGGCGCCGGTGTCCTTGGCCGATGACCGCCCTCCGCGGCCCTATGCAACCACCGTGCGAGTGTGCGACTATCATCCCAATCGCAACCACTATTCCTGTCGGGCACAAAGATGACCAACCCGCCGACCACACCGATGATCTCGCAAAGAGAAGCCGCCGAGATAGTCTATAAAGAATTGAAGGAGATGCAGCGAGCGACATTCGATGTAGCAACCGACTGGGGAAGGTGGCTGCTCGGGAGTCTCCTACTAATCCATGGTGGCGCGCTGTTCGGTCTGTTCACCTTTCTCAGTACTTTAGCAGGCAAGCCTGAAGCACTGGTGCAGTATCAATGGACGGTGTGGTGGTTCGTCGCCGGAGTGATCCTGACGCTTCTGGCTGGCATGATGGCGTGGTTCAACTGGTCGATGCATAGCGACAATTACGAGTGCATGGCCAACAAGGAAATGCTCTGGGACAGCAGCAAGTGGGTTGGAAATCCTCCGCATGGCTTCTGGCTAGGAGCAACCCATTATGCCGCGATCATCTGCGGATTGCTCGCGGCGGGATGCATCGTCGGTGGTGCCTATTCGACCTTAAATGGGAAGTGGGTTCCGCAGGTAGTAAGTGCGATTGTCTGAATTTGGGTAGGCGGCGGTAGGGTATAGGAATCTCTCCCGCCGCGTTGAGTCAATGAAGCAGAGTTACGATCAGAACGATAATCTGAATCGCTGCCTTCACATCAACGTCGAGCTCTAGCTTAATGCGCATGGCTCATCTCTCCTCTGAATAAGGTCGATCGCGCTAGTGCGCGAACTGGAAAGGGAAAGAAGCCCCGATATTTCGGGTAGAAGCCACGGTATACGCTCCGTGTCACGAAACGCCCTAGTACGACCGGCGACGTCGAAACGCCCTTTGACGGATGGCGACTCCGAGCGCCCATTTACGGCCGGCGACGCCTATGACCCTGACGAATCAGGTGGTTTTACAATAGCGTCGGCGTGACTTGGGCGCAAGATGTTGTCCACAGCAGTAGGTTAAGCAATGAAACCGTACCAACTAGAAAAACTAGAGAAGTCCTTTGCTACGCGTGACCTGTTTTGCGACAAGCCTGAACCATACAATGTGCAGGTTATGGCGTGGCCTGCGCCGTGGAAGACAGACGATCTCTTTATAAACCTCTCCTTCAATATAGGCCGAAACAGCAACAAGGAGATTATTCATCTCAAAATCCACCCAACCGATTTTGCTCAGGTTGTGAAAACTATGATGGATGCGGACAGAGAGGCAGCGTTGAAAGCCTTCGCGGAAGCAATACTCTCAACGCCGCCGGACTGATATCACGCCGCCTTCTCCCGATACACGCCACTAACAAGGAGCGGATAGATTTCGCCATCGCGCTCCTTGATGGCGACAAAATTCAGCTCGTCGTCCAGATAAGATACACCCACGACTTCCAGAGCTACGTCGTCATCATCCAAGGCTTTGAATGGCGCGATCCGCATCATCCGGAAGGTTTGCCTGTCGGCTTTGGGTAGCGCCAAATCCAAGCGCTCGTCGATTAGTTCGATCACGTCGCGTTCGTCCATCATGCGGCTTTCTCAATTCTTGAATACATCAGCTTGCGGCCGTCAGCCTTGACACGGACGGGGATGAACATGAGTTCATCGAGATCTTGGATCTCGCCCGGCAAATCGATCGCGCTTGTGATATCGCTCAAGTATTGGTTTCCCTCATCCTGCGCGGTCTTGATAAAAGACTGCATGTAGAATTTGTGCAGAAACCTCTTGCCATAGTGGGGGCCAGGTGACTGCACCTCAAACGTTAGGTGGGCAGCAATGTCCTTGCCTTCGTATTCGTCCACTATGTCGTTCTCAACGAACTCTCCGCAGTAATCGCCAACTGGCCAGAGCGACGGTGAGCCCTTCATGAACTCGGGGACGTCTTCGCTTTCTACTGGCGCGTTGTCGTTGGCTGGTTCTGGTGCCGTTTTCGCTGGCGCATTGGCTTTTGCCTTCGTAATGGCCGCTCCCTTGGCGTCGATATGAACAATCGGCAAGTCTTCGTCCCATCGCTCTCCCCGAAGCCAGTTAGCAGGTTCAGGAATCCACCGCTTATCGACACCATGTCTTGCGTAATGCTCTGCCCATACGCCCGCCGACGCTATGATAACATCGACGTCGTACGTGATCTTGCGCCATTCTGACTGGGCTGCCTTCTTCCCGTGCTTTCGCGGCCAAGACTGCCAGAACTCATCAAATCTATCCCCTCCCGAGGCCGGACCCGCCGTGGCGCCCTTTAGGGCAGCCGCGGGCGGCGCCACCGGCGCGGCATCGAACATACCTTCCACCACTTGTCCCCGGGTCTGTGGACCGGGTCCAGTGGATGGGTCTTCGTTCGGGATTTTATGAACGCTATCGTTCGTAGCGTTCTGGAAACCCAGAACGCTAGTGTTCGGAGTTTCCCGAACGCTAATTTCATCCTCCGTAGCGTTCGGGATTTTCTGAACACTATCGAATTTTGACCACACCGGAATGTATCGGCTGGCTCTTCTTCCGGAGCCCTTTTCCTGGGCTAGATATCCCCACGCCACAAGCTCTGTTAGGGCGCTGTGCACGTCACCCATATAGAGGCCAGCGCCGAACGGATCGCGCTCCTTGAGTTCGGCGAGCACATGCCGTGAACTAGCCAGCGCATCGCCGTACTTCGAATGAAACCAGTCGAGGATGAAGCCGTAGACAAGGATGTGCTTCCGCTTCATCCGCTTGTCGAATGGAACGAGCTGCATCAACCTGAATTTGTTCTCGAGGCTGTCTGGCTTTGCCTTACTGGTCATTGGCGACCCCATAGTAGGCTGCGACGGCAAGCTCAGTCAGGCGAGCGGACATTGCAGGGGAAAAAGTGGCAACACGGCGGCTGCCGCTGGCCTGCGGCGCGTGGATGCAGAGCGCGCCGTCTGGCTTTCTCAGCAGCCGCAAGCCGTAGATGCGGATATGCTCGTTCAGTTCGAAGTCGATGGCTGCCAGGCACTTTTGCCGGCGCGGGTCTTTGACCTTGTGACAATACAAGACGCGCATATATTCTCCATTGTTCAGCGCACGAAGGCGCGACCCGCCGACGAGGCCGGCAGGTGGTTTGACGTTCACGGAGTAGGGGACGTCACGTAAGGTGACGGGGACGCGCTAAAGCAAAATCAATCGCTTAGTACAGAATGCGAAACTGCTCACGTGCTTCGTGCGCCATGGCGGCATGGCAGTAGTCGATAACCGACGACCACGACGAGAGAACCTGCTTGCCGCGCAGCTCGCTCTTCAGGGTCCTGTGCGCAACGGTCGATATCAATTTCAGATCGAGCGCTACCGCCTCGCCAATGCCTTTTACCTCTTGCAGCAACGTCAGCGGCGCGCCGAAGACGGCAGCGAGCGACCCGAAGCGATCGAGCAGCGCCTTGGCAATCGGCTTGGTGTCACGCCGCGGGATAAGTCGAAACAGCAGCAATTCGAGCAGTTCGTAGTCGGCAAGCGCGGTGTCGCCATGTTGCCGGAAGCGGTCGCGCAGGCGTTCGCGGTGCCCGTGGTAATGCTCCTGCTTGTCAAGCGATGCGGAGAGGTCGGTTTGTTTAGCCAGCGATGCCGGCTTGGCGGTCTGTTCGGCAAAGAAGGAGCGCTCGTCGCTGGCATCGCCTGTGGCGAAGGGCAGTTCGGCGTCGTTAGATTGCGAAACAGGACCCTTCGTCATCCAGCGCTCATCGGTTCAAGGGAGGTAGGCCGGGCCGGTCGAGGCCGCCGGGCGAAAGCGTGAAGATCTCGCAACCGTCGGCGGTGACGCCGACCGTGTGTTCGTATTGCGCCGAAAGCGAGCGGTCGCGCGTCACGGCAGTCCAGCCGTCGGCCAGGACCTTCACATGCGGTCGACCGAGATTGATCATCGGTTCGATAGTAAAGATCATGCCTTCGCGCAGTTCCGGTCCCTCGTTCGCACGGCCGTAGTGCAGAATGTTCGGCGAGTCGTGAAACAGAGCACCCACGCCATGACCGCAGAAGTCGCGCACGACGGAACAGCGCTCGGCTTCGGCATAGGTCTGAATGGCTTCTCCGATCGCGCCGGTCCGGGCACCGGGCCGAACGGCTGCTATGCCCCGCAGAAGCGATTCGTAGGTCACTTCAAGCAGCCGCTCCGCTGCGCGCTTGATGGTCCCGACCGGGTACATCCGGCTGGAATCGCCGTGCCAGCCATCGACGACGTAAGTGACGTCGATGTTGACGATATCGCCCTCGCGCAGCGGCTTGGAATCCGGGATTCCATGGCAGACAACATGGTTGATCGAGGTGCAGGTCGATTTCGTGTAGCCACGATAGTTGAGGGTCGCCGGAATAGCACCGTTGTCCATACCGAACTCGAACACGAATCGGTCGATTGCATCGGTCGGCAGGCCGGGCCTGACGACAGCCGCCAACTCGTCGAGGCAGCGAGCTGTCAGCTGGCAAGCTCTCCGCATTCCCTCGAAGGCTTCGGGACCATAGAGCCTGATTGCGCCGGTATTCTTCGACGGCGCGGAAGAGGCTTCGATATAATTCACCATTGCAGGCCCTTAGAATTGTCATTCTGGTACATAATGCAGCTATGCCGGGTTCGTCCATCGCGATCAATGGGTGGAATGCTATTTCTGGCTTTGCGGTCGCGTTGAAGCGGCTTCGGCAGCTTTCTACGGAGAGCACGCCTTGCGTTCACGCGACCCTTTCGGCTCGTGGCTTGACCCTGCGCTTTACTCGGACGGGGCGCTGGAAATTGCCTCGCTAGAGTAAAAGCAAATGGCGCTTCCCAGCGCCCCGTTCGGCGGTTTTTGTTCGCAACTCCGGTCCCTCTGCAGCCTTGCCCGAGGAAGCTTTCGCTTCTACCGGGGACCATGTGTGCCACGCAGGCACGTCCGGGGCTCAACTCGACGCCGCATTCGCGCGGGCGCCGCCGTCCCCGGAGGGAGACCATTTTCTGCGGACCCCTGATGTGGAAGCTCACGTCCTTCTTCCACATCGGGCGCCGATCCCGTCTCGCCGCAATGCCTTGCGGTGTATCCGTGACGGGACGGAGAGATGATGGCACGGCTGCTGAATGCGTGGAAAATCGAGCACGTCGTTTTTGATCGCAACCTAATCAGGAGCGCGACGAAAACAGCGAGGCAAACGTGGATGTCGGCTTGTTCGGCATGCTCGTGACAACGACCAGCTGACGTATCTGGCCGCGTTTGAAGGCGGCGAGAAAACGCTTGTAATCCCTGAAGGATACGCAGCCGTTGGAGTCGCCGCGGGCGCCGAGCATATAAGTATGCGCCAGCAGGCCAACGCGGTTATAGACATAGCCAGCCCCACCGACGGGGTTGAGGCGGATGGCTTCGACACCGTGGAAAAGGCTTTCGCGCATTGTCAGATTGTATGTATGCGGCGGGGTCGGTCCACGGTTCTTGGCATGCACATAGCGCGGGTTGTCACGCATCTTGCCGAGGCCGGAATGAGCCTCCAGGCGCTCGCCATTCGGAAGGTAGACCACGTTGGCGGAAATATCGTAGACCGCGACGCCGTTCCGGGCGACGGGGGAAGACAGGCCCTTCTTCAGGGTCGGCATGGCGTCATCGTCGTCGTCGGAAGCGCCGGCATCTGGACGTGCATAGGCCAGCACGGGTTCCGCCGGAGCGCTGCGATCGTTAGGTGTCGCCCGCTTGGTCAAGCCATCTGGTCGTGCCATCGGTAGTGGGATTGAGGTGTCGCTACCGCTCAACACGAGATCGAACGGTTGGGCAGTGTTCGGAGCCGATTGCTCCGTCGCGGCGGAGGGCGCAAGACTGGCAACCTCGACCGGACCCGGCTTGGCGGCAGCGGGTGGTACCTGTCCCTTGATGACGGCTTCGGGTCGTGCTGCAAGCGCCAGAAGGGCAGGGCCCTCGGCAGCGGCAACCTCGTCTTTCGATGGGACTATGATGCGATCGGCTGAGGCAACAACGACCGGTGTCGCCGTCAAGGCGTCGTCCTTGACTGTGCGCGCTGGCTCGGCTGCTACCGTTGCCGCGGCAACCATTGCCGGCTGCTTGTTAGGAGAGGCTTCGGACAGGGCAATAGGCTCGGACTGCCCGACGAATGCCGCTGCCAGCGCCGCAGACGGAGCGGCCACGCGAACACCCTTGGCCAGCGCCAGTTCGCTCTCCGTACTCATTCGCAAGCGTGAGAATTTCTTGACGTGAACGAGGCGTTGCGTGCGCTCGGCCTTGGCGATCACAGCAGGGGCAAGCGCGACATCTGCGAGCGGCCCTGCGCTCGGATGTGGAGCCGGCGCGACCATGTGCATGGTCGCAACTGCGGCGACCATCCAAGCTGAAGCGGCAAAACCGGCACCGATAAGAGCTGCACCTGAGAGAAAACGGAAAGAGCGACCGAAGCGAGAAATGGACGTACCTATGGGCCTGGTATGGGCAAACACATCGACCGCAAACGCCATAACACTCGTCTTTCACAACTCGTTACTAGGCCGGCGGTACTGACAGATTGATAACTTTCTTCGCCGGGGCCGGTATAGGAGCATCAGGGCCAAATTGCGGCTTAGCTAATATATCCGGTCACCTGAGAGCATGACGAATTATGGTAACCAAAGTCTTTACGTGAGCGGTCAAGTCGTTCGAAATTTGAAAGGGAGCAGTCGCCGGCGTTTCATTGACTGGGAACCATTCCGGCCATGCCTTCTCCTTTGTCATGAGGTGTCGAAGAGTGCAGATTCTGCTATGAATAACTCCCGTCGCGAGGCTTTACGTTGGGAGGAAAAGCCGATGTCTTCGACAGCTCAGATGGCTCATGAAGAAGTTTCGCCGGCCTTGTTGGTCGATGCGATGTTCGCATTTCGGAAAACGGCCGCGATCAAGGCGGCAATCGAATTCGATCTATTTACGAAATTTGGCGGGGAGCGCCGTACGGCAAATGCGCTTGCTTCTGAACTAGGCTGCGCCGAGCGCGGCGTGCGCATTCTCTGCGACTTTCTGGTGGTCTCGGGATTCCTGACAAAGAATGGCGAGAGCTACGCGCCGACGCCGTCGAGCCAGGTCTTTCTCGATCGACATTCGCCTGCGTTCATGGGCGCGGCGATCGATTTCCTGGCTTCACCGCAAATGGTGTCGTCGTTCCTGGACGACCCGTCCGCCTATGTTCGCAACGGCGGCTCTATCGGCTTGGCGAACGTAGCGCCGGACAATCCCGTGTGGGTCAAGTTTGCCCGCGCCATGGGGGCATTCACCGGCGCAAGCGCAAAGGCCCTGGCGTCGGACGTTGCGACATGGTCAAAGCCGCCCAGCAAGGTTCTGGACATTGCCGCCGGACCAGGCGCCTTCGGTATTGAAATCGCAAAGGTGTCGCCATCGGCGACAGTGGTCGCTCTCGATTGGAAGCCGGTTCTCACCGTGACCGAGGAGAATGCCACGAGTGCGGGAGTGGGCGCACGCTTCACCTTCCAAGCCGGCAGCGCCTTTGAAGTCGATTGGGGCAACGGCTATGACTTGATACTGCTGCCGAACTTTCTCCATCACTTTGATGCCGATGCCTGCGTCACGCTTTTGAAGAAAGCGCGGGCGAGCCTGGCGCCGGGAGGTCGCGTGGCTATCGTCGAGTTCGTACCGAATGAGGATCGGGTGTCGCCGGAATTTCCGGCTGCTTTTGCCCTGGTCATGCTGGCGACGACGCCAAAGGGCGACGCCTACACGGAGCGGGAGCTTGCAGAGATGGCCAAGTCGGCCGGTTTCCGGCACGTTACTACGAGACCGCTGCCACCATCACCAGCCAGCCTGATTTTCCTGGAGTGACGCAGTCGAGCCTGATCGCGCTCAGGCTCGCTCCATGACGTAGCTTCCCGGCGCCTCTTCGAGGGCATTGAGCGCTGCGCCGCCCGGTTTGCGGGCGGGCACGCGTTTGCCGTCTTTCGCCGCGATCCAGGCTTGCCAGTGTGGCCACCACGAACCGGCATTCTCGGTTGCTTCGGTAAGCCACGTCTCGTAATTGTCTTTTGCGGCGCCGCCAGTCCAGTACTGGTACTTCCTCTTGTCCGGTGGGTTGACGACGCCGGCGATATGGCCGGAGCCCGCGAGCACGAAATCGACCTTGCCGCCGAAGAATTGGCTGCCCAGAAAAACCGACTTGGCCGGCGCGATGTGATCTTCGCGGGTTGCGAGATTATAGATCGGGATCTTGACGTCCTTCAGGGACAGCGTTTGACCATCGAGGATCATCTCGTTCGCCGTCAGCGCATTCCTGAGGTAGCAATTGCGCAGGTAGAAGGCGTGGTTCGCTGCCGCCATGCGGGTGGAGTCGGCATTCCAGAAGAGAAGGTCGAAAGCCATCGGCTCCTGGCCCTTCAGGTAGTTGTTGACGAAGTATGGCCAGATCAGTTCCGAGGCTCGGAGCATGTTGAAGGCCATCGCCATCTTCGAGCCATCGAGGTAGCCGATTTCCTCCATATGCGCCTCGAGGCGCTCAAGCTGTTCCTCGTCGACGAAGACCCTGAGGTCGCCGGCATGGGTGAAGTCCACCTGCGTTGTGAAGAGGGTCGCGGTCTTGATCCGCTTGTTCTTCTCCTTGGCGTGCAGCGCCAGCGTTGCCGCAAGCAGTGTGCCGCCCACGCAATAACCAACCGCGTTTGCTTCCTTCTCACCCGTCGCCTTCTCGATCGTGTCGAGGGCAAAGTCGATGCCTTCGCGCGCGTAGGCTGCCCAATCCTTCTTCGCATGGCGCGCGTCCGGATTTACCCACGAAATCACGAAAACGGTTTGCCCTTGGTCGACGCACCATTTGATGAATGATTTCTGCGGGTTGAGGTCGAGGATATAGAACTTGTTGATCCACGGTGGGCAGATCAGAAGAGGGCGCTTCAGCACCGTTTCTGTGGTCGGCTCGTACTGGATGATCTGGCAGATCTCGTTCTGCGCAATCACTTTGCCCGCGGTCAGTGCCATGTCGCGCCCAACGGCGAATTTGGTCATGTCGGTCTGGCGAAGCTTCAAGTCCCCGCGACCCGTGACGATGTCCTCAGCGAGCATCTTCATGCCACGCACCAGATTTTCTCCGCTGGTCGCAATCGTCTCGCGGTAAAGCTGTGGGTTGGTGGCAACGAAATTGGTTGGCGAGAGCGCGGCTGTGATCTGCTTCACATAGAAACCGGCCTTGTGCTTCGTGTGTTCGTCGAGGCCGTCGGTTTCGGCCACCATCTTCTCGGCCCAGTCGGCGGTAATCAGGTAAACCTGCTTCAGGAATTCGAAGAACGGGTTCTTCTGCCAGTCCTCATCGGCAAAGCGCTTGTCGTTGCGCTCGGGTTCCTGCGCCGGCGTTTCACCCTGCATGCGTTGCATCGAGCGCATCCAGATACCGAAGTAACTGCTCATCAGCTGCGTCTGCGCCTCGAAAGCGCGGCGCGGATCGGACATCCAGTATTCGGTCACCTTGGAGAGAGTCTTGACCATGTCGGTAACCGGTTCTGCGGCGTTCTCGGCGATTTCACCGCGCTCGCGCGGCGCGAGCCAGGCCGTCGCCGCCTTGCCGAGATTCTCGAGCGCACGGGCGAAATTGACCGCCATCGCCTCGGGATCTTTCAACAGATAGGGATCCAGGTCCTTTGCGTCGAAGCCCGGGCTCTTTGCCTTGTCGCCGTTTTCCTGCTTGCTGTCGGTCACACGTTTCCTCCGGCGGCAGCATCTTCCTGCAAATCAAGTTGTACATCTGGAAAGATCGATAAAACAAGTTCCGCTGATGACCGCTCGTGCTATTGCTTTGTGGCGGCGACGAATTTAACAGTCGAAGCACCTCAGGATTTGGGACCTCTGGCACATGACGAAAAATGGCATTCGCACTATCGCAAACGTGACCCGCATCGCGCTCATCAGCGCCGCCGCGGCCATGATGCTTGCCGGATGCCTGCAGACGCCAGAGGAAAAGGCTGCATTCAAGGCCAGGCAGGCAGCGCCGACGCCTGTTGTCATGAACGCGACGAAGGGTGCCGAGCCGACCGAAAGTGGCCTGTCGCACTACAAGGACGGCTATCCGGGATTCGGTGCGCCTTTGACTGCGGCAAACGTCCAGATGAGCGACGATGAGGCCGGCGGGCTCCAGAAAAAGCTGACGGCGCTCGGCGCCCAGCGCAAGGCAGGAACGATCTCAGAAGCCGAGTATCAGCGACGTGTTGCGGAATATCGCAAGCTCGCCGCCGAGCACGGTGCGGCAACCCTCTCCGAAATCGCCAATTAGGCCTTGCCTTCGCTGCGATTTGGAAGCAAAGCCTTCCACCAGTAGCGGAAGATGAATTTTTCCCGATAATGCACGGCCTGCACGGCCCTCCGTCAAAGAAATGCCGTGCGGCGCAAGTCTGATGAATACGGCGTTGGTGATTCTGAAGTTCGTATCACGAACAGCCGGGAATTAGGACGAACTTCGAGCGCGGTCGTGGTGGCCGCATTTCCGTGGGGAAAGAAATGGAAGAGTTTCACAAAGTCCGGCGTTTGCCGCCTTACGTTTTCGAACAGGTCAACCGTTTGAAAGCGAGCGCGCGAGCGGGTGGGGCCGATATCATCGATCTCGGCATGGGAAACCCTGACCTTCCAACCCCGAAGGCGATCGTCGACAAGCTCTGTGAAGTCGTCCAGGATCCGCGCACGCATCGCTATTCGTCCTCCAAGGGCATTCCCGGCCTGCGTCGAGCCCAAGCTGCCTATTACGCTCGCCGCTTCGGCGTGAAGCTCAACCCGGACACCCAGGTCGTCGCGACCTTGGGCTCCAAGGAAGGCTTTGCCAACATGGCGCAGGCAATCACTGCGCCTGGCGACGTCATTCTTTGCCCGAACCCGACTTATCCGATCCACGCCTTCGGCTTCCTGATGGCTGGCGGTGTCATTCGCTCGATGTCGGTCGAGCCTGACGAAAGCTTCTTCCCGCCGCTGGAACGGGCCGTCCGGCATTCGATTCCGAAGCCGCTGGCGCTGATTCTCAACTATCCGTCCAATCCGACGGCCTATGTGGCGACGCTGGATTTCTATAAGGACGTCATCGCTTTCGCCAAGAAGCACGACATCATCGTCCTTTCCGACCTTGCCTACTCAGAAATCTATTTCGATGGTGAGCCGCCTCCGTCGGTTCTGGAGGTGCCGGGCGCGATGGATGTGACGGTTGAGTTCACCTCGATGTCGAAGACCTTCTCGATGCCGGGCTGGCGCATGGGCTTTGCCGTCGGCAACGAGCGCCTGATTGCGGCTTTGACGCGCGTGAAATCCTACCTCGATTATGGCGCGTTTACGCCAATCCAGGTGGCGGCCACACACGCCCTGAACGGCGACGGCTCTGACATTGCGGAAGTCCGCAACGTCTACAAGCGCCGTCGTGATGTCATGGTCGATACCTTTGGCAAGGCGGGTTTCGAGGTGCCGCCACCGGCCGCGACGATGTTTGCCTGGGCCAAGATCCCTGAAAAGTTTCGCCATCTTGGTTCGCTGGAATTCTCCAAGCTGCTTGTCGAGAAAGCCGACGTGGCGGTAGCGCCTGGCATCGGCTTCGGCGAAATGGGCGACGACTACGTGCGTCTGGCTCTCGTCGAGAACGAGCATCGCATTCGCCAGGCTGCCCGCAACATCAAGAAGTTCATGTCGACGGCGGATGAGACGATGCACAACGTCATCTCGCTCAACGCACATCGCTGATATAATCCCACTCAATGGCAGCCGCTCAGGCGGCTGCCTTTCATGACACATTTCAGGATCGATCCATGGCAGATGCCCTCAAAATCGGCATTGCGGGCTTGGGCACCGTTGGTGCTTCGCTAGTCCGTATCATTCAGCAGCGTAGCAACGAGCTCGCCGCAACTTGCGGGCGTCCGATCCTGATTACGGGCGTTTCTGCCCGCGACAAGACCAAGGACCGCGGTATCGACGTCGGTGGCATCGAATGGTTCGACCGACCGGAGGACCTGGCTGAGAAGGGCGACATCGACGTCTTCGTCGAACTCATGGGTGGCGTGGACGGTTCCGCAAACAGCTCCGTGCGCACGGCACTGCAACGCGGTCTCCACGTGGTGACAGCGAACAAGGCCCTGCTTGCCTATCATGGTGTCGAACTGGCGACGATCGCGGAAGAGAAGGGCGTGCTGCTGAACTTCGAGGCAGCAGTTGCCGGCGGTATTCCCGTCATCAAGGCGTTGCGCGAGTCGCTGACAGGCAACACGATTTCCCGCATCTACGGGATCATGAACGGCACCTGCAATTACATCCTGACGAAGATGGAAAAGGAAGGCCTTTCCTTTGCCGATTGCCTTAGGGAAGCCCAGCGTCTCGGTTATGCCGAAGCTGATCCCGCCTTCGACATCGAAGGCAATGATACGGCCCACAAACTCTCCATCCTCACGACGCTCGCCTTCGGAAACCAGATCGCGGCCGACGACATCTATCTCGAGGGCATCACCAACATATCGATCGAGGATATACATGCCGCTGCCGATCTCGGCTACCGCATCAAGCTGCTCGGCGTTGCGCAGCGGACGGATACTGGCATCGAGCAGCGTGTGCATCCGACCATGGTGCCGGTCGATTCTGTCATTGCACAGGTCGATGGGGTGACGAATGCCGTTGCGATCGAGTCCGACGTTCTAGGCGAACTGCTGATGGTTGGTCCCGGTGCCGGTGGTAATGCGACGGCTTCGTCGGTGCTCGGCGACATCGCCGACATTGCCAAGAGCCGCCCCGGCGCACAGCGCGTGCCGGTTCTCGGCCATCCCGCCAAATCGCTCGAGCCTTATCGCAAGGCGCAGATGCAGAGCCATGAAGGCGGATATTTCATTCGCCTGACCGTACTCGATCGCACCGGTGTGTTTGCAAGCGTCGCAACCCACATGGCGGAAAACCACATCTCGCTGGAATCGATTGTCCAGCGTTCCAAGCAGCATCTGGCACCGTCTCACCATCAGACGATCATCATGGTCACTCACGCGACAACCGAGGATTCTGTTCGCAAGGCGGTCGTTGCGATCAAGGGCGAAGGCTACCATGTCGGAGAGCCGCAGGTGATCCGCATCGAGCGACCGAAGGAAGACTGAGCCTTCCTCGCTCCGCGAACTTGCCGAAAGCGCTGCGGCAGGTTTTGCCGCGTGCATCCACAGGTAACGTCGATTGTCTCGCCCAAAACCGTTGTGCGGTCGAGCCAAGCCGCATAAAGCTGCCGATATCACTCCCGGTCCCGGGGTGGTGACAAGCGTTGAAGGCAGCAGACGAGATGGAGATTCCGGCCGATCCGGTACAGCGTGCGTTTCTTGGCGTCGAGAAGTCCGTTCTGGATAACCGCTGGATATCGCGGCTCGATCAAGCCGGTCAGAACCGGGCGCTCGCTATGTCCCAGGTGCATGGACTGCCCGAGCTCATTGCTCGCGTCCTCGCTGGACGCGGTGTTACCGTCGATGAAGCGCTGGAGTTCCTCGATCCGACGCTTCGTGGCCTGATGCCGGACCCCTATACGTTGACCGATTGCGAGAAGGCGGCCAACCGGCTTGCCGAAGCCATCCGAAGTCAGCAGCAGGTTGCGATCTTCGGTGACTACGATGTTGATGGCGCTGCCTCCTCAGCGCTGATGTTCCGCTTTCTCAGGCACTTCGGCGCGAAGGCAGAGATCTATATTCCGGACCGCATTTTCGAGGGCTACGGCCCCAACGCTGCCGCAATCGGCAGTCTGATCGACAACGGTGCACGGCTGATCGTTACCGTCGATTGCGGGTCAACCAGCCATGACGCACTGGCGGAGGCGGCGAGGCGCAA
Organism: Hyphomicrobiales bacterium; assembly: GCA_900466605.1. GTDB lineage: Bacteria > Pseudomonadota > Alphaproteobacteria > Rhizobiales > Rhizobiaceae > Rhizobium. Next base: position 288,132 of record UBMU01000015.1, read on the forward strand.
TATCGACGTCGTGGTGATTGATCACCACCAGGTGACACACGACTTGCCGCCTTGCCGGGCGCTGGTCAATCCGAACCGAGAGGACGATCTCTCTGGTCAGGGACATCTTTGCGCCGCCGGCGTCGTATTCCTTGTGCTCGTCGCGACATTGCGCTTGCTGCGCGAAGCTGGGGATCCGCGCGCACGGTCGATCGATCTGCTGCAATGGCTTGATATCGTTGCGCTTGCGACCGTCTGTGATGTCGTCCCCCTGAAGGGCCTTAACCGTGCCTATGTCGTCAAAGGATTGATCGCGGCCCGTCATCAGGGCAATGCCGGTCTGTCGGCCCTCTTTCGCAAGGCTGGTCTTGCTGGGCCGGTAACGCCGTATCACTTCGGTTTCCTGATTGGCCCGCGCATCAATGCAGGTGGCCGCATTGGCGACGCTGCTCTCGGCAGCCGCCTCCTCACCCTAGAGGACGCGGGCGAAGCAGAGGCGATCGCACTGCGACTCGATGAGCTCAACCGCGACAGGCAGGCGATGGAAGCGGTGATGCTGCAGGAGGCGGAGGCCGAGGCACTGGCGGAATATGGTGACGGGGAGGGTGCCTCCGTTATCGTGACTGCGCACGAAAAGTGGCACCCAGGCATTGTCGGACTGATAGCCGCTCGTCTGAAAGAGCGGTTCAAACGTCCGGCCTTCGCTATTGCTTTTGATCCATCCGGCAAGGGCACCGGCTCGGGCCGCTCGATCAACGGCTTTGACATGGGCAAGATGGTGCGCGCTGCCGTGGAGGACGGTTTGCTGGTCAAGGGCGGCGGCCACGCGATGGCTGCCGGTCTAACCGTCGAGCGCGACAAGCTTGGTCGCCTGCGCAGCTATTTTGCCGAGCGTGCCGAGAAGACGGTTGCGGCGCTCGTGGCCAACGAGACGCTGAAGATCGATGGCGCAATTGCGGCCAGCGGTGCAACGATCGATCTGATCGATCGCCTTGAGACGGCTGGGCCTTACGGCTCCGGCCATTCTCAGCCGCTCTTTGCCGTTCCTGCGCATCGACTTCGCGATTCCCGCCTTGTTGGCGAGAAGCACGTGAAGGTGACGCTAGAAGCCATGGACGGTGCGCGCCTTGACGGAATTGCATTTCGCGCCGCCGATACACAGCTCGGCAACCTACTGCTGAACTCCAGGGGCGCCAGCCTGCACGTTGCCGGGACGCTGGGTGCGGACCACTATCAGGGCGCCAGACGCATCCAACTGCGCGTTCAGGACGCAGCACCGGCCCGCTGACGCTGGCCGGTGCTGCCCCTGTTGGTCGGCTCGTCAGATGAGGACGTGTCGCGTCAGGTCGCTTTCCATAAAGACCAGATTGGGCTTGTAACCCATCTCCAGAAATTTCTCCCGGCGGGAAGTATCAGCAGCAAAGATTATCGTGCTTTCCACGCGCGCCGGGTCGTGGCCATCGAGGTCCGTGGTGATTTCGATTTCCGCTTCGAGGCCGACATCCCTCAGAATCTCGGATATGAGAGCGGGATCAGCCATGCCGCTGAGCATGAGCCGATCGACATCCGCCGTGGCACTGACCTGGTAGGCCAACGTCTGCATCGAGACCAGCATCGGGAAAGACTCGCGCAACGCCTTAACCTCTGGATGCTCACCCATCCCGCCGAGTGCCATGCGCGTATAGAGTTCATAGGCCTTGATGAAATCCTTGCGGATCGCCCAGAAACGCACGGCTACCGCCATACGCTCAAGGGTGAAGAGCCTGCACATCTCCTCGAAGATCACGCGCGATTCCGGTCCCGTGTTGAGCCTGCCTCGCTTGGCGGCGATATAGAGGAAATACTCAAGTCCGCCGCGGTATTTGTCCCACGCGACCATGACCTCTTCGTTGCCGTTTTGTGAGCGGCTTGGGGCCAATTTGGAGACAGCGACCGAGCGATAAAACGGCTGCTTGAGGAACGCAACGGCGCCCTGATCGAGAGCGTGTGCAAGGTAGGCGAAGTAGCTGAAGCAAAAATCACGCGGAACCCAGGTCGATCGGAGCGCTGACGAACGATAGATCGCAATCTCCGGGAAAACATGCCGCTCGCAGACAAACCGAAAGACCTCGACAAACTCATGCCGTGCAAACTTGATGTCTTCATCGACCGAATAAAAACTGGTGAGGTCAAGATCTCTGATTTCATCGTATAGATACCACGAAGCGTGGCATGCGGACACGTCGGGATTGGTATCAAGATATGCCATGGCGGCCTTCAAGCCATCAGGAATCAGGAAATCGTCGTCAGCCAAGTAGATCGAGTACTCGCCGATCGCATGATGGAAGGCGCTCGCGACATTTTTGTAAGGGCCGCCGTTGGCGGTGCGGCGGTGGTAACGGATCGGCAAACCTCTCGCGATGAATTCATCGACAACTTGCTTTGTGTTGTCGGTCGAGGCGTTGTCGGAAATCACGATTTCATACGTGAAGTCAAAGTCGTAGGTTTCGCAATGCTCGAGGGCATTGCGCAGATAGATTTCACGGTTGAACGTCGGGATGCAGATGCTGAGTTTAATGCCGCTCAATTGAATTATCTCCGGGGGCAGGGCTTCGTCTTCATGACATTGGTTGAGGGCGGCGCAGAGGCCCCAAACTGTGCGGATCAAGACGCCAGAGAAAGGCAGTGTGCTCGGGGCAGCACGGAAAGCACCGCCTCGTTTCTTCGATGGGGAGCCGCTCCCCAGCGAGCATCATGACTTTCACCAAGATCGCCTCCGCGATGGCGATATTTGCGCGGCTCGCTTGCCGGCAAAGATCCTGATGTGACTATCTATGCGGCTGAGTTGGAGCGAAGCTTATGTTCGCTGCATTTCTGCGCCTCAAAGCGTGCACAATCATGCTTGAGGTAGCTCTGCACCCAACGAGGCCTGAACCGGATCAACGTCTTACCGCCGATTTTTCATAGTCTCGATTGCCGACGTGATTTCACGCATGTCGTATGGTTTCTGAAAGAACGCGGCATTTGGGGGCAGGTCGCAAGGCGCGGCCTGTTGATGTCCAGACGCTACAATGACGCCGATTCTCGGGTTCTTGCGATTGACGACGTGTGCAAGCTCCAGGCCATTCATGATGCCAGGCATATCGATATCGGTGAACACGACAGCAATGTCGGGATTGTCGCGTAGGCAATCCATGGCTTCATCGGCATTTTCGGCTTCCATGACATCAAAACCCGCGTCCTGCACGAAATCCGCTGCCATCATGCGAACAAGCGGCTCGTCTTCCACGATAAGAACGATGGGATTGGTCCTACTCATTCTAGACCTGTCAGTTAATCGTCCCCGATCTCCCGAAGGCGATCCACCGGCGCACGGAACGTACCGACGAGGCCAGTCAAGTTGTAACGCAGGTCGGCGTCGGCGGTTCCGGCCAATCCGATATTGATCAGGTTAAAGGAGATATCTTTCTTCCAGCTGCTCGACGGCTGGCCGAGCGCTCTACCGAAGGGAGGCGTACTTCACCGCGCTTGCAGCTAGTTCAGCAGGAGCAACAATAAATTGGTCACGCCCATAATGTCTCTGGACGAACCCTAAATCCTAGTCAAAAATGTAATGAAATCAATCACGATGGCACGCCCTAGGGGAGTCGAACCCCTCTTCCCAGAATGAAAATCTGGTGTCCTAACCGATAGACGAAGGGCGCTTCCTTCGTGGTGGCGCCCTTATAGTCAGGCACTTTGAATCCCGCAAGCGGCAAA
>UBMU01000065.1 GCA_900466605.1 Hyphomicrobiales bacterium
GTCGTCAGCGCCTCGCCCACGGCGATCTGCTCGATGAAGATGATGCTCGCCACCGCGGCGAGGATCGCCCCCCACGCGAGAATGCGCTGCGCCCCTTGCGGCCGCATCGTCTCGGGGGACCTGCGCCGGCGACGCACCTGTCGATCGGACGACATCCGGTCCTGCCTTTCTTTCACCGTTGCGAGGCCCGAGTCCATGTGTGAACGGACCCGGGCCCCGCGGGGTCTACTGGTTGATGCGGCGAAGACGGTGCGTACGGATCCGAAGGAGGGCTCCGACGAACAGCGCGACCGCAGCGACCACGAGTGCCGCCGTGGGCGACACACCCCCGGTGGCGGCGAGCGTTCCGCCCGCGATGAGCACGGGCTGTGCACCGGCGCCGGGGCTATACATCGACGCTCTCCATCGGCTCGTTCCCCCCGGTCATCAGGCGCGGGCGGAAGAGGCGGCGCGCTTGCGACGCGTCGCGGTGAACCCGAGGGTTCCGAGACCGAGCATCCCGGCCGCCGCGATGCCACCCACGGCCGGATCGATCACGGGGCTGTCGGCCTGAGCAGGGGTCGAGAACCCGAAGGTCGACTCACCCGACGTGACCGAGAGGTCGGTGGGAGCGTCCGTGCCCGTGCGGGTGACGACCATACGGCCGTCGAACCGCGTGTTGAACGCCGCCGTCGAGCTCACCTGAACCGGCAGAACGTAGTACTGATCGGGAAGGAACCCCGTCACGGTCTGCGAGGGGTTGATGAGACGCACGCCCGTCCAATCGCAGGTGATCTGGGTCGACGAGACGAGGGTGCAACTAGCGGCGCTCCCGGTGGACACCGGCTCACCGTTGTTGCGCTTGATGAACGTGACGTTGGCCGACGGGAACGTCGTTCCCTGAGGTGCGAAGAAGTCGATCTTCGCCCCGTCGTTCGTGCCCGCATTGGTGCTGGAACTGACCGCGCTNNCTGCCACCGCGCCGATCTTGCCTACTCGTGTGATGCCACTCATGGTTATTCCTCCTGTGTCGCCGAGCACGACGTGCTCGTAAATCACGTGCTGCGCAGGGAATCAAAGGACCGACCTGCGCACGTGCTTATGAGGAGGGAGCGGCCACGCAGACATATATGACGCGAGAAATGACAAGTTCTCGCGGAGACATCCCACCCACGGAAACCTTCCTGCCTGCGAGGCACGCTTTCTCGCTCCCCTGCACGCTCTCGGTGGATCTGCTCTCGCGCGGTGAAACGCGGAGAGAGCATCTGCATACACGAACGTCGTTCACCCCGGTGATCCGGCCCAGAGGTTCTGGCCGCGAGAGCGTGGAGGTGAATCATTCCCTCCCCTTACGGATGAATGGCCCACCCCCACGGCGCCGAACGAGCGAAAAGCAGTGAAACCGCTCGTCCCGCACTGATGAGGAGAAGCCCCGGTTGCCGCGGAGGTCGATCCTCTCCCCACTCTGGGGGAGGCCCCGCGGCGACTGTTATGACGCACAGCAGCCCGAG
>UBMU01000100.1 GCA_900466605.1 Hyphomicrobiales bacterium
GGGCCAACTCCATCAGGCGCGCCGATCCCGGGAAGGCCTCGGTGCGGAAGTCGGTGCGGATCCCGTAGGCGAGAACGGGGATGCCGTCGAGCACAGCGATCCGCAACAGGTCGTCGACCTGGGTCGGGGTGAAGAACTGCGCCTCGTCGACCAGCAGGCAGGCCACCGGCGCGTGCCCCGCCGCGCTATGGAACACCTCGCGCAGATCGTCGCCGGGGGCGACGAGGAAGTCGACCGCACGCTTCACGCCCAGCCGGCTGTCGATCTGGTCGGCGCCCTTGGTGTCGATCTCGGGCTTGGCCAGCAGAACCCGCTGTCCGCGCTGCTCGTAGTTGTACGCCGCCTGCAGCAGGGCCGTCGACTTGCCCGAGTTCATCGCTCCGTAGCGGAAGTACAGCTTCGCCACGCGGACCTCAGGGGTTGATCGCGAGCGCGTGGGCCGTGGCATCCAGCTCTCTGCGGGCCGCGTCGGGATTCGTGTTCAGCGTCTCGCCGTAGCTGGGGATGAGGTCGCGCAGGCGCGGCTCCCAGGCGGGCATGCGCTCGGGGAAGCAGGTCTTGATCAAGCCGAGCATGATCGAGACGGCGGTCGAAGCTCCCGGCGAGGCGCCGAGGAGACCGGCGATGGAGTGGTCGGCCGAGGTGACCACCTCGGTGCCGAACTGCAGCACGCCGCCCTTGTCCTTATCGCGCTTCATCACCTGCGCGCGCTGACCGGCGTCGAGCAGCTCCCAGTCCTCGTCCTTGGCGGTCGGCATGAAGTCGCGGAGGCTGTCGACCTTCTTGGAGTGGGTCTTCAACAGCTCGCTGACGAGGTACTTGATCAGGCTCGGGTTGTCGACGGCGACCTTCAGCATCGGGCCGATGTTGTGCGGGCGCACCTGGGTGACGATGTCGAGCATCGAGCCGTTCTTGAGGAACTTGGGGCTGAACGTCGCGAACGGGCCGAACAGCAGCGACGACTCCCCGTCGATCACGCGCGTGTCGAGGTGCGGCACCGACATGGGGGGCGCCCCCACCGAGGCCTGCGAGTACACCTTCGCGCGGTGCTTCGAGACGATGTCGGGGTTCGAGGTCTTGAGCCACTGCCCGCCGATCGGGAAGACGCCGTACCCCTTGATCTCGGGGATGCCGGAGCGCTGGAGGAGCTTGAGAGCCCAGCCGCCCGCACCGACGAAGACGAACTTCGCGTTGATCGAGCCGGGCGTTCCCCCGATCACGTGGCGGTACGAGACCTCCCACGTGCCGTCCTTCTTCTTC
>UBMU01000017.1 GCA_900466605.1 Hyphomicrobiales bacterium
TGAAATAGCGCATCTCTACTTCTTCTCGTTCTTCTTCCCGATGGCGAAATAGCTGAAGCCGTGCTTGATGACTTCCGCGACAGGGTAGATGTTGCGCAGATCGACCACGGTCGGAGTCCTTACGAGCGACTTGAGGCGCTTGAAATCAAGCGCGCGGAATTCGTCCCATTCGGTGACGATGACGATGGCGTCGGCGCCTTCCGCAATCTCGTAGGGGTCGTTACCGTAGGTGATCGGGCCGATGACTTCCTTCGCCATCTCCATGCCTTCCGGATCGTAGGCGTGGACGTTGGCGCCGCCGTCCAGCAGGGCCTGGATGATGGTGATCGACGGCGCATCGCGCATGTCGTCGGTGTTGGGTTTGAAGGTGAGGCCGAGAACGGCAATCTTCTTGCCGCGAACATTGCCGTCGCAGGCGGCGATGACCTTGCGGCCCATGGCGCGCTTGCGGTTATCATTGATTGCGACAGTGGTCTCGATGAGGCGAACGGGACTGTCATAGTCCTGCGCCGTCTTGACCAGTGCGAGCGTGTCCTTCGGGAAGCAGGAGCCGCCGTAGCCTGGCCCTGCATGCAGGAATTTGTCGCCGATGCGCTTATCCATGCCGATGCCCTTGGCAACCTTCTGCACGTCGGCGCCGAGCTGCTCGCAGAGATCGGCGATCTCATTGATGAAGGTGATCTTCATGGCGAGGAAGGCGTTGGCGGCGTATTTGATCAGTTCGGAGGTGCGGCGTTCGCAGAAATAAAGTGGTGCCTCGTTGAGGTAGAGCGGCCGATAGACCTCGCGCATGACTTCGACAGCGCGCGGCTCCTCGGTGCCAAGAACGATGCGGTCGGGGCGCTTGAAGTCGGTGATCGCGGCGCCCTCCCGCAGGAATTCCGGGTTGGAAACAACAGAGATATCCTTCTCAGGGAATTCCTCACGGAAAATGCGCTCGATCTCGTCCCCGGTGCCCACAGGAACCGTCGACTTGGTGACGACGACGGTAAAGCCAGAGACGGCTGCGGCGATCTCGCGGGCAGCCGCATAGACGTAGCTCAGGTCGGCATGGCCGTCGCCGCGACGCGACGGGGTGCCGACGGCGATGAAGACGACGTCGGCATTCGCAACGGATGCCGCCAGCTCTTTCGAAAAGTCCAGGCGACCGGCGGTGCGGTTATGTTCGATGATGTTATCAAGACCGGGTTCGAAAATCGGAACCTTGCCGGCTTCCAGGGCGTCGATCTTTGCTGCGGACTTGTCGACACAGGTGACATGATGGCCGAAATCGGCGAGGCAGGCACCGGAGACAAGGCCAACATAACCCGAGCCAATCATCACAATACGCATTGACCATTCCCCGAGATTGCATCGCGGCCCGGCTGACTAGCGGAGCCGCGATGGTGTTACAGGGCGAAGTTTATAAGTTCAAGACACAGATGGTCAGCTACGCCCGAACTCGTCGACGATGCGGATGATATCGTCTTCGCCGAGATAGGAGCCTGTCTGGACCTCGATCAATTCCAGCATGATCTTGCCGGGGTTGGCGAGGCGATGGACTTCGCCCAGCGGTATGTAAACGGATTCATTTTCCCTCAGCATCTGCACGTTTTCACCGATGGTCACCTCGGCCGTGCCCTTGACGACGATCCAATGCTCCGAGCGGTGATGGTGCTTCTGCAACGACAGCTTCTTCCCCGGCGTGACGAAGATGCGTTTTACCTGGAAACGGTCGCCATTCAGTACCGAGGTATAGCCACCCCAGGGCCGGTAAGAGGTTGGATGCGTCTCCGTAAGCTGCGATGTCGACGGAACAGCAGCGAGCATCTTCACGATGTTGCCAACGTCCTGACTGTCCTGAAGCCTGCCGACATAGACCGCGTCTTCGCTGGCAATGACCGCAATGTCGTCCATGCCCTGGACGGCAAGGTGCACACCGTGGGTCATGATCAACGAATTCTTGGTGTTGACCACGGTCGTATTGGCTGCCGCCACGTTACCATGCTCGTCCCTGCGGCCGCTCTTCCAAACGGAATCCCAGCTGCCGAGGTCGGACCACCTGAAGGGCGAGGGGACGACGGCGGCGTTGCTGGTCTTCTCCATGATCGCGTAGTCGATGGAGACATTCGGGCTTGCGGCAAAGGCGGACTTGTCGAGGCGCGTGAAGTCAAGGTCGGTATTTCCGCTTGCTACTGCTTCTTGCGCGGCCTTCATCGTCTGAGGAGCGTAGGTGGTCATCTCATCGATCAGGCGCGAGACCGAGAACATGAACATACCGGAGTTCCAATAGAAGTCGCCCGAGGCGAGCATCTCTTCCGCCTGGGCAAGAGGGGGCTTTTCGATGAAGCGCGCCACTGTCCTTGCACCGGTCTGCAGTGGTTCGCCGCCTTCGATGTAGCCGTAGCCTGTCGCCGGTTCGGTCGGCTGGATGCCGAACGTCACGAGCTTGCCTTCGGAGGCGGTGGCGGCAGCAATGCGAACACAGTCAAAGTAGGTGTCGTCGGCGACGATCTCATAGTCGGAGCCAAGCACGTGCATGATCGTGCTTTCGCTTTCGTCAAATCGGTCGCGAACAAGCGTGGCGGCCGCCGCAACGGCGGCTGCGGTGTTGCGGGCGACGGGCTCGAGGAGGATCGCCGCCAGATCAATGTCGAGTTCGCGTGCCTGCTCGGCGACGAGAAAACGGAACTCCTCGTTCGTGAGAACGACGGGAGCTTCGTAGAGTGTCGGGTCGGCGACCCGCAACAGCGTTTCCTGAAACAGTGTCTTGTCGCCGATGAAGCGGATGAACTGCTTCGGTGCAGCGGCGCGCGACAGCGGCCAGAGGCGAGTACCCTTGCCGCCGGCCATGATCACGGGAACGATCTTCTGCGTCATTTGGAATGTCCTTGATTGTCTCTCAGCTTCGCTAATCAGTTTGTTTCGGCCCACCAGCGGATGCGTTCCAGCCCGGCGTGCAATAGCGCCGCTGCAGCGGCGTCACTCCCCGCTTCGACATAGCAGCGCATTTCCGGAGCATTGCCGGACGGGCGGAAATGAATGATGCGCCGATCCTCGAGCGTAATGCGCAACCCGTCAATATCACTCGTCGTTGCGACCTCTCCGATCGGCTGAAGGAATGTCGCAAGATTGGCGGAGCCGGCACGCAGATACGCCATCAATCGGGAGCTCGTCTCAACGGGAAAATTCTCAAGCCTGTCAGCTGTCGCAAACGGCAGATGGTAGGACGCGGCAATCACCGAAAGCGGCTGCCGTCTGGATGCTGCAACAAGGAGCGTCGCCAGGATGGGCACGAAACAATCGCGTGTTGGCAGGGCACGCAGCCTGTGGCCATCGATCTCGAAGTCGCTCGCCGTCAACACGCCGCCGTTCGCTTCGAAACCGGCGACACGAGCCTGTCCAGCGGCCAGTGCCTCCTGCATCCCGGATATGACGAAAGGAGAACCCACACGGGTGCGGATGACGGTGAAACGACCGGCCGCTTCGATACCGGAATTCGAGGTCACCGGTGTGACGACCGATTTCGCGCCGAGGAAGCTCGCGGCGATCAATCCGAGAAGATCGCCCCGCAGCGGTGTCCCGGTCTCATCGGCCACCAACGGGCGATCGCCATCACCATCTGCCGAGACGATTGCATGGAGACCATGCGATCTTGCCTGATCCCTGAGTTTCGAAATCGTTTCTTCCGAAACGGCTTCGGTGTCGACGGGTATGAATGTCTGAGAACGGCCGAATGGCATGACCGTGGCGCCGAAATGCTCCAAGAGGTCGACCAGCAGGTCCCGGGCGACGGTGCTGTGCTGGTAGACGCCAACCTTGAGGCCGGAGAGCGCGCCGGCGGGGAGAATATTGGCATTCCGCTCACGGAAGCCTGCGAGGCATTCGCCGGACCGGTCTTGCCGGCTAGCGCCACGAGGCTCAAATGCAAAGTCGGCGCGGTCCAGTTCTGCCGCCGCAGCCGTAATTGCAGCTTCGTCAGCTTTATCGATCTCGCCGTCGGGCCGGTAGAATTTGATGCCGTTGCGATCGGCGGGAATGTGCGAGCCCGTCACCATCAGGCAAGC
>UBMU01000096.1 GCA_900466605.1 Hyphomicrobiales bacterium
GCGCCTTCGACAGCACGCGGTTCGGGTTGAGCATGAGGTAGCGCAGGAGCTTGAACTCGGTGGGGCTGAGGTCGATCGAGACGTCGCCGACACTGACGTCGTGCGTGTCCTGATCCATCGTCAGCTCGCCCGTGCGGATGATCGACTCCTCGTCGGCCTGCATGGTGCGACGCAGGATCGCCTGGATGCGGGCGACGATCTCATCGAGGCTGAACGGCTTGGTGACGTAGTCATCGCCTCCCGCGTTCAGGCCCATGATCTTGTCTTCGGTCTCGTCCTTGGCGGTGAGGAACAGGATCGGAGCGGTGTAGCCGGCGCCGCGCAGACGCTTGGTGACGCTGAAGCCGTTCATGTCGGGGAGCATCACGTCGAGCACGATGAGGTCGGGTTCCTCCTCGAGCACGGCCGAGATCGTCTGCGCGCCGTTCGCCACGGCCCGCACCTGGAACCCGGCGAAACGCAGGCTCGTGATGAGCAGGTCGCGGATGTTCGGTTCGTCGTCCACGACGAGGATGCGAGGAGCTGTCATGCCCTCATTATCGTGATCTGACCCAGCAATGTGCTGGATATGGAACGGAAAGCCGCGTGCTGGTATGCGTCAGGCCGCTTCTGCGTCGATTCCATCGGCATCCAGAATCGTGTAGGCGTACCCCTGCTCGGCCAGGAATCGCTGGCGATTCTGGGCGAAATCCTGGTCCACGGTGTCGCGGGCGATGAGGGTGTAGAAGCTCGCGGTGTGGTTCGACTGCTTCGGACGGAGCAGGCGACCGAGCCGCTGGGCCTCTTCTTGGCGCGAGCCGAATGACCCCGACACCTGGATGGCGACCGACGCCTCGGGAAGGTCGACCGAGAAGTTGGCGACCTTGGACACCACGAGTAGCGGGATCGATCCGTCGCGGAAGCCCTGGAAGAGCTCTTCGCGCTCGGGGATCGGTGTGGCGCCGGTGATCTGCGGCGCGTTCAACGCTTCCGCCAACTCGTCGATCTGATCGAGGTACTGTCCGATCACGAGGACCCTCTCGCCCGGATGCCGTTCGACGAGCCGGCGCGCGACCTCAATCTTGGCGGGGGCGGTGGCCGCGAGACG
>UBMU01000044.1 GCA_900466605.1 Hyphomicrobiales bacterium
GGCGGTGGCGGTGGCGGCGGTGGGGGCTGGTAAGGCGTCCTGCTCAAGCATTCCTGCTTGAGCCCCGGCAAGCGACTGTGCTTGACCCCGGGCAAGCATTCTTGCTTGACCTTTCGGCGCTCTCCCCTTAACCGCCAGACGGAAACGCGAAAGGGACGGGCATGAAGGTTCTGTTGATCGGATCGGGCGGACGCGAACACGCATTGGCCTGGAAGCTGGCGCAATCGCCTGTCATGACGGAATTCTACGCCGCGCCCGGCAATCCGGGCATTGCCGAGCACGCGACCCTGGTTGCTGTCAATGTCGACGACCATGATGCCGTCATTGCCTTCTGTAAGGACAAGGCGATCGACTTCGTCGTCGTCGGCCCGGAAGCGCCGCTCGTCGCCGGCATTGCCGACAGGCTGCGCGCAGAAGGCTTTGCGGTCTTCGGCCCGTCGGCTGCTGCTGCCCAGCTCGAGGGCTCTAAGGGTTTCACCAAGGATATCTGCGCCCGCTACGACATTCCGACAGGCGCTTACCAGCGCTTCAACAATGCCCCGAAGGCCAAGGCCTATATCCGCGAGCAGGGCGCCCCGATCGTCGTCAAGGCTGATGGTCTTGCTGCCGGCAAGGGGGTGACTGTCGCCATGACCGTTGATGAGGCTCTGGCAGCCGTCGACGATTGCTTCGAAGGTGTCTTCGGTGCCGCCGGCGCCGAAGTCGTTATTGAAGCCTTTCTCGATGGCGAGGAAGCCAGCTTCTTCTGCCTCTGCGACGGCAAGCATGTCCTGCCGCTCGCAACCGCCCAGGATCACAAGCGGGTAGGCGAGGGCGACACCGGCCCGAACACCGGCGGCATGGGCGCCTATTCGCCGGCGCCTGTGATGACCAAAGAGGTGGTCGAGCGCACGATGAAGGAAATCATCGAGCCGACCATGCGCGGCATGGCCGAAAGCGGCTATCCCTTCTCCGGCGTCTTCTTCGCCGGCCTGATGATCACCGCCAAGGGCCCTGAGCTCATCGAATACAATGTCCGCTTTGGCGATCCCGAGTGCCAGGTGCTGATGATGCGTCTGAAGAGCGATCTTCTGCCGCTTCTCCACGCCACCGCCACCGGGACGCTCGATCAGGTGTCCGCCGAATGGACGGATGATCCGGCCCTGACGGTCGTGATGGCATCGAAGGGCTATCCGGGCTCCTACGACAAGAACACTCCGATCCGCCATATCCCGGAAGCGGGCGAGGGCGCCAAGGTGTTTCACGCCGGTACAGCCCTGAAAGACGGAGCGCTGGTCGCAACAGGCGGCCGCGTCCTCAACGTCACTGCGACAGGCAAGACGGTGGGCGAGGCGCAGACGCGAGCCTACGCGTTGCTCGACAAGGTCGATTGGGACAACGGCTTCTGCCGCCGCGACATCGGCTGGCGTGCGATTGAACGCGAAAAAGCGTGAGCAAACGCGAAATCGGGTCAGTTCTCTAAATTTTTACCCTTTCCCCTGACGGGATGGAAACAAAGCGCCGCTAGTCTCTTCTCAACGTGAGACGGAGTGTTCCATGCGTCAGGTCATCTTGGGTGCGATAGCTGTGTTTGCGGCAGGCTCTGCCTTTGCCACCTCGATCGAGGTGGTCGGCAAGGACGCTCGCACCAACGGTGGGAGCATCAGCCAGGAAAGCTGCCAAAGCTGCCCGCCGCTAGAATCCGTCGAACGAAAGAAGGACTACACAGTCCCGACGCTGGCGCCCGGCTCGCTGCAATCCTCGGAAATTCGCGACGTCGATGGCGAGAAAAAGCTCTACCGTACCGAAGGCTGGATGGGCGGCTCGCCCGTCGTCTTCGTCACCAAGGCTCCGGCCGAGCCGATGACAGCCGCCACCCAGCCGGCTGACAATATCGACCGCGCCTCGACGACAGCTGCTGTCATCGGTGGCGACGTCAAGCTGATCGCGGCGGGAGTGGCCGGGGTTCCGACGGAACAAACGGCCCCTCTGGACGTTTCCAAGTTTGAGCTTCGGCCCTGACCTCCAGTTCCCTGCCCCAGCCTGACCAAAGTTTCGGTCGACCGGGGTCCACCCGCGCGGTGGATAAAAATGCGTCCCTGAGAGAAGCAGGGGCGCATTTTTCGTTTCTATCGGGCTTTGCCGACAGGTGTACTACTGAAGGTCGGCGTAAGCAGGCGCGCCAGCGCCTGCAATCCGCTCGAGACACTCAACCAACGCCGATGCGGTCTGGTGCCTTTCGCGTCAGCCATGGTTGGTGCTCCAGTTTCGCCTTCGACAGCCGTCGGTTCCTGCTCGGGCTCTGGCGGAGGGGAGTAGATGCGTCCCTGATCGAGGGAAAGGATGGTCAGCGTCGTTATCATGTCCGTCTCCCACTTGCGTATTGCTGTTGGAGACAGTCTTTGCTGATTGGCGCTTTCCGGTCCTAAACGCCCAAGGAAAAGTTCCGAAACGATCCGAAATCAGCATTCAGGTACGCCAGCCAATCTCAACCCTTCGAGAATGCCTGCAATACGGTCTGGATACTTTCCCGGCTGACCGGCGCGGATGCGCTCGATGGTGATGTCAGGCGTCAGCCGTTTCAGCCCTGCAAGGTGACGATGGGCATCTTCCATGTGGCCAAGGTGCGCGTTCGCCGCGATCAGCATCCACAGCGTCGGCTCGAAATTCGGGTTGCTGGCAAGCGCTCTCGAAGCCCAGGCAAGGGCCTGGTCGTACTCTCCGAGAACCACATGGGCGTGGGCGATGCCACAAAGCGATAGATGCGCGCCCCGATCACCCGGGGTCAGGCGATTGGCCCTGTGGTAGTGGTTGAGCGCGTCGTTGACGTTGCCGCAATGAAGATGCCCGAGGCCTGCTCTGACGACGGCCAGCGGATTGTTGGGATTGGATTCCGCGGCCGCCTGCAGGACGGCGAGGCCCCAATCGTAGTCCTTCACCGTCTGCATCAGAGCGACGCCGCAGTGGGCCATGACCATGGCGTCGCCAGCACCATGTTCCAGCGCCCGCCGCGCCAACGCGGCGCACGCTTGCACATCGTCGTCGGTGAGCGCCGGCCAGCCCATCGTGTAGCGATGCTCGAGCGCCCATGTCGCATGCGCAAGCAGCTGAGCATTGTTGGGCTCGACCGCAAGCCCCTGCATGAGAAGGGCGTAGGCAGCCGCATTGTCGCTTTCGGTCTCGGTCGAGATCTTCGCCAGCGCCTGGAGGTAGATGTCGTAGGTGGCCACGCTTCCGGGCCGCTCTCGCCGTGATCGCTCGATCTCGGCAGACTGGATCAACGGTTCGATCAGCGTTGCGACGCGGTCGGTGATGCGATCCTGAAAATCGAATATCTCGTCCAAAGCGCCATCGAATGTCTGCGCCCACATATGGGTTCCGCTTTGACCTTCGACAAGTTCGGCGACGATGCGAAGTCGATTGCCCGCTTGCCGGATGCTGCCTTGGAGCACGTATCTAACGCCGAGTTCGGCAGCGATCTTTCGCACATCGATTCCTCGGAAGGCAAAGGAACAGTCCCGGGCGACCACGGCAAAACTTCGGAACCGGCTGAGCGCTGCGATGATGTCGTCCACGATCCCATCGGCAAAATAGTCCTGCCGCGGGTCGCCGCTGAGATTGCTGAAGGGGAGAACGGCGAGGGCCGGCCGCAACTCGGGCGGCGAAGCTACTCTTGTCTCCGCACTCGCCCCGATGAAGCGGTATCCGACGCGCGGTACCGTCGCGATCCATTCCTGCCCATCCGGCGCCGGGCCAAGCGCCTTTCTGAGCGCCGCCACCTGCACGGTCAGGTTGCTTTCCTCGACGGCAATTCCGGGCCAGACGCGCTCCATCAGCGCGTCCTTGGAAACGATACTCCCGCGAGCTTCAAGTAGTGCTTCAAGAAGAGCGATGCCCCTCTGGCCGAGCGCTATGGCCCGGCTGTTCCGCAGGAGGCCGCGGTCGGGGTCGAGAACGAATTCACCGAAAGCATGAGAACCCTCTGCCATGCAGGCAAGTATAGCTCAACCGGCAGAACCGGAAAACCAGGTGGCGTGCTTTTTGACAGTGTTTCAACTTGGGCGGGCGGTGAAGCAAAACTCTGCGCCGGCTGCAGGAAGGTATTGACTATGCCTAATAGTCCTTCGGACTAGACGAACTTCAATTGATCCTGAATCTAACGATAAGGGGACGCCCTTTTCTGTTTGTTTTTGCTCGAAAATGTCCCGATTTCATCATCATAGGAACATCTAGGGTCTGGTTAAGCATTCCTTAGAATTAACCGACCATTTTGAGCGCCGACCGGTAGCCGCATGTCAATTTCGCAGCAGTAAGAGGGGGCAGTCAATCAGCCCTCGTGTACGCGGTAGGAAACCGCGCCGGATACCCCAAACCGAGCTCTGTTGCGAGGCACAATGAAGAATTTGAAGATTTCCAGACAGCTTTCGCTGCTGGTCGCAGGATTGATGGTGGCGTTTTGTATCGCCTCCTACCTGCAGATCAGCGCATCGACCACCGCCATCTACAACGAGCGCTACGACATGCTGCGCACCCAGGCGGAGTCGGGCATCTCGCTGCTGCAGCAGTATTATGACCGCGAAAAGTCCGGCGAACTCACCCACGAGCAGGCTCAAGCTCAGGCGTTCAAGGCTCTCGGCAGCCTGCGTTTCGAACCGGATGGCTATTTCATCGGCTACGACAATGACGTGGTTCTGAGAATTCACTACGATACGTCAAAGCTGAACAAGAGCAGCAAAGGCGTCCCGGACAGCCAGGGCAAGATGTACCGTGACGAAATCGTCAAGGTCGGCAAGTCGGGTGGCGGCATCGTTGATTTCTACGGTCCGAAGCCCGGCCAGCCGGCCGACGTGCTTGTCCGCAAGGTTGTCTACGTCAAGGGCTTCGAACCCTGGCAGATGGCGATCGCCACAGGCGTCTATCTCGACGATCTCGATGCACAGGTCCGGGCGACGATCTGGAAGGCGATCTCGGCCGGTATCGTCGTGCTGCTGCTCGGCACCGCCGCCGCCGTCTACGTCGTTCGCAGCATCTCCACGCCGCTGACCCGCATTCACGACGCATTGCGGTCCGTGGCCGATGAAGACGTCAAGGTCGCCATCCCGCACACCGACATGAACAACGAAGTCGGCATGATGGCCAGGGCCACGCAGTCCCTCCAGCAGAAGGTCAAGGAACGCCACGCCATGTCCGAGCGCGAGGCTGCCCAGCAGATGGCTCTCGACGGCGAACGCGAAAACAGCCAGCGCCTGCAGCGCGAGGAAGCGGTGGCTCAAAACCACGTCGTTTCGACCATCGGCCAGGCGCTCGAGCAGATCGCCCGCGGCGACCTGACGGTCCGTTGCGCCGATCTCGGCCAGAAATACGCAGCCCTTCGCGACAACTTCAACGATGCCCTGTCGCACCTCGAAGCCGCGATGGCAAAGGTCAGCGCCAAGGGTGGTGATATCGCTGTCAGCAAGGAAGAGATCCGTCGTGCCTCCAACGATCTGTCGCAGCGCACCGAGCGTCAGGCCGCGAGCCTCGAGGAAACCTCTGCCGCGCTCGACGAACTGACGGTCGCCGTACGCCAGACCGCCGAAGGCGCCCATGAGGCCAGCAAGCGCGTCGAGGCCGTCAGCGGCGAAGCGAGCCGCAGCGATGCCGTTGTCTCCGAAGCGATCGACGCGATGAGCGGCATCGAGAAGTCGTCTGCCGAGATCAGCAAGATCATCGGTGTGATCGACGACATCGCCTTCCAGACGAACCTCCTGGCGCTCAACGCCGGTGTCGAAGCTGCACGCGCCGGCGAGTCAGGCAAGGGCTTCGCGGTCGTTGCTCAGGAAGTTCGCGAGCTGGCACAGCGCTCGGCCGCGGCCGCCAAGGAGATCAAGGATCAGATCGCTCGCTCGTCTGGTCAGGTCGATCAGGGTGTTCGTCTGGTCGGCGAAGCCGGCGAGGCGCTGAAGCGCATCTCCGATCAGATCAAGGCGGCCAACGAGATCGTTGCCAAGATTGCCCACAGCGCCTCCGAACAGGACACCACGCTGCGCTCGATCTCGTCCTCGATGAACCAGCTCGACGCTGCTACCCAACAGAACGCTGCGATGGCCGAGGAGACGACTGCGTCGGCCGAGTCGCTGGCCAGCGACACTGACGAACTCCTCAGCCTCATCCGTGGCTTCCGCGTCGGCGGTGGCAAGGATTATGCCGCGCAGGTTCGCCGCGCCGCCTGAGGTCCGGGACCAACACGAAAACGGCCGCCGGAGCGATCCGGCGGCCGTTCTGCATTAAAGGAGGCTGTCGGTTCGGTCAGCCGACCGTCTCTGCCTCATCGGCTGCGAGCCGGGCGATAAGCATCTCCACATCGCGATCGGAGTAGACAGCTATGCCGGCCAGCTTCAGGAGCGCAGCCGTCACGCCTTTGCCTGCGTGCTTTTGTCCTGAGAACGTGCCGTCATAGACAAAGCCCGAGCCACACGAAGGGCTGCCGTCGATCAATAGCGCGTAGCGGCAGCCGGTCTGGGTGGCGAGCGCCAGGGCGTTCTCGGCGGCCTGCCTGAACTCGTTGGTCACATCGCCACCGGTGATCTCCACGACGCGTGCTTTGCCGGCAAGCACATCCTCGCCCGTAGCCCCACCCTCGATTTCGGCCGGCGGGCGTGGCACGGGCATTCCGGCAGACATCTCGGGACAGATGGTTACCAGCCTGCCTTCCTCAATCCACTGCGCGATTGCCGGATGGGCAAGCGGCTTCGATTGGCCGTCGTAGCGCACGGCATGGCCCATGAGACAGGCACTGACCAGAATCTTTTCCATGGCTTTGGCATAGCCCCAAGGACGTGATAGTTCCAGTCCGCCATCAAGCGTGGAGAAGGGGAAAAGGGTGCAGCGAAGCATTGGCGCGGACAGAGCATGACTGATCTCGCTGTTTATGCCAGCCTTTTCCTAGTCGCCTTCACGGCAGCGACGATCTTCCCGATGCAGTCAGAAGCCGGCCTTGTCGCTCTCATCGCGATGAAACAGTACCCGGTGCTTGCGCTGATCGCCGTCGCGACAACAGGCAATGTTCTCGGCTCGATCGTCAACTGGCTGCTCGGCGTCGGCATCGAACGATTTCGCCACAAGCGCTGGTTTCCAGTCAGCCAGCCTGCGCTCGACAAGGCGCAGGGTTGGTATCGCCGCTATGGCAAGTGGTCGCTGCTTCTGAGCTGGATGCCTGTTATCGGCGATCCCATCACCATCGTTGCCGGTGTTTTGCGCGAACCGTTTCCGATGTTCCTGCTGCTCGTGACCATCGCGAAGACCGTGCGCTACGGTGTACTCGCAGCCGCTACTCTCGGGGTGATGAGCTGATACGAGCAGAATTCCATCCTTGAATCAGAATCTGAACAAGGAGGAAATTCTGTAAACGACGCCAAGTGTTAGGACGCCATCCGCATCTCAAATCTGACGCCGGAAGCTTTTTGACTCAGCCCGAGATCTTCGAGAAGTCGGCGACGGTGCCGGTTGCCTCGCGGATCAGGCGCAGCAGGGCCAGACGATTGGCGCGGATGGCCGCGTCCTCGTCATTAACAAGCACGTCCTCGAAGAAACGGTCGACCGGCGCGCGCAGCCTGGAGAGCGCCTCCATGGCCGAGCGGAAGTCCTCCTTCGCGACGGCAGCGGAAGCCTCGGCCGAAGCCTTGGTGATTGCGGCAAACAGTTCCTTTTCGGCGTCGAGCTTCAACAGAGCTTCGGAAACGCCGTCGGCGACGACAGTGCCCTTCTTCTCTTCGGCGGCGAGCAGCTGTGTCGCACGCTTGGTGCCCGCCAGCAGGTTCTTGCCGTCTTCCGAGGTGATGAAGGCGGTCAGCGCCTCGACGCGACGGGCCACCATCCTGAGGTCGTCAGCCTCGGGCGTCAGCACGGCGTCGATGAGATCGTGACGCGTGCCCTGATCGCGCAGGTAGACCTTCAGTCGGTCGTGGAAGAAAGAGAGCAGATCGAGCTGTCGCGACATGTCGTCGGTCGCGACCGTGCTGCCGATGTCCATGTCGATGCGGGCCATATGGCTGACGATGCGCGGAAGCAGGGTCACGTGGACGCCGCGCTCCAGAATGATGCGGATGACGCCGAGCGCGGCGCGGCGCAGCGCAAACGGATCCTTCGAGCCGGTCGGCTTCTCGTCGACAGCCCAGAATCCGATCAGCGTGTCCAGCTTGTCAGCCAGCGCGACCGTGATCGCTATCTTATCTTCTGGAACCCTGTCCGACGGTCCCTGCGGCTTGTAGTGCTCCTCGATTGCGGTCGAGACGACGTCTTCCTCGCCTTGGAGAATGGCGTATTTGCGTCCCATCACGCCCTGCAGTTCCGGAAATTCGCCGACAGCCTCTGTGCGCAGATCGGCCTTGGCAAGCACGACGGCGCGATCGACCAGCTTGTAATCGGCGCCGGCGGGGAAGGCGATTTTCGCAGCCATGGCGCGGATGCGCTCGACGCGCTCGCCCTGCGTGCCGAGCTTGGCATGGAACGTCACATTGAGCGCATCGAGCTTCGCCATGCGCTGGTCGAGCGGCTTCTTCAGATCGAGACTGAACTTGGCGGCCGAGCTTTCGAGCAGTTGGAGGTCCGGCAGGTCTCCCTGGTCGCGCTTCCAGAAATGCAGCGCGTCGGACAGGCGCGCGCGCACGACCTTGCCGTTGCCGTGGATGATTTCCTTGCCGCCGTCGCTCGCCTCGATGTTGGAGACGAGGATGAACTTGTTCGACAGCTTGTCGCCACCAACCGGGCGCGTGACGAAGCACTTCTGGTTCGTCTTGATCGTCAGGCGGATGATTTCAGCCGGAATCGAGAGGTAATCCTCCTCGAAGCTGCCCATCAGCACTTGTGGCCATTCGACAAGGCCGGAAACCTCTTCTAGCAGGCCTTCGTCCTCGACCAGTTCCAGCCCGTTCGCAAAGGCGACATCGCGGGCATCGTGCAGGATGATGTCCTTGCGGCGTTCGCCGTCCAGGATGACCTTCGCTTTTTCGAGGTTTGCGACGTAATCGTCGAAGCGCTTGACGGTAATGGCGGAGGGCGCATGGAAGCGGTGGCCGTAGGTCACGTTGGAGGCGACGATACCGTCGATCGCAAACGGAATGACGGAGGTTTCCTCATGTTCTGTGCCGAAGGTGCAGACGATCGACTGCAACGGACGGACCCAGCGCAACGAGCCCGGCTGTGCGGAGGCCGCACCCCAGCGCATCGGCTTCGGCCACGGGAAATCGCGGATGATGCCAGGCATGATGCTGGCTATGATCTCCTCAGCGGCGCGGCCGGGCTTTGAGATGATGGCGATGTAGAAGTCGCCCTTCTTCGGATCGCTTTGAACCTGGGCTTCGGAAACGGAGGACAGGCCGG
Organism: Hyphomicrobiales bacterium; assembly: GCA_900466605.1. GTDB lineage: Bacteria > Pseudomonadota > Alphaproteobacteria > Rhizobiales > Rhizobiaceae > Rhizobium. The sequence goes on from UBMU01000044.1 coordinate 9,340, forward strand.
CGCCGCGCAGGAAGCCTTCGATCGCCTTTTCGTTGGCGTCGGTGCGCGGACCCTTCTTCTCTTCGCGAACGTCGGCGGAGCGCGCCGTCAGGCCGCGGATATCGAGCGTCAGCCGGCGCGGCGTCCAGTATTCGCGCGCACCCTCATAGGAAAGTCCTGCCTCGACAAGCGCATCGGTGACGAGCTTCTTCAGATCGCCGGCAGCCTTACGCTGCAGGCGGGCCGGGATCTCTTCGGAGCGGAGTTCTAGGAGCAGATCTGGCATGTCACTTTCCTTGCCTTCCTCAGGGAAGGCGCCACAAAGGCGGGGCTAAAACGGTCGCCTCTGCTAGCAAAGAATGGCGCATCTGCACAACCGCAAAAAACGGCCGCCAGCCGTGCTATGTTGCTGTGGATAGGGACGTCGGGCATTGCCTTGCCGTTTTTCGCCGCTATGGTCCCGCAACTTTTGTGAAACGCAGGAATTCTCATGGCCGCTGACCTCCGCTCGCTCGCCGCTGTCATCTCCTCCGAAATCAACGCCCGGCCGGATCAGGCCAAGGCCGCGATCGAGTTGCTCGACGAAGGCGCGACCGTGCCCTTCATCGCACGCTACCGCAAGGAAGTGACGGGTGGGCTGGACGATACGCAGCTGCGCAATCTCGCAGAGCGGCTGGTCTATCTGCGCGAACTGGAAGCGCGCCGCGACACGATCGTCGAATCCATCACCGGCCAGGGCAAGATGACCGACGAACTGCTCGGCAAGATCACCGGCGCCGCCACCAAGGCCGAGCTTGAAGATCTCTATCTACCCTACAAGCCGAAGCGCCGCACCCGCGCCGAGATCGCCCGCGAGCGTGGCCTCGGACCTCTGGCCGAGGCCATCCTTGCCGATCGCTCAAAGGAGCCGGCGACGCTGGCGGAAGCGTACATCACCGCCGATGTGCCCGATGTGAAGACGGCTCTTGAGGGCGCACGTGATATCGTCGCTGAAGGCATCGCCGAAAACGCCGACTTGCTCGGCAGGCTGCGCGCCCATATGCGCAGTGCCGCGTTGCTCAAGGCTAAGGTGGTCGATGGCAAGCAGGCGACGGGCGAGAAGTTCTCCGACTATTTCGATCATTCCGAACGCTGGGCGACCGCCCCGGGCCACCGCGCGCTCGCCATGCTGCGTGGCTGGAACGAGGAAGTGCTGACGTTGACGATCGAGGCCGACGCCGAGACGGCTTCCCCGAACAAGCCGGTCGAGCGCATGATCGCTGCCGCCTATGAGATTGGCGCGAGTCGCCCCGGCGATCGCTGGCTGATGGAGGTCGCCAGTTGGACGTGGCGCGTCAAGCTGTCCATGTCGTTGTCGCTCGACCTGATGCGCGAACTGCGCGAGCGGGCGGAGGAAGAGGCGATCCACGTGTTCGCCCGCAACCTCAAGGATTTGCTGCTGGCGGCGCCTGCCGGCTCGCGCCCCACCATGGGTCTCGATCCTGGCATCCGTACCGGCGTCAAGGTTGCGATCACCGATGCGACCGGCAAGGTTGTAGCGACCTCGACCGTCTATCCTTTCCAGCCGAGAAACGATGTGCGCGGCGCGCAGCTGGAGCTCGCGTCGCTGATCCGCAAGCACAATGTCGAGCTGATCTCGATCGGCAACGGCACCGGCAGCCGCGAGACGGAAAAACTGGTGGCCAACATGCTGGCCGAACTGCCGGGCGCCAAACCGACCAAGGTGATCGTCTCGGAAGCCGGCGCTTCGGTCTATTCAGCTTCAGAAACGGCAGCGCTGGAGTTTCCGAACCTCGACGTTTCGCTGCGCGGCGCCGTCTCCATTGCGCGGCGCCTGCAGGATCCATTGGCGGAGCTCGTCAAGATCGAGCCGAAATCGATCGGTGTCGGGCAGTATCAGCATGATGTCGACCAGCAGAAGCTGTCACGCTCGCTCGATGCCGTCGTCGAAGACGCGGTGAATGCCGTCGGCGTCGATCTTAATACCGCTTCCGCGCCGCTGCTCTCCCGTGTCTCCGGTCTGGGCGCCTCGATTGCCGACGCGATCGTCAAGCACCGTGACAGCGAAGGCCGGTTCGAGACCCGTCGCGACCTTTTGAAGGTCGCCCGCCTGGGCCAGCGCACCTTCGAGCAATGCGCCGGCTTCCTGCGCATTCGCGACGGCAAGGAGCCGCTCGACGCCTCCTCGGTCCACCCGGAAGCCTATGGCGTCGCCAAGAAGATCGTCGCCGCCTGCGGTCGCGACTTGCGCTCGCTGATGGGCGACAGCGCAGTGCTGAAGGCTGTCGATCCTCGCCAGTTCATCGACGAGAAGTTCGGCCTGCCGACCGTGAAGGATATTCTGGCCGAACTGGAAAAGCCCGGCCGCGACCCGCGCCCGAGCTTCAAGACCGCGACTTTCGCCGAAGGTGTTCATGAGATCTCCGATCTCAAGCCGGGCATGATGTTGGAAGGCACGGTCACCAACGTTGCAGCATTTGGTGCTTTTGTCGACATAGGCGTCCATCAGGACGGATTGGTTCACGTCTCCCAGCTTGCGGATCGCTTCGTCAAAGATCCTCACGAAGTTGTGAAGGCGGGCGATGTCGTCAAGGTGCGTGTGGTGGAGGTCGATGCCAAGCGCAAGCGCATCGGCCTTTCGATGAGAAAGGACGACGGTTCGCAGCCTTCGGCGCCGCGCGGCGAGTCGCGCGGAAATCAGCCGGTGCGTAGCCAAAACGACCGGCGTTCCACCCCTTCAAAACCGGAGAGTCAGGGTGCCTTTGGTGCGGCGCTAGCCGAAGCGATGAAGCGAAAATAAGCGCTTAGCAATCATATTTTGCAAAAATGTCACACTTCGGCGATCATGTTGCCGAGGTGTGAAATACGGCGCTTGTAAGGCGGATGAGAGATACTAAGTTGATCGGACTATCCTGTCACATTGCGAGGCCTTATTCATGGCGTCGGCTTTCTTATCGATTGTCAAGAAACTCATCCGCAAGGGTAATTTGAAACTCACTCTCGCCAACGGCGAGACGCATATGGTCGGAAACGGTACGGGCGAACTGGTTGTCGTCCGCATTGCCGACGAGGAAGCGGAACGACTGATCCGCCGCGATCCCACCCTCAAGCTCGGCGAAATGTATATGGAAGGCCGGTTCATTCTTGAGCAGGGCAACATCTACGACTTCCTGGCGATGGTGAAGCAAAACACCACCAACGAAATCTTCGATATCCCGATGGCCGCTCTCCTGATCGGCCGTATCGCGGTCCAGCAGGTAAAGAGCCGCCTGCCGGTCAATCGCAACAAGCGCAACGTCGCGCACCACTACGATCTGTCGGAACGTCTGTTCGAGTTGTTCCTTGACGAGGACTGGCAATATTCCTGCGCCTACTACAACCCGCCGGGCATCAGCCTGGAGGAAGCGCAGGTCGCCAAGAAACGTCATATCGCCGCCAAGATGCTGCTGCAGCCGAACCAGCGCGTTCTCGAAATCGGCTCCGGCTGGGGCGGCATGGGCATGTACCTTGCCGAAGCAACACCTGGCCTCGATCTCACCGGCATTACGCTCAGCGAAGAGCAGCTGAAGATCTCGCGCGAGCGTTCGAAAAAGCGCGGTCTGGCCGACCGTGTCCACTTCGAGCTGCAGGATTACCGGACGATGACCGGTCAGAAGTTCGATCGCATCGTCTCGGTAGGCATGTTCGAACATGTCGGCATCGGCAATTTCGACAAGTTCTTCAAGAAGGTGAGCGAACTGCTGACCGATGACGGCATCATGGTGCTGCATTCGATTGCGCGACCGAAACCGAGCTTCGGTACCAACGCCTTCATCGAAAAGTACATCTTTCCGCAAGGCTACGTTCCCTCGATCGGCGAGACGCTGCCGCCGATCGAGAAGGCCGGGCTGCTGGTCAGGGACGTCGAAGTCCTGCCGCTGCACTATGCCTATACGCTGCGCCATTGGCGCGAACGGTTCGTTGCCCGCAAGGCCGACGCGGTCGCCCTTTATGACGAGCGCTTCTTCCGCATGTGGGAGTTTTATCTGGCCGGTTCCGAGATTGGCTTCCGCTGGGACGAACTCTTCATCATGCAGATACAGATTTCCAAGAACCAGTTCTCGACGCCCGACAACCGAAACTACATCGCGGAGAACGAGGCGAGGCTGAAGGAATTCGAAGCGACGCGTCCGCCGCTCGAAAAGGTTATACTCTGATCAACCGGGAAGGCGCGGCACCAACCGCGCCTTTTCCTTTTTGCAAGGGCTGACAGATGAGCAGCGCATTTCCCGAGATCTATCTCGTCCGGCACGGCGAAACGGAATGGAGCCTTTCCGGAAGGCATACGGGCCGTAGCGATATTCCGCTGACGGCAAACGGCGAAGCAGCCGCGCGCCAGGTCGGTCCGCGTCTTACTGGCAAAACCTTCGCCGCCGTGTGGTCGAGCCCATCGCAGCGCGCTCGTAACACCTGTGCGCTCTCGGGCTTTGGCACCGGCGCGGTCGTCAAGGACGATCTGGCTGAATGGGACTACGGCGCCTATGAGGGCATCACCACGAAGGCGATTCATGCAAGCAGACCCGGCTGGCAGCTGTTTCGAGACGGCTGCCCGAACGGCGAGGCGGTCGAGGATATCGGTGCACGCGCAGATCGCATCATATCGGAACTGCGGCAGGCAGATGCTCCTATCCTGATCTTCTCCAGCTCGCATTTCCTTCGGGTACTTGGCGCCCGCTGGCTCGGCCTGCCGCCGACGGACGGAGCGCGCTTCATCCTGGACACGACAAGCATCAGCGTTCTCGGTTACGAGCACGACCTGACGGAGCCGGTAATCCGGCGGTGGAACCAGCGCTGAAAGGTCGCTCCGACCGGCGCGAATTGACCTTGACCCCGGCCTTGACCGATCGCTAGATGGCGGCATGCAACAGATCGGCGGAATGAACGGGCGCGTTGCGGATGCGCCTTCGAACAACTGGGTTTACCGGGTTTTGCCTCCGTGGCTCTGGCCCTATGCGCAGCTCGCGCGCTGGGATCGACCGATCGGCTGGCAGCTTCTGATGTGGCCCTGCTTCTGGTCAGCGACGATGGCCGCGAATACAGCGGCCCATCTTGGCCAGTTTTCTGGTGGCCAGCTGATTTTCCATCTCGTGCTGTATTTCATCGGCTCTGTGGCGATGCGCGGGGCAGGGTGCGCCTACAACGATCTCGTCGACCACAAGATCGACATGGAAGTGGCGCGCACCCGCTCGCGCCCGCTGCCATCCGGTCGGGTCACGCGCACGCAGGCCAAGCTGTTCATCGTCCTGCAGGCGTTGGTCGGGTTGCTGGTCGTCCTGCAGCTGAACTGGTTCTCGGTCATCCTCGGTGTCCTCTCGCTCGCCATCGTAGCGCTTTACCCGTTTGCCAAGCGCTTCACCGACTGGCCGCAATTCTTCCTGGGCCTTGCCTTCTCCTGGGGCGCGTTAATGGGCTGGGCGGCGATTTTCGGCAGCCTTTCGCTGGCGCCGATCCTTCTCTACGTCGCCTCGGTGGTCTGGACGATCGGCTACGACACCATTTATGCCCATCAGGACAAGGAAGACGACGAGCTGATCGGCGTTCGTTCCACTGCGCGGCTTTTCGGCGACAAGACGAAACAGTGGCTGGTCGGCCTCTATGGCCTGACCCTTGTGCTCGCGTTCTGCGCCTTTCTGGTTGCGGGCGTCGGCCTCATTGCCTATCTCGGCCTGCTTGTTGCGGCCGGCATGTTTGCCTGGCAGATCGTGACGTTGGACATCAACGACGGCGATCAGTGCCTGGCGCTGTTCAAGTCCAACAATCGCGTCGGCCTGATCATCTTTCTCGGCCTCTTTCTTTCACTTCTCTTCGTTCTGCCCTGAGGGGGAAACGACAATGCCCGGCACAATGGCCGGGCATTGATGGTTTGGAACGCCGCATTGCTTAGCTGCGGGCGATGATTTCCTTGCCTTCGATCTTCATGGCGACGCCGAGCTTGCCGGTCGTGCGACGCACGAGGAAGCGCGGGCGACGGTTGGCGAAATAGGAGTGACGGCGACGCGGCTTCAGGGCGCTGGTGCGCAGGTCGCCGAGATGCTCTTCAAGAGGGCGCGCAACGCCATCAGCCTCGACCATCAGCATCGGAATGCGGAAGGCTTCCGACCAGCTGCGCCAGTCGGCTGCGATATCTGCGAGGTCATGAGCAACCAGCAGCGGCACGCAGAGTTCCGGATCTTCGTGGTGAAGCTCCAGGGTTACGGTCACTTCGCCATCGCCATGGTCGATGGCACGGGCGGCAACGCCCTTGAAGGCGCGCTTGGGGAGGGCGATCGAAAGCGGCAAGCCGCTCGAGGGAAGAACCTTGCGCAGGATGGCGCCACGTTCGTCGATCGTTATGCTGACGTCACTTGAGGAGTCGTGGATGGCGTAGCTGACCTGCTGGGGAAAGCGAGACGGATCGAGACGCAGTGTCGTTCCAGCCCATGCGGGCTTCATAACGGTGTTGTTCATGTTCATTCTACCCTTGTCTTACCTGAGAGCCGGTTTCCGGTCTTCTCCTTGGGGCTTTTCGCCCTCTATGGCTGAACAATAGGCGCGGCCTGTTCCGGACAGCTTAAAAATCGCGGTTAAGAAAACTTTGCCTCAGTGGATGGTTATCAAAACCGAAGCCGGCAAGGTTTCCGGAGGGTGAACGACGGCTGTGCCACATTGCGACACGAGGCGGGTAAGTCTCGGGTAAGCTTTTTATCGCAAAATGGCGCAGAACCAATCTGTCATACTTTGAAGACTTTGCCGGAAAAGGGCGCGTTATGATCTCTGCTTCGATGGCCTACAACATATTGTCGGGGAACATGAAGCAGAGCCTGGATCGCGTTGCCTCCCAGGCAACGGTCAAGCGCGACGCCGAGTATTACAAGGACAACATCAACAAGGTCAAAGACGTCGACGATCTTCTCGGCAATTACCGACTCTACAGCTATGCGATGTCGGCCTATGGCCTGGAGGACATGACCTACGCCAAGGCTTTCATGAAGAAGGTGCTGGAAAGCGATCTGACCGATGCCAGCAGCTTCGCCAACAAGCTCTCGGATACGCGCTACAAAGACTTCGCGGCCGCCTTCAATTTCAACACGCCGGCAGCGGACGCGCAGAGCGACTCGCAAGAAGACGATCTGATCGGTCTCTATACGCAGTCGTTCGCGGACGAGGGCAAGAATGCCGCGACCGAAACGAATTATTACAGCAATGCGATAGACGCCGTGCAGAATGTTTCCGACCTCGTCGGCGACAGTCGTGTCCGCACTTACGTCCTGAAGGCTTACGGCATCGATCCGACGTACGTTTCCAAGGACTTCCTAGCGCAGGTTTTGACGAGCGACGTCAACGATCCCAACAGCTTTGTCAATCTCAACGGCAACGACAAGTACAAGGCGCTTGTCGCACAGTTCAGCTTCAACGCAGACGGCACCGTCAACGGCGCGGCGCAGACCGCCACCCAGAAGAACGCCGTCATGGAACAGTACAATCTGACTGTTCCATCGATCACCACCTCGGCTGCTGCCGACTACAACAAGGCCTACTATCTGTCCAAGATTGGGTCGATCACCAACGTCGACGATCTTATCGCCGACAAGAGGCTGACGTCCTACATCAAGACGGCCTTCAGCATGGGTGACGATTTCAGCGATGCAGCGCTCAAGCTCGTCCTTACCGATCCGAACTATGCAAGCTTGCTCGATTTCAGCATGGTCAACCAGAGCTTCAATTTCAACGCGGACGGTACCATCGACTCTGCCGCAGCGTCCTACGTCGCGCAGACGTCGGACCAGATGAAGTCGATGTCCAGCCAGGCTGCAAACACTACGAGCTACTACCAATCGAAGATCGTCGGCATCACCAACGTCGATGACTTGATCGCCGATACCCAGCTGACCCAGTACATCAGGGATGCCTACTCGCTTCCCCAGAGCGTCAGCGACGCGGATCTTCGGAGCGTCCTGACGGACGCAAGCTACGCCAGCCTGCTGGGCTACGACGACGTCTATTCGTCATTCAATTTCGAGGCCGATGGCAGCGTTGCCGATGGCGCAGCGGCACAAACGATCAGCCAGGCACGGGGCACGAGTTCGCAGGCCAGCGCCAACCTCTCCTACTTCCAGACCGTGATCTCCTCGATCTCCAATGTCGACGATCTGATCGCCGACGGGCAGATGATGAACACCCTGCGGTCGGCCTATGGCGTTCCGACGAGCGTCAGCGACGCCGATATCAAAAGTATTCTGACCGATGCCACCTTTGCGGCCAGCCAGGGGTTCAGCGCGCTTAACGCAGCATTCAGCTTCGCCGCCGACGGTTCGGCTGCTGCTGCATCCGGCCCGCAATCGAGCGCCCAGCTGATGGATACGACGACGTTCTACGGCGCTCGATATCAAGACGCGCAGGACGAAGCGATCGACGAAGCGGTGGCGAACTACAAGAAGCGGATGGCTGACGGCAATATCAAGAAAGTCGACGACCTGCTGCGCTCCAACGCCGCCGCTGATTTCGACAAGAAGAACGACGATCTGCCTGAACTCTATGACATGGCGCTGCGCGCCTTCGGGCTGACGCAACAGGACGTGTCCCGTTCGATGTTCCGCAAGCTACTGAAGAGCGACCCATACGATCCCGAGGGTTACGTCGCCTCGCTCAAGGATGAACGCATCACCAATTTGGTTAGTGCCTTCAATTTCGGAGCCGACGGAAAGGCATCCGCCGAAATGCAGCCGCTGCCGTCAGCGGTCATGGCGAAATACGCGACGAACTATAAGTCGCGGACGCTGATGGGCATGAGCGACGGCCCGCTCAAGGACAAGGCCTCCGAGAATGCGACGAAGGCCGTCGATGCGTTCGCCAAGGGCATGGCGACGGTGAAGTCGCTCGATGACTTCCTGTCGGACGACAAGCTGACCAGCCTGGTCTTGACCGCAAACGGTCTCGACCCGAAGAAGTATGACGAGGAGACGCTTCGGAAGATCTTCACCTCCGATCCGTCCGACCCCAAGAGCTATCTGAACACGAAGGCTGAATCGAAGTTCAAGGAGATTGTCGCGGACTTCAACTTCGATACCAAGGGCAACCTGACGCGCGCCAAGATCGGAGCCGTCCAGAACGTCGGTGCCGAAGACCGGACGCAGCAGAAGTATATTCAGCAGACGCTGGAAACGCAGGAAGGCGAAACGAACGACGGCGTACGCCTCGCGCTGTATTTCGCCCGCAGCGCGCCTGACATCACATCGCTCTACACGATCCTCGGTGACAAGGCGTTGTTCCAGGTGATCACAACCACCTTCAGTCTGCCGAGCAGCGTCTCGAACATGGATGTCGCAAAGCAGGTCTCGATGCTCGGGAAATTCGTCAATCTCGAAGACCTGCAGGATTCAAAGAAGGTCGACAAGCTGTTGCGGCGGTTCACGGCGATGTACGATCTTGCCAACAACACCAATAGTTCCCCGGCGCTGCAGCTCCTGACTAACGGCGGCACGAGCAGCTAGCGGGTTGGCGACGTCTAGTCGGCGTTGACGACCTTGCCGGGATTCATGATGCCGGCGGGGTCGAAGGCGCGCTTGATCCGGCGCATCAGCTCCATTTCGATGGCCGGACGGATCGCGGCCAGTTCATCGCGTTTCAGCTGGCCGATTCCATGCTCGGCCGAAATCGAACCGCCGTGCGACAGCACGAGGCCATGCACGATATGGTTCATCTCATGCCATCGCTCGAGAAAGGCCTGCTTGTCCGCACCGACAGGCTGGGAAATGTTGTAGTGAATATTGCCGTCGCCCATGTGGCCGAAGGCGCAGATGCGTGCGCCGGGCATGGCGGCCATAACGGCATCGCCAGCCTCTTCCATAAAGGCCGGCACTGCCGAAACCGGCACGGAAACGTCGTGCTTGATCGATCCGCCTTCCGGCTTCTGCGCCTCCGACATGCTTTCGCGCATGTGCCAGAGCGCTTTCTGCTGCGCGACCGAAGAGGCGATCGCCGCGTCCTGAACCAGCCCCGCCTCGAAGCCCTGCTCAAGCAGCGCGGTCATCATGCGCTCGGCTGTTTCGGCCGAATCAGACGTCGAAATATCGACAAGTACATACCAGGGATGGGCAGATTCCAGCGGATCACGCACACCTTCGATGTTGCGGGCGGTAATCTCTACGCCGAAGCGCGGCATGAGTTCGAAGCCGGTGAGCGAGGTGCCGCAAAGGCTGGAGGCGAGGTTGAAGAACGAAAGCGCATCTTCAACTGAGTTGAGACCCGCGAATGCGACCTGCTTTCCAAGCGGTTGCGGAAAGAGTTTCAGCACTGCGCCGGTAATGATGCCGAGCGTGCCTTCCGCGCCGATGAAGAGATCGCGCAGGTCGTAACCTGTGTTGTCCTTCTTGAGACGGCGCAGCCCATCCCAGATTTCGCCGGTCGGCAGTACGACCTCGAGACCGAGGCAGAGCTGGCGCATGTTGCCATAGGCAAGTACCGCCGTACCGCCGGCATTCGTCGAGAGATTGCCGCCGATCCGGCAGGAGCCTTCGGAGCCAAGCGATAGCGGAAACAGCTTGCCGTGCGTTTCTGCCGCCTTCTGCACGTCAGCGAGGATCGCGCCGCCATCGGCAACCAGGATATTGGCAACCGGATCGACATCACGGATCTTGTTCATGCGTTCGAGCGAGATGATGATATCGGACTTTCCTTCACGCGGGGTCTGGCCGCCGACAAGGCCGGTATTGCCCGTCTGAGGCACGACGGCAGTTCCCGTCTCTGTCGCAAGCTTCAGGATCTCCGAGACTTCCTCGACCGAGCCGGGCTTCAGAAGGAGAGGTGAGGAGCCATGGTAAAGGCCGCGGTTCTCGATCAGATGCGGGGCGAGATCTGCTTCGCTCCGCAGAGCATGCTTCACACCGACGATGGCGGCGAAACGGTCAAGAAGTTCAGGGGAAATGCGGCTCATCGAAACATGGTCCTTCTTGCTATTCGCGTGGCGCGGCAGCGCGGCGCAGCCGATCGTTGATTGCCTCGCCAAGTCCTTCGTCGGGAATGGCTGAAAAGGCGATTGTCGAAGCGCCGCTGGCGTCGGCTCTCTTCATAAAGTCGAACAGGTTCGCTGCCGCTTCGGCAAGATCCGCGTCGCGGCTGAGATTAAGGACTATCCGGGCGTCATTGGCGCCGGCAACGGACGTCCTGCCGAAGGCGATCAACGCCTCGCCGGCATCGACATGGGTTGCGTCCAGTCGGACGGCGGCACCAGGTGCGTAGTGAGATGCCAGCATTCCCGGCGCTTCGATCGCAGCCGATGCCTTCCTTGACCGCAGCAGTCTCTGACCGGCCACGCGTTCGATCTCGGAGGCCGGCAAGCCACCGGGCCGCAGGAGCTTGGGCTTGCCGTCTTCGACCTTGACGATCGTGGACTCGACGCCGACGGTGCTGGCGCCGGCATCGAGGATCAGCCTGATGCGCTCACCGAGATCGGCATCGACATGGGCAGCGCTTGTCGCGCTGATCCTACCTGACGTATTGGCGCTGGGCGCCGCGAGCGGCCGCCCGAAGGCGCGGATCAGTTCTCCGGCAAAACCCTTTGGAACGCGGATGCCGACCGTGTCGAGACCGGCGGTTGCCAGTGAGTGAATGGCGCTCTCCGGCCTGAGTGGCACAACGAGCGTGAGTGGGCCCGGCCAGAAGGCCTCTGCAAGAGCGCGCGAAACGGGATCGAACTCCGCGTGCTCTTCGGCCATGGCGAGATCGGCCATATGGCAGATCAGCGGATTGAAGCGCGGGCGGCCCTTGGTTTCGTAGATATGCGCGATCGCGACCGGATTGGTCGCATCGGCGGCGAGCCCGTAGACGGTCTCTGTCGGGATCGCGACGGGAAAGCCTTCGCCAAGCACTGCGCAGCCGGCCTCGATAGCCTGCTGCCTGTCCTTCGTGATGTCGATCGATCGTGCCATGCGCTGCCCGGATTGCTGTCCGGCAGTCCTTATGCCTTCCGGGCAATCGGATCAATATCTGCGCGTGCTGATACTGCCCGATCAGAGCTGACGAATGATCTCGCGCAGCTGTTCGTTCCTAGCGCCGAGCAGCAGCACGTTTCTGATCGCGATCTGCGGATCGTCGGTACGGAAGAGCAGACCGTTGCCCCGCACCGAGCGGTCGATCGTCATCTTCTCGGGCGTGTGCTCGCCCGGCTTGATGGCAACTGCGAAGTACATGCGCGAATACTTCACATCGATCTTGTGGAAGAAATTGTCGTTATCGCCGATGTCGGCGAAGAAATTCGCGATGTAGAACGCCCAGCTGACTTCCTCGTAACGGGCGAACTTCGTCCGCGCTGCGGTCACGTGGCAATAGCCGAGATGCGGGCTGTCCTCGAGCGTCCGGTGGAACAGCATCTTCGGAAATTGGATCGAGCGATGAAAGCCGTTGATATGCTGGTGCGTCTTCTCCCCGGCGGTCTCCAGCTTGCGGCCGGTTCTTTCCGCGACTTCGCCGTGGGTGAGGTAGCGCCGCTCCTCAGCAAGCCAGTGCGCTCGGGTCCGCGTGATCTTTCCGGTGCGCAGGAATTCCGAATGCGCGGCGACCGGGGCCTCGCGGGCATTGATGCTGTTGCTGGCGTCGAAATAGCGAAGCTTCGCCATGGTGCAGTATCCGCATGCGTCTCTGATATCGCAAGGATAGGCAATCATGCTTAACGGCATGTTAAGCGCGGCGGCCACGCAACTTGGCAAGAACGGGCCGGGACACCATGTCGCAGAAACGACAATGGCGGCAGAGGCGCCTCGCAAGTCCAGCTGTGAATTGAATTGCCCCGATGTCGTAATTGGCCTTAGTTTCTGGAGCCGAGGCTGACAGGTGGGAATATCGCCCTCCGATTCCGCACTACGTTGTCGCCTGTCGTCATTTTCGAAGCCGATGTCGCTTTACAACCAAACGCCACGCGCCGGCGGTGTTTAAATGTCTCCCAAGAAATCTCCTGACGGAGAGGGAGCAACGCTTCCGGCGGCTTTCGCCTTCGATCAGGCGGCGGCACCACTATACGAGGATGTGCAGATGGATATTCGCAGCAACGTATTGCGGCAACTCAAGACCCGCCGTGAAGGCTTCAGTCTCGAACAGCCCTTCTATATCGACGAGGACTACTTCAAGCTCGATATGGAAATGATCTACTACCGCGATTGGCTGTTCATGGGCCATGACTGCGAACTGCCGAAGGCCGGCGCCTATTTCACGGTCCAGATCGGCGACTATCCTGTCGTCATCGTCCGCGGCCGCGACAACGTCATCCGCGCCTTCCACAACAGCTGTCGTCATCGCGGCTCGCGCGTCTGCACGAAGGATCACGGTTCCTCGGTTCGCCTCGTCTGCCCCTACCATCAATGGGCCTACGATCTCGACGGCAAGCTCGCTTTTGCCCGCCACATGGGCGACGATTTCGACAAGAGCGGTTATGGCCTGAAGCCTGTGCATTGCGAGAGCTTCGGTGGCTATATCTTTATCTGTCTCGCCCAGAATGCGCCGGACTTCCAGCCCATCCGCGACATGGTGGCTCCCTATATGCTGCCCCATCAATTGAGCGAGGCCAAGGTCGCCTTTCAGAGCACCATCATCGAGAAGGGCAACTGGAAGCTCGTCTGGGAAAATAATCGCGAGTGCTATCACTGCGCTGCCAACCACCCGGAACTCTGCCGTACCTACCCGGAAGCACCGAGCGTCACGGGCACGGATGGCGGCGCCGATGATCCCGAGATATCAGGTCACTGGGCGCGCTGCGAGGCGGCCGGATTGCCCAGCAAATTCAAGATCTCTCCGGATGGTCAGTTCCGCACGGCCCGAATGCCGCTGATCGAGGACGCCGAGAGCTACACCATGTCCGGCAAGCGTGCCGTGAAGAGAGCACTTTCGGACGACGTGACGATCGATCGTATCGGTACGATGCTGCTCTTCCACTACCCGACGACCTGGAACCACATTCTCGGCGACCATGCGATTTCCTTCCGCGTGCTGCCCCTCAGCGCAAATGAAACGGCGGTCACGACGAAGTGGCTCGTGCACAAGGATGCCGTCGAAGGCGTGGACTACGATCTGACGGAACTCACGCACGTCTGGACCGAGACCAACGACCAGGACCGCCGCATCGTCGAGGAAAATGCCTTCGGCATCCACTCGCCGGCCTATGAGCCTGGCCCCTATTCGATGCTGCATGAAGGCGGCGTCATGCAGTTCCTCGAATGGTATTCGAACTTCATGGTCAATCGCCTGCAGGGCGATCAGGCAAAGCTCTCGGTCGTCGCCTGATCCAAACCGGACTCCCTCCCAAGTGGCCTCGTCTCTGCGAGAGACGGGGTCTTTTTTTGCGCGGGCCTCGTCAGAAGTCGCGACGGGCACGGACCACTTGGTTCTGCGGTATCGACGAGGTGAAACTGAGGTCCAGCGCAACCGGTATGGCAGCCGTCGAGGCTTGGGCGGGCTTTCCGCGCGGCTCCATCTCGATCTTCGCAAGGATGAGCGGCGGATCGGGCTCTCGGGCTGGCAGAAGGTTGCCGCGCGCCCACACTTTCGCAAGCTCCGCGCGGTTCATAGGTGCGACGTTGACATCGATATCGGTGAGGGTGCCGGGAACGCGGTAGGGGCAGCGGCGTTTGCTGCAGTTCAGTCCCGATGAGAACTGCCACATCAGGTAGTTGTCCCAGTTTCCCATCGGAAACACGCCCTTCACGTCGGGCTTGTATCGCGCATACCAGATAGGCAGGCGCGCCAGCACCGGATAGTCGTTGCGGTACGCAGCGATGTAACGGGCGGTGTTGTGATTGGTATAGAGAACCGGATAGCGGCCGGTCCTCGCCCTGACATGGCCCGCGAATATCTGGGCGTCTTCCAGCGACATGAACTTTGCGGGATCGATACCCTCGAGATCGAGGATCATCATCTCGTCGTCCTTGGGGTCGGCATAGTCGAGGAAGTGATTCGCCTGATCCACGGGGTTGCCGGGGCGTGCGAGGTGATAGGAGCCCCAGAGCAGCCCGGCCGCCCGGGCCACGAGACGCCGCGTCTGAAAGAGCTCCCGACTCACCGCGTATTTACGCCACATGGTCTTGCAGTGCGCGACCGTGTCCCCGGCATGGTCGCCGGTGCATGAGAAGCTTTCCGGAAGCCCGTCGGAGGCCTTCGAGATGAAGGCGGCGATACGCTTGTCGGAGAGTAGAGAATCCCAGTCGATCGTGTTCAATTCATAGGCGTCGATGACGAGCGCGTTGTTGGGGTTCTTCCAGGGGAGGGTATCCGTGGCCGCAGCTTGAATCGGAGCCCCCGCGGCCAGCGCCGGAACCACAAGGCGAAGCAGAAGATTTCTCCAGGATTGCTTCATGAAAAGAGCCTGGTGAAAGTCGGTTAATGTCGGGTTAATCCGGGATCGCTTAAAAAGGGAAAGTCGCGAGAAACGCATGAAAACCCATCGCTGGAACGTTTTCACGGCGTTCGCGTTATGATGTGCGCGTATTCCAACCTGGGAACGGAGATTTCATGACTGGATTTTTTAAAAAGATAGCGATTGCTGCCGTTTCCTTCGTCACGTTGGCGAGTGGCGTTGCCCCCTTGCAGGCGATGCAGATGCCCGCCCTGCCGCATGTCGAAAAGTCTGGTGATGTCCAGAACGTCCAGTATTGCCGCGGTCCCTACTGCCGTCCTCCCGGTTATCGCCCGGGGTATCGGCCCGGCTACTATCCCGGCTATCGCCCCGGTTATTATCCAGGGTATCGCCCAGCCTACCGGCCTGGCTGGTACGGCGGTTACCGCGGCTATCCCTATTACCGAAACGGCTACCGTCAATATAACGGCTACTGGTACCCGCTGGCGGCCTTTGGCGCCGGCGCCGTGATCGGCGGTGCAATCGCCTCGCAACCCACCTATGTCGCTCCTCCGGTGGCTCCGCTTGGGTCGGGCCATGTGGCATGGTGCGAGTCGCGCTATCGCTCCTATCGCGTCTACGACAATAGCTTCCAGCCGTATAACGGCCCGCGCCAGCAGTGCATTTCGCCGTACTACTGAGCGAAGCAGGCGCACGTTTTCAAGGCCTGGCAGCACTGCCGGGTCTTTCGCATTCAGAGGATGCGAACGCGTTTCAGTAGCCACCACGCCAGAACGATCGAGGCAATGATAAGCGCCACGGCATATTCTGTGCCGCCGCTTCCTTCGGCAAAAGGCAGGTTGGTCGTGTTCATGCCGAAGAACCCCGTCACGAGCGTCGGCGGCAGCAGGAAGGCGGTCATGATCGATAGGATGTAGAGATGCCGGTTGGTCTCGGACGACAGCTTCGAGTCGATCTCTTCATGCAGCAGCCGCGCGCGATCCTGCAGTGCGTAAATGTCGTGATCGACCGTTTCGAGACGGCTTGTCAGTCGCCCGGCGACGTCCTCGAAGCCGAACGGCATTTCGTCATCATGCGAGGCAGCCGCGCGTCGCATCAAAGCCAGCACGGTCCGTAGATGTCGGTGCAGTTTGACGACCGTGCGCCTGACCGGCGCCAGCCGCCGGCGCTCATCGCGTGGCGTCGTATCGTAAACGAAGTCCTCGATAACGTTGAGTTCTTCCGTCATCTCCATCACAATCGAGATCAGCGTGCGCTGGAATTCGATCATCAGCGTCTCAAACAGATCAACGGGTCGTTCGAACTTTGCCGGGTTCTTCTCTACGAGCGCGCGGGCGCGCTCGACACTGCGCAGCGGCTGCAGCCGCGAGGTGATGATGAAACGATCGGATATTGCAAAGTGCAGCCAGCCGAGATCGGCGGTTTCGCGATCGAACTCGCGCTGGCAATCGACGAGCGTGCCGTACAGTAACTGTTCGTCCACGGTGATCGCGGCATGCGTGTCACGGGTGATCAGTGCCGCCTTGGCATCGTCGTTCAGGCCGTCGATCGTATCGAGCAGGCCGGGAACGCGGGCATCGGCAAGATTGAGGTGCAGCCAGTAGAAGCCGCCGCCGTTCGTCAGTTCGGCTTGCAGCGCGCTGTTTGCAAGGCGTGTCGCCTTGCCGCCATCGGGCGGAAAGCGGTAGGCCCACACGAGTCCCGGTATATTGACGGGCAAGGTATCCATAATGCGCCGGTCCTCTTGCGATGGCGGTCTGTGTCCTTAGAGATTCTCTATGACGGTTGTTTGTGCAAGTGCGCAATAACGCAGACATACGTTACTTCCCGGTGCACTACCGTCGGAAAGTTTGAAATTGACGTTTACGTAAAAATCAATTAGCTCTCCCCTTGGAGAGGCTGGAGGGCGTTTCGCGCGGCGGCCAGCGATGCGAGGAGATCAATGATGTACAAGGCGCCCGTCGAGGAGATCGCGTTCACGCTGAAGCATGTTGCCGGCTTGGGCGGTGCAATCGAGGCCGGCTTGCTTGGCGACCTCGGCGAGGATCTCGTCAATGCCATCCTTCATGAAGCCGGACGATTCGCCACAGATGAGGTGGCCCCGCTCGCGGAAATAGGCGACCGTCAGGGTTCGCGCCTGATCGATGGCAAGGTGGTGACGCCGGATGGTTGGCGCGATCTCTACAAGAGCTGGATCGCCGGCGGCTGGAACGGCCTGACTTCACCCGAGGAGTTTGGTGGGCAGGCGCTGCCGCATATGCTGAACGTCGCGGCGCTTGAGATGTGGAACTCCGGATCGATGGCCTTCGCGCTCTGCCCGACGCTCACCATGGGCGCGATCGAGGCGATCAACAGCCATGCCTCCGATGACCTCAAGAATATCTATCTGGCGAAGCTCGTCTCAGGTGAGTGGACGGGCACGATGAACCTGACGGAGCCGCATGCCGGCTCCGATCTCGGCGTGCTGAAGACACGCGCCGAACGGCGAGACGATGGCACCTACCGCATCTTCGGCCAGAAGATCTTCATCACCTGGGGCGAACACGACGCTGCCGACAACATCGTTCACCTGGTGCTTGCCCGTCTGCCGGATGCCCCGGCCGGAACGCGTGGGATCTCGCTGTTTCTGGTGCCGAAGTTCCTTGTCAATTCGGACGGTGCACTCGGCGCCCGTAACGATCTGTTCGCGCATTCGCTGGAGCACAAGCTTGGCATCCATGCTTCGCCGACCTGCACTATGATTTATGGTGACGGCAAGTTTGGTGAGGAAAAGGGCGCGGTCGGCTGGTTGGTCGGCGAGGAAAACAAGGGCCTCGCCTGCATGTTCACGATGATGAACAACGCCCGCCTTGCCGTCGGCATGCAGGGTGTTGCGATCGCCGAGGCAGCAACGCAGAAGGCAACCGCCTATGCGAAGGAGCGTACGCAGGGCAAGGCGCCGGGCTGGACCGGCGGTGGCATGAGTCCGATCATCGACCACCCCGATGTCACGCGCATGCTTCTGACGATGAAGGCCCTGACACAGGGCGCCCGCGCGATTTCCTACGCCTGCGCGCATGCCATCGATATGTCGCATCGCGCGACCGACGCAAAGCAGTTTTGGCGGGAGCGCGCCGCGCTGATGACGCCGATCGCCAAGTCTTTCTCCACCGATGTCGGTGTCGATGTGGCCTCGCTCGGCATTCAGGTGCATGGCGGCATGGGCTTCATCGAGGAAACCGGAGCTGCCCGCTACCTGCGCGATGCACGCATCGCGCCGATCTACGAAGGCACGAACGGCATCCAGGCAATCGATCTCGTCACCCGCAAACTGACGCTCTCGAACGGTGAGCAGGTCGATGGCCTCATTGCCGAGCTGAAGCAGATTGCCGACCAGGTGCGCCACTCAAACCTCGAAGGCTTCGGCGCGACAGCAAACCGGCTCGACGCCGCGATAACCGATCTCGGCGAAGCGACGGCTTGGCTGCTCGCACAAGTGCGCGAAGACAGGGCCGCCGAGGCGCTGGCCGGCGCGACACCCTATCAGCGGTTGTTCGGCCTTGTGCTGACCGGTTGCTACCTTGCCAAGGGCGGGCTCGCGCCGGCACCGGATGGTGGCGCCGAAGGGCGCATCGCGCTTTGCCGCTTTGCCGCGGAAAATCTTCTTTCGGAAGTGACGGCGCTAAAGGACTGCGTCATCACAGGTGCCGCAAGCCTTGCGGCCGCCAAAATCGTTCTCGCCTGAGGAACCATCATGACAGAGCATGTCGTCGTCGAGCAGGATGCGGCCCATCCCGGCATCCAGATCATCCGTTTCAACAGGCCGGAAAAGAAGAACGCCATCACCCGGGCGATGTACCGGAGAATGGCGGACGCGCTGATCGCTGCCAATGGCGATACGGCGATCCGGGCCACGGTCTTTCTCGGCACTGAAGGCTGCTTCTCTGCCGGCAACGACCTTGGGGACTTCCTGGCCGCCGCCATGGGGGGCGCCATGCCTCGGGAGATCATCGAGTTCCTCTATGCCATGGTCCGCTCCGAGAAGCCGATCGTCTCCGGCGTGGATGGACTGGCGATCGGTATCGGAACCACCCTGCACATGCATTGCGACCTGACGGTAGCGTCCGCGCGCAGTCAGTTCCGCACGCCGTTTGTCGATCTGGCACTCGTTCCGGAGGCTGCCTCCAGCCTGCTTGCACCACGCATCATGGGACACCAGCGCGCCTTCGCGCTACTGGCAGCGGGCGAGGGCTTCTCCGGCGAGGAAGCGCGCGAGGCGGGGCTCGTCTGGAAGGTCTGCGCGCCCGACGAGGTAGAAGCCACGACCCTCGCCACCGCGGCCAAGCTCGCGGCCAAGCCGCCGGAAGCGCTGAAGATCGCGCGCAGCCTGATCCGCGGCGACCGCGATGAGATCATCGCCCGTATCGATGAAGAGGCGCGCCACTTCTTCGATCGCCTTCATAGCGCCGAAGCGAGGGCAGCCTTCGAAGCCTTCATGCGTCGTTGAGGCTGGACGGGCTTGAATTTCGTCAAATTTTAAGTCTGTTTTAAATACCCCTCTAATATTAGGGGGATGGCGGCGCGCCGATGTCGCAGTCGCCCGGGCGCATGAGGCGCTTTGTTTAGCTTTGCCCATAGCCTGCGCATAGAGCAGCCCGCGTTCGTCAAATACGGCGCGGACCGCTGACGAAAGGACAGTCCTTGAAAAAGAAGACGAATTTGATGACGCGCATCCTCTTTGCCGCGTCTGCCGTTGTTCTCGTGGCCTTCGCCGCTTTTTCCTACTACATCAACTCAGTCGAGCGGAGCACCGCCACCGCCGCGATCGAAGCCAACATCAGTTCCTCCGGCGAGCAGGCCGCCAACAGCCTGGCCAACTGGATGAATGGCCGTGTAACGCTGACCGCAATGGTCGCCAACGCGATCGGTCGCGCCGCGGATCAGAGGGGCGTCGAAGCCGTACTGCAGAACGATGTTCTGACCAGCCAGTTCGTCAGCACATATTTTGGCGATGAGCAGGGCGTCTTCACCATGTGGCCGAAGCTGCCGATGCCGGACGGCTACGATCCGCGCAAGCGCCCGTGGTATCAGGACGCCGTCAAGGCCAACGCCAGCGTCATGACCGAGCCATATGTCGATGCATCGAGCGGCGATCTTATCATCAGTTCCGCCGTCCCTGTCAGTCACGACGGCAAGCTTGCCGGCGTCGTCGGCAGCGACTTCTCGCTGAAGACCATGGTCGACATGATCAAGGAGATCGATCTCGGCGGCAAAGGCACGGCCTTCCTCGTGAACAAGAGTGGCCAGATTCTGATCCATCCGGATGCGAAGCTGGTGACGAAGACGCTCGCAGACGCCTTCCCGGCCGAGACGCCGGCGATCAAGGCAGGGCTCGTCCCGACTGAGTTTGCCGGCAAGGACGTCCTCGTCAGCTTCATGCCGGTTTCAGGTCTGCCCTCGGTCGAATGGTATCTTGGCTTCGTCGTCGACAGCGACGCTGCCTTCGCGTCGCTGAACGAGTTCCGCATTGCTGCAACCGTTGCCACGATCCTTGCCGTCGGCCTGATGATTGCCGCCATGGCCTGGTTGCTGCATGGCCTGGTGATCCGTCCGGTCACCGACATGACCGCGGCGATGCAGAGGCTTGCAGCTGGCGATCTGTCGGTCACCATCCCCGGCGAGCAGCGCCGCGACCAGATCGGCTCGATGGCCGAAGCCGTTGCAGTATTCAAGAAGAACGCGATTGATCGCGAGCGCCTTGAGGGTGAAGCTGAAACCGGTCGTACGCTTACCGAGCGCGAGCGCCAGGAGCGTGAGCAGCAGAAGAACCGGGAAGCAACGGAAATCCGCCACGCTGTCGACGCGCTTGCCAGCGCCCTCGGCGCGTTGTCGGACGGCAATCTTGCGCATCGCATCGAGACGCCGTTTGCGCCGCATCTCGACCGCCTTCGCAATGACTTCAACAGCGCCGTTACCAAGCTCCATGCTGCCCTGCATGCCGTCGGCAATAACGCTCATGCCATCGATGC
>UBMU01000021.1 GCA_900466605.1 Hyphomicrobiales bacterium
ATTACCATCAACGCCAACGGCTCCTACAGCTTTGTCCCGGTTGCGAATTACACCGGTGCGATCCCCGTCATTACCTATACCGTGTCTGACGGCAATGGCGGTACCGACACCTCAACGCTGACGCTCACCATCACGCCGGTCAACGATCCCCCAGTTGCCGCTGACGACACTGGTACGACGCTGGAAGATACGACGCTGACGGGCAACGTGCTTGATAATGATAATGACATTGACGGAGGTGTCCTGCGGGTGACGCAGTTCGTCATTGATGGCACGACCTACACAGCCGGCCAGGTGGCAACGATCACAGGCGTTGGCGCCCTCACGATCAACCTCAATGGGAACTATACCTTCGTTCCCGCCGCCAACTACAACGGCCCCGTTCCCGTTGCGACCTATACCGTGTCGGACGGCAATGGGGGTACCGACACCGCCACGCTGACAATAACCATCACCCCGGTGAACGACCCTCCAGCTCCCGACCCGGATCGCGGTGCTCTTCCGCCGCAAAGCAGCGTGGATGGCACGATCGTGGTGCCGGTCTTGGTGGCGCAACATTTCATCGACGTAGACGGCGATGTGCTGACCTACTCGGCCGTCGGCCTGCCTCCCGGCCTATCGATTGATCCAGTCACCGGCATCATCACCGGTCGGCTCCCCAACGATGCCAGCCAGGCGAGCCCATACCTTGTCGTCGTAACTGCGACCGATCCCGGCGGGCTTTCGTCGAGAGAAATATTTATCTGGACGGTCAGCAACCCGGTTCCAATCGCCAACGATGATGTTGGAACGATCGCCGAAGACACAGTGTTGACCGGCACCGTACTCGTAAATGACACCGATCCGGACAGTGACCCCCTGAATGTGACGCAGTTCGTTTTCGGTGGGATTACCCACGCTGCCGGTGAGGCAGCAACGATTGCGGGCGTGGGTACCCTCGTGATCAACGCCGACGGCAGCTACACCTTCAGTCCGGCCCTGAATTTCAATGGCGTTGTTCCCGCCGCGACCTACACCCTGTCCGACGGCAATGGCGGCTTCGATACGGCCACCCTGACGATCACGGTCACACCTGTGGATGACGTCCCTATCCTTGTCGATGACCACGCGAGCGGCAACGAGGATACGACAATTACCGGCAACGTTCTCCCGAACGACAGCGATCCCGACGGCGACACGCTATTCGTGACGGGCTTCACTGTCGATGGCGACCCTACACCTTACTTGCCAGGGCAAACCGCGACGATCGTCGGTGTGGGCACGATCACCATTGAAGCCAACGGCAGCTTCACATTCATACCGGAACCGAACTACGACGGACCCGTGCCGAATATCGTCTATACCGCCTCTGACGGAAAAGGCGGCAGCGGGCAGGCAAACCTCATAATAACGATCAATCCGGTCGACGATTTCGTACCGACCCCCGACGACAACGTGCCCGATGTGCCGACCGTTCCGGACTCTGCCTTCGACGCAATTGAAGCTGACGGGGCCGTGCTTGATGCTGTCGATCAAATTCGAGGCCTCAACGGCATTGCCGAATTTGCCGAACGCCCAATTGAAACGCCCCTCAGGTTGACGCTCACTCCTTTCCTCGGCGGTTCGTCCACGATCGTCCTCGAGGATTCGGATGGGGGCAACGAGCGGATCCACGTTGAGACGATCAAGCATGCAGGAATCGTCTATCTGCAAATCGTTGACGAGCCAGTCAATGGCGGGGAACCGACCGTTTTAAGTTACCGACTGCGGGCGTCGGATGGTTCCGAGGCACCGGCGTGGCTCAGTCAGATCGGCCCGCTGAGCTTTGCGGGACACCCCGACGCGGAAGCGGGGACTGTCGATATCATCTTGTCGATCGTACAGCGGGATGGGCGTGTTTCTGACCATGAATTGCGACTCGACACCACGACCGGCCACCTGTCGCAGCCAACTGCGCTGGGAGACCGCAGTCTCAACGACAGGGTCGCGCCGACATTCTCCCAGCAGCTCAATGAAGCCTCGCGAACGGAACGTCTGGATCGGCTTGAAAGGGCGTTGGGGTTCCGTTGATGTTCGCAAAGCATGCCAAGCGTGGTTGGATGTGGCGTAAAGCTTGCCCGGGTCGCGAGCTGGCCCTTGAACGCCAATCCTCGATCAGTATGCCGTTCGCGTACACCGGCAAGATCGACGAGGTCTCTCTCGATCTGAATGGTGACACGGCTTCACGTTGCACCAGCGGATCGGGACCAGTAGGGAGCTTACCGTCTAAATGACAGCGCAGTTACCAGTCGTCGGGCGGTCTGGGAACACGCGTGCGGACGATATAGATGCGAACCGGGATCAATAGCAGGCATGCGCCGACGAAGCCGAGGAGCAGGGACGTCACCCAGCCGCCCCAATGATAACCGACTCTCTCAGCTACGGCGTTTAGAATAAACGCCCCCGACATTCCAATAGCTGCCCATCCAAAGGGCAGATGGGTATGCATAAGATGGTCCGCCATCCACCCTGCAAAGAAGCCCACGATGATCGCGGCAAGCCAGCCAATCTCTCCTTCGGTCATAAATGCTATCTCCCATTCCATCCAGACTGAGCCAAGATGAATTATTAGCAGAATCAGAAAGAAATGTTGCTCGCGAGAATAGGCCAGGTCACTGATATCTCCTCGCAAAACTGCGAGTCACGGCGGACGGCCCCGGATACTGTGCAAAGTCGCAGTATGATGGTCGATGACGGACCTCGACAGTGCCATCTCTTAGCGCGGTAGCAGTCTCTCAGGCTTTGGAGAACATCTTTCCAAAGCCTTTGACATGCGAGCAGTCCTAACCGACCGTTGCCAGGGCACCGTAAATCGCGGTCGCGCCGCTGTCGTGGATCGCGACACCGTGAACGGCTTCCAGTTGATCGACTAGAGGCGCTTCGGCAAGGTTGGTACAGGAGACGACAATCGAATCCGGCTGCGGAGGGCCGAGTTCGGCAACCATCGCGGCGATCGTCTCGGGCCTGACCTGGCTACAGCTGAAATCACGAGCTTTGTCGCTGCAGTAAAGTGAACCGTGTGTCGATTACCTGGGGCGCAGGGTGTTCGAAGCTCCTGATCCTTTCCAGGATGAGTCTAGCCGCTTCTGTGCCAATCAGATCGCCGGGAGGGCGGATCGTTGTCAGGGCCGGATTACAAGCGCCACTAAAGCTCAAATCACCAAAGCCGATAACGGACAGGCGCTCTGGAATTGAAATCCCGATGCGTTGGCACTCGAAAATGACCCCGAGTGCAATGTGGTCGTTCGAGCATGCGATCGCGTCAGCGTCCGGATACTTCTTGATCGCCTCAGCGAGCAGCATTGCACCGATGGCAGCACTTGCGGGGGCCGGATGCTCTATGATTTCGGCAGTAACGCCATCCGTTTCGCGAGCCGTCCTCAGGAAACCATCGGCGCGCAGTGCAGCCCTTCGGTCTTCCTGTAATCTGGCTCCAATATAAAGCAGTTGTTTGCGACCACGCTGGACGAGGTGTGTTGCTGCCGTACTTCCCACCTGCTCGTGATAGAAGCCAACTGCCATGTCGATCGGCTCGCGGCCCAGTTCCCAAAGCTCCACGACAGGAACCGAGCTTTCCTTCAATAGCCTACGCGTTGTAGCTGTATGCGACAGGCCAGTCAGAACGATCGCTGCCGGCTTCCAGGACAGGGCCATCTTGACGAGGTTCTCCTCCTCGCGCTCGCTGTACTCGGAGTGCCCTAACATGACCTGCAGGCGTTCTCTCCCGAGTTCGGCCTGCATCGTCGCGACCGTTTCCGCGAAGAAAGCGTTGCGAACAGACGGCACGATAACGCTGACGGCTCGTGAGGAAGCAGCGGCCAGCCCCCCGGCCATGAGGTTGGGGACATACTTGAGCGCATCGATCGCCTCCGCGATGGCGCGGCTTGCCGTGGCTGAGACGGCATCGGGCTTGCGCAGATAAAGTGAAACCGTTGACGGCGACACCTGCGCGCGCTCGGCCACATCCATCATCGTCACGCTCTGCATCTTGCGGCGGTGCCGCTTTGTCGCTTCCATGGTTTGCCTCAATTTCGCAGCGCTGCAAATTTCAATCATAATAGGCAGCGAATAGCAAAAATGCAAGGCAGGCATGCTCTTTGATGCAACTAAACCATTGAAAATAAGTGATTTGACCCATGCCATGGTCGTGAGAATTTCTGTCGATTGCTTCAGAAATATGCTCGAAAGATCGGGTCTTGATCTTCGTAAATCGCAGCGCTATGATTAGCCCATCTTGATACAGCGATGAGCGACAGACTGCATCGCGCTTTGGGAGGAAATCGTGGCCTCGGTAAGTTTGAGAAAGCTCGACAAGAGCTACGGCGCGCTGCGCATAGTTAAGGGTATCGATCTGGAGATCCACGACGGCGAGTTCGTCGTGTTCGTCGGTCCGTCCGGCTGTGGAAAGTCCACGACCCTTCGAATGGTCGCAGGATTGGAATCCATCACGGATGGTGAAGTGCGGATCGGCGACCGGGTCGTCAACAAGCTGGCGCCGCGCGAACGCGACATCGCGATGGTGTTCCAGGATTATGCTCTTTATCCACACAAGACGGTGCGCGAGAACATGGGCTTCAGCCTCAAGGTTCGCGGCATGAGCAAGGCGGAAACCGACAAGCGTATCGCCCAGGCGGCAGAGATGCTCGGAATTGCCCACCTGCTGGACCGCCGTCCTGGCCAATTGTCTGGCGGTCAGCGCCAACGCGTTGCCATGGGCCGCGCGATCGTCCGCCGCCCGCAGGTGTTCCTGTTCGACGAGCCGCTCTCTAACCTCGATGCAAAACTGCGCGGGCAAGTGCGCACCGAGATCAAACGGCTGCACCAGACCATTGGAACGACCATCATCTATGTGACCCACGATCAGGTCGAGGCCATGACGCTTGCCGATCGTATTGTCATTCTCAAGGGTGGCGATATCGAGCAGGTAGGCACGCCCGATGAGGTCTACAACCGTCCGGCAAGCGTTTTCGTGGGCGGCTTCGTTGGCTCACCCGCGATGAATTTCACCAAGGCAAAAGCCCAGGGCTCTAGTCTGAATCTCCCGAATGGCGACCGGTTGCCGCTCTCAGCGATATCGGGCAACGGTCTGCCGGCCGTCGACGGTCGCGAATTCGTCGTTGGTCTACGACCTGAGCATTTTGTTCCCGCTCAATCCGGTGGCGCGAGCCTGAACTGTCGGGTGCAGGTCGTCGAGCCACTCGGCTCCGATACACTCGTTCATTTCGCCATGGGCGATGCCACCTTGACCGCGCGTATGCCGCCGGAAGTTCGACCAGCCGTCGGCGAGGTCCTGACGATCGGCATCGACCCATCGAAGATCCACCTTTTCGATGCTGCCAGCGAGCGAGCCATTCAATGACATTCGGGCGTTTGCGCGCCTGGCCACTACGAACTTTCAATGGGAGGAAAGCATGAACCGCAACATCAGAGCCGCCGCGCTCGCCTGTGCCACAATCTTTAGTCTCGCTGCACCGGCGCTCGCCGATACCGAACTGAAGATCTATATCTCGAGCCAGCACCAGCCGAACGTATGGCGCAAGGCGCTCGATCAGTACGAAGCCAAGACGCCAGGCGTCAAGGTAACGATCGAGACCGGTGGCAACACGTCCGAAGCGCAGGCGCAATACCTGAACACAGTGATGTCGGCCAAAGATTCATCGCTGGACGTGTTGATCCTCGACGTCATTCGTCCCGCTCAGTTTGCGGCTGCCGGCTGGACCAGCGATGTCGAAGGCAAGGATCTTTCGAGCTACCTGCCAGCCTATGCCGAGGCCAATACTGTGGGTGGCAAGACCGTAGCGCTGCCGGCTTTTGCCGACGCTCAATTTCTCTACTACCGCAAGGATCTGCTCGACAAATATGGCATCCAGCCGCCGAAGAGCTGGGATGAGTTGAAGACTGCCGCAAAGACGATCACCGACGGTGAGAAGAACCCCAATCTTCAGGGGCTCTCGTTCCAGGGCAAAGCCATTGAAGGCGCCGTCTGCACGTTCCTGCTGCCGTACTGGAGCCAGGGCAAGGCGCTGACGAACAACGGACGTCTGTCTTTTGATCACGATGCGGCCGTCAAGTCGCTCGCGCTATGGAAGAGCTTTGCCGATGACGGCGTGGCCAAGAAAAACATCGCGGAAGTGGCGACCGATGACACCCGCAAGGAGTTCCAGGCGGGCAACGTCGTCTTCGCCGTGAACTGGTCCTACGCCTGGGCACAGTCCCAGGGCGCAGAATCGGCTGTTGCGGGCAAAGTTGGCGTTGCTCGCCTGCCGGCAATGGCGGGTGGCGAATCCGCCACTTGCCTCGGTGGTTGGGAGTGGGGCGTTTCAGCCTTCTCCGCTCATCAGGACGAAGCCAAGAAGCTTGTTGCCTACCTTTCGAGCCCCGAGGTTTCGAAGTTCATGGCGATCAACGCATCGCTGCTGCCGACCTATGCCGATCTCTACAAGGATGGCGATGTGACCAAGGCAGCTCCCTGGTTCGCCGATGCGCTTCAGGTCGTGGAGACTGCCAAACCTCGCCCGGTTACCCCTCGCTACAACGAGGTGAGTGAAACGATCCGCACCACCGTGAACGCGGTACTTGCCGGCGTTTCGACACCGGAAGAGGGCGCAAGCCAGATCGAGTCTCGGCTGAAGCGTATCCTTCGCTGATCAATCGAAGAGGGCGCCCTCAGGTCGCCCCTCCAAACCACCCGATGGACGGAACACTTGCCATGGCGACTACAACCTCCCTCAAATTCAGCGCCGATGCCGAGCCGCGCCAGGCTGCATGGGTGCGGTGGCTGGATCTAAGTGACAGATCGTTGGCCATCCTCCTGCTTGCACCCGCAGCACTCCTGCTTGCCCTGATCATCGTTTATCCCGTCTGTCGGCTCGCCTATACCAGCTTCTTCAGCCTGTCGCTGACATCGGGCCTGCCTGCCGAGTTTATCGGCTTCGAAAACTATCAGCTGATGATCGACGATCCAGTCTTCTGGGAAACCACCTGGAATACCGTCCTCATTACACTGATCACCGTTCCGGGCGCACTTATTGTCGGCCTTGGACTTGCCCTGATGGCAAACCTGCCCTTCCGAACCCAATGGCCTGTTCGCCTGTCGCTTCTGATCCCCTGGGCTCTTCCGCTTTCCTTTGCGGGCCTGATTTTCGCATGGTTCTTCCATTCCGAATACGGCGTTGTGAATGATGTTCTGAACCGCGTAGGCCTGCCTGGCGTCATCTGGTTCAATTCGCCGAACTGGGCATTTTCTGCAATCTGCCTGACGATCATCTGGAAGACTTCGTCCTTCATGGCGCTGATCATCCTGGCCGGCCTGCAGACGATACCGCGTTCGCTCTATGAAGCAGCCGATGTCGACGGTGCCGGTCGTTTCCGCCAGTTCTTCGAGATCACGCTGCCGCTGCTAAAGCCCTCGATCGTCGTTGCGCTGATCTTCCGTACGATCACGTCGCTGCAGACCTTCGATATCCCTTACATGATGACGGGCGGTGGTCCCGGTACATCGACGGCGACACTTGCCATGTACATCCACCAGAACACCGTCTCCTTCCTCGATCTCGGTTACGGCTCTGCGCTTGCCGTCGTCATGTTCGCGCTCTCCATGTGCGTCACCGCCGTCTACCTGCGCATGATCCGAACCAAGGAGTAACGCAATGACCACCACTACTGCATCGGGGTCTGGCAGCCTTCTTTCCGGCAAGCCGCTTCGCGCGATCGCCGCCATCATCCTGCTCGTCAACGGCATGTTTCCAGCACTTTGGATCCTGTTCACATCGCTGAAAACGGAAGGCGAACTGACCGCCAAGCCGATCACCTGGTTCCCGCATGCGCCGACGCTGCAGAACTACATGCAGGCGTTCTCCGACCAGCCGCTTCACCTGTTTCTGTTCAACAGTCTCATGGTGGCACTCTTGTCGACAATGTTGACGCTGCTGGTGTCGGTGCTCGCAGCCTACGCTCTCGCACGCCTGAACCTCAGGCACCGGGGACTGATCCTTGCCGCAATCATTGCTGTCTCGACGTTTCCACTGGTCACCTTGCTGGTACCGCTTTTCGAGATCATGCGGACCTTGAACCTTCTGAACAGTTGGACCGCACTCGTCTTGCCATACACGGTCCTCAGCCTGCCGGTGTGCACACTCATGCTGGTCTCGTTCTTTGAGGGAATTCCGCGCGATCTTGAGAACGCCGCAATGATCGATGGCTGCACGAGGCTTGGTGCGCTGTTCAAGGTGGTGGTGCCGCTGTGTGCACCAGGCGTATTCACCGCGGGCATTCTGGCCTTTGTCAATGCCTGGGACGAGTTCCTGCTTGCACTGTCTTTCAACTCGAATCCGCAGCTTCGCACGCTTCCAGTCGGCATCCAGCTTTATCAAGGCGAGTTTGCGTTCCCGTGGCCGGTGATTTCGGCCGCACTCGTGGTCGGCATCGTGCCGGTCGCCGTCCTGATCGTTATCTTCCAGGAGCGCGTTGTGTCCGGTCTGACAGCAGGTGGTATCAAGGGATGACCGGCGTGAAAGCAAAACGTGATCTTGCCGATCTGCGCAGCCAGCGCTGGTTTGCCTCCGATGACATGCGTGGTTTCGCGCATCGCCAGCGCACCCAGCAGATGGGCATGCGCCGCGACGAATTCCTGGGACGGCCGGTCATTGGCATCATCAATACCTGGAGCGAGATGAGCCCGTGCCACGCCCATTTGCGCGATCGGGCAGAGGCGGTCAAACGGGGTGTATGGCAGGCAGGTGGCTATCCCGTCGAGATGCCGGCTCTGTCTGTCGGCGAAGTCATGGTCAAGCCGACCACGATGCTCTATCGCAACTTCCTCGCCATGGAGTGCGAGGAACTTCTGCGGTCGCATCCGATCGACGGCGCTGTCCTGCTCGGCGGTTGCGACAAGTCCACGCCGGCGCTTCTGATGGGCGCGATCTCGATGGACATCCCCGTGATCTTCTGTCCAGCCGGTCCGATGTCGAATGGACAATGGCGCGGAACGAAAACCGGTGCGGGCACCCACACCAAGAAGTACTGGGACGAGCTGCGCGCCGGAAATATCACCCAGTCGGACTGGGTCGATCTCGAAAGCCGCATGACCCGCTCGGCGGGCACCTGCAACACCATTGGGACGGCGTCGACAATGACCTCGATCGTCGACGCCATGGGGCTGACATTGCCTGGCGCCTCTTCGATCCCGGCAGTGGATTCCGGACATCCGCGCATGGCGTCTGCCTGCGGCGTGCGTATCGTCGAGATGGTCTGGGAGGATTTGAAGCCCTCTAACATCCTCAATCGCGCAAGCTTCCTCAATGGACTTGTCGCTTATATGGCGCTCGGGGGCTCGACCAATGCCGCCGTCCACCTGATCGCCATGGCCAAGCGCGCGGGGGTTTCACTCACGCTCGACGACATGGCGGCCATGGCCGCAAAGGTTCCGGTCGCGGCCAACGTCTTCCCGTCGGGCGAGTTCCTGATGGAGGATTTCTATTTTGCAGGCGGATTGCTGGCACTCCTGAAGAAGTTCTCTCATCGGCTGCAGCTTGACTGCCTGACCGTGAACGGACGCACGCTGGGTGACAACATCTCCGATGCCGAATGCTGGAATGACGACGTCATCCGCGGTGAAGACAATCCCGTCGTGCCGCTGTCGCGGGGCAAGACACTCGAGGTGTTGCGAGGCAACCTCGCGCCTAACGGCGCTGTCATGAAGTCATCGGCCGCCAATTCGAAATTCCTAAAGCATGTCGGCCCGGCAATTGTCTTCGACAATCCTGCTGTCATGAACAAGACGCTCGATGATCCCGATCTCGATATCACCGAGGACACTGTCATCGTCCTTCGCAATGCCGGTCCCGTCGGGGCGCCCGGTATGCCGGAGTGGGGCAATCTGCCGATTCCGAAAAAGCTCCTCAAGCAGGGCGTCCGCGATATGGTGCGCATCTGCGACGGGCGTATGAGCGGCACGCACTACGGCACCTGTATTCTGCACGTCTCTCCAGAGGCAGCGATTGGCGGCCCGCTTGCTCTGCTCAAGACCGGCGACATGGTTGAACTCGACGTTGCTGCCGGCTCCATCAACATGAAGGTCGACGAGGCGGAACTCGAACGGCGCCGTCGCGAGTGGAAGCCTACGGCCCCCGTGTACCAGCGCTCTTTTGCCGCTCTCTACCAGCAGCATGTCAGCCAGGCGGACCAGGGCTGCGATTTCGATTTCCTGAGCGGAACGGCCGTCGTGCCGGATCCGGTCATTTTCTAAGGACACGAGCATGAGCCTCATCAACAATTTCAAGAGCTGGATTGAAGCTGGCGAACGCACTCCTCTCGGGACGTGGCTGATGGCCGCAGCGCCGTCGACGGCAGAGGCCCTCGGTTACGTCGGCTTCGATTTTCTCGTGGTCGACATGGAGCATGTGCCGATCGAGGTGTCCGACCTTGCCCAGATTCTGAGAGCCGTGGGCTGCACGCCGGCTGAACCCGTCGTTCGCCTTGCCTGGAATGATCAGGTGCTGGTCAAGCGGGTCCTCGATGCCGGTGCACGCACTGTCATGCTGCCTTTCGTCCAGACGGCTGACGAAGCGAAGGCGGCTGCGTCTTATACGCGCTATCCTCCGCTCGGTGTTCGCGGTGTCGCCGCGGTTCACCGCGGCTCGAAGTTTGGCACGATCCCCGACTATCTGAAGCGGGCTAATGATCAGATCTGCACGATCGTACAGCTCGAAACGCCCGAAGCGATCGAGCGGCTGCCGGAGATCGCAGCCGTCGACGGCATCGACGGTGTATTCGTCGGTCCCGGTGACCTGTCGGCGGCGATGGGGCACATCGGCAATATCGCCCATCCCGAGGTTCAGGCACTGATCGAGAAGGCCGCGAAGGACGCACGTTCCGCTGGTAAGCCAATCGGCATTGTCGGTCCCAACCCCGAGATGGTTCAGAGGTTTATCGGATGCGGCTACAGCTTTGCGGCGATCGCTTCCGACGTTGCGATGATGACCGGCCGCGCCAACGAATGGCTCGGCATCTTGAACGGTGGCGCGGCCAAGCCGGCATTGCCGGCCGCTGCCTACTGAGGTGGCGACGGTGAGCACCGGCTTCACATCCGTTCTTGAGGCGAACACCCTTCTTGGCGAGTGCCCTCTGTGGTCAGTCGCCGAGCAGGTGCTTTATTTCGTCGACATCAAAGCCTGCCGGATCCACCGTTTCGATCCGCAGTCGCAGCAGTTGACGGCCATGGAGCTGCCTGAAGAGGTCGGATGCATCGGGCTCGCGATAGGGGGTGGGTTCATTGCGGGTCTCCGCTCCGGCCTATGGCTTCTCGACGAAAAAGGCGCGCTCCTGCGCAAGCTTGCCGACAATCCCGAGGACCAGTCGATCAGTCGTTTCAATGATGGCATGGTCGATCCGGCGGGGCGCTTTGTTGCCGGCACGGTCGATGAGACGCGGGAACGGGGGATCGCCAGCCTCTATAGGTTCGATCGCGACGGGCTTGCGCTGTTGGCTTCCGGCCTTCTGACCTCGAACGGTGTCGCATTCTCGCCGGATCGAAAGCGGCTCTATCACTCCGACACGCTTCGCTACACGCTCTACACCTTCGATTATGATCCGACCCACGGCACAGCAAGCAATCGGCAAGTCTTTGCCCGGTTCGGGAGCGATACCGACAAGGGCCGGCCGGACGGTGGCGCGGTCGACGTTGACGGCTGCTATTGGACGGCGCTTTTCGAAGGCGGACGCGTCCAGCGCTACGATCCGGATGGCAACATGCTGGCGGAATATCCCGTCCCGGCTCTGTGCCCAACAATGGTGACCTTCGGCGGCCCGGACATGAAAACGCTCTATTGCACCAGCGCGCGCGTCGGGCGCTCCGACGCCGAGCTTGCCCAGTACCCGCTGTCGGGCGCGCTGTTTTCCATGCGCACCGACGTTGCCGGTGTTCCCAAATCCCTGTTTGATCCCGAAGTGTGAGATCCTCTCATGTCGTCGCCTTACGATTCCGTCCGCTACACCTCGCTCAACGGCCGCAATGTGCTGATCACCGGCGGTGCATCTGGCATCGGCGAGGAAATGGTGAAAGCCTTTGCCGAGCAAGGCGCAACGGTGTCGTTCATCGACATTGATGCCGAGGGCGGCGCACGCACTGCGGCGGCGACGGGCGCCGAGTTCCACGCCTGCGACATCACGGATATCGATCGGCTGCGGGGCACGATCAGCGCCGTCGAAGACAAGCATGGCGCCATCGACGTACTGATCAATAATGCCGGCAAGGACGATCGTCACGCGATCGGCGACGTCGAGCCCGACTACTGGCGCCGCGCGCTTGCACTCAATCTCGATCATCAGTTTTTCGCGACCCAGGCAGCGAGCCGCCTCATGGCCGAACAGGCCCGTGGCTCGGTCATCATGCTTGGGTCGATTTCCTGGATGCGCGGGCGTCCGGGGATGGTCGGCTATACGACGGCGAAGGCGGCCATCAACGGCATGACCAAGACGCTTGCGCGCGAACTTGGGCCATCGGGAATCCGCGTCAACTGCATCGTGCCTGGCGCGATCGTCACCGAGCGGCAGTTGAAACTCTGGACCTCGCCCGAACAAAACCAGCAGTTCATCGATCTGCAGGCCCTCAAATTCCGGCTCGACGCAACGCACGTCGCTCGCATGGCGCTCTTCCTTGGTTCCGACGAGAGCGGCGGTTGCACGGGCGCTAACTTCGTCGTCGACGCTGGCCTCACACAAAATTGAGCATGACGGATATGAAACTCGAAACAACATCCACCGGCTTCACCATTTCGCTGAATGGCCACGCCATCCTGCGTCACAGCGCCTCGACGCCCGCATTCTATGTCGGCCACGGCGATGAGCGCATGGACATGTATCGCGGCAACTTCGAGATCGAAGACTACGTGATCGAGCGCAGCGCGCTGCGTTACGCGGTCGTCGATGGCGACACGGTTATGTTCTGCGAGCGCGAAGGGCAGCCCGCCCGCCTGGTTATGAGGCTCAGGGACGGAGCACTGGAATTTTCTGCTGAGGATCCTTCGATCAACCGCTTCTGGATGCGCGTCGTTGCCGATCATGACGAGCATGTCTGGGGCGGTGGCGAGCAGATGTCCTATTTCGACATGCGCGGACGGCGCTTCCCGCTTTGGACATCCGAACCCGGCGTCGGTCGCGACAAGACGAGCGAGATCACCTTCAAATCGAACGTCGAGGGCAAGGCAGGGGGAGACTACTACAACACCAATTACCCGCAGCCGACATACATTTCCTCTAACCGATATGCCCTGCATGTCGAGACGAGCGCTTATTCGGTGTTCGATTTCCGGCGCAAGACATTTCACGAGATCGAGGCCTGGGCGGTGCCCGAGCGTATCGAGTTCTACGGAGCAGCGACCTTCGTCGAACTGGTGGAAATTCTCTCCGCACGTTTTGGCAGACAGCCACAGCTGCCTGAGTGGATCTACAACGGTGCAATCATCGGTCTCAAGGACGGCACGAACTCGTTCACCCGTCTGGAGAAGATGAAGGAAGCCGGGGTCAAGGTCTCAGGTCTGTGGTGTGAAGATTGGGTTGGGCTTCGCCACACATCCTTTGGTGCCCGACTGTTCTGGGACTGGCAGGCGAATGAGGAGCGCTACCCCGGTCTTCGCCAGCGTATAGCCCAGCTCCATGATGAGGGAGTTCGTTTCCTGGGTTACGTCAACCCTTATCTCTGCGTCGACGGGCCGCTGTTCGAGGAAGCCGAGAAAGCCGGCTACTTTGCAAAGGGCGAGTCTGGTCGCACTGCCCTTGTGGACTTCGGCGAGTTTGACTGCGGTGTCGTCGACTTCACCAATCCCGAGGCTGCCGATTGGTTTGCCGATAGCGTGATTGGCGGCAAGATGCTGGACTACGGCCTGTCGGGCTGGATGGCGGATTTCGGCGAATATCTGCCTATCGACGTCAAACTGGCCAATGGCGTCGACGCGAAGCTTATGCACAATCAGTGGCCGACACTATGGGCCGAGGTGAATGCAAAGGCAGTGGCAAGCCGCGGCAAGACCGGCGAGGCGCTCTTCTTCATGCGTGCTGGCTTTACCGGCGTGCAAAAGCACTGCCCGCTTCTTTGGGGTGGCGACCAGTCCGTCGACTTCTCCCGCCATGACGGCCTTGTGACCGTCATCTGCGCGGCACTGTCTGCCGGCCTGCTGGGCAACGCCTATCACCACTCCGATATAGGCGGATATACCAGCCTGTTTGGAAACGTACGTACCCGCGAGCTTCTGATGCGGTGGTCCGAGATGGCAGCTTTTACGCCCGTCATGCGAAGCCATGAAGGCAACCGTCCCCGCGATAACGTGCAAATCGATCAGGACCCGGAAGTGCTTGCCCACTTTGCCCGGATGACCGGCATCTACGTGCATATGGCGCCGTATCTGAAAACACTGTCGTCCGAAGCTGCGACCAAGGGACTGCCGGTGCAGCGTCCGCTGTTCCTGCACTATGAACACGACCGCAACACCTACGGGATCCAGGACAGCTACCTCTATGGCTCCGACGTGCTGGTCGCGCCGATCTGGCAGGCGGCCCAAAGCGAGCGCACCGTCTACCTGCCGGAAGGTTCCAGCTGGACGCACGCATGGAGCGGCGAGCAATACACTGGTGGCAAGGAGATAACGGTCGCTTCGCCGCTCGGCGAACCTCCGGTCTTCTATCGCTCGGATTCTCCCTTCGCTGGCCGATTTGCCGAGCTGCGGACGCTCTAGCGATGGATCCGTATGCCCTGGGCATTTTGCTGTTTCTTTCAGCGGTCGCTGCGTACCTGCAGACGCTGACGGGATTTGCATTCGGCCTCATCATGATGGGTGGGGTCGGGCTCACGGGCGTTATTGACGTGCCTGATGCAGCCGTTCTCGTCAGCTGCCTGACATTCGTCAACGCCGCCCAAGTCTTGGCCAAAGGCTGGCGTGACATTGCCATGCGCGAATTCGTGCCGATCATTGTTGCCAGCATTCTCATGCTTTTCGTCGGCTATTGGCTGCTTGGCCTTATGGCGGCGGCTTCGGTCGATTGGCTGAAAGTCATACTGGGTGTGGTGATCGTGATCTCAAGCATACAGTTGGCGATGAAGCCAACCCCGCTTGCCAGACTGTCTTCGACGGGATCCTTCGCATTCTTCGGTGCCCTGGCCGGATTGATGGGAGGGCTCTTCTCCACTGCCGGACCGCCGCTGGTCTATCATCTCTATCGCCAGCCGCTGCCACAGCCGACGATCCGAGAAACCCTTGTCGCCGTGTTTGCGATGAACGCCGTCATTCGCCTTGCCGTGGTGGCCTTGGCGGGAGACATGCCGCACACCGGCTTCTGGTGGGGCTTGCTGGCGATCCCTGTCGTCATCCTCGTCACATCAGCAGCAAAGAGTTGGCCACCGCCGCTTTCAAACATTGCGCTGCGTCGAGTTGCCTTTGGCCTTCTTCTCCTGTCGGGCCTTTCGCTCGCACTACCCGCTCTCTTCAAGATCATCGGAGGTCTGTTATGACTGCATCCACACTTTCGCTCAAAGATCCATCGCTCCTGACCGATAAGGCATTTGTTGCCGGCGAATGGATTTCCTCGCCAACCGGCAAGACATTTTCGGTGACCGATCCCTTCGACGGTGCGGTAATCGCCAACGTGCCCGACCTTGATCGAACCGTTGTCGAAAAAGCGATCGACGCCGCTGATACCGCGCAAAAGCTTTGGGCGCGGAAAACAGCCAAGGAACGGGCTCAGGTTTTAAAGCGCTGGTATGACCTGATTGTCGCAAATGCGGACGATCTGGCTTTGATCCTGACGACTGAGCAGGGCAAGCCGATTGCCGAGGCCAAGGGCGAGGTCGTCTCGAACGCTGCTTATCTCGAATGGTTTGCCGAGGAGGCAAAGCGCATCGATGGTGACATCATTCCGGGTGCAAATCCCGGTCAACGTATCATGGTTCTCAAGCAGCCCGTCGGTGTGTGCGCGGCAATTACGCCGTGGAATTTTCCAAATGGCATGATCACCCGCAAGGCAGGGCCTGCACTTGCTGCTGGATGCAGCATGATCCTGAAGCCCGCATCACAGACACCGCTATCAGCGCTGGCGTTGGCTGTACTGGCAGAACGAGCGGGGGTGCCGAAGGGCGTCTTTTCCGTGGTTACGGGTGAGGCCAAGCCGATCGGACTTGAGTTCTGCCACAATCCAAAGGTTGCCAAGATCACGTTCACCGGATCGACCGGCGTTGGCCGTTGGCTGATGAAGGAAGCTGCGGATGGCATCAAGCGTCTGTCCCTGGAGCTCGGTGGCAATGCACCGTTCATCGTTTTTGACGATGCAGACATCGACGCGGCCGTTGCGGGAGCAATGATCTCCAAGTTCCGCAATGCGGGGCAGACCTGCGTTTGCGCCAACCGCATCTACGTTCAGGAAGGCGTCGTGGAGGCCTTCACGGAAAAGCTGCTAGCAAAGGTCTCTGAGCTTCGGCTTGGACGCGGGACGGAGGACGGCGTCAGCCAGGGACCTCTCATTGATGAACGCGCAGTGGCCAAGATGGAAGAGCATGTTGCTGACGCACTAGCCAATGGCGGCACGCTGCTCGCCGGGGGCAGCAGAAGCGACCTTGGGGGTAACTTCTACCAGCCGACAGTGATCACAGGGGTGACGCAGGCCATGAAGGTTGCCAAGGAAGAGACATTTGCACCACTCGCTCCGATCATCTCTTTCAAGGACGAGGAGGACGTTATCGCGATGGCAAACGACAGCGAGTTCGGACTTGCATCGTACTTCTACGCCCGCGACATGGCACGCGTCTGGCGAGTTTCGGAAGGGCTTGAGGCAGGAATGGTTGGTGTCAACACTGGTATGATTGCCAATGAAATGGCGCCGTTTGGAGGCATCAAGCAGTCCGGGATGGGTCGCGAAGGGTCGAAGTACGGCATCGAGGGCTTCCTCGAGTTGAAGTATGTCTGCGTCGCGGGGATCTGAAATGACCTTCGACTATGACGTGATCGTCATCGGCGGCGGCATCAACGGTTGTGGCGTCGCGCGCGATGCCGCAGGCCGTGGATACAAGGTACTGCTGGCCGAGATGAACGATCTTGCCAGCGGCACATCATCCGCCTCGACCAAGCTCATCCATGGTGGACTGCGCTATCTCGAGCATCGTGAGTTCAGGCTGGTTCGTGAAGCTCTCATGGAGCGGGAAGTGCTTTGGAGCCTCGCGCCACATATCATCTGGCCACTCCGCTTTGTGCTTCCTCATCATTCGGCGCTCCGTCCGGCCTGGATGCTGCGCCTTGGGTTGTTCATCTACGATCATATTGGCGGGCGCAAAAAGCTGCCGCCCACGAAGGTCCTCGATCTTCGCACGGATACGGCAGGAATACCGCTTCGCGACCAGTTCAAGAAGGGATTTGAATATTCAGATGCCTGGGTGCAGGACGCACGCCTGGTCGTGCTCAACGCAAGGGATGCGGCCGAGCGAGGTGCTGAGATTCTCACTCGCACCGAGGTAACTGAGGTGCGGCGGAAGGCGGAAGGATTTTCCGTTTCTCTCTTCAATCGCAGCGCGAAGTCGAGCCGGACGGTTACGGGTCGCGTTGTCGTCAATGCAGCCGGCCCCTGGGTCGATAGCGTCGTCTCCATGGCCTCGCAGGGCGAAAGTCCACGTAACGTCCGTCTTGTTCAAGGCAGCCACATCGTGGTGCGCAAACTCTTTGCACATGACAAGGCGTATATTTTTCAAAACAGCGACAAGCGGATCATCTTTGCCATTCCTTATGAGGATGATTTCACTTTGATTGGCACCACGGACCGCGACCACAATGGTGCGCCGGAGGCCGTCCGGATCAGCACCGAGGAAACCGAATACCTCTGCGCATCGGCAAGTGCCTATTTCAAGAAGCAGATATCGCCCAAGGATGTTGTCTGGTCCTATTCCGGGATACGCCCACTCTTCGAACAAGGTGCGTCAAGCGCTCAGGAGGCAACGCGCGACTATGTCTTGAAGGTCGATGGTGATAAGGCGCGGGGAGCCATGATCAACGTGTTCGGCGGCAAGATCACCACTTACCGTCGCTTGGCAGAGTCCGTTCTCTCCGAGATCGAGCATCTGCTTGGTGCACGTAAGCAAAGCTGGACGGCAACTGCGCCACTACCCGGAGGCGACTTCGCCGTTGACGGCTTCGACGACCTCGTCGCCAAGCTTGTTCGGCGGGCTCCAGGGGTCGAGACAGCGACCCTCCGTCGCCTTGCCCGCCTTTATGGAACCTCTGCTTTCGACATCCTTGGTGGGAAAGGCGAACTCGGCGAGATCGTTGCGGGAGATCTTGGTGCAAACGAAGTCGACCATCTCGTCAAGCGGGAATGGGCGGTTTCTACCGATGACATTCTTTGGAGACGCACGAAGCTCGGGCTTCGGTTTAGTCCGTCCGAAGTCAAGGCACT
Organism: Hyphomicrobiales bacterium; assembly: GCA_900466605.1. Classification (GTDB taxonomy): domain Bacteria; phylum Pseudomonadota; class Alphaproteobacteria; order Rhizobiales; family Rhizobiaceae; genus Rhizobium. The sequence goes on from UBMU01000021.1 coordinate 18,445, forward strand.
GCAGGCATTTCTTCAACAGGCTGCAAGCCAAGCCGCAGTCGGCTGAATCCAACGATCGAGGTAATGATGAGCGGTTACATCCTTGCAATTGACCAGGGCACGACGTCGACGCGATCAATCGTCTTCGACAAGCACTACCGCGCACGAGGTCTAGGGCAACAGGAGTTTGCGCAGCACTTTCCTCGTTCCGGCTGGGTCGAGCATGATCCTGAGGACCTTTGGCGCTCCACCGTCGAGACAGCACGGGACGCGATCGGCGCTGCCTCTATCGAACCGGGGGAGATTGCCGCCATCGGCATAACCAACCAGCGAGAGACAACGATCATCTGGGACCGCCGGACAGGTAAGGCAATACACAACGCCATTGTCTGGCAGGATCGGCGTACGGCGCAAGCATGTGCGCGCCTGAGAGCCGAAGGAGCAAGTGACCTCATCGCCTCGCGTTCGGGTTTGCTTATCGATGCCTACTTCTCGGCAAGCAAGATCGCCTGGGTTCTCGATAACGTCAGCGGTGCGCGACAGGCGGCCGATGCAGGCCATCTGGCATTCGGGACCGTCGACAGCTGGTTGGCATATCGGTTGACTGGCGGTCAACGCCACGTGACCGATATTACCAATGCCTCGCGGACAATGCTTTGTGATATTTCATCGGGGCAGTGGGATGAGGAGTTGCTTCGGTGCTTCAACATTCCACGCTCCATCCTGCCTGAAATCCTGAACAACGTTGATGATTTCGGAGTAGCACGGCGCGATATTCTCGGAGCAGAGATCCCTTTGCGAGGGATGGCCGGTGATCAGCATGCCTCCCTTGTCGGTCAGGCGTGCTTCGAGCCGGGCACCATGAAGGCAACTTATGGCACCGGCTGTTTTGCGCTGCTTAACACGGGTACGGATCGAGTGACTTCAAAAAATCGTCTCCTGACGACGGTCGGGTACAAGATCGGGCCAAAAATTACCTATGCGCTTGAAGGATCGATCTTCATTGCGGGTGCGGCGGTGCAGTGGTTGCGTGACGGCCTCGGCATTATCGGCAACGCCGATCAGACCGCCGACCTTGCGCGACAGGCAGACCTGCAACAGCAACTCTACCTTGTTCCCGCATTCACTGGCCTTGGCGCTCCTTGGTGGGATCCTAGCGCTCGTGCCTCGCTCTTCGGCATGACCAGAAATTCCGGCCCGGCCGAGCTGGCGCGTGCTGCCTTGGATTCGATTTGTTTGCAGACGCACGACTTGATGCAAGCCATGCGCAGTGATTGGCCGAACTTCCCGATATCACTACTGCGCGTCGATGGCGGCGTGTCGAAGAACGACTGGGCCATGCAGCGGCTTGCAGATATCGTCGGGTTCCCGGTTCAGTGCGCGAGGTCTGCCGAAGTTACCGCCCTTGGCGCTGCGTGGCTGGCCGGTCACGGGGCTGGATGCTGGCCCGGCTTGGACCAGTTCGCTTTGGAACGGGAGAGCGGTCGGAGTTTCGAACCTTCCGTGGATGCCGACCAGAATTTTCAGCTGGTAAGGGGTTGGAAAGCCGCGGTGCGAGCCACCATTAATTTCAGTGCGGAAACAGCCACAAACTGATTAGCTAGCTTGGACATTTAGAGAAAAATGAACCGCTGAGAAATCGATCCGCCTGACCATATCTACCAAGGACCCAGCCTTCGACTTCGCATCCGCGAGCGATATTGAGACCATCGAGCGCGCTTGCAGATTGACCGGTGGCGCCAAGCCATACGAGATAGTCTCGCGGAAGCTGAAGAAGCAATTCGTGGCGAGTTCGTCGAATCTGCTCGCAGCTTCATCCTTATGAACGATTGCTCGGAAGCTAAATCCAGGAAGGTGCTTCGACAGTTCCGGTGTGGCGCTTCGTGATAGCTTCAAGCGCTACCCCGCAGCGGTTGGCATCTTTGTGGTGCGCCACTCTTCGTACACTTCGCGGGCATCGTCATGCCGTGGATAGTCGCGCTGCAACGACCCGACCCCTATAGGCTTCACTCGGGAGGACTCTTCCCAATCGTGAAGCTTTTACGGTTCGCCGATCACCTTCGACGGCATTGCGACTGGAAGCACCACCACTCCGTCGTCAGTTGCACCTATCGACTGGTGCGCACTAAGAAATGCCCTGGCTTTTGCCTGCTCTACATTCGTTCGGTTATCGAGCGCGCTGCCTGTGCTCGATCAGAGAGGCGGCGCACACGAACTCTTACCCGAGGATGAGTGTCGCTTACTTCTTCTCGCCCTATCTCCACGCAAATACGCGGTCCAAACTAGGAGATACACATGCCCGATACCACCGTATCTGTTCCCGCACCGAAAGACCCCCACCTGCGCAAGCTCGCCAACTGCATCCGCTTCCTCTCAATGGATGCAGTCCAGCAGGCCAAAAGCGGCCACCCTGGAATGCCCATGGGCATGGCGGATATCGCCACAGTCTTGTTCTCTGAATTCATGAATTTCGATAGCAAGGACCCATACTGGTACGACCGCGACCGGTTCCTGATCTCGAACGGCCACGGATCAATGCTGCTCTATAGTCTTCTGTACCTGACTGGTTACGAGGATATGACCATCAACGAGATCAAGAACTTTCGTCAGATCGGGTCCAGGACTGCGGGACATCCGGAATATCGCCATGCAACGGGCATCGAAACCACAACCGGGCCGCTGGGGCAGGGGCTGGCCAACGGGGTCGGCATGGCCCTGGCCGAGCGGATCATGAACGAAAAGTTCGGCGACGATCTCTCGAACCATTACACCTACGTCTTCCATGGTGATGGTTGCCTGATGGAAGGCATCAGCCAGGAAGCCATCGCGCTCGCAGGTCACCTGAAACTCGGGAAGCTCATCTATTTCTGGGACGACAACTCGATTTCCATCGACGGCGCAACCAGCCTCGCTGAATCCGATGACCATGTAGTGCGTTTCCGTTCGGCAAACTGGCATGTCCAGCAGATCGACGGACACGATACCGATGCTATCAGGGCAGCGATCATCGAGGCGCAGAAGGTCAGTGATCGACCGTCGATGATCGCCTGCAAGACGGTCATTGGTTTCGGCTTTCCAACAAAGGCTGGTACTCAGAAGGCGCATAGTGATGCGCCGGGCGAAGAAGAGATTGCAGGCGCAAGAAAGCTCTTGGATTGGTCTTCGCCTCCGTTCGAGATCCCGGATGATCTGCTTGAGGCGTGGCGGTCCATTGGCTCAAAGGGGCAAAACGAGCGGACTGCTTGGGCAGTGCGCGTCCACACCACGAACGAGGAAATCCGCACGGAATTTGAGCGCCGGATGAAAGGTGATTTGCCGAGCGACTGGCGCAAGGCAATCGACGCGGCCAAGAGTGAGTTGTTGGCAAGCGAAAAGGATCTGGCCACTCGCCAAGCCAGTGGCACCGTCCTTAATCACCTCGCCGAGGCCTTGCCGGAATTGATTGGCGGTTCAGCAGATCTGACGCCGTCCAACAACACGAAGGCCAAGTCGCAAATCGAGATCGCACCGGGCCAGTATGCGGGTTCCTACGTCCATTACGGCGTGCGAGAACACGGCATGGCAGCTGCGATCAACGGTATCGCGCTCCATGGAGGCCTGATCCCCTACGGCGGTACCTTTCTTACCTTCTCTGACTACGCCCGTCCTGCAATTCGTCTTGCCGCAATGATGGAAATCCGGTCGATCTTCGTCATGACACACGATTCCATCGGCTTGGGCGAAGACGGCCCAACCCACCAGCCGGTCGAGCATTTATCCGCCCTTCGAGCAATCCCCGGGCTCGCGGTTTACCGACCGGGCGATCCGATTGAGACCGCGGAGTGCTGGGAAACAATCCTTGATGCTCCACGTCGAGCTTCCCTGATTGCGTTGTCCCGGCAGCCAATGCCGCTACTTCGCAAGGAGCCTGGTGGGGAAAACCTGTCCGCAAAAGGCGGGTATGTGCTGTTGGAGGCGGAAGGCGGCGAGCGTCAACTGACGATTATGGCGACCGGGTCCGAACTCCATCTGGCGGTTCAGGCCAGAGATAAATTGCACGTCAAAGGTGTTCGGACAGCCGTCGTCTCGATGCCGTGCAGGCTGCTTTTCGAGGCGCAATCGCCGGAATACCGGCGGGAGGTGCTGGGGCCAAATTCAGCGCGAGTTGCTGTTGAAGCAGCCGTGCAGGACAGCTGGGATCGATATCTGGGATTCAATGGTCGCTTCGTGGGTATGCACAGCTTCGGTGCATCCGGAAAGATCGACGCCGTCTACAGGAAGTTCGGCATAACAGTCGATGCCGTTGTGCAAGCCAGCGAAGAAGCGCTGGCTGCCGCTTCTGCCTGACGAGGTTTTCGTCGCGTTTTGCGCTTCGGGGTGCGTAGGTGCCCTGAAGCCACGGCGACCTTCTCGAAGTTCTCGATAGTGACCATCTAGTTTTTCGCCATTTCGCTTCACCGATCGGCACCCCACCTAACGTTCCAAGATCCAAACGCGAGGGCGTCGAAGGCTGCCCGCGACTTGGCCAATGGGAAAAAGTGATCATGGCAAAGACAAATGTAGAATTCGGACTGGATACCTTCGGGGACGTGACGCACGACGCCACCGGCCAGCCTGAGACGTATGCTCAGGTCATTCGGAATGTGATCAAGGAGGCAGTGGTAGCCGACGAGGTAGGGGTCGACTTCTTTGGCATTGGCGAACACCACCGCGAGGATTTCGCGGTTTCCAGCCCGGAAACTGTTCTTGCGGCCATTGCGACAGTGACCGAGAGGATCAAACTTGGTTCGGCCGTGACGGTGCTAAGTTCAGACGACCCGGTGCGCGTCTACCAGCGGTTCGCAACGGTCGACGCCGCGTCCAACGGCCGTGCGGAGGTCATCCTGGGCAGAGGGTCTTTCACGGAGTCTTTCCCGCTCTTTGGCTATTCGCTGTCGGACTACGACAAGCTCTTTGACGAAAAGGTAGAGCTTTTCGCCCAGCTCCTTCAACAAAAGCCCGTGAACTGGGTGGGAACGACGCGACCGCCGTTGAACGGCCAGCGTGTGTTTCCGCTCGTCGAAAAGGGCCCCTTGAAGACTTGGCTAGGTGTCGGCGGAAGCCCCAATTCCGTCATTCGTGCTGCCCAGTATGGTCTCCCCATGATGCTAGCCATCATCGGCGGTAGCCCTTATCGCTTCAAACCGTTCGTCGATCTCTATCGTGACGCCAATGAGCAGTTGAAGCATCCGGCGATTCCCGTTGGTGTTCATTCCCCGGGCTACATAACCGACACCGATGCCGCTGCTAAAGCGGAGTTCTGGCCGCATTACCGCGCCATGCGAGATCGCATTGGCCGTGAACGGGGCTGGGGTCCTGTCACCGAGCGAGAGTACGAAGCCGAAATCGATCAGGGCTCGCTGTATGTCGGCTCACCCGAAAGCGTCGCCGGAAAGCTTGCGCCGGTGATCCAGACCCTTGGTATTCAGAGGTTCCAGCTGAAGTACAGCATCGGAACGATGCCGCATGCGAAATTGATCCAGAGCATCAGGCTATTCGGGGAAGAAGTTGTTCCAAGAGTGAAAGCCTCACTTGCCAAGGACGTGGCAGCCTGACCTTCTTAGGAGAAAGCTCTTGCCGCTCTTTGCCAGTATGGTCGCGGAAAGGGGCAGACTGCGACAACGGCTTGGCTTTCCTGTGGCGGCTGTATGAAGGGCTTTACGGCTCGGACAAAGCCGCCGGCCGCGAAGGTGCCTACCAACCTGTCGGGTGCCGTGTGAGGCCCGCTCGGAGCGAAGGTCCATCCTGATTCTCAGCTCCGGGCGGGTGCCCTTTGCAGTGCTCCTCGAGTGTTTTCCGAGTGGGATCCTAAAACGACAACTGGATCTCTCCCAGTCTCGCGAGCTTCTTGGAGGCGATTGTCTAATCCGCAGCCGAGGACTGAGCCGGCCTTCACGTTTCGGTGTCTTCATCATCATGTGTGTAACAAAAACGGGCTTTCTCACGTAGTTCCGGTAAGCAGTATATTCAGTGGAATATACTGCTCCAAGCAAACGGGCCTGGTGTGTCACGTAAGGTGTGAGGAGAAGCGAATATGTTTACCAGACGTCTGTTGTTTCTCGGTGCGGGACTGGGTGTCGTGGCATCACGCGTTGGCTGGGGCGAGGGAGAAGCAGTCGCGGCGCAGTCCTTCCCCGTCTCACGTTCCGATGCAGAGTGGAGAAAGATTCTCACGGCCGACCAGTACTCGGTGCTGAGGCAGCAGGGGACCGAGTATCCCTTCACCAGCCCACTGTTGAACGAACACCGCAAGGGCAATTTCGCCTGTGTGGGCTGTGATCAGGACGCCTTCTCCTCGACCACGAAGTTCGAAAGCGGCACTGGCTGGCCAAGCTTCTGGGCACCGCTCGAGGGCGCGGTATCGACTAGAAAGGACAGTTCAGGGGGCATGGTGCGTACCGAGGTTCACTGCAGCCGTTGTGGCGGCCATCTTGGCCACGTCTTCGACGACGGTCCAAAGCCGACCGGGCTGCGATACTGCATGAACGGCGTTGCCATGACTTTTCATCCGGCCTCGTCCTGATGCTTGCGAGATAAACCTATGCTCCTTTTTCTCCTTGCCTATCTCGGCGGTGTACTGACGATTGTCAGTCCCTGCATATTGCCAGTATTGCCTTTCGTTTTCGCGCGCGTCGGCCAGCCCTTCCTTCGCAGCACGCTTCCGATGCTCGTTGGTATGGCAGCGACCTTTGCGGCCGTGGCAACACTTGCTGCAGTTGGTGGCGGTTGGGCGGTACAGGCCAATGAGTATGGCCGATACGCCGCGCTCACGCTGCTCGCCGCCTTCGGCGTGATCCTACTTTTTCCGGCGCTCTCCGACCATCTGACGCGACCGCTCGTTTCTCTGGGAGCGAGGCTGTCACAATCGGCGAATAGCAAGACTCGCAAGGGCGGCTCTGCGGTTATCGCGTCCTTGTTGCTTGGCGTCGCGACAGGGCTCCTTTGGGCCCCATGCGCAGGACCGGTCCTTGGACTTATCCTCACAGGAGCAGCACTTCAGGGAGCCAGTATTGGAACCACGCTCCTGCTGCTTGCTTATGCGCTCGGCGCTGCCACTTCGCTGGCGCTTGCACTCCTTGTCGGCGGCAGGGTCTATCAGGCGATGAAGCGATCTCTTGGCGTCGGGCAGTGGCTGCGAGGCGGTGTCGGCGTAGCGGTTCTGGTTGCTGTCGTCGCGATCGCCATGGGCCTCGATACCGGCTTCCTGACGCGGGCTTCACTCGCCAGCACGGCCTCCCTGGAGCAGGGACTGATCGACAAGTTCCAGACGCAGGATCACGGTAAGCCTTCATCGGTTGTGATGAGCAAGGACGATACGGGCGCCATGATGAGCGGCAACCCCGCCATGATGAGCAGTTCGAACACGATGATGATGCAGGCAAAACCCAAAGCTGCTGCAGATGCGCTCCCGATCGAAGGGACGCTGCCTTCCCTGGATGGCGCGGTTCAGTGGCTCAATTCGCCAGCTCTTTCGGTACAGGGGCTTAAAGGCAAGGTGGTCCTCGTCGACTTCTGGACCTACTCCTGCATAAATTGCATCCGCGCCATTCCCTATGTCAAAGCCTGGGCCGAAAAGTACAAGGATCGGGGTCTTGTGGTCATCGGGGTACATTCACCGGAATTTGCCTTCGAGAAGAACATCGAGAATGTGAAGAAGGCCGTCGCCGACCTCGGTATCACCTATCCGGTTGCGATCGACAACGACTATGCGATCTGGCGCGCCTTCGACAATCAATATTGGCCGGCACACTATTTTGTTGATGCCGAGGGTCACGTTCGACACCACCATTTCGGCGAGGGAGAATACGATCAGTCCGAACGAGTAATCCAACAGCTTCTGGCTGAGGCTGGAAAAACCGGAGTGTCCGGCGATATCGTCCAGGTGAAGGCCGCGGGCGCACAAGCGGCGTCGGATGAGAACGATGTCCAGTCGCCAGAGACCTATGTCGGTTGGCAACGGTCGGAAAACTTCGTGGATGCAAAGGGCACCGTCAATGATACGCCGCATGTCTATGCGGCAGCGACACCGCGGTTGAACGAATGGGGTCTGACCGGAAATTGGACAGTCGGTGCAGAAAATGCGGGGCTGAACGACAAGGAGGGCAGCATCTACTATCGCTTCCACGCGCGCGACCTACATCTGGTGCTTGGTCCAGCGATGGAAGGAAAGCCGGTGCGCTTCCAGGTGACGATAGACGGCAAGCCTCCGGGTGCCAGCCACGGTGTCGATACCGACGCCGCCGGAATCGGTACGGTGACAAGTCAACGGCTCTATCAACTCGTGCGAGAGGCTGGATCGGTCGCAGATCACACGTTCGAGATCCGGTTCCTGGATCCAGGTGTCCAAGCTTACGCGTTTACTTTTGGCTAGAGGAGATCGTTACGATGCGCAGTTCCGGCAAGAAGGTAGGAAGCTCTCTGGGGCCCGCCATTTTCGGCGCGGTGGCGCTGGCAAGCGTCGGCGTGGGTCTCGTGTTGACGGTGTCGGCCGCGGAGGAGGCAACGGTGATCCCGGCGCCGGTCCAAGACGAGCCGACCGGCGGCGCCTCCGAAACCGCGGTTTTCGCCGGCGGCTGCTTCTGGGGTGTCCAGGGCGTGTTCCAGCATGTCAAAGGGGTCGCGAGCGCGACATCGGGCTATGCCGGCGGCCCGCGGTCCTCGGCACAGTACGAGACGGTCGGCACGGGTTCGACGGGGCACGCTGAATCCGTGGAGATCGTCTTTGATCCAAGTAAGGTCAGCTACGGCCATCTGCTCCAGATCTACTTTTCGGTAGCGCACGACCCAACGCAACTCAATCGCCAGGGGCCGGATACGGGCACCCAGTATCGCTCGGCGATCTTCCCGCAGACCGACGCGCAGTCCAAAGTCGCCAAGGCCTACATCGGCCAGTTGAATCATGCCCGCGTCTATGATGCTGCGATCGTCACCAAGATCGAGCCAGGCAAGAGCTTCTATCCGGCAGAGGCCTATCATCAGAATTTTCTGACGAACAATCCGACCTACCCGTATATCGTGATCAACGATCTTCCAAAGATCGAGAACCTCAAGCGGCTATTTCCTGAGGACTTCCGGCGCGATCCGGTTCTGGTCGCAGCCGGTGGCAATTGACGGCGCGGCTAAGCCGAGTTTTACGGAGCCCGGATGCCGGAGGCAATCAGCAATGGCAAAACGGCATCCATCATGAATTTCAAGGCCGCAGCGTCTTTCGCCTCGTCCAGTGATGCCTCGAACTCCGCGAGTTCTATCCCCGCGATCTGTTGTGCGGGAATCCTTTCGAAGATGCCACGCAACGTCTCCGGAAGGAGGCCGCATTCAACAGCATATGCCGCAGGCACGTAGCCTGGTTCGAGGACGTCCCGGTGCCATATCCTTGATGGCATCAAGGTGACCGAGCCGGACATTTTTCTTGATACCCTCGCCAAGGGCGGTTCCGGCTACCACGTCTTTGGCAAAACTGCGGTAAAAATCGCACTGATGCGAAGGGGAACCTAACACAACGGCTGCTTGGCGATTATCGCAGCGGCACGATGTCTGAAGCTTGCAGCCAACATTCCCGATCTTCGCGAGCATTGACTAAAAATTAGTTTGGTCATTCTCTTGGCATGCTTCTCCATGGGGTCGATGAGTATGAAAGCGGCTACGATTTGCGGAGCCATCATCATCGGGACCGCATCTCTGCTGTCTCTTGGCGTGCTGCCGATCCTACTCGGCGGGTTGAACGATGCGGGCCTATTGAGCAAGGCAGGCATCGGCCAGGCGGCGACGCTCGAATTGCTCGGTCTGACATTGGGGGCAACTGTTGGCGGCTACTGGATGGCGCGCGGCGCCATGCGCCTGAAGACCGCTGCGACCGCGCTCGGACTGGTGGCGGTCAACGTAGCGAATGCACACGCTGAGACAACAGCCGCCGTTTTTCTCGACCGGGCCGTCGCCGGACTGCTTGCGGGACTTCTCTTTGGAGCGGCGAACGCGATCATCGTCCGTTCGAACAATCCGGACAGGCTGACCGGGATCCTCTGCGGTGCATCCGTGGTGCCACAGATCGGACTTGCATATCTTTTCCCCGTTCTTTTGATCCCGACTTTCGGGGTGGCGGCGGGGCTTTACGCACTCGCTGTGGGGGCTCTGGTCGCAGCACTCTTCGCCGTCACCCTGGTGGACAAAGTCAGCGTTCTTGAGCGCGCAGAGCGAACCGGAAATCGTTTCAGCGGAGCAGTGATGTTGTTCGGCGGCGCAACCGTCCTTCAAGCCGCCGGGCTTGGTGCGGCTTGGACCTATATCGAGCGCGTTGCAACTCAGCACGGTCTAGGCCCTTCCGTGATCGGCTTGGCTTTTTCTGCCAGTCTTGCCAGCCAGGTGGCCGCATCATGGCTCTCGGCATGGCTCGTTCCGAGCATGGCCAAATGGCCAAGCCTTTTAGTGCTTGTTCTGATGCAGGCAGGGTTCATCGCGCTCGCCATCCTCACCGATGCGCCGACGGCATTCATAATTGCGATCTGCGCCTTTGCCAGCGCCGCATGTGCGCTGCAGGCTTTTCAGATGGCCGAGATCGTCCGGCTTGACGCGACACGAAGAGCGGCGGTTCTCATCTTGCCGATGATCCTCTTTGGAAACGGGCTCGGTCCTTTGATCGCCTCATTCGCGACGACGGAAGTCAACGTGCTCGGCGGCGGCTGGGCCGCTGTTGCCATGACAGCGGCATCACTTCTTCTCTATGTTTCCTGTGCCCTTTTCGCCGCCCGGCGAGGGACGAGGGCTACGTTGGAAGCTGAGGCCCCGCTTGGAAGCTAATTGTTGTGCGTGCGCGGTCAGCAGGCAGCGAGCACGTCCGCTGCGTAGCGAAGGTCCGCGTTCTCGTGAGAGCCGAGAAAGCGTTCTATCAACGGCTCCAGAAGGGCGTGGGCGGCCGGAACCTGCTGCTGGCGGATCCTGAGACGCGCAAGGCTCAGTGTAGCTCGTATTTCCCACGCTACCGCACCTGCCGACTGGGATAGTGCGAGCGCGCGTAAAAAGAGCCTCTCGGCTTCCGTAATTCTTTTTGCAAAAAGATGATGCTCCCCGGCCGCGCGAAAGTGCTCTGGGGCACACCAATGCTGAGGAACGGTCTCGATACGCTGGAGGTCCTCACATCTGTGAAAGCAGCAATGGATGCTCGTCATCATGTCCGCATGTGACGCAACGTGAGGCATCCAATCGATCGGCGCCGCGTCGAACGACCTGCCACCTTCGCGAAGGCGTTCCGAGGCTTCCCGGGCACTCGGAACATATCTTGACCAGCCCGGATTCCTGTACTCGCTCGCCATTCGTTCGTGCAGCTTCAGGCTGCCCATTGCCCTATCCATGTTACCGGCCCAGAGATTAACCCACATGTCGCACCACGCCACCCACGCGATCGTCGGAACATGTCCTCCCTCCTGCGCCGACCGATGAGCGTCCTCCATCTCCGCCAACGCCGATGCGAATTCGCCTCGAAGCCAGAGCGTGCGAGAGCGAATTGCGCGAACGCTCGGGACGTGCTCGAAGGAGATCGAAGTCCCAGGTTTTGCCCGTGAGGCGAGATCAAGCGAGCGATCGCATTCACGCACCGCGGCTTCGAAATCGGAGTCATAGTGTCTGACATAGGCGTTGAGATAGTGCGCCGTCAGAATGGAGTCGGAATCCTGCATGCGTTGGGCAAGTTCGAAGGCTGCGGATCCGTATGTCTTTAGATTTTCGACATTCGCTCCGGTCAATGCCCCCGTGGTGAGCGTCACGAGCGCGCTCATCTGAAAGGTCGGTGCGTTCAAGCGCTTCGAAAGTTGGAGGGATCGCGATCCAATCTTTTCGATCAAGTCAATGAAGTTCGGCGGATCAAGTGGCTGGGTTTCGAGCAGCATCTCCGCCGTGTGGCAACACACGCGCATCTCACACCACAAGACGTCTTCGTTCTGCGGGGTGGGACGGGCCATTCGGAGCGTTTCGATTGCCCGGTGTACGAACTCCAATCTGATGTTCAGAGACTTACAGAGTCTGATGCCCTCAGCCATTAATTTAAGTGCGGCATTCCAGTCGCAGTTTCGCACTGACCAATCGTGTGCTGCTCGCCAATCGTCCAGGATGCCGCTATGGCTTCGCTTGATGTCCTCATCCGGCGTGGATTGCTGATTTGTGATCGTCATCCGGAGCAAGGTGTGATCTACGAAACGTGCGTAGACAGGGGGCGCCTCTTCACCTTCCAGCAGCTTTAGCCTTGCATAGACACGCATTGTCTCAAGGAAGCGGAACGACGCGATCTCTCCACTGAAATCGACAGCGAGGAGGGACTTCGCCGTTAGATTAGCCAGCGCGTGATGAATGGTGCCACCAAGCAATGTGTCATCTCCGACGACAGCTTCCGCATCATCGGCCGTGAAACGCCCGGGAAATACGCCAAGGCTGCGCATGACCAACGCCTCTTCCTCGCTCAGAGTATCGTAGCTCCAGTCGAGTGCCGCCTGCAGCGTCCGGTGCTTCGGCAGAGCGGTGCGAGCGCCCCCTATCAGGACGGTGAACCGATCGTCGAGCCGCTTCGCGAGTTCGGAGATTGTCATGGTATCGCTCGTCGCCGCAGCAAGTTCTATGGCGAGAGGGCTTCCGTCCAGTCGCCGACAAACCTCCCCCAGCAGAGACGCGTTGGCGTCTCCGACAGCGAATGCGAGCGAGCGTCGGCTCGCAGCCTCGGCGAACATCTGGATTGCGGCGTAATCCATCGCCGACTGCGCGGTCAGCACGGCACCCTCAGGCGGACAATTCAGGGGTTCAAGAGGGAAGACGCACTCGCCCGGGACACGCAATGGTTCCCGGCTAGTGGCGAGAATCGAAACCCCTTCAGTTGTGGCCGTCAGCCTTGCGACGAATGCCGCCACATGACCTACAACATGTTCGCAGTTGTCGAGGACAAGCAGGATCGTGCGGCCCCTCAGGGCGTGCTCGATATGGGCAGGGACGTCGTTTGGATTCCCATCGAGTTCGAGTGCCTCGAAAAGCCGTGCTCCCACGTGAAGAGATGACACGGAAGTCGAGAAGTCAACGAACACGCATTCGGCGCCCGCATTCTCGCATTGTTCCGCGATGGCCGCCAGCGCAATTGCGGTCTTTCCGATGCCCGCCGAACCAGTAATCGTCACGATCCTATGTGTGGCGACTGCTTCTGAGAGGCGCACCAGCGCCTCGGCCCTACCGAAGAGGGTAGTGAGCTGTCGCGGAACCACGTGGGGTGGCTTCGTCGTGATCCCTTCCTCCTTAGGCGAGAAAGGGCCAGCGAATACATATCCCTCACGAGGCACTGTCGTGATGTCGAATGACACGTCCGAGCCGCCCGAGAGCGCTTTGCGGAGCGCCACGATGTGTACGCGAAGGTTCACGTCCGCAACGTGCAAGCCGGACCAACCGGCTGCCATGAGTTCCTTCTGGGTAACGACCTGACCAGGGCGCTCAACCAGGGCCACCAACACCCGGCAGGCTCGCGCCCCGACGTTCAGGCGGATGCCGTCGCGCCGCAACTCGAGCCGCATGGGATCGAGTTCAAAAGGGCCGAATGTGAACCGTTGCACTGACACGACGGGCTCCACGACAACGATCCTGTAGATACCGGAAGACCGAAAGGGCGACAAGGGTGGCACCCACGCCGAGGTGGCCGCCGAAGCCTCGGGCCGCGACCTTCCCTGGGACGTTGGATACGCACAGCTTCCACCTTAACAACTCTTAACAGCTACCAACTTGAAGCGAATGCGCTGCCGCTCAAGAGTCTGACCATCGAACACGATGAGACGAAAGGGGGATGAAAATGTCGATTTCGGCTCACAACGCGCAGGCGATCCTCGATCATGCTGAGGCCAAGGCTCGGGAGATGGGACTTGCGGCGATTATCGCCATCCTGGACGAGGGCGGGCACCTGAAGGCCTTTCATCGCATGGACGGAGCCGTACTCGGATCCATTGACATCGCGATGCGGAAGGCTCGGACTGCGGTGCTCTTCCAATGCAATAGCGAGGATGTCTGGGACTATTTGAAGCCCGGCGCTCCCGCGCCCCATCTCGAGTTAAGCAATGGCGGGCTGGCACCCTACGCGGGCGGCATAGCGCTCAAATGTCCGAATGGCGGGCTGGCCGGGTCGCTCGGGGTTTCGGGCGGAACCATCGAACAGGACACAAAGATCGCCAAGGCCGGGCTCGCGGCCTTCGAGGCGACACTACGCTGACCATAAACCTGCGAGCACGAAGGGAAAATGACATGGGAAAGACAATCCTCATTACTGGTGCTGGTTCAGGCTTCGGCAAGGCGGCAGCCATCGGGATGGCAAAGAACGGCCACAACATCATCGCGACCTGCCAGGTCTCGCCAATGGTAACTGCCATGCGCGAGGAAGTGGCCAAGTTGGATCTCGCTGGGCGTATCCGTGTCGAACGCCTCGATCTCACCGATCCCTACGACATCAAACAGGCGCAGGGATGGGACTTCGATGTCCTCTGGAACAATGCGGGACAGGGAGAACCGGGTCCGGTCTGGGAAATCCCCGTCGACATCGTCCGCCGCAACTTCGAAATGAATGTTTTCCTCCCACTGACGCTTACACAGGGCGTTGTTCAGCGCTGGATCCGCGAAGGCAAGCACCACGGAAAGAAGGTGGTATTCACGTCCTCGATGGGCGGCCTTTTTACCCCGGCAAATTGGGGGACCTACGTCTCCACGAAGCATGCTCTGGAATCCATTGCGGAGGCGCTGCAGCAGGAACTCGCTGCCTACGGTATCAAGATCCAGACCATCAATCCCGGCGCCTACTACACAGGCTACAACGAGACGATGGCCGACAATCCGTTCCGGTGGATGGATGACAGCAAGAACTTCACCAAGCGTGCCGATCTCCGGAAGGGCTTCGACGCCTTCTTCGCGACACCTGAAGGCAAGATGGATCCGCAGGAGATGATCGATCGCATGATCGAGATTGTTCCGGCCGACACGGGCAAGTTCCGCAACGTATGCCCGAAGGTAATAGAGGACATGCTGAAGGATCACCAGTTCAAGGCTTGGGAGGCGCAGATCTAAATTTGAAATAAGGCGGCGTTGCCCCAGCCGCTCAACTCTGCCGCCGGGATGGGCCCGTTGGCAAACAACTTCCCAAGGAGTTCCGGCATGAGCAGCAACAGCAAGCTATCGGTGGCGACTCTGGGCAGTGTCGCGTGTGCGGCCGCCATTTTACTCTGCATTGCTGTCGGAGGTGCCGCCGCTGCCGACGAGGCCACGAACAAGGCGACCGTGCAGAAGGCGTTCGACGCCTGGGCGGCGGGCACTGGAAGCCCGTACGACCTTCTGACCGACAACGTGACCTGGACGATCACGGGCAACTCTGCCGCCTCCAAGTCCTATGGCGGCCGTGACGCTTTCATCAACGAGGTGATCAAGCCGTTCAACGTGCGGATGAGTGTCGGTCTCAAGCCGACGATCCGGAACATGTACGCCGACGGAGATACCGTCATCGTGTTCTTCGACGCCGCCGGAACAGCAAAGGATGGCCAGCCGTACAAGAACACCTATGCGTGGTTCCTCGATCTCGATGGCGGCAAGATCGTAAAGGCGTCGGCTTTCTTCGACAGCATTGCGTTCAACAAGCTTTGGGCAGTGCCAGCCGCTGACTAGAAAAGGAGGCCCACATGAAGACGTGGTTCATAACCGGAGCATCGCGTGGGTTCGGTGCCCGCATTGGGCAGCTTGCTCTCGAACGCGGTGATAATGTCATGGCCACCGCTCGCAGTGCGGTATCCATCGCAGAAAAGCTCGGAGAGCGGCGCAACCTACTTACCCTCGACCTTGATGTGACGAACGAGGAGCAGGCGCGCGACGCTGCCCGGCAGGCTGTCGAGCACTTTGGCGCAATTGACGTGCTCCTGAACAACGCAGGTTTCGGCCTCATTGGGGCGGTCGAGGAGGCCACGGCAGCGGAGGTAGAAAAGCTCTATCGGACAAACGTCTTCGGTCTGCTGGCAGTGACGCGTGCAGTCCTTCCACAGATGCGGGCGCAGAGATCTGGTCGAATCCTCAACATCTCGTCGATCGGCGGCTACCGCGCTGGCGCAGGTTTCGGGGTTTACTGCTCAACTAAGTTCGCGGTTGAAGGACTATCGGAGGCGCTCCACGCGGAACTGGAACCGCTTGGAATCCATGTGACTGTGATCGAACCGGGCTACTTTAGGACGGACTTCCTCGACGCCAGCTCATTGTCGTCGAGCGGCAACAGGATCCGCGACTATGATGAAACCGCCGGTGCCGTTCGCGAGCGCGCGTCCTCGTTGAACCACAACCAGCCGGGAGACCCGGAAAAGTTCGCCCGACAGGTCGTAGCCTTCGCCGATGTCGCCCAGCCTCCAGTTCGCATGCCATTTGGCAGCGACACTGTCGCCGCGATAGAGGCGAAGCATCTTGGTGATGCCGACATCATCAAGCAGTGGCGAGAGGTATCGGTCTCCACCGATTTCTGAAGAGGATGTATCTCGTCCCCGCTGTTGCGTTTTAGACGGCGCCGTCCTTTGATGGGCCTCGTTGGCCACGGGGAGAAATATGGACGGCACCCACCTCTTTGAACTCGTGATCGCGATGTTTTTTGCGATCATCGCGCTCCACTATCTCGCCCATCGGCTGGGACTGCCTCCGTCGGTCGCTCTGCTTGCGGGCGGTGCAGCTTTGGCGTTCGTCCCCGGGCTGCCAGCGATCACCGTAGATCCGGAACTTGTGCTCGTCATCTTCCTGCCGCCGCTTCTGTTCGACGGGGCTTGGTCCATCGCCGTCGACAGGCTGAAGCGCCACATGTTCGGCATTGCCTCGCTCGCCGTCGGCGCCGTTCTCTTCACCACCATTGTCGTTGCTGTAGTCGCCCATCTGCTAATGCCTTCGCTGCCGTGGGCCGCGTGTGCGGCGCTCGGAGCCATCGTATCGCCGCCGGATGCAGTATCTGCCCGAGCGGTCCTCGAGCAGGTTCGCTTGCCGCGACGTCTTCAGATCCTATTGGAAGGTGAGAGCCTGCTGAATGACGCGAGCGGATTGGTGCTTTTCCGTTTCGCCATTGCAGCGGCAGCGACTGGCGCGTTCAGTACGGTCAGTGCAGTTGGGACGTTCCTTGTGCTTGCCGCCGGCGGGGCGGCGCTAGGGGTCGTGCTCGGTTTTGTGTGGGTGAGGCTCATCCGGAGACTGCGCGACGACTACCTCATGATCGCTGCGACCACGTTACTCTGCTGGATCGCATACCTTCTGGGAGAGCAACTCCATGTGTCTGGTGTGATCGCTACTGTCACGGCGGGTCTGATCGCCTCGTGGCACCAGCACACCGTGATGTCGGCGGGGACGCGCATGCGCGGCACTTCATTCTGGACGGTGCTCGTCTTCCTTATGGAGGCGATGGTGTTCATACTGATTGGCCTATCGTTGCGCGATGTAGTCGAGCGCGGCGGCGGCTTCGGGGTGCTCGTCGAAACCATGGCATTTCCGGCGCTTGTGATCCTTGTCGCCCTTGTTGCGGCTCGCTTCGTCTGGGTGTTCGGATCCGATCTGGCTATCAGACTCGCGAACGGACTGGGGCTTGCACGATCGGTTCCGATGGGCGCGGGGGCGGCGACCGTCTTAGGTTGGGCAGGCGTTCGGGGCGTTGTCACACTCGCACTTGCACTGAGTTTGCCGGAAGGATTTCCAGGACGAGACTTCATCCTCGTCATGTCATTTGCCGTGATTATGGGGACGGTGCTCGTGCAGGGCACGACGCTTGGTGTAATAATTTCGTGGGTTGGACTAGGAGAGGCAGAATCTGAGCGTGCCCCGATGACGATGAGTCAGGCCGAAGCCGCTATGGCACAGGTGCAGTTCACGAAGGTCAACGAGCTCGCCTACGATGCCGAGGGCAAGCTGATACATCCTCAGTTGCTGAAGAGATATGAGCACCGTGCCACGGCAATCGTGGACTATGCTGAGCGGACCGAGGACTACATGCCGATGCTTCACGCCCATTTCGACGTCGTCCTAGAGGCGGTTGCCGTCGGCCGGACGGAACTCATCCGGCTGCATCGTTCGGGACAAATCGATGACGAAACCCTCCGCGAACTCGAGCGTGATCTGGATCTTGAAGAATTGAGTGCGATCTCCGCGAAAGCATGATCTAAGGTCATGAAGTCTGCGGAAACAACCTCTACGGCTATTTCTGCATGGCGAAGACATCGGGGCGCCACTGCCGTCAAGTTTGTTCTGAAGATCGATGACGCAGAAACGATGGTCGCCAGGCGCCCGCCGCCCCGGCAATTCAGGGAGAAAATACCACCAACCGCAGACGCTCCGATGCGACCTCTTCGCGCCAAGGGCTGTCAGGAAGGCCCTGCGATGTGGTCGACAAGACGGGTGCGGCGAAATGGCCACCCTTCGGAGTCTGTTGTAGTGAACATGGTTCGGATGGGCCTTGGGGCGAGCTTTCCGGAGGAGGTGCGTCGCTTCGATTCTAATTAGGGATTTGTGCAGATAGATAAACCGACGCACCAACCTTCTGTGCTGCGGCCGCTAGGCGCTTGTCGCGCGTCCACAAGCTGGATCGCCGGTCAAGGAGTGTCGAAGTCAGCAGGTGTGCATCAGTGTAGCCAATCCCCATACTGAATATTGAGTGGCGCTCAATGACAGTCATTACCTCTGCATGTGTTGCGATTACGGCTTCGCGCTGAGATGCGAGAAAAGCAATCACGGCATCTCGTTCCCGCAGACTACCTAGAGCCAATTCGCCAACGACAAAGGGGTGGCAGAGCAGACGATCATCCTCGATGATTTTTCTCAGGTCGGCGTCACCGTATCGAAAATGGTCGATCCAGATTGAGGTATCGACAATGATCACTTGGCCACTTTGCTCCGCCGGCGAGGGGCTGCCTCGGCGTCAGGCATAGAGCCGCCAAGGGCGATCAACCGCTTGCCAGATTCAACGCGCACAAGCGTCTCCAGCGCGAGACGGACAAGAGCGGCAGTTTCCTTCGTGCCTGTCAGGGATTTGGCCCGCTCCATGAGAGTGTCGTCAAGATTTATGGTAGATCGCATCTATATCTCCAACGCTTTGTCG
Source organism: Hyphomicrobiales bacterium (assembly GCA_900466605.1). Classification (GTDB taxonomy): domain Bacteria; phylum Pseudomonadota; class Alphaproteobacteria; order Rhizobiales; family Rhizobiaceae; genus Rhizobium. Next base: position 37,538 of record UBMU01000021.1, read on the forward strand.
CATGATTAGCACCATTTGGTGCTTATATCTACGCCTGACATCGAAGTGGTGTCATGATCCATACCATTGTGGGCGGGTCTCTTTGCGCACTTCGACGCGATGTCTGCAACGCTTAGGGTTTATCCCCGCGACGCGCTTCCCAGTCGGCAGAGGGTTAGCGGTCGCCTCTCACGGTGCAGACAGACGCGCGCCTCAGCACACCGTCCATCACGCGACGCTAGCGTTAATAGCGTGGTGACGGCCGCTCACGAGTGCGGCCGTCCGATTTCAACACCTTAACCGGGCATGATTCCAGGCTGACCGTTGGGTATCCGCGCGATATCCTTCAGGCTCATGTTGAGATGCTGCGCCACGAGCGATGGGGGCGTGTGGGAGAGCCATGACGAAAGCCCAACCTCCTGATATTCAGGCACCTTGAAGACCGCTACGAACTGCAGGTCGGTTTTTCCAGTGTTTTCAATAATGTGGCCCTGACTCTTCTTAACGTACCCGATGTCTCCGGCTCGAAAATCGGCGGTCTGGCTGCGCGGGCCAGCATCGAATACCGTCATACGACCTTCACCCTTGATCCAGTACTGCCACTCGTCGGCATTAGGATGCCAATGCATCTCTCGCACCGCGCCCGGTTTGATCGTTTCGATAGCCGCCGCAATTGTCTTCGACACTTGGAACGAGCTGCTATCCGCCAGCTGCAAAGTCCCTGCCGCGTTCTGCTTGAACGGTGCTGAGGCCGTGAGTCGGTAGGTAAACGGATATTCTGGCAGACCTGCAGCGGCGACTGCCTCCTGATCAGCCGAGAGCGGTCCCGGCTCAGTCCCCTGGAAGATCCATAGATCGTTCAACGGAATGGACTTAAAAGCATCCTGTGACATGCCGAAATTCTTCGCAAGCAGTTCCGGTTCAGTATGCGCCAGCCAGTCGGTCAAGAGCAGGGTGCCGTATTCGGATTGATCCCCTTCGTCGAAGACAATCACGAATTCGCAGCCGTCGGGGCCAAGCCCTTGGAGGGAGTGAGGGAAACCTGCAGGGAAATACCAGAGATCGCCAGGGCCTACGTCTTGCACGTAAGCCCGGCCTTTGGCGTCGAGAACGGTGATACGGCATCGTCCATTCGTCATGATGGCCCACTCAGCCGCACGGTGCCAGTGCATTTCACGAATGCCGCCCGCGCTAAGTCGCATGTTAACGCCGGAAACCGCGTCCGAGATCGCGAAATCTGATTTGGTTACCTGGCGTGCCCAGCCCCCATCTTGGATTCGCTTAGGGGCGTTATTGAACGACGCCCAAAAGAGCTGCATGTCACCGACGTCTGTCGCGGGCGGATTCTGAAACGATGGAAACTGGTCGTTCAGTGCGGGGTTCTTGGGACCCGGGTCACTGAGACCGCCGGGGTTAGCGTTGATTGCGCCCTCCGGGGGGCGATCCGGATTACTGAACGTCGCTGCGTTAGCCGTCACTGCCGCGAGTGCAGCACCACTAGCAGCCCCGAGCGCGAGCATGTGACGTCTGGATAGATTGTTCATATCATATCTCCTGTAGATAGTTAGGGTCAGTCGGCAGGCGCGGGATCGGTGCTTCCGCGCTTCGCGCGCGAAGCGAAGACGCCATTTAGTTTTTCTAGATAGAGGTAGACGACAGGCGTGGTGTAGAGCGTCATCAACTGGCTTATCAGCAGGCCGCCTACCATTGCGTACCCCAAGGGTTGCCGCAGCTCGGAGCCGGTCCCGTGACCAAGCATCAGGGGTACGCCCGCGAGAAGCGCTGCGCATGTCGTCATAAGGATTGGCCGAAAACGCATCAGACATGCATGTCTGATAGCGTCCAACGGTGACATGCCATCTTCCCGCTGGGCAGCGATGGCGAAGTCGACGATCATAATGCCGTTCTTTTTCACGATCCCGATCAAAAGAATCACACCAATCAATGCGATGATCGTGAAGTCGAAGGAGAACAGCCACAGCATCAAGAGCGCACCAAGGCCTGCCGACGGTAGGGTCGAGAGAATTGTCAGTGGATGTACATAGCTTTCGTAGAGAATGCCGAGGATCAAATAGATCACGCAGATCGCTGCGAGAACCAGCAGGGGTTCGCTTGCCAGTGAAGTCTGGAAGGCCTGCGCGTTTCCCTGGAAGGTGCCGATAAGCGTGCTTGGCTTGCCGAGGTCGTTTTCGGCCTTCTGCACCGCCGCGACAGCTTCGCTTAGCGCTACGCCCTTCGCGAGATTGAACGAAAGCGTAACCGAGGGAAACTGGCTTTGGTGGTTGACCGCCAAGACCGCCGTCGGCACGGTCGTCTCTCTGACGAGCTGGTTCAACGGAACCTGCTCACCAGTCAGCGGCGACTTGATGTAGAGATGATCAATCTCTCCCGGCGAGTTTTGGAATTGCGGGAGTAGTTCCAAAACCACATGGTAGCTGTTCAAGTTCGTAAAGTACTGTGCGACTTGTCGCTGTCCGAATGCGTCGTAGAGGAGATTGTCTATGGCTTGTGGTTCGATGCCGTAACGCGCTGCCTGATCGCGATCGATTTCGAGCGTAACCGTTGCTCCTCCGTTCTGCTGATCCGTCGCAACGTCCGTCAACTCGGGAAGCACCTTGAACTTTGCCAGGAGCTTGTTCGCCCAGTCATTTAGCTCATCAACGTCCCCATCCTGGAGTGTGTACTGGAATTGCGTAGCAGAACTGCGTCCGCCGACGTTGATGTCTTGCGCTGGCTGTAGAAAGAGCTGCGCTCCGTTCATCGCTGCGAGTTTTGGGCTTAGGCGTTGGATAATTTCCGTGGCAGAGGCATCCCGCTCGTCGCGTGGTTTGAGGGTCACGAACATCCTGCCAGTGTTCACTGTCAGACCGGAACCGCCACCGACGGCCATGGAAACTGAAGCGACGCCCGGATCGCTGCCTACAATTTTGCCGGCTTCAATCTGATGAGCGGTCATTGCCTTAAAGGATATGTCTTGGGACGCTTCCAGTATGCCGATAATCAATCCCGTGTCCTGCGTCGGAAAGAAGCCTTTGGGTATGCCGACGAACAGAACCGCTGTTCCTACCAGAGATGCGAGGAACACGGCGAAAGTGATGGCATGGAATCTCAGGGCGACCTCTAGGGTTGAGCGGTATCCCGATAGAAGAAAATCAAAACCATGCTCGAATGCGGTAAAAAGCTTGCCGTGGCCATCCTTCGCCTCTGGCCTAAGGAACCGGGCGGCCATCATCGGAGTAACAGTCAACGAGACAAAGGCTGACACTACGATCGTCATCGTGACTGTAATCGCGAACTCTTGGAATAGCCGTCCAACAATTCCGCCCATCAAAAGCAGCGGAATGAACACGGCAACCAGAGAGATACTGATTGAGATGATGGTAAAACCAATCTCCGCCGCCCCATCAATGGCTGCCTGCCGTGGCGTCTTGCCCATCTCCATATGCCGCTGAACATTCTCGATCATTACAATCGCGTCGTCCACCACGAAGCCGATTGCGATGCTAAGTCCGATGAGAGAGAGATTGTCTAGACTGAAGCCAGCCAGATACATCAAACCAAGTGTTGCCAGGAGTGCCAGGGGTACGGTCACGCTCGGGATTGCGGTCGCCCAGAAGCTTCTGAGGAAGACAAAAATGACCATCACGACAAGCACGATCGTAATCAACAGCGTGGTCTCGACGTCCAAAATAGATGCTCGGATGGTCTCGGTTCGGTCACTCAGTATCGAGAGTTTTACCGCCGCCGGTGCGATGCTTTTCAATTGGGGTAGGGCCGCCTTGATTTGATCGACGGTATTAATGACGTTCGCGCCGGGGAGCTTGAAGACGGCTAGAAGTATTGAGCGTTTTCCATTCGCCCAAGCGGAGAGCTGAGTATTCTCAGGCGCAGGAACCGCTTGTCCGATGTCTGAGACGCGCACGGGCGCACCATCTTTGTATGCAATGATCGCGTCGTTCCAGGGGCCCGCTGTAAGCAACTGGTCGTTGTCGTAAATCGTGTAGGTCCGGGCCTCACCCTGAATGGTGCCCTTCGGTGCATCGCTGGTGAGACCCGTAATCGCGGACCGAACGTCCTCAAGCGATAATCCGCGTGACGCGATCTTCGACGGATCTATTTGTATCCGGACGGCCGGCTTCTGCTGACCGAAAATCAAGACCTGCGAGACGCCGTTCAACTGACTGATGTGCTGCGAAAGAACGTTTTCAGCGTAATCGTCGACAGACGTCAAAGGTAGTTCGGCCGATGTGAGGCCTAGCACGATGACGGGCGGATCCGCAGGGTTCACCTTGCGATAAGTGGGAGGCGAGGGAAGGCCCGTTGGCAGCTGGCCGCCTGCGGCATTGATAGCGGTTTGAACGTCCTGCGCGGCGCTGTCGACGTTACGTGAAAGATCGAACTGCAGCGTAATGGCACTGCTGCCTAGAGTGCTCGTTGATGTCATCTGTGTGACGCCGGGAATCTGGCCGAACTGTCGCTCAAGCGGCTGAGTGACAGACGATGCCATCGTGTTCGGGTCCGCCCCCGGGAGCTGCGTTGAGACTTGTATTGTGGGAAAGTCCACCTGAGGTAACGGGGCGACAGGGAGGAGGGGATATGCAGCTATGCCCGCACCGAACAATGCCACCATAATGAGCGAGGTCGCGATGGGACGACTGATGAACCATGATGAGATCGCCATGTCGCTACTCCTGACCCACCGTGTGAGCGCTCGTTCCGTCCTGCCTCTCGACCAAAACCCCCGGTGTTAGACGATACTGCCCGGCGATCACGATGTCCTCCGTACCGTCGAGTCCAGAGGTGATCACAGCGCTGCCGTCCTCGATCGGACCCACAGTTACCTTAGCGATCGTCGCTGTTCCGCTCGAGGTGACTATGTAGACGAAGAATCCATCCGGGCCTCTTTGGAGAGCCGCCGAGGGTATTGTAAGGGCATTTTGCAGTACCTCCTTACGAACCCGAAGCATTACAGATTGACCGGGCCATAGTCTCTCGGCGGCATTGGGGAAGGAGGACTTCAAACGCAACGTACCGGTGGCTTGATCAATCTCGTTGTCTACGAGGGAAAGCGTACCCACCCCTATCTCGGTGGCCTGATCGACTGTCGTAGCCACTACGGAGACCGGCCCCTTCGTCATGGCTTGCTGGAGTTCGCTAAGATCATCTTCACGAAGCGAGGAGATCACGTCGATGGGCTGCAGCTGCGTGATGGTGACTATTGGGGAGGTGTCGGCGGCGTGAACTTGATTTCCCGCATCTATTTTTCGGATACCTGTGCGGCCATCTATCGGCGACCGAATTTCGGTATACGAAAGCGACACGACTGCAGCATCCTTTGCCGCCTGGTCCTCCGCAAGCTGGGCCTCCATGGAAGTTACGTTCGCTTGCTGTTCTTCGAGCGTCTCTTGAGTGACGATCTGTTGGCCTTCGAGCTTCGTATCCTTTTGCAATAGATAACGGGCATTAGCGAGGTCCGCTTGAGCTTGTGCTATCTTGGCGGTGGCTTGGTTTAGGCTAGCCTGATAAGGCCGTGGATCGATGACAGCTAATAGATCGCCTGCCTTAACATACTGCCCGTCCATGAAGTTAACACTCTGCAGCTGTCCGTCTATTCGGGGGGTGATGTTAACCGTATTCTCAGCCTGCACCGTGCCCAAGCCATCAAGGTAGACCGGCACGTCGCGACGGACCGATTTGGTAGTTTGGACAGGCACAGCCTGCCCTGGTTGCTCAGCTGCGGACGTTTGCTCGCTCGTCGATGTCGTCACTACAATGCCGCCAGCGACGCCTGCCGCAAGTAGTGCCAGGATCACAACGCCTGAGCGGCGACGATCAATGAAATTCCCCAATGACCCGAACATTCGTGCTCCAGTACAAGCTCTGTGACAACGCGGTATCTCCAACGACCTGCCTCTCACGCAGTCCAACCCATGCAGGCGGGGACGGCAGCGCTGTGGTCGTGAGCGGACATGCTAGACTGATACGATCTTCTGGGCAGCTATACGCAGGGCTAGGGTCGGTATCGACTAGGTATGGGTGTGCTGTCGATCAGATAACCAAGCGGTTCGACCATTGAGTTTTGCGGTTTCGATCAGCGAGGCGATCGTCGCCCAATATTCCGCCCCGGCGTCGGTGGGCGTGAAACATCACCGATCAAACTGCGATCCGGAAGGTGGGATCAAAACACCGCATACGAGAAAAGCCCTCGTAACAGTGATCGGGTTTTATAACCCGAGGATGCCGCCGAAGCCGCGCGAAGGCGAACTCTAAGCGACCGATCCACTCCCGCGCGGCCGGTCACAGACTTCTTAGAGGTACGTGACTTACGGCGCGGCATCCTTGAGACCCTACGAGATGGGTAGACGCCGATCAGCGCCAAGGACGTCACCCAGCGCTATCTTTCTCGCGAAGGTCTTGAAACAACTTCGGAAGGGCACGCGCCGCGGCTTTCAAGTCGGTTTTCCGGGCGTCTCAACAAATTGGAACAAGATCGGCTCGTCCGCTCCGACGAATAATGTATAGTAGAGACACCGGAAAATGCTCATTAGGCGACACGTAAAATGTGTATTAGGCGTGGCGGGAAACGTGCAACAGGCTTGGGCTAGCGGATTCGCAGTCCGAATCTTTCATTTCTCGATGGTGGCCACATCGCCAGATCGCTCACAAACTGCGTGCGTGAATTCCACAGCCAGATATCAACGCAAGCAGCGCTCGCATCAAAGCGTCGACATGTTCCATAACTCGTCTACGGCGCGAAGGGCGATTTCAGAATCTCCCGAACCGCCTGAACAGCCGACAGAAGCGTGCGCACCTTCGCGCCGCCTTTTGCTGGATAATTGTCGTTCCCCGAGCCAACAACGATCCTGTTTTCAATTTCTAGATCGTCGCAAGCCACGAAGAAGCCGCGCTCAGCTTGTGGAGCGGAAGAGCGCTTGACTTCTATCGCTATTTTTGGCTTTCCAGCCTGTTCGAAAATAAGATCGATCTCGGCACCATCGGCTGTCCTGTAGAAGAAGGGAGTTGCGCCAGGGCCAGCCGCTACAATGAGCGTTTCCAGCACAAAACCCTCCCAACTTGGTCCAACGATAGGGTGGCCCAGCAATTGGTGAAGCGTGCCGATTTCAAGCAAAGCGTGAACGAGACCGCTATCACGGACATAGATTTTAGGCGACTTCACAAGGCGCTTGCCAAGATTACCACTCCATGGCTGGAGGCGCCGAACCAGCATGAGGTCAACAAGAAGATCGATATATCGGCCGATCATGGGAGAAGACACGCCAAGACCCTGGGCAAGCCGGGCGCTGTTAAGGGTATTGCCTTGGCCATTGGCCAACATTGTCCAAAACCGTCCGATCGTTGCGGCGGGCATGCGAGGTGCAAACATCGGAACATCTCGTTCGAGGTAACTGCGAACAAATGCCTGTCGCCAGAAATAGCTATCCTCGTCCGTAGCTGCAGTCAGGCTATCGGGGAATCCGCCGCGCAGCCACAACTCGTCGATGTCTATAGAAGCCGCGCGGGCCTCTTCCGCACCTATCGGCGGCATTTCTTGATAGATAATTCTTCCTGCAAGTGTTTCGGATACTTGCTGGATCAGGTCCAACGATGCCGATCCCAGCAAAAGAAATTGTGTTGCACGTTCACCGCCAGCACGACGATCATCAACGATCCCGCGCAGCTCCGCAAACAGCGCCGGTAATCGCTGAACCTCATCCAATACAGTCAAATGCCCGACTTGGGCCTGGAGGAACGCTTCTGCGTCTTCAAGTTTACGGCGGTCACCCGCTCGTTCGAGATCCAGGTAAATCGTGCCTATTAGTCGACTCGCAAGTTTGCGCGCGAGCGTTGTCTTCCCCACTTGACGCGCACCGATCAGCGCGACCACTGGCGCACGTGCCAAAGCTTGTTCAAGAGCACTTTCAATAGCGGGTCGAGGTATAATCATTGCCGTAAATCATAAAGCAGAGTTTCGATTTACGGTCAAGAATTTTGTAGGAAGAATGCACGGCAGGGTCACCTAGCTTCGTCAGGAACCATTAGTCGTGACAACGAGACAGGCTAGTAACAAAGTGTCCGTAGCATCCCTTCACGCCGGCTGTATGTGCGTAGGCGCAACGCCTCTTCTGCCAATCGACGTGCATCCCGGCTGGAACAGCGTGGCAGCATTGAGAAGTGCGGCAATCAAAGCAAGTCGTGGCCACTGACGGGTCTCGATTGTCGGTAGGCAGGACACTGCGAAGGTAATTGGAGAGCGCGGCCTGAGTACCGGTTCCCGAGAACGAGGATCACAACCAATCGAAAAGTCGGGGAGTCCATATCTCACCTTCGGCAGGTGCAATGGGAGCGCCAGGGGTTCTGATCAAGCCCCTGCAGGATGAGTTCGGTTGGTGCACATCCTCTATCTGGTCAGCGCTCGCCGTTCGCCTCGTCTTTTTCGGAATGATGGGCCCGTTTGCAGTAGCGTTCTTGAACAACTTCGGTGTTCGAAGAGTCGTTGCTTTCGCACTTACTTTGGTGGCGATTGGCTTCATTGGCTCGCTGTTTATGACCAAGCTCTGGCATCTATTGGTCTTGTGGGGGCTTATCATCGGTTTCGGCACAGGGTCGAACTGCAGTCGTGCTTGGGGCGACCATCTTGAACCGGTGGTTCACGAAACACCGGGGACTGGTTATCGGGATGCTGTCCGCGAGTTCCGCGACCGGTCAGCTTGTGTTCCTGCCCATAATGGCTGCGCTAAGCGAGCAAACCCGGAGACGCGTCCGACGTAGGCTGCCGAAAGGCGTTCGAACTCGCGTGCGATTTCCGTCTTCGGGCTGCGACTGACGCAGGGCCGAGCTTCAACATTCCCCCCTTACGGGTCGACGTTGTTTGGACGCGCCAGCCGATAATCGATCGACGCTGTCGCCGATCCATCTTCACCTGGTCTGTTGTCGGGAACCCATCGTGCCATGAGGACAGCGAGAACACAAAGAGCTAGCCTCAAGGCGAAGGCGCGAAGAAGGGCTTCTGAAGCATCCATGGGTTGATCTCTTCGTTGAAAACCATGCACACAATGATCCTGCCCGGCGACTTTGCACAATGCGCAAGATACAACGTTAGCCTACGGAAAATCCGAAGAGTCCCGAACGGTGGTGAGTAAATGCGCTTTGACTTGACCGATCTCCGTCTGTTCCTTCAAGTCGTCGAGGCGGAGAGCATCACCCAAGGAGCGGAGAGGGCGGGGATGGCCTTGCCCTCAGCGAGCGCGCGTATTCGCGGCATGGAGGAAATGAGCGGAGTTTCCTTGCTCGACCGGGGCCCGCGAGGGGTTCGCCCGACCGCGGCGGGAGAGGCACTTGCGCACCACGCCCGGATCGTTCTTGGGCAGATGGAACAGATGAGGGGTGATCTCCAGCTTTATGCGCGAGGCCTTCGAGGCAAGATACGCATTTTGTCGGGCCGAGCCGCAATGGCTCACCTACCTGACGCCCTTCGCCGATACCTTGTCGCCCATCCAACAATCGACATCGACCTTGAGGAGCGACAAAGTCCCGATGTCGTTGCGGCCGTAGCCGGAGGCTATGCAGACCTTGGTATAGCCGCCGATACGGCAGATACCGGAACTCTGGAAACCCGACCCTTTGAGATTGATCGCCTGGTATTGATCACTCCGGGCGATCATCCTTTCGCCAGTCGGAAAGCCGTGGCGTTGGTCGACGTCCTGGACGAGCCGTTCGTCGGGCTTCCGGCAGACAGTGCGCTTCAGGGCCATCTGGCGACCCACGCAGCGCGCGAAGGCAGACCTTTCAAATTGCGAGTTTGCTTGGACAGCTTCGAGGATATCTGTGCCATGGTCAGCAGCGGTGTCGGACTGGCGATTGTGCCCCAGGTTTATGCCCGCAGATATCGGGTAGAGATGTCTTTTCGGATCGTGGAGATAACCGACGGGTGGGCACTAAGGCATCTCCTCATATGCGCGCGCAGTTTTGACGCTCTTCCAGTTCACGCCAGAGCGCTTGTCAAATACCTGTCGAACAAAGGCGCGGGTGACAATTGAACCTTGCGGGCCGTACCTGCGCAACTGAATAATTTAGCGTCCATCAGACATTCTTATTCATTGGTTCTCAACCTTCCCTCGGTATTTCGGGCAAAGCATTTTGAAAGCCGGAGCGGCAAAGATGCCGCCGGATACGCAGTTTGTGTCAACGGGCATTTTGAATGACATGGTTCCCAGCCTCAGGGTGCCACTAATGCAGTTGGCCTCGACAATCAGGGGTTCGCCAAGGAGCTGATTTTTGGTTTGGCTAATGCATGCTTCTGGAGAAGGGTAGCTGCCTTGGGCTACGTATCCTTCATGGCAAGCCTTGACGATGTCCGGCTCGGTGAACTTCGCCGTGGCCCTCGCATGCTTAGTATTTATGCCCTTCATATCCGTAACGGTTGCAGGTGGCTCGATGCAGCTCCGCTGAAGCTCAGCACCCATCGCCGTGCCAAAAGCCAGCAAGCTAACGGCGGTGACCGAAAATTTTACCGCCGTGATCGTCGTGGCGAGAGACCGCCGACGCGGTTGGAGGCATTTCGAACTTCCGTCTAGCATAGCTTATCCACTTTCTTGGATGGTTGTTATCGGCTGCGCTAATTTGGCAAAGAGCATTGCCCCTGTTGCGGTATCATGATCGCCCTGCTCAAAGGGCAACAAACACCTATCATAGTCGTCACCAAACCCCTTGTCTCGGAGCAGTCCACAGGCTGTCTTGGCATTGTGCAAACACCACGTGTGAACGAGAATACCAAGGCGACAACAGTCGACCAGTCTGCCAAAGTAGCAGCTTGTCCATAGTCTGGTCACGCGCGGGGTGGCCAAGGCTCGCTTTGGGAGCAGACATTTGCATGGCGGGACGGATAGCGCCATAGTGCGACCAACAGTTGAGGAGAAGGGCAGGCTGTTTCATCTAACGGGAGAACGGAGGATATAGGTTATGTACAAGCGAGTCCTGGCGGCGTTTGGACTAGTCATGGGTGGTCTCGGCATTACGCCAGCACAGGCGTTTCCGGCTACTAGCCCACCTAAGATCAGACCAACGCAGCTGGTAGAACCCGTGGAATGGCGTCGGGGCGTCGGCGGCCCGTATTACGCTGGAATCCTCGGCGGCGCATTAACACAGCCGCACTACGGTCCATACCGCCCCACATATTACGAACCGTCCTACAGATATCAGCGTCGGCCATATACCTACTATCGACCGCACCGCGAGTATGAACCATCGGTCGCCTACGAAGGTGGCAGCCATGTGAGTTGGTGTTATTCGCATTATCGTACGTACAGGGCATTCGACAATACTTTCCAGCCCTACTATGGACCCCGACGCGAATGTGTCAGACCCAGTAGATGGCGCTAGCCGTCCGCATCCTAACGTCAGGCAACACTCGTACGCCATATTGGCAGCGGGTGGAGCACGGCAAGCGATGCCGCAGCGGCATCTAGCAGGACTGAAGCATGCTTCGAATTCTCACAGTTTTTGGACTTGCGATTTTCGCGATCGTAAGTGGCTCGGCCGCAAATTACTCAGGATTATGCGTTCCTTCGATGACGTACGTCAGCGAAGATTCGATCTTGGAAGCAGCGGCGGGGGAGGCATTCGAGTTTCACCAAGCCTTCTTCCGTTTAAATGATGCAGGAAGTCTCATTCACTACCGCGACTTCGATGATTTTAAGAGCAGGAATCCGGACTGCTGTTTTATTGGCGCGACAGGAAAGAAGGGTCATGAAGGCACGTTCTTGGACAAAGTTCTCGGTAAATTAAAGGGTTTCGTGCAAGTTCGGTATCGAGATGGCGTTGGTAGCACAAACCAAATCTATCTCGCCGTGACCAATTGCGGGCGTTTGTGGAACGGGGTCCGTTAGGTGCAGACGTCGGCCCCATTAGGTCCGATTGGTTGTGATGGTGAACTGAAGGCTCACCTAACCTGTCAACGTCTTCCCAACGCAGTTGACGACAAGCAACCCGCCGGCATCAATCACGGCGTCCGCTGATTTACTTCCACCAGAGAAGGCCAAGTGCACAATGCCCAACCTTCTCTTGTGGTTGGCCTAAAGGCACTCACCGCTGGCGTCCGCCCGCTGTTTTTCCGCCAGTGGCCTGGACCGACACTACAAAGGTGCTTTCTACAGATGCTCGGATCAAAGCGTCTGCCCGTTCCAAAGAGTGCGGTTTCGGCTTTTAAGCTGGGTGAGTGAGTGGTCCAGATGCCAAGCACACCAGTGCATGTATCTGACTAGCTGGCAAACAACCTGTTGCTCGTGCCAGATTGCCCGGTTTGTTGCTTTTGTACCTCGAACGACGCGCAACGGATTTCGGTCTGTTGCAGTAGCGTAGAAAAGGCCTGTGTTGTTTATCTCATCTCAAGAGAAGTTAGTTGGAACGGCCGTGAGGAAGAACCTGTTTGTTCTCCTTCAAATGCGTTTCGGCAACAGCTAGATACCGTTGCAGCGTGCGACGAAGTAGGGGCTGGCAAATGCTGGGACGGCTTAAACAGTGGGCTCGGGCGATCAAGAGAGACGTCCATGCTCTTTGGCTTGCCTCCCGCGATCCTCGCACGCCGTGGTACGCGAAGGCACTGTCCTTCTTGATAGCGGCGTATGCACTCTCGCCCATCGACCTTATTCCAGATTTCATTCCAGTTCTCGGCTACCTGGACGATGCTATCCTACTCCCGCTAGCGATCCTCCTAGCAATACGATTAGTGCCCCCTGATGTGATGGCGGAGCATCGTGCAACAGCGATGGCTGCAGCCGGAAGGCCAGTCAGTCGCGGAGCGGCGGTTTTTATCGTTGGAGTATGGGTCGTGGCCGCAGCCTTGTTCTCTTGGTGGCTGGTGTCGAAGGTCGCCTTTTGATGTGTCGCTGAGCGGCGGCCCTGGCGTGGCTATACCGCGCGCGTTCACCCCCTCGATGTTCAACGCGTGGTTTGGTCGCTGGTCTCGGCCGGTCTTGGCATCGGCTTTGCGCCGGAATGGACGCTGGAGCTTCCAAACCGGGCGTTTGAACTGAAGAAGGTGAGGGGGATCGACTTCAGGATCGGGCTGGGGGTTGCATGGAACCGGGATGATCCAACGGCTTCACGCGATGACATCGTCGATATTGCCCGGGCGAGAAGCTCTCAACCGGGCCGGTTGACCGTGTAACTTGCTCGCGAGCGCCCGCTGGCGAAAAGCAGATCAACGCTCGACTGACTGCCGAACAGCACGGCTAATATGCTATTCCCGTGACGGCTTATGGCGGCAGTCAGGATATTGGCTGCATCCGGCTATCGGCCCCAAAGCTGTTGTCCGTGGGTACAGTCGACCAAGCGATCGTTCGATCTGCGTTCGCCGAAAAGCTGGCTAACGATCCACACTACGAGCGCAATCCCGCTGAACGCTGCGCCCAGGATGGTAATCCCCGACCACCCGTACCGCGCGTAGGTTGCCGTTGCGGTGATCGCACCGAGAGCGCTGCCGATCGAGTAAAAGATCATGTAGCCGCCAATCAGCCGGCCACTCTTGTGCGGATGTAGCCTCACAACGACGCTGAGATTGGTCACGTGGACGGCTTGAACTGCCAAGTCGAGCAGGAACACGCCAATAAGCAACACCGCGCATCGCTTCGTATGCGCAAGCGCTCTACTCCTCCGGCGCCTGTGGGAACAGCGGCACTCCTCCTCCCAGTCGCTGTTCGGTTCTATTCGAAAGCCTGCCGCACCTCCTCCCGCGGCAGGCTTTTTCGTTTCTGGCCCACAGGCTCAAAGATTTCGCTTCCGTTGGAAAAGGGTGATGTAGCGGTCTTGCTGCGCGTTGCCTGGGGGCAAGCTCCGATGCCGCGATACGTGGGGCCAATGAATCGACGTAGTGACGACGAGCCAACTCGCCAACCATCGAGTTATCTATACTAGATTTGTAAACCCAGTATATTAGTCGATAGGGTGGGCGTGCATCTGAGATCGGGCATCGTTGCCTGGGCCGGGCGCACAGCGCCGAGGCAAGGTGTCGCCGGGAAGGAGCGACAACAGCTTGCTAAGGGTCAGAAACTATACTAGATTTGCGACAACGATATAGGGACGCCGTGGTCAAGCAGATTGATCTCATGTTCCGGACCATGGTCGCGGAACTTCAGCAACGGGCATTCGATGACGATTGGGCGGAGGACTTCCCCCCGTCAGGTAGGTTCGTGCCTGTATCGGTCGATGGACGGCGTTATTGGTATTTCGACCTGCCCGATGGTGAGGGCGGGCAGAAGCGCCGGTATGTCGGGCCTGCCGACGATCCCTTGATTTCGGAACGTGTCGAGACGTTCAAAGGCGAGAAGTCGGACTATAAGGCTCGCCGCAAGTTCGTTTCGACGCTGACGCGGGAAGCCGGTTTGATCGCAGCCGATCGTTTTACCGGCGATGTCATACAAGCGCTTGCCAAGGCGGGTCTCTTCCGGCTGCGCGGTGTTCTCATTGGCACTGTCGCCTTTCAATGCTACTCGGCGTATCTCGGCATCCGCTTGCCCTCGGCGGCAATCCTCACAGGCGATGCAGACCTAGCCCAGGATTTTGCGATCTCCGCCGAAGTAGCGGATTCAATGCCGCCTATGCTCGATCTCCTGACAGGACTTGATCCGACTTTCCGCGCCGTGCCGCACATCAGCGGTAGCTCCCGGTCTCATGCCTTTCGGAATCAAGCCGGCTACCGGGTCGAATTCCTGACGACGAACAGGGGAGCGGAAGTATATTCGGACAAACCAGCCAACATGCCGGCTCTCGGTGGCGCTTCGGCCGAGCCGCTAAGATTCATGGATTTCTTGATCCGTGATCCCGTTCGTTCAATCCTGCTACATGGTGCCGGTATCTCGGTGGTCATCCCTGATCCTTGCAGGTATGCCGTTCATAAGCTTGTCATAGCCGGCCGCCGCCAAAATGACGCTGGTGGCCAGGCCAAGCGGGATAAGGATCTCAGACAGGCAGGAATGCTATTCGATGCACTGCCGGTGACAGGTCATGGGCCTTCACTGATTGACGCCATGGAAGAAGCATGGGATCGCGGACCCGCTTGGAAGTTAGCTATCTCAGAGGCGGCGGACGTAATGCACAGGGAATATCGGGACGCTGTCAATCGGATGGTAGGCATTCTCAAAAGATAAAGAGCGGGCCGCGCGGTAAGGCATAAAGCGTTTAATCTCCGCGCGTCACGTTCACACAGTCTTCGTTGGCAGGGAATCGCCGCTCGCCTCCGGTTGCGGATGGCTGAATTGCACGATGACGTAGAGGCGCACAGAGTAGCCGTTTCAGCTTTGCTTTAGTGCACGAGATAGCCCCCAGATCGATATATTCGATTCATTCGTCGAATAGGATGGCCCCATAGTCGGTGGCGCCATGTAAGATATGAATGATGACCACCTTTCCGGTTTCGACGCGGTAGAAGATCAGATAGTTACCGTGAACCCGACGACGAATACCATGGTGCTCGTATCGGGGGACGAGGGCGAAGCCGTTCGGACTATCGACCAGTTCCTCACACTTTCTCCGCAGCTCCCGAATTAACAACATCGCGCGCAGTGGATTATGCTCAGCGATATAATCGGCGATCTGCTCAAGGTCGTTTTCAGCCTCGCTGGAGAACTCAAGGATCATGCTGATTTTTCGGCCTTGTCAGCCATCGCACGAAATTTGGCGTCGAGACGGTCGAAGACATCGCTCGCCGGTTTCGTTCGCCCGGCGTCCGCATCGGCAATGCCGCGCATGATAGAAGCGTCCAGTGCGGTGAGGCGGGTCTCGCGATCCTGGACCAGCCGCACACCTTCACGGAGGACTTCGCTTTTCGAACCATAGCGACCCGTATCGACGAGTTGCTGGATATAGCTTTCGAGTTGTTTTCCCAGATCGGCACTGATCATGCGGTCCTCCATCTAATGTGATGGAGACAAGATAGGCCCTTTATCAACTATTATCAAGAATGGTGATACTCTGTCCCGCTGTCAGCGTCGGCCATTCCAGGATTAGCAATCTGCCTAAAGACACCTCCGACGATCCTCGTGGCCTATGACCCGCCTATATCGAACGGGATCTTGTCGGCAAGATCGATTTGGTTCTCATGTGGGAGAGTCTCCTCTGTCATAAGGATTTCGCCATTGGGTGATAAAAGTAAGAAGAACTAACTTCGATAAGCCTGCTCGCAACGGTTGGCCCGAGTGCCGCGCGTCTGACAGCTTTAATAGAAATCGTTGCCAGTGCCGCGAACGGGACCTATCCCCGCAGAGCTCGCGAAGGTGAAATTGTCTGACCCACTGGTTGCGCAGCCTGTTAGGCTCAAATGATGGCTACTCCAAGAATGTTTCTGCATTAATTCATCCAATCGGCAGGTGGACAATCAAGAGTTAGGAAAGCGGGAAGTCGACTGGACTCCCCGCTTTTCGAGTGGTTACTGCGGCGCAAGGCTCTCAAGATCGTTCAGTCTTTTCAGGGCCGCCTGTTGGCGAAGTAGGCCGTAGTTGATGCCGCTCGCGTTCAGCGAACTGCCCTCTTGGTACGGGAACTGGTCGAAGTCCGAGAAAAACTCCTTGATCTTGCCCTGTACAGGAACAAGAAGCCACATGTTGCGCGCGAGGAATTCCATGGCGCCTCCGCCTTCCTTCAGGCCTCGTTCGTAGGGATCCATTCTCAGATTGAAGATATTGGCCCAGCTCGGAACCTCACGTGTCGCCGTGGCGATGTTGCCTTCGCTGTTGACTGCAAAGGCGAGCTTCCAATCGTTCCAGCGAATGGCGTTGAGATTACCGCCCTGGTCGAAGTAATAGACAGAGTCACGCGGTCCGGTCGGCACCTCGCTTTTCAACAGCGGCCCCAAGTCGTAGCCGTCCAGATGGACCTTGAACTCCTTGGTGCCAGATTTGAAGCCTGTTTTCATCTGCTCCTTCAGGTCGGATATACCGGCTGCGCCTGCGAACGTCGGCATCCAGTCCATGAGCGTTACGATATCGTTGACTTCCGTCCCCGGCTTGACGACACCCGGCCAGCGAACCATCATCGGGATTCGGAACCCGCCCTCCCACGTGGTGCCTTTTTCGCCGTGGAACGGGGTCATCGCGCCATCTGGCCAAAGTGCCAGTTCGGCGCCGTTGTCGGTGGTGTAGAGAACGATGGTATTGTCGGCGATGCCGAGTTCATCCAATTGGTCGAGAAGCTGACCGACGTGACCGTCATGTTCAACCATGCCGTCGGCATGGATGCCTTTCCCGGTCTTGCCGAGGGAGTCAGGCTTCAGATGTGTGAAAACGTGCATGCGGGTCGAGTTGAACCAGACAAAGAAGGGCTTCTCCGCCTTCGCCTGGCGATCGATGAAGTTCTTGGCGGCTCCGAGAAACTCTTCATCGATGGTTTCCATTCGCTTGGTGTTAAGCGCGCCGGTGTCCTCTATCTTGCCATCGGCGCTTGATTTGATGACACCGCGCGGCCCGAACTGTCTGCGGAAGGCGGGATCCTTGGGATAGAAGTAGCCTTCTGGCTCCTCCTCAGCGTTGAGGTGATAGAGGTTGCCGAAGAACTCATCGAATCCATGCTTCGTCGGCAGGTGTTGATCCTGATCGCCGAGATGGTTCTTGCCGAACTGACCTGTCGCATAGCCCTGCGTCTTCATGACGTCAGCGATCGTCGGCATCCAGTCCTGAATGCCATGGGGATCGCCCGGCATGCCGATTGTCAAAAGACCGGTACGGAACGGCTCCTGTCCAAGAATGAAGGAAGCGCGCCCGGCCGTGCAGCTCTGCTGACCATAGGAATCGGTAAAAATCGCGCCTTCCTTGGCGATGCGGTCGATGTTTGGTGTGCGATAACCCATGAGGCCCATCGTATAGGCACTAATCTGCGGGATACCGATGTCGTCGCCAAAGATGACGAGGATGTTGGGCTTCTTGCCCGATGAGGACGAGGTCTGCGCCGGTGCGGCTTGTTGCGCACTCGCGCTGCTCCCTGTGGACGCAACCGCTAGGGCCGTGAGAGCCAGGGAACTTCCGCCGAGCAGAAGGTTGCGACGGCTGACAGATGTCAATTCGGCATCCGGCCTGGCATTTTTCATGCTATCCATCTGGTAGTCTCCTCAATTGAAACTGTGCCCGGACAGATGGCGAAAATTATAGCGTCAGCGGAAGTACGTTACGGTAAATATTAGCGTAAAAGGCGAAACAAAGTGCCTCCGATGACGCGAGCGATCAAGGGTTCAATGGTGGGAGACCGGTTTCCATGACGGGGGCGTCCGCTTTCCTGAAATCGATGGTGGTCGCCAATTTAGTTCGATCGATTGTCCCGCCGGCGGAACTGAAAAGCGTGCGAGAGAGTATGTCGATCTGCGACCGCAGCTCGTCAGGTGCGTCGCGCAGCCAATCATCAAGGGTGCGATGGCCCAGCTTGCGGCTCCAGTCGACAAGCTGTGCGTAGATCTCCATTTCGCTACCGGTCGCGATCGTCCGCCGGACAGCTTTGAGACGAGAACCGTGCGAGGCATGGTATCGTTCCTTGGCCAACCGGAAACGGCTCTCAAGGGCAGGGAGCAATCTGCCGCCAATCCACACGAGTGCTGCAAGCGCAAGAAGCGACAGGATCGCGGTGGCAATCCGCTGCCGACTGACATGTGGGAGCGGGCGGGGTGCATCCTCGAGCACAGGTTCGATTGCTGTCGAAGTCGTATGTGCAGCCGACACATTCACCGTCATCGCGGGTAGTGAGGCCGATTTGCTATCATGGCTCGATATGTCAAACCAGGTATATGAGACGGCCGGGATTACGAACGATCCCTCCTTGTCAGCTGTGTAGACATAGGTTTCCGTACGGCTGCTTGCCGTGTCGCGTCCAACGTCGATGCCGTCCTGGATCGCAGGTGCGTTCTCGTAGCGGCGAAGGCCTGAAACGATTCCGGGGTCGAGCGGCGGGATCATAATCGCCTGGGTGTTCTGGGCGGTAATCGTTATCGTTCTGGTGAGCGCGTCCCCAACCTTCATGGATCGGGCGTCGCGATCGAACGCTTGCTCCACCGTGAGATCGCTTGCCGCGAATGTGACCTGCTGTCCCTGCCCAGCGGATCCACCGACCGTGAAGGATACCGAGGGTATGTTCACCGTTGCTTTCGTTAATTTGCCTTCCGAGGAGTAGCCGAATTCGACTCCGAACTGCGGCAATGTAAACGTGCCCGAGACCTGGGGTACGACCGCATATGTCTTGCGGATGCCGGCGTATTGGACGCCGTCGATAGTTTGCGTGAGGTTCTCCGATCGTTTTTCTGGCAGCGTTACCAGCGCATTTGGGAGATCGAAGAGCGGAAACTGGGGAGGCGATGTGAAGAAGTCCGGAACATAGATGTCGACATCGACACGGACCTGCTGGCCTGGAACAATGTCGCTGCCTGCTTCCACGGTCGCACGTGCAAACGGTTCGGCGCCGAGCGCGAATGAAGGCGTAAGAAGCAGGGCAATGGCGAGGAGGGTTTTCATCATGGCTTCGAGCCTCCCGCCTCGATCGAAAATTTTCTCGCCATGAGGTCGGCGGGGCTCACCTGGATGTTCTTCATCCACATTTCGGAGGTCTGCTCGGCGACAGCTGTCTCGCCGGCCTTGCCCTTCTTCCCCTTGTCATCGAACTGGACGCTGTCAGGCTTCTGGTTCGGGTCCTCTTCTTGTTCCTGCTCCGCGTCCTGTTCCTGTTTGAGGAGTTGTTTGGCGATCGCGAGATTTGCGACGGCCTCGGGCCAATCCTTTCGCGTTTCCAGTGCCTTGCCATAAGCGGCAACAGCGTCCTCGAACTTGCTCACATGCAGGAGTGCGTTTCCTTGATTGTACCAGCTCTCCGGTGTGTTGATGGACGCGAAAGCGTCGATCGCGTCCTGATACCGGCCGGCGCGATAGAGTGCGACGCCCTTCCACATAGGGTCTTGAAAGTGGTCAGCTGCGGTCGCGTAGTCCTCCTGCTGGTATTCGCGGCGGCCTTGCTGATCCGGCGTGAGCCACATGTCGGCGAAGTCTAACGCTGATGCTGATGTGGGCGATAGGACATGAAAGGCGAGCAAGAGGGCCGAAAGCCTGACGAGCCAGCCGCGCCGGAACGACAGCGCGGACAGCAGCGCAACGGGAGCGATGAGCCACCATCCAAGGTCGTGCCAACGATCGCCCTCCGTCGCCGTCTGCTGCGCGAAGTTCGTTCGCACGCGTTGCGCAAGCCACCGAACGTCGGTGTCGTCTTGCGTCATCGTCGCCACATCCGCCCCGGTATCGCTGCCGAATGCCTTCAGCGCGTCCACATCCAGCTTCGCAGTCAGGCGGCTTCCTCCTGCACTGTTGAGAAAGCTGCCGTCGCTCTGTTTGACGACGCCACCTTCGGCCGTGCCGATGCCGAGGACAACGATGGCGTTGTCGATATCCTTGGCGCCGGCTGCCGCAGCCGGCTCTATACCGTCCGTCAGGAGCGCAATGGTGCCCGACGTCCCGTCCCGCTTCAGCAGGTTGTCCGCCAGCGTGAGGGCGGCGGCCGTGTCCTTTCCCGGCTTCGGCATGATGCCGGTCGCTAAGGCGTCGGTATAGGTCTCGATCAGGTCGATGTCGTCTGTAAGCGGCACGACGAGATGAGCTGTTCCCGAATATGCGACCACGGCGGTACGCGCGCCGTTGCGGGCGGCAAGGAGATCATGGATCTTCAGCTTGACGCGCTCGATGCGGCTTGGAGAAATATCGATGGCATCCATCGTCGGCGAGAGATCGACCGCGATGACGAGGGATGCCGTATCCGCAACGAATGGCGGCGCCTCTCGTTTCCAGGTCGGTCCGGCGGCGCCGAGTATTGCGAGCGTCAGCAGGGTGGCCAGAACCCAGGCGGGGGCGTAGCGATGCCTGCGGTCTGGCTGGATGATGAGGCTGTCGAGCAGATGCGGCGCGATCAATCCATTCCAACGGCTTCGAAAATCACCCGCACGCGATACCATCCACAAGATGATCGGAGGAGCCAGCAGGGCGATCAACCAGAATGGGCGGAGAAAGTGAAAATCCGAGATCATGCGGGAGACCTCCGGCGGAAGACGCCTGAGGCACCTGTGATCCCGTACCAGGCGGCAGTGAGGATGACTGCCGCGCCAAGCGGCCAATGGAAGAGTTCTATGCGCGGACGCCAGGAAAGCTGCTTCTGATCCTGTGGGGTGATCCGGTCGAGCTCGTTGTAGATATCTTGCAACTGGCTTTGATCGCCGCCAAAGAAATAACGCCCGCCGGTGGTCGCGGCGATCTTCTGCAGAGAAGCGGTATCAAGCTTGTCTTCACCAGTTGCCGCCGGGTCGCCGATGCCGACCGCGTGGATGATGATGCCCTTGGTCTTGGCAATGTCCGCCGCCTTGAGGGGCGGCATCTTGCTTGCCGTGTCGTTGCCATCTGTGAGCAGGATCATCACCTTCTCGGGAACCGTGGTCTTTTCGAACATGCGAATGCCCAGGCCCAAGGAGTCTCCGAGTGCCGTTCGGGGTCCGGCGATGCCGGGAAGAAGACTCTCCACCAAGGTCTGAACAAGACCATGGTCCATCGTGAAGGGCGCGAGCGGGTAGGGCGCATCGCCGAAGGCAATCAGACCGATGCGATCGCCCGGTCGCTTGGTTACGAAGTCCGCGACGACGGTGCGGACCGCATCGACCCGCGCCTTCGATGTTCCGTCGGGTGCCGCAAAGTCGCGGGTGTCCATCGACTGGGACAGGTCAAGGGCCAGCAGAATGTCGCGCTGGGGTTCGGTCCTCTCCAATGGCGGTTCCACATACTGCGGACGCGCCAATGCTATGACGATAAGACACCAGGTCAGAACATCGATCACGGTCTGCGGCCAGGATCGCTTGGGGACCACAGAGCCCTCCGTCGGCTCGACGCCGGCTGCGCTGGCGACCTGATTGAAGAAGGGCAGCCTAATGGATGCCGAGGTTTCTCGATGCGGGGGCACGAGCCACCAGACCAGCAGGGGAAGGGGCAAAAGCAGCAACGCCCATGGCAGGTTAAGCTGATACATGATGCCTCTCGATCCAGTGCCGCGCATCAAGCAGAAGATCATCGGTGGCGTCTGTACTCGCCGACGCGTCGCCCCGATACTCCAGATCGTCGAGATAGCTTTTCAGAGAGCTGCCGATTTCGCCATCTTGGTGGGAGTTCAGAAACTCAACCCAGTCGTTCCCGGACATCGCCGAAATCGTCTCGCGTGGCCAAGCTGCGAGTGCTGTTTGCTTCAGCAATTCTCCAAGGCGCGCAGTTGCTCCTGCACGTGTTTGCTGGTTTCGGAAATCGCCTGCAATCCCATCGAGAAGTCGCAATGCCTCGCGACGATAGGCGTTGCGACGCCAGCGCCTGTACAGCACCATCGCCCACGCCAGGATTGCCGCGAGCAGGACCAGTGCCAGCGCCAGCCACCCCCAGGTCTGTGGCATCCAGGAGACGGGCTGCGGGACGGCGATGTCCTTGAGAGAGCGAAGGGCAGCTTCGGTGATAGGGTCGGGTCGGACTTGCTGCTCCACTATCGCCTCCGTTGCCGCCAGGCAGATTGTTCCAGCAGGCTTCGCAATTGAGGGGTGACTTCTTCGGCAGCGGAAATCGGAAGCATTGGCAGTCCCAGCTGGCGTTGCCAGGCTCTGAGTTCGTCGCCACGGTCCTTTGCGAACTTGTCGATCGATCGGCGCACGACTGGCCGGCCCAGCGACAGCTCGGCTTGCAGCATTCCGCCACTAACGACAATCTCGCCAGAGGAGGGCAATTCGAGCAGAAATGGATCGTAAATGAGAAGGCACACGACGTCGTTTCGCGACGAGAGCTGAAGTAGCAGCTGACGCGTCGTTTCGCTATGACCGTCGAAGTCGCTTACAACGACCAAAAGAAAATCGTGGTGGGCGATCTCAGCAACCCGGTGAAGCACGTCATCAAGGGCAACAGGCGACTGGGGGGCCGAATAGGTCGCATCCAACTTCCCGTTCATGGTCGCGATCCGATCGGCGAACGCGATTACTGCGTTTCGGCTGCGATGGGGTTTCACTTCGCTGACGTTCTGATCGTCGAAGACAAAACCACCGATGCGGTCACCGGAGCCGAGAATGCGCCAGGCTGTCACCATCGCGGCTTCGGCGGCCGCGACCGACTTCATGGCAAGCCGGCTTCCAAAGAACATGTTGATGCGTTGATCAACCACGAGAATCGCGGGGCGCTCCTTCTCTTCGCCGTAGACCCTGACGACCGGCTTGCTGGTGCGCGCCGTGACGCGCCAGTCGATCGACCGCACGTCGTCTCCTGGGAGGTATTCTCGCAGCTCCTCGAAGACGAGGCCGCGGCCCCGCATCGCCGATTGCATTCGGCCCGCAAGCTGCTGATGTCTACGAGACTTCTGGATGAAGGTGAGGTCTCGAGCGCGGCTTTCGAGCGCAACGAGTTGCTGCGTTGTTACGTGGACCCCGACGGTGCGATCCCCTCCGTTGCTCATGAGACGGCCACCAACTCGGTGATACGATCGATGACATGATCAGCGGTGGTGTTGGAGGCATGAGCCTCATAGGAGAGGATTAGGCGATGTCGGAACACATCGTTTGCGACCGCCTTGACGTCATCAGGCGTGACGTAGTCGCGCCCCTGCAGCCATGCATAAGCGCGCGACACCTTATCCAGGCCAATGACGCCACGAGGGCTCACGCCAACCTGCAGCTGCTTTGCAAGATCCTTGTCGTACCGGTCGGGATAGCGTGTGGCGATGACGAGGGAGACGATATATTTTTCGACGGGTTCGGAGACAGTCACGACGCCGATCTCCTTGCGCGCATCGAAAATCGACTCAGGGTTTAGCCGTTCGATCTTCGCATGCTGGCTCTTGTCCTGAGGAGCCGCGTTTTCCTCGTCCCGATTGAGGCGCATGATCGCCGCCTCCGATTTCTCGTCCGGGTAGCTGACTTCGACGTGCATGAGGAAACGATCGAGCTGTGCTTCCGGCAAGGGATAGGTGCCTTCCTGCTCGATCGGGTTTTGCGTTGCCATCACCATGAAGAGGTCGGGAAGCGGATAGCTTCGTCCGCCGACGGTCACCTGACGTTCTTCCATTGCCTCGAGGAGCGCGGATTGTACCTTTGCCGGCGCGCGATTGATTTCGTCGGCCAGGATCAGGTTTGCAAAGATCGGCCCCTGCTGGAACTTGAATTCACCCTTGCCGCCCTCCGAAAAATAGATCTCGGAACCCGTAATGTCGGCAGGTAGCAGATCTGGGGTGAACTGCACGCGCGACAATTCGGAGTCGAGATTCTTCGCGAGACTCTTGATCGCTCTCGTCTTTGCAAGGCCCGGCAGTCCCTCGACGAGCAAATGGCCGTTGGCCAGAAGGCCAAGTAGCAGTCGCTGAACCATTGTATCCTGGCCGATGATCGACTGTCCGACACGCTTGCCTAGATCGAGAACATCGTCACGTGCCGCCACAATCACTTCCTCCGATTTCCGGGGCGGCACTCAGAGCCGCATCCTCTTTTCCAGGGGCTTGTATCCAACTGCCAATCTGGTGATTTCCGAAAATCACGTGAAGTACGTTACAGTAAATTTTAACGTTTCATCGCACCCCACACTCACGAAACCCACGATGTAAGCGGATACCGTCCGGCCACCATCCTTTCGGACGGCTGCATCGGGTTGACAAAAAGGCAAAGCGGGCTTCGGCTGTGGTCAGTGGAAGTAGACAACGTAACCCGCAAAGCAAGACTCTAGGGTGTCGCGAGTAGGAGATTTTGGGTCTTATACGCCACGCCAATAGGTCGACTTTCGGGATCCTAAAGAATGGTGTGTTCGCCATGACATCTGCCCTTTCCTTGGGCCTAACAAAAGCTATCGTGGTCTAGAGCCTCAGATCATGGGCCGCGCCACGCAAATACGCATCGAATGTTACAGTAACGTACTTCTCACGGCGTCCGTTTCGCGCATCATACGGTCCACCTTATGGGGGAGGCGGTTGATCCGATGGGCGATACCCGAGCCTTCGCAAAAAACGGTTCGAAGGACGCGCAGCGTGGCCTTTGGCGGCTGTTGCTGAAGCTGCCTTCCGTTCGCGGCCGCCTGCAGGTCATTGCTGCCGGGTCGAGCCATCTCAATGAACTCTTCGAAGCCTATGAAGAGGCGAACGTAGCCCTCGGACGCTTTCAGAAAGAGCGAGATCGGGAGAGCTGCCCGCTGATCGAAGAGTACGAGGCCCTCTGTGCCGAAATCGAAAGCGACGTGCTCAGGCTCGTCCTTGACGACAAGAATTCCCTCTAGCCGTCCTCCTTTCACTGCCTGTTTAGGCCCTCCTTTGAATTACATTAGAGATTTCGGTTGCAACTTTATGTCATTGAGTCAATAAAACTTCTGCGCAGATTTCAGCTTGGACGATTGCTCTGGGGACGACCATGAGTGCTGGAGTTCATGACAGACGCGAACAAGATTTGGACTGCAAACAGGCACGGGATGCGCTTGATCGGCTTCTCGCCGACCCAAGATTTAGAGTCCCGGATCGCCAGAAATCCATCCTGCTCTATCTGGTCCAGCGACATTTCGAGCACGAGAGTGTGAAGGCTTATGCCATTGCGGTTGACGTCCTGGGGCGGCCGAGCAACTTCGACCCTGGCACCGATCCGATTGTCCGCATTGAAATGAGCCGCCTTCGCTCCTCGCTTGAGGCATACTATCTGGCGTTTGGCGATGAGCACGACGTCTGGATCAGCATCAAGAAGGGAAAATACGTCGTCTGCTTTACCGAAAGGGCAGTGGCTTCAACGGCGCATTGCGCAGATCTCGAGGCATATCACAAGCCAGTTGATTTCGTGCAAAATCGTGCGGTTCCGGCACCGGTGGAGAAGCTATATCAGAAGCAGGCTAGGCGATTTGCTCTGCCCTCGATCGTAGCCGTGGCGGCTATCACGGTGGCCACCTACGCTTACATCTCCAGGCCGACCATATCCGAAAAGCCCACTGTTTACGTATCTGTCGAGGCTGCCAGCCCTGACCGTGCCGCAGAGGCAAATCAGATGCGAGATGGCCTGCTGACGGCCCTAACGCAGTTCCAGACCCTGAATGTCGCGCAGCCGGCATATGCGTCGGCTCGAGCCAACGGGTCTGATCGACGCTATGAAATTCAACTCAAGTATTACGGCGATGGCGATGATCGCAGTGTCTGGTGGCAGGTCGTCGAGAACGCCACCGGCAGGCTGCTGATGTCCGGCCTTGAGCGTGTCGACACGACAGGAAAGAATGACACCACCGTACAGGATGAAATTGTCAAGACTCTCGCGCAACGGATCGCGGCAAACCGGGGCATCATCAATGCCATCGAGCTGCAGGCCGATGGTTCGTCTCTCGGGAACGGATGCGTGATAAGGGCCGAGTACGCGCTCGATATCAGGGGCGATCTCGGCGAGGCGATGGAGTGCCTGCAACAGACACTTCGGTTGAGGCCCGACGATTCCGATGCCAGTGCATTGCTGGCACGGGTCCTCGTCACCCCGCAGGGAAGGGCGACAACGCCCGAGATCGCTGATCGCGCGCTCGGTCTCGCGACGAAAGCTGCCGGCACGGCGCCGATGTCCGATCGAGCGCAATTGGCATTGATGGCGGCGCAGGCCGCAAAGGGCAGACCGGCCGCGGCAATTGAAGCCGGCAACAGGGCGATCTCTCTCAATCCGAACAATCCTGATGCGGCCGCCGCGTTGGGGGGCGTGCTCTATTTCGCAGGATACCGGCAAGCGGGCGTATCGATGGCGCTGGACGCCAGCAAGGAGACACCCGTGATGCCCCGATGCGCGATGGTTGTTCTGGCGCTGGAGGCGTTCCGCAACACCCGATACTCGGAGGCTCTGCTGTGGGCCGAGCAGATAAATGGCAGCAGCCCTCTCACGAACGTGATCCGTTCAGCATCGCTTGGAGAACTCGGCTCGGACCAGGCGAAGGCGAGTGTCGATAACGCAGGCGTCAGCGGCTCGGTGTTTCGAATGACGATGGACGCAACCGGCTTGCAACCCGACCTAGCTTCGATGCTCGAGCGCGGCCTGATAAAGGCCGGCGCTGATTTTGACCAAGTCGGTAGCATCGCGCACTGACCGAAGGCGCTGCGAAATAACTCCATCGTTTTGCACATCAAGATAGATTTTCCTTCCCGAACGGAGCCCGGCGTAGACCTCTTCGTCACCGGTCCGATCAATCGGCGAAAAGATGCCGTCGCGCCACTTTCCGGCATTGTCGAGGCCGACTGATCGCCCTACACGTTCACGATGAACTGGAAGTTCACGCGTCCATGATCCTCCGGATCCTTGCTCACATACGTCTCGCGATAAATGACAAAAGTCCTACCAGCGGAGATGTTTTCATCGGCCCTGCGCCAGCGATCATCGCAATACGCTGCGGTTGAAGCCCTCTGCCAAGAAATTGCTGCGCTATTCGAGCCGAAGAATCTCCGAACGCCAAGGCAATGACTATTCATCGCCGTGCCGGAGGGGCAAGGTAGACGATGATCGGATAGAGGGTTACCGCGCGGGCCCTGTAGAAGCTATTTAGTAATGCGACAGTTGACCCAGTTAGAGAGGCGAGACTGTCGCATTTCTAACTGGCTGACTGACAATGTCGCAGCCCTGTGCAGCTTTGACAGACCCGCACTTCGCGCCGGTTCCATAATGTATGTTATGCCACATCTTGTTTGTAGCCGGTACATTCTATTTCCAAGTGTTGGTGTGGACGGCCTCCGATCGAGCTTCGCAGTGTGCGAAAGTCAAATTGGAGATTTTTTGCAAAGGAACCGTCCCATGGAATACATCACAAGAATTGGTATGGATACGTCCAAGCATCTCTTCCAACTACATGGCGTTGACGCCGAGGAAAACGTCGTGTTGCGGCGCCAGGTTCGGCGCTCGCAGATGTTGACGTTCTTTCAAAAACTTCCGCCGACCGTCATTGGTATCGAAGCATGTGGCGCCTCACATCACTGGGCGCGAATGCTGCAATCCCTTGGCCACGAGGTCAGACTTCTTCCGCCCCAATACGTAAAGCCGTACGTAAAACGGAATAAGAATGATGCCGCCGATGCCGCAGCAGTTTGCGAGGCGATGAGCCGACCACATATGCGATTTGTTCCTGTGAAGACAAAGGACAATCAGGCAGTGCTGATGCTGTTGGGGGTTCGTGAGCGACTTTTGCGGGTTCGCACTCAGCTCAGTAATGCGATCCGAGGATATGCAGCCGAGTTCGGCCTGACAGTAGGGAGAGGCATATCCAGGCTTGAGCATCTGTTCGAGCGGATTGCGGGAGATACCTCCCTACCCGCCTTGGCGCGGGAGCTCTTCAGCTTGCATGCGCAGGAATATCGGGATCTGCAGATGCGGATTGCTGAAATCGAAGACAGGCTTGATGATTGGCGTCACGAGAACGAGAAAGTCCGCCGATTAACGAAGGTTCCGGGCATCGGCCCCATCGGTGCTTCATTGCTGGTGATGAAGACTCCTGATCCCGAGTGCTTCCGATCTGGCCGTGATTTTGCAGCGTGGATTGGGTTAACACCCAAAGATCATTCAAGCGGCGGCAAAAGGCGTCTGGGCGGGATCACGCACGCGGGCGACGAAGCCTTGCGAAGTGTACTAGTCGCGGGGGCTACAAATTTAATCCGATACGCGCGTCTCGGCCGAGGTCAAGTATCGCCATGGCTCGCAGCTCTAATCAAACGCAAACCTCCCATGCTGGCGGCTGTCGCATTGGCCAACAAGATGGCCCGCATTGCCTGGAAGCTCCTCGTTAGTGGTGAAGCCTATGCGCAATCGTCGAACTCGCGCCAGTTATCAGCGCAACCCGGGTAGCTCCTGACCCGTCGCTTACAAATCTTGCAGTGGATAGATAGATGGTGTGATCGATCGATCCGAGACGGAAGACATTCCGAATGTCGCATAGGCTGCCACAAGCCGCCCAAGTGTTAGGAACTTTCGTCGCGGAAACCATCTTGGCCAGCGGTCCTATGCTGCCGCATGAACAGGCCGGACATATGATCGCAAGCGATCCGATCACATAACTTTTATCCCCTTGCGAGGCGGAGGCCGTCCACATATGCGACATGCCAATGATTTCAATGGCTTCACTTTGGAGATTTTGGCATGTCCCGATGCTATACGCAACTTGCTCTCGCCGACCGACGACGCCTACATCAGCTGGTGGCGGCAAAAGTGCCTGTCAACGAAATGGCCCGTCAGCTTGGCCGCCATCGTTCGACGATTTACCGCGAGATCAAGCGCAACACGTTTCGCGATCGTGAACTGCCGGACTACGACGGTTACTACAGCACGGTAGCTCACGATATCTCCAAGGACCGGCGACGCCGGCTGAGAAAGCTGCGGCGGCACCCGAGTTTACGTACGGAGATCATCAACCAGTTGGAGGCACGCTGGTCTCCGGAGCAGATCGCCGGGCGCCTGTTGTTGGAGGGGCACAGCCTCGTCCGCGTCTGTAAAGAGACAATCTATCGCTTCATTTACAGCAAGGAAGATTACGGGCTTGGCCTCTATCAGTATCTACCGGAAGCGCGTCGCAAACGTCGTCCACTGCGCTCCAGGAAGCCGCGCGACGGTGCGTTTCCAGCCTCGCGCCGCATATCCCAACGTCCTGATTTTATTGGAGATAGATCGCAGTTTGGACATTGGGAGGGCGACCTCCTCATCTTTGAGCGTCCACTCGGCCACGCCAATGTCACGTCGCTCGTCGAGCGCAAGAGCCGCTACACCGTTCTCATCAAGAATCCAAGCCGGCATTCTCGCCCGATCATGGACAAGATCATCAGAGCTTTTTCGCCTTTGCCGGCCTTTGCGCGTCAGAGCTTCACGTTTGATCGCGGTACCGAGTTTGCCGGATTCCGGGCTTTGGAAGAAGGGATCGGCGCGAATAGCTGGTTTTGCGACCCAAGTGCGCCTTGGCAAAAAGGAACCGTCGAGAACACCAACAAACGCATTCGCCGCTTCATGCCGGGAGCTACAGATCTCGCCGCCGTGTCACAACGCGACCTGATCCAACTCGCACGTCATCTGAACGACCAACCCCGTAAATGCCTTGGCTACAAGACCCCAGCCGAGGTGTTCATGGCGCATTTGCACGATGAGACGCGATCCCCTACCCTGTAAAAGTGGGCGTGATGCACTTGGGTTAGCTTCTCCCCGGCTATTTAGTAATGCGACAGTTGGGCCAGTTAGAGATGCGACAGTCTCGCCTCTCGACGCACTGGTCAAAGCCAGCGTTAGGAGCAAGGATGACGATCTTCAGCCTGGTCGAGACCATGAGCGGTCGGAGTCGTCATGTCCTGTTTGATCACCATGTCGCAGAAAGAATTGCATCGCCTCGAGCTTATCCAGAAGATCCGTGACGAACGCCTGACCGTCGTCGAGGCCGCCGAAAGACTCGACCTCAGTCGAAGCCAGGTCCATCGGCTGCTGCAAGCCTATGACCGGGATGGTCCGGCCGGGCTCGTTTCCAGGAAGCGATCTCGTCCGAGCAACCGGCGCCACAGCGAGGAGTTTCGCAATGCGGCGCTGGATCTGATCCGCGAACGCTATCTAGATTTCGGTCCGACGCTGGCGCGTGAGAAGTTGATAGAGCTGCACCGGATTTCTGTCGCCAAGGAGACGCTGCGGCAATGGATGACCGAGGCTGGCATCTGGATCTCGCGTCGGGAACGCAAGAAGCGGGTTTTCCAGCCACGCGGCCGACGTGATTGCTTTGGCGAACTGGTGCAGATCGATGGCTCGCATCACTGGTGGTTCGAGAACCGTGGGCCCAAATGCGCCCTGCTCGTCTATATCGATGACGCGACCGGCAAGCTGCTACATCTACGGTTTGCCGGATCGGAGAACACATTCGACTATCTGCACGCGACCAAGGCTTATCTGCAGCAATGGGGCAAACCGCTGGCCTTCTACAGTGACAAGCATGGTGTTTTCCGCTCCACGCATGCGTCGGCGATCACTGTCAATCACTCACCATCGGGCGTCATCGCCATGACATCGATGAAGCGTCCTTTGCCGTCAAATCGGCATTGGAACTTCTTGACACCTTCGTTACCCTTGTCCACCGTGCCGTCGATAGTCGTGCCCGATCCGGTCTTTTTGGGCTTCGCAGTTTTGATGTAACTGGGCTTGGTGCCATACATGCTCGATACCTCGCCCCGACAATACGCCGGACGATTGCCCGGCGTGATGGCAGCCCCTGTACCCATTGGCATTGCATCTGGCTTATCCACGGGTGCGGCAGCCGAACCACTCATCACTGTGCAGATGCCGTTACCACTACCCTTCTTCATGTAGGAGATTGAAGGAGACCCGTCAGGATTGATGCTGATGGACAGTGTCACGCCGCCTTGGGTCGCTTCATAGTAGTTCTCATTGACGACTTTGAGTTTTGTTTCCTTGCCATTCAAGTAAACGGGACCACCCGCGTCGGCGTGGACATCGATATTGCCCGGACATTGGCATTCAGGAAGGGCACCGCCGCAACAGCGTGCCCCGCCGCACAGATAGCAGAAATCGTCAAAACTATGCGAGAGCCAATCATCATAGTGCTTCTCCCAACGAGCCAGGTTGAGCGTGGCACGATGGTTTTTGAAGTCAAGTTGCGCATGAGTAGTTATTTGTCGCAATGGGCGAAACCACCATACTTGACATAGTCAGCGATAGCTTACGGGAGACAGAAGCCTTCAGGTATAGATCACCTTGGGTAGTTCCACGGCAGGAGTGCACCAATCTGCCTCTGAGGATGACCATTGACGATGGCAGTCAGCGTCCCGGTCAGATAGGCCAGCGGGTCAAGCATAGGCTTGCTCCAACCCCCGGAAAAATTCTTCGAATAGAGCTTTCGAGAGGCGGCGGGACTTCTCAGTAGTCGCAAGAACCAGCAATCCAGACGCCCCCTATTAGTCGGGAGGGCTGTTCGTCCACAATAATTGTGCAGTGCAGCAACTATTTCCCGCGAGGACCGTTTAGCCTTTTGATCATCGCCCTCCGGCAGGTGATAACGGGAGTGAAAGATGCGGTCTCTATCGGATACCCTAGAGCGCCTTGCCCGCCTCAACCGCGAGCGTCAGCCATATAGCCCGCCTTCACGTTTTTCGGAGCTTGAACGGTTCGGCTCGAACCCCGGAGCACTATCTGCAAAGGTCTACTTACCTTCGGCCCCTCCGGAACACCCTGCCTTGGTGGTCGTGTTGCACGGTTGCACTCAAACCGCCGCCGGCTATGACGACGCCTCGGGGTGGTCAAGGCTCGCTGACGAGTTCGGCTTCGCGCTCCTCTTTCCCGAGCAAAGGCGTAGTAACAACGCCAATTTGTGTTTCAACTGGTTTGTTCCAGAGGACATTCGTAGGGATACTGGCGAGGCACTATCAATTCGACAGATGATCGAAATGGTTTCGATTCAACACAAGATAGATCGCAGCCGAGTATTCATAACTGGCCTTTCTGCTGGCGGCGCAATGGCGAACGTCATGCTCGCCGCTTACCCGGAGGTCTTCGCGGCCGGTGCCATCATCGCAGGCTTGCCATATGGAACTGCGTCGACTGTTCCCGAAGCTTTCGATCGCATGCGAGGACATGGCCTGCCCGCAGCGCGTGACTTGAGCATGATCCTGGCGGCGGCGTCGCCAACTGTTCACGCTTGGCCAACAGTTTCGATCTGGCACGGCACCGCAGACAGGACAGTTGCGGAAGCCAACGCGCAGGCCGTCATCGATCAATGGCGAGGGGTTCACAGGTTAAGCGCGAGACCGTCAACGGTTGAGGTGTCGGGCCGCGACACGACAACCATCTGGCGGGACTCCAACGGGCAAGTCTTGATCTCCTACCACTCGATCTCAAATCTGGCGCATGGGACGCCTCTCGACACGAGCAACGGTCGCGAGAAGACTGCCCCTTTCATGATCGACGTGGGCATATCGTCTACGAGCCAAATTGCGCATGAATGGGGGCTAACGCCAACATTCGAGAGAAGGGACATTGTCGCAGACAGCATTCCTTCCGCCGCCGGCAAAGACCATGCGGCTGGAATACAAACAACAATCGAGAACGCGCTAAGGGCGGCTGGATTGATGAAATAGGCCGTGAAATTCTGACCGATCAAGAGCTTTCGGAGGCCGAGGCTCGGCTGGGCGGCGAGATCATCAACATTCCCCTGATGGCTGGCTTCGACCTCTATGCTCCTGCTGACGGCCGCACGCCTACCGACCGTCTGGCTGGCCCAACGCTGGAAAGCTGGGACCGCGAAAAGCTTGACTGGGAATACATCGAAAAGTGTCAGGCGGTGGCCACGGCAGGATTCACGGATGCGTTGGCACAGGTCATGGCTGTCCTCGACGGCATGATCCCAGAGGGCCGCAACGTAATCTTTGCCCACACGATGGCCGGAGGCATTCCGAAAGCGAAGGGATTCCTCGTCATCGCAAACCGCATTTACAAGGGAACGGGTCCACGCCACATGTCATCGCAGGCACTGCTCGACAGTGACATGGGCAGGCTGATCCTTCGGAATTTCGACGAGGTCTCGGCCAACACGTTCCGACATCTGATTGATTCCAGCGCGGCTGTGCCGCGCTCAAAAGGCGCGGCACACTCATAACTACCGCGGGCTACTAAAGCCGCATAGCGTCAGTACCAGAATGGGGCTGCGCCGCTCGCGAGGAAATCCTCAACGACGGACCTGAACTTTGCGGGCTCCTCGGAGAACGGGAAATGACCCGAATTCTTGAACTCAACCAGCTTGCCATTTGTAACTGTCCGAGCAATCGCGCGGCTGGCTCGCGGCGGGCAAATCCAGTCAAAGGCCCCGACAAGAACAAGCACTGGAATCGCAATTCGATCGAGTTCGGATAGCAAGTCGTATTTGGGTGCTATCTGCGTCATGAAGTGACGCATCATGTCAACGTTCTGAGACGTCGAGCGCATCAAACGTGCGGTCAGGTCCGAATGTTCGGGTCCGGCATAAAAGGGACCCACCACTTCGAAGAACGTTGAGATACTCTCGACGGTTACATCGCCTGAAAACACTCTGGCCGCCGCTTCCAATGCCTTCGGCGATGCACGATCGGCCAAGGATGGTGCCGGCTCATTTGGTTCCTCTTGGATCGGCGCAACAGTTGGAGACGATCCCGAAAGAATAAGACCCGCCAGCAATTGGGGGTGGCGCAATGCGATGTGCATCGCCACAAACCCACCCGCAGAATGCCCGAATAGATAGGGCTTGCGCATTCCGAGTGTTTTGGTCAGTTCCGCAACATCGTCGGCCATCTGTTCCAATGTCGCGGTTTCAAGCGAGGGTCGACCCGACCGACCTTGGCCGCGCAAGTCTACATAAATAATCTGCGCGAGATCGCTCAAGCGACCAAGGCCCTCTCTGAGATAGCTGTGATCGAAGCCCAGGCCACCGTGCAGCGCTATGATGGTGGGGAGTTCATAAAGCTTGCCATCGGCTTCTTTTAACGCGCTGCCCTGTGTGTCGAAGAAAATTTGAGTACCATTGACTGTAGCGTACACAATCGAAATCCTTATGGTTCATTTAAGTTTATGCGTCCCTCAGGCGGCAAATAAGTTGCGATCCCGGTCACTCTTGAAGTGCGCTAGATTGTTGATCGCTTGCGTTACAGGCATCGAAATGCCCTTCATGAATGCCAGCTCGATTACCGCGTCACAAATGGACGCCAACTCCAGCTGCTGTCGCCTTTCGAGGTCTTGAAGCATGGACGTCTTCACGTCACCTAACATACGACCGCTTTCCAAGATGCTGTCAGCGTCTACCTCCAAGTTGGCTCCGTTGGCGGCGATAACCGGCAGGACCTCATGAATCATTTGCTTGCTTACATCCGCGAGGAGCGCGTTCCCAAAATTCTGACGTAGCGTTGCTCCCGTTATCGCGGTTACCGGGTTTGAAATGAGATTTCGGACCACTTTCGTCCAAATAGCGTCTCGTATGCGAGGAGCCTTTTTGGCGGCAATACCAGATCGATCAAGAATGGACACCAAAGTGTCGAGCCGTGCAGAGCAACGATCATCCAGTTCGCCTACCGTCATTTGCACTCGATTATAGGTTCTTGCCGTTCCTTGCTGCGTTCGCTCCCCGGTAATCATTGTGGTAACGCCCACAATCTGACGTGACATCAATTCTCTCAGCATGCCATCAGGATCGACAGCCCTGACTTTCCCGCCGTTCCAAGCGCCATTGCTTCCGTCGAAATACCACCAGGGTATTCCATTGATCACCGGTACGACTATTGTCTCGGGGGAGATGAGATGCCTGACAGCGGCCGCCATCCCAAGCATGTCATGCGATTTGGGACAAAGGAAAAGCATATCTGCTTTTGAGAACTCTGACGCCGGCCCAACGTTGATCGACATCCTGTGGCTTCCTTCGCGGTCGACCAATTCGATGCCAAGCTGCTTGATAAACGAGACACTGTCACCTCTTGCGATGAGGCTAACGTTGAACCCGCCCAGCCGCAGGCGGGCTGCGATCGTCAACCCGATTGCACCTGCTCCAGCCACACAGATGTTTGCCAGGTCCGACTCGCCACCCAAAAAACCGCTCATTTTCATTCCAATGCAATTCCGGCGGAGGACGATATCGCTCTCGAGCGCTACAGACTGGTTACAACGGCCGTCGCGACAGCTACAGTTAAAACGAAGCCGCTGGCGGAACGCTGATAACGATAGCGTTCTCTCCCGTCGGGACGTGAGCGCGACAAAGGCACCGCGTCCTTTTTCTCTACATTTAAGCGGCTGGACAATTTAGGAGCAGTACATCGTCGATGCCCAGGGCATCGTGCGTTATCACCACCTCGGTGCAAGTGATTTTGAGAAAGCAAAATCGGGTGTTATCTGGGGTAGTTCCACATCAGTCGGCATCCACGCTTTAGAGGGCTGTTTCAGCAGTGCAAATCGGGTACTCGGATCTCGGTGTGGAACCGAGTTCCGAGGAAACACGTCCGCATTGAGCTGGAGACCGAGCTACTGCGTCCGGCTTGATAGTTGTCATCCTGAACGTCGACGTCGCCTCTGCCGCCGTAGGGACAATGGACCCGAGAGAAGGACCCGCCGGACAGCTGGACCTCATCAACATCCACGAGGTAGTCGGCGAGGAGTGGGCTCACCACTCTCACTTCGGTTCGGAAGGCAAGGTGCCGTCTTCCGGTGTCTTGGGAATTGGTCTGTGAATTCTCCGGAATTCATTCAATGAAAACAGGGATTGAAATAGCCTCTGGGGAATCATTTTCTTGGACGCGACACCAATGATCACAATGGCTTCACTTTGGAGATTTTGGCATGTCTCGCGGCTATACGCAGATCACCCTCGCCGATCGCCGACGCCTGCATCACTTGGTGGCGGCGAAATATCCAGCCGTTTCCTCAAGCAGGGCCGGAGATCTCCTGAAGCTCAAAACGATCCGTGTCAAAGGCCCTCACAATATCATCCCTTCCCGCCACTCCTGTAACTCGTCCGGCCCGCATGGCAGCGACGCGGTCGCACATATGTGCCACCACGCCGGGATCGTGGCTGACGAGGACGAAGGTCATCCCGTGGGATGCCTTGAGGTCATTCAGGAGATTGAGGATCTCTGCCTGTACGGACACATCGAGGGCTGAGGTCGGTTCATCGAGCAGCAAGAGCTTCGGCTTCAGCAACAGCGCCCGAGCAATCGCTACGCGCTGACGCTGCCCGCCGGAAAGCTGGTGCGGATAGCGGTCGGCAGCGGTAGAGGGAAGACCCACCTGATCGAGCGCGTCTCTTACATGCTGCTCGACGTTCACAACCTTCCGCACGGACAGCGGCTCGCCGAGGATACGGGAGATCCGATGGCGCGGATGCAGCGATGAGTAAGGGTCCTGGAACACCATCTGGATGCTCGATCGCAGCTCACCGGTGATCTTGACTTCCGGACGAAGCGGCTCGCCGAAGATGGCGATTGAGCCCTGCCAGTTCGTATTCAGGCCGGCAATGGCGCGTAAGACCGTGGTCTTGCCGCAGCCGGACGGACCGATGAGACCAAGCGTCTCCTTTGGCGCGACATCAAAGCTGACACCGCGCACGGCCGCAAAGCCCTTGCTGCCGCCTTGGAAAGTGATCGAAAGATCGGAAACGACAAGTGCCTTCATGGCTCGCCTCCGTAGACGGGCAAGCGCGTGCCATAGGTTGCAGCGGAAGGTCGGGCTGCCCAGAGCGCTCGAGTATAGCTTGATCTTGCGTTCGTCAGATCGGCCGCTGCCATCTGCTCCTCGATCCTTCCCTGACGCATCACAATCACCCGATCGGCATATCGCGAGACCTGCTGAAGGTCGTGGCTAATGAGAAGCAAACCCATGCCGAGCTCCTGTGTCAGGGACTGCAGGAGGGTCAGGATCTGGTCCTGGAGCTCACGATCGAGTGCCGAAGTCGGCTCGTCGGCGACCAGCAATTTCGGCCGGTTGATGAGCATGGCGGCGATCATCACACGCTGTCCCATGCCACCAGAAAGTGCTGCCGGATAACTGGAATAGGCACGTGCTGGATCAGGCAGACCGACCTTGTCGAGCATATCGAGAGCCTGTTCGCGCCGCTCGGCGCCAGAAAGCCTAGTATGCAGAACCAGCGCCTCCTCTACCTGGCGGCCAACCTTATGTGCCGGGTTCAGTGAATATTTCGGATCCTGCAGGATCAGGCCGAGACCACTTCCTCGCAGCCTGTTCCACGCGGTGGCGGACAGCGCCGTCAAGTCTTGACCGTCGAATGCGAGGCGCTTTGCCTGTATCTCTGCCCTGCGCGGCAGAAGACCCATGATCGCCTTTCCGGTCATCGACTTGCCGGAACCGGACTCCCCTACAAGTGCGACAACCTCGCGGCCGACATCGAAGGAAACGCCATCGACTACCCGTACCGGCCCTCCCTCGGACGGAAAATCGATTGATAAACGGTCGATGGAGAGCAACGGTTCAGTCATGGCGCGGATCCAGAATATCGCGCAGACCATCGGCCAGAAGGTTGAAGGCGAGCGAAGTGAAAAGGATAGCGAAGCCCGGAACGGCTGCCACCCACCATTGGTCGAAGATCACCTGGGTACCCTCCGAAACCATGGAACCCCATTCGGCCGTCGGCGGGCGGACTCCAAGGCCGAGAAAGCCTAGACCGGCGGCGGCTAGGATAATACCCGAGAGATCAAGTGCCAGGCGGATGATGGCGGATGGCAACACCAGCGGCAGGACGTGGCCCCAGAGCAGTCTTGTGCCACGGATGCCGACCATCTCGGCGGCAGCCAGATAATCGCTGCGCCGCAGGGCCACGGTCTCGACACGCGCCTGGCGTGCGTAGGCGGGCCAGCTCGTCAGTGCCAGTGCCAAAGCACCGTTGATCAACCCCGGCCCCATAATCGCAACGAACGCGAAGGCAAGCAACAGCCGCGGGAAAGACATGACGATATCCGTGACTCGCATCAGTATCCGCTCAGTGATTCCGCCGAAAAAGCCGGCGAGAATGCCCACAAGGATACCAAGGGGCCCCATCAGCAGCACGACGACCAGCACCAAAAGCAGGGTCGGCCGGGCACCGTATATGATGCGAGAAAGGATGTCCCTCCCAAATCCGTCGGTGCCGAACCAATGGGCGGTAGTCGGCGACGATAGGCGGTTTGCAGTTTCTTGCAGGTTCGGGTCGTATGGCGCAATCAACGGTGCCAGCAGGGCGAGAGCAAGAACGACGAGAACGACGACGCCACCCGCAGTCGCGGACGGAGAACGCAAAACCCGCCGAAGGAATGACTGTCCCCCTAGCCGTGTTTCAGCGACTGCGCTCATCGCTTCCTCCCCGCATCCAGTCGCGCGACACCAAGGTCGGTCAGCGCATTAAGGAGAACGAAGGAAGCGCCAACAACCAACGTCGCACCAAGGATTGCCGGCATGTCACCGGCAAACATTGCAGTCGTCAGATAGCGGCCTATGCCGGGCCACGCAAAGACGGTCTCGGTCAAGACGGCGCCTTCCAGAAGGCTGGCGTAAGAGATGGCGACCACAGTAAGCACAGTGCCGGCGATATTCGGCAGGATGTGAATGAAGACGATGCGGCCGAGGCTCGCCCCTTTCGCGCGCGCCGTGCTCACATATTCCTGGCCGAGTTCAGTGAGGATCGCGGCGCGCGTCAGCCGCGAAATGGCGGCGAGCGCGTGGAAGGCAAGCACGATCGCCGGTAGCGCTAGATGGGCGAGCGCATCACGGAAAGCACCCGACTTTCCCGATATCCATGTATCGATCAGCGCAAAGCCGGTCACCGACTTGACTGTATATTGAAAAACGACATCACCCCTGCCCGGACCGGGCGCCCAATGCAGCCGCGCATAGAAAAGAAGAAGCATCAAAAGCCCAAGCCAGAAGATCGGCACGGAATAGCCAATCAGCGAAACGAAACGTGTCAGGCTATCCACCCATGTTCCCTGCCGCATGGCGGCAGCGATGCCGAGCGCGAGTCCCAACACCGCGCCTAAGACAATCGCCGCCGTCGCGAGCTCGATCGTTGCCGGGAACGTACGGGCGATATCACGCGCCACGGGCTGACCGGTCGAAATCGATTGGCCGAAATTGCCGGCGAGCGCCGTCTCCAGATAGCGCAGGAACTGTAAGGGCATAGGCTGGTCGAGGCCGAGTTGCAGCCGCGCCGCCTCATAGGTCGACTGGCTGGCGTGATCCCCGACGAGCTGCAGTGCCGGATCGATCGGCGAAAGCCGCGTCATCGCGAAGGTCACCAGCGCGAGGCCGCAAAGCGTTAACGCGAATGACCACAGCCATTTCAGAAGCGTCCAGAGGAAAGACAACTCCCGCCAACGTTTGCGTTGGCGGGAGTTGATCATATCAGCAGTTGTAGTCGTGGCCGTTTGCGGCAATTATTTTTCTACCTTGTCGTAATAAACTTGGTCTGCGTTGAGACCCTGGGCATAACCCTTCACTTTGTCGCTTAGCACGACCTGGTCATTGCCTTGAAGCATAAAAACGAAAGGCGAGCTTGCCTGGATTTTCTTCTGCAGATCCTGATAGAGCGCCACGCGCTTCGCGGCGTCTTGCTCCTTCACGGCAGCGAGGGTCTCGTCGGTCAGCTCCGGAATCACCCATCCGGCATATTTCGCAGCCGTGTTGGAGGAGTTATCGCGGTTGACTGCAAAGGCGCTGGCGTTTGAGTGCGGATCAAAATAATCCGGAATCCAATAGCGTAGCGTCATCTCGAATTTACCCGAGCGGCCACGAGCATAAATATCGCTCGCAACACCCGGCTGGATATCGAGGGTCACGCCGGCTTGCGCGAAGGTCGACTGCAGCGACTGGGCGATCGAAAGGAAGGGCTGGTCATTGAAAACGATGAACTCGACCTTGAAGGGCGTCTCGATCCCCGCGTCCGCCAGGATCTTCCTTGCCTTCTCCACGTCGAGCTTGAAGGGGGCATCCGTCAGCGCGCCGGGGAAACCGACCGGCAGGAATGCCTGGTGAACGGTGCTCTGACCACGCAGCAGGTTCTTGGCAATACCGTCATAATCAACGAGATAACGAGCTGCTTCCCAGAAAGCCGGATTGCCGAGCGTCGGGTTGGCTTTAGTGTTCAAGAGAATATAGTCGGTTCGGGCGGAGGGGACCGAGAGAACCTTTATACCGCCTTTGTCCTTCAGCGCCTCGATCTGGTCAGCCGAGAGACCGCGGGCGATATCCACGTCGCCCTGTTCGACGAGCAGCCGGCGGGCGCCAACGTCAGGCACGTTGCGGATGATGACATTTTCGAGCTTCGGCTTGTCGGATGAATTGGCGTTTGCCTGCAGCACCAGTGCCTCATGCGGGGTGTAGTTGGCGATCGTATAAGCGCCGCTGCCCGCCGAATTTGTCTTTAGCCAGCCATTGCCGAAATCACCGTCCTTTGCCTCGGTAGAGACCGTCTGTTCGTCGACGATGGAGGCGATCGGTGCGGTCAGGAGCGAGAGCGCGAAGCCTGCGCCAACAT
Organism: Hyphomicrobiales bacterium; assembly: GCA_900466605.1. Taxonomy (GTDB): domain Bacteria; phylum Pseudomonadota; class Alphaproteobacteria; order Rhizobiales; family Rhizobiaceae; genus Rhizobium. Next base: position 78,514 of record UBMU01000021.1, read on the forward strand.
CGGCCGTCCAGGTGAGCTTCACGTGCGTCTCGTCGACCTTTGTGATCGCAGCATCGACGTTTTCTGGCTTCCAACCGAGTTCATTCAGGATAAAGGCCGGCGACTTGTTGAGCTTAACGGCGCGTGCCAGCGAGAAGACAACATCTTCCGGACGTACCGGGTTGCCAGAGGCGAACTTCGCATCAACAAGCGCAAAAGTCAGGCTCTTGGCATCACTGCCAGCTTCCCAGGACGCGGCGAGCGCCGGCTCGATCTTGGTGCCGTCGTCGCGGTTCGATTGGACGAGACGCTCATAGAGATTGTTGAAGGATTGGACGGTCGTCAGTTCGAAACCTTCGGCCGGATCGAAGCTGACGGCATCATCGATCGACTGGGCGACGACGAGCGTATCGTTCGGGGTCTCGGCGTAAGCGGCAAGCGGGGTGAAAGCAAAGCTGAAAACAGCACCGAGCAAAGCGGCCCGGCAGGATTGCAGCAACATATTGGTCTCCTGAATATCAAAAATCGGCGCGTTATCTCCGGCTCCAAGCCGGCGCGCTTCAACTCCGTCACTTTACGGTGCTGGGACCGGTTTCAGCAGTTGCTATTGTTGCGATTATCGGGAGCGAGGCGGAAAAAAATTCCGCGCTTCGCCGTTCTCGCGTTTAGCCGATATCGCGGCGCGAGCTCCCCCGGAGCAGTCGGCGTCTCCAAGGCCCCCGCCAGCCCCGAAATTACGCGTGTCGATACGACCCGGCAAGGCAAGGAAAATGGCAAGAAGCAGCGCACCCCTCGTGGACAGCGGCGGCCCATATCGCTTCGACACGTTACGATGGGGGTGTCGTGCCAGTCGAGTTCGGTGTTGAGTGCGCCGAGGCATCAGCGGCGGATGCCGCGCTGACCCGAAGCATGAAATCGGCTATCCTCTACCACGCGACCTTTGCACAGGCGCTCGCTCAGCGAATTTCGTTTAAGCTCGCCAACCATGACCTTGATCAGGAAGAGCTGCTATCGGTGATAGCCAATGCGTTTGTCGACGATCATGATATTGTTGGTTTTGCAATTGCCGACCTCGAAGCAATCAAGGTAGCGCGACCCCTCCAATACCGACATTCTCACCACGTTTCTATTCTTTAAGGGATTCCTCGCGCTGCAGGGCCAACGCGTCGCCAATTGGCTCTGGAACCAAGGCCGGCTCCCGTTGGCGCGCCACGTTCAGAGCCGCATATCCGAGGTTTTCGGCGTTGACATCCATCCGGCAGCCAAAATCGGAAAGGGTATTATGCTCGATCATGGGAGTGGCCTGGTTATCGGTGAAACGGCCGTGGTCGACGATGACGTATCGATATTGCAGAATGTGACCCTTGGGGGAACCGGTAAGGAAAGTGGGGATCGCCACCCGAAAGTCCGGCGGGGTGCGCTAATCGGAGCCGGAGCAAAAATCCTCGGAAATATCGAGATAGGGATAGGTGCCAAGGTTGGTGCCGGTAGCGTCGTGGTCAACCCTGTCGCGCCTTACACCTCGGTCGCAGGCATTCCCGCTAAGCCGGTCGGTAGACCGCACTCCAATCTTCCGGGCATCAAGATGGATCAGACTTTATCGGAGCCAGACTACACCATATGAGGCCGATTACGGCCCGCAAGTCGCGGCGGTTCATGAAGTCGACCAGGAAAAAAGACCGCAGGGCACGATCGTTTCGATCTGACCTAGTCACCACTGAGAAGTGGCCACCGGCGGCATGAAGATCAACTTTCGATTGAGGATTGGCATAGAGCCTCATCCCCAACCCGCGCTGATTGCTTCCGACGCATGTCCCTCGGTTGCGAATTAATTGGCGCAAGTTCTGCCCGCTCGGCTGGCCGAGGTCCTGCGCGAACGCGAGCAACATTATGTTGGATCGTAGATCTGCGACGATCATCACCGTCAAGCGTTGCGGGCGGGATTTTATTCAAGCGATCCCCCCGCACAACACTGCTGAGGCTTTAGCACACACAGGCGACAATTGGCGGACCCGTCGCTTCCAAACGTCTTAAACCGCTGCTATGTTAGCGGTCGCGAATTCACGCTTGCGATGGCATTGGATTTGGGACAACAGACTTCAGGAGGTCGAACAACGACGCTGCCGCTCTGGATCAAAAGCCGCATGGCGCTGCTTGTGGGGTTGTACTGCGCCGCAACCATAGGCTTGGTTGCACTGTCGGTCGCGCACTATTGGCACTATCCGGTCAACGGCGGCGTACATCCAGTCGTTCATAATAAGGCGCTGCCCTCGCAGCCGACGGCGGATGCGATTGCTGAGCCTGTTGTTTCACGATCAGTCACGTTAAATGGAACGCACCTTTTTGATGCTCCAGTTTCTAAATTGACAAGCCAGTTCATGCGCAAGTGGTGGCTTTCTGGTCCTCAGATCTGTGCAGCGTTTCGAGCCGCCGGCATTGATGCGACAGAGTGGCGAGCCGCTTCCATGCGCGAGGTGAGTTACGAATGCTATTTTCAACGCATTTACGAACGAGACGCGGTTCGCCCACTTCGCTCGACCTTCCTGCGCGTCCGAGGGAACGCATGGGGAGATGTCTTTTCGATCAGTGGGAGAATTGTAGGACCGACGACGGATGATCAAGGAAGCCTCGATCCGTCCCTCATGCGTATCTTCGAGGTTCTGGTCCGCCAGGCAACTTGGGGAGACTTTCAGGACACGCTGGCCCCGATCCAGAAACTCGCGGATGTTCGATGCGAACGCTTCGGTGCATCTTTTGAGTTCACACGAGAGCTGAGCCACGAGAACAGTTACAACTTCACCTTGGCCCTCTCCCAGACCTCTAACGAGCAGGCTCGTACGATTGCTTATTTCTCCCAGGAGAGATGGATGGTCAATCCAACATACAGGAGGACACGTCCTGTACCTCCAATGCTGTCGCTGCAATAACTAAATCGATTTGTGAGCCGGAAAGCGACCTGGTTTGCAGCACCTCCCCTTCATCGCTACGAGAGGTTGCTATCGGCCGTAAAGACTCGGCTCACTCAAGTGAGCCGAGGACCATTCTCCTCGTTGGCGAAGACGCCGACCCCATCTCTCAGCGCAGCCTCAGTCGCAGTGACGTTCGAGATGCCGGGACAACGCCAATTGAGGATTCAGTGGTGACCAAAGGCGACGTGGAATCCCTGGACGAATTCCGAGGTCGCGAAGTGCACGCTCGAGGAACTGCTCAGCGTCACAGTTCCCACGCACCTCTGACGGGTGAAGAGCGCACTTGAATGAACCTTCGCGCCTAAGGTCCCTGACATGCTTCGTTAGATCCGTTCAAGCGCCGGCCTAATGTTTGCCCGCACGCACTGTCAATAGCCCGGCTGGAGTGAACCCTGTACGAAACTGTGTCATCGGGCGGCGCGGCCCACAGCGTACACCGCGCGGGCCGCCCCTTTTTTGGGAATTAGATCGTCGGAGTCGAGCCGCCGTCCATACGGAACGTGGTGCCGGTCATAAAATCGGAAAGCGGACTTGCCAGGAAACAGACTGCCGTCGCGATGTCTTTAGGTTGTCCAAGTCGGTTTACGGTTTGGTGGATGATGTTTTTCAGGACAAACTCCTTACCGACTTCCAGATCATCCGAACCCTGTCTTCGTGCCATTTCCGCAAACCATTGATCCAGCTGCGGCGTGTATATCAGGCCCGGCATGATGCCATTTGAGGTCACTCCCGTCCCCGCAAGCTCTTTAGATAGGCTGAGTGTGAGGTTGTTTAATGCTGCTTTCGCCGCCCCATAGGAAGGGAAGAGAGCATGAGGCGAGACCGCGTTGCGAGAAGATATTTGAATAAGGCGCCCCCATCCCCTCTCCTTCATCTCTCCGGCGAATGCATGGATGAGGCGCACAGCTGCAACGGTGTTCTGGTTGAAGTCTGCGATCCATTCCTCAAACGAAGCATCGAACCACGAAGGGTGTGACGCCTGTGTCGGATTGCCGACGTTGTTCACCAGAATGTCAATTCCACCAAATGCCGACTTTGCACTTTCTATGACGGCTTGGCATCCGTCGCTTGTGGTGACGTCGCCCAGAGCGACACTCGCTTTCCCGCCAGCCGATATGATCTCGCTGGCAAGGACCTCAGCACGCAAAGCACTCCGTCCATTGATAACTACGCTGACACCCTCTGCTGCTAGAACTCGTGCGGACTCGGCGCCAATCCCTGACGTGCTCCCGGTGATCAGGGCACGTTTTCCTATTAGTTGCATATCCATTGAACCGTCTCTTTCACTTTGAAACTTAGGATTGTCACGGAATGGAGCGATTGAGGCCGCCGTCTACGCGGATCATCGCGCCGCTGATATAGTCCGCGTGGCTGCTGGCGAGATAAGCGACTGCAGCGGCAATCTCTTCCGGCCTACCGAGGCGGTCGATGTCATTTGGAATCATATCCCGACACGCTCCAGCTTCGATCTGGCTCCACTCGGTCCCCCAACCAAACCGACTTGCTGCGGCACCGAGTACGGCCTCCACAGAAGCGACCTTAATTGCGCCTGGAGAAACGATATTTGAGGTAACGCCGGTTCCTTTGAGGTCGCGCGCCAGCGAAACAGCTAGATTGTGTCGAGCTGCCAACGTTGCATTGTACTCGGGCTGGCTGGCCATCGGCTGCTGAGCAAGTCCGCCGCCTATTTGAATTACCCGTCCCCAGCCCCGCCTACGCATGGCCGGAACGAGCCTCTTAATCATTCTGACTCCTGACACCACGTTTGCATTGTAGGCCGCGAGCCACTCGTCCTCTTTTGTTTCTGTCCAGCCGGCGCTACCGTAGTAGCCCGCATTGTTTACAAGGATGTCCACCGGCCCTTGCCTCAGTGCCTGGCGACAGACGTCATCTGCTCCTTCATTGCTGGATAGGTCGCCGAGAGAGGAACCAACCGCGACGCCGAAATCCTTTACCGATGCCGCCACCTCGGCAACCTTTCGTCTGTCTCGACCGTGGACAATGACGGATGCCCCCTCCGCGGCCAAGAATTGTACGATCGCTGCACCCAGACCGGATGATGATCCCGTTACCAGTGCTCGCTTCCCATGCAGGTTGAGATCCATTTGTCGTCTCCTTGTGAAACCTATATGGACCTCAACGAATAATCTGATAAGCAGGACATTGGCGGATACTTTAAGCAGAAAATCGGGATAATGCATCGCACAGGCCTGGTGGAATTCGAGACTGCGATCGCAGTCGCCAAACATCGCAACTTCAGAGCAGCCGCCGACGAGCTCGGGATGTCGTCGACTGCCGTAAGCAGCCTTGTGAGAAATCTGGAAGCCCGGATCGGAGTGCTCCTCTTCAACCGAACCACGCGAAGCGTTTCGCTAACCGCTGCAGGCGAGAAGTTCTTGAATCGCGTGTCGTCTTCAGTTGCCGATATTTCCGAGGCTATTGAAATCGCCAAGGGGGAAGCAGGTAAGCCAACCGGGATCCTGCGCATTAACACATCCGTGACTGCCGGCCATGAAATACTTAATGAGCTAATTGCAATCTATCTGCAGCGCCACACGTCAATGTCCGTCGAACTGATCACCGATAGCCGCCTTGTCGATATCGTGCTCCAAGGGTGCGATGCCGGGATCCGCACGATGAAATCGGTACCTGGGGATATGGTTGCCATCCCGCTTGGGTTTTCACTCGACTTCTCAGTAGTAGGTTCTCCCGACTACTTCCGAAAATTTCCGAAGCCGGAGTCTCCAGAAGACCTCCTTCGTCACCGATGTATCAGATCCCGTTGGCCGGGAGGTGGCATCTACCAATGGGAATTCGAATGTGACGGCAAATCGATCCAGATCGACGTGCCCGGCTCAATGATCCTGGACGAACAATCAATGATTTTGAAGGCCGCAAGAGCCGGCCTCGGGCTTGCCTATCTGGCAGACTCCCTTACTCGCGAAGCTGTAACCGTCGGCGAGCTTCAATACGTGTTACCGGAATGGCGACCGACGCCGGAGCCGTTGGCGCTCTACTACCCTCGTCACCGACATACACCAGCCGCGTTGCGCGCGTTCGTAGAAATTGTCCGGCAACAAAAACGCAATGCTGTGAACCAGGGCCCGTGACGGCATCGCGCCCACGGCTGCCGCTAGCGGCTCGCTTGCCCACATGTTGAATTGGGTGGGGATGTTGGGTGTGCCGACACGCGCGTCACTAACAGATCTGCGACTTGCTCAGCTCTCTTAATCCAGCCCTATTAGATGCGGTCCGACCGTTAATGGTCCTGTCGACCGCTCTGAAGGCCGCGATGGGCGCGGCCCGACAACAACAACCAAAGGAACACGACAATGGCAACCATCGGCACCTTTACATCTACCGAAAATGGCTTCAACGGCTCGATCCGCACGCTCGCGCTCAATGTCAAAGCGCGCATCGCCCGTATCGAAAATCCGTCGGACAAAGGTCCTCACTTCCGCATCTATGCCGGGAATGTTGAATTGGGCGCTGCCTGGCAGAAGACCTCAGAGCAGGGTCGCGACTATCTTTCCGTAAAGCTTGACGACCCGAGTTTCTCTGCTCCAATCTACGCAACTCTAGCAGACGTTGAAGCTGGTGGAGATGGTCTCCATCTCATCTGGTCTCGCTCAAACCGCGACTGAGCCCCGCCGGCCCCGCTAAAGCGCGGGGCCAACAGCACGTGGAGGGAGCGGAAAACATTTGGAGCATCGCTACGCGAACGGGGACAACCTCCTACTCCAGCCCCTCCCCGATTGCTCGACCTTTCTACCAGATCCTGACGTTTCGTGTTTTCCGCATCCGTGAATGTCACGTTGCAAATCTCGGGAGACAACCATAACCATCGAACAGGATATCGAAGAACTTCGCGCTGAGCTACGCAGTTCAGTTGAGTGGCCCGAGCGTCGTGACATCGAGGCCGCTCTCGAGATAGCGAAGCAGGAACTGACCATCGCGCTCGTCAACCAAACAAAGAGTATCGAGGCGCGGCACCGTTCTACGGAGCCCAGTCAATTATGGTGACTACAGCCAATTCCACGTCAGCCGTTCCGCCAACCTGAGAGTGAAACGTCGCGTCGATAGCCGCGCGCGGGCCGGGCTCGTCGATCAGAATCCGCGATGGCAGATATCGATGCCGTCACATTCACCACCCTCGTCCGCGCATAGGCGGTCACATCGCCTGTCTCCACCTCGACCAGAGCACCGCAGGTCACGACGACAGCGTCGATTTGACGGACGCTGCATTCCTCAATCGCGTCTTCCTCGGTGGCCGCTTGCCTCGCACGGTGCCCGATATCTCATCGGCCTCCGAAGTCCCGAGTGTTCCTCAAGCCGGTTCCTCCTCTCGTCCTCGATCCCCATGGAAGCGGTTCTGTCCAACACAGGATTTCATGTCATCGCGGCGGAACCACATGGCTCGGCCGCACCGAAGAGGAGCATTGCCACCAGTAAACACGATCTGTTCGTCGCCCCGCATGCGCAGAACTTCGTGGGGCTGGATCAACGGTCGGCTGGCAAGTTGCTTTGATCTCGTTCGCGACGATCCCCTTGCTTGGAAGCTGTGGCTGACTTGCTCGATCTCCACCGTCGTCGTGCCGCAACGCCGGGAAATGTACTCCGCTGTTTCCGGATCGTTGATCGCGGCGAAGCTGATCCAGCTGGCACTTTCGAACCACTTACTGGTTGCGTCCCGGCCGCCATAGGTTTCGCGCATCTGGCCGATTGACTGGTAGATCATCGTTAGGGTGATACCGTACTTGCGTCCCGCGTCCCGCGCCGTTTCCAGAATGCGCATAAAACCCAATCGCGCGACCTCGTCGAGCAGGAATAGTGCGCGCCCAGGCATGGCCCCGTCCCGACTGTAGATGGCATTCAGAAATGAACCGATGATCACCCGCGCCAGACCGGCATGGGTCTCCAGCGTTTTGAGATCTAGCGCGACAAACACATCGGTCTTTCCCTTCGCAATGTGACCAGTCGAAAAAGTCGAGCCGGATACGAGGCCGGCATAGTTGGGGTAGCTCAGCCAGTGCGTTTCCTTGATCGCATTGGCATAGACGCCGGAGAATGTCTCAGGCGTCATGTTGACGAAAGCTGCAACGTTCTCCTTGACGAAAGCGGACCCGGAGTTGTCGTAAATTTCCTGAAGCCGGGCACGCAGCTGTGGCTCTGGTTCCGAGAGATTGGTGCGAACAGTCCGCAGCGTCTGATGTTCTTTTTCCGTATGACCAGAGAGGCAAACGTCGGCGATGATTGCGGTCAGCAGTTGTAAGCCTGACGCCCGGAAGAAGTCATCACGAACGCCACTGGCTCGGCCGCTATCGCTCATGATCCACGAGGCGACGGCGGCAATATCTTCTTCCTTTGTGCCACCATTCTGACCGATCCAATCGAGCGCGTTAAAGCCGACATTTGGATCTTTGGGATCTAGTACGATCACATCGCGGCCGGCGTTTTTGCGATGGGCCCTCACCATCGGTGCGACCTCGTTGGACGGATCAAGCACGATAAGCGTGCCGCCCCATTTCAGAGCTGTCGGGATCGTCACCGACGTGGTCTTGAAACCGCCCGAGCCAGCGAAGACTATGCCATGCGACGAACCGAACGAACCGTCGAAACAAAGCAGCGGCGATTTGCCACCGGCACCCCAGGTATCCTTCCTATCGGCACGAAACGACATTGCTGCGGTGCTGTCATGGTCGACGCGGTAGCGCTCACCGATGACGATACCTCCTCCCTCCCCGAATAGCCTTTCAGCGTCAGGCAACGTCATCCAGTCCGCTTCGCCGTGAAGCGCGCGCTTACCGCGGATGCGTTTCGGCTCCGAGCGCGCAAACGCCGCATTGCCGACCATTGCTACCCGAAACGCGAAGATGCCGCAGAACATTACTGACGCCGCCCCTCCTATCGTCGCCGGATCGGTATAGGACAGGATCGATCTTCCGGCAGGAACCTGCCCAGCCAATTGCGAAAGCCGCGTTCCCTCCCTGGCAACGGCCAACATAATGACCGCGGCCGATCCCGCAAGAACGCCCCACCCAGCCGTCTTGATGTTTAGCGTTCCGTTGGCGAAAAAGAGGAAGATCAGGCCGAACGCGGCACCCGTGGCATAGGGCAATGGAAGGCTGATCTGGCCGAGTACCATTTTCGTTTGGATGGTTTTTCCGAACGTGGCCAGCCACTGTTCAATGCCCGGCAGCAGCAGTGCGAGGGTGATCATAGTCATTGGCGGGAGGACTGCGAGCAGGATCCTATTCGCTGTCATTGCCAAATGCCTCCGCACCGATCGCGATCAGGCGTGACCGTTCCGTCTCGTCACCCTTGATCCGCCTTTCCGCGTCGATCAGCAGCCCTAGCAGAAGTGCACGCTTCTCGTAGCGCAACCCCGCCTTGACGATCAGGCCGCCCAGTTCGATTTTCTCGCGGGCGTCCTTCTTCCTGGCTTCAGACGTCGTCATTCGTTTCATGCGCTCAAGCCTCGCCAGCCTGGCCCGCAGTCGCGCCAACACTGACCGGCGCGGTTTGCGATGGTGCGCCGGAGCCAACGCCGCTCCTGCCCTTTCCGGACGATCCAGCTTTGCCTCCGTGAAACCGGGTTGCCAAGTCCTCAAACGCCGACTGAAGATCGACGTCTTCGATTTCGATTTCGCCAAGTCCTGCCTTCAATGCGATTCGTCCAATGCGTTCGGCGTCACGTGTTTCTGCCTGCTTCAACTGTTCTTGCAGGCGAGCAAGTTCTTCGCGGATTTTCGACGTGGGCTTCTTCATCGGAGTACAATCTCAATCGTTGATGTGAAGTGTCGAGTTGAGAGTCCACGATTTTTCCCCGACGCGACAGGTACAAATTTGTACCTCGCCAAAGCGCCAGCATTTGCCGGATGATCCCGCCGTTCCGAAGGAGCGGATCCAAGGGCGCAATTATACGTCGCTACCGCGACGCATTGCTTTGGCCCCCTGGCGGGGCCGCCGCTCCGCTCCGGATGAACCTGTTGCTTTTTGTTCGAATGAAGGAGCGCATTGTCTGTGACCGCCCCGCATTTCTCAGTCAGCATCGTCGCTCGCGGTTCCGGCCGCAGCGCTGTTCTGTCTGCTGCCTACCGGCACTGCACCAAGATGGATTACAAGCGCGAGGCTCGCACGATCGACTATTCCCGCAAGCAGGGACTGCTGCACGAGGAGTTCTCCATCCCCACTGGTGCGCCCGAATGGTTGCGCACCCTGATTGCCGATAGATCGATCGGAGGGGCTTCTGAAGCGTTCTGGAACGACGTTGAGGCCTTCGAGAAACGTTCGGACGCGCAACTCGCCAAGGATGTGACGGTCGCACTGCCGATCGAACTTACACCCGCGCAGAACATCGCGTTAGTGCGCGATTTCATTGCTGAGCATATTCTCTCGAAGGGCATGGTGGCCGACTGGGTCTATCACGATACGCCCGGCAATCCGCATGTCCACCTGATGACGACACTCCGGCCTCTGAGCGATGATGGGTTCGGACCCAAGAAAATTGCAGTTCTTGGGGCAGACGGAAAGCCCATTCGTAACGATGCGAAGAAGATAGTCTACGAACTTTGGGCCGGCGGCGCCGAGGACTTTAATGCGCTCCGGGACGGATGGTTTGTGATACAAAACCGACACCTGTCGCTCGCGGGTCTCGATATCCATGTCGATGGCAAATCCTTCGAAAAGCAGGGTATCGATCTAACACCGACGATCCATGTCGGGGTAGGCGCCACTGCGATCGAGCGAAAGTCCGAAACGGCAGTGCCTTCGGGATCGACGTGGTCGCCAAAGCTCGAACGGATCGAGCCGCAGAAGGTGCGGCGCGCCGAAAATGCCCGGCGTATTCAGCGCAATCCCGGTATCGTGCTGGACCTTATCATCCGCGAAAAGAGCGTTTTCGATGAGCGCGATGTGGCAAAGGTGCTTCATCGCTATATTGACGATGCCGCGACCTTTCAGAGCTTGGTAGCGCGGATCATGCAGGATCCAGATGTGCTGCGTCTCGACAGCGAGCGGATCGACTTTAGCTCCGGCGTCCGAATGCCGGCGCGCTTCACGACGCGCGAAATGATCCGGCTCGAGGCAGAGATGGCCAACAGGTCGATCTGGCTCTCCGGGCGCAGATCCCATGGCGTCCGCGCAGCAGTCCTCAAGGCGACGTTCGAACGTCACACCCGTCTGTCCGATGAGCAGAAAACAGCGATCGAGCATGTCGCGGGACCTGAGCGGATCGCCGCTGTGATCGGCCGTGCTGGCGCCGGCAAGACCACAATGATGAAGGCCGCGCGTGAGGCCTGGGAAGCCGCCGGCTTTCGTGTCGTCGGCGCGGCTCTCGCGGGCAAGGCAGCCGATGGTCTTGAGAAAGAAGCAGGTATCGCGTCCCGTACACTGTCGTCTTGGGAATTACGCTGGAGCCAAGATCGTGATCAACTTGACGACAAGACAATCATGGTCCTCGACGAGGCCGGCATGGTCTCGTCCAAACAGATGGCGCTGTTCGTTGAAGCGGCAACAGTACGCGGGGCTAAGCTCGTTTTGATGGGCGACCCGGAGCAATTGCAGCCGATCGACGCTGGTGCCGCTTTCCGCGCCATCGCCGATCGCATCGGTTATGCCGAACTCGACACCATCTATCGCCAGCGTGAGCAATGGATGCGTGATGCCTCACTCGATCTCGCCCGAGGCAATATCGCCAGGGCCGTCGCGTCCTATATGACGAATGGCCGGATGATGGGATCGACGTTGAAGTCTCAAGCCGTCGAAAACCTCATTGCCGATTGGAACCGTGAATACGATCCGGCTCGCACCTCGCTGATCCTCGCCCACCTTCGCCGTGATGTGGGGATGCTCAACGAGCTGGCGCGTGCAAAACTGGTCGAGCGTGGGATCGTCGATGCTGGCCATACGTTCAAGACGGAAGACGGGGCTCGGCGGTTCGCGGCCGGCGATCAGATCGTATTCCTGAAAAACGAGAGCTCACTTGGCGTCAAGAATGGCATGTTGGCGAAGGTCGTGAAAGCCGGCCCCGCGCGTATCGTCGCCCAGATTGGCGAAGGCGACCATCGTCGGCTAATTAGTGTGGAACAGCACTTCTATAACAATGTGGATCATGGCTACGCGACCACTATTCACAAGAGCCAGGGAGCGACTGTCGACACGGTCAAGGTGTTGGCTTCCCTCTCTCTTGATCGTCATCTGACCTATGTCGCGATGACCCGCCATCGAGAGGAACTCAGCGTCTATTACGGATCGCGATCCTTCGCAAAGGCGGGCGGTCTCGTGGAGCTACTGTCGCGCATTAATTCGAAGGAGACGACGCTCGATTACAAAAAGGGTGACTTCTATCGCGCAGCTCTTCGCTTTGCCGAGGCTCGCGGTCTGCATCTCTTCAGCGTCGCCCGAACCCTCGCGCGTGATCGACTCGAATGGACTGTCCGACAGAAGCAAAAGCTCTTCGAACTCGTCGGCCGGCTTGCCGCGATCGGCGAACAGCTTGGGCTTAAAAGCACGACCACCCAAACGACCCCGAAACCCGCCATGGAGGCGAAACCTATGGTGTCAGGCATCAACACGTTCCCGAAAACGATCGAACAGGCGGTCGAGGACAAGCTCGCAGCCGATCCCAGGCTCAAGAAGCAATGGCAGGAAGTCACGTCACGTTTCCACCAAGTCTTTGCCGAGCCGTTGACCGCGTTCAAGGCGGTTAATGTCGATGCCATGCTAAAGGACCAGACGAGAGCCCAATCGACGCTTGCAAAGATCTCGGCCGATCCCGAAAACTTTGGGGCACTGAAGGGCAAGACCGGCCTTTTTGCAGGTTCCAAGGAGAAGCAGGCGCGCAACACGGCGCTGGCCAATGCGCCTGCCCTTGCGCGTAATCTCGAGCGCTACCTGACAGCTCGGGCTGAGGCCGAGCGCAAACACCAAACCGAAGAGCAGGTCATGCGTCTCAAGGTCTCCGTCGACATTCCTGCCCTCTCACAATCGGCCAAGCAAACGCTCGAGCGGATCCGCGACGCGATCGAGCGCAGCGACCTCCCCGCACGCCTGGAATATGCGCTTGCCGACAGACAAGTGAAGGCAGAGTTGGAAGGCTTCGCCAAAGCCGTGTCCGACCGTTTTGGAGAACGTAGCCTGCTGCCGATTGCTGCAAGGAATGCAGATGGAGAGACTTTCCAGAAGCTGACGGCAGGCATGAGCCCTGCCCAGAAGATCGAGGTTCAGTCGGCCTGGACCAGCATGCGCACGGCCCAGCAACTCGTCGCGCATGAGCGCACCGCGGTAGCGCTGCGGCAGGCGGAAACGGCGCGCCAAACCCAAACCAAGGGATTTTCCCTGAAATGAGTAGCTCGAAGCATGAAAGTGACGTGGTTGTCCGCCAACGCCGCTTCGCGCTCGCCGCCTTATCGGCTGCTGGCTACCTAGGGATCTTGATCCTAGCTGCGGGCTGGATGGGCGGTCTGCGGATCAACACGACGCCGAGTGAACCGCTCGGGCTCTGGCGGATTGTACCGCTAAAGTCTCCGGTTGGCGTCGGCCAAACCGTCTTCATCTGCCCGCCGGACAACGAGACAATGCGCGATGCGCGGGAACGCGGATATCTCCGCGTTGGCTCGTGTTCCGGCGGCTACGGGCCTTTGATCAAGACGGTCATCGCGGTTGCGGGGCAGAGCGTCGAAGTTACCGATCATGTCGTCATTGATGGTGTGAATGTGGATCGTTCCCGCATCGTCGAGAAAGACAGAGAAGGCCGGGCTCTGCGGGATGATCGCAGCGGGACTGTGCCCCCGCAAACGGTCTATCTGCATTCAGATTTTGCCGGATCCTGGGATTCCCGCTACTTTGGACCAATCCCGACATCTGGTGTCCTCGGATTGGCGCAAGAGGTTTTGACCTATGCGCCGTGATAGGCTGAAGATCCTCGTCCTCATATTGCTGTCGGTCTCGATCGGCGCCGTCGGCTGGAGCGGGCAAGCATCGCTTCTTCCCGCCGCTTCTTTTTTCCCGCTGCTTTGGTCTCGATCGCCGACGCCGATCGCAGCGGCTTTCGTCTCGGCCGGCTATTTTCTGGCGGCATCTCGTGGACTGCCTGCCGGCGTCGCAAAGTTCTTTGCTTCGGATCTCTGGGTCGGGTCTTGCTTTTGGATCGCGGCTGCATTTTCATTCGTTGCCGTTCATGCCGTGCTTTGGACCTCCCGGCCCGGATGGGCAAAGCCCGCGCGCTACTTGCTGGTGCTGGTTCTCACCGGGCTACCACCACTCGGGATCACAGGATGGGCGCATCCGCTGACAGCAGCCGGCATCCTGTTCCCGGGGTGGGGATGGTTGGGGCTTCTTGGATTGGCAGCCGGCCTAATCGGCCTCGTAACCCCGATCGGGCCGGCTATCGCCATTGGCCTGTCAGGTTTATGGCTCTGGTCCGCCGCATCAGGGACAAGTCAGATTCGAGCGAAGGGCTGGCATGGTGTCGATCTTGAAATGGGGGCGAGCCTTGGCCGCGATCGATCTCTTCAACGGCAACGCGATCTGATCGCGAACATTCGCGAGGCAGCAAGATCTGAACAGACTGTTGTCGTTCTTCCCGAAAGCGCGCTGGGATTTTGGACGCCAACAATCGAAAGGTTCTGGCGCAAGGAGCTGCGTGGAACTCTGATGACTATCGTCGCCGGCGCCGCGGTCGTCGATGCTGATGGCTACAACAATGTCATGGTATCCATCGATGCAGGTGGAGGACAGGTCCTCTATCACCAGCGAATGCCGGTGCCGGTTTCTATGTGGCGACCGTGGGAGCGCTGGACCGGTCAGGTTGGCGCCGCTCGAGCCAGCTTTTTCGGCAACCCGATTGTGGAGGTGGCTGGCCGGAGGGTCGCGCCACTCATCTGCTATGAGCAACTGGTGCTCTGGCCCGTTCTCCAATCGATACTTCATCGCCCAGACGTGATCGTACTGGTCGGCAATGGATGGTGGACGGCCGGCGGCAATACTGTCCCAATCCAGCGGGCGAGCGCCAAAGCCTGGTCCGACCTGTTCGGCATCCCCCTCGTGATCTCCTTCAATACCTGAACTTTGGAGCCATCGTCATGGACGCCGCTTTCATCAAAGCATGTGCCGATCCCTCGCTGAAACCCGCCATCGTCGAGCAGTTTGTGTCCGCCGTCGGTACAGGCGACCCACTCGCGATCACCGTCAAATCGGGAGGGCGCGTCATCCTTGTTCCCAATTCGAAAACCCCCGATGAAGCGATGGAGGTAGTTCGTCACCATGTCGGGCAGGGAGTCGTTCGCGTCGGGATAACGCAATTTCCGGCTGGACTTGGTGCGAAGGATGTTTCCGAACTCCGCTTGGACCTTGTCGAGCCTTGTGAGAACCTTCGCAAGGGAACTGGCATGTTCGCCAAGATCCTTCGCATCGTGAGCAAATGGTACGGCTACCCCACAGGCGCCGACGCGTTTTCGCAGATTTTCGAAGATGCCGTCTACGCTTGGAACACAGGCCAGTTCGAGGGCCAGAACGTGTTTCAAGTGGAGGACCCCGGCGGGAATATTGCCGGTCAAAAGGACGCGGCAGAAGAACCAGCTGATGCTGCGCCATCTCCGGGCGAGGCAGGCTCGCCGACCGAAATGGATATTGGGACCGCTGGCATCAGAATCGATCTATCTCGGATTGGTGGCCAGCGGTAGCGTTCGGCTGCATATCGACGATAAGGGAATAAGAGGTCAAAGATCGCAACGTTGATTTCGTTTGATACAGAGGCGAGACCACGGCCTTGGGAGATACCGTACCTTTGCCTAAGTGCCATGTCTCGATATGTGGCTGAGTTGGCAAGTTCATCACCTTCGTAAAGCCATCGAGTTCGGGTTGACCGACCTCAGAGGAACTTGAATCTAGACGACCGCTGATATATACAAACGGTAGCGATTGCGCGCTCGTTATACGAGCATAATTCAATACAGAACGTTTTGCATCCCAAGGGAAAACTGCAACAAAAGCCTGTAGTGACGACCAAACGCACAATATTGAAGTTCACTTACCTTTCGCGAATTTACTGTTCGCCCGGCTCGATCCATTTGACCGCGGACGCATTTTAGCCGCCGCGAACCGTGCGACTCCAGAAGGGACATAAATGGCCGATTGGGTCGAGAAACTTTTAGATATTACCGCGATCGGTGGCGACCAGACGATGCTGAAGAACGCCCTCGCCAACATCGGCGCAAGTTTCGATTTCGTCGGCTACGCCTTCTTCAATCTGCGTCCCGGTCAAACTTACGCGGTGTCGAACTATGATCTCGAGTGGCAGAATATCTACGACAAGCTTGGCTATAGATTTATCGATCCAGTTATAAGGCAGGCGCAACTTGCTAGGCGCGCGTTCACTTGGTCCGAAGCAACATACAGGGGAGCGCTGTCAAAAGAACAAAAGAAATTCCTCTCCGGTGCCGCGGACTTTAATATCCGCTCCGGGGTTTCTATACCCGTCGCGACGGCAAACGGCGCCATGTCGATGCTGACCTTCGCCTCCTCGAAACCAACAGTGGCCAATGAGACGGAACTCGACGCGATTACCGCGGCATCGGCCGTTTCTCAACTCCATACGCACATCGAGCATCTGCGCGTTACCCCGACCCTCGAAGAAAAGATGATCCTTACCGCCAAGCAGGCGACCTATGTGCGGTGGCTCTCCTTAGGAAAAACAGTCGAAGTTATCGCCGATCTGGAACAGGCGAAATATGCCGGGGTCCGCTCGGCCATCGACGATATCAGGGCGCGGTACAATCTTTCCAATCATGCCCAGGTAGTTGCTTTGGCAATTCGCCACGGTCTCATATAGGTGCAACGATATCCTCGTATTCCTCTGACGCCGACTGATCATATCCGCACGATGCCAGCTCTCCTCCGCGTAAAGAACTGGTGGCACCGGATTTCTCATGACCAGCCACTTGCGAAATGGAACGCGGTAGATGGCCTCGATGAAGTGGTTCCTTGCTGCTGCCAGTGTATGCTCAGTTCGACGTGGGCCGACACACTCATGATCCGCCGCCCAACAAACGCAGGAAATATTAGCGTAGCTATCGGTGGTTCAGTGTTTGGAATAGACCACAATACTTGCTCCACGCGCAGCTTTAACGAAAGCTTTTCGAGCGCGTTTTGCCTTCTTGTGATCCTGCTGGGAACGCAAGCAACACGATAGTGCGTCTTTCCAAAGGGCGTCGTTCGCCTTCTTTGGCCACCTACTTGAAAGCAACAGTTCCGTCATCTCGGCGACTGTCCGGGCTGTCTGGCGTTGGTTGGCGTCGCGAAACGATATGGCGACCTTGCGGATCGGAACAGGTGATTCAATGAACATGCTGCGCTCCACGGATAACGAGTGAATTAATTCCGAACGGTCGTACTAGGTTCCAAAGTTTCGCTATAAATCAGCGAGTATGTGAGACTTCAGCGTCCGTGAATAAACCGTGACTGTCGCTTTCTGAACACGAAATAGCGCAATATTGCTACTTTCAACCTCAGAGAATTCTAATGTTCAGACCTTCTGCATAACTGTGAATCGACTGGACAGAGCATGAAAGCCTCGGAGTACAAGGCTGCGGTTGCCGTCACGGGTTTGAGAGCCGCAGACATCGAAAAGTTGTTTGAAGTAGCCCCGTCCATCCACCGAGGATGGGCAGCTGGCACCGAAGCAGTTCCCGCGGCTGTTTCACTAAGCCTGCTTTTGATGTTGGTGACAAACACCAACGCCAGGCAGGCAGAACTTCTGACGTCGGACATCCGCCCTATTCGAGCTGCCTAGTGGGTGGAAAATGTCAGTGCATCGGATCTCTTCGAACCCGATGTGGTGCCGTGCCTGGGCCAAGTGTGCCAAACGAGCCTTGAGTTCAAAGTCGAAGGGCTTCAAGGGTTTCCGAAGCAATCGATGGCGGTGGGCGAGCCAGCATTTCGACCATCCAACCGAGAATTTTGGCCCGCAGTGGCGATGCGGCCATTCGTTGATAACCTACCCGCAACCCACACTCTCAAGGGTGAACAGAGGCTCGCATTCTTTGTGCGTTCAAGTTCGGCCGTCTCGTTCAAGACCGGGCAACATTGCGCCGTGACACTCACCTTGCGATATCGAAGGGTGCCGCAATCAGTTGACACGCATCTTTGCGGCTTCCACAGCGGCCAAAAATTTTTCTCGGGCCACTTCAGCATCAACGCGGCCGACGAGTGCGCCCCGGCAGGCATCCCGCGCTTCAATGAAGGAAGCCGAGCTATCTTCCAGCCAGCTATCCGCCAGAAAGATGACCGCCTCGAAGGCACTTGACACGGACTCGCTGTCGCGCGTGTCCGTCGAGACTTGTACTGGCTTCTCCCACTTGGTTATTGGCATCGCGCTCTCCCAGAACTCAATCGCTCCGCAAACGCAGAAGGGGCTAAAATGTTCCGTGTGAAAACCGTAAATGGACCACTTTGTATGTTTCCGGACAAGGTCACAAACACGGATCCATGAGCGCGAGGTGTGAAATCTCCAGGTGCCAGGCGAAGCGCTCCTCCTCGGCGCCGCCTAAAGCGCGATACTGCTCACCCAGACTACTCGTTGTTACCCTTTGAATTCTTGGATTTGCGCCCGGCCAGGTCGATGTCATGTGCAGCCTGTTCTATAAGCTTGATGGCAGCGGCACTGGCTCCATCAACATCGCGCATCCGCAGAGCTTCCACGACGGCGTGATGACACTGCACGGCATCATCACGATTGAAGACGGTCTTGTTAGAGGTCTCAAACGAGTACGTAAGGGCTGCATCGATCAGGCTGCTAATCTGCCTTAGAACTGGGTTGTGGCTAGCGCGATACAGAATACGGTGAAACTCAACATCGGCAGCCGAGAATTTTTCGACATCCTCGCTGGCCTCCTTCATCAGTTGCCAAGCCCCATCCAGATCAGCGATCTCGCGTAGGGTCGCACGCTCAGCGGCCAGACTGGCGGCGAGCGGCTCAAGCACACGTCGGGTTTCCAGCACGGCGCCGAGGAGGTTCGCATCGAAGAGCCCTGGTCCGTGCCAGCTAATCACCTGAGGGTCCAAGAGGCTCCAATTGTCCGGGTCAGAAACAACCGTACCAACCCGCGGCCGGGTCACCACCAGACCTTTGGCGGCGAGAACCTTGATTGCCTCTCTTATGACCGTGCGACTAACCCCGTAGGCAGTGCCGAGTTCATTTTCAGTCGGAAGAGCGGCACCGGGAGCGTATTTCCCCGACAAAACTTCCTCAGCTAGTGCCCTTGTCACATCAGGCATAACCCGGGGGCGTTGGCCACCAGAAGCGCTCGTTTCTCCGACGTTTTGCGCCGAGCGCATTACGATTCTCCTCACTCTTGGACGCCACTTTTCTATCAGATTGCTGAGTCGGGATACAAGCTAGTTAGGCCAGCGTTGTAAATTCATCAGACAACGGCGACTACACGGCGTCACGCAGGATGCTGTTGAACGCTCAAACCGCCATCCACAGTCAGGCAGGTAGCGTTCATGAACGGGCACTCGTCGGAGACCATAAAGACCGCGGCCATTGCAATCTCTTCAGGAGATGCAATCCTCCCTCCGGGATGAAGCTTCATCGTCTCGGCCTTCGCCGCCTCTGGATCGGCAAAGCTGTTCCAGTAGTCAATAACTTTCTGGGTGGCGACATACCCGGGCGCGAGCGCGTTCACCCGGACGCTCTTCGCCGCATACTCCAGCCCCAGGGACTTAGTCATGCCGAGAAGCGCATGCTTGGCCAGCGGGTATGGAAAGGTATGTGGAATGATCGTGAAGGCATGGGTGGACGCGATGTTGAGGATAACCCCGCCTCCTTGTTCGATCAGCCCAGGCAAGACGGCCTTCGAGCAGTTCCACGCACCTTTCAGGTTGATGTCGAAGCAACGGCTCCACTCGTCATCGGTCGTCTCCAGCGGTTCGGAGAAAACGTTGACCCCGGCATTGTTTACCAACGCGTTCAGCTGGCCGATGTCGTCGGCAGCATGGCTGACAGCCTCGCTGATAGCGGCGACATCAGTGATGTCCGCCGCGTGTGCTGTCACTCGATAACCCTCTTCCCGCAGCTTCAGTGCCCCGGCGTTCAGTAGAGCCTCGTCGCGGTCGATAAGAAGTAGCCTGGCGTCTTCTTGGACGAACGCGCGGGCAATGGCCAGGCCGATGCCCTGTGCAGCGCCCGTTATCATGATGCGCTTGCCTGACAGCCGCTTCGACATGAGCCTTTCCTCTTCCAATTTCCTAATATTGCCACCCCGGCAGTTCGCTCTAATGGTCGGAGCTGTATTATGCCAATACGGTATGCCACCTGTTACAATGTTTCGGCCCACAAGCGGAAGCTTCCGGAAAGAGTCTCACCACGCGCGAGAGCCGTTAGTCCTCCAAGACCCGGTAGATTGTGCCCGTCAGCTAGGTGAGTCATCGGCTCGAAGCAGAAGTAATCGCGCTTGAACTCGGGATCAAAGGTCGTGTCCGATAGGAAAAGGAAGGCGTGCCGGAATATCTGATCGGCCTCCATGCTCAGAGCGACACCATACTCTGGCCACGAAATTCTCCCGCGACCGTTCCAGTTTTCAAATCCGTTGTTGACCCACCGATGAGGCAAACCGGCAGCTGCGCTGAAGTCCAGGTCAGTTGGAATGTTTGTCTGCTCTCCAGGCAGCCATCCCTCAGCCTCCGTCCAGAACGCCTCGGCGCAAGCCTCAAGCTTGGTCTGGGGCGTCAGCGGAAAATATGGATGCCAGCCGAGACCGAATGGCAGTGTTTGACGACCGCGGTTTTCGACTTGCAACGCAACTGTCAGGCTGTCGTCGTCGAGGGTGAAACTTTGGCTGGCAAGGTACTCATAGGGCGTGGTCCCGCCACTTTGCTCGAAGCTCATTTCGATAAACGTTTCAGTTTGCCTGCCGATGTGCCAGCTAGCCTGCCAACCGTCTCCGTGAAGGTAGTGAGCGTCCCATTCGGTATTCGGGCGAAGGGTATACTCAACCTCCTCGAAGACAAATCTGTTGCCCGTAATCCGGTTTCCGAATGGAACAAGAGGAAAGCAAGATGCGTCGGGCGCGTCTGCATCGACGGTGCGTGCGGGTCTCAGCAGAGGTACTCTCCGGCCGTCGCCGTCCTTCCAAAAACCGAGTATCGATCCCCCGCGCGTGCTTACCCGGAGGGATAGTGATCCTGAACTGATATCCACGACAGTCACAGCTTAGCCTTTGCACCTGGTCCATAGCGGTCGATCGACATACGGCTCAGACCCAGGCGGCCTGAGGCACTCGCAATCCCTGTCACCACTCAGCGAAGCTGCCATCCTCGTGGCGCCAGATAGGATTGCGCCAGCGATGTCCTTCCTTGGCACTCTCTATTACGTACTCTTCGTTCACCTCGACACCCAACCCCGGACCTTGGGGGATGCTTACGAAACCGTCGGCATAGTGAAACACCTCCTTATTGGAGATGTAGTCGAGAATATCGTTGCCGGTATTGTAGTGGATGCCCAGGCTCTGCTCCTGAATGAAGGCGTTGTAGCTAACCGCGTCGACTTGGAGGCACGCAGCGAGAGCAATCGGACCGAGCGGGCAATGCGGCGCGACGGCGACATCATACGCTTCTGCCATCGAGGCGATCTTTCTGCACTCAGTGATGCCGCCAGCGTGGCTGAGGTCCGGCTGTATGATATCGACATACCCGTCCGCCAGCACCGACTTGAAATCCCACCGCGAATAGAGCCGCTCACCCAGCGCGATCGGGGTAGAGCAATGGTTGGCGATCTCCTTGAGCGTCTCGCGGTGCTCGGACAGCACGGGCTCCTCAATGAACATAAGCTTGTAGGGTTCCAGTTCCTTTGCCAGAACCTTTGCCATCGGCTTGTGAACGCGACCATGAAAATCGACGCCGATACCGATGTGCGGGCCGATAGCCTCGCGGATCGTCGCGATTGTCTCTACAGCCTTGTCGATCTTCTCGTTCGTATCGACGATCTGCATCTCTTCGCAGCCATTTAGCTTAATCGCTTTGAACCCGCGAGCGACGACGTCCCTGGCATTAGCGGCAACATCGGCCGGGCGGTCGCCCCCGATCCAGGAATACACCTTAATCTTGTCGCGCACCTGGCCGCCGAGCAGCGAATGGATCGGCTGCCCCAGAGCCTTGCCCTTGATATCCCAGAGCGCCTGATCGATTCCGGCAAGCGCCGACATATGGATAGCGCCACCGCGGTAGAAGCCGCCCCGATACATGACTGTCCAATGGTCTTCGATCAGGAACGGGTCCTTGCCGATGAGATAGTCAGACAGCTCATGTACAGCCGCTTCAACCGTGAGAGCGCGCCCCTCGACCACCGGTTCACCCCAGCCGACAATCCCTTCGTCGGTCTCAATCTTCAAAAACATCCAGCGCGGCGGGACTATGTATGTTGTCAGCTTTGTAATCTTCATCCGTACTCTCCCTCAGCGCGTCGACGTCAGCTCAAACGCGGTTCTATGGCACATCGACGCGGCATTCCTCCCGCTACCAAGGCATGTAGCCAATTTTTCATACAAAGGCAATTGACTGGTATGATAAATTGAAATAGTTCGTCTACATGCCAGGGAGGCATATTGTTTCCACCAAGAGGGAGAGAGAAATGCGCATTTTTCGTGCGGCAGTTTTGTTCGGAACCGTGGCTCTGATGGCCGCAAGTTCGGCTTTCGCGGCTGACGTTAAGATCGGCTTCATCGTCAAGCAGCCTGAAGAGCCGTGGTTTCAGGACGAATGGAAGTTCGCTGACGTAGCAGCCAAGGAAAAGGGCTTCACGCTGGTCAAGATCGGCGCAGAAGACGGCGAGAAGGTTCAGTCAGCCATCGACAACCTCGGAGCACAGGGCGCTCAAGGCTTCATCATTTGCACTCCCGACGTCAAGCTGGGCCCCGGTATCGTAGCCAAGGCCGCGGCCAATGACCTCAAAATCATGACGGTCGACGATCGCCTAGTAAACGCCGATGGCAGCCCGCTCGAGGATGTGCCCCACATGGGCATCTCGGCGACGAAAATCGGGGAGGCAGTTGGCCAGACGATCGTCGATGAGGTCAAGAAGCGCGGCTGGGACGCGAAGGAAGTAGGCGTAATCCGCGTCTCCTACGACCAGCTTCCGACTGCCGTTGACCGTGTGAACGGTGCCCTCTCCGTGCTCAAGGCCGCCGGATTCCCGGAAACCAACATCTTCGACGCACCGCAGGCCAAGACCGACACCGAAGCCGCCCTCAACGCAGCAACGGTCGTGCTCAACAAGAATGCCGGGATCAAGAAGTGGGTCGCAGTCGGCCTTAATGACGAAGCCGTTCTTGGAGCTGTTCGCGCCACTGAAACGGTTGGCATCCCTGCCGACAGCATGATCGGCGTAGGGATCGGCGGTGCGGATTCGGCGATCAACGAGTTCAAGAAGCCGACGGCAACTGGCTTTTTCGGCACCGTTATCATTTCACCAAAGCGCCACGGCTACGAAACCGCGCTTAATATGTATGAGTGGGTTGCCAACGGCAAAGAGCCCGAGAAGCTGATCCTAACGGCTGGCCAACTCGCGCTGCGTGACAACTACGAGGCGGTCCGCAAGGAACTCGGTATCGAATAATCATCTTCTAAGATGAATTTAGTCCGGCGGCTTTCTGTCGCCGGGCCCTCTTATGGGATGCTGCCATGCAGGACTTTCTTGAATTCAAAGCGATATCCAAGGGATATCCCGGCGTGCAGGCGCTAGCCGATGTGTCGTTCTCTGTAAACAAGGGTGCTGTCCACGGCCTGATGGGCGAAAACGGAGCGGGTAAGTCGACGCTCATCCGCGTTCTGTCAGGTGACCAGTCTGCCGATTCTGGGGAAATCAGGATCGACGGCTCTTCCCAGCACTATCGCTCAGTGCGTGATGCTTTCGATGCGGGCGTTATTGTCATTCACCAGGAACTTCAGCTCGTCCCCGAACTGACCGTAGCCGAAAATCTCTGGCTCGGGCGCTTTCCCGGGAGGGCCGGGGTTATCGACCGCAGCCGTCTTACGAACGTCGTTCGAGAGAAGCTCAGGGAGATCGGGATTGACATCGAGCCTAGCTCCAAGGTCGCTTCGCTATCGATCGGCGAACGCCAGATGGTGGAGATCGCGAAAGCCGTAATGGCGGACGCTCGCGTGATCGCTCTCGATGAACCAACGTCCTCGCTGTCTTCGCGGGAGAGCGAAATCCTCTTCACCCTGATCGAGCGCCTCCGCGCTCAAGGCAAGGTCATTCTCTACGTATCGCACCGCCTGGACGAGATATTCCGCCTTTGCAACAGCCTTACGGTACTTCGTGACGGTAAGCTCGCAGCACATCACTCGGACATCGCCGCGGTTACGCGTGAGCAGATTATTTCCGAAATGGTCGGGCGCGAGATATCCAACATCTGGGGATACCGGCCTCGCGAACACGGTAATGTCCGTCTTGAGGTCAAGGATATAGCAGGTAGCAAGCTCCGGACACCAATGAGCTTTTCGGTTCGCCAAGGCGAAATACTAGGCTTTTTTGGCCTGATCGGCGCGGGCCGCAGCGAAATGACCCGACTAGTTTATGGTGCGGACACCCGGTCGCAAGGCACGGTCAGCATCGACGGCGTCCAAGTCGCGGCCGACAGCCCTCCGCACGCAATACGAGCCGGAATTGTTCTCTGCCCAGAGGATCGGAAGTTCGACGGCATTGTGCAAGGCCGCAATATCGAAGAGAACATGGCGATCTCCTCTCGCCGCCACTTTTCGCCGTTCGGCATTCTTCAGCCGAAGAAGGAAGCCGAACTCGCCGAGCAGTTCATTGCCAAGCTGAGGGTGCGCACGCCATCCAGGAAGCAGGACATCGTCAACCTATCCGGCGGCAATCAGCAGAAGGTAATCCTTGGCCGCTGGCTCTCCGAACAGGGTGTGAAGGTCCTAATCATTGACGAACCAACCCGCGGTATCGACGTCGGCGCGAAATCGGAAATCTATGAAATTCTGTATGCGCTTGCAGCGCAGGGAATGGCGATCGTCGTCATTTCTAGCGAATTGCCGGAAGTGATGGGCATAACCGATCGCATTGTCGTGATGTGCCAGGGTCGGGTCGCCGCGGATATCGAGCGCGTCGACTTCGATGAACGGCGGATACTTGCAGCCGCCCTGCCCGATGTGGCCAACACCAGCGAACTCCCCAACCAGCAGGTCCAGTCGCGATGACGTCTCTGAAAAAACTCCTCCTCGGCGAGCAAGGCCTCGTCGTAATCTTTGCCATCGCTTTCGCAATCGTGGCAGTAACGGTCCCGAACTTCCTCACCGAACGAAACATGCTGGGGTTGCTGCAGTCGGTCGTCACCATCGGCATTGTCGCCTGCACCATGATGTTCTGCCTGGCTTCGCGCGATTTCGACCTTTCCGTTGGATCAACCGTCGCGTTCTCGGGCATGATAGCGGTCATGGCCTCGAACGCCACCGGGTCTATTGTCATTGGTCTTATCGCCGCCCTCCTGTGTGGCGGTGCGGTTGGTCTGGTAAACGGCGTGGTTATCGCCCGGTTTCGGATCAACGCCCTTATTACCACACTGGCGACGATGCAGATCGTTCGGGGCCTGGCGCTAATCGCATCTGATGGCCGCGCGGTCGGTATCAACGATCCCGGCTTCTACCAGTTGGCACTCTCGAAGTTCCTGGGTATCCCCACCCCTATCTGGGTGATGGCAACTTTCTTCGTGGCCTTTGGTTTCGTGTTGAACCGGACGGTCTTCGGCAAAAATACCCTGGCGATCGGCGGCAACCCGGAAGCGTCGCGTCTTGCGGGCGTCAATGTCTCCAAAATGCGTATTTGGATATTTGCACTGCAGGGTTTGGTATGTGCCGTGGCGGGCGTCCTACTCGCCTCGCGCATCACATCCGGTCAGCCAAATGCCGCGACGGGGCTGGAACTGTCGGTTATATCGGCCTGCGTTCTGGGCGGCGTATCGCTCGCGGGTGGGCGTGCGGCCATGACCGGGGTGATCGTGGGCGTCCTGATCATGGGCATAGCAGAAAACGTGATGAACCTCCTCAATATCCAGGCCTTCTATCAGTATGTTGTCCGCGGATTAATCCTCCTGCTCGCCGTGCTACTGGACAATTTGAGATCGGCCGCCGCTGGAAGGCGCAGTTGAGACCAGGTGGGCGCGCTTGGCCAGCCTCAGTTCCCGCCCCGACCTGGCTTAGGTTGATTGCAATGGCCGCTCGACCGGAGCGGCCAATTCATTTTTCGCGCGATCAGGTACTCGTTCATTCAGAAGTATGGTGAGCGAGGTAATTGGAAGATGCACTTCTCCCGCGCGTGTTTAAACGTCCTGGGTGGCGCGTAGGGTCCGGCGGGGCAGCCTAGCCCAGCGTAGTCCAGCGTAGTCCAGCGTAGTCCAGCGTAGTCCAGCGGAAACATGGTGGGAAACCCCGTCAGATGCAACCAGAGAAACGTGGATGTTCGCCTACGAACGATACGGCTCCACCCTTCGGCTCCGCATGCGGGCCCCGAAATCCTCCTCGACATAGCGCTTCCACTGCTTATCCTCACCGACTGGAAACCGGGTCTATGGATTTTCCTGTTTCATCGAAGCGTGTTGGTTCCGCCAATCCGTACAGGCTGGTTAGGCCATTCTAAGTGACGCGCTGCATTTGGCTCGGCTTTCTAAAAGCGCGACTGATTACGTCGGGAACGTTGCTGGTTGAGGCAAGTGCGCCGGCTTTGTGGTATTGATTGCCGTGCTCACGCGATGCTTACGTCGAACAGATCGAGTAGCCTTCCTAAGCGATCATTCTGAATTCTGAGCTTCTTGGCTAGTTCGGCCCCTAACCGCCCAACTCTGCCGTCGTGATGTACGCGTCTTGCTTTCTTAGGCGTCGACTGTTTCACCTCGGTCTGAATGTTCCGTGATTTGGCTCGGCGCTTCCTTTTTACTGTCCAGGGTGAAAGCGAAGTTGGCCGAAATCGACGGCAAGATGGAAGAGCTGTGGAACGAGATCGGTACACGCGAAGCTCAAAATCCGCATTCGAGACTGTGATCACGGTTTTATGACCCCTGGTGCCCACCCTTCTCTATGCAACCTCTCTCCCTATGCCACGCTGGCAGAACTTTCCCAGAGCAGCGCGGTTTCTCCGAGAAACTCCGTGGGTTTCCTATTGCTCCTGTCGACTTCTGTTCTTCCACCTACTACGAACAGCCAGTTGAAGCCGCGAATAGATGGCAGGGGGCTGCATGGTTACTTGGTACCAAATTGTGTCTCATAGAGCACACACTATCTCTTCTTCGCTGCCAAGGAACGATTCTGGGCTTCCATCGGCTCTTCCTAGTGCTTATGCCTCCAATGGAAGAAAATTGGTAGGTTGTTGGATGAAGGGTCTTTTTAATAGTGACCGAGCACAAGGCGTGGCGGCTTATGCCGTCATTATTGTCTTGGCCTTTAGCGCTCTCTATTTTGGTTATGGGGTTCACGGCCCGATTGACGGCGTTACCAAACCAATTGGCCATGCGCCAGAGAACCTACAAGCAACCAAAAGACCGAACGCCGGATGATGAACAAGGCGAAAGGCGCCAGGAGAGCAAAGGCGTGGCAATCGATGCTTAAAGGCATCAACTGGCTTGACGCGCTATATCTCCTATCAGCCGGGGTTGCCGTGGCAGTCGCCTACCACCTTGGCTACGGTGATACGGCAGCGGGGAACGCACAAAGCGTGGGGCCATAACAACCCAATGGGCGGCTTGCCTCCTATCTCACAAAACGAATGGAGGCCGAAGACCCAGCGGTCATCGCTTGAGCTTGGCATTCTCCACTACCATCAAGCCTTAGACCGCTTCTTGGGGGCGATGCGAGAGCTTGCCCAGATGGCGGCACACTCCTGTGCAAATCATCGTGGATCTTCGATCCTACACACCTGGGTTTCCGAATTTTTTGAGTCAACCCAGGCGGCGCGCTACACCCGCAACGATAAATAATACAACTATAGCGTTCGTTACTTCCCGTCAGGATAACTGCCCGGCACACGTACAATGCGCCAACCGAGCATTCGGGAAAGGTCTCAGATTAGAAATCGGCCGGCAGCTTCAGCGCCCTTGTCATATCAGAGGCAAATCGTGACCTTGGCTATCTCAGGTCCTGTCGCTCCCCATTCCAACATTGACGTAAGCAGACTGTCCTACGCCACCCTCTGAAAGCCTATCAAAAGGTCATCAGTTCGCTGCGGATTTAGGTCGAATTGGCCACATTGCCAGATGGAAGTCCCCTCGCGACGGCACTGTTGCCATCGCCCATTGACAGCGCAGACGGCCATCAAAGGAGCGATCATCTTCTTCTCACGGGCATCGAAGAAAACACCCGTCCATTCAAGATGCTAAATAACATGGTTCGAAGATACTGATTTCTTGTGTTGATTAGAATTCCCTCATGGTGATACGCTTGCGTGATTCCCCGCCTTGAAAGGCTCATTTAGGACAAAGGGAGGCAACTTGCGACACGTCGCCATCAACGAGGACGGACCTGGGACCGTCGCCATCGCCAATGTAGCCGAACTCACCACGGGAAATGATGATCGGGAACAGGACATTGTGAGTCGCGTCGCTTTCTCATCCGACAAGCGGCATATTGGCGACTTTTCCTTTATAAAGAACGCGTTGAAAACCCTCTGCCGTGAGCATGGCCTGGAGCGAGACAGAAGAGCGACAGTGGAGATTGCAGCGCTGCTGTTGGCGCTCGTAAAGGAAGGCGTGCTTGACGAAGAGCAGCTAAAGGAGTCCGCCCGCGAACGATGGGAGGATGCATCGACGATCTCTCCTAGCTCACGATCATAGTGAGAATTGCAACGTGGAGTAGTTTTCCCACGCTTGCGGGCGTGCGGAGACATTGAGCGGCCGCTGTAAGGACCACAAGCCCAGTTTCGTATTGGCTCCCGTTAACCAGAGCACGAGTGCAGTGGCGGGCGAAGAGTTCTTAACCCCTTAGGCGTGCTTTTAGTCTGCTGTTAGCGTGAGGATCGAAATAGTGATAGAGAGCTGTCGCGCGTACAGTGTTGGGATCGCACGGTTCATTTGCATGTATGCTTCGATATCCCCAAAACAGGTAGAGGCTCCCCGGGACCATTTTGATCCTCGTGAATGATCCCGGATTACTCTCTGCACGGCCCTTTAGCGACTTCTGTCTCATCTTGTCCAAAAAGAACTTGTCGACGAGATTTCCAGCATAGGTTTCACGAACCGGTCGCGTATTCGGAACCAAGTATAGGTCACCAGGCCTTCCGTCCTTGGGAATAACGACCGGGATTAAGGCCGTTACGAGGTAGGAGTCGTAGTGGAAATTAAATGAATGCTCATTCATCCCTTTCCCGGTGAGGCATCTCAGTAATTGATAGAATTCAACCGGAGGAGCGGGCTTATTTCTGCTTTTTACGTATAGGCGCGCAAATATCGACTGGAAGCTGGTAGCTTGAGCCAGTTCATCGAGTCCAGATCCTTTGACAGCTTCACCTCCTCGAAAGGCGACATATTCATTCTCGGAATCGCGGACTGCTGATGCGACAAACTCCTGCATCTTGATCAAGCTCGCAGCGTCTACAAAATCAGGGATGCAGCAGTAGCCATCACTTTCCATAGCGGCGAAAATTGATTGCAGGTAGTCGTCGGAAATGTCGAGGGTCTTGGCATCAAGCGCATTTGCGGTATCCATGAAGGACCTCCAGCGTTTGGAGCGAACAGCACATCACCTAAATGCTGGTGAGTATTGTCGAGACCTAGCAATGATGCAATGCACAATGCTGAACCGGTCGGTGATTATTTCCGCCTCGCTTCTCGACCTGCCGCCGCCGATTATTTGGATTGCACTGGATAGCGGTCGATAGCGGACGGGTTCAAAGCTCCAAGACGGTGCCTCGGTCCTCGCGGCATACGTCTGGTCGCGGTTGGCACCTCCGATGCTAGCCGTATCAAACCGGAGTTCCCGCAATCCAGCTTCCTAGTGCTGCGCCTCAACCCACCCAGCAGATGTTCGCCTTCGTGCTACGCTCGCGAAAGGACAGATAGGATCGGCCGCGCGGTCGTCATCACAGGCCAAGCCGTCAGTCGGCGTAAGCGCTGTTTTCCTAGCGCATTGACCAAAACCGTTCGCCCGTGCCGGACGCTTCGATTGTGATAGAGTGTGCCAAAGGCGGTCTTCGTCACACTCGTGGCACGCGACCGATATTGGGCCGACTGCCAACCATCCGCTGCTAGGAAATGCAACACAACAAGCGGACACAGGACGCCCAATGCCAAGGTCTGAGTAAGCCCATTTGCGGACGAGCGTCTGGTCCGATTGAACTGTAACCGACACCCCGAGCGGCTGTTTGCGCCTATTTCCCGCCCAATGACGTGGTACACGCTTGACGAATGGCGGAGATGCGACGTTTTCAGTGTCGGAGGCTGCTGGCAGCGGCGAGCATTTCCGCCGCGTTTGGAAAAATGCCGAGGCCGTCAGGCCCGTCGCGCGCTTCGATTTGCACCCAGCGAACGATGCCGTTGGCGTCAATGAGGAAGTGCCCGACAAGTTGTGTGGGGTGGCTTGCGAAGATAGCATGATCAACTTCAGTAAGCTCGAAGCCGTCTTGGGCGTTGAGTAAGGCATTGGCCGCCATCGGATGCAGCGCTTCGGGGAATTCGCCCGTCGGGTTAATGCGAGCGGCCTCGAATTGCTCCATACTTGCCCGATAGGGCCATACTGGCGTCTCGCGGCTGTCCTCGGGCAGGAAGTTGCCGTGCGGCACGCCGAAGGCCTGGTGCGTCGAGCAATCCTGGTCACATAGGAGCACGACCGGCGTCGGCCGGTGCCCGAAGTAAATGCGGGCGCGCTCCACCGGCGTGTTGATCACGGCCACAGTCTCCACCCCTGCGGCGCGCAGGGCTGGCTGCAGGCCACCGAGCTGTCCCACCTGACGCCGGCAGAACGGACAGTGCAACCCGCGAAGGAAGGCGATCAGAAACGAGTGACCGTGAAGGCTGGCGAGAGAAACCGTTCCGTTTTGATTTGCCGACGGAAGTGCAAAGGAGGGCGCGTATTCCCCTGGTTGCAGCGGGCGTATCTGGTCTCCCATGGCATCTGTCCTTTCCTAGCAGTTCAGGTGAATGCTGTGCTTGATCCACGTCACCTATCACCGCCACGGCACCCCTCGCTATGATTATAGTGCAAATCGGTTTGCGGGAGCGAACCTTCGGAAGTCCTGCGACGGCGACACTTCCCAAATTGGCGCAACATCACCAAGACGATGGTCGGCGCCGAGCCGTCATCGGACCGTGGCGCCGTTGTTCTCATGGTCTTTTGTTTCCGCTGTGAATGCAACCCGGATGCGGTCAGCAAGCTGACTTATTTCATGCTCAACCTGCAGCCGAAGTCGGATGTTGACATTCACAAGCGCGATGTGCCTGCGAGCGCCCAATTCATCAACGAGAAACTCGGATTTGACGTCGATTTCCTCGACGGTACGCCGCCGTTTTACGGCGCGGTGTCGCGCGGCGTGCGCAGCATCGACAAAGGCTCAGCAGTGCCGAGCGAGCGAAATGGATAGCCTACTCCCGCAGGCGCATGGCGGCGAGCGTCAGATCGCTTTGATCGCTCGGGCGCTGGCGCAGGCACCCAAGGTCCTGGCAAAGGACGAACCGACAACCCATAGCTGGGGACCTATGGCTGTATCTTGGGATCCTATTAGACAAAAAATGCGCAAAAATTCAGTCTCGTGCCTAGAATTTAGTCTCTGAAGGATAGCGAGCATGACATTTGACGCGCAAAAACCGCTGTGGCTGTACACGGCAAGCGAACTCGGCAAGGCCTATCGCCAAGTACAGCTCAAGCCCAGCCAGGTGATCGAAGCGGTCCTGGAGCGCGCGGCGCAGGTCGATCCTGTTCTCAATCTCTTTGCCGTTCTCGATGCCGAGGGAGCCCGCAAGGCCGCAGCAGAAAGCGATGCCCGGTTTGCAGCAAAGACGCCGCTCGGCGATTTCGACGGTGTGCCTATCACCATCAAGGACAACATCCCGGTCAAGGGCCTGCAGCTCGCCTGGGGCAGCAACCTCTACAAGGGCCAGATCGCCGAAAGCGACGAGACGCCGGTCGAGCGGCTGCGCTCCCAGGGCGCCGTCATCCTCGGCAAGACCAACGTCTCAGAATTCACGCTGGGCCGTGGCAATGTCAACACGCTCGCCTTCGGCGTCACGCGCAACCCCTACGATCCGGCACTGACCTCCGGTGCTTCGACCGGTGGCGGAGCGGCCGCGACGGCGTCCGGCATCGGCACCGTGGCAATCGGCACCGATGGCGGCGGCTCCATCCGTCGCCCGGCTTCCTACAACAATCTCGTCGGCTTAAAGCCCTCCACCGGGCGCGTCGCGCGCGTCAACGGCTTGCCGCCGATCCTCGGCGACTTCGAGATCATCGGCCCCCTCGCCCGCACCGTGGACGATCTCGCGCTGGCGCTGTCGGCAATCGAGGGCCCCGATTCCCACGACCGCGCCTCCTACGGCTTTGCCAAGGGCGGGATCGAGCCCGTTCGCCGCGGCCAGAAGGTGCTATTCGTGCGCGACGTCGCCGGCATGACGGTGGAAGAGCCGATTGCAGCCTCGGTTGCCGAGGCCGCCGAAAACCTCAAGGCTCTCGGCTTCATCGTCGAAGAGGGCCCGGCCCCCTTCGATGCCGGCTTGTTCGAAAAACATTGGCCGGTCATGGGCGCAACCGGGCTTGCCTGGCTGCTGAAGGATACAAACTGGGAAGGCAAGGTTGGAACGCCCTATCCACCGATGATCGAGAAGGGCCGCTCACTGACGGCGGTGGAATTCTTCGACGCGCTGATGGCTTACCGCGCGATCTACGAGCAGTTTTCCCGCGCCTTCGATACCTATGACCTCGTCCTCACGCCGGCTGCCGGCGCGATGCCGTGGAAGGCCGAAGATTTTGCGCCGCCCTATCACCGGGCCTTCACCGGTTTCGTCAATGCAGCGGGCCTACCGGCGATTTCCATTCCCACGAACCCTTCCGCGAGCGGCATGCCGATCGGTTTCCAGCTCATCGCTCCCTTTGGGGCAGACTGGTCGCTGGTCTCCATCGCAAAACTCTACGAGGAGACCCATCCGTGGATTCAGAACACCCCCGCGGTCTGACAATGCGTGGAAGGAGATCAACATGGACTCTGTGATCAAGGGCCAAATCGTCACGCCAGACGGCATTCTCGAAAACGGGTGGGTCGCCGTCCACGACCAAAAGATTGCAGCTCTCGGCACCGGCCCGGCCCCCCATTGCGAGGCGACGACGGACTATGGCGACCGTCTGGTGCTGCCTGGTATTATCGACGGCCAGACCCACGCGACGAACAGCGCCGGCCTGTCCGGTTTCGTGCCGGCCACCGCCTCGGCACTGGCCGGCGGGGTGACTACCATCGTCGACATGCCCTACGACACGCCGCTGCCGCTCGATAGACCGGAGCGGCTAAACGCGAAGATTGCGGCGATTGCGGCGCACGCCCATTGCGATGTCGCCCTTTATGGAACCGTGACGGCGGAAAGCGGCCTCGATCATGTGGAAAGCCTGATCGAGGGCGGCATCTGCGCCTTCAAGATATCTTCCTTCGAGAGCAGCCCGGTACGCTTCCCCCGCATTGATGAGGCGCTGACGCTCGATCTTCTGGAAAAGCTCGCAGGCCGCGACCTACCGCTCGGACTGCACAATGAGGATCAGGAAATCGTGCGCGCCCGCACCGCAAAGTCGCAGGCCACGGGGCGAGATGGCATCGGCGCCCATTCCGACAGCCGGCCGCTTGCGGCCGAACTGGCCGCCACCGGCCAGTTCCTAGCGATCGGCCAGGCGACCGGCGCCCATGCCCATATCGTCCATATCTCGCATGAAGAGGGCTTTGCCCAGGTCGGTGCCTTTGCCGGTATCGGTGCTGCCGTCACCGGCGAGCTGTGCGTCCATTATCTCTGCTTCGATCCCGAGCGCGACGGGACTGCCCTCGGCGCGCGGATGAAAGTCAATCCGCCGATCCGGCCAAATGCGATAGACGGCCTCTGGCGGGCGCTGGAGCGCGGCGAGATCGCCTTCGTTTCCTCCGACCATGCCAGCTGGCCGATAGACAACAAGCTTGGCGTCTCGATCTATGCAGCCGGAGCAGGCATTCCGGGCCTCGAAACGCTCGTGCCTGCCTTCTTTACGGCGGCACAGGCGCGCGGGCAGGATGCGGTACGGCTGACGGCGGAATATCTTGCGGCGCGGCCTGCCCGTTTCTTCGGTCTTTCCGAACGCAAGGGCATGCTTGCCGTGGGGCTCGATGCGGATCTCTGCATCCTCGAACAGGGCGATTTCACCTGGGACGCCGCGCAGGCCCATGACGGCCTGAACTGGAGCCCCTTCGACGGCCGCCGGTTCGGTGTCAGGATCTCGGCGACATGGCTGCGTGGACAGCCGGCCTGGAACGGTTCCGAAATCCTGCTTGCGCAGGGCAATGGCCAATACCTGCGCAGACAGGGCCGGGGTTGGTTCCCAACACATTGAAAGGTTACGTCTCATGGCGCAAATCACGGCCGCTTCGCGCGGCGTCTACGTCATCGCGGTCACGCCGTTTCTCGAAAGTGGCGCGATCGATATTGAAAGCCTCGACCGGGTGACGGATTTCTACATCGAATCCGGCGCAACCGGCATCACCATCCTCGGCATGATGGGCGAAGCACCGAAGCTGACCCAATCCGAGGCGCGAGAGGTGGCGCAGCGCGTCATCTTGCGGGCGGGCGATGTTCCCGTCGTCGTCGGCGTCAGCGCGCCGGGCCTTGCCGCCATCGGCGAGCTTGGCCGCACGGTGATGGACATGGGCGCGGCCGGCGTGATGGTCGCGCCGCCAATGAGCCTGCGCACCGACCAGCAGATCCTCGGTTACTATCAGCAATGCGCCCAGACACTCGGGGCGGATGTGCCGATCTGCCTGCAGGATTTTCCGCTGGCTACGACCGTGCAGATCAGCAACGATCTTCTCGGCCGCATCATCGACGAGGTGCCGGAAGTGGTCATGCTGAAGCATGAGGACTGGCCGGGTCTCGACAAGATTTCGGCCCTGCGTGCCGCCGAGGTCAAGGGGCGCCGACGGATATCAATTCTTTGCGGCAATGGCGGCGTCTTCCTGCCGGAGGAAATGGCCCGTGGCGCCGATGGCGCGATGACCGGCTTCGGCTATCCGGAAATGCTGGTGGCGGTCTGCGAGGATGTGGCCAAAGGCGACATGGATCATGCGCAGGATGTGTTTGACGCGCATTTGCCGCTGGTGCGTTACGAGCAGCAGCCCGGCATCGGCCTTGCCGTGCGCAAATATGTGCTGGCTCGACGCGGTGCGATTGCGTCCGCCACCATCCGCAGGCCCGGTGCGCCGCTGAATGCGACTGCCATCGCCGAGGTCGAACGCCTGATCGCTCGACAAGAAGCGCGCCTTTCTGCTCTCGGCTGATTCAAGGTCTTACATGCAAAGGCGGGCGTCGAAAGACGCCCGCCTTTGCATGTGGCCAAACCACGCGGCCCTAAGAAAGCAGGTCGGTGTTTTGCAACCCTGGCCTGCGTTTTTCGAAAGAGTTTCGTCTCAGTGACTCAGGAAATTGCGGATGCGCTGCGGCGCCTGATCGGAGAAGAGCACGCCCGGCGCAGTATCCTCGATGATGCGGCCGTTTTCCATGAAGACGACGCGATCGGCGACGTTGCGGGCAAAACCCATCTCATGGGTCACCACCACCATCGTCATGCCCTCGCGGGCAAGCTCGCGCATGACTTCGAGGACTTCGCGGGCAAGTTCGGGATCGAGCGCTGACGTCGCTTCATCGAAAAGCATAACCTTCGGCTGCATGGCGAGCGCGCGGGCGATGGCGATACGCTGCTGCTGGCCGCCGGAAAGCTCGTGTGGCCGAGCCGAGAGTTTGTTGCCGAGCCCGACGCGGCTGATCAGCGCCACTGCCCGGTCATGCGCCTCCTCTTTAGAGGCGACGCCGCAGGCGACCGGCGCATACATGACATTCTGCAACACCGTCATATTGCGGAATAGATTGAACTGCTGGAACACCATGCCCGTTTCCAGCCGGTGCAGCCGTAGCACGCCCTCTGACGCCGTTTGCAGCTTACCGCCCTTGTCGACCTGCCCGACGAGCTTGCCGCCGACCCAGACCTCGCCGGCCGTCGGGCGCGCCAGGTAGTTGATGCAGCGCAACAACGTCGTCTTGCCTGAACCGGAGGGGCCTATGATGGTGACGGTCTCGCCCTTGCGGATCGTCAGATCGACATCGTGCAGCACCGTGAGGGGACCGTATTCCAACCGGATACTGCGTAACTCGACGATGTTTTCCGGGTCCGGGCGTTCTGGCCAGCGCCGGCCTTGCTTGGCAATATTCATGGGGACGTGACCTTTGCGGAAAGCCGACGCTCGATCCGGATGAGCACGATGTTGATCGTCGCATAGATCGCGCCGGCGATGAGGACATGGACGAGTGGATTGCCGCCCGCATAGATGCGCCCGTTCGCGACGCTCATGATTTCCGCAGTGGAAATCGCCGAAGCAAGCGAGGTCTCCTTGAAGAGAACGGTCGTACGGCCGATCAGCGGGCCGGATGCGATGCGCAGCACCTGCGGCAGCAGCACCGAGCGAACGAAGCTCCAGTAGGGAATGCCGAGCGCGCGCGCGGCCTCCGCCTGACCCGGCGGCACGCCCTCATAGGCGGCCCGGAAAATCTCGTAGTAATAGGCAGCGGCGAAGAAGGTGAACGCGACGATCGCCGCCACCATCGGCGAAACGTTCCAGCCGGCCCAAGTCGAGCCGTAGAACGTGAGGAACAGCAGGATCAGCGGCGGTGTAGTCTGGGCAAGCCAGCTGTAGATGCGGATGACCGCCCCGCTGACACGGCGTCCGCCGACGTCGAGCAGCATGAAACCGAGCCCGATCGACACCGAAAGCACGCCGCTGACGACGAGCAACAACAGTGCCTGCCCAGTCCCCTGCAGATAAAGTATGATCGTCTGGCCAATATCGCTCATGGCGCGGCCTGCCCTGCGTCCGCGGGAAGGAAGGAGAGCGCCATGCGGACGGCCGCCATCGCCGCAGACACGACGGGAACGCCGAGCCGGCGAGAAATCTCTTCGGCCACGCCGGGTCCGGTCGCTGCCCCGTAAGCCCAGATGAAGACCAGATCCGGCCGTGCCGGCAAAAGATCGTTGACGATCGCATCGAGATCGTTGCCGCCGCCGCTGAAATGGATCGGCAGATCAGCCGCCCATGGCTGTTTTCGCCAACCTTCGAGCTGCTGGCGGCGCTGGCGATCGCCATAGACGATGAGGCCTATGCGCGCGGACGGCATGGTACGGGCCAGCATTTCCGCCTGTCCCGCCATGGCATAGGCGGGGAAGATAACGGGACAACGCGAGCAGATATCGAGCGCCGGCAGCATTTCGGCCGCGCAGACGACGGTCAGAGCCACGCCCCGCTCTTCAAGCCGGGCAACCGCGCCGCCAAGACGGGCAGTCAGCGCCTCCCGGTCGAACCATGTGTTCATGTCGGGATGACCGACCCTGCGGTCCGCATCCGCCCGGTGATGAAGGGCGCGGATGGCGGGTGCTTCGGCACCGGCTTTCATGCCCTCCAATTCGGCTTCCGTCAGCCCGTCGAGGATATGCTCCCAGACGGGCACGAAGTTCAAGCCAAAAGCGGTGAAAAGACGCTCATGCAGAGCTTCGAGATCGGCGCGCGGACCTTGGCCGAGGCTGACGAAGCCGAGCTTCAGCGGGCTCATGCTTGTGCCTCCTTCAGTGCGGGCGCCAGCCGGCGCGCCATGTTCCAGCGCACGCCCTGGGCGGCGAGGCTCAGGATGCCCCCCATGAGAATATACATGAGGGCGGCGGCGATCAGGATTTCGAACGGCTGGTAGGTCATGGAAACGATTTCGTTGGCCACCGAAGTCAGCTCGGGAATGGTGATGATCGAAGCGACCGACGTGCCCTTGAGGACGAGAGTGGCATTGGAAAGGTAGGTGGGCGTGAAGATCGGCAATGCCTGCGGAAAGACGATCTGTACCCAGATGCGCCATCCCGGCAGCCCGAGCGCGCGCGCCGCTTCGATCTGGCCCGGGTCGACCGCCTGCAGGCCGGAGCGGAAGATCTCGATATTATAGGCGACGGCCGAGAGTGTGAGGCCGATCACCGCCACCGGGAGCCGCGATAGCACGATGCCAAACTGCGGCAACCCATAATAGAAGAAGAACAGGATGACGAGTGTCGGCAGAGAGCGCAGCAGAAGCGTTGCGGTATTGAGCGTCCGCGAGGCAAGCGACACGCGGGTCAGACCGACGACCGACAGCGGCAGTGCGATGATCGTCGACAGAACCAACGTCAGGGCCGTTAGCCACACGGTGACCCATGCTGCCTTGAGGAGAAGCGGAAGATTTTCCGCAAGATAGTTCATATCCATCTGGATGTCGTCCGCTTCCCGTCGCGATCACTTGCCGTTGATCCACGTCTCTTTCAGCTTTTCGATCGTACCGTCGGCCTTCAGCCTGGTGAGGGCATCGTTGACCGCTGTCAGCAGGTCGGGCTCGTTGCGGCTGACGACGAGGCCGTGCGTATAGGGGGATACGTTCTCGACGACGAAGCCGGGTTCGAGCACGGTCATACCCACCTCATCACGCGCATGGAAGCGGGCGGTTAGATAGTTCATTGATACCGCATCGATGCGGCCGTTTTTGAGGTCGAGCATTTCCTCGGCAATGCCTGGATAGGTCGTGACCGAAACGTCCCCATCGAAGATCTTTCCGAGGATCGCCCCTTCCTGCCCGCCACGGACGGCGCCGATGCGGTGGCCGCGGCCCTTGTCGACAGTGGTGATTTCGCTGGTCTTCGGCACAACGAGCGTGGTGAAATTCTCGACGGTCGGCTCGGACAGATAGAGGTCCGGGGAGGCCATGCGCGCCGGTGTGCGGGCGACCGCCGAGCAGATCATGTCGAACCGCCCGGCCTTGAGACCAGGAATGGTCGCGGCAAAATCGACACGGACGAATTCGGTCTTCAGGCCGAGATCCTGGGCGATGCGCTCGCACAGCGCTACGTCAAAACCGCCCAGCGAACCATCGGAATTGACAAGAGTAAGCGGCGGCGCGTTGCCGGTGGTCGCGATCGTCAGCTGGCCCTCTTGCACGAGAGCCTGCTTGAAATCGGCCGTCAGCGCTTGGCCGGCAACCATGAGCCCGGCAAGGGAAAGGGCGATCAGTCTGATGCGCTTCATAGTGTTCATCTCCAGTTTGGCAGGCGATGAAGCCTGCCGGTTCCCTGTTTCTTGATTTTTTGCTGGCTCAGAGATGAGCCGATAATTTGCCTTCATGCCAGATTCTTTCAGCCAATGAAGGCATAGACAAGCGCCTATGGCTGGCCTGCCGGTCAGTCGAAATACATCACCGGCTTTCCTACCCATCCCGGCAACTGGTCCGGCCGTGCAGGGGCGAAAATTTCCAGATAGCTGCATCCTTCAGGGCCGCAAGCAACGACACCATGGCGGGCCTGCGAAGGCACGAAGATGAAGTCACCTGCGTCCGCCTCAATTTCCTTGCCATCGACGACGATGGTGCACCGGCCCGAAAGCATAACCATCACCTGCTCGTTCGCATGCCAGTGCAGCCGGCCGTCAAAGGCGGTATCGGCCGCGTTCTCGATGAAAACAGCCGAGATGAAATCGCCGCAGACGGCCTTGCGCACTGTGCCCGCCCGCATTCCGGCCGCGGGCGGCACCTTGTTCCAGTCGATTTTCATCGCGTCACACGCTCACGATCATGCCGCCGTCGATGCGGATGACCGAGCCGGTGAGATATGACGCGCGGGTCGAGGCAATGAACGCGACGACATCGCCATATTCGCCCGGCTCGCCATAACGGCCGACGGGGATGCTGGCGACAGAGGCTGCGGCGACCTGATCGACCCTGCACCCCTCACGGGCAGCCTTCTGTTCATCGAGGAAGGTGATGCGCTGCGTGGCGATGCGGCCGGGCAGCACGATATTGGTCGTGATGCCGAAGCGGCCGACTTCCGCCGCCAGCGATTTCGACCAGCCGACGAGGCTCATGCGAAGCGCGTTGGAGACGGCGAGATTGGGGATCGGCGCGATCACGCCCGAGGAGGTGGAGGTGATGATGCGACCCCAGCCGCGCTCCTTCATGCCCGGCAGCACGCTGTCGGTGATCTTGATGACCGACAGCACCATGGACTGGAAGTTGCCGAGCCAGAGTTCAGCCTTCTGCCCTTCGGCCGGCGTCGGTGGTGGCCCGCCGGTGTTGTTGACGAGAACGTCGACCGGACCGAGTTCCGCCTCGACACGGGTGATGTTTGGGGAAATCGCATCGAGCCTTGCGAGATCCCATTGCAAGGCAATCGCGCGGCCACCTTCGCCAGCGATGCGTGAAACCGTCGCTTCGGCCGCCTCGAGCGAAATATCGGCGACCGCAACGCGCGCACCTTCCCGCGACAGCGAAAGGGCGATCGCGCCGCCAAGGCCGCCGCCGGCGCCGAGCACCAGTGCGGTTTTATCGTTCAACCCGAAATCCATGATTCATCCTCTCATATGGCCTATCCATCGCACGCGACGGGAAGCATGGAGAGGAGATTTCCAATAAGCGGCCGTCCTGTCTAAGTGGATTCCTTTATCCGCGCATAGCCGATTGCCTATAGGTCGCCGCAAAGGGCCGGAATTTCAATGCAAGCCGCGCGAGCGGCATGACGCCGCACCTTGCCGGCGCGCGCCATGTTACATTTGGCAATTGATGGAGCCGGCTAGATGATTAAGGTGAACTCGCTTCGGCACGCAGGCCCGAACGTAAACTCTCAGAAAACGACGCGAGGCCTATCATGCGACCCAGTGTCCGGCACCTTGAAATCTTCAGGCTATTCTCACGCGTCCTGAACGTCACTGAGACCGCCCGGATCTTGCGGATTACCCAGCCTTCCGTCAGCCAAGCGCTGAAGGATCTGGAGATGCAGCTCGGCGTAAGCCTGCTGATCCGCTCGAAAACGGGTATGAGGCTCACCTCCGCGGCGGAAGAGTTGCTGAGCTCCATGGACGGCGTGCTCGACAACATTCAGCTGCTGTCCGACCGGGCAGCCCGGCTACGCGGCGAACAGCGCAACCAGCTTTCCGTCTGCACCGTGCTGCCGCTGACTGCCGCACTTGTGCCCCATGCAATCGAGCGCGTGCGCAAAGACAAGCCCGACGTGCGCATCGTCATCGAGAGCTATTCTAGCCGCGAAGTCATCCAGCGCGTGCAGGATCGATCGGTAGATCTCGGGCTCACTTTCCTGCCGATCGAGGTTCCAGACCTGATCCAGCATCCGCTGATGACGACCGAAATGGCCTGTCTTCTGCCGCCCGGCCATGCGTTAGCGACCAAGGACGTCGTCACGGCCGACGATCTCCTGGAGGAGACCATCATCACATTGGGGCTGCAAGTACGGCAGGAATTCGACGTGCGCCTCGCCTTCGACCGGCCGCTTGACGATACCCGCTTCATCACCACCAATCTTTCCACCATCGCGTCGGACATGGTGCGCCAGGGCATGGGGGTGGCGATCACCCTCCCCTACGTTCTCCAGCATCTGGAGGGCAGCGAGGTGGTGGCCCGCCCGTTCCGGCCGCTGATCAAGCGCTCTCTCGTGGCCGTCTTCCACAACCATCCCGGCTTGTCGCCCATCGGCCGGCTATTTCTGAAACATCTCAGGGCAGAACTGCGCACCTTTGCGGAGGTCATTGGCCAATACGGCCTGACCTCGCGCATTCCAAGCTAGCGCCCGCCTGCGTTTTCGAAAATCGTTCGCAGGCCCTCGCCGAAAAGAGTGATGCCGGCGACGAGCGCGAAGATGGCGAAGCCCGGAATATTCACCAGCCAGGCTTCGAAATAGACGAAGTCTTTTGCCTCGGCGATCATCAGCCCCCAGGAGGCGGCCGGCGGACGAATGCCGAGCCCGAGGAAGGACAGCGCCGATTCCAGCATGATCGCATGGGCCATCTCCAGTGTCGCGACGATGACAAGCGGCCCCAGCATGTTGGGCAGCACTTCCCGCAGCATGATATGCAGATCCGAAAAACCGGCCGCCCGTGCGGCCAAGACGAATTCGGCATTCTTCAGCCGCATCGCCAGGGCCCTCGACACCACGAGGAACTGATCCCACAGGAAAAAGGCGAGGATCAGCATCATCAGGCCCAGCGAATTGCCGAACAGACCAACGAGCGCGATTGCCGCGAGCATGATCGGCAGGCTGAGACGAACCGTCAGAAGGAACACCACGAAGGCATCCGTCCGGCCGCCGCAAAAGCCGGCGGTCAAGCCCAGGCCGATGCCGAGCACGGCCGAAATCAGGATGGTGCCGAAGCCGACGGCAAGCGACATGCGGCTGCCATAGATGAGCCGGCTCAAGACATCGCGGCCGAGATGGTCGGTGCCGAGAATATGTTCCCAGCTGCCGCCGATGAAGACCGGCTTGACCAGCCGGTCGGCAAGCGACTGGTCATAGGGCGAGTGCGGGGAAATCAGCGGTGCGAAAATGGCGACCAGCACCATTAGGACGAGGATCGCACCGCCCACCCATAGCCCCGGCCGGGCAACGGGCAGCCGAAAGCGGGATAGACTCGCTTCTGCCACAGGAGAGGTGGATGCCGTCATGAAACTACTCCAGCCGGATGCGCGGATCGATGGCGCGGTTAACGAGGTCTGCGAAAAGCGTCAGCACGACATAGGCGGTGGAAACTGTGAGAACGGAGGCCTGCACGACCGGGTAGTCATTCTGGTTAATCGCCTCCCAGGTGAGATAGCCAATGCCGTTGATGGCGAAGATATTCTCCACGACGACGGAGCCGCCGAGCAGGAAACCGAACTGGACAGAGGCAACCGCGACGACTGGAACGAGCGTATTGCGCAGCGCATGGCCGAAATAGATGGCGGGCAGTCGCAGCCCCTTGGCGCGGGCGGTGCGGATATAGTCGGAGGCCATGACATCGACCATGCCCGAGCGCACGATGCGGATGATTGCCGGCATCGAATAGAAACACAGCGCCAGCGCCGGCATGGCGAGATGCTGCAGATCCGTGCCGCCGGTGATCGGCAGCCAGCGCAGATTGAGCCCGAACAGCAGGATCAGGAGGAAACTGGTCCAGAAAATCGGCGTTGCGCCTCCGAGCAGCGCGATCAACAACACGATACGGTCGATGTAGGAGCCGGGACGAATCCCGGCCGCCATGCCCAGCGGGATGGCAATCGCGATGGAAAGCCCCGTCGCCAGCGCGCCGAGCTTAAGTGTCACCGGCATGCGTTCGGCCACCAGTGCCATCACCTGCTTGCCGTAATAGAACGAAGCACCGAGATTGCCGTGCAGCGCATTCCACAGCCAGTCGGCATACTGGATATGGAGCGGTCTGTCCCAGCCATAGGTCTTGCGCAGGAACTCTACATAGTCGGCGCCGGCATTCTCGCCGGCGAGCGAAATCGCAAGGTCGCCCGAAACCTTCAGCATGACGAAGCTGATGAATGAAATGGTGAGCAGCACCATCAGCGCCATCAACGCGCGGCGGATCAAAAAGCCTTTCATGCCTGCCTCCCAAAATCCCACGCGAAACCTGCGGTCATTTCCAGTGGTACTTCCAGAACTCGACGTTTTCGTCCTTCGGCACCGGCCCTTCGAGCTCGGAGGACATCACGTAGTTGATCGGCATGGTGAAGAGCGGCGCCCAATAGGCCTGGTCGGCAATGCGCTTGAATGCCATGGAGAAGGCCTGCTTTCGGCCATCGGCATCGTTTGTGCTGCCCGCCTTTTCCAGCGCTGCATCGACCTCGGTATCCCGCGATTGGTCGTCCGGTGCGCCGTTGAAATAGAACTTGGTCGGCGCCCCCGCATCCGCGATGCCAGACGAACCGAAATCGTCGATGACGAGTGCCGCCTTACGGTCGCGCCGCTGCTGCACGACGGCCGAATATTGCTGCCAGACCAGATTGGCGCGGATGCCGACAGCGTCGAGGTAACCGACGATCGCCTCGGCCACCGGACGCGAGCGGAAGCTGTAGATATCGATATCGAAGCCATCGCTATGGCCGGCTTCGGCCAGCAGTTGCTTCGCCTTTTGCGGGTCGTAAGCATAATCTTTCACGTCCTGTTCGCAGCCGAACTGGATGGGGTTGCAGGCGCTGCGGATCGCCGCAGCTGAACCGCCGACAAGTGTCTTAGCGATAGCTTGCCTATCGATGGCGTAGTTGATTGCCTGTCGGACCCGGACGTCCTTCAGCGGTCCATCCGGCATCGCAAGGCCGGCCGCATCCATGGTGAGGAACCCAATGCGGAATGTCGGCGCATTGACCACCGTCACCGTCGGGATGGCCGCGAGGCGTTCGGCTTGATCGGTCGGTACGTACCAGGCCCAGTCGACACCGCCGCGCGCAAGTTCGGCAACCTGCGTATTCACGTCAGGGATTGTGCGATAGACGAGCGTCTTGATCTCGGGCTTGGACTTCGGCCCGCCATCAAAATAATTATCGAAGCGCTCGAAGACGATGTCAGAGCCCTGCTTGCCTACGACCTTATAGGGGCCGGTCCCGATCGGCTGTTCGGAAAAGGCCTGTAGCCCGACCTTGTCACGATGACCGGCCGGCATCATCGGCACCTGGACGATGTATTGCAGGGCAAGCGGCGTCACTTTGCTGGCGTGAAACCTTACAGTG
Organism: Hyphomicrobiales bacterium; assembly: GCA_900466605.1. GTDB lineage: Bacteria > Pseudomonadota > Alphaproteobacteria > Rhizobiales > Rhizobiaceae > Rhizobium. The sequence goes on from UBMU01000021.1 coordinate 123,212, forward strand.
TAATCGTCGACGACCTCCACCTTCTGGACCCAGGCGGAGGTGATCCGGTCGAACACCTTGTTCTTCGGATCGGCCGCGAAATTGAAGGTGTAGGCGACATCCCTTGCGGTGAAGGGGTCGCCGTTGTGGAACGTCACGCCCTTGCGCAAGTGCAGTTCGAGCGTCTTTTCGTCGATCCATTTCCAGTCGGTCGCCAAGAGCGGCTTCAGTTCGAAAGTCTGCGTGTCGCGGTAGATCAGGGTATCGTAGATCAGGAGGCCGAGCAGGAAACCCTCCCGCCCCGGTGCATAGAAACGGTCGAGGCTCGGCAGTTGCGCGGCAAAGGTCGCAACCAGCGTGTCATCGGCCTTTCCGGCAAATGCTGGCGGCGCTGATAGTGTCGAAGCCGTCACGAGCGAGAGGGCGAGAGTAGCGGAAATCAGTCTAGACATCATGAACTCCGGTCAATGAGAAACATTCAGGGATTACGTCGCGGTTGCGACAGGCTTGATTGGCCCGCCGCGCAAATCAGGTACGGAGGAAATCAGAAGCCGGGTGTAATCCTGCCGCGGCTTTAGAAGCACATCGCGGACACCGCCGGTCTCGACGATTTCACCATGACGCATCACCGCCACGCGATCCGCCATATGGGCGACCACACCGATATTGTGGGTGATGAGCAGGACGGAGAGTTTTCGCTCTCGACGCTGTTCTTGCAGAAGATTGAGGATCTGCGCCTGCACAGAGACGTCGAGGGCCGACGTCGGCTCGTCGCAGATGAGAATTTCGGGATCGGCGATCAGCGCACGGGCGATCGCCGCGCGCTGGCGCTGGCCGCCGGAAAGGGCCGCGGGGCGGCGCTGGGCATAGGCAGGGTCCAGCCCCACCTCCTCCAGTAGCCCGGTCGCCCGGCGAAGCGCACGCGGCCGAGGCTCGCCCCGCGCCAGCAACGGAGCCGCGACGATCTCGGCCAGCGTGTGGCGCGGATTGAGCGAAGAATAAGGATCCTGGAACACCGGCTGCATATGGGCTGCGCGCTCGCGGCGCGACAGGCTGCCGATGTCCTTGCCGAAGCAGAATACCTGTCCTTCGCTCGGAGCGGCAAGCCCGAGCAGGATGCGCGAAAGCGTGGACTTGCCCGAGCCGGATTCGCCGACAATGGCCAGCGTCTCACCCTCGCGCAGGGCGATGGAGACATCATTCAGGGCCTTGAAAGCCTGGCGACCGGGATAGCTATGGCTGACTGCGCGCGCCTCTAGCGCAAGGCGGGGAAAGGGCGACCCGTCACGCATGGAAAAGCTCCTTGTTTTCCGGCACGAGAAGACAACGACAGATTTCGGCATCGCCCCGAGACCGAGCCGGCACCTTTTCTACGCGACACCGGTCCTGAACCAGGGCGCAGCGCGGCGCAAACGCGCAGCCTTCGATCTGGCCGCTCAACACCGGTACCCGGCCGGAGATCGTGCCGAGTTCGACCGAGGCGCCAGCGGGCGCAGGGGTGATAGAGGGCACGCAGGAGAGCAGCGCCTGAGTATAGGGGTGTCGGGGATTGGTGAGCAGGTCGCGTGCCTTGCCGGTCTCGACGACCTCGCCCGCATACATGACTGCGACGTGATCGGCGATCGCCGCGACGACGCCAAGATCATGAGTGATGAAGACGAGACCGATGCCGTGCTCCTGCTGAAGGGATTTGAGGAGCGCGAGCACCTGAGCTTGAACCGTAACGTCGAGCGCCGTCGTCGGCTCGTCGGCGATGATTAGGCGGGGGTGCGCCATCAGCGCCATTGCGATCATCACTCGCTGGCGGAGGCCGCCCGAAAGCTCGTGCGGATACTGGCACAGCCGCTCTGCAGCATTGACGATGCCGACCCTCGTCAGCAGTGAAATCGCGGCGGCCTTCGCCGCAGCGTGATCGCGCCCGATATGCCGTAAATGCACCTCGGTCAGCTGCCGCCCGATGGTCATGGTCGGGTTGAGCCCGGTCATCGGATCCTGGAAAATGAAGCCGATGCCCTTGCCCCTGAGATCTTCGAGGTCGCGGCGCGACAGCTGGAGGATATCCCGACCTTCGAAGGCCAGCCTCGTGGCCGAACAGCGAGCGGCAGGCGGCAGCAGGCCCGTGACGGACAGCGCGGTTAGCGACTTTCCGCAGCCGGATTCACCGACGATGCAGAGGGTTTCGCCTGCATCGATGGCAAGGTCAACGCCCCGGACCGCGTGAAGCACGCCGGCGCTCGTCACCAGCTTGATGTTCAGATCGGTTATTTCCAGCAAAGCCATCGATGCGCCTTCCGCCAGTGTCGAACGTTTGTGGACCTGGGGAAATCATCGCAAACTGATGCCGGGCAGGAAAAATACCTTTTTCAGATGCCGCCATAGCTTGCCGGCTATGGCTGCTTGACTTATGGCCGCGAGCACGAGTGACTACACACGATGATGTTGGACGCCTACCATCAGGAAAGCGGTTCATCAGACAGGGGAGCGAAAAGAATCGTGATCCGTTCGCGTCCATCTGCTCGCCCAGTAAGATGTGATTAAAGGCGCAGGCGGGTTGGTAGTGACTGCTTGCCATCCCTGGATGACTGATTTGGGGCCGAAGAACGAACCCGCTGCGTGGGACGGCTCAGCCCGCAAGACCAGCCTCGCGCTCGCACGCGAACTCCTGCACGTCGCCGCACCAGCCGACAACGGCACACCAGGCGAACCGGATGACTTCCGCCCGCCATGCCCCTGCTGCGGCGGACGAATGATCGTCATCGAAGTGTTTGAACGCTGGAGGCAGCCGCGCGGGCCGCCGGATGCGCCGGCGACAAACCGGGAGACGGCTTCATGACCCGGCATGGCATGGTCAAGACTTCAGCCGCAGGCGACCCGTCTCCGGCCACCGACCCGCACGCGTCCATGGTGATCATCACCGCCGACAGGGTCGCGGCGAGCCGGGTGCCGGGCCGGCAAAGCCGCGCGGACCGCAACGAAGCGACCTGTCCGCATCCATCTCCCCACTCCCTGGCTGCGGTCGCGCCATCGCAGACTTCAGCCGCAGATCGAAATCTCCATAGCCTCCGACTGTGGCCCGCGGGTTCCTTCCTCGGGGACTTTCGTACGCCTGCCGGCGCCCGAAACTCTTCACGTATGCGGACTGTCCACTGCTAGGATACCTAATACAACTGCCGACATTCTGGTACTCAGCGCTACGGCTAGGCTTAGGCCAAAACCGATCGCACGCCTATTTCACAAACCTGAACAGTGCCGTAGCACCCGCGATGACGATCAAGACTCTCGCTATATGGTGAAACACGACGAACGGTACGTCGACATGCAGCGCCACAGCCACCAGACTCATTTCCGCGATGCCGCCGGGCGAATAGGCCAGGGCAAGAGCCGAGATCGGCAGGCCGGACAGGTAGGATATCGATACCGCAAACAGCAGCGTGATCACCAGCAGCAGGGCGGTGGAACCGACCGAGAGCAGCATGACCCGGAGGATCGTCCTTGGCGAGGCGTTTGCGAAGCGGCTGCCGATGGCGGCACCGATGATGACCTGGGCGAAGGCGATGGCCGCTGTCGGCAAAGCAAACTCGGTGATCGAGAAATAGTGAAGCAGCGCGCTGACCGCCATAGGCCCTAGAAGGTACCGCGCCGGCAAGCGAAGCAGTATGCCGAGCGCATAACCGGCGAGCACGGACGCGGTGAACCATCCGAGGTCGATCAGATCGATCGACGCGAAGGGAATATAGGGCTTGGTCCCGAGGCTTATATTCCCTTCGGAAAAGACAGAGACCACGAACGGGATGGAAAAGACGACCAGGAAGATACGCGCCGAATGGACCAGGGCGATCATCTTCTCGTCACCGCCGCGCTCCGCGCCCAGCATCACCATCTCGATGACTCCGCCCGGCATACCGGCGAAATAGGCCGTGGCGTGATCGAAGCCGGCAACGTGCCTGAAATAGAGATATGAGACGCAGCCGGCGACCGCGATGAACGCGAACAGACCAAGCAGCGGAATCGACCATTCGGCCCAATGATCGAACATGCCGACATGGAAGGCCGATCCGATCAGCGCGCCGATCAGCGCCGTCATCGGCGGCCGTGCGAAACGCGGGACGGATATCGGCACGCGAAACAACGCCGCCAGACTTGTCGCGAACATGGCGCCGAGCAGCCATGGAAGGGGCAACTGGACGCGCCACATCAGGTATCCGCCGATCGCGGCAAGCATGATAGTGAAGACGAAGCTGGCAACCGTCTTCAAGGTACCGACAAGGGACTTCATTTCGTATTGCGATTCCTGTGTGTTCCTGTTGGCCGCGCAATATCACCCTATCGTCGAGGCCGTTTTCGTATCAGCTCTTGAAGGTGGCCTCGAGGTCGTCGATTGCCTCGCAGGTCAAGAGCGACACCGGACGATCGCCGAGGATAAAGAAGAGTTTGGCGGTTTCCTCGAGCTCCTCATAGGCATTTACAGCCTCCGCAAGCGTCCTGCCCGAAACGATCGGACCATGATTGGCGAGCAACATAGCGCGATGATCCCTAGCAGCGGTGCGAACTGCCTCGGCCAGCTTGCGGTCGCCGGGCCGGTAATAGGGCAGTAACGGCAATCTCCCGACGCGAATGACTTGGTAAGCCGTCAACGCCGGCAGGACATTGCCCGTATCCTGATGGCACAGGCAGGACACCGCGACGGCATGGGTGGAATGCAGATGCACGATCGCCTTGGCATCGGGCCGTGAATCGTAAACCGCGAGGTGAAAGAACGCCTCCTTCGAGGGCGGATCGCCGGCGAGGAGATCCCCATCCGGGGACACTTTGGAGATTTGCTCCGGTGTCAGAAATCCGAGGGACGAATTCGTCGGCGTCACCAATATCGAACCATCGTCGAGCTGGACCGAAAGATTGCCCGCGCTGCCATGCGCGAGCCCACGGTTGTAAAGGAGTGCGCCGAAACGAACGATGTCTTCGCGGAGTTCCTGTTCACTTGAGAGCATCATCATGCTCCGCCCAGTTTGTTCAAGGCCTTTGCAAAGAAGTCGCCGGATCCAAAGTTACCCGATTTGAGCGCCAGCGCCACGGTGCCCTCGGCATTCATCAGGATCGGCACGCCCGGATCGATCTCGGGGCCGATCCTCAGCACGCCGAGATCCAACACCTGCGCCACCGCGCCCGACGTTTCGCCTCCGGCAACGACCAGGCGCCGCACACCTCCCGAAATCGCAGCCTGCGCCGTTTCCGCGAACAGCGTGTCCAGCCGGCGCGCGACGGCCTCGCGGCCATATTTCTGCTGTGCCGCGACGACACCAGCGGGATCGTCGGAGGAGTAGACGAGCGGCGCCTTGCTGCGGTTGGCTTCGATGAAGCTGATCAATTCGGCGGTACCGATCCGGCCGGCCATGACGGCATCGACATCGATCGCGAAGGCCGGATGCGAGGCCGAATGAATCGCTATCTGCTGGCGTGTCGCGCCCGAACAACTGCCGGCAAGAATGGCGCCAGGCCCGCTGACGCCGGCGAAGTCAACCTTTGTGCCTTTTGCCACGCCGCTGGCGATGAAATTGGACGGCAGTCCGAGTGCGATGCCCGATCCGCCGGTGACGAGCCGTGCATAGGCACAGGCTTCGCCAAGGGTGAGCAGATCTTCGTCCGTCGCGGCATCCGCGATGACAAGTGTCTCGCCGCGTTCGGCGGCTTGTGCCAGCGCTTGCCGCACGGCGTCGGCGCCTTTGCGCACCGTCTGGCTGGTAACCAGACCGACCGAATTCATTGTCTGCCTCGCCAGCCAGCGACGAATGTCCGGATCGGTCATCGGAGTTAGCGGATGGTTCTGCATCCCGGATTCGCTGAGCAGCCGGTCATGCACGAAGAGATGCCCCTGGTGCACCGTACGGCCGAGTGTCGGAAAGGCCGGGCAGGCGATGACGCCGTGGACGCCAAGGGCCGTTGCAAGCGCTTCGCCGACCGGTCCGACATTGCCGTCAGGCGTCGAATCGAAGGTGGAGCAATATTTGAAGACGATCTGCCGGCATCCTTGAGCCCGCAGCCATTCAAGCGCTTCGAGCGACTGCGCGATGGCCTCTGCCGCCGGTATCGACCGCGTTTTCAGCGACACCACGCCGGCCTCGATTTCGGTGGGCGTATCGCCTTTCGGCACGCCGAGGAACTGGGCCACGACAAGCCCGCCCTGATCGGGCAGGCCCTTCGCCAGCGTGTTGGCGATATCGCTGGCGCCGGTAAAATCGTCGGCGATGACTCCTAGCAGCATTGCAGTCTCCAGATCTATCTTCGATCGACGCCCGTCACCATTTCGCGCATCCGATCTACCGCTGAATCCGGCGCTGTGAGCACAGGAACATTGACGCTGGCCCGGACACGTGCAGCCGCACGCGAGGTGGAAAAATGCGCCAGCATAATCGCGTCATATCCCGCCAGCCTCCCCGCCGCCTCCGCGACC
>UBMU01000049.1 GCA_900466605.1 Hyphomicrobiales bacterium
TCGATCACAGCGCCCCTCGCCGCCGCCTGAAAGCAGACATTGCCATGGACAACGCTGGAGGTCGAAGTTGCGCCACTAACAGTGGTCATCACCGTCGCGCAGCAGATCTCCACGAACCTGATACAATTCTACTTTGCGCCATGCGACGGTTCCTGGGGTTACCGAACATGAAGTCACAGGCGTCCGGACCAAGGCCACTGCTCTCCAGGACCCGCTGACCAAAGGCCACAACCCAGCGCATCTCCTTAGCACGGCCAGCAGTCGGCTCAGCGGCGACTGACATGACGCTTCCTCCCATTTCTTGTCCCAGGGGCACCTGGGACGATTGTCGTTCAGGCACTAACGCTGGAGAACACCAGCAACATATTGTTGGTAGGCATCTCGATCGTCTCGCGGAGATTGAGTCCAGCGGCCTCACCCACACATTCAAGATCAGCGATATCACGCACACCCCAGGATGGGTTTCGCTCCTTTAGAGTCGCGTCGAAAGCAGCGTTCGAGGGAGCGTTGTGTGCGCCGTCGCGCATGAATGGGCCGTAGAGAACAAGAAGCCCACCAGTGCGAAGCAAACGGCCAGCTCCTGCGAACAATCCTAAGCTTGCCGCCCATGGAGCGATGTGGATCATATTAATCGACACGATGGCGTCAAAATGCCCCGTTTGTTCGACGCCCCATTGTCCTGAGCACACATCAATATCCAGCGGAGCCGGCACATTATTCAGCCCTGCGAATTTGATCCAGCTGGACGTGCTGGTGCGGGCGTCGGCATCCGGATCGCTCGGCTGCCAAGTGACGTTGGGCATTGCTGCCGCAAAAGACACGGCGTGCTCGCCGGTCCCGCAACCAATCTCCAGCACGGCGCCATGTGTTGGAAGGACACGTTTTAGGGCCGCGAGGATCGGCGCCGAATTTCGGGCAACGGAAGGCGAGAACATGCGCTGGTCGGCGCTTACGTCGCGCAGTTCCAGCGAAACAGGCGAACGGTCATCCTTTTCTGTGGGCATGGGTCGTGAATCCCTTTGGACGATATCTTCCACCCTATAACTGAAATGGTGGGACCGAAACCAAGTATTCCGGATTTCCGAAGGGGGCGTCTGCGCGTGCGTTCGGCCGAGGGCGACCGACGCCTTCCGGCCCCATATCGGTTGCCTGCGACGAGCGTGACGAAGACCGACTTTGGCGCGAGGCGGACTTAGAGCAGCTGCAGACGCACATGCCATCATCCCCTCGTCCCTTCACGGATACACCGCAAGGCGTTGCGGCGAGGCGGGACCGGCGCGGGGTGTGAGGGTAGGACGCAAAACCTCATGCACCGGGTCCGCAGAAAATGGTCTCTCCCTCCGGGGACGGCGGCGTCGCGCGAATGCGGCGTCGAGTTGAGCCCCGGACGTGCCTGTGTGGCACACATGGCCCCCAGGGGAAGTGAAGCTTCCTCGGGCAAGGCGGCAGAGGGACCGGAGTTGTGGGCAAAAACCGCCGAACGGGGCGCTGGAAAGCGCCATATTGTTTTTACTCCAGCGAGGCTCTTTCGAGCGCCCCGTCCGAACCCTGCCGCCCGCAAGGGTGGGCAAGCCAATGCAGAAATCAAACCACGGGTGAAACCAGCCGCGTGAAGGCAAAGCCGCGCGCCGCCGGCGGCCAGCCGGCGAAGCAGAGACGGAGGGGCAGACATGACCGGATCCGCAGGGAAGACTGTTACGGAAGGCATGAGCGAATGGGAACGCCGCATCGGCGACTACGGCACGCTGGCTCTGCGCCTGCGCACCGCCGAGATGCTCGGCCTGCCGGCAAGGGTCTGCGGCGTGCGCAATTGCCGCCGCAAGAGATCCTGCCTGATGGTTTTCGATCACAACAGGCTGCCGCTCTGCTACACTATGCTGACGGAGGAGGAGCGCAAGGCGCATGACGAGTTCTTCGACTTCGCCGCACGGGTCTACGAGGCGGCGCAGTCCGGCCACTTCGGCAATCTCTACAGGCTGCTGATCGAGAAGCCGCCGGAGTATCACCAGGCGGTGACCGAGATCGTCCGCCACGCCCTGCCCGCCCGCCATCGCGGCCATGGCGGCCTCGACGCGATCGAAAGGATCAGGGCTGGCATTCCCGCAAGGGCAAGACGGGCGTAGCGGGCATTGCCGGTCCAGCCACGACATCGCCGCGACCACCGCGGCAGGACGGGCGCTGATGCCTTTGGCCGATCGCCGGGCGAGCGGACGGCCTCCCGTTAAACTTGCCTCAATCCCTGCATGGCATATCTGCCGCGACAGCGCCCAAGGAGACATGCATGGCATTCGTAGGTTTCAGGAACACTCACAACAACACGATCTACATCAATCCCGAGCAGGTCCTCTATGTCGCGCCCTTCGAGGAAGATGTCACGATCATCGCCTTTGCCGTCGCCGATACAACTGGCAGGCCGCTCGTCTCCCACGTCCGCGGCAGCGCCGACATGGTGCAGCACAAGTTGTCGGGCGCGGCTGCGCGCTAGGATTGCGCCGCCCCTGCGGTGACGGTCGAGAACGCGAAAGCGCCATTCGGTGCCGTTCCGACACAATTTCCCGCAATGAAACAGCAACCTCTGTGAATGGTTACCATTCGTCAAGTATCTGAATCTTTGGCGATTCCCGGTTTGGCGAATCTGGTGCCACAATATTGCCGCTTGCCTTTTGCTTCGAATGCTGTCACCAAATGCGGCTCTCGGGCATTTGCATGCCGGTGACTGGACTGATGTGGTAAAGCCTCTCGCGAGGGAGGCGGCGTGGGGGACCTCACGTGCGTAGACGTTCTTTCCCCGTTCGTGAACTACTCGACTGAACCTTCGCGCGCTGAATTTGATGAGGGAGCGCGAAAGCGAAAGCCGTCCATTTCCTTTCGGGGGGATGGATACCAAACAGACTAAGGGAAAAGGACCTATCCCAATGGCCACCAAGGGCACCGTAAAATTCTTCAACCAGGACAAGGGTTTTGGTTTCATCACGCCGGAAGGCGGCGCGAAGGACGTTTTCGTCCACATCTCCGCGCTGCAGGCTTCGGGCATCCAGTCGCTGCGCGAAGGCCAGCAGGTTACCTTCGACACCGAGCCGGACCGCATGGGCAAGGGCCCGAAGGCCGTCAACATCTCGGCTAACTAATCCGTTTTCTGCTTCGGCAGAAATGGCAACGGCGCTCCGCGAGGGGCGCCGTTTTCGTTTGCGGGATACCGCGCTGGTAGGCCCTCCCGCCCGACCAACCGCCATGCTGTACCGCGGCCTTCAGTCGACTCCCGACGACATGGCCCACGCTGAACGAAAAGTATGAACGTCCCCTCTCTCGACAATAGTGCGATACTGATCGCGAAAGTCCGGCCGTCGAAGCCGAAGATTAGCTGAGGGAGGGAAGTGGGAAGAGTGGGTGAGGTTGGGAGGCTTTTTCCTCGGCTATTCTTTTCCTGGGAACCGTTACACGATGACGCGCCGCGCCATGGCACGTCGTCGTCTGCGTCCGCCCAGCGACAGCGTATGGTGCCGTAACGCTACGCGCCGACCGCTTCCTGCACACCTTCGAAATTCACCGCTGCGAAAGCGGCAGCAATCACCTCGGGGCCCGCCCCTGCCTTGACTGCATCGGTCGAGAGGATCTGGCGATAACGCCGCGCACCAGGCAGGCCCGTGAAGAGGCCGACCATGTGCCGCGCCACCTGCTGCAGCCGCCCGCCGCCGACAATATGGCGCTCGGCATACACCATCATCCGATCGCGGATCGCGGCCCAGTCAGCTTCGTCGACCGCCGCGCCATAGAAGCGATGGTCGACATCGGCGAGGATCGCGGCGTTCTGGTATGCCGCGCGCCCGAGCATGATACCATCGACGTGGTTGAGATGCGCCGCTGCCTCGTCCAATGTCTGGATGCCGCCGTTGACGCCGATGAAAACATCCGGCCGCGCTTGCTTCATGCGGAAGACGATCTCGTAGTCGAGCGGCGGGATCTCGCGGTTCTCTTTCGGCGACAGGCCTTTCAGCCAAGCCTTGCGCGCGTGGATCCACACCGCATCGGCACCGGCATCGAGCACCCGGTCGAGAAGGCCAGGCAAGGCGATCTCCGGATCCTGCTCGTCGACGCCGATCCGGCACTTCACTGTCACCGGCACGTCGGCCACCGCCTTCATCGCCGCAACGCAGGCTGCCACCGTCTCCGGCGTCAGCATCAGGCAAGCTCCGAAGGTCCCCGACTGCACCCTGTCCGAGGGACAGCCGACATTCAGGTTGATCTCGTCGTAGCCGTAGGGCGCGGCAATCCTCACCGCTTCTGCAAGCTTGACAGGATCCGAGCCGCCGAGCTGCAGCGCAACCGGATGCTCCGCCACATCGAAGGACAACAAACGTTCGCGCGGCCCATGAATGATCGCATCTGCCACCACCATTTCCGTGTAGAGCAGCGCATTGCGGCTGATCTGCCGGTGGAAATAGCGGCAATGGCGATCCGTCCAGTCGATCATCGGCGCAACGGCGAAGATCGGCCGACCGGTTTTCAGGGCCTCGGCGTAGAAATTGGTTGTCGTCATGCGGCGCTCATAGCGCAAAGGCAGGAGAAACGCCAGTTTTCAGCGCGCAGGGCAGCAATGCCGGGATGCACGGCCAAGATGCGGTCGCGCTAGCGAACCACGCTTTCCCCCTCGGTTGCTTTCTGTCTAAGATATACGGACTCACAAACAGCAAGAGCGCGCAATGTCCATTCCCGCTACCGTCATCCGACTCCCGCAACCCGTCCTGCTTCCCGTTGAAGGCACCGCCGAAGCATTCCCGGTGCGCCGGGTCTACTGCGTCGGGCGAAACTATGCCGACCATGCAATCGAGATGGGGCATGATCCGAGCCGCGAGCCACCGTTCTTTTTCCAGAAGAACGCCGACAACCTGCTGCCGGCCGGCAACGATTTCCCATATCCGCCGCTTTCCAGCGACGTGCATTTCGAGGTCGAATGCGTGTTGGCCCTGAAGGCCGGCGGCCAGGACATCCCCGCCGAAAGGGCGCTCGACTGCATCTATGGCTATGCCGTCGGCATCGATTTCACCCGTCGCGATCTGCAGGCCGAAGCGAAAAAGCTCGGCCGCCCTTGGGAGATCGCCAAGGCCTTCGAGTATTCAGCGCCGGTGTCGCCGATCGTCCCGGCAAGCCGGCTCGGCCATCCCTCGGCGGGCCGCATCTGGCTGGACCTGAACGGAAAGCGGGCGCAGGATGGTGACCTCAATCAGATGATCTGGAAGGTGCCGGAGATCATTGCCGAACTGTCGAAGCTCTTCGTCCTTGCACCAGGCGATGTCATCATGACCGGCACCCCGGCTGGGGTCGGTGCGGTGCAGAAGGGCGACCGTGTCGATTGCGGCATCGACGGCATCGCCACCCTGTCCGTCAAGGTGGCCTGAAAGGAGACGATATGCCTGTCTACGCCCTCGGCGGACTGACACCGGATCTGCCGCCATCAGGCACCTACTGGATCGCCCCCGACGCGCACGTGATCGGTGCCGTCGTGATCGGCTCAGGCGTCGGGATTTGGTTCGGCTCGGTTCTGCGCGGTGACAACGAGCCGATCACCATAGGAAAGGCGACGAATATTCAGGAAGGCGCGATGCTGCACACCGATCCGGGCTTTCCGGTCGTGATCGGGGAAGGCTGTACGATCGGCCATCACGCCATCGTCCACGGCTGCACGATCGGCGACAATTCCTTGATCGGAATGGGAGCCACGGTGTTGAACGGCGCCAAGATTGGCCGCAACTGCCTGGTCGGCGCCAATGCTCTGATTACTGAGGGCAAGGATTTCCCCGACAACTCCCTGATCGTCGGCTCACCGGCGCGTGTCGTCCGCACGCTGGACGAAGCCGCGATCGCGGGGCTACGGCGCTCGGCCGAGAAATATGTCGGCAACTGGCAGCGTTTCGCGCAAGACTTGCGCCCTCTCTGACCTCAGAACATTAGGCCGACCCCAGTCACGTTCTTGACGGCCGTCTTCACGAGATCGAAGACGGCATTCAGAATCTTCTGCGCCGCCCCGTAAATGAGAAATTTGAACTCGGCCAGCGCGCTGTTCAAATTTAGCTCTAGAAGATGCAGTGTGAGGTCCGCGGCCTTGATCGTAATCGTCTTTGCTGCAAGCTGCGCCATGACCTTGGCAGTCTTCTGCGAGATGAAGCCCAGCTGGTAGGTCATCTCGTCGCGAATGGCGGTCCATTGCTTCTTTGCCGTCCCGGCAGCAACTGACAACAATCCCTCAAGCAGTTCTTCGGCAGATTTTGGTGCGAAAGTCGCGTCAATCGGCATAGATGCTTCCCCCTACTTCAATGAGCCTTCCATCGTCTTGGCGATCCCGCAGGTATTTCGCACAATGGAAACATTGTCCGCTTCGTTGGCCTGCTGGCCATTCTCTTCGAAAGAAGCTCGCGAGATTTCGATAGACTGCCGGCAGCGTTCGATGTTGTCGACCAAGAGTTGGGCAGCGCGCGCCGACGGTTTACCCTGGAGATACGCCGGGCGCTGCCCCGCGATGTCGCCCGCGTCCTTCACCATGGCAAGAGCCTCGATGTAGTATGGCTCCACGTCGCGATAGCGCACGTTGCGGCGCTTTTGTCTCCAGCGTGGTCTCGATCATCGTCAGACTGGAATGCGCGCCGTCGAGCTTGGAATAGACGGCCTCGTTGTAGGCCGGCGCAAAGACGGAGCACCCGCCAAGCGAGATGGTCAGTATCAGCAACAATCGATGGCGTTTCGGTATATGTGCGGTCCCCAGCCCTGCCGCACATCATAAATCAGCCAGAAGAACAATCAATAATTACATTAATATCAATACACAATCAAAACGGGAATATGGTTGCATGAGCTTGGCGGCGAGCTAAGCTGCACAGGCCTCGCACAGCCCACGGATTTCGATGGTGGTCTTCTCTGCCTTGAACTTCTTGCCGCGCGTCCAGTCCATCAGGCGGTGATCGACCTCGTGATCATGGAATTCCATGACATGCCCGCAGCTTTCGCAGATCGCGAAGGCAACGATGCCATGGCTGTGGCAGTTCTGCTCGGGATGCGCGCAGGCGACGAAGGCGTTGATGCTTTCGAGGCGGTGCACGACACCATACTCCAGCAGCTTCTCCAGCGCCCTGTAAACCTGCAGAGGCGCACGAAAGCCGTGATCGCGCAGCTTGTCGAGGATCGTATAGGCGCTGAGCGGACCATCCGCCTTCTCGAGGACCTCGAAGACGAGGGCCTGATTTTTGGTCAAAGCAGGGGCGTTCATGAACGTTGTCCTTCCAAGGCCTGCCTGCGCCCGCGCTTTGGCAGCAGGCTCAGTATGAAGAGGATCAGGGCTGCGACGACGATCGACGGGCCCGAGGGCGTGTCGTAGGTCAGCGAGCCGAACAGCCCGCCGACCACGGCAACGGCACCGATCAACGAGGCGAAGACGGCCATCACCTCGGGCGTCGAGGCAAAACGCCGAGCCGCAGCAGCCGGAATGATAAGCAGCGAGGTTATCAGCATGATGCCGACGATCTTCATGGCGATAGCAATGACGACGGCCATCAGCAGCATGAAGAAGAGCCGCGCCCGCTCCGGCTGCAGCCCCTCGGCCTCCGCAAGCTCTGGATTGACGGTGGAGGCCAGAAGCGGCCGCCAGAGCCAGGCGATCGCCGCCAGCACGAGGATGCCGCCGCCCCAGATCATAACGATATCAGTCTTCGAGACCGCGAGGATGTCGCCGAACAGGAAGGCAATGAGGTCGATGCGTACCCAGCTCATGAAGGCGACCATGACGAGCCCGATCGCCAGCGTCGCATGCGAGAGAATCCCAAGCAGCGCATCCGCCGACAGCGCCTGGCGTTTCTGCAGGAACAGCAGGAGGATCGACACAGCTGCCGCAACAAGGAACACCGCAAGCGTCAGGTTGAACTGCAGGAGCAGCGACAGCGCGACACCGAGCAGCGCGGAATGGGCGATGGTATCGCCGAAATAGGCCATACGCCGCCAGATGATGAAGCAGCCGAGCGGGCCGGTTGTCAGCGCCAGCCCGACGCCTGCGAGGATGGCGCGGACGAAGAAATCGTCAAACATGGCGCTCTCCTGCGGGCTGCTTGTGATCGTGGCCGTGATCGTGATGATGATCGCCGCCGGAATGGCTGTGGTCGTGGCCATGACCGGCGTGATCGTGCCCTGCATGGTCGTGATGGTCGTGATCGTGCCCGTCGTGGTCATGATGGTGGCCATCGTCGGGGTGGCAGTGATCGGTAACGGAGCCGTCGGAATGCAGCACCCGACCATCGGGCAGATGCGTATGGTCGTGATGGTGGCTATAGACCGCGAGCGCCTGCGCCGCACGACTGCCGAACAGGCGGACATATTCCGCGCTCTGGGTCACCGCCTGCGGCGTACCGCGGCAGCAGACATGGCCGTTGAGGCAGATGACGGTATCCGTCGCCGCCATGACCACATGCAGGTCGTGCGAGATCAGCAGGATACCGCAGCCGGTCGTGTTGCGGATCGACTGGATCAGGTCGTAGATCGCTATCTCGCCGGAGAAGTCCACGCCCTGAACGGGTTCGTCGAGCACGAGCAGATCAGGCTTGCGGGCGATCGCGCGCGCCATCAAGGCCCGCTGGAACTCGCCGCCAGACAAGTGCTGCACTTCGGCGCCGAGCATGTGCGACAGCCCGACTGCGTCGAGAGCGGCGGCCATATCAGCGTCGGAGAGAGGTCCGGTCAGCGTCATCAGCCGGCGCACGGTGAGCGGCAGGGTCCAGTCGATCGCCAGCTTCTGCGGCACATAGCCGACCTTGAGACCGCCAGCACGTTCCACCCTGCCCTCATCCGGCTTCAGCACGCCGATCGCCGTCTTGACAGTCGTCGACTTGCCCGACCCGTTGGGGCCGATCAGCGTGACGATCTCGCCGCGCGAGACGGAGAAATCCACGCCGCGAACGAGCCAGCGGCCGTTTCTGCGAACGCCGACATTGGAAAGCGAGACCAATGGCTTCGCTTCGGGATTTGCGGGAGGGAACATCATTTTTCCGAATGTGCTGTTGCGACTTGCTATCGCACACGTTATAGCATAACGCAATTGATGTAATAACATAACAACTGCAATTCAAGCGGAGTACACCGATGAAAGTCGCGATGGCCCTTACCCTCGCAGTCCCCGCCATGTTCTTTGCCGAGGCGGGAAGAACGGCGGATGCGCCTGTCGTGGTGACCTCGATCAAGCCGATTCATTCACTCGTATCCGCGATCATGCAGGGCGTCGGCACGCCGGAACTGATCGTCGACGGCGCCGCCTCGCCCCACACCTACAATATGAAGCCGTCGAACGCGCGTGCGCTGCAGAACGCCAAGGTGGTGTTCTGGGTCGGCCCAGGCCTCGAGGCGTTCCTGGAGAAGCCTCTGGAGGCAATCGGGTCCGATGCCGTCGTCGCCGAACTCGACAAGGCGCCCGGCCTCACAAAGCTCAAATTCCGCGAAGGCGGCGCCTTCGAGCCGCACGATGACGGCGACCACGACGACGGAGATCATCATGACGGCGATGGGCATGATCATGGTCATGCCGACGCCGACCATGATCACGATCATAGGGCCTTCGACACCCATCTCTGGCTCGATCCACGAAATGCCAAGGCGATGGCAGCGGAGATCACCACCACCCTCGTCGCAGCCGACCCCGCCAACGCCCTCACCTATCAGGCCAACGCCCAGACGCTGGACGACAGGCTGGATGCGCTGGACAAGGCGATCACCGGGATCGTGTCACCGGTCAAGGACAAGCCGTTCATCGTGTTCCACGATGCCTACCAGTATTTCGAGAACCGCTATCATGTGCGGGTCGCCGGTTCGATCACAGTCAGCCCCGAAACGATCCCGGGCGCGGAGCGCATCGCGGAGATCCACAAGACGGTCGGTGAACTCGGCGCCACCTGCGTTTTCGCCGAACCGCAGTTCCAGCCGCGATTGGTGGATGTCGTGATCGAGGGGACCAAGGCGAAGGCCGGTGTCCTGGACCCGGAGGCGGCCACGCTCGATGCCGGGCCGGACCTCTATTTCGACCTCATGCACGGCATTGCCAACAGCATGAAGGATTGCCTGTCGAGAGAAAGCTAGGCGACAAACAACAACGGCGGACCTCGCAGGCCGCCTTTTTCAGCACAATAGTTGTAAATGTATAACATATCAGAGGTATCAGTGAATACGAAGCTTCCCGTAACGGTGCTGTCGGGCTTTCTGGGCGCCGGCAAGACGACGCTGCTCAACCACATCCTTGGAAACCGCCAAGGTTTGCGTGTCGCCGTGATCGTCAATGACATGAGTGAGGTGAACATCGACGCCGCGCTTGTGCGCGACGGTGGCGCCAACCTGTCACGAACGGACGAAGCGCTGGTGGAGATGACGAACGGCTGCATTTGCTGCACGCTGCGTGACGATCTGCTGAAGGAGGTCCGCCATCTGTCGGAACAGGGCCGCTTCGATTATCTCCTGATCGAATCGACAGGAATTGCTGAGCCTCTGCCGGTTGCGACGACCTTCGAGTTCCGCGATGAGGATGGCGCAAGCCTCTCCGACATCGCCAGGCTCGATACGATGGTCACCGTGGTCGATGCCGCCAACCTGCTCTCGGACTATTCATCCGCGGACTTTCTGGCCGATCGAGGCGAAACCGCAGGCGATGGTGACGTCAGGACCATCATCGACCTGCTGGTCGAACAGATCGAATTCGCCGATGTGATCATCCTCAACAAGATCGGCACCGCGACGCCGGCGGAACGGCAGGCAGCGCGCCAGATCATCGTCGGGCTCAATCCCGACGCCAAGCTTGTTGAAACAGATTTTGGCCGGGTCGACCTTGGCGACGTACTGGGAACGGGACGCTTTGACATCGATCGCGCCGAAACGCATCCGCTCTGGTACAAGGAGCTGCACGGCTTTACCGAACATATGCCGGAGACAGAGGAATACGGCATCCGGTCCTTCGTCTATCGCGAAAGACGACCCTTTGACCCCGCCAAGCTGCAGCGCTTCTTCGACACCGCCTGGCCCGGCGTCGTCAGGGCGAAGGGCTTCTTCTGGCTGGCGACGCGCCCCCACCATGTCGGTGAAGTCAGCCAGGCCGGAGCGCTGCTGCGGACAGGCAAGATGGGGCTGTGGTGGTCGTCTGTGCCACGCGAGCGATGGCCGGACGACGAACGGTTCGTGACGGCCATATCGCCCTATCTCGACCCGGTCTGGGGCGACCGCCGACAGGAGATCGTCTTCATCGGCAGCGATCCGATGGATGAGGATTGGATACGGCGGCAGCTCGACGCCTGCCTTGTGCCTGAGGAGACCTTTGCCCCGGACGCATGGCGCGGGCTGCCGGATCCCTTCGCGAACTGGGAGCGTGCCTAGCATGGCGGCACCAGCTCCGAAAAGCTACCGTTGTCGCTGTGAGGAGTGTCACCCTTTGCCGCCGATCGAGGGATTGGCTGCGCCGCAAGCAGGAGGCACGGAGGTCGGCGCTATCGGTCGCGTCGCCGCTGCCGTCCAGCGGCTTCTGGATTCGCGCAAACAGGCAACCGATTGAATCAGAAGGGCGGCTCTACGGCCGCCCTTCGCCATATCAAGCGTAGAAGTTAGCGAATGACGATGTTCGCAATCACGTTGCCTGAACCGATGAGGAGGAAGTCTCTATCGACCTGCACCCAACGATAGCCGCGCGGCGGAGCCGACAGGCGGTAGCGATGATAGTCGCGCACGTCTCGCACGTTACGCCGCTCGGCAGGCGTCATGCGATGGCCACGTGACCACTTGTACTTCTTGACGTGAACATCGCGCTCCACAACAACCGGCCGACGATGATCCTGTGCGCTCGCTTCAGTCGTTGCCAGCAGCGGAGCGGCAATCACGGTAGCGGCGAGAAGGAGGGTGGTGAGCTTTTTCATTGGGAGGTTCCTTGTGTTGAACACGCCCGGAACCTAGGCCGAAAAAGATGAACCGAAACTGAAACTTATATTAAACTTCTGTAATCATAACACACACTTAAAAGCATATGCTAAATTAAAAGGTGCGACATCGCCTGCATTCTCAGGCGATGTCGAGCCGAACGATCAAAGTTCGTCGTAGTTGAACCAGTCGAAATCTGCGGTCTTTGCACGCCCTGACGTATCGAACGCAAAGACGCCGGCGAAGGCACCCGTAAACGAGCCGTGCTCTCCCCGTCCGCCTTCGTCGGAAACGACACCGGCATCGAGGACCGGGCCAATCGGCTGCCACGCGCCCTTGCCTTCCGTCTGCCAGAAGAACTGCAGGTCGTTGTCCCTGATTTCCATGGAAAGCTGAACCCGCCCCGTCGCCGGAATAGCGACGCCGCTGCCTGCCGGGAAGCTCAGTCGGCTGTTCGGGTAGTCGCCGTCACAGGAAAAGATCGTGACGCAGCGCCCCAGCTTCTCATGCAGGGTCACGCCGATCGCATGGAACTTGTGCCTGTTGTAGTAGTGGGTCAGCCCCGCAACCTGCTGGTAGGTGTCCGGATCGAACTCGACGACCGTCTCTGCCCGGAAGCTGTGGTGTTCCTGACGACGCGCGACGAGAGACTGTTCGAACCACGAGCCGATGCTTTCACGCGCGATCAGTCTGAGGTAGCCTGGTCGTTCGGTCAGGTTGAAGATGCGCTCAGGCTTCGGCGTGCGCAGCCACTGGAAGTCGGCAGGCAGGCTGGCGCCATCGAAGCTGTATTCGCTGCGAACAGGCTTCTCGACGGCCAAGGCACCAGCCAGTCCCGGAACGGTGACATCAGGAACGGTGGTGCCGTTCTCAAGATAGAGCCAGCCGTCTTCCTTCCAGACACACTTCTGCAGGCTGGTTTCGCGGCCGAGCGTGCAGCGGCGCTTCGGCGGCATCGGCCGGCCGCAGAGATGCGTGTGATAAACCTGTCCGTCAGGCGTTTCGACATACTGGCCGTGCCCTGCCCGCTGCAGAACCGCCTCCGGATGATCCTTCGAGGTGATGAGGTGCTTGTTCGGGTGCATCTCATAGGGACCGTCGATGTCACGCGAACGCGCCATCGTCACCGCATGGTCGTAGCCGGTGCCGCCCTCTGCAGTCGTCAGGTAGTAGTAGCCGTTGCGCTTGAAGAGATGCGGCCCCTCGACAAGACCGAGAGTGCTGCCGGCGAAGATGTTCTTGATCGGCCCCTTCAGCGACTTCGTTGCCGCGTCCCACTCCTGCATGAGGATGCCATCGAAGGCCGGCGACTTCGGCGCGCCGCCGAAGCTCTCGGTGCGGTGGTTCCACTGCATGTTCAGGAACCACTTGCGGCCGTCATCATGGAACAGCGACGGGTCGAAGCCGGAGGAATTCACGTAGACAGGCTCGGACCATTCGCCTTCAATCGTTGGCGAGGTCACGATGTAGTTGTGCGCGTCCTTGAAATTGCCGTCGAAGCGCTTGACGTCGGTATAGACAAGCCAGAACAGCCCATCGGCATAGGACAGACAGGGAGCCCAGACGCCGCAGCTGTCGGGATTGCCGCGCATGTCGAGCTGCGACTGGCGCTCGAGCGGCCGCCGCACCATCGTCCAGTTCACGAGATCGCGCGAATGATGGATCTGGACGCCGGGATACCATTCGAAGGTCGAGGTGGCGATGTAATAGTCGTCCCCGACACGGCAGATCGACGGATCCGGGTTGAAGCCCGGCAGGATCGGGTTGCGGATCATTGGTGAAATCTCCTCCCTGAAATACGCGCAGCTTGCGGCACGTACATCAAAACTCATAGAAAAAACGCCCGGAAGGTCGTTCCGGGCGTTTCGGTTTATTCGCGTTCTGCAGACTTGGCCCACAGATTGATGTCGGCCTCGCGAGCGTAGACGTCGATCTCCTTGAGCTCCTCGGCAGTGAACTCGAGATTGTCGAGCGCCTTGACGCAATCGACGATCTGCGACGAGCGGCTGGCGCCGATCAGTGCTGAGGTGACGCGGTCGCCGCGCAGCACCCAGGCGATCGCCATCTGCGCCAGCGTCTGGCCGCGGCGTTCCGCGATCTCGTTGAGCTTCTTGATGTTGTCGATGATCTGCGGACGGATGAAGTCCTTCTTCAGGAAGTGGTTCTGGGCCGCACGGCTATCGCCAGGAATGCCGCCGAGATACTTCGTCGTCAGCATGCCCTGCGCCAGCGGCGAGAACACGATCGAACCCATGCCAACCTCGTCGAGCGTATCCAGCAGCTTGTCGTCCTCGACCCAGCGGTTAAGCATGGAATAGCTCGGCTGATGGATCAGGCACGGCGTGCCGAGATCCTTCAGGATGGCGGCCGCCTCGCGGGTGCGCTGCGAGTTGTAGGACGAGATGCCGACATAGAGCGCGCGGCCGGAGCGCACGATATGATCGAGCGCAGCGCAGGTTTCCTCAAGCGGCGTATCCGGATCGAAACGGTGCGAATAGAAGATATCGACATAGTCGAGACCCATGCGCTTCAGGCTCTGGTCGCAGGACGCGATCAGGTACTTGCGGCTGCCCCACTCGCCGTAGGGACCCGGCCACATGTCGTAGCCGGCCTTGGACGAGATGATCAGTTCATCGCGCAGGCCGGAAAATTCGGTGCGCAGGATTTCGCCGAAGGCGGTCTCGGCGCTGCCGGGAGGCGGGCCGTAATTGTTGGCGAGATCGAAATGGGTAATGCCGAGATCGAAGGCCGTGCGGCACATGTCGATCTTGCGGTCATGCGGCATGTCGCCGCCGAAATTGTGCCAGAGGCCGAGGGAGACGGCCGGAAGCTTCAGGCCGGAACGGCCCGTGCGGTTATACTTCATCTTTGAATAGCGGTCGGAAGCCGGTTGCCAGCTCATAATTCTGATCCTTTAAGCAAAAAGGCGCGGGCTCATCGCCCGCGCCGGACCATAGTCCTTTGGACGCTTACTTCAAGAGCGCGCCCATCACTTCAGAAGCGCTTGGGCCTCTTCGATGCCGAGAGCGGCCGGCTGTGTGCAGGTCGTCGTCAGCTCGATGAAACGGCCTTCTTCACCCGATTTCAGGATCGAGGTCATGACGTCGACGCCGTGCAGCGTGCGATCAAGCGAGCAACGCGCATCGCGGCCCTCGATGATAGCCATTGCCATGTCGGCAAGACCCGCGGTGCGATAGTTGGCACGCGGCCCCTGCTGGCTCTCCTGGTTTGAGATGCCGAAGGGATGCTCCCAATCGTCGAGCGGCTTGATGTCCTTGTCGCGGCCGCTGGCTTCGACAACGCCGCCGAAGAAGTTCGGATCCGGCACGTAGATAGAGCCCTCGGTGCCGTAGAGCTCCATGTTGGCATGGCGGTGAGACCAGACATCCCAGCTCGCGGTCAGCGTCACGGTCGCGCCGCTGACGAACTCGAGGATCGCCTGGATAGTCGTCGGCGTCTTCACCGGGATCACCTCGCCATTGCGTGGCTCGCTGGTGATCGTGCGGGTCGGAGAAGCCATGGAGGTCATGGCGCCGACGCGCTTCACCGGACCGATCAGGTTGATCAGGTTGGCGATGTAGTAAGGGCCGAGATCGAGGATCGGGCCGCCACCGGGCAGGAAGAAGAAGTCCGGGTTCGGATGCCACATCTCCATGCCCGGGCTCATGACGTAGCAGGCACCCGAGGTGATGCGACCGATGCCGCCTTCGTCGATGTACTTGCGGGCAAGCTGATGCGCGCCGCCGAGGAAGGTATCAGGCGCGCAACCGACGGAGAGGTTCTTCGCCTTGGCGATGCGACGCAGCTCCTCACCCTGCTCAAGGGTGAGAACCAGCGGCTTTTCCGAATAGACGTGCTTGCCGGCTTCGAGGATCGCCTTCGAAACCGGGAAATGCGCATCCGGGATGGTCAGGTTGACGACGACATCAACCTCGTCATTGGCGAGGAGCTCGTCGATCGTCTGCGCCTTGACGCCGTATTCCTCGGCGCGGGCCTGGGCGGCCTGCACGTTGATATCCGCGCAAGCCACAACCTTGAGCCCCTTGAAAAGCGGGGCCAACGAAAAGTAGGTGGTGGAGATGTTGCCGCATCCGATGATGCCGACGCCAAGTTCCTTGGTCATGATATGCCTCAGTAGGTCTTGAAGGATGCGATCGAGCGGGTGATCAGGCGATCGACATCGGCCGGATTGTCATGCTCGACGACGTAATGCTTGGTCTTGGTGCCCTTGAGAGCAGCAATGAGCTTTGGCCAGGGCAGAGTGCCGTGGCCAACGTCTGCCCAGCCATCCTCGTTCTTGTTCTCGCCTGCGGGTGCGATGTCCTTGACGTGTGCCGAGGTGATGCGCGAGCCGAGCTTCTCGATCCATGCGAAGGGATCCGCACCGCCGCGAACGACCCAGGCAATATCCGCTTCCCAGGAAATGTCAGGCGCGCCTTCGAAGATGCGTTCGATCGGCAGCGATCCGTCGGCGAGCTTCACGAACTCGAAGTCGTGGTTGTGCCAACCGAACTCGTAGCCGGCGTCCTTGTAGGGCTTGCTCATTTCCTGAAGGCGCTTGCCGAATGCCAGCCAGCCGGCACCGTCCGTCGGGCGCTGCTCGGCGGCGAGGTGCGGTGCATAGATCGAGTCCATGCCGAGGAGCTTGGCAATGTTCAGCGACTTCTGGACTTCGCCGTCGAGGAAATCGGGGCTGAAATGGCCGCTGGCCATGGTGAGCCCGTTCTCGTCCAGTTCCGCACGCAGGCTATTCAGGCCGTCATCGTCGAGGTCGGCATAGATACCGCCAAAGCCTTCCACTTCCTGGTAGCCGGCCTTGCCGAGCTTTTCGAAGATCGCCGAATAGGGCTGGAAGTTGCGGGCGCTGTAAAGCTGGAAACTCAGTTTCGTCATCATTCCTCCTCGGGCCTCGTGCCCATTACATTTCAGTCAGGATCAATCCACGGACTGACAGGATTGCAGGTCGTAGAAACGGAAGTCCGGCAGGGCGCCGCCCTCGAGCGGCTTTGCCGGGGTGAAGGTAATGCGGCGCGTCTCGCCCGCCGCCAGATCGAAGGCATTGTCTGAATACTTGCCGTCGGTTTCGGTCTCGATCATCACGAAGAGTGCAAGTCCCTTCGCGGTGACGTTGAGGCAGACGGAGCCGTCTTCCTCGACATATTCGTGCGTGACCATTAGGCCCGCCGGCTCGAGCTCCAGTGCCTTGTAGGTGCCGTGCACATAGTGCCCCTCGCCGCCCATCCCATTCGACGCAGTGAAGCGCCAGGCAAGCAGCGTGCCCGCGGGGATCTCCGACACGTCGATGCTGGCGGCCGTCACGGCTGCGTCAGGGGTGCAGACCGCCTGCACATCCTTCAGGTGCTGGCGTTCACCCTTCATGTCGATAACGGAGATCGACAGGTCGACGCTGACTTCTGCGAGCGTGTCGTTGACCAGCGAGAAACGGATCTGCTTGCCGTCTTCCGATGGGATGGCGGCGACCGCTACCGGCTGGAAGAAGCGCTTGACCAGATAGTGCATCGCCTTCCAGCGACCGCCGTAATCGAGGCTCGACCAGGAGGCCACCGGCCAGGTGTCGTTGAGCTGCCAGTAGATCGTGCCCATGCAATGCGGCTTCAGGGACCGCCAGTATTCCACCGCAGTCTTGATCGCAAGGCCCTGCTGGATCTGGCTGAGATAGACGAAGTTCGGAAAATCCTTCGGGAAGCGGAAGTAGCGGAACATGGTCCCGGCAATGCGTTCGTTTCCGCCGGCGTTCTTCTGGTGAAGCTCCATGACCGGCGAAGCGACGTTCATGTCCTTCGCATCGGCATAGGTCTTGATGACGGGCAGCGACGTGTAGGATTGGAAGCCGAACTCCGAGCAAAAGCGCGGACGCACCGAGCGGTAATTGTCGAACGACTTGTTCTCGTGCCAGACCGACCAGTAATGCATGTCGCCGGAGCCGTCGGCATGCCAGGCGTCGCCGAAATCGAGATAACCGGATGCCGGGCTCGATGGCCACCATATCGCATCCGGGGCCGCCTTCTTCATCGCCTGCTCGATCACCCGGTTCAGGCGATCGTACGAGACAAGATAGCGGTCGCGGTCCTTGCGCGACTCCTCGAACCAGGTCAGTGCACCAACCAGTTCGTTGTCACCGCACCAGAGCGCGACCGACGGATGCGAGTTCAGGCGGCGGACCTGATAGTCGACCTCCAGCGAAACGTTGTCGAGGAAGTCTTCGGTCGAGGGATAGAGGTTGCAGGCGAACATGAAGTCCTGCCAGACCATGAGGCCGACCCGATCGCAGAGATCGTAGAAATGGTCGTGCTCGTAGAAGCCACCACCCCAGACCCGGATCATGTTCATGTTGGCCGATTTGGCCGACTGCAAAAGATCCTCGGTCTTTTCGGGCGAAGACAGCGAGAATAGCGCGTCAGCCGGGATCCAGTTGGCGCCTCGGCAGAAGATTTCGCGACCGTTGACCTTCAGCGCGAAGCGGGCGCCAGCAGCATCCGGCGTTGTGATAAGCTCGACGGTGCGGAGACCGATCTGCTTGGTGACGGCATCCGACGGCAGATCGACGGTCAGTGAATAGAGCGCCTGCTCGCCGCTGCCGGCTGGCCACCAGAGCCGCGGCTTCTCGATTTCGAACACGTGGTTGACGACCGTTTCGCCGGCGCCGACACCGACGTCGAGACGAACGCGCTCACCACCGAGCGCGAAATGCACCGGCACGATGCCCGGGTTCTCGGCAAACAGGGTCGCGGTAACCTGCAGGTTCACGGAGCCGTTGAGATTGTGAACCTGTCGCGTCGTGACGTGCTCGATGCGAGCCGTTTCGAGTTTGCGCAGTGCGATCGTCCCGTAGAGGCCGAGTGGAGCGATGGCGATGTTCCAGTCCCAGCCGAAATGGCACTGGGGCTTGCGCAGCATGTTGCCGTTGGGAATGGGCGAGTTGCCCGTCGAATAGGGAATATAGAAAGGCTGCCTGCCCTGCCGGTCGGCGCCTGCCGCAATGCTTGAATGCAAGACGATGCGAATAACGTTGTCGCCGGCCTTCAGCTGGCCGCCAACATCAGGCCGGTAGCGCCGAAAGCTGTTATCCGCGAGCAGAACCGGAGACCCGTTGATGAAGACGGCAGCCACGGTATCGAGATAGTCGATATCGAGATACCAGTCGCCATCCGGTTCCGACAACGTGAAGCTGCGCTCCAGAACCCAGTCGCGATGCGCCACCCACTGGATGACTTCCTCGTTGCGGCCAAAATAGGGAGCCGGAATGAGCTCGGCGGCATGCAGCGCAGTGTGCACATCGCCCGGCAGGGTGATCGCCGTCGCGACTTCGCCATCGGCTGAGGTGAGCGTCCACGATCCGGATAGGTCGAGGTTAAACCCGTTTGTGGGCAAGGATGTCATAGCATTATCCCGATCGGGCCACGCTTGGGAATGCCCGCACATACGAGCCGCAGCCGAAATTGGTTGGCCGGGTGGCCGATTGTAAGAACGGGCGGAACGTTCCGTGGTCCGCCCGCATTGCGATTTCTAGAGGCGCAGTTCGCTATCGGCGTCGAAGACCGACGCCAATGACATATCGAAGCCAAGCTTGACGCGTGAGCCGGGGTTGAAACGCCGCGAACCGTTGATGCGCACCGACATGGTGTGCCCGGCATGCTTCAGCCACAGCAGGTTGTCGGCACCCATCGGCTCTTCGATATCAACGGTCGCATCGTGCACTTCCGCTCCGAGGTTCTCGTTGACCTTCACGTGTTCGGGACGCACACCGAGGATGACCTTGCGGCCCGCCTGAAGGGGCGCATCCGCCTGATAGGCATCGACGTTGAAATCCACGCCGTTGGCGGTAAACACCGTGGCATCGCCGCGCTTGGCAATCTCGCCGTGCAGGAAGTTCATCGACGGCGAGCCGATGAAGCCCGCGACGAACAGATTACGCGGCTTGTTGTAGATCGTCGTCGGATCCGCGAGCTGCTGGATGATGCCGCTTTTCATAATGGCGATACGATCCGCCAGCGTCAGCGCTTCGATCTGGTCGTGGGTGACGTAGATCATCGTGTTCTTCAGCGACTGGTGCAAACGCTTGATCTCGACGCGCAGCTCCGAACGCAGCTTGGCGTCGAGGTTCGACAACGGCTCGTCGAAGAGAAACACGTCGACATCGCGCACCAGCGCACGCCCGATTGCGACGCGCTGGCGCTGACCGCCGGAAAGCTCGGCCGGCTTGCGCTTCAGAAGCGGCTGGATCTGCAGGATCTCGGAGGCGCGTGCCACGCGCTTGTCGATCTCGGGCTGCGGGATCTTGGCGACCTGGAGGCCGAAGGACAGGTTCTTCTCGACCGTCATCTGCGGATAGAGCGCGTAGGACTGGAACACCATACCGATGCCGCGGTCCTTAGGCTCTTCCCAGGTAACGTTCTTGCCCTTGATGAAGATCTGACCGTCAGAGGCGTCAAGCAGGCCGGCGATGCAGTTCAGCAGCGTCGACTTGCCGCAACCGGACGAACCGAGCAGCACGAGGAACTCGCCGTCGTTGATCTCGAGATTGAGATCCTTGAGAACGCTGACCGCGCCGAAGTTCAACGACAGGTCTTTGATGGAAACGCTCGAATTCATGGATCAGCCTTTCACTGCGCCAGCGGCGATGCCACGGACGAAAAGTCGTCCCGACACGAAATACACAACCAGCGGCACCAGACCCGTCAGGATCGTTGCGGCCATGTTGACGTTGTATTCCTTCACGCCCTGGACAGAATTGACGATGTTGTTGAGCTGCACGGTCATCGGATAGTATTCCGGACGCGTGAACACCACGCCGAACAGGAAGTCGTTCCAGATCCCGGTGACCTGCAGGATCATGGCGACGACGAAGATCGGCAGTGACATGGGCACCATGATCTTCAGGAAGATCTGCCAGAAGCCTGCCCCGTCGATGCGCGCAGCCTTGAAGAGTTCCTGCGGCAACGATGCGAAATAGTTTCGGAACAGCAGCGTCAGGATCGGCATACCGAAGATCGAGTGCACGATGATCAGGCCGGTCAGCGTCCCATAGATGCCCAATTCACGCAGCACGATGACGATCGGATAGATCATCACTTGGTAGGGAATGAAGGCACCGATCACCAGGATCGAGAAGAACAGTTCCGAGCCCTTGAAGCGCCAGTTGGCCAGCGCATAGCCATTCACCGAAGCGATGGCGATCGAGACGACCACCGAGGGAACGGTGATGCGGACCGAGTTCCAGAAGCCACGCGAAAGACCATCACAGTTGAGACCTGTGCAAGCCGTCGCCCAGGCTTTGACCCAAGGCTCGAAGGTGACTTCAAGCGGCGGCGAAAAGATGTTGCCGAGACGGATCTCTGGCATCCCTTTCAGCGACGTGACGATCATCACATAGAGCGGCAGCAGGTAATAGGCGGCCGCCACGAAGAGCGTGCCGTAGAGCATGATATTGCGCGGAGAAATCATCCGCTTCGGCTTCGGACCGCTCGGCCCGGAGAATGTCTTTTCCGTCACGATACCGGTATCCGTATTCTTGAGAGAAATGGTGTCAGGCACGTTTACGCCCTCCCCCAAATTCCAGATAAGCCCAAGGCACAATGATGATGGCGACCGTCACAAGCATCATGGTCGAGGCAGCAAATCCCTGACCGAGATTTTGCGCCTGGAACATGTAGTCGTAGACGTACTTGGCTGGCACTTCCGACGCGATGCCGGGACCGCCTGATGTCTGCGCCACCACAAGGTCGTAGACCTTGACGATACCGCTCGCGATGATGACGAGCGTCGTGATGAACACCGGCCGCATCATCGGAATGACGATGAAAAGATAGGTCTTCCACATCGGAATACCGTCGACCCGTGAGGCCTTCCAGATATCCTCGTCGATACCGCGCAGCCCGGCGAGCATCAGGCACATGACGAGCCCGGTTCCCTGCCAGAGCGCCGCGATCAGAACACCGTAAATGACGATGCTCGGCGTATAGAGCGGATCGAAGGTAAAGCTTGTCCAGCCGAGCGAACGGACCACCGATTGAACGCCGAACTCAGGATTGAGAACCCACTGCCACACGAGGCCCGTCACGATGAAGGACAGGGCAAAGGGATATAGGAAGATAGTACGGAACGTGTTTTCGAACCGGATCTTCTGGTCCATCAGCGCCGCCAGCATGAAGCCAATGACGAGGCTGAAGATCAGCGAGAGAACGCCGTAGACGGCAAGGTTCTCGATGGAGACGATCCAGCGCGGAGCAGCCCAAAGGCGCTTATACTGATCGAAACCGACGAAGCTCAACCGTGGAAGGAGCTTCGAGTTGGTAAATGAATAGAACACCGTCCAGACCGTGCCGCCGAGAAAAATGACCAGGGCGGTAAGGATCATCGGGATGGACGCAATCTTGGAATTTAGATTGCGCAGTAACTGATTTGGCCGGCCTGCTTTCGCTTGACCCGTCATTGTAATTCCTCCTGAATCGCAATTCGTCTGTGATCCAGAGCGACGAACCGTCTGCCGGTCGCCTCCTCCTCTCACCCCCACACCGAGACCACACGATCGCACATGGCGCGTCAGTCTCGGGTGCTGCGGCTACCCGGATCACGATGGGAGTTCCGGGAGAATCCGGCTCCGTCGCGCGGAGCCGGATCGCAACAGCATCAGAATGCGACGATCAGTCGGCAGAAGCGATGATCGCAGCGAAACGCTTCTGAGCGTCTTCCGGCGTCATCGACGGATTAGCGAAGAACTCCGAGAAGAGGTCTTCTTTCTGCTTCTGGCTGTCAGCCGACAGAAGCTGGTCCGTACCTTCGATCACATTGCCCTTCGACAGGATCTCGAGGCCCTTCTTCATGCAGTCGTTGGCGGCTGCGAGGTCAACGTCGCCGCGAACCGGCAGCGAACCCTTCTTCAGGTTGAAGGCAACCTGGGTCTTGGGGTCGAGCAGCGTCTTGGCGAGAACGTCCTGCGCCTTCGACTTGTCTGCATCCTTGAGCAGCGGGAAGTAGAAGGCATCACCACCGGTGGAGATGATCTCGTTCACGCCGAGGCCCGGAAGGCAGGTGTAGTCTGTACCAGCCTTCTGGCCAGCCAGCGCGAACTCGCCCTGCGCCCAGTCACCCATGATCTGGCCACCGGCCTTGCCTGTGATGACGAGGTTGGTTGCCTGGTTCCAGTCTTGGACATTGCTGCCCTTCGACATCTTGCGCGCATCATCGGCAGCCTTGAACACCTTCGCGATCTCAGGGCCAGCGGCTACATCGGCGTCCTTGTCCTTGAACACCTTGTAGAAGGTGTCCTTGCCGGCAATTGCGACCAGCAGCACGTCGAACGCGCCTGTCGCCTGCCATGGCTGACCACCTACGGCGAGCGGTACGATGCCGGCCTTTTCGAGAGCCGGCGCAGCAGCAACGAATTCGTCCCAGTTCTTCGGCACTTCGACGCCGGCCTTCTTAAAGGCTGCATTCGAGAGCCATAGCCACTGCCAGGAGTGAATGTTGACTGGGGCGCAATATATCTTGCCGTCGATCGTGCAGCTGTCGAGCAGGCTCGCCGGACGAATGATGTCCTTCCAGTGCTCGGCGGTCGCGACATCGGTCAGGTCGCGCATCAGGCCGGACTGAACCAATTCCTCGGCCTGACGGCCGTGGTTGAACTGGGTGGCGCCCATCGGATCGCCGCCGGTGATGCGGCTGACCATGATCGGACGCGCAGTGCCGCCGGAACCGGCGATTGCACCATCTACCCACTTGTTGCCGGTCGCATCGAACGCCTTTGCGAGCTCTGCCACAGCGGCGGCTTCGCCACCGGATGTCCACCAATGGGTGACTTCAAGATCGGTCGCGTTTGCCGCACCGAGCGGCAGCACGACGGAAGCGGCAAGCGCAGCCGCCATCAAACGAAAATTCATGAGTTCTCCTCCCTCACTGAAACGTTGCCGGAAAAACTTAGTTCAATCGATATTTCGGTGCAACAGCTAGGTCCGAAAATTTTCCTTCTGGCCGCCATTTGCTACCATGGCCTGCCGAAACGTATAGTTTTTCAACAGGCCGCCACACAGATACGCAGCAGATTGAGCAAACGCACAATGACAATATCATATTGTATTATATGTATATTCCAGAAATTCATATTCATGATCATACAGGCTCCCGCTCGCGCATGCAAAAAATCCGGGCAAATTCTCGTATTTCAACCAAAGCGAGCAATGGTGATAATCCCCCAATAAAAAGCCCTCGACATTTCAACTGTATCGTTACAGATTTTGCGCCTTGGAGGAGAAGCGACTATTGCGTTCTTTGTGCTTACAGCGCTTCGAAAAGACTCTATAAGCGGGACCAAATCGCGCAGGGCGGCCTAGAGGAATGGAAAACAAAGCGAATTTTGCAGGAGCGGCTTCCGAGGCAACTCGAGAACGGCCGACACTGAAGACCATTGCCTTCATGACCGGACTCGGAGTGACGACAGTGTCACGCGCGCTCAAGGACGCCCCTGACATCGGGGCGGAGACCAAGGAGCGCGTGCGCATGGTCGCCCGCCAGCTTGGCTACCAGCCGAACCGAGCCGGGGTGCGCTTGCGAACCGGCAAGACCAACGTCATCGCGCTCGTCCTCAGCATTGACGAGGAAATCATGGGCTTCAGCAGCCAGATGGTCTTCGGGATTTCCGAAGTGCTGACCGGCACGCCCTACCATATCGTCGTCACGCCGCATTCTCACAGCAAGGATCCGATGTTGCCGGTGCGCTACATCCTCGAAACGGGCTCGGCAGACGGCGTCATAATCTCGCGTATCGAACCTGACGATCCACGCGTTCGCCTGCTCGTGGAACATAACATGCCCTTTGCCACGCACGGCCGCACCGATACCGGACTTAGCCATCCCTTTCATGATTTCGACAATGAAGCGTTCGCCCACCAGGCCGTCGAGAAACTGGTCGGCAGAGGCCGCAAACGCATCGCCATCCTCCAGCCACCAAGCAAGCTGACATACTATACGCACACCCGCATCGGCTTTCAGACGGGACTGCACGACTATGGCGCGGAGGAAGTGCCGTTGCGCGTCACGATCGACAACCCGCTGGAGGAAATCCGAAACGCCGTCGAGGCGATGATGCGCGCGCCGAATGCGCCTGACGGCATCGTCTGCTCGGCTGGAAGCGCCGCTATCGCCGTCAATGCCGGCATAGAGGCCGCCGGCAAGCGGCTTGGCCAAGATGTCGATATGGTCTCCAAGGAATCGGCGCCGATCCTCAGCTGGATCCGTCCCGAAATCATCACCGCCTATGAGGATGTCCGCCATGCCGGGCGAGAGATGGCGAAGGCCGTTATCGCACGGATCGACGGCATCGAGCCGGAGCTGTTACAAAGTGTCAGCCAGCCTGTCTGGTCGCGAAAGAGCAAATAAAGCAGCCCCGCCAGCTACCGCGGACGCCGAACAACAAATGATCGGAGACGAACCAGGGTATGACGAAGGCATTGCTTATCATCGACGTTCAGAACGCTATCTTGGCGGGAAAAGGCACCTCCGAGCGGCAGCCGGTGATCGATAGCGCGCTTAGTGAGACCGTTTCGCGGCTGCAGTCGCTTCGCGCCGAGGCTCATCGCGCCGGCGCACCTGTTGTGCTCGTCCAGCACGACGGCGATCCGGGTCACCGATTGGCAGTCGGTACCGAAGGCTGGGCCATCCGCTCGGAGCTATCGCCTGGAGAAGGCGATACCGTCGTTCACAAGAAGAGTTCGGATTCGTTTTTCGAAACGGATCTTGCCGAGAGACTACGAGAGCGCAACGTAACGCATCTGGTCGTCGGCGGCTGCATGACGCAATTCTGCGTCGACACGACTGTCAGGCGCGCTGTGTCGCTTGGCTACGATGTCACACTGGTTGGCGATGGCCACACGCCGGCTGATTCAGGAACGCTGAATTTCCCTGATATCGTGGCGCATCACAACGAAACGCTTGACGATTTTGATGCCGGCAGTGCCCGCATCCTGGTTCGCCCGATGGCAGATATTCGCTTCTGAAGCGACGCTTCGGGGCCGGAGACCAGCCGGGGGGTACCCGGCTGGCGTCATCAAGCAGTCTTAGAACGTAGCGGCACCGCTGCCCCAGGGGCCGTGGTGGAAGTCCTTGCCGTCGAGGCGATCGAAGCCATGGGCGCCGAAGAAGTCGCGCTGCGCCTGGATCAGGTTGGCGGTGCCACGGCCCTGGCGGTAGGCGTCGAAATAGGTCAGTGCCGAGGTCAATGCCGGAACCGGCAGACCGGCCTGCAAAGCGGCGGCAACGACACGGCGCAGCGCCGGGATCGATTCCTTGACCATCTCGGAGAAGGCAGGCGTGACGATCAGGTTGGCCGCATCAGGAGCCTTGGTGAAGGCCGAGGTGATCTCGTCGAGGAACTGCGAGCGGATGATGCAGCCGTCGCGCCAGATCTTGGCGATAACCGGCATCGGCAGCGACCAGTTGAACTCGCGCGAGGCTTCCGCCATCACCGCAAA
>UBMU01000073.1 GCA_900466605.1 Hyphomicrobiales bacterium
TCGTTGTACGAACCGTGCGCCAGCGCTGAGCTCAGATCGTCGGCGAACGACGCGGGTCGGCCGACCGTGTAGGGCACCCGTCCGGTGTTCTCCACTGTCGTCGTGTACCTCACGACGTCTCCGGGGCGCACGGTGTCGTGATCGCTCGTCGTGGTCACTCGGAACGAGCCGACGGGCGTCGAGCCCGCGCACTCGCCTCCGCAGCTGCCTCCTGATCCCGTCGCGAGGAGCCTCCCCGTGAGCAGGGAGTCGCCGGCGCTCCCGGTCTTCACCGTCACGGTGTACGTGACCGTCGTCGTCTCGCCGGCCGCGAGCGGGCGGATCCAGGTGAGCGTCGAGCCGGCGAAGGTGGCACCGTTCGTCGCGTCGTCGTTGTAGGTGGCGTCATCGAGAACTCCGACGAGCTCATCCTCGAACGAGGCAGGCGTGTCGACGGGATAATCCACATTCCCCGTGTTGGTGATCTTCACGGTGTACCTCACCGTCTCGCTCGCCGAGGCGGAATCGACGTCGGCCGACTTCTCGACCGTGTACGAGCGCGCGGCGGCGATGGCCTCGGCCGTGTCGGTGTTGTTGGACGGCACCGGGTCTGCCTGATTATTGGTCACCGTTGCAGTGTGGGAGATCTGGTCTCCGGCAGCAGCCGTGGCCTCTGCGGAGATGCGGAAAGTCGTCGATTGGCCGGCGCTGAGACGACCGCCGGACACGGTGATATCGGAGCGGTCGACCGCGAAGCCGACCTCACCCGCCACGGAGGGGTTCGTGAGCGCCGACGGGAGCGTGTCGCTGACGGTCCAGCCGCTGGACACCCCGGGACCGTTGTTCGTGACGGTCATGGCGTACTCGACCCGCGTCCCTGAGACGACCGTCGCCGGCCCGTCAACGGTGAGGGAGAGATCGCTGGGCAAGCCGGGGATCGCGGCACCGTCACTGAAATCCGACCGCGGGCCGTCCACGCTCGAGACCAGAGCGATCGACGGAGTCGCTGAGCCCGGATCCGTGATGCTGACCTGATACACACGTCCGGTGTCGTTGGCGGAGAAGCCGATGTTGCCGTTACCGAACGTCCACGCTGCCCCGTAGCCCCCCGCGGTCGCCGGCAACACGTCGGTGAA
>UBMU01000130.1 GCA_900466605.1 Hyphomicrobiales bacterium
AGGATCGCGCCGTCCATCTGTGCGGCACCGGTGATCATGTTCTTGATGTAGTCGGCGTGACCGGGCGCGTCGACGTGAGCGTAGTGACGCTTCGGGGTCTCGTACTCGACGTGCGAGATGTTGATCGTGATACCGCGCTGACGCTCTTCCGGCGCCGAGTCGATCGACGCGAAGTCGCGCTGAACGTTGGTGGCCGACGGGAACTTGTCGGCGAGCACCTTCGAGATGGCAGCGGTGAGCGTGGTCTTGCCGTGGTCGACGTGACCGATCGTTCCGATGTTCACGTGCGGCTTGGTCCGCTCGAACTTGGCCTTAGCCACTGGGTCCTCCTCAGGACGTTGGTTGCGAGGTCTCGGGCACTGGATTGCGACCGGTTCTTCGCGGGGATGGTTCTCAGATTACTAGAGAGTCGGTATTCAGTTTGAGCGGATGCCGGGAACCTGAGCAGAACCCGGGGTTCCCGGCATCCGTGAGAGCGGTTTTACTCGCCCTTGTTCTTCTGGATGATCTCGTCGGCGACGGCCTTCGGGACATCGGCGTAGCTGTCGAACTCCATCGAGTAGACGGCGCGACCCGAGGTCTTCGAGCGCAGGTCACCGATGTAGCCGAACATCTCGGACAGCGGCACGTTGGCCCGGACGACCTTGACGCCGGCGGCGTCTTCCATCGACTGGATCTGGCCACGACGCGAGTTCAGGTCGCCGATGACGTCGCCCATGTACTCCTCGGGAGTACGGACCTCGACGGCCATGATCGGCTCGAGGATCGTGGGGTTCGCCTTGCGGACGGCCTCCTTGAAGCCCATGGAGCCGGCGATCTTGAACGCCATCTCCGAGGAATCGACGTCGTGCGAGGCACCGTCGAGGAGGATCGCCTTGACACCCACCATGGGGTAGCCGGCGAGCACGCCGACGTTCATGGCGTCCTGGAAGCCCTGGTCGGTCGGCGAGATGTACTCGCGCGGGATACGACCACCGGTGACCTTGTTCTCGAACTCGTAGGTCTTGTCGGCCGTGACCTCGAGGGGCTCGATCGCGAACTGGATCTTCGCGAACTGACCCGATCCACCGGTCTGCTTCTTGTGCGTGTAGTCGTGACGCTCGACCGACTTGCGGATGGTCTCGCGGTACGCGACCTGCGGCTTTCCGACGTTGGCCTCGACCTTGAACTCGCGCTTCATGCGGTCGACCAGGATGTCGAGGTGCAGCTCGCCCATGCCCTTGATGACGGTCTGACCGGTCTCGGAGTTCTGCTCGACGCGGAACGTCGGGTCTTCCTCCGCGAGCTTCTGGATGGCGACACCCAGCTTCTCCTGGTCGGCCTTGGTCTTGGGCTCGAT
>UBMU01000109.1 GCA_900466605.1 Hyphomicrobiales bacterium
GCGCACGCGCAGAACCTCGGCGCGCACGACACGGGCCGTCGAGGCCCAGGCGAACCCGCCGATCGCGAAGGCCAGGGTGAAGACGTTGCGGTACTGCGAGAACACACTCATCACGACGATGGCCGCGAGGATGTAGGGGATCGAGAAGAAGATGTCGCCGACGCGCGAGATGACCGCGTCGAGCCATCCGCCGTAGAAGCCCGACAGCGCGCCCATGACGAGGCCGATGATCGTGCCGATCGCGGTGGCCAGTAGACCCACCGACAGCGAGGTGCGGGCACCCCACACGATGCGCGAGAAGGTGTCGCAGCCCTGGAACGTGAAGCCCAGGATGTGTCCCGCCGTGGGACCGCCGTTGCTGTTGGACAGCTGGCAGTCGTTGTCCGGCGGCACCTGCGTGAACAGGGTCGGGAACGCGGCCATCAGGATCACGATGGCCATCACGACCAGGGCGATCCAGAACGTGGGACGGCGACGGAGGTCGCGCCACGCGTCGAGCCACAGGTTGCTCTTTCGGGCGGCGACACGGACGGCGTCGACTGAAATGGTCTCGGTCTTGATCGGCGCGACATAGTGGGGCGCCGGGAACTGACTACTTGACATAGCGGATCCTCGGGTCGAGAAGGCCGTACAGGAGGTCGACGACGAGGTTGACCAGCACGTAGATGATGACGAAGACGGTCACGAACGACACGACCGTGGGGCCCTCACCGCGGATGGTGGCCTGGTAGAGCGTGTTGCCGACACCGGGGATGTTGAAGATGCCCTCGGTGACGGTGGCTCCGACGAGGAGCACACCGAAGTTCGTCGCGGAGTTCGTGATGACGGGGATGAGCGAGTTGCGCAGGACGTGCACGGGGATCACGCGTCGGCGTGAGAGGCCCTTGGAGTACGCGGTGCGCACCCAGTCCTGGTTGAGGGTGTCGATGACCGACCCGCGCATGAGGCGCATGCTCGTCGCGAATAGGCTGAAGCCGAGCACGATGGCCGGCAGCAGAAGATCACCCCAGTTGTTCTGCGCCCCCACCGTGGGACGGAACCACCCCAGCTGGATGGCGAGGAAGTACTGCGCGAGGAAGCACGCCACGAAGATCGGCAGTGCGACGAACAGCAGGGCGACGATGAGCGCGACATTGTCGAACAGCTTGCCCTTGCGGATCGCCGAGATGGTGCCGATGACGATGGCGAGGACGAACTCGATCGCCAGAGCCATCACGGCCAGGCGCGCCGTCACGGGGAGGGTTCGGGCGAGCACCTCGTTGACGGACTGACCGGAGAAGGTCGTTCCCAGGTCGCCTTGGAAGATCCCGCCGAGGTACAGGAAGTACTGCACGATGAAGGGTTGGTCGAGGTGGTACTGGGCCCGCAGGGCTTCGACGACCTGGGGCGCGGGGGTCTTGTCGCCGAAGAGGCCGAGGATCGGGTCCCCCGGCATGGCGAAGAC
>UBMU01000050.1 GCA_900466605.1 Hyphomicrobiales bacterium
ATTCCCGGGGAGGATTACCGTGTGCCTGGTCGATGTTTAGAACCATGCCGGAGGCTCGATTACTCGGCTGCTTGCACCATAGGGACATCGTCGACGTTCGCTTCGGCGACGCGATTCCATACGGCTTGGCTGACATTGGGTTGCCATGCGTAGAAGTGAAGCTGGCTCTTACCGGCCGCCCTTGCTGCTTGGACATATTCGTTGATCTCGCTAGGTTTGCTGGTTCCAAGCTCGCCGGCCATTGGCATGATTTTAGCGGGATCTCCGCCAGCACTAGTCCATCGTTGGATGCCAACCCGGTAGTTGTCGGCCTGAATACCGTGACCGATTGTCCCTGCGGTCGATCGCCAATATGACTGTGGCAAGAGCACGTCCGCTTCTTCGAAAAATGCCGCCCATGGAAGTGAGGGCCACGTGGATTTGGCCAGGTAATGCGAAGTTACACCAAGTGTCCGGTTGCCCGCTGCGGCACGGAGCGTGCCCATAAAATCCGTAGCAAGGCCATTTAGGTTTTTGAGGTCCCAATCGTAGTTCTTGCCTGTCGCCTTCTCTGGATCAACGAAATATCCATCAAGGCCCTCTCCGAACAAGGCTTACGATTTTTTGCGCCTCGGTCATTAGAGGATCCTTGAAGTGCGATGGCCATCGCCAACCGAACCCCTTGATTTTGGGAGTGAGGCTTCCGAACTCTATGATTGCCTTATGAAGATTGTTGTCGGAGCGGATTGCGACAGCGGTCGCGCCGACCTCAACGGCTTATAACCGACAACCCACAAAAACTTCTCTGCCATGGCTTTCCCTCCCTCGATTGCCCTCACCAACAGTCCCAAAATGCGTCGACCCTGTTACTTCCGTCTCACAGAGACGACGCCCACTTCAATTTACTACCTTGAACGACAGTGATCCTCGTTCGGATTGAGGATGATTGGCTCGGCACCATCGATCTCAAGAAAGCTCCAGCGATAGAATCCGGGATAGAGTTCCATTTTCAGAACTCCGTGCGTATCTTGTCGGTACACTTCGCTCGTAGGCGGCCGTTTCGTGTAGAGAACGTCATTGTAAAGGGGTCCTCCACCGGTACCGATGACAAAACTGCGCAGTCCGTCCGGACTGGCCTTCCCAGCAATGTCGTGTCTTCCAAATTGCTCAAAGTCGTGATCATGCCCGGAAAGGATCACTGAAGCCCCGGCAGCTTCGAGCGCCTCGAATGCAGCGACCATCGTTTCTCCACGAACAAACGGCGCATTCACGTTGCTGCTGTGACCGTGCCCATGATGGCCGGAACTAAAAACAAAAGGATGCCAGAATGCGAGAACGCACGGGGCCTCGGCCTTGGACAGGTCATCAGTCATCCACTTGATCTGCGGCGAATTCTTGCTAGCGCCGGCGTAGGCGTTGATGGCGTAAATGCGCCAGGCAACCTTCCCGTCTTTAGGGATGTCGACGGCATAATAGCCGCCTTTCTTTATGCTCCCTGCCATGATTGGCAGTTTGGAAAAATACTGAAAAAATGGTTTGGCGTCATACTTCTCGTACTCATGATTGCCAGGCACCGGCAAAGTCACCTGATAGATGTCTGGCTGGCCCCAACTTTTGTCGTAACATACGAAGTCACTCGGGCTGCCATGATCATAGGCAAGGTCGCCCAGAGCCAAAACATAAACGTGGATATTCGCGCTCTCGGCTTTTGCAATCTCTCGGATGAGAAGGCTGGCGGTCTTCTCATCAGCGCCGGGCGGACCACACTTTGAAATGTCCCCCGCCGCAAGGACAATACCTATCGGCTGTCCTTCATCCGCGGACACCCTACCGGGAGAGAGCAGACCTACGAGCACTGAGACGCTAGTTGCGGCCGCCAGAAACAGTTTCCACATCGACATCTCTCGATCGGAATGCAATTTTGCGCACGACCCGCACATTCCAAACCTCCCGACAATTCGCAGAGTGCCCTGCACACGAGCAACGCTAAATCTCATTTCGGTTCTTGGTGCTGAGCCTTCGCCGAACGGTTCCGCGGGCTTTGCACCAGGCGACACATTTACATTCCCTCTCGAACTCTAGGAGCGCACTAGAGGGCAGCGTACTCGAAATGCATCCCGTCTTTGCTCTTAATGCTCTTGAAGTGACCTCCCCAGAAGAAGCCCGAATTGTTCGCTGCGTCGACCAGTTCGCGAGTACAGCCTCGTTCGGGGCAAAGCGCGGGAATATGTCCATATGGATTGTCACTCGCATTGACATCAAAAGCGGATGCAAAAGCGTGGTTGCTTAGCTCATCAACCTGATTACTGCGCTTGTCGCCGTGACCTTGGGGACCTGGGGATTGCTTCCGTTTGTACCGCGGATTGTAAGATCCGTCGAACGTTCGAATGAGATGAAGAAGATCAAGTCTTTCCCACTCCTCAAATAACGCTTTTATATAGGGAGCGGCGACCTTGTGGCAGGTGAAATACCCCCTATAGCCGACCGCAAATCTCAACTGGGGGATCTCTATATCTAGGATATTGGCCTTTCTCCAATCAGAAACGCTGCCGTCGCAACTCCCCTTTGGCACTATCTCGTCCTTGTCGCTACGGCTCGCCAATGGCAACTGTCTGAAAATGAAGCATCCTAAAGCGTTGTTGCGGTCGGCATTCGATGGGCTTGTAATGTTTTTTGGTACGCTGGGGTACGCAGCAGTCTTTTTGTCATCGTAGTAGTTGTCGGACCGTATGGTATATCTTCTGGTGGCAGCGACGGTTAATGTTCCGTCATCGAGTTCGCCGGTGATGGGCAACCCGTTCTGCAGCTGAAATATTTTGGTTGAATCTTCCGTCTTCGCACCGAACTGTCCATCAATCGAGCCAACCTGCGAGATGTTCTGCCTCAGCAGAAAATATTGCCACCTCTGAACTTCAAGGGGTGCATTTTCTCCACCGCGCTTCAGACGGAACGTCATGGAAATCTCCTAGATGGCCTAAGTGCCAAATGTTGGTCGGCACTCCATATCAAGCCGACAATATCGGATGGGCCTTCGTCCCACGGAACGACCCCGCCAGGAATTCGAACTAGCGTCTTCTTCCAGCAATGAGCTCCACGGCCGCTGGTTTGCGGCGCGCATGAACCTTATCTGATGTGCGTGCATAACTATGTATAGATAGATTCGACTCGAACTATATCGCCTGTCTAACTCGGTATTTTTTATTGTATATCTTCCCGCTGGTTCGGAATTTTATCCATTCTTTTAGTAAAGTCAACCATGCGTTGTCTAGTTTATATTTACTATCGTCATACTATTTGAGTTTCGCACCGCCGTTCCTTAAGGTGTCTACGCTTGTACTGCCCCAACGTGCCAAGCGAGTCGAGGATGGCCCAAAACCCCGGTCATATGACACATCGTCCTGCCTAAAGGCCTCACGGTCGCCGAAGCATCTACCGTAAGCGGCAGGCTCGCTCCCCGACCCGAGCGAACCGTGCAACTTGCAGGGGAGATTCAGCTTGCCACCCGACTGGTAACGATGTATTTTTGAACAACTTGAGTTAGAAATGGCCGGCTAGACCTTTACGTCTCACGCTTGCGCCAATCGGTTCCATTTCGGTCAACAAACGGCTTCGTGTCACCAGCGAAGGATCGGCCGTGATGACGGTCAAACCTGCTAACGAACGCACATCCCCTTACAATTTCGAGACGGTTCTCGAACTTGAGCGTGATTCCATTCGACGTCGCCGTCGCGCCGCGAAAATCGACTTATCCGTAGGCAGCGACGAAAGCCCGAATCCCCCCGCGGACTTATTCGGGGTTTCACTTTCTGGCGGCGGTATTCGGTCGGCGTCGTATTGCCTTGGGGCACTTCAGGCGCTGCACGCGTGGGGTCTGATCAACCGCATCGACTATTTGTCGACCGTGTCGGGAGGCGGATACATTGGCACGAGCATGATCGCCGGCATGTATGCAAATCAACACAACAACCGAACGGCGGGGGTGCCAGTCGAGTGTGAATTCCCCTTTTCTCGTTCCTCCACGCGCAATATTCGTGACTGCGAAGCCGTGAGCCACTTGCGTGACTACAGTCGCTTTCTCGCGCCCGGCGGCCTTATGGACATAATTGCATCTTTCGCGATTATCATGCGAGGGTGGGCCGTTAACATCCTCCTGTTGCTCGCCTTTTTGCTTCCCCTCGCAAGCGTTTTTATTCTCACTAATCCGACAACCAAGCACCTCGAGCATAGCATTCTGTTAGACTTAACAAATCTGGTCCTCAACACGGAATGGAAGGCGACCTCGGTCTGGTGGCCGAAGGTCGAGCCAGCCATCGCCAGCCCATTTTTCTTCACGGCGGCGGCCGCCTCCTGCCTTATCCTCTGGCTCGCCGGCTGGGCAATATACCGGTCTTATGATGAGAGTGCGGGCAGAGTACGTCGACGCGATGAACCCTCGCTCGAATACGACGGTTTGGGGGCGAGGGTTGGGAGATTGCTCCTTATCGCACTTGCGTTCGCCGGCGTGATGGAATTGCAGCCCATCATCATCGCGGCGATTACAAAACGGATGGTAGCACAGCCTCCAAGCGTCGGTAGCGTGACGGGTCTAGCGACAATTGGAGCGTCCATCGTTGCGTTTAGCGCAGTTTTCCAAGGCAAGCTGACCGTTTGGATACAGCGAGCCTTGAGCGTACCTTCAATTGCCGCTCGGCTGCGGTCGCTTCTCGCGAAGTCAATCTTATATGTTGCAGCACTCATCCTGCCGTTTTTAATCTATGGGGTTTTTCTTACCATTGTAATTTCGGGGATCAGGAGCGGTAATTCTTATCCTTTCGCCTCGACCCTCCTCATTTCTAGAAATTGGGTATTCTCGCTTAGTCTCTGCTTCTTTTCACTGCTCTTCGTCGCCGGAAGTCAGATTGTAAGTTGGAGCATCAAAAGAAACCCATGGGACACGCAAACGGTAATAAGGAAGGTCCACTTCAATCTCAGGGTCTTGGCCTTGATTGCGATTTGGCTCATCGTGCTACCGATCGCTGGGATCTCGACAAGGATCGGGCCCGAAGAAAAAATCGAAGATTGGATTGTCCTCGGTAACTACCTGGCGCTTACATTGGCGGTGATCGTCGTCTCCGCCACATTCACTGAGAACGCAAATGGACTCCA
This sequence comes from Hyphomicrobiales bacterium, assembly GCA_900466605.1. GTDB lineage: Bacteria > Pseudomonadota > Alphaproteobacteria > Rhizobiales > Rhizobiaceae > Rhizobium. Next base: position 5,125 of record UBMU01000050.1, read on the forward strand.
CCGATTATATAGGGATCGGCTCCGCCTCGCCTATCGTCTTTCGGACGGCGCGGGAAAACCGCTTCCCCTCCACGCGTTGCCGGACCTTGCACCCTATCTGCTTGTCAACGGTACGTTGAACGCAAGGCTGCCAAAAAAAGAGGAATCCAAGAGAAAGGCAGGGGCTGCCCCGCCTATCCCACCAAACCGGCCGCCAGACCCGGCAAAGCGCGGGCGAAACGCGGAGTTTTTTCTATTCTCTAAGCACGCGATTGGGAGCGAAACTACGCTCTATGCCGATCCGAAGTGGATTTCATCGGCAGAGCCTGAGCTCGATCTGGCCGCAGCGGCGGCGATCTCGGGAGCGGCCGTGTCGTCAAGCATGGGAAGGATCGGAATAGGGTTGTTGGGGCCAACACTTGCGCTCTTGAATTTGCGACTTGGATTTTGGCTGCCGAATCCGTCCAGGCCAGAGGCTAAAAACAGACACTGGGAAGATCTCTTCCGCCTCTACCTTTTTGCCGAAGCGTTCGGCAGACTGCGTTCGGACAGCTCTCGCATTTATGTCACTGACGGGGGCCACATCGACAATATCGGCCTCTACCAACTTCTAAAGCGACGCTGCAAGTTCATCATTGTCGTCGACTCGGAAGCGGATCCGGCAATGAACTTCAGCGCCTTTGCTGATGTTCAGCGCTTCGCCCGGATAGATGAAGGAGTGCTCATCTCACTCGATTGGCGAACATTCCGCAACACGACACTTGAGAGGTTGGCGGATCGGTCTGTTCCAGGTGCTGCCAGTCGCGAGAACCCTCCCCGCATTTCAATCGGGTGCATTACCTACGAAGGCGGCGAAGAAGGCATCCTTCTCTACGTCAAGGCGGCAGTTATGGGTTCGGAGCCCGACTACGTGTTGGACTACGAACGGCGGTACCCAGATTTTCCGCATGAGGCAACCAGCGATCAGTTCTTCTCGGAAGAGCAGATGGAAGCCTATCGGGCGCTTGGATTTCATGCGGTCAACGAGGCGTTCGCGCGTGCCCCGATGGGGTCGAGAACGTCCGTAAAACCTAACAAGACGTTGAAGTATTCGGAGATGGACCACGATGCGCTTTTGCTTGAAGTGATGGAAAGATTGAAAGCGCGGAGGCTTAGCCCGACGTGAGGGTTGCACTCTCGAGGTAGCCGGAGCCAGACCTCACAATCATCCGGATAACCGTCTTCTCCGGTAGACACCTTGTGCATGATATCCGGGTCCTGCTTGAACCGTTCGTTTTCGAACGCCTTGAGGCATCTCATCAGCACGTTTCGAATTGCCTCGTGGCTATTCGACGCAACGCCGACCCGATATCCGGCCTTGACCAGCAACAGGATGGAACGTGCCGTCACGTGGGTTTTTCCGGTGCCCGGAGGGTCTTGGATGGACAGGACGGATTTCGTCCATGCGACGGACGGCGGCAATGGTGCCTTCGACAGGATCGTCATGCTGGAGGATATCGCCCGCTGTTCCGGTCAAGCACGGGGCGGCCGCCGAAAGCAGATCGTCGAGCGCACGATAGTTAGATAGTTACGCGGCCCGCATTGGTCAGCGATGACGTCGGACACCGCCGCTGCGATCACCCCTGGTATTCAAGGGAGGATCGGGATGGAGCGTGAGATTGACCTTGCCCCCAAATTTT
>UBMU01000089.1 GCA_900466605.1 Hyphomicrobiales bacterium
CTTCACGTCCCCTCTGAGATCACCTGCGGTGCCGTCCAGCAGATGATCGACGAGTGCCCTGAGTTCATCTACGTCTAATCCATCGCCCACAAGTATGGCCGAGACGCCGACGTGCGCATCACTAAACAGGATCGCAGGCACGTCCCGCAGATCATCGGCGACGCCAAACCAATCAAAATTTTTCTCGTCATCGCCCCCCAAGAAGATATTGAAGCGTTCGCGGTGTGCATTAATCCCAGCCGCATCGCTTGTGCTGAGGTGCACCCGGTGCACGACATCGCACATCGAGTCCGAGCAGTGGAACGCTTGTATCCGCCGCCCCGAGTGAATCTGACGGGTGGAGCGGGAGCGTCTCAGACCGTACGGGCCGACTACAAAATTGCCATACTGATGGACCCCCCGTGGCGTCGCGTCGAGGAAACGCTGCGTCTCAGCGTAGGAGAGCACGGCTTGGCCCTCGTCGAACATTGAGGCGTACGCATCGTACGAATTCCGCCCAAAGTCGTAAGCAAAGCGAATGTTGCCCGCAATGATCTCCTCGCTAATACCTTGAGCTAGCTGTCTGAGGTCAGTCGCCTCGAGGTCCACGAACAGGTCGCGCTGACCGATCGCTAAAGCACAAAGGAGTCGCGCCTCCTTGGCCGGTATGCGGTCGGCTCGCGCGGTAGCGGCTTTAGAAAATATCTGGTCGCCCGCAGGAGTCAGATGAATCGATGCGTTGATGCGGTCTGAAATCGTGTAGTCGTGCGCAATCACGCAATCGGCCAGGATGCGCATAAGATCGACCAGCTCAACAAATCTCGCACGAAGATCCTCCGTGGGGAGTTCTCTCAGTACCTCAGGAGGCAAATGGGGAGTCACCGGTGACCTCTCGCTCAAGTTGACTCAAAGTTACTGGGTCGCCAGCGGTCATGCGAGCGCAAAGCGGTCAATGCAGATGCGTGCAGCAAGCTCGTGCCGGCATCGAGCGCGTCGAAGGCCCGAGCCCTGGCATCCGGACCCGACAGGAAGACGTCGTGCAGGGCCCCGTCGATGCGCGTGATGGTGACGGTGCTCGAGATGCGGGTGGCGGCGCGGGCGATGTCGTCGACGACGAGCACCGAGTCGGTCGCGCGCATCGCGTCGTTCCACGACAGGGCCGGGGTTGAACGCGCCGACAGCAGCACAAGCGCC
>UBMU01000092.1 GCA_900466605.1 Hyphomicrobiales bacterium
GAGTGGCCACAACGGTGACTCCGTTGTTCAGTACGGGCAACAGCGCGCTCTTCGCGGATTTTAGCGTCTCCTGAACCCGACTGTTCACGGGATTATTCACCCCCTGGAAGCCGCGCACGTTGTCATAGAAAACCCGCTCGTTGAGTGAACTGTCATCGTTCCGAATTAGAAGCAGAAGCTGATCCAAACTGATCAGTCCGAGAATGGCTTGTTCAATACCGGGCATGCTCGGCAGATTAAAGCTTTTCTTGAGCACCACGTCGACCATGTTGGCCGCGTCCTTTTTTCGCGATGCTTCGACGAGTTCACTTGAACCCTCGACCTGAACGCTGACCTCCCCCAGGAACGACAGCTGGGAAAGATCTGTCTCCACTTTTGCGCGCCTTTTCTGCACAGTCTCATCTGCTACCGAAACGGCGTTCGCCGCCGTTGCGAAGTGGAGGTGTACAGCCGGCCGAGGGTTTTGCATTTTCCCAGCGTGCGCATCGAACATGTACTTGAGCGCTCTTGCGAGGCCGGCGAGTTTCGGGGATTCGGCTGGAGGGTCACCGGCGAGCGTTCTCTGGATGACGTCACCCATATTGAGAATCTCCGCGGACGAAACGCCCGTCGAGGTCTTCGATTGGACGAAATGAATGTTCACGGTGAGTCTTGCCGCACCCACACACAACTCAGCCGCGTCGGCCTCGTCGTGCACGAGATTGCCATTGACTTCGAGCAACGCGACGTCCACCCCAGGCGTATCCGGGTCAAGCAGGAGATCGGATAGCGTCTCCTGTTCCGTCAGGTCATCCCGTAGCAGCAACTTAGCCGTGAACATCTCGAATGCGTCGGAATCCTTCACCCCGGTCAGTTCGTTGTCTTCTTTAAACTTCTTGAACAGGCCACTCAACAGTGGGTCCATTTGGATCTCCCCCTTCGGTGGGCAGTTTTGCCCCCCCCCTGTCGAATGTAGCGTTTCACTCCAGCGTCCTGAATATCCAGGCTTCTTTCCTGGCTGTTGAGCCGCAACCCGACGAGGAGTGTGCATGCTGCTTGACCAGCAGGTCGCCATGGAGACGGCGTTCGCCGGCCCGCTGAAGATCCAGGAGCGCACCGGATCGATGGATGCCGGCGCGATCGCGCACCAGGACCCTGATG
>UBMU01000063.1 GCA_900466605.1 Hyphomicrobiales bacterium
AGCATGCGTAATCGGGCGGTCCCACACGAGGCAAGCTCCTAGTACAATCCCGGTGCAACCGAGATGAAGGGAGATGACGATGTTCTACGCTGCTTTGGACGTGTCACTGCGCTCAGTCGCAATCTGCATTATCGACGAGGCCGGGAAAGTCAGACTTGAGCGGTCAGTTCCATCTGACGTGCCTGACGTTGTGCGCTGCTTCAATGAGTTCGGCGAACCGATCCATCAGGTTGGGCTCGAAGCTGGCACGCTCACGCAGCACCTAACCTACGGTTTGACGGAGGCCGGTTTCGATGTGGTGTGTATGGAGGCTCGCCAAGTCAATGCCGCTCTTTCGGCCATGCGGAACAAGACGGACAAAAACGATGCGCGTGGCATCGCCCAACTGCTTCGATCGGGTTGGTACAGCCGGGTGCATGTGAAGAGCATTGAAAGCCATTACATCCGTGCACTTCTCACCAGCAGAAAGGTAATGCAGCGGAAATGCCTCGATCTCGAAAACGAGATTCGTGGGCTGCTCAAGGTCTTCGGCGTCAAGCTACCGATACGTCTCAGGGGCGGTGCATTCGAGGAGGCCGTCCGTGGCACGATCGAAAACGACCCGTCGCTCAGTCATGCGCTTCTGCCGATGCTAGAGGCCAGGCAAATGCTCCTCGAAACTTTCCTCGAGCTCGATCGACGAGTGCGAAAGGCCGCCAACCAAGACGCCATAACCACACGTTTTATGAGTGTTCCGGGCGTTGGATACGTCACGGCGTTGAGCTTCAAGGCCGCAGTTGACGACCCAGCCCGTTTCAAAAGCTCGCGAACTGTCGGAGCCCACTTCGGACTGACGCCGCGACGCTTCCAGTCCGGCGAAAAAGACAATCCCGGCCGCATCTCACACGCTGGTGACGCCGATGTACGGGCGACGCTCTACGCTGCTGCCAATGCGATGCTCATGCGTTCGATTGCCTGGAGTAGCTTGAAAGCATGGGGTGTGCGCCTGATGAAAACCAAGGGACGGCGGCGAGCCATCGTCGCTGTGGCTCGCAAAATTGCTGTCTTGCTGCATCGCATGTGGATCGACGGCACAGAGTTCCGGTTCGGATCGGAGGCTGCAGCATGAACTAAGACAGCCAAAGATTCCGATCCTGGCCGGATCGTCCCATGCGGACGACGGGATGGATGAAGCCGATTATGTCCGCTGCGCTTCGAGCGCGTCCCAAAGCACGGCTTTCCAGACCCTGAATCCCATGCATGCGTGCAGCGGCTCCAAACGAAACAGAGCCAACAGACTGCGAAGAGAAGCGTGACCCGCGTGAACGATCAGGCCGTCAACAACCAAAAGCGAAAAGAGCTTGACCCAAATGCCCGATTAGAGAAGCGG
>UBMU01000051.1 GCA_900466605.1 Hyphomicrobiales bacterium
CCGGTCACGCGATACTTGACCGGCCAGGCAATCAGCGCGAAACCACCTGTCATGTTGCCATTGACGATGTAGCTTTGCTTTCCGCCGATCACGTTGGGGCCCTGAGCCGTCACGATGCGATAGCGGTAGCCATAGTAGCCTTCGCCACGCTTTGCCTTGCTAAAAGCGGCCGTTTCGATCAAGGGGCCGGCAGGGCTTTCTTCGTCAAAAGCACCTGGCTCCCAGTAGAGGCCGTCGCGCTTCCCCGGGCTGCTGATCAGCTTCTGTGCAAATTCGTAGAGGCCGTCCTCGTCCTCATCGATTTGCGCGTAGGCGTACTGGGCATTCACATAGTCGTGCATCGTCTGGATTGTCGAAAGTTCGTTCTGGCCGACGCGTCGATTGACGATCTCCTGCAAGCCGACTTCCGTATCGAATGCCCATTTGCCATCCTTGTTCTTCGAAAGGGGAAATGGCAGTGGCCACAGAACATCACCAATCCGAACCACCTTGCGATCGTCGAGATCCTGCAATTGCAATTGCCGGGCCGCACCTTCGCGGATCATGCCGTAGCTTATCATCGCCTCGCTGCTGGATCGCAGCTTGGCCGCGTCCAGACCGAGAAGGTTCGCCAAGCCATCAACATCATTGGCGCTCAACACGGTCTTGAGCCGTTCAAGCGCCGCCGATGGATCATCGAACGATGGCGGCGTTCCAGCCTCAAACTCCATAAGGTCCGTCTGCATCTGCGATATCGACGGGGCTGCCCACGCCAGGGAGAGAGCCGTTCCGAGCAGCAGCGGGATCAATCTCAACTGTGGTCTCATGGTTTATCTCCGATAACCTGAATAGCTGTAAAACTCACCGCCGGCCGCCACCACCGCGACCACCACCACCACGGCCGCCGCCCCGGCCACCGCCTCCATGCGGAATCGGGCGCGAGCGTTGGGCGGAGGGACGTGGACCACCGCGTTGCCCGCCTCCCATGCTCTGTCCACCCCGCTTGGAAGCCACTGCCTCACGCCGGCCGGACTGGACATTGCCGAGGGCACTGGATTGGCGCGGGCGATTGTCAGCTCGCGCCGCCATCTTCGGTGCACTTGGCTTCTTCTTGGCTGCCGGCTTTGATGGACGGTTGGCAGCATTGCCCGGCCGATTGGCTGCATTTCCGGGACGAGCATCCGCACGATTGGCCACGTTGCCCGGTCGGGCATCCGGGCGGGATACTCCCGGCCGGTTGGCGGCAGCGTCTCCTGCCCTCGCTCGCGGATTTGCCTTCAGGCCTTCCACCGTTCCCTTACGGATATCGTCGGCGCGGGCACTGACGTTTCTGGCTCCCTGTCCACGGTTCACCTGGCGGTCCCCGACCTTGTTCTTGAGCTGGTTGCGGTTATCGGCCTGCAGGCTGGACTTGATCGCCGAACGATCGATATTGGCGAACTGATCCTTGCCGATATTCAGCTTGCTCCGATCCACCTTGGTCCAATCGATGTCGTTCCACTTGACCTTTCCGTTGAAGTTCCGGTCGTTGAAGCAGTTGTTGCAATCGACATCGAGATCGCCGTCCCAATTGCCACCCCAAACGCCCCAATCGTCCCAATTGACGATCGCAGCCCATGCAACGCCGGTCACTGCGGCTGCGAAGAATCCGGCCCCGGGATAGTAGTAGTTGTCGTAGGAATTGGGGTAGTAGGAAATGGGCTCGACGGCATAGCCCGGCTCATAGAGCATTTCAGGCTGATATTGCGGGATATAGACCTTCTCCGGATCCGTCGGCCGTATGACGACATTCTCGTTCTCCGTCACCACGGTAATCTTGTCGTCGGTCTTGATGACGTTCTTTGCCACCGCTTCGTCGCGAAGCTGCTGAATGGCGATCAGCACATCCTTCTGCTGATTGGTCAGCGCATCGCCGAGCGATTGGGTCCAGTCAAGGTCGTCGCTCATCATCTTGACGATGTCGGGATAGTTGAGAAGCGAGATCACGCTGCCGTCCCAATCATCCTTCGGCTTGAGATTGGCGTCCTTTTTCTTGGCCTCCAGAAAGCGCTGGGCCTCAATGATCTGCAGCGGAAACAGGGACGCCGCGGAGATCGCTGCTACGAGCTCGTCCGGATAAAGCGCGATGCGTGCCACCAGCACCTCGAGTTCATCCTCTGACAGCAGGTCCGTCTCCGCCTCGGCGGTCGGTTCGGGCACGGTCGCTGGCTTGGGCGTCGGTGTCGCTGTCTGTGAGTAAGCCGACGGCCCCGGATGCATCGAAACGACTGCTAAGGCCGACAACCCAGCCAGCAATCTGAAGGATCTTCTTGTCATCACGTATCGACCTCC
>UBMU01000052.1 GCA_900466605.1 Hyphomicrobiales bacterium
TTTGCGGTGATGGCGGAAGCGTCGCGCGAGTTCAACTGGTCGCTGCCGATGCCGGTTATCGCCAAGATCTGGCGTGACGGCTGCATCATCCGCTCGCAGTTCCTCGACGAGATCACCTCGGCCTTCACCAAGGCTCCTGATGCGGCCAACCTGATCGTGACGCCTGCCTTCTCCGAGATGGTCAGGAATCGATCCCGGCGCTGCGCCGTGTCGTTGCCGCCGCTTTGCAGACCGGTCTGCCGGTTCCGGCATTGACCTCGGCACTGACTTATTTCGACGCCTACCGCCAGGGCCGTGGCACCGCCAACCTGATCCAGGCGCAACGCGACTTCTTCGGCGCCCATGGCTTCGATCGTCTCGACGGCAAGGACTTCCACCACGGGCTCTGGGGCAGCGGTGCCGCTACCTTCTAGTCGAACGCTGTCCTAGGTTTCTGGTGTTCTGTCTCCTCGCGGCATCGCCGGCTTTCAGCTGGGTACGCGAAATTGCCTTGCGGGCAAAGGCGCAAATTGCGACGAGTGCATCAAGGGAAAGCAGCGGGTGGCGTTCTAGAATACCTAAACCAACGCTCACCCATCGAAGCTCTCTTGTTCACGTAACAGGCTTTTCCTGAAGTGCGCGATAAAACTCTTGATAGTCGGTGATGGCTCCACCTTTCGGTAGGCAATCGCAAGGTCTGATGTCACCGAACAGCCCTTCAGTTTCGTATAGGCGATGCCTGGAAGTCGGACGCACTGGAACGAGCGCGGCACCAGCGCAACTCCGACGCCAAGCAGCACCATACTTGCGATCGTTGTAAAATCACGTCCGGAACTGTTGATATTGGGCTCGAACCCTGCCTCCTGGCAGGCAACAATTGTGTTGCGATGAAAGCCAACCTCCGGCGGCTGCCGCGGCGTAATGAACACTTCCGAGGATAGCGACTTCAGCGAGATCGCGGGTGCCGATGCCGCGGGATGTCCTGCTGGCAACGCAATCACAAAGTCTTCACGCGCGGCAACTTCTGCTGCCAAACCGGCAGGAAGCGAAATTGGCGGTCTGATGAATCCAAGATCAAGGGTCCTATCAGCAATCTTATCAAGCTGTTGACGGATCTCCATTTCGACTAGCAGGAATTCGATCCCGGGCCTCGATGCCTTGAACCTCGAAAGCGCGTCTCCGAGAACGCCTGAATATGCGGCAGAGGCAACGTAACCGACGGAGATCCGTTCCATTTCGCCCTTAGCTGCGCGGTGAACGTTCTCTACCGCGTCGTCCACCGTATTCAGAACTCTCCGTGCTTGCTCGGCCAGCTCTAATCCTGCCTGTGTCAGCCGAAGCGACCGTCTGCTTCGATCAAGAAGGGACACGCCTAAAAGGGTCTCCAGCTTTATGACCTGTTGGCTAAGTCCGGGCTGCGCAATCCCCAGCTTCGCGGCTGCCCGCTCGAAGTTTTGCTCCTCAGATAGAGCAAGAAAATACCTGAGGTGACGAAGTTCGAGGCTGGCTAGGTTCTTCAATTTTCACCTGTTTCATAACTGCGGATTCTGAAATTCGGTCGCCACACTATTGGATCGCGAAAAAGAAAGCGTCTAGGAAGATGACACAAATTGTCAAGTTTTAGGGCGCGTGCGCCCTGGATGTTTTTCGTGAGGGTGACGTGAACCGCAAGTACTTCTCTTTACTTCTGCTTTCAACGGTATGTGGGCCGGCGTTGGTACCGGTCTCAGCCTCAGCGCAGGATGAAGGTGGCGCTACTCTGCTTGCTCCTATCACGGTAACGGCGGAGGGACAGGAAAATCCAACTGCTCCAATCAACGGATACGTTGCGAAAACCAGCGCCACGGCGACAAAGACGGGTACCTCGCTCCTCGAAACACAGCAGTCGATATCCATCATCACCGCGGATCAGATCAGGGCCCAGGGAGCGAATAATCTTGGGGAGGCGCTCGGCTACACCTCTGGCGTCATCGGAGAGCCGTATGGGACGGATTCCCGCTTTGATTCGCCGAGAATTCGCGGCTTTGATGGTCGCCAATCCCAGTTCCTAAACGGTCTGAAGGTCATGCGCACTGCAGGTGCGCCGCCCTATGAGCTGTACGGGCTGGAGCGCGTTGAAGTCCTGAAGGGACCGGCGTCAGTTTTGTACGGCCAGGGCAACCCGGGCGGAATGATCAACCTGATAGCCAAACGCCCCACTTTCGAGAAGTTCGGTGAAGTTGGTCTGGAGGTCGGCAACTACGATACCTACGGGACGTTCGTCGACGTTGGCGGGCCCCTGAAAGACGGGTCAGATTTCGCGTATCGTCTGACCGGCGTCGCCCGCCATGCCAATCAGCAGGTCGAGGAGCTCGACGATGACCGATATTTCGTTGCGCCTGCGTTCACGTGGAAGCCTGACGAAGACACCTCGTTCACACTTCTAACAAGCTTTCAGCATGACAATCCAAGTTCTCCGTCGCTGCTGCCTGTCTCGTTGACCTTGAATTCAGTTAGTCCTTTAGGGCGCGACTTCTATGTCGGCGACGGAAACTTTGACCGCTCCAGCCGCAATCAAGCAAACATTGGTTACGAGTTCGAGCAGCAACTGGGTGATGAATGGAGGTTCAGACAGAGTTTCCGTTACGCCAATCTGGATTGGCAATATCAGGCTCTTGGAATGTCTTCATTGACCGGCGGTGTTTTGCCCGACGGCGTAACAATCCGGCGAAATGCCACCTTCCAGGATGAAAGACTGAATACTGTAAATATCGACAACAATGTGCTTGGTGAATTCTCCACCGGTGACCTCGACCACAAGGTGCTAGTTGGCGTCGATTACCGCTACTTTGATAACAAGACCGGGACGCAGTTTTTTCAGGCCACGGGTCTCAACTCCAGAAATCCAGTTTACGGCGCGCCAATTGTCCTTGCCGCAAGAGCGACTACGGATACCTTTGTCGATTCAACGCTAAGCCAGGTTGGGCTCTACGCACAGGACGAGCTCGCCTTCGACAATTGGCGAGCGACGGTTGGGCTGCGCCAGGATTGGGCGCAGACTGAGGGAGACTCCATCAACCGAAACACCAATGTTGCTCGACCTTTAGACAAGAACGATCAAAAGCTGACCGGGCGAGCCGGTCTCTCCTACATATTTGATAACGGCGTCGCGCCCTACGTTAGTTATGCGACTTCGTTCGAGCCAGTTCCGGTTCCGTCGAATAGCCAGCCGCTTGATCCAACAACAGGCGAGCAAGTTGAGATCGGCGTCAAGTACCAGCCAGATAGCTGGAATGGGTTCCTTTCGCTTGCCGCGTACGATCTAAGGCAACAGAAGGTGGCCGTTCTCGACCCGACAACGCTGACCTATTTTCAGCTTGGGGAGGTCCACGTGAAAGGTATTGAAGCGGAAAGCGTCGTCAGTCTGACAGAGGGTTTGGACCTGCGCGCGGCATATACCTACACCGACAGCGAAATCATAGGTGGTTCCGACAATGGCAACGAGCTCGACAATACACCTCGCCATGCAGCTAGCCTCTGGGCGGACTATACTTTCAGGGAAGGGTCTCGTCTGGAAGGATTTGGCGCCGGCGCGGGTATACGCTATATCGGCGACCGATATGGAAATACTGCAAACACATACGACCTCGATGCCGTTGCGCTTCTTGACGCATCAATCCACTATCAAAAAGATGGGATCAGGGCTTCACTCAATTTCGCAAACCTCGGCGATAAGGACTACATCTCCAGCTGCGGCACCTTTGGCTGCAGTTATGGAAATGGAAGAAGTGTGATGGGACGCCTGTCCTTCTCATGGTGAGCTTTGCGATATGCTAAGCAGGCGTCAGCTTCTGATATCGCTGGCAGCGACTGCTTTCCCGACAAACGGGCGCGCGGAGCCGATAAGGCGAATAGCTGCAATCGATTGGGCGATGCTGGATACCAGCATTGCCCTTGGCGCCGTGCCGGTTGCTGCAACAGAGCTTATCCGGTTTCGCAAGGACGCAGTTGAACCTGAGGTTCCCGACACGGTTGCCGACCTTGGGCTGCGGGGCTCACCAAATCTGGAATATCTGTTGCGTCTCAAACCGGACCTCATCTTGAGTTCGCCCTTCTATGCCCGTCAGGAAGCCGCGCTGGCGAAAATTGCCCCCGTCTTTTCGTTGCCATTCTACGTCAGAGGTGAGGGGCCACTTCAAAAGTCGATTGATGCGGTGACCAAACTTGGCTCCCGGTTGGGGAGAGAAGCTGAGGCACAACGCCTTCTTGCCGAGAGGGACGGGATCATTGGCTCGCTGACGGCCATGCTTCGTCCCTTCAGCGGGCGCCCCACTTATCTCATCAACGTGGGTGATGCTCGACACTTCCGAGCCTTCGGGAGTGACAGCATGTTTGGGGATACCATGACCGTGCTGGGTCTGCCGAACGCTTGGAGCGATCGCTCCCGCTACACCTTTGCCGCTCCAGTGCCACTCGAGGCGCTGGCCGCTCGTCCGGACGCTCGGATCGTCGTGATTTCGGAGGTCCCGGTGGAAGCGCGAAGCGGACTAAGAGATAGCCGCATCTGGCGCTCCTTGGAACCGGTGAGGCGCTCACGGGTCTACTATCTTGCAAATATAAACGCCTATGGCGGCATCGGGGCTAGCATGCGCTTTGCCCGCCTGTTCACGGCTGCGCTAACGGCAGGTGATCCTTGATCCGAAGTGTGGCCTGTATCATTGTAGCGAGCTTTGTTGCTGTCGCACTTCAGCTCTACAACGCGACGACTTTCCTCCCATTTTCGGAATGGGTATCGAGTGGTCTTGCGGGCGATGAGCTGACAACGAAGCAAATCATCTTCTACTATTCGTTGCTTCCCCGTGGTGCCATCGCACTTGTCGCCGGCGCTATGCTCGGATTGGCGGGTGCACTCTTTCAGCAGATTTTTCGTAATCCAATCGCCGATTCCTCAACGCTGGGCATTTCCGCGGGGTCTCAGCTCGCGATCGTTTCTGCGACGCTTTTTGCGCCCACCTTGGTTGACGAAGCGCGCATTTCTGTTGCGCTTGTCGGAGGCGCTCTTGCCGCTAGCGCCGTCTTCTACTTGGGATGGCGCCGCCGGTTCGATCCTGTCGCAATGGTAATCGCCGGTATGCTCGTCAGTATCACAGCAAGTGCCGTGGCTGCGGCACTGACGATCTCTCAAGGCGAATACCTGATGTCGCTCGTGACCTGGAACGGTGGCTCGCTGAGCCAGCAGGATTGGGCGCCTTCAATACACCTGGCCTTGGCACTCGCGGCCGCCTTGGTTGTAGCACTAGTACTGGCTAGGCCACTGCAATTGCTATCGCTGGACAATCAGTTTGCCGGAGCCCTCGGCGTCAATGTAGTGCATGTACGTGTCGCGGCCGCGGCACTGGGGGTCTCAGTAAGTGCTCTTGTATCAGCCGAAGTCGGTCTGGTCGGCTTCGTGGGGCTTGCGGCACCGCATATTGCAAGAGGCTGTGGCGTCCGCGGTGCTAGAGTGATGCTAGTCTCCAGTACGGTGGCAGGCGGCCTACTTCTCTGGATTTGCGACGGTTTTGTTCAGGTAGCTGCATCGTCTATCGGCGAGAATTTTCCGACCGGCGCAATCACAGGAATGCTTGGTGGTCCGCTTCTCCTGTGGCTGCTTCCGAGAATCCGGTATGCGACACCAATCAGGGATGCAAGCGGACAGCAAATTGTCGGAAATGCTTCCTGCCATCTTCTGCTGACAGCTGGTGCCTGCGTCAGTTTTATCGCGATAGCAAGCTTGTTCGTGGCCAGAGAGCAGCACGGCTGGTTTCTCCTTTCCATAGCTGACCTCAGGCAGGTGCTTCCGATGCGTTGGCCCCGCATCGTCGCAGCCGTAGCTGCCGGAGGGCTGCTTGGCATATCGGGTGCCGTACTTCAAAGGCTTACGTCAAATCCGTTAGCGGGGCCAGAAGTGCTCGGCGTCAGTGGCGGGGCTGGCATTGGGTTTGCAGTTGTACTGACTTTGCTGGCTACGCCGACACAAGCGGATATATTCCTTGGTTCGGTGATCGGCGCCGCGATCACAACGATTATAGTCATCGCCTACGGGGGGCGTCGCCGACTTGAACCTGAACGTTTGCTTTTGGCAGGTGTTGCGACCAGCTCCCTAACGTCCGCGATTTTGGGTGCATTGCTGGCAATAGGCGACCAACGCTCGTGGCAGATTCTGAACTGGTTGGCAGGTTCTGGAGCATCGGTGGAGGCTTCGGCGGCGCTAAGCCTCGTCGGGATATCAGCGGCCGTCCTTTCTTGCGTATTGCTGATAAGCCGATGGCTTATGCTCTTGCCTCTTGGTGTCAGCCTAAACACTGCGCTGGGGGTTCCTTTGCGATCCGCCAGAATGCTGGCGATCGGTCTCGCCGCGCTATCGACCGGAGCTGCATCGTTGCTGGTTGGCCCACTGAGCTTTATTGGCTTACTTGCTCCGCACATTGCCGCTAGGGCGGGTTTTTCGAAGGCCCGTAATCAGGTGATTGCGTCATTCGTCTTCGGAAGTGCGCTCATGCTCGGGGCCGATTTGGGCGCAAGAAACCTGACGTTCCCGTACGAGCTTCCGCTAGGGTTGTTCGCCGCTCTGATCGGTGCTCCATACTTGGCCTACTTGGTGACGCGAAGGGTATGACTATGCAAAGTCTGGCCCAACTTCCTTCGCCATTCTCAGACTGTTCGGCGTACTTTTACGCCACGACAGAAACCGATGCTCTGCCTGTTTCCAACCTTTTGAATGATCCTGCAATCGCTGAAAGAGGTGTTAAGTCGATCATCGACAAATGGGGGCCGGGCGATGAAATCGCAGGCGCATCGTTATGGTCCTACGGATATTTTCTTCGCTTGTTGCGGCCGGTCCTTGCCTATGGGGTTCTTGCTGACGTCTGGTTTGATGTGAGCCCAGATCGTACGAGCGCCGGGCTAACGCCTGGCGGCACGCTCCAGCACTTTCATGTCGATCAGCGGCTGCCAAGGAAGGTGGCTTTATCGGAAATGATGACGCATTTGGATATGGCGATTGTCTACTGCTCTCAGTCTACCCGCACGAAGGAGCGGCTGCATCGTAGCAATGCGGAATACGTGGTTTTTCGCGCGGTAAGCCAGCTTGCTGCAATGTCGATGACAGGCGAACAGAGAGACCGGATTGCGGCCGTTCAGGAGTTCATCTCTCAATCACCCCGTTTCGGACTAACGATCGATCAAGCCTCCGATTTAACGCGGCGAAGAGTGTGTTGCCTAAGAGATCGCCTATTAGGTTTGTCGAGGTGTTCAAGTGCTTGCCCGCTCTCGACGAGCCGGTCTTGCCAACAGCTGTTCGGCCCCCAACAACGGAGATGACGGGCCTTTGAGCGCCTGGTCGACCATAGGTGAATCAAGAGTGGGTGCGTGGCGGTTGGTTGAAACATCACTGTCGGGACCCACGCCCTGATACGGTTAGGGCAGCGCGGTGCCTTCGTGCCAACTTCCAAAGTTGTAAAGCGAAAAGGTGCGCGTCAGCCCCATCCAGGTACATTGGACGCAGTAATGTGCTAGAATACTGAGTTCGTATCTCTACCATGCGAGGGATCGCGAATGCAGCGCAAGCTGGCCACGATTATGGTCGGGGACTTCGTAGGCTCCACGCCTGCGATGGAAGCGGATGAAGAAGGAGCGATTGACCGGATAGGTAGCGCTCTCAACACTGTTCGCGCAGTCGTCCAACGCCGTGATGGGCGGGTGTTTGGCACCGCCGGCGATGCCGTGCTCGCGGAGTTCGCGAGCCCGGTCAATGCGCTGAGGTGCGCGATCGAAGCGCGTGCTGAGATTGCGAACCTTCCAGGGACGAGCGGGGGCGACATGCGGTTTGGCCTGCATATCGCCGATGTCGTCGTTGTTGGCTCCGACCTTCGCGGTGACGGCGTAAATATCGCCGTGCGGATCGAGTCCACCGCACTACCTGGCGAGATCGAAGTTTCCGGCGCGCTCTATGATCAAGTTCATCGGATCTCGCCCTGTGGTTTCGAGGACGCCGGGACCCGCCATTTGAAGGGAATATCAGACCCCATTCGGATCTATCGGGTTGCCGACGTCATGGACCGCCACCTATTTCAGTTCGCGCCAACCCGAACCGTACCACGCGTGACCGATCCCATAAGAACCAACTCAATCACGGTCACTCGGTTTGAAGTAGCGCCGGGAGTCGGCGAGGATCAGCGGTTTCTGGCGGAAGGCATCACAGATGATCTCACACTCGAACTTAGCCGACTGAAGGGGCTGTTCGTAAGCTCAAGATCCGCTGCGACTGCTCTGTCGACGACAGACCCGGTGGAGATTGGCAGCCTACTTGGAGTGCACTACGTCATCAGTGGATCTATCCGGCAAACTGCCGAGGACCTTCGGCTCAATATCGCACTTACGGAGACAAGAGAGGGTCACGTCATCTGGTCCGATCGCATAAAGCGACCGTTTCGCGAATTGCTTGATGTGATGGATGAAATCGTCGCCAGAGTTGCGGCAACGGTATCTGGCCGTGTCGAGCAATCGGAACTTTTGGCAGCCCGGCTGAAGCGCCCGGAGAGCATGACGGCTTACGAGTACTATTTGCGCGGACTGGACCATCACCGGCTGACTGGCGTTTCGGATGTCCATATACACGAAGCGATGGCCTGGTTCGAACGCTCAATGGCGGCGGATCCAGGCTTTGGTCGACCCTTTGCAATGCACGTTTGCTCTTGGAGCAATCTACCCAGCTTCGACCTTAACAGGGCCGAACAGCAGGTCTCGCACGCGCTTGCGCTCGACCCGACCGACCCAGAGGCGCATCGCATCATGGGCGCGATCAAGATGAAATGTGGTGACTTCGTCACTGCACGCTACCACCACGTCCGTGCCCACGAACTGGCGCCGAACGACGCCTATACGCTTGGACGCAGCGCAGCGTTCTACATTTATGCTGGTGAATCCGATCATGCCTTGGAAATGTTAGACAGGGCTGAGGCGCTTGATCCATTCTTGCCTGTCTGGATAACCGAGGAACGTGTGGCCGCACTCTACAACTTGGGGCGGTATCAAGACCTGGTCCACGTCGCTTTGACGCTACCCTTCCAGACAAGGCGAACGTTGCTCTACCAGATCGCTGCAAACATAGCGCGCGGCAATTGTGGCGAGGCTCAACGGTTGGTCCGGCAGGCTCTTTCCCTCGATGGGAACCTTTCGGCAAACTACATCCAGGTACAGGAGACCTACGCGGACCCCTCTATCACGGAAACACTGATTGCGCGCAATTTTGAAGCGGGCTTGCCTTTGACATCGAAGAAGTCGAAGACAACGACGGTTGCACAGAGCGCCTGACCGAAAAGTTCTAAGTAGGTCCCCTAGATGCCCCCTATTTCACCCCTTCGGGACGAGACAGGAAGTAGGTCTGAGTTACTTCGGATCACAGCGATGAACTATCTCCGTGCCCATTGCACAGAGGTCCATTGCCATGATGATGGATGGCAACCTGGCGATTTCGGCAAATCCAACCTTTCGGTAGAATTCGGTCACCGGCTCGTTTAGATGGTTGACGCCAAGATGAACGCCAGTCGCACCCGATCGCTTGAGGGAGCAGAGAAGAGCTTCCAGCAACTCTCTCCCCATTCCCTTTCCCTGCGCATCAGGCAGGAGATTGATATGCAAATGCGCCGGAAACCGCGTGGCTATATCGTTTGGGGCAACCTCCGGCTCGTGGAAATAATCGAGAACGTACCGATCGCCTGGAGACAGGGCTGCTCTCTGACCAAAGCGTTGCCGAAGCTCTGGCCACCAACTGTTTTTAAGTGTGGCCTCAAACTGAAGCGTGTCTGGGGTGCCGACCGCATAACCAACGACCTTGCCGTGTCTCGTCAGAACAAGGCAGGTGTCGCGACAAAACCTAAGGTAGGGAAGTGCCCAGATGAGGCCGGGGTATTGATAGTCGCTGTAGTGATCGCTTGCGTCCTTGCCGCGATCGGCAGTACGAACGCAAATATCCGACAACGCAGCTTCATCCTCGGCCGTTGCCACGCGGATGGTAAACCCGTCCATCATCATACCTTTCAAGATGCACTACGCATGGGCCGTGACGCCGAGTGCAGCGTCAAAACGCGCCCAGGTTTCCGTCAAATCGATCAGCTTGCGTTCGCGGCGAGCTTCATCGATCTTGATTGCGGTCAAGCCGGCCTCGAGTGCGTCAAGAACACCGACGGGCAGTGGATCGCCATGCAGGAGGTTTTTTGTGATATCGGCGGCCATCTGGTCGTCCGCACCATAGTGATCGGATTCGTCACCTGCGTATTTCCGCTCACAAAGGACCTGTCCGGTTGAGGCGGCATGCACGCTGAAATAGTTTCGCACAAAATCTCCCTCGGCCGTGCCCTTGGAACCGACGACGCAGAAACGGCGAAACTGGTTTGGGACGTTCAGGTTGGCGTGGAAAGCCATTGTCGAGCCGTTCTCGTATTCTACGAGTGCTGTCTGGTAGTCGACGATATCGGCATCACTGTCGAAGATCTGATCGCTGGATTTCCAACCGCTGGGCTTGCGGTAGTATTGATCACGTTCAGCGTTCGACATCACCGCCGGTGCATTATCGGGTATGAAGGACTTGCGTCCACCGAAGCTGGAGACGGCACGCGCTCGTGCACCTACCACACTCGCGTAAATGTCGAGGTCGTGACAACATTTCTCCAGGATATAGGGTCCGGCGTACTCTCTATAGCGACGCCAGTCGCGCATGAAGAACGCGCCGTGATAAGGGGCAATATGCTCAGAAGCTTCAATCGAGACAACATTGCCAATTTGGCCGTCGGCTTGTGCCTGTCGGAGGTCCCGGTATAGATCGGAGTAGCGCAACACCAGGCCGACCAGCACCTGGTCAGTCCCATATTCTGAAAGAAGAGAGGCAAGGGCGAGGGTCTGCTCTTCGCTGACAACAACGGGTTTTTCCGTAAATACCTTCAGCCCGTTCCTAAGGCCGCTTTCGATATGGTCGAGATGGAATGTGTTGGGTGAGCCGACCATCAAGAGATCTGCGTTCGTCGAGCGAACCATTTCATCGACGGTCTCAAATCGTTTGGACGCGTGCAGACCAGAGGCTGCGACTTGCTCGAGGCCTGCAGGCTGGGGATCAACCAGCCCGACGATGGTTAGTTCGGGCACTGCTTTTTGAAATGATTTCAGCACGTTGGCCATACGATAGCCTAAACCGGCGACAGCAATTTTCATGAATGTTCTCTTTGGGATGCGCGGAGTTAATCTTTGCGAGGCTAATCGGCGACAAAGTCGAACCGTGTTTCCGGATCAATCGGCCTCTTGCGGCCCCTCATCAATGACAAGCGTCGAAAGTCGGGGCTACCGTGGGCGATGATCGGAAGTATTGCTGCACCTACAGCCGAGGCGACGGGGCCAAGCGCACTTGTGCACAGGCGCGCGACTGTACGGCTCTTTCTTGCCGCAACCGATGGCAGCAGGGGATAGGCCCGATCGACCAACGACGAAAGGATGACGGGCGCGAGGTTTCCGCCAACAATGATTGTCTGGGGATCGAACAGGTTTTCGATAATGGCAACAAGAACGCGCAGCCGCTTGCCGTTCAATTCCAGCCAGCCCATCAACGCCGCATTGCGATGCTCGTAGAGCTGATCAAGCGCGCCGTCGACAATAAGGGATTGAGTGTCGCAACCCACCATCTGAGCCAGTTCGTCGAGCGAAAAGGGCGTAGTAGTTGTCGACTGCTCGGGTTGTAGCTCCGCGGGCCAGTTCAGCAGGCCGATTTCTCCTGCGTTGCTGAACGCACCCTGGAAGGGCAATCCATCGATGACAATACCAGCGCCGAGGCCGTGGCCGACGAAAATATAGACGAAATGCGTCAGGTCGACTGCCCGCCCTGCGTGCAATTCAGCAATGGCTGCGGCCGTTGCATCATTCTCAACGATTACCGGCTGTCCGGACGCCACTTCAAGTGCGTCGGCCATGTCGATCTTGCTCCAGCTTTGCCAGCCTGGCGAGCCGACATACTGTTCGAAATCTGCCTCCTGCAATGTCGGCATGGCGACCCCAATCCCCCAGGATGGAATGTCCTCGCACTCCTTACGGAGTTTTGTTGCGAGTTCCGTCATGACGCGAATGCTTTCCAGCGGATCTTGCCAAGGGCTTTCGCATTCCAGGCGCACGATTTCATGGCCCTGAAGATCGCATGCGACCCCAGTCAGGAAGTCCCGGTCGAGATGAAATCCGATTGAGCAGCCGGCCCGGGCCGCAAGGGTCAGAAGCTTTTGTGGAGCACCCCGCCCACCATCTGAGTAGCTCGCTTCGTTTACGAGCCCGCGTTCGAGTAGATCTCGCGTGATGTTGGAAATTGTTTGGGGCTGCAGGCCGGTGAGTTCGACCAGATCGCCGCGACGAACCTCGCCCCTCGTGCGAATAAGATCAAAAACGAGGCGGCGATTGTAACGTCCGGAATAAGCGTGGTTGTTCCCCGCGGCTGGCACTGGTGTCCCCTTATTAATCCATTTAATGGATCATATACGCGCAAAATCGCTCTGTCCAGCCGCTGCCTGTCGCTTAAACTCGATCTAGCTCCCTGAAATAAAAGCGGTTGCCAATGGATTATTTTT
The DNA here is from genome assembly GCA_900466605.1 of Hyphomicrobiales bacterium. Classification (GTDB taxonomy): domain Bacteria; phylum Pseudomonadota; class Alphaproteobacteria; order Rhizobiales; family Rhizobiaceae; genus Rhizobium. Next base: position 12,597 of record UBMU01000052.1, read on the forward strand.
ACCATTTAATAGATTTATTGGCAGTGCTGAATAAGAAGGGGAGCAGTCAATGATGATAAGAAGCGCAATTGCAGCGTTGATTTCCAGCGCAACGGTTCTGGTAGCGGGCCAGGGCTTGGCTGCAGATCTGGTTGTCTACACCTCTCATGGTGAGACGACATCAGGACCGGTTTTGGACGCGTTCAAGAAAGTCCACCCGGACATCAATGTCACCGTTGTTCGCGGTGGAACCGGCGAGGTCATTGAGCGGCTGCGCGCGGAATCGAAAAATCCCACCGCCGACATTCTCTGGGGCGGGCCAACACAAACCTTTGATGAGAACAGCGCGCTCTTTCAGGCCTACGAGAGCAAGACAGATGCGGATATGGTGGCGGTCGATCCCAATCATATCTGGCATCCGTATACCGTCCTTTTGCAGCCGATCATCGTCAGTACGAAGCGAGTGTCGTCCGGGGATATGCCAAAGACCCAGGCTGATCTGGTGTCTGAGAAGTGGAAAGGTCTTGGCTCTTTAATCATTCCGGATCCCGCCAAATCGGGAACTGGATATACCATCCTCTCGGCACTGGCCGGACAAATGGGATGGGAGTTTGTCGGAAATCTCGCCAAAGGAGCGCGCATCGCGCCGGGATCCGATGATGCCTTCAACGCGGTGCGTGATGGCGAAGCTGCTGTCGGCTGGATCAACGAAGATCTTGGCGCCAAGTGGAAAGCCGAGGGTCTGCCGATCGACGTGATCTATCCGGCAGACGCCGTGACCGGGCAGGTGGATGCGCAAGCAATCGTCGCCGGCGCTCAACATCTAGACGAGGCAAAGGAGTTTATTGACTTCCTCGGATCGAAGAGTTCGCACGAAGTTGTGCGAGACGCGACGGTCCGGCGCTCTGCGCGCAATGACGTGACGCCACCAAGTGTCCTTCCCGACATAGGCAGCCTTAACATCATCTCCCCGGTCGATCCCAAGCAGGTCGTGGTCGCACGTTTCCAGGAACTTCTCGGGCAATGAAGTTCTGGCGCGATAACTGGCTGCTGTTTTCGATTGTCGCGCTCCTGATTTGCACTGCGACCATTCTTCTTCCGCAGCTCCGTCTTCTCAGTGCCTCCGTCATAGGTGACGGAGGACGCTTCTCGATCGTTCATCGGGCGTCGGGCCTGGAGCCTGTTCCAGAAATGACGAGCCAGTTTGCGTTTGATGTCGTTCAGAAGAATGCAAAGGTCAGGATCACCAGAGCATCGGGCTTTGAGCTCGAAGTCGTAGCACTTGATCAGGCGACTGTCCTGCTTCGCACTGAAAGTCCAATCAAGGTCGATCGCGAAGGATCGAGCCTTGCCCTTGAGGTTGAGGGGAACACACTGCTTGTCAGCCAACAGGCGCCCCGCAGTCTCTTTAATCGGGGCGCCCTCCAAACTTTGACGGCACAGGCCGGTAGCGATGGCAGCGTCACGTTGCGGCACGCTGCGAATGCTTATCTGACCTTCGATAATCCCAAGTCCCGGGTGACGGCGTCTAATTTCCTTTCCTTCATGAGCGGCAAGGATACGCTGCGCGCGACGATGAACAGCCTTATCGTGTCGATCCCGGCAACCGCAATTGCGGCATTTATCGGTGTGGCGCTGGCCTACGTCGTTGCGCGCTTTGACGTTGCAGGGTCAAATGCAATTATTTTCCTGGCGACAATGGCGTCCGTATCGCCGCCGTTCCTGGGAGCCTATGCGTGGCGGCTGCTGCTTGGGCGTAATGGCATTGTCACATCGGCGCTCGGTCTGGATTTCACGATTGTTGGGATGCATGGCGTTATCTGGGTTATCGCCTGGCTTGTGTTCCCTGTGATTTTTCTTCTCAGCTACGGTGCCTTCAGGGGCCTTGATGCGTCACACATAGAGGCCGCCGAAAGCCTGGGTGCAAAACCTTCTCGAACCAGGTTTTCGATCGAAATTCCGCTCGCCATGCCGGGGATTATTACGGGCCTCTATCTTGCTACCATGGCCGCCCTTTCAGATTTCGGAACACCAAGAATTATCGGGCTCGACATCAGCGTGCTGCCTGTTCTGATCTATACGTCCTTTCTCAGTGAGGCAGGTCGCAACCCAGCCCTCGCCGCAACTGGCTCAGTTGTTCTCGTCGCGCTCTCAAGCCTTTTCTTAATGGCCCAGCAGATCTACCTGGCCCGCCGAGGCTTTGCCGTCGTCGCCGCGCGACGGCCAGAACGTCGGTCCCTATCAAAAACGGGCCATGCGGGCGCTCTCACCTTTGCCGGCATCGTTCTGTTCTTCGCGTTTGTACCTCATCTAACCGTGCTTGTGACAAGCTTCATGGAGTGGCGGGTCGGGCTACCGCGCTTCGCATTCACCCTGGCCAACTACGCCAATATGTGGGGCAGCGGTCTGAGTTCAGCGTGGGTAACCCTTTCGCTCGGGATAGCAGGCACAGCAGTGGCATTTGCTGCGGGCCTCGGAATAGCATTCGTCCTTGTCCGCAAGCGATACCGCTTTATCGCGACGGCACTCAGCATGACCGTCATGATGCCTTATGTCATCCCAGGGACTGTACTCGGCATCGGGCTCATTATGATGTTCAACGATGCTCCCCTACAACTCACGGGCACCTGGTTCATCCTCGCCCTTGCTTACGTCATCCGCAATCTGCCGTTTACGGTCAAAGCGTCCGAGGCTGCTTTGCGGCAGGTACACCCGGCCTTGGACGAAGCCGCACTTAGTCTAGGGGCCCGACCCTTCAAGGTGTTCATAAGTGTGACTGCGCCGTTGATGCTGGCTGGCGCCATCACGGGCGCGACCTTGACTTTCCTTCACATCGTCACGGAACTCTCCTCGACAATCGTCCTCTATCGTCCGCCATGGAAGCCAATGACTGCTGTGATCTTCGAGAACACACTAGTAGATGCCGATTTCGGTGTGTCGGCAGCACAGACCATCCTGCTTATGATGATCATTTACGTTCCGCTTTACCTGGTCGTCCGCTACGGCCAGTCGCAAAGGTTAGAAAATGCCTGACGCCATCAATCAATCCGGGCCGACACAGGGATGCGAGGTCAACATCCGATCGGTCTCGAAGTCCTACGGCAAGCTCACGGTCCTGCGTGATGTCTCAATGACCATAAAGCCCGGCGAGTTCTTTACGCTGCTTGGGCCGTCAGGATGTGGAAAGACCACCCTGCTGCGCGCAATCGCGGGCTTCCATCCAATCAACAGTGGTCGGATCGAGTTCGATGGGAAGGACGTTTCAACCCGTCCCCCCTGGGAACGGGATATAGGATTTGTCTTCCAGAACTATGCGCTGTGGCCAAACAAGACGATCTTCGAAAATGTCGCCTACGGTCTTCGACTTCGTAAGGTCGTCAAAAGTGAAATTGCACGACGTGTCAGAGACGCACTTGAGCAGGTTCAACTGCACAATGTCGAAAGCCGCTATCCCTCTGAAATGAGCGGTGGCATGCAACAGCGTATCGCCATGGCTCGCGCGCTGGTGATTGATCCTCCGCTGTTACTACTCGACGAGCCCATGTCCAACCTCGATGCGCGCCTGCGTGTTTCTCTTCGCCAGGAATTGCGTGAACTGCAGAAGCGGATAGGTGTGACAGCGATCTATGTGACGCACGACCAGGAAGAGGCCCTAGAACTCTCGGATCGTATTGCGGTCATGAATGGTGGTGTCGTCGAACAATTGGCCCTGCCAGAGGACATTTATGCACGTCCGACGTCTCGATTTGTTGCAGAGTTCGTGGGTGATGCCAATTTCCTCGAAGGTCGTGTCGAGAGTGGAGGGTTCCGCCTGGCTGATGGGCGCATGCTCCATCTGGCAGATGCCGGGCCCGAAGGCCCGGCGACCTTGTTTGTACGACCCGAAGGCCTTCGCATTCTGGACATGGGGAAGGGCCAAGTTGACGCGACTGTATCGGATATCCGCTACCTCGGTCGGAGCTTTGTCCACCGACTTTCGCTTTCCGAAGATCTGGCCGTCTGGGCCGACGCACCAGTACGCCTTGAACGCGGTCGCAGCGTCGGTTTGGATTTCACCGGCGCCTCACTTTTGAGGAAGGCATCATGAACGCTTTCGAAATCGATCAGCTCTTAGCTCTGGCGAAAGATGCGGCCCGTGCAGGTGGCGCGGAATTGATGGCCCGATTTGGTCGCTTGCCGACGGCAGCAATTAGCCAGAAGGGACACGCCGATTATGTATCGGAGGCCGATACGGCCGCGGAGTTGGCAATTTCTCGCGCACTTGATGCGGCTCCTATCAGATTTGGCTTCCTCGGCGAAGAGACCGGTTATCGCGCCGGCGAAAAGCCCGAGACCTGGGTGGTTGATCCACTGGATGGAACGAGCAATTACGTCTGGGGTATCCCCTATTTCGCCGTCAGCATCGCATTGAGCGACGCACAGGGCGAACTCCTGGGCGTTGTCTTTGATCCCGTGCGCGACGAAATGTTCTCGGCGGTGAGAGGCAAAGGTTCTTGGTTGAACGATCAGCCGACGCGCCAATTGACGGCTAAATCAGTGGAAGCTGCCATGCTTTCGATTTCGCTGCCCGTCCCTGGGCAGTTGACATCCATAACTGAACAGCAGTTTCTTGCCGGGCTCCTGACCGCCATGAATAGGGCCGCAGGCCTGCGTCGCCTAGGGTCAGCCGCCCTTGATCTTGTGTATGTTGGATGTGGACGGTTGGATGGCTACTTCGAGGATGGCCTGAGCTACTATGACCTGGCAGCGGGCAAGCTTTTCGCCGAGGAGGCTGGTGCGACCGTTACAAAGCTCGACGGTTCTGCTGCTCGCGAGGGATCGGTTATTGCGGGTCAGCCGCTTATCCATAGTTGGTTGACTTCGACTTTCGCCGCGCGTTCGGCCACTTGAACAACCTTTGCTGTCCGGGAGAGGTGAGGAGCGTTCCGTTTTTATTGAGTATCCTCCAGCCTTTCTTTGCCAATCTCCTGGTTCCCGCGGCGGAGAATGGCGCTGAATGCCTTCCTGCCGGTTTCGGAGAGATAGAATGGGATGCTGTGGGAGCTTGCTGCCAGGCGGGCCGAGCTCCCATGCCTCTTTATAGGCCAGGGCGAAGTCCGAGGAGCGCGGAACAGCAAGTGTCTTCACGGTCGATATTTCGCAAACGGAAGAGTGAGTTATACCCGCGCGGGGTAGGTATGGCGCATCTATCGTGAAACCAGATCAGAATTGAAGGCTTCAAGCTGCTGGTAGAGTTCCTTGTACTTGCGATACCCATAACTGTACCGTTCCGTCAACAATGGATCGGGCTCGAATACTCGCTCGGTTACGACCAGCTGTGATGCTGCATCGGCCACAGAGTGAAACAGATGTGCTCCCGCGCCGGCCAGGACGGCAGCCCCAAGAACTCCAGCGTCCAAGTTTTTGCGCCGATGGATGGGCCTGTTGAGAATATCGGCGCGGATTTGGCACCAGACGTCCGATCCCATTCCGCCGCCGGCCGCCAAGAGGCACGAGGGCACCCTTCCAGAAGACCGTTCGAGGCTCTCGATTGCCATGCGTGCAGAGAACGCAACCCCCTCCATCATTGCGACAGCGAATTCGGCAGGACCCATGCTCGCATCGATTCCTGAGAAGGAGGCACGTGCGTGAATGTTCCATATCGGCGCGCGTTCGCCTTGTAGGTGAGGGAGAAAGATCGGCGTCATGCGCTGTCTGTCCACCCCGGCGGCAAGGGTTGAGAGCTCCGCCGGCGACCTTCCAAGCAAGGCTGCAAGCCACGCCATGGAAGCGCCACCCGCCTGCGTTGGACCAGCGTGGAGTGTAATTCCCTCGCAAGGTGGAAAAGCAATGACACCTCGCTCCGGGTACTTCTGATTGGAAATGATGCCGAGGACCTCGCTGGTTCCACTGAGATACAGTCCGTCTCCCTCTTCCAGAGCGCCGCTTCCGAAAAGACCCGACCATGCGTCCATTGTGGCCACGACAACCGGGGCTCCCGCAGCAGGCAGTCCAGGCTTGATGCGACCTGCAATCGCGGTGAACGGACGGATTGGGGCAAGCCGCTCAGCGGCTCCTTCAACCAGACCAGTCAGACTATCGATATACTGCAGGTTCTGGTCGACCACACCAAAAGACGCCATGGCATCGGCAACAACCTCGCCGGTCAACTGCATGATCAAATAGTCTTTCGGAGCCATGACCCAACGTGTCTTGTGCCAAACATCGGGATGGTTGCGCCGTACCCACTCCATACGAGCCAGAACATGGCTGGAATCGATGGGCAGGGGCGCGCCCCACCATGCAATCTTGTCTGCTTCGTCGACCTTGGCGTCGAGCTCGGCGGCGACGTCAGCGCAGCGCCCATCCTGCCAGATGATTGCCGGCATCAGGGGTGCCCCATTTGCGGCAACAAAGACGTGGCTGTTGACATGTGAGCATATTCCCACAGCCTGCAGCTGACCGGCCACGAGGCCTTCGCTGAGTTCTTGAAGCGCAGCTTGCACATGCCCCATCCAATCGCCGGCATTCTGCTCAACGATATCAGGCGCACGACGCATCGTCGGGTAGCGGCTACCGTAGCTGCGCTCGACGTCTCCACCTAAACCAAAGCGCGCGGCCTTGACCGCCGTTGTCCCGACATCGATGCCGATCAGCGCTGGGCTGTTCACAAATTTCCTCCATTCGCAGTCGCGTGCAACAATCCATCCTTAGCGATGGAGGGACCCGGTGACAATCTATGGGACGAACCCATGCGAGGCTCTATTGAAATGCATTTCAAGCTCGGCTAACGTCCAGAACATATTAGGAAAATCGATGTCAAAGGGCGGGGATGGCAATGACTTTCGGATTGAGGACAGGCGCTTTAGCGGTAACTCTCACAGCGCTTACGGTGGCTGGTGCGGCCAATGCTGCTGGCAAGATTGCCGTCATTACGCCTTATCTTTCGCAACCCGGCACGCAGTTTTATGTCGAGGCGTTCCAGGAGGAGGCCAAGACAAATGGCTGGGACGTGAATATTATCGACACTAAGGGTGATGTCGCTGCAGCTATCAGCCGCATTGAAGACGTTAGCACTCAAAAAGTTGACGCAATCGTCATCAACGTCGATCCAGCGCAGGTTGCTGCCGGCCTGGAAACTGCGAGATCGGCTGCGATACCCGTCTTTGGGATGGATGCCGGCTCAAGCCCTCTTCTGGTCACAAATGTTACGTCGAATGGTTATGCCATGGCAGCCGACACAGCTGCTTACGTCACGAACCGCATCAACGGTAAGGGCGACGTCGTCATGTTCGTTTTCGACGCTTTTCCACCGGTGCAGGCGCGTGGCGTTATTGCCGATGCGATCTTCAAGAATAACCCCGACGTAAAGGTGATCGAGCGCGTAACGCCTGACGTGTCGGACGGGGGTATCGCCGATTCACGCGCGAAGATGGAGGCAATCCTGACTGCGCACCCAGAAAAAGGCTCGATTTCAGCTGTCTGGGCAGCGTGGGACCAGCCGGCTCTTGGGGCGTTGCAGGCTATTGAAGCGGCTGGTCGCCAGGGCGAGGGAATTGTTATAACCGGCATCGACGCCAATCCGCAGGCCCGCGAAGCGATCGCGAAAGGAAGCAATTTCGAAGCGTCGATGGCTCAAGATTTCAAAGGCATCGGGCGGACCACCGCAGACGCTGTGAAGCGCTATCTGTCGGGCGAGAAGATCAAGCAAAGCGTCGTTTACGTTCCGACCAAGCTCGTAACCTCAGCAAACGCCAAGGAATGAGCGTTCCAGTTCTAGAGACGCGTAGCCTTGCAAAGAGTTACGGTGGGGTGCCCGCATTAAAAGACGGCTCACTTGCGATCGCCCGGGGCGAGGTACACGCGCTTATGGGTGAGAACGGTGCAGGCAAGTCTACGCTTATTCGGATCCTGGCGGGTGCCACGACAGCTGACAGGGGCTCTATTTCGATTGAAGGCGTGCCGGTATCAATCGATAACCCCACTCAATCACGTAGGTTAGGTCTGCGTTTCATCCATCAAGAGCTTAGTATCATCCCGGAGCTTTCAGTTGCGGAGAACCTTTTTCTTGGGAGGCCTTATCCCCGGAGAATGGGATTTTTTGCCGACTGGCGGGAGCTCAACCGGCGTGCTTTCAGCGCGCTTGATGCTTTGGATATTGGCCATATAGATCCCAATCAAAAAATTGCGCGCCTATCGCTCGGCGACCAGATGCTCGTCAAGATTGCGGCTGCTTTTCTCGATGAGGACGGTGAAGCTGCACGCATTTACGTGATGGACGAGCCGACCGCCGCATTGACCAGTGAGGAGTCTGAGCGCCTGTTCAAGGTTATCGCCGGGCTGACTGAGCGAGGGCGAAGTGTCATCTACGTGTCCCATCGAATGGATGAAGTGATGCGCATTGCGAAGAGGGTCAGTGTGCTCAGAGATGGTGAGACAGTCGCAACGCGGATAATCGCTGATATCAGCAAGGCCGAGATGATTGAACTGATGACGGGACGCCGGATCGCGGATGCCTACCCTCGGCGGCATGCCTCAGCGGTGAATACATCGGCGCTGCGGCTCGCCGCGGCGAGCTCTCCTTCGGTGTGCGAGGTGACATTCGACCTACAAGCTGGCGAAATCCTTGGCTTGACGGGCCTTTCCGGTGCGGGCCAGAGCGAAATTCTGCGCCTTGTGGTTGGCGCGGACAAATGGTTGGGCGGGACCATCGAGCTCGACGGGCGAGAACTGAAAGCCGGCACACCAGCTGAACGTTGGGCTGATGGAATAGCCTACGTGCCACGAGAACGGCGGCGCGAGGGTCTACTGCCGCGTGCCTCCATCTCTGACAACACTGTCCTAGCCCATTTGCGAAAGTTGAGCCGGGCGGGCATCTTGTGCAGCCGACGCAAAGAATTACAGTGCTCGGCGGAGATTGCCTCTCGCGTCAAACTGAAATCGACTGGGGGGAGACAACCGGTCTTCCAGCTCTCAGGCGGGAACCAGCAGAAGGTCGTGCTCGCGCGCGCCATACTTGGTGGCCCTCGAGTGCTGTTGCTTGACGAGCCCACGCGCGGCGTTGACGTTGGGGCAAAGTTCGACATTCACACACTGGTGAGAGAACTCGCGGCCAACGGCGTGGCAGTTTTGCTTGCATCGTCCGATCTATCCGAACTGATAGGCATGGCCGACCGCATCCTCGTCATGCGCGAGGGACGACAAGTCGCCATTGTGCCAACCGCAGGCCTCACGCAGTCGAAATTGCTCGCGCTCTCCTTCGGCGAACCCGCATAATTCCTTGAGGACATTTCATTGATCCGCGCTATTCGTAGATACGGAACCCTGGTCGGCATTGTCGCTGTTATCTTGTTTTTCTGGATCAATATCCCCGATACATTCATGACCGCGCGGAATTGGCTGAATATCTCTCAGCAGGTTTCAATGCTGGCGGTCACCGCCTTTGCCATGACCATCGTTATGGCGATGGGAGATTTCGACCTTTCGGTTGGGTCGATGGCGAGCCTCTCCGGCATTGTCGCGGCGCTTGCATTCAAGGCCGGCATTCCCGTTCCGGCTGCGATCGCTCTTTCTCTTTTTGTCGGAATTGTCGGAGGCCTGATCAACGGAGCGCTCGTCAGCTATGTTGGCATACTCCCGTTCGTCGCCACACTTGGCACATTGACGGTGTTTTCAGGTTTTGCCTTTTTGATTAGCGGCGGAAAGACACTGTTTGGCACGGATATTCCGGCAAGTTTCAGTGGTTTTGCACGCGCAGGTATCCCCTTGTTTCAGGCAGGCGATCAGTGGGTCTCATTGCCATATCTCAGCCTCCTCGCGCTGGTTGTTCTGTTTTTGGTGTGGATTCTTCTCGAGCACACAGTCTATGGTCGCCGTCTCTACGCGATTGGTGGCAACGCAGAAGCTGCAAGGCTTGCTGGTGTTAGGGTGCAGTTCCTGCGGTTTTCGGCCTTCGGACTGACGGGCGCTGGGGCTGCAACCGCTGGGCTAATGTATGCGAGCCGGGTCGCGTCCGCCAATCCGACGCAAGGCAGCGGCTTGATGCTGTCGGCCATCGCTGCAGTCTTCCTCGGAATGACGATGAGCGAAGAGGGGGAGCCGCGGGTACTCGCGACATTCTTTGGGGTCCTCATTCTGGGCGTGCTCGACAACGGCTTGACGCAGATGAGTGTCGATTCCTACGTTCGCGAGATTCTCATAGGAACCATCATCATTCTTGCCGTTGCTTCGTCCAGCTTGAGCAAGCTCGGTCAACGATAGTCCGGCGATTATACCAGGGGAGGCGTTTTTGAGGCAGGTGATGCGTTAATCTAAAGACTGGGTTCTCAGCCGACGATAGTGTTGATATCTTGTGTACAACTGCGGGTGCGTACGGTCGATCAAATTATGTCAAGCAAAGCGACAACATCGGATTTCCTTGCCGAGCTCGTTCGGGCTGTAGCCGAGATACATCTGCTGGAGCCCATTGAGCGTAGACAGATGATTGAGCGCGGCATTGTCAGCATACGTGAGTTACGCCAGACTCTTGAGGACAGTGGGGCGGACGCGCCTATGACGTCACTGACACTCGTCCAGGTAGAGCGGTTGATCGCTGAGATTGAAGATGCGCCCCATGAGCTCGTGGCCGCTGCATTCGTGGTTTTAGCAGACGAGATAACCAAGTTGGCGAAGCTCTGCGAGACGAGGTCCACCCCTAAAGACTGGCCAAAATAGAGAGCATTTGCAGTTGCATGGGCTCCAGCGTCAGCTGTCTGGACATTGTGCCGAGTCCAACGGGTGGCGACGTTCTCAGACCTTGAGTTCGGGCGAAGAGCTGTCTGCCGTATCTCCTCGAATTATCCAACGACGCTACCTTGGTCCGCATACTCAGACCGCGGTCCTTGACGCTAGTCGAAGCCATCGATGCCCTTGGTTGACGTGCTAAATCTGACGATGCTTCCAATAATTCCAAAACTGAGTGGAATGACCCACGCCCAGTTTGGGCAAGGGACGAAGTCCGACAACGTCTTCATACCCACTGCGAAAACGGAAACTCCTGGAAACAGTAGGTTAAGGGTAAGTCCTCTCATGGCGGTGCCGCACGCTTCCTGGTTGCCCTCCGATGCGGCTAGTTAACGGCCTATTGTTGCAGCGATGTGAAGGAGTGCATTGGAAGACGGCGTAGTCGAGTGCGACATGCAAACCTGGCTCACTCTGCGTCGCGCCCCCATGCTGGTCGTCGACACAACCCGCCTTAATTCGGAAAGGCGGTCAGTCTGCTATTCGAGTGATCGGAGGAGCGAAGCGATAAATCTACGACAAGTGGCAGTTTGTAATAAGCAATGCTACATCGGAGACACTCTCGCTCTTTCCGACTGGAGGCAAACATTCAGCTTCGCCATCTCACCACATTCGCGGCTGTCGCCGACACACTCAACTTCACCCACGCGGCCGAACGCGTTCATCTCTCTCAATCAAGCGTAACCGAGCAAATCCAGGCGTTGGAAGCCGACCTTGGCACTCGGCTTTTCGACCGCTCCCGCAGAAAGCTGACGCTCACGCCCGCCGGAGAGCGGCTGGTCGCTTACGCGGCGGAGCTGCTCAGGCTGGCCGAGGAAACGCATTCAGCAATTGCCGACGCTGGCAGCGTGGTGGCTGGAAGTCTCGTTATCGGTGGCCTTGAAACGCTTTGTGCCAACCGGTTGCCGCAACTGCTGGCGGAGTTCCACCGCCGTTACCCGGCGGTGGAACTCGCTCTGAAAACCGCCGACAGCGGCGGTCTGCGCAGCGGGGTGAAAAGCGGCGCCTTGGATATCGGATTCCTTTTCGGTGAGGCAAGGGAATCCTTAGACATCCAAGGCGAGGCCGTTGCGGAAGATGCGCTGATGATTGTCATGCCGGCCGGCCATCGTCTGGCAAAGCACGCAATGATCGGGCCGGAGAGCCTCGCCGGGGAGGTTTTCCTCGTCACTCCGACTGGATGCATCTATCGAAGGATGTTCGATGAGGCCTTCGCAGCAACGCTCCCGGAAAGCCCCAGGATCATCGGGGAGTTCGCAAGTATTGGTTCGATAAAAGGGCTGGTCGAGGCCGGGCTGGGATGCGCGATGGTTCCGAGAGCGGCCCTTGTTCCCGCGCGCGATCTTGTCGTCGCCGTTCCGTGGTCGGGCACCAGCTCGACAGTGCCGCTCACAATGATTTGGCGCGCCAGACGCGCGCGACCTCCGGCGACGGCTGCCTTTCTCGCCGTCGCCAGGGAATGTTTCGGGCGCTAGACCAGACGCTGCCCGCCGTCGACATGGACAACGGTCCCGGTCATGAACGTATTGCGCATCACCGCTTCGATCGCTTGTGCGATATCGTCCGGCTGACCGATCCGTTGGACCAGCAACCGCTTTGCCATAGCTTCCAGCGCGGCGGTTTTGCCCGCGCCCGCAACGGACTCCCAAATAGGGGTGTCGACCCAACCCGGCGAGACGGCATTGACCCTCAGTGGTGCCAGTTCGACGGCGAGGGCGTAAACCAGAGACTCAAGTGCTCCGTTGATAGCGGCGACGACAGAACCCTTCGGCGCCGGTCGGTAGGCAGCGATACCGGAGGTTAGGGTAATTGAGCCGCCGGGGATCAGACGCGGAGCCCCATGCTTAGCGAGCATGACCGGCGCGATCACTTTCGAATCGACCACCCGGCGCGCCGTCGAAATATCCATATCGTCCAAAGGCACGTAGACGCCACCAACGTCGGCGGCGGTCCAGACAATATGGTGGAGATCACCCGTCGATGCGAACAGTCGCTCTATATCGTCCTCACGCGTGACATCTGCGACGACGGTGTGGAGTCGTGGCGTATCAGCGCCAAGCCGCTCGCGAGCCAGCGTGAGCCGTTCGGAAGATCGACCGGCAATCGTCACCGTTGCTCCCCATTCCAGTAGCCTGTTTGCCACGGCGAGACCCATACCGGAACCGCCGCCGACAACGAGTATATGTTCCTGATGTTTGTTTGCTTCCATTGCTCTGTCCCTTCCGCTGTTGGAGGCGCGCATAGCGGCGTGCCGGATTGGCCGAAGGTTTACTTGTCAGAAGGTGGCGGAGGAAACGGGAATGTACGATTGTTTCAATCGGAAAAACCGGGAACGACAAGCGGGTCGAGGTCGAAACCAACCGGGGCGTGTTCTCAGGCGCGTACGGAGGGAGATCGCATAGCGTTGGAGCTAATCACGTGTTGCAAGGGCAGTGCCTCTGTTGATCATGTATCGCATTCCCATAAGGAACGGTCCGCTTTGACGTTGTGTACTGGGCCGGTCCGCTCCAGTGAGCCCGACAGGCCCCGCATTGCGGTATCACCCGCTGTTTGTCACAACTATCGCGGTTTACGCAATCGCTCTGTAGCCTTTCGGAAATGATTTCCGCTTTGCGCCTTCATCTCCGTCATACAGCGCTCGGTCCGAGCTGCCGCAAAGCGACATCCGTGATAGCGCGGGTCGAACCTGCGCCAACACGAAGCTGATGAGAGCCACTTGCAGCAATCGGTTCAAGCATTTGGAAATCGGCCCTGCTCAGTTAGCGCCTTTAACGAGCCGGAACACGATCTTGGTCTGGGTGTAGTAATCCAAGGCATCGGCGAGGTCAGGCGTCCAGCCGTCAGCGAAGAAGGTGATGAAGCCGTCATAGTCCAGCTTCCGGGCGGAAACCTCGAAGCCAGCCTTGGCGAAGGTCGTTGCGTAGTCGGTGATCGACCTGTCCTGGACAACGGTGTTGGTGCGCTTGGCGACCAGCTCGCGCCATTTCGGCCAGAGCGGATTATCGGTGTGACACCCGGTAACCGCGTAGTAGACACCGCCGGGTTTGAGCGCCTTGAAGATGTCGGCGGCATGGGCCTCTATGTCTTCCACGAGATAGATCACCTCATGGCTGATTGCGATGTTGAACTCTTCGACCCAATTTTCCAGCGTTCCGCCAACCGCGTGCTGCACCGGGATATTGCCCTTGAACGCCTCGGCCTTGGCAACGGACTGCTCGGCAATATCGATGCCAAGCCCCTTGCGGAACGGGCGCATCGCATAGAGATGCCGAAGCAGGCCGCCCTGATTGCAGCCGAAATCGAGTACGCTTTGCTGGGAGAGATCTTGCTCGACGATTAGATCGATCAGGTGCCGCCAGATCGGGGCATGGCCATCCGACATGCGGTCTTCGGCGTCAGGATCAATGTACCAGGTGGTGATGGTCTTGGTGGGCTGGTTCATTGTGGTCTCCGATGCGATTCAGGATGTGTGATGACGTAAGTCGAGTGGTGGATTGAACGCAGCGCCTGTGCGGGCGGTCTAAACTTGCACGCCGGGGATTTTCCCGGCCGTGTCCAGAGCCTTTAAAAGATCGACGTCGAAATGGGGTGGCTTGCCGGGCCCGACCTCAACGAACTTGCCTGTCACCCGAAAGATCTTTTCGACAAGCCCGCTCTCGGCGAGGTCCCTGGGGCGGCCATCAAACCGCAACTCACCTTTTTCCAGAAGCGATATGCGGTCGCTGATGGCGATGGCCTGATTGATGTCGTGGATCGCCATGACGATCGTGACGCCGCGCTCCCGGCTGAGGCGGTGAACCAGATCGAGCACCTCGACCTGATAGCCGATGTCGAGGAACGACGTCGGCTCATCAAGCAGCAGGATCCCGGCCTCTTGCGCTAGCGCGGCCGAAATCCAGGCCCGTTGCCGCTCGCCGCCGGAAAGCTCCTGCAGGGTGCGATCCGCAAGCGTTGTCAGGCCCGTGCTCTCCAGCGCCCATTCGATGGCTTGCTCATCCCTGCGGTCGTAGGAGCGGAACAGGCCGACATGGGGAAAACGTCCTTGCCGGACGAGTTGCGCAATCGTCATCTCATCTGGTGCTGCGGGTTGCTGGGGTAGGAAGGCAAGCTTCTTTGCAAGCGTGCGCCGGGACATTGCGGTCACCGGCATACCATCGATCTCGGCTTTCCCCTGAAAGGCTGTGACGAGCCCGGCGAGCGCCTGAAGAGCCGTACTTTTTCCCGAACCGTTCGGGCCGATGAGCGCGCGAATTTCACCCTTCTGCAGCGAGAGGGAAAGCCCGGTGAGCGCCGTTCGGCGACCGTAAGACACAGACAGTTGCGAGCAGGATAATGGCATGGCGATCTCAAGACTGTTTGCGCAGAAGCGCGAGCAATACGGGTACGCCCAGAACGGCGGTCACCACTCCGATCGGTACCTCTTCGGCGCCTCCGGCCATGCGGCCGATCAGATCGCCGAGCGTGACGACGACCGCGCCGAGCGCGATGGTGAGCGGCAGGACCAAAGGGAAATGCCGCCCTGCAAGGAAGCGTGCCAGGTGCGGGACGATGAGGCCGACGAAGACGATAGGCCCGACGGCACCCACGGCGCTAGCTGCGAGGGCGCAGGACACGAAAAGCACAAAGGAGAACTGCTTGCGGTAGGAAAGGCCAAAGGATCGCGCCACGGCGGCATCGAACTTTAGCATGATCAACGGGCGATAGATGGCCGGGAGGATCGCAGGGCGGCAACGGTGAACGGCAGTAGGAATAGGGCATGATCCCAAGTCCGCGCGTAAAGACTTCCGGACAGCCACTCAAGGATGATCTCGATGCGTGCCGAGCCCCATCCGGCAATCAACCCAATGGCG
Organism: Hyphomicrobiales bacterium; assembly: GCA_900466605.1. Classification (GTDB taxonomy): domain Bacteria; phylum Pseudomonadota; class Alphaproteobacteria; order Rhizobiales; family Rhizobiaceae; genus Rhizobium. Next base: position 28,184 of record UBMU01000052.1, read on the forward strand.
ACCGCGTGCAGGACGGCCCCGACGGCAATTCCGCAGAGCGTGATCCGGAGTGGGCTCAGGTCCAGCCGAAAGGCGAGGAAATAGATGACACCGCCCGCCGCCATGCCACCCAGCATGCCGGCCGCGGGAAGCCACCGGATCGGTAGCTCGTTCACGGAGTAGGAGTCCGGATTTACCATATAGACCGTAAACAGCAGGAAGATCGTTGCCGTAAGCGTCGCGCCTTGAGAAACGCCCATCAAAGACGGATCGGCAAGTGGGTTCCGAGTGATCGTTTGAAGCAGGAGCCCGGCCAGGGCGAACTGGATGCCCGCCAGCATGCCCGTGACGATACGGGGCAGCCGGATGTCCATGATAATCGACTGCGCTTCCGCAGAGCCGTTGCCGGACAGTGCGGACAGGACATCGTCCGCCGGGATATCGACGGCGCCGAGGAACACGGCGGCGATGATGGACACCGGAACCAGCAGCCCGAAGAGGGGCAGGAGCCAAGGATTGGGCCGTTTCAAGGCGGGGGTCGTCGTCATAAGCTGCCCCTTCCCAAGCCCGGGCGACCGCGCTGGATGAGGTAGATGAAGATCGGGCCGCCGAGCAGGGCCGTGAGGATGCCGACGGGCAGTTCCTTCGGTATCGCGACCGTCCGCGCGATCAGGTCCGCGGCCGTCACGATCAAGGCACCGAGGGCGGCAGTCAGGGCAAGTTCGGCGCGCGTCCCCCGTGGTTGCAGCAGTCTGGCAATATGGGGCGCTGCAAGCCCGACGAAGGCCACGGGACCGGCAACGGGCGCGACGCCGGCAACAGGTGCGATGCCAAGCAGGAGCAGGACCGGCTTCCAGAAAGTGAGCTGGACGCCCATTCCGGCGGCGGCATGGTCGCTCAATGCGAACATCGAGATGATCCGGTGAAACGCCAGAGCGCCGCCGACGCCGATGATCATCCAGGGCAACATCTGGGCAAGGTGCGTCCATGTCCGGCCGGCGAAGCCGCCGGATATCCAGAACAGCAATGCCGTTGATTGCGGCCCGGCCAGCAGCAGCACGTAAATCGTGATCGCCCCCAGAAAGAGCGAAACGCTGATGCCGCTCAGCGCGAGATGGAGCGGGCGACCGTTGCCGCCACGGGAAACCCAGAACGTCACGGATGCCGCCCCCAAGCCTCCGACAAGACCAACAAAGGGATACCAGAAGCCGGGAACCGAGGGCAGCAGAACGAAGCAGGCGACGATGGGGGCAATGGCTCCGGCGGTGACGCCGGTAATGCCGGGATCGGCAAGCGGATTGCGGGTCAGAGACTGGAGAAGGTAACCGGAGACGGCGAGGCCGGCGCCTGCGACGGCGGCGGAGAGGCTTCGCGGCAGCCGGAGCGTCCAGACCAGGATCGATTCGATCTTGCCGTCAGGCTCGATCAGAGCGTGCAACACGGCTTCCGCTGACAGCGTCCTAGCGCCGGGCATGAGCCCGACGACGATCGTCAGTATCGTCGCGACGACGATCAGGCCGATGGCTATCAAGGATTTCCGGTCATCCATGGTCGTCGCGATTACTTGCTAGTTCTGAAGGTCGGCGGGGATCAGCTTTGCTGCCTCGGTCCTGACATCAACCTTCGGGAAGACATCCGGATAGAGGTAATGGGCGGCCTCGCGCAAGACGATCTCGCGGGCGATCGGTCCGTTCGTTTCGACCCAATGATCACCGACATAGAAAACCTGGTTGTTTTTGACGGCGGTGAGCTGGCTCCAGATCGGATTGTTCTCATGCGGACGATCCGGACCGTAATCGTAGATGAAGAGGACTTCCGGGTCCTTCTCCAGCATTGTCTCGAGACTGAGGTCTATGCCGAATTCGCCGCCCGGCGTCATCGGGCCGGCGATGTTGTCGCCGCCGATCGCCTTTAGAATGGATGCCGATGTGTTCTCGTCATGGAACGCGAACGGCACCTCGCCGCCCCACATGATGGCGAAACGCGGATGAACGTCCTTGGGAGCCTTGGCCGTGACATCGGCGAGATGGGCACGAAAGTCCTTGTTGAGCTCGACGCCGCGCTCGGGCTTGCCAAGGATTTTCGAAAGCGCCTCGATCTCCTTGTCGCTGCCGTCGAGCAACTCCATGTTCCAGGCGACGTAGGGCGCAATCTTTTCGAGCTGCGGCGCATTGCCAACCGTGTAGCGACGGATTGCCACAATCAGGTCGGGCTTGGCTTCGGAGAGCAATTCGAGGTTCGGTTTCGCGCGCTGGCCGATCTGCGTCATGTCCTTGGTGAGGCCGAGCAGAAATTCCGGCGGGCGTCCATCGACCATGTAGGTGCTGGCGACCGGCTTGAAGCCGAGCGCAAGGGCGACATCGTCGGCGAAGAACGAGATCGATGCTATCCGCTTCGGCTGGGCGGGAGCAGCGACTTCGACGCCACGGTCATCGACGACTTTTTGTGTGGCGTCCTCCGCAACCGCGGAGCCGGTTATCGCGGCAGCAACGGTCATGGCGAAAACACCGGAAAGGAGCGCGCGTCTGCTCGGCAGGCAAAAATCCCAATTCATCTTTCTCTCCCTGGATGGTCAGTAACGACAGTGACGTGAGACGCGCCGGATTTGGCCGTGCGAAAAATGCATGCCGATCGCATTGCTGGCCTCTGCCATCGTGAGGAGATTTGTCAGCCAGATCGGGATCATGGACGTCTCGGCTTCCTGAGAATTCTTGTCACTTGCTGGAAATGTGGATAGATATAGTCAACTTATTTGCAAGCGAAAGATTCTCACGCCGGTATGAGAAATTCTCAATCCAATCGCCCGAAACTGCCTCCCTTGGCCACGCTACCTGCCTTCTCTATTGCCGCGCGCACAGGCAGCCTTACGCTGGCTGCCCGCGAACTGCATCTGACGCCGGGTGCGATCAGCCGCCAAATAAAGTCATTGGAGGACACGATCGGTGTCCAACTGTTCCATCGGGGGCACAATGCGATTTCGCTTACGCATGCGGGGCGCCAGTATCTCACCCATGTCAACGCAGCCCTTGCCACGATCGACAGTGGCACGCGGGCCCTCTCGCCGAACCGGGTGCGCCTGGTGATCCAGGCCCCGATCACCATCGCTCGCCGATGGCTCATTCCCCGGTTGGTGTCCTATGTTCAGGAAAACCCGAGCGTCGATCTCAGCGTCCAGTCGCTCGCGCTCGGGGCGCGCGAAGTCCCGGATGTAACGCTGACCTATTCCCGAGGCTCGGACGAGGGCCGCTTTCGGTCGGCTTTTCTGCTCGATCGAACGGTGGCGGTGTGTTCTCCTCTGCTTCTTGGCAGAGCCGCAAAATCCGCATCGCCCAAGGAATTGTTAGACTTGCCAATACTGCTTGACACCGCGGACGCGTGGTCGTGGCGGTGCTGGTGCGAGGCGGGTCAGATCGAATTTGCACCCCGTGGCGGCAGTATCACGTTCGACACGGACGAAGCGTCCATAGACGCCTGCATCACCGGACTGGGCATTGGTCAGGCAAGCCCGGCTCTTGTGGAACGGGAGTTGAAGGAAGGCTCGCTCGTCATGCTCTGCCCGAACCTTGATCCGATCGTCGGTGCCTATGAAATCGCGGGATCAACACCGGCAGGTTCGCTTAGCGGGTTCGACAAATGGCTGCTGGGCTGGCGTGACGGGTAACGTCATTGGCTGCGCAAATCGATTTTCGTGCATTCGCGCAGAGAGCACGTCGGATGCCCGCCTTGCGCCGTCATATCGGACGTCGTCGCCATTCGTTCGGCCACCCGGAAGCAGCCAGTCCGCTTTGTGATGGCCCCATTGCGTCAATAGGAGCCATTGCGCTGCCAGCACATACTATTTTCGCGGTCTATATCGGAACGCGTCCACGAAGGCCGAAAAGGCTGGGGACGGATTTCGGCGACTAGGGTAATAGAGGTGATAGCCTTGAAACGTTGGACACCAGTCCAGGAGTAGGCGCCTTAGCGTTCTTTGTTCGACGTGTTGCAGGATGAGTTCCGTCGGCACATACGCGAGACCAATCCCGTCCAACGCGGCATCGAGCGCGGAGGAGATGTTGCTCAGCGTAAGCTGGCCGTCCACGCGAACGCTGAACTCCCGATCGTCGCGTTCGAATTCCCAGGCGTAGAGACCGCCGGACGTCGGAAGCCGAAGGTTAATGCAATTATGGTCTGTCAGTTCTTGCGGGATCGACGGCGGCGGTCGGCGCTCCAGATAGCTGGGGGACGCAACGACAGAATACGACACGTCAGGCCCAAGGCGGACGGCCACCATGTCGCGCGCGACGGCCTCGCCGAGCCGGACACCGGCATCGAATTGGCGCTCGACGATGTTGGTGAACCCGTTGTCGACGATGATCTCCACCCCGATTTCTGGAAAATCTTTCAGGAACGTCGGAAGCCTGCTACGGAATACCATGTCCACGGCATCGTCCGGGCAAACGACACGGACCTGACCGGAAGGCTTGTCGCGCAACGCGCTGATTGCATTGATGCCCGCGGCAATGCTCTCGAAGTGGGGCTGGATGCTTTCCATGAGACGTTCCCCAGCGACCGTCGGCGCGACGTCCCTCGTCGTGCGGGAAAGCAGTCGTAGCCCAAGCCGCGCCTCCAGTGCACTGACGGTATGGCTTAGCGCCGATCGAGTGACGCCGAGCTTGGCCGCAGCCCGAGTGAAGCTGCGCTCGCGCGCGACTTCGAGAAACGCCCTCATCTCGGTGAACTCGTCACGTTTCATTGTTGAATCTCCCTCACATCGACATGCGGATTGTAGATCCTAGTCCACCGAAACCAAAGCGACTATTTGGTGGTCATGAGACAGGAGAAACGAGCATGAGCGTCGATGCCTTGAGTGAAGTCCCATGTGAGGACACCACCACGCCTTGGGCACAGGTGGTTTGTCTCTCCCTGCTCACGTTTCTGTTGGTCGGGCTCGAGTTTCTTCCCGTAAGCCTGCTGACACCGATAGGACAGGACCTGCAGATCACCGAAGGTCAGGCTGGTTTGGCGATCACGGTGTCGGGCTTTTTCGCTGTCGTGACCAGCTTGTTCGGCAACGGGTTGCTCGCGAGGATGGATCGAAGGTCGGTTGTCCTCATCTATACCGCGATATTGACTCTCTCCAGCCTGATCGTCGCTATCGCTCCCAACTTTGCCACCTTCCTGATCGGCCGCGCGCTGGTCGGCCTTGCCGTAGGGGGCTTCTGGTCGCTTTCGACTGCCATCCTTGCGCGCCTGGCGTCTTCGTCGGAACTGCCGAAGGCGATAGCTCTTCTCCAGGGCGGCACGGCGTTCGCGATCGTCATCGCGCCTCCGATCGGAAGCTTTCTAGGTGGGATGATCGGATGGCGCGGCACATTTCTCGTCACGGTTCCGATCGGTCTCGCCGCGCTGGTTTGGCAGATGCTCGTTCTTCCACGGCTGCCGGCGACGGAAACCGGTTCGACCAGGAAGATGTTCAGACTCCTTCACAATCGGTCCTTCCTCGTTGGAATGGCAGCGACCTGCCTGGTGTTCATGGGGATGAATGCTCTTTCCATCTATCTGCGTCCGTTTCTCGAAGGCGTGACCGGGGTCGGTCTGAACGCGCTGTCACTGATGCTTCTTGGTGTCGGCTTGGGCGGACTTGCCGGAACGTCGCTTGTCGGCTTCGTCCTGCGCAAGCACCTCGCCATTGCGCTTGTCGGCATGCCCGGCGTGGTCGCCATGATCGCAATCCTTCTCATCGCCGTCGGAGCCTCGCCTTGGGCCACGGCTGTCCTTCTCGTTCTGTGGGGCTTCTTTTCGACCCCGGTACCCGTCGCATGGAACACCTGGATGGCCAGGCTGATGCCCGCTGAACTCGAAGCGGCAGGCGGCCTACAGGTGGCGCTGATTCAACTGAGCATCGCGGGCGGCGCTTTCGCGGGCGGCATCCTCTTCGACACGGCGGGATGGTGGAGCGCGTTCCTTCTGGCCGCCGTCCTTCTTTTCGGCTCCGCCGCGTTGGGCGCGGTCGCCAGCCGTCGAATCTGATCGTCGCCGCAAACCATGGAGAACATCATGTCTCAGGGAGTAGAGAACAAAGTCGTTGTTATAACGGGGGCGAGTAGCGGTCTTGGGGAAGCGACGGCACGTCATCTCGCAGAACGAGGTGCTATCGTCGTGCTAGGTGCCCGAAGGCGCGAGCGCATCGACGCGCTTGCCGCTGAGCTCATGTCGAAAGGCTGCCGAGCGGTCGCCGTCGACACCGACGTCACCGACAGGAAGCAGGTCCAGAACCTGGTCGACACCGCGGTTCGTCAGTTCGGCCACGTCGATGTCATGCTGAACAATGCCGGCCTGATGCCGCTTGTCCCCTTGGAACGTCTCAAGGTCGACGAATGGGATCGCATGATCGACGTCAACATCGTGCTCTACGGCATCGCCGCCGCGCTGCCCTACATGAAGGAACGGAAGTCGGGCCACATCATCAATGTCTCCTCGGTTTACGGGCATGTCGTCGATCCCGGTGCCACGGTTTATTGCGCGCACCAAGTTCGCGGTCAGGGCGCTGTCCGAAGGTCTCCGCAAGGAAGACCATACAACATCCGGACGACCATCATCTCACCCGGCGCGGTCAGTACGGAGCTCGGCGGGGGGGTCGGAGGCGGTCGACTGGGAAGCTATGGCAGTGACCCGTCTCTCGGTTCAGGAATATCTCGACGCGCTCGATGACGCGGCATGGGGTACGGCCAGCGAAGCAAAACCGAAGTTCGTTTCGAGGTCGGACCCGGCGGCGCAGTGGACCGGAGCGATGAAGGGGCACGCCTTCTTCGCGTATGCGACCAACTATCTGATCGATCTGGATAATGCCGTTATCATTGATGTCGAGGCGAGCCGTGCGATCCGGCAGGCCGAGGTCGGTGCCGCACGCACCATGATTGAGGGCACTCAGGAGAGCTTCGGTCTCTATCCGGAACGTTGGCCGCCGACAGTGCCTATGGTTCAGCAGAGATGCTGGGCTGGTTGGTTCACGAACGCGGAATAGAGCCGCATATTCCCGTCTTCGATAAGTCCGACCGGCGTGATGGCACATAAGAGCGCGCCGACTTTGCTTACGACCACAAGCGCGATCTTTATACCTGCCCTGGTGGCAAGGAGTTACGCTTGCGACAGATCACCTACAAGAACGAACGTCCGCTCGTCGATGAAGATGGCATGGTACGTTATCGGGCCAGCAAACTCGACTGCGATGCCTGCGCCCTTAAACCTCGATGCTGCCCGAACGCTCCGGCGCGCAAGATACCACGGCGCGCGATATCGCCGAGACCGAAGCCTATGGGTTACGTCGCGGCATCAGAGAAAAAAGGTCGAGATGCTTTTTGCCCACCTCAAACGCATCCTAAGACTGGATCGTCTGCGATTACGAGGGCCGAACGGAGCGCGTGATGAATTCCATCTCGCAGCCGCAGCCCAAAACCTCCGAGAGCTCGCAAAGCTGATCCCGCCACCAACGCCAAAACCGGCGTGAAGCGAAATACATCTGGGCACGCCACTAAAAAGGAGGCGTCCGAGCAAGATCAGCACGCGCCTTTTTCAACGGTATCGACCCAAAACGGAACAGTCTGGTTAGCGCCTTCATTTCGGTCATAGAGTGTTGCCGAACGGTGGCTGTAAATCGGACAACGTATTGGACTTTCTCGGAGGCATGCTTGAGCCGACACGGTCCTTCGATCTAACGGTTCGCCCATCGGATGATCCGGATTAGATGGAGTGCTTGTATTGCGGGCACAGCGTCCATTGTTGCGATACGTTCGATCAATCGCGGTGTCTATAGGACGGTTCAGCCAGGCACTGTACTATTATAACTGGTCATAGCCCGGACATCTTCCACAATCTTGTCAGCAAGCCGTTGCGCTGCCGGCGACAGTTTCTGATTGCGCAGAGTTATGAGCGCCATTTTTCGACTCATGGTCGGCTCGACGAGATTGAGGATCTTTGCCCTCGTCGGGTTGACTTTGGCCAGCCGCGATGCCGGCTGGATGGCGACACCCAATCCGGCCTCGGCCATGGCGATGATGGTTTCGGCCTGGATGAACTGGTAACGCGTCGGCACGTGCAATCCTTGCGCCTGCATCGCGCCGTCGACCAGTCTGCGCATCGCGGTGGCCGTAGTTTGCAGCAGCATAGGAAAGCGGGAGAGTTCGGCGAGCGTAATGGAGTCTTGCAAACTGTCCAGAAAGTGCGGCGGGACCAGCGCATGCAGCGGCTCATCCATGATTGTCGTGAAGTCGAGTGCCTCATCCTCGCCTTGTGGCCCGATGGCAAAATCGACGTCCTTCTTGCGCACCGCCTCGTAAAGATCATGCGAGGTCAGCTCGCGGATGCTCACCGCAATCTCCGGGAAGTCACGGACAAATTCGGTCAAGACCGGCGGCAGGTGGATCGATGCCAGATTGGGCGAACTGGCCAGTGAGAGCTGACCGCGCTTGATGTCGTTTGTCTCGCGGATGCGGCGAATGCCAAGCCGAATCTCATAGAGCGCCTTCTTGGCGCTGTCTCGCAGTTGCTTGCCTTCTTCGGTGAGCTTGACGCTGCGTGTCGTGCGCTCGAACAGCAACACATCCAACTGCGCCTCGAGCTGCATGATCTGGGCGCTCACAGAGGAGTGCGAGCGATGAAGCATTTCTCCCGCTAGCCGGAAGCTGGTCTGCTCCGCCACGACCAGAAAGGTCTGCAAAAGCTTCATGTTCACGTTGCCGATCACATCCATGACGAATCCCATTGGTTACAAAGATAGACCAATCAGTAGGATTTTGCGGTTTGTTTTACCAGATGACGCAAGATAATCTTTTCCATGAGAGCGTTGCCGGGTGCGTCTACAGGAGGTTAGCCTCGCCATTAGCAATGCTCACCGATGGCGGATTGCCCTATTCGCAGGTCGATCAACCGGTAAGCCCATGGGAGGGAAATATGGGATGGAACTCGAATAGCATGAATCGCCGTACATTCGCGGCAACCGGCATTGCGCTGATGGCAGCCACCTGCGGCGTGACATCGGTGTCGCAGGCCGCGGATTATCCGGCAAAGGACATCCATTATATAGTGGCGGCAGGCGTGGGTGGCGGCAGCGACATTCTTGCCCGCACCCTGGCCAAGGTCCTCGAACAGAAGAAATTGCTGCCAGTCAATGTTTTGGTCGAAAACCGTACCGGCGGATCGGGTGCCATCGGTTATACTTACATCAACGGGCAGATCGGCAATCCCTACATACTTGGCGGCGTCGGCGTCAGCTTCTTCACAACGCCGCTGCTCGGCAAGATGCCGATCAACTACACCAACTTCACCCCGCTCGCTGCAATAGCGCGCTCGCCCTACATCCTCGCCGTCAGGGCTGAATCGCCGATCAAGTCGCTCGAAGATTTGAAAGCCGCGAAGGGGCTGAAGATCGGTACGGTTGGCGCGGTTTCCGATCCGGCGCTGCTGGCGAGCATGACGAACGAACAACTGGGCGCCGACATTAAGTCGATCCCCTATGACGGCGAAGGCGAAGTCCTCGCCGCAGTGCTCGGCGGCCATCTCGATTTGCTGTATGGCAACCCAAACGAGATCCTCGAACAGATCAAGGCCGGCACGGTTCGGCCCCTGGCCGTCACGTCTCCCGATCGTATGAGCTCGCTGCCCGACGTGCCGACTTTCAAGGAACTCGGCTACGACATAACCCATACCCAACTGCGCGGCATCATCATGCCCGCCGGCACGCCGCCCGATGTCGTCGCCTATTGGGAGAAAGTGCTCAAGGTGGTGGCCGAAAGCCCGGAATGGAAGGCTGAATATATCGGACGTTTCAACGAAGTTCCGCTCTACATGAACAGCGCTGAATTCGGCGAGCAGATGGTCGAGACCAGCAAGCGCTATGAGAAGATGATGCACGAACTCAAGCTCATCAAGTAGCAACGACAGGCCGGCCCTTTCATTCGAACGGGCCGGCTCGCAAGAGTTGGGCGTTCGGCCATGGAGGGCTGGTCGTCCGGGAGGAGGAGTACAATGATCAAGGTCCGCAATCTCGATATCGGTGTCTCGGCGCTGCTGATCGTCTTCGGCGCATATGTTGCCTACAAGGGCATGGTCTTCGGCTATGTCGAAGCCGGAGCTCCCGGTGCGGGCTTCTTTCCGCTCTGGATCGGTCTCGGCCTGGCGATCTTTTCCGGGGTCAATCTCGTCAAGGCGATCCGCCGGTCCGGCATGCTGGCAACGATCGACGGACGGGAATTCGTCAGGGTCGCGCTCTGCAGCGTAGCGATGGCGGGCTTCGTCTGGCTCGGTGGCATCATTGGCATGATGGTTTCGGCCTTCCTGCTGATGTTCGGGATCGGCGTGATCTTCGGTCCGCGAACGCGAAACTTCTACGTCCTGCTCGCCGTCGTCTCGGCCGGCATGACCGCGGTTCTCTACATCGTTTTCGGCATCCTGCTTGCCGTTCCGCTGCTCTAACGGCGCTTGAGGAATATTGTAATGTTCGACAGTTGGGGACTTTTGCTCAACGGACTTGTGGCCGCGTCGGATCCCTCGATCCTGGTCGCGATCATGGTCGGTTCGATTATCGGCCTGTTCATCGGCGCCCTTCCGGGTCTCGGCCCGACGGCCGGTGTCGCCATCCTGCTGCCGGTCGCCGTCAGCTTTGACGGGACTGCTGCGATCGCCGCGCTCGGCGCGGTCTATTACGGCGCGCAATATGGCGGCGCTGTCACAGCGATCCTTCTCGGAATTCCCGGCGACGCCTCTGCCACCATGACCGTCATCGACGGCTACAAGCTTGCCAAGCGGGGGAGGGCAGGCGCGGCTCTCGGTATCAGTGTCGCGGCATCCTTCATCGGCGGCCTGTTCGGCCTGGTGCTGCTCACCGCATTCGCGACCACCATTGCCAGGGCGGCGTTGGCGTTTGGTCCGATCGAGATGACAGCGCTGATGATCTTCTCGCTGTCGCTGATCAGCGTGCTCGGCGGCAAGGACCCGATCAAGGCCTTCGTTTCTCTGTTCCTCGGCCTGTGGATCGGCACGATCGGCCTCGACCCCATTCTAGGAATGCCGCGCTTCGATTTCGGCGACGTCCGGCTGTTCGACGGTATCGAATTCTCCATTCTGGCCGTCGGCCTGTTCGGCCTGGCGGAAATGTACATCACATCGGTTGCTTCTGAAGAAGAGGCCCAAATCGCCCGGTTCCGGTTCCGCGAACTGTTGCCAAATATCCGGGAAACTCTGAGCTGCTGGCGCGAATTGATCTCGGGTTCGGTGATCGGTTTCTTCGTCGGCGTATTGCCCGGTGCCGGCGCAACGGCGGCAACGATGATCTCCTACGCCTTCGCCAAGCGCATGTCCAAGACGCCGGAACGTTTCGGCGATGGTGCGCTGGAAGGTGTCGCCTCGCCAGAGGCTGCCAACAACAGCGCATCCTACGGTTCGATGATTCCGATGTTCGCATTGGGCATCCCCGGCTCTGGCACGACCGCGGTCCTGATGGGCGGGTTGCTGATGATCGGCCTGCAGCCGGGTCCGATGCTGTTCCAGACACAATCGGATTTCGTCTGGACAATCTTCGGCAGCTTCTACATCGGCAACCTCGCACTCGTCTGCATCACCATCTTGCTCACGCCGCTGCTGGCAACCTGCGCCTTCGTCAAACCGGGATATCTGTTCCCGGCTGTGATGGCGATCGTCGTCTTCGGCATCTACTCGATCAACAATTCGATGTTCGAGGTCGTGCTGGCAATCGGGTTCGGCGTTCTGGGTTATGTGATGACCAAGCTCGAATACCCGCCGGTGCCGCTCGTGCTCGGCATGATCCTCGGACCGATCCTCGAGCGTGGTATCCGCCGTACGCTCCTGGGCTCGGATGGTGACGTCAGGGTGTTCTTCGAGAGCCCGATCGCGCTCGTGGTCTTTGCAATGAGCATCGCGCTGTTCGTCGTGCCCTGGCTGCTCAACCGGCGGGCGCGGGGACTGGAGAGTTCCACCAGTCATGGAGAGCCGAAGCTGACGGGCAAACTGTGATCGCGGATCACGCGCCAACCACCCAGCAGGTGTGAGCCGATCGGCTCTACCTGGGAGCTGGGGCCAGAAAACCTTGGGCCACAAATTCCTGGGACGACAATCTGGTCGTCCCGACCCCCAACCTCACGAAGAGAAGTTGCCATCATGGTCTACCACCATCTCTATTCGAAGTTTGCCGGGCAGGCGCATGTCAATGTCGGCATCATTGGCGCCGGCAATTACGGTACCGCAATCGCGACGCAGGACCTTTACACCCCGCTGATGTCGGTCATCGCGATTGCAGATATTTCCGTCGACGCCGCGAAGAGCGCCTTCGCCAAGGCAGGAATCGATCAGACCAAAATCGTCTATGTCGATACACTCGCCGACGCCCAAAATGCCATCGACCAGGGAAACCGTGTTTATACCGACCGCTGCGAGCTGATCGCGGAAATTCCTGCGGTCGATATCGTCTGCGAGAGCACCGGCACGCCGGAGGCGAGCGCCGTCTATGCTCTCAAGGCGATCGAAAACGGCAAGCATGTTGCGATGATCACCAAGGATTGCGACGTGGCGATCGGCCCGATCCTCAAGTCGCTGGCCAAGGAAGCCGGTGTCGTCTACACGCCCGTCGACGGCGACCAGCACGGCCTGCTCGTCCAGTTCTACGAGTGGGCAAAGTCCATAGGCCTGACGGTTCTCAGCGGCGGCAAGGCGACGGACGGCGAGTTCGTCTATGACGAGGTTGCCGGAACCGTCACGATCAAGACCGACAAGAAAATCCATCCGCCTTCGGTCGAGACGATCTCGGTCGACCCGGAGGATCGCAAGTATCTCGGCATGATTCCGAAGGGCCAGGCCGAGGAATATATTGCGCGCCGCGCGGAAATCCTGGCACGGCTGCCGCAGCCGGGTTCCTACGATCTGTGCGAAATAACCATTGCGGCAAATTATACGGGACTGACGCCTGTGGTCGATACGCTCGTTCACGCACCGCTGCGCATCACCGAGATTCCGATCGCCTATTGCGAACGCAAGGATGGCGGCATCTTCGACAGTGCCGGCACTATCGACCTGGCGACCTGCTTGCGGGCGCCGATCGAATCCGGCCTCGGCGGCGGCGTCTTCCTCGTGGTCCGTTGCGACAATGCCTATTCGAACCACGTGCTGACGACCAAGGGCCAGATCGCCAATTACAACGACACTGCCGCCGTGATCTACCGCCCCTATCACCTGTGCGGAGTCGAGACGTCGAGCTCGATCCTGCTTGCGGGCCTTCTACGGATCGACACAGGTTCGGACAGCTACCTGCCGCGCTACGACCTGGTGAAGGTGGCAGCACGCGACATCAAGGCCGGCGACGTCTTCGGCAATGACCACAATCCGCAGCTCACGGCCCGCATCGTACCTGCCCAGCCGGTGGCGGCCGGCAATCTCGCCTGTGCTCATCTGCTGACTGGAAACCGCGCCTCCATGGATATCGCTGCGGGAACGCCAATCACATACGACATGGTAGAGGAGCCGCAGGGCTCGACGCTGTGGAGATTGCGGCGCCTGCAGGACAAGACCTTTCTCGACACCCCCGTCGCGCTTGTGGTCGGAGCCTGATCATGGGTGCCGGGCCCCGGATCGTCCTGCTCCATGCCACGCTGGTCGCGATGGAGCCCGTGCAGACGGCCTTCAAGGAGCGATGGAGCGATGCGGAGACCGTCAATCTTCTCGACGACGCGCTCTCCGTCGATCGCGCCAAGACCCATCATCTCTCGGACAGCCTGATCGAACGCTTCGTAGCCTTCGGCCGCTACGGCAAGGACATGGGTGCGGACGGTATCTTGGTGACATGCTCGGCCTTCGGTGCCGCCATCGATCGGATGATCGCGGAATTCCCGATTCCGGTGCTGAAACCGAACGAGGCGATGTTTCGCGCTGCCATTGCAGAGGGCACGAAGATCGGGATGCTCGCGACTTTCGCGCCGGCCCTGCCGACGATGACGGACGAATTTGCCGCCTTCGCCGCCGAGGCGGGATTATCCGCCACGCTCGATACGATCGTCGTCGACGGAGCGATCGAGCGCCTGCGCGCCGGAGACGCCGAGACCCATAACCGTCTGGTCGCGGAGGCGGCGGGGAGGCTGGCGGGA
>UBMU01000059.1 GCA_900466605.1 Hyphomicrobiales bacterium
GGTGTATCGTGGAAAAGGCGGAAATCGGGCTGATCGGCCTTGCTGTCATGGGTTCGAACCTGGCGCTCAACATTGCGGAAAAAGGCAACAAGATTGCGGTCTTCAACCGTACGCCTGAGAAAACGGATGAGTTCTACGAGAGCGCCGGCGATCTGAAGAAGCAGATCATTCCCTGCAAGACGATCGAGGAGTTCGTCGAGGCGATCCGGCCGCCACGTCCGATCATCATCATGGTCAAGGCCGGCGAGGCCGTCGATCAGCAGATGGAAGCGCTTCGCCCGCATCTCTCCAAGGGCGACATCATGATCGATGCCGGCAACGCCAACTTCCGCGATACGATCGCTCGGTTCGACCGGCCGAAGAACACCGACCTGACCTTCATCGGCATGGGGGTGTCGGGTGGCGAGGAAGGGGCGCGGCATGGTCCCTCGATCATGGTTGGCGGCACCGAAGAGTCCTGGAAGCGCGTCGAGAAGGTGCTGACCTCGATTGCCGCCAAGTACAAGGGCGACCCTTGCGTTGCCTGGCTCGGCAATGACGGTGCCGGTCACTTCGTCAAGACCATCCACAACGGCATCGAATATGCCGACATGCAGATGATCGCCGAAATCTACGGCATCCTGCGCGACGGCCTCGGCAAGAGCGCCAAGGAGATCTCCGGCATCTTCGGCGAATGGAACAAGGGGAGGCTGAACTCCTATCTGATCGAAATCTCCGAGAAGGTTCTGGCGGCGACCGATCCGGTTTCCGGCGGTTCGATGGTCGACATGATCCTCGACAAGGCCGGCCAGAAGGGCACCGGCAAGTGGTCGGCGATCGAAGCGCAGAACATGGGCATTCCGGCAACGGCGATCGAGGCGGCCGTTGCCGCCCGCAGCCTGTCGTCGATGAAGACCGAGCGCGAAGCCGCCGAAAAGATCTTCGGCAAGCCGGAATACAGGTTCCCGATCGCTTACGGTCCTGATCTCAACAAGGATCTGGAACTGGCGCTGTTTGCCGCCAAGATCGGCGCCTATGCGCAGGGCTTTGCGGTGATGGCGGAAGC
>UBMU01000088.1 GCA_900466605.1 Hyphomicrobiales bacterium
GACCGGCACGGGCCGCGGTGGCCCCGGGTACCGCTTCGCCGACGAGCTCGACGGCAGCGAGACCTACCCCGCGGGCACGGTCGCGATGGCGAACGCGGGCCCCGGCACGAACGGCTCGCAGTTCTTCCTGGTGTACTCCGACTCCCAGCTGCCCCCGGACTACACGGTGTTCGGCACGATGTCGCCCGAGGGGCTGCAGGTCGTGAAGAACATCGCCGCGGCGGGTACGGCCGGCGGCTCGCCCGACGGCGCCCCCGCCACCCCGGTGACGATCAGCGCCGTGACGATCGGCTGACGCTCCTCCCCATCGCTTTGGGGCGCCCGATCCTCCCCCGGAGTCGGGGCTCGGCATCCCTCCGCTCTAGAATCGAGGGCATGTCCAAGGTCTTGCAGTCCCTTCCCGTCGGCGAGCGCGTCGGCATCGCCTTCTCGGGTGGTCTCGACACCTCGGTGGCCGTCGCGTGGATGCGCGACAAGGGCGCCGTCCCCTGCACCTACACGGGCGACCTCGGGCAGTACGACGAAGACGACATCGCGTCGATCCCGGGCCGCGCGACGCAGTACGGCGCCGAGGTCTCGAGCCTCGTCGACTGCAAGACGGCGCTCGTCGAAGAGGGCTTCGTCGCCCTCGCGTGTGGCGCGTTCCACATCCGCTCGGGCGGACGCACCTACTTCAACACCACGCCGCTGGGCCGCGCCGTCACCGGCACCCTGCTCGTGCGCGCGATGAAAGAAGACGGCGTCGACATCTGGGGCGACGGCTCCACCTACAAGGGCAACGACATCGAGCGGTTCTACCGCTACGGCCTGCTCGCCAACCCCGCGCTGCGCATCTACAAGCCCTGGCTCGACGCCGACTTCGTCACCGAGCTGGGCGGGCGCAAAGAGATGAGCGAGTGGCTCGTCGCGCACGACTTCCCCTACCGCGACAGCGTCGAGAAGGCGTACTCGACGGATGCCAACATCTGGGGCGCCACGCACGAGGCCAAGACCCTCGAGCACCTCGACGTCTCGCTCGAGATCGTCGAGCCCATCATGGGCGTGCGCTTCTGGGACCCCGAGGTCGAGATCGAGAC
>UBMU01000055.1 GCA_900466605.1 Hyphomicrobiales bacterium
GGTAATCCTCCCCGTTTTAACGGGGTTTGGCTGTAGAATTCACGCGGCCATTTTCAGTTTCTGGGCGGGTGTGACCCCGCCGATGCCCATGTTGGGGCGTTCATGGTTGTATGTCCAAAGCCACTCTGTGGCGATCTCCTGCACCTCCGTTATGCTGTCAAAAATATAAAGATCAAGCCATTCACGCCGAACGGTTCGATTGTAGCGTTCGACATAGGCGTTCTGTTGGGGCTTGCCTGGCTGAATGTAATTCAGCGCAATTCCCCGTGTTTCGGCCCATTCCATGAGCGTTCCGCTGACGTATTCCGGGCCGTTATCGACTCTGATTGCCAGCGGCTTGCCCCGCCATTCGATGATCTGGTTGAGACTGCGCACGACCCGTTCGGCAGGCAGTGAGAAGTCGACCTCAATCCCCAGGCCTTCGCGGTTGAAGTCATCCAACACGTTCAAAAGCCTGAACTGCCGTCCATCGGCGAGACGGTCGGCCATGAAGTCCATCGACCAGACCATATTCGGCGCATCTGGCACCGCCAGTTCATCCGGCTTCTCCCGCTTCAACCGCCGGCGAGGCTTGATCCGAAGATTCAACTCAAGCTCCCGGTAGATGCGGTAGACCCGCTTATGGTTCCAGCGATGCCCCTGAACATTGCGCAGGTGCAGGAAGCAGAGGCCGAAACCCCACGTCTTCTTCACCTTCACAAGCCCAAGCAACAGATCGGCGATCTGCTCGTTGTCGGCATTGCGCTGAGGGCTATACCGGTAACAGGTTTCGCTGACGCCAAACGTCCGGCACGCCAGCGCGACACTCACACCGCGTTGCGCCACTGCTTTCTCGGCCAGCTCCCGGCGCTGAGATGGCCGCGTCATTTTTTTCCAAGAGCCTCCTTCAGCAGATCGGCTTGCATGCTCAAATCGGCATACATCCGCTTCAGGCGGCGGTTCTCTTCTTCCAGCGCCTTCATCTGGCTCATCATGGAAGCGTCCATGCCGCCATACTTCGCACGCCACTTGTAAAACGAGGCGGTGCTGATGCCATGTTCACGGCACAGCTCGGGAACAGGCATCCCGCCCTCCGCCTGGCGCAATACCGCCATGATCTGGGCTTCACTAAATCGGCTTTTCTTCATCAAAATCTCCTCGAGCATCTTGCCGAGAAAATTCTACTTTTAAAGCCCCTTATTCCCGGGGAGGATTACC
>UBMU01000018.1 GCA_900466605.1 Hyphomicrobiales bacterium
TGGTTCGTCGGCTCGTCGAGAATCAGGAGGTTCGGTGCATGGAAGGCTGCAAGCCCCATAAGCAGACGCGCCTTCTCACCACCGGAGAGGTCCTTTGCCGCCGTCGACATTTTCTCCGTTGCGAGACCCATCTGGGCGACACGCGCCCGAACTTTTGCTTCCGGCGTGTCCGGCATCAAACGGCGCACATGCTCGACCGGCGACTGGTCTGGAATGAGATCCTCGAGCTGATGCTGCGCGAAGAAGCCGATCTTCAGGTTCGGGGCGAGCTTTACCTCTCCCGCCTCTGCCGACAGACGGCCGGAGATGAACTTCGCAAATGTAGATTTGCCGTTGCCGTTGGAGCCCAGAAGCGCGATCCGATCGTCGTTGTCGATCCGCAGATTGAGGCCCCTCAAGATCGGTTTGCCCGGCTCGTATCCGACGGCGCCACCGCTGATCGCCACGATCGGGGAGGCGGGTTGCTTTTCGGGCTCCGGGAAGGTGATCGGCTGCACGTGATCCTCGATGACGGCTGCCACCGTTCCCATGCGCTCCAACGCCTTCACGCGGCTCTGCGCCTGGCGGGCCTTGGAAGCCTTTGCCTTGAAGCGGTCGATAAAGCTCTGAAGGTGTTTGCGAGCAGCTTCGTTCTTCGCGCGCGCCTTCGTCTGCAACTCGTCGGCTTCTGCCTTCTGCCTCTCGAACTGGTCGTAGCCGCCGCGATAGAATGTTAGTTTCTTCTGATCGAGATGAACGATCGCGTTCACGGCGTTATTCAGCAGATCACGGTCGTGGCTGATGATGATGACCGTGTGCGGATATCGACGTACATAATCCTCGAGCCATAGCGTGCCTTCGAGGTCGAGGTAGTTGGTTGGCTCGTCGAGGAGCAGCAGGTCGGGCTCTGAGAACAGAACCGCGGCGAGGGCCACGCGCATTCGCCAGCCGCCGGAGAAGGACGATGCCGGCCGCGATTGTGCTTCCTGATCGAAGCCGAGACCTGCCAGGATGCTGGCGGCGCGCGCTTCTGCTGAATGCGCATCGATATCGACGAGTCGCATCTGGATTTCGGCGATGCGGTGCGGGTCTGTCGCGTTTTCTGCTTCCGCCAGCAAAGCTGATCGTTCCTTGTCGGCGGCCAGCACGATTTCTATCAGCGCGTCTTCCGTTCCCGGTGCTTCCTGCGCCACCTGGCCGATACGTGCACTTTTCGGGATCGATACCGAACCGCTTTCCGACGCCAAATCGCCGGTAATGACCCGGAAAAGCGTGGACTTCCCCGCGCCGTTACGTCCGACCAGGCCGGCCTTCGTGCCGGCTGGCAGCGAAACGCTGGCGTGATCGAGAAGCAGTCGGCCGGCAATACGTGCGGAGATATCGGAAATCGTGATCATGGCCGGCGTTTTGGCCGAAAGCCGTGATCAGTGCAAGAGCCTGCCGCTCAGCGACCGAAGGCTTGCACGGGCTGACGGCGGTTTGATTGGGCCGCGTGGAGTGCGACGCGCGCATTTGCCTGCAGTTGTGATGCCGTCGTTGCATCGGCGCTCAGTGCGATCCCGAGTGAGATCGCAAGCCGCGCCGGCGCCGTGCTGTCGGACGTCGCAAAAGTCATCTGATCTTCCACGGAAGCGCGGAGCCGATCGGCAATCGCCAGAGCTTCCTGCATGCCGACATTGGCGAACAGGAAAGCGAATTCATCACCATCGGTCCGCGCGACAAGATCGTTCTTCTTGATCGACTTGCGGAAGAGATCCGCCAGCTTCTTCAGCAGCCGTGTGCCGACCTGCGTGCCATAGCGGGCATTGAGCGCCTTGAAGTCGTCTACGTCGACCATGATGAGTGCATTGCCGGCGGCGCCTTCCTCCCGATCGTAGAGATCCGCAATCGCCTTGTTGAGCGCGATGCGGTTGGGGATTCCGGTCAACTTGTCGGTGGCCGATGCAGAGTGAGCGGCCGCGATGCCAAGCTCGATCGCCTCAAGGCGTTCGACGTCGCTTTTCAGCCGGGCTTCGATATCCTTTTCCGAAGCCAGCACGTTTGAAAGGGAGGTCGATAGGAACTCCATCTCGCTCATGAACGAGCCGAGGCTCTGGTCGGGATTGCCTGTGATGGATTGCAATGCACTCTCCGCGGCGCGTAGGAATGCCTGCTTTTGGCGCAGGCTATCCGAGAGCCGCTCTGCCGCTTCACGCAGCATCCTGCTTGTTTCGGCATGCGAGATCTCGCTTGCGAGGCCGCAATGGCTGACAAGCCGGTATTTCAGGCCGATTTCGTCGAGGGAAGCTTGCCGCGGGCTCGGACCGAGCGCAGCAATGTCCTGTGCGAGGGCGGCATTCTGGCCGATGATCGCTTCGTACAGGAGCTCGTAGTTGCGAGGCAGGCCGGCAACGGCAAGCCGTGTCAGATGCTGGGCGATCCGCTGAATATCGGTAGGGGCGGCGGCCGGACGCGGTGCTGCTTCTCTTTGTGTCTGTGAGCTTGGTGCAGTTCGCATGAAGTTCCCCTCGTTCCGACGGTGGCGCCGACGTAGGTTTTTCTATGCAACTCCGGCGCTAAAAATAGCTTAAGTTCGGACGTTTGTAGTTGAGTTTTGGTGCTGAACAGTGAAACGCAGTTAATGGAGAGTATCCATCTGGAATTTACTGAACTGGCAGCTCATGGATGTTGATCGACGTGGCGACGGTACCGCACGACGAAGGGGGCGTTGGTTTCGTCGCGGTCAGCCAGCGCGGAGCAATCGTTACATGACAGCCGCGTGAAATTGCCGTTGCCCACTTGTTTTCAGGCCATCAGGCGGGTAAACACCGCCCACTTTTCCCACGGAATAAAGGAATTTGACCCATGGCGATTGAACGCACTTTCTCGATGATCAAGCCGGATGCAACGAAGCGCAACCTGACGGGCGCTATCACCAAGATGCTCGAAGATGCCGGCCTGCGCGTCGTCGCCTCCAAGCGCGTCTGGATGAGCAAGCGCGAAGCTGAAGGCTTCTACGCTGTTCACAAGGAACGTCCGTTCTTCGGCGAACTAGTCGAAGGCATGACCTCCGGCCCGACGATCGTTCAGGTTCTGGAAGGCGAAGGCGCCATCCTCAAGAACCGCGAAGTCATGGGCGCGACCAACCCGGCAAATGCCGACGAAGGCACGATCCGCAAGACACACGCTCTGTCGATCGGCGAAAATTCGGTTCACGGCTCGGACGCTCCGGAAACGGCTGCTCAGGAAATCAAGTACTGGTTCTCCGACACCGAAATCGTCGGCTGAATCAGGCTCTCAGCAAATCCGCTGAAGCAGTTGAATTGACTCTGAAAGCCGGGGCTCTGCTCCGGCTTTTTACGTTGAAGGGCAGGTGGCGGCGGAGTCGTAGTCCACGGTGCCGTCCGGTTTGAAGACCTCAGGGTTCTTCGTGTAGAGCGGCCCGATGACAAGCGGCTTGCCGGGCATGACCGACTGGTCGAGGCTCGAAATCACCTCCGTCTTCAAGCTTTGCAAGGTCTCTCCCTTCGCGTCGACCAGACGAACGTTCACAGCGTAAGGCTTATCTTTCTTCACGCAATGAATTGCAGGGCTCTGGAGCGTGATCTTGTCCCAGAACGGATAGATCTTTTCGTTGGTGACCAGCACGTCGCCGCCTGCAGGGTTTTCGAATTCCGCGATGGCGACCGTGCCTTCCGGAATGGGGGCCTTCTTGTTCAAAGTGACGACATAAGTCGCAACCGCGATCCGATAATTGAAAACGAAGACGCGGCCGCTGATTTCGACCAGCTTGTCGGTCTCCCTCTGGCATCCTGCCAGCACCGAGGCCGCGACAAGAACGGCCATCGACAGCGCTTTCATGGCGCTTCCTCCTCTTTCCTCCGGCGATAGTGGCGGCTTGCCTTGGCGCGATTCCCGCACACCGCCATGTCGCACCAGGCGCGGCTCCTGTTCTTGCTGCGGTCGATGAAGAGCCAGCCACAATTGCGGCAGATCTTCATCCGTTCGGGATCCGGCATAGCGATCAGCCGCAACACGGAATGCGCAGTTGCCGCGTCCAGGCCGTTTGTTCCATTGGCGCCGCGCAGTGTGCGTGCCAGCGCGTCCAGAAGGTCTGCGAGCAGCTGGTCATCACTGTCACCTGAAACACGGGCCCGGAAATACCTGTCGGTTGCTTCCCGCAACTCCAGGAAGTTCAATCTATTGCGTGGTGCCGGACCAATAATATCACCGAAGAGCGCCCGCTCTGCGCAGAACTTCGCCGCCGCCGGCGGAAAACCCTCCAGTTGAGATGCTGCTTCGAAACGGTCGGTTCGTCGCGTCTGGTCATGCCGAAGCACGACGCTGTTGGCGACATCCAATGCTAATGCGCCTCCCGAAAAGCGGTGTGGGGTCCAAGTGAAGCTCATGACAAAAATATAACTGGTAAAATAAGTTTTGCTAGTTATGATTTCTGCATTGGGAGTTTTTCATGGCCTACCTGCTGCAGCAATTGGCGAACGCGGTACCGCTGGCTGCGCTCTACGCTGCGCTGGCTTTTGGCTACGCCTTGGCCTTCGGGGTAACCAAGCGTGCCGATATCACCTATGGTGCGATCTTCGCCTTCTCGGGTCAGATTCTCCTGCTTTTCACCGATCTCGGCTATAATAGACTCTGGCTGATCCTGCCTGCGGCGCTGGCACTGGGGGCGCTGCTTTCGGTTACCTATTCGATGTTGGCGGCGATCTGGATCGGGCGCTCCATTATGCTGCCGCTGGTACGCCAGTCCTCGAACACCGTCATCGTGGCGGCGCTCGGCGTCACCATCGTCCTCATGGAAACGGCCAGGCTTGCATCCGACACGAAAAGCCTGTGGCTTTCGCCCTTCCTGAATAGCGTCGTGGTGTTTTGGAGTGATGGGGCATTCAAGGTGACGCTCACCGAGATCCAGCTCATCAATACCGGATTGATGTGCGCCATGATCGCGCTCGGCGTTATCATCATGAGAGGCACATCCTGGGGGCGTCTGTGGCGTGCCGTTACGGACGACCCGTTGGCAGCAGAACTGTGCGGCACCAGCGCCGACAGGGTCTTCCTAGTCGCCTACGCCGCCGCCGGTCTGATCGCCACGGCATGCGGCATCCTGGCCACCTTCTACTACGGCACGATGGATTTCGGCGCCGGCTTGATGTTCGGCCTCAAGGTCCTGATGGTCGCGGCTGTCGGTGGATATTCGGACCCCTTGAAGTCGGCGGGGGGCGCTGCCGGTCTAGGTGTCGCCGAGACCATGTGGAGTGCCTACGGCCCATATCTCTGGCGTGATCTCGTGGTCTTTTCCCTGCTGATCCTTCTGTTGGTCCTCAGCAGGAGGGAGCGATCGATACCGTGACTATTTCCACTTGTCGCGTGCAGCGTCATCCGCGTCCCGGGCCGCGACCCATTCGCCCTTGGAGCCATCGTTGCCGTGTTCCTTCTTCCAGAAGGGGGCGGCTGTCTTCAGATAATCCATCACGAAGTTCGCGCCGTCGAACGCGGCCTGCCGGTGTGGCGCCGCAGCGATGACAAGCACGATATTCTCCCGCGCAGCGATCTTGCCGTAGCGATGGATGGCAGTCAGATCTAGGAGCCCGAAGCGTTCGATAGCAAGGCTGGCGATCCGGCTCATCGCTGTCTCGGCCATGCCCGGATAATGTTCGAGTTCAAGCGCTGCGAGCCTGCCGCCTTCGTCGCGGCATAAGCCCGAGAATGTCACGATCGCACCAATTCCGCTTGTGCCAATGCTGATCCGATCGACTTCCGCCTGAAGGTCGAAGTCATCGCGTTGCACGCAGATACGTGGCTCGACCTTGCCCGTCACGTCAGCCTCCGGTCATCGGGGGGAAAATGCCGATCTCCCTCGGATTGCCGATCGGCTCGTCGTGCTCGACGTGCTCCTGGTCGACTGCGACCCGGATGACGTCGGGAAACTGAAGCGCGGTCTCATATTCCTCGCCCATCGTCTTCAAATGACTCAGAAGATCGGCAACGGTGACGACCGAAGAGGGCAGGGCCAATTCTTCTTCGGCCTTGCCGATCCGTTCGCGCACCCAGGCGAAATAGACGAGCTTTGTCATTCTTCATTGTCCACGATGTGCTTCAGGCCGGCTCGGAAATAGTCGTATCCGGTGTAGATCGTCAGCAGCGCTGCGATCCAAAGAAGGCCGATGCCGGTTTTCGTCGTATATGGGAACACTTCGTCGCCAGCAGGGCCGGCGAGCAGGAACGCGATCGCGACCAGCTGCACCGTCGTCTTCCACTTGGCAATCCGCGTCACCGGCACGCTGACCTTCAGGGCTGCCAGATACTCGCGCAAACCGGAAACCAGAATTTCGCGGCAGAGAATGGTGATTGCTGCCCAGATGGACCAACCGGCAATGGTCTGGTCCGCTGCGACCAATAGCAGAATGGACGCGACCAGCAGCTTGTCGGCGATCGGATCGAGCATTCGACCTATATTCGACGTCTGGTTCCAGATACGGGCAAGATAGCCGTCGAGGAAATCGGTAATCGACGCGATGACGAAGATCCAGAGCGCCACCCATCGGGCCGTGTTGCTGATCGCCAGCTTTCCTTCGAGGAAGAAACACAGAACGATCAGCGGCACTGCAAGAATGCGGCCGTAGGTCAACAGGTTCGGTATATTATAAGCGCGCGATGCCATGAAACATGTCTCTGAGTGATGTGCCCGTAGATGACGGCTTTGACCGCAAAGCGTCAACATTCTTTATGTTTTTTCGCTGCCTTTGCGTGGAATTTGCGACCGTCTCCACCTATTTCGCGGCGTCGTCGTGAAAATGATTGTAAACCTGCTTGGCGACCGTCTCTGAAATGCCCTCGACGGCCATCAGATCCGAAAGGGCTGCACGAGAGACCGCCTTGGCGGTTCCGAAATGCTGGAGCAAGGCACGCTTGCGCGACGGCCCGATCCCGCCGATCTCGTCGAGAGGGTTCTTTACCATCTCCTTCTTGCGACGGGCGCGATGCGACCCGATTGCGAAGCGGTGTGCTTCATCGCGCATGCGCTGGATGAAATAGAGGACCGGGTCGCGTGGCGGCAGGGTGAAGCTCTCACGTTGCGGTGGGAAGAAGCGCTCGCGGCCGGCGTCTCGATCGACGCCCTTGGCGACGCCGATCGCGATCACGCTGTCGGTAATCCCGAGCTCCTCGAGGATGGCGCGCACCGCCGTCATCTGTCCCTGTCCGCCGTCGATCAGGATGACATCGGGCCAGGCGGGGAAGGGCATGTCGGCTGCATCCGCCTGCGACGCCTGCTGACTGCGATCGGGAATTCCCTCTTCCTTGAGCAGCCGCGAAAAGCGGCGGGTCATCACCTCGCGCATCATGCCGAAGTCGTCGCCCGGGGTGATGTCGGTCGATTTGATGTTGAACTTTCGGTACTGGCTCTTCACGAAGCCTTCCGGCCCCGCCACCACCATGCCGCCGACCGCGTTGGTGCCCATGATATGGGAGTTGTCGTAGATTTCGACGCGTTGGGGCGTATAGGGAAGCCGGAACGTCTCCTTGAAACCCTCGAGCAGGCGAGACTGCGAAGCCGTCTCCGCGAGTTTCCGACCGTGCGCCTCGCGTGCATTGGCAATCACGTGCTCGACCAGATCACGCTTCTCTCCGCGCTGCGGCACGAGGATAGACACCTTGTGTCCGGTTTTCTCGCCGAGTGCGGCGGCAAGCAGTTCGATTTCCTCGACCGTCTCCGACAGTAGAATCTGTTTCGGCACAGGCTTGTCGTCGTAGAACTGGGCGAGGAAGGCATTCAACACCTCGGCAGCCGACAGCTGCGGGTCAGCCTTCGGGAAATAGGCACGGTTGCCCCAGTTCTGTCCGGTGCGGAAGAAGAACACCTGGATGCAGGAAATGCCGCCTTCGTGATGGATCGCAAAGACATCGGCCTCGTCCACGCCCGCCGGGTTGATGCCCTGATGGCTGGAAACATGCGAGAGAGAGGCAAGACGATCGCGGAAGACCGCAGCACGTTCGAAATCCAGATCCTCGGCCGCGAGGTTCATCGCCTCGGCGATATGCTCCTTGACCTTCTGGCTCTTTCCGGAAAGGAAGTCCTTCGCCTCCTGCACAAGCTCGGCGTAGCCTTGGTCGCTGACTTCGTGCGTGCATGGCCCCGAACAGCGCTTGATCTGGTAGAGCAGACAGGGGCGGGTGCGCGTCTCGAAGACGCTATCGGTACAGGTCCGGATTAGGAAGGCGCGTTGCAGCGAGTTGATCGTTCGGCCGACAGCGCCGGCTGAGGCAAACGGACCGAAATAGTCGCCCTTGCGAGCTCGGGCGCCGCGATGTTTGAGGATCGCCGGTGCACGGTGGTCGCCCGTAATCAGGATATACGGAAACGATTTGTCGTCACGCAGCAGAACATTAAAGCGTGGCCGCAAGCGCTTGATCAGATTCGCTTCCAGCAGCAAAGCTTCAGTCTCGGTGCGCGTGGTCACGAACTCCATGTTCGCCGTCAGGCGCACCATTTGTGCGATGCGGTTGGAGTGTACGCGGCCGAGCGCGTAGTTGCTGACGCGCTTCTTCAGGCTGCGTGCCTTGCCGACGTAGAGCACGTCGCCGGCCTCGTTGAACATGCGGTAGACGCCCGGGCTGTTCGGCAGTCGCTTCACGAACTCCGCGATAAGATCCGCGCCGACCAAGCCGGTTTCGTTGACCCCGCCTTCATTCCAATCGACCGCAACCGAAATCGGCGCAGCGGAGATGTTGCTCTCCACTTCGATATCGTCTTCTGCTTCGTCCGTTTCGTCGTAAAGAATGCCGCCGTCCGGCAGCTTTCTTGAATTCATTCCATAATCTCCGCCACATCAGGCGTCTGCCAAGCGAGGTGCTGGCCGCCGTCAAGGGCAATCATCTGGCCGGTGATCGAGGGCGTCTCATAGAGGAAACGAATCGTTCTGCCGAATTCCTCGAGTTTCGGCCCTCGCTTGAGAATAAGCGCTGAAACCTGCGCTTGGAAGTCGTCTTGCGACTGTCGTTCACTTGGCATCGAGGGGCCCGGGCCGATGGCGTTGACGCGGATGCGCGGAGCGAATGCCTGCGCCATGGTCTGTGTCGCGGTCCACAGGGCCGATTTTGACAGCGTATAGGAATAGAAGCTCGGCCGAAGCGCCCAGACGCGTTGGTCGATAATGTTGACCACCAGGCCATCCGCCTGTTCGGGCAGTTGCGCCGCAAAGCCGGCAGCAAGAATCGAAGGCGCCCGGACATGGACGGCAAAGTGCTCATCCCAAGCCTTGGGATCGATATGTCGAACGGAATCCTCGTGGAAAACCGAGGCATTGTTGATCAGCAAATCGATCGGCCCGATCGCCTCTGAGGCCCTCTTTATGAGGTCGCTTGTCTCATCAATTTTCTGAAGGTCGGCTTGCACGGCAATTGCCTGACGGCCGCTTTGCCGCAATTCCGCCGCGAATTTCTCAGCCGTCTCAATCGAGCGGCTGGCGTGGATCGCAACCGAAAAGCCATTCGCCGCCAGATCCTCGGCTATCGCTCTGCCTATTCTTTTGGCTGCCCCGGTAACGAGTGCCGTCCGAAGTCTCTTCCCGTTCAAAATCATGCCTTTTCATCGCGAAACTCTGCTCGCTGCTTATATAGGCGCGGGAGCAGGTGAGATAAATAGCTGTTTTGATTGTCGCGGAGCGGGAATTACTGTATGTATTATTTAAGAATATAATTCGGTAAAATAAGTATTCATGATTTAACCATTCATTATGGTTAACAAATATTCTGTTGCGGCAAAGCAACATCGAATTTCAGCCATTCAGGCGCCACAATCAAATCACAATTTGGCTCTTTCAAATCCTCAATTGGGCATCAATTTCTCCTCCGAACCGCAAGGGACATTTGTAATAACCCGTGAATGCTTCGCTGTAGGACAGTTGACGAAGGACGCGGGTCTGAAAGGAGAATAGTATGCGTACGTTTATTGCTAGCCTGTTGGTTTCGACCGTTGCCCTTGGTGGGTTTTCCGCCGCTTATGCAGCCGATGCCGTTGATCAGATTCCGGAAGCTCCGGTTGCACAGAATGAACCGGCCCCAGCTGCTAACTGGCAGGGCTTCTACCTTGGCGGCGCCGGCACCTACAACCTGGGCGGCTTTGGCAACAAGTACAACGCGCGTGCTCTTGGCGGTCAGATCTACACGGGCTACAACTGGCAGGCTGGTCAGATCGTTTACGGTGCTGAAGCCGACATCGGCTATTCCGGCGCTGACGGCGCTGCTGGCAATGGAACCGGCAAGAACGAAGTCAACGGTTCTATTCGCGGCCGTATCGGCTACGATCTGAACCCGTTCCTGCTGTACGGCACGGCTGGTCTTGCTGTCACCAAGAACAAGTTCAGCAACGCTGCTGGCTCTGACACCGACACGTCGCTCGGTTACACGGTTGGTGCAGGTGCAGAAACCTTCGTGACCAACAACATCACGGCTCGCGTCGAGTACCGCTACACCAACTACGCTGACAGCGACTTCAACGTCGGCGGCGCTAACATCTCGCGCGGCTACGACGAGCACAGCGTCAAGGTCGGCATCGGCATGAAGTTCTAAGCCGAACATCACTATGGAAAAAAAGCCGGGCACCAGCCCGGCTTTTTTGTTTTCATCAGTTCGGGAAGTCGGTCGATACGGCGAGCTCGCGCCATGCAGCGAGTTCCTTCGCAACATATTCATTCTTGGCTTCGATGACCGCCACGGTGTCGCTCCCAAAGGGCATGCGAAGCGGTGGGTTGTCCGAGTGCGCCAATGTGACCATCGCCTTGGCGAACCGGGCAGGGTCGCCGGGCTGCTGGTGGTTGTGGCCGGCGGCGAATTCGCGCATCGCGCCAACGGGCGTCTGCTGATAGTCGGTAATCGAACTCTGGCTAACGGCGAGTGAGCTCTCGTCCAGAAAGTCAGTCCGGAAGAAGCCGGGCTCGACGACAGTTACCTTGATGCCGAGTGGGGCAACTTCGGCGGCCAGCGCTTCAGACAGGCCCTCGACGGCGAACTTGGTCGAGCAATAGATGCCCCAGCCGGCGTGCGAGTGATAGCCGCCGATCGACGAAATGTTGAGCACCTGCCCGGAACGCTGGCGGCGCATATGAGGCAGCACAGCACGGGTAACTTTCAAAAGGCCAAAGACGTTTGTAGCGTAGAGCTTCTCAATCTCTTCGGTGGTTGCTTCTTCCACGGCGCCGAGTAGACCGAAGCCGGCATTGTTCAGGAGTACGTCGATCCTACCGAAGCGCTTGATGGCCGCCTCAGCTGCCTCGTGCGCGGAGCCTTCGTCGGTCACATCCAACGATACGGCGAGCAGGTTGGGATGATTGCCGAATTTCTCCTCAAGCCCCTTCGGGTTGCGCGCCGTCGCGACGACGGCATCGCCGGCGTTAAGGGCTTCCTGGGTGATGAGGGCGCCGAAACCACGCGATGCCCCTGTGATAAACCAAACACGCATGACGATCTCCTTTGTCCGTTGCTCTGCGATTTGCTTACGGAAGGAAAGTAGCGCTTTGGGATAGATGAGAGAATGCAGGGGTTATTTCATGGCTTGCTGAGAAAAATTCATCAATGAGACGTGTCGCGTCGAAAGTCAGCAGGCCTGCCTCAGCTTCGAGGCTTCAATTCCCTATAGGCCGTGAACTTCTTTTCGAATTCGCGGCTCCAGCCGATGAGTTCGGAGTGATCAGCTTCCCATTGTCCCTTAAAACGCAGATCGAGATAACCCAGCGTCGCTGCAAGCGCGAAGTGACCGCCGTGCAGCCGTTTGCCAATCTTCGGCAGGTGAACGCTGAGGTGGTTAAGGCCGCTGACGGCCTTTTTCCACTGCCGGTCGATCCAGGGTTGGTGCACCTTTTCCTCATCGCGGAACCGTCGCTCGTAGACGATCGCGAGCAGGCAATCGCAGATCCCGTCGCAGAGAGCTTCGAGAATTTCTGCCTCCGTCCGCCTGCCATTCTTGGAGGGATAGAGCTTCTTGCCCTTCAGCCGGTCGAAATAGTGCATGATGGCGACGCTATCGAAGATCGACTGGCCGTCGTCGGTCAGCAGCGTCGGGATTTTGCCAAGCGGATTGTTGTCGACGAGGACAGCTGGACCGGCATTGGTATCCACGCGGATTTCGATTGCGTCGAGTTCCAGGTAGCGCGCGGCCATGCGTACCTTGCTGGAATAGGGAGATGTCGGCGCGCAAAGGATCTTCATGGTCGCTCTTCCGTATTATCATATTTCGGCGCGACTATTTCGCGTCGGCAAGAGTCGGTCAACCGTCCTTTACGGCCTTGTTTTCGCCGCGCAACCAGAATGCGCGATGCGAGGCATAGCGATCCTGCGCCAGATGATCCTTGAGGGCGGGCAGCAAGGCGTGCAGCTCGTCCTTCAGTGTGAAGGGCGGGTTGACGATAACAAGGCCTGATCCTGTCAATCCGGTAATCCCGCGGTCACTACGCACGCTGAGTTCCGCACAGAGCATCTTAGGAATGTCGAGATCCTGAAGCGCCTCATGGAATTCCTTGAGCGGCGCGCCCTTCTTTATCGGATACCACAGGCAATAGGTGCCGCCGGGGAAGCGGCGATAGGCTTTCGCCAGGCCATCCACCAGACGCTCGTATTCGCCGTCCTCTTCAAACGGCGGATCGACGAGCACGATGCCGCGCTTCTCCTTCGGCGGCAGATGCGCGCCGAGCGAAAGCCAGCCGTTGAGTTCGGTGATCCGCACATGATGATCGCCCTCGAACAGCCGGTGCAGCCGCGCGAAATCCTCCGGATGCAATTCCATCGCGGAGAGCCTGTCCTGGGGGCGGAACAGCATGCGGGCGAGCTTCGGAGAGCCGGGATAGAAGCGGACACCGCCTTCCGGGTTCAGCTCACGCACAGCAGAAAGATAGGGCTCCAGCAACTCGGCGACCTGCGGAGCAAGCTCCGCGTCCAGAAGCTTGCCGATACCCTCGCTCCATTCGCCGGTCTTTTGTGCTTCCTCCGAGGAGAGGTCATAGAGCCCGATGCCGGCATGCGTGTCGAGCACGCGAAAGCCTGCATCCTTCTTTTGCATGTAGCGGATCAGGCGCGCCAGAACGGCGTGCTTGAGCACATCGGCAAAATTGCCCGCGTGGTAGATATGGCGGTAGTTCATTTTCGCTGATGCCCGTGATGAATTCGGCTGATCGCCGTCATTTGTGACTTTTGGCTGCTTCCCGGTTCGAATATAGAAAAGCCATGAACATTGCGACCCCTATCCCCGCCAAATCCGCCAAGTCGAATGTCAGGCTTGGTCATACCGCCTGTCCGCACGACTGTCCCTCCACCTGTGCGCTGGAGGTGGAGATCGGCGACGATGGCCGCATCGGCCGTGTGCGCGGCGCCAACGACCACAGCTACACCTCGGGCGTCATCTGCGCCAAGGTCGCGCGCTATGCCGAGCGCCTCTATCATCCGGATCGGCTGATGCACCCGCTGCGCCGAACCGGTGCCAAGGGGGCAGGGCAGTGGCAGCAGATTCCCTGGGACGATGCGCTGGATGAAATCGCCGAAGCCTTCATCAAGGCGGAAGCCAGGGACGGCAGCGAAGCGATCTGGCCTTATTTCTATGCCGGCACCATGGGATGGGTTCAGCGCGACTCGATCGAGCGCCTGCGCCATGCCAAGCGCTATTCCGGTTTCTTCTCGTCGATCTGCACCAATCCGGCCTGGACCGGCTTCACGATGGCGACCGGCACGCTGCGTGGCCCTGATCCGCACGAGATGGGGCGCACCGATTGCGTGGTGATCTGGGGCACGAATGCGGTGTCGACGCAGGTCAACGTGATGACCCATGCGATCAAGTCCCGCAAGGAGCGCGGCGCCAAGATCGTCGTGGTCGACATCTACGACAATCCGACGATGAAACAGGCCGACATGGCGCTGATCGTCAGGCCGGGCACGGACGCGGCGCTCGCCTGCGCCGTCATGCACATCGCCTTCCGCGACGGCTACGCCGATCGCGACTACATGGCGAAATACGCCGATGACCCCGCCGGTCTGGAGGCCCACCTCAAGGCGAAGACGCCCGAATGGGCAGCCGCCATCACCGGCCTGTCGGTCGATGAGATCGAGGCATTCGCACGGCTCGTCGGCACGACGAAGAAGACCTATTTCCGCCTCGGCTACGGCTTCACCCGCCAGCGCAACGGCGCAGTCGCCATGCACGCGGCGGCCTCGATCGCGACGGTGCTCGGTTCCTGGCAATACGAAGGCGGTGGAGCCTTCCACTCGAACAGCGATATCTTCCGCATGAACAATGCGGAACTCACCGGCAAGTCGATGAAGGACGCGGATATCCGCATGATCGACCAGTCGCAGATCGGTCGCGCGCTGATCGGCGATGCCGTGGCGCTCCGCCATCGCGGCCCTGTGACGGCCATGCTGATCCAGAACACCAATCCGGTGAACATCGCTCCCGAACAGCGGTTGGTGAAGCGCGGCTTTGCCCGCGACGACCTTTTCGTCGCCGTACACGAGCAGTTCATGACCGACACTGCCGAGATGGCCGACATCGTCATCCCGGCGACGATGTTCGTCGAGCATGACGACATCTATCGCGCCGGAGGCCAGAACCACATTCTGCTCGGCCCCAAACTTGTCGAGCCGCCGGAAACTGTGCGCACGAACCTGTTCGTGATCGAGGAACTGGCCAAGCGCCTCGGTATCGCCGACCGTCCCGGCTTCGGCTTCACGGCGCGCGAAATGATCGATCGGGTTCTCCAGGATAGCAACCTGCCGGGATACGACCATTTCCTCGAACATAAATGGTTCGATCGCCAGCCGGACTTCGAGGATGCGCATTTCCTCAAGGGTTTCGCGCATCCTGATGGCAAGTTCCATTTCCGCCCGGACTGGATCGACGGCCCGGCACCGAACAAGCCCCCGGCGGCGGTTGGCGCTCTCGGACCACATGAGCAACTGCCTGCGTTTCCGGATCAGGTCGACGTCATCGAGGTTGCAGATGCTGAGCACCCCTTCCGCCTGGCAACATCGCCGGCACGCAACTTCCTGAACTCGAGCTTCTCGGAAACGAAGACCTCGCGGCAGAAAGAGGGACGGCCCGAACTAATGGTGAATCCCGCCGATGCCGTTGCTGGTGGCATCGAACATGGCGACCTCGTACGGATCGGAAACGACCGCGGCGACCTGCGCATCCATGTGCGGGTCACCAATGAGGTCAAGCCGGGCGTATTGATTGCCGAGGGCCTCTGGCCGAACAAGGCGCATGTCGACGGCGAGGGGATCAACGTGCTGACCGGCGCCGATCCGGTCGCGCCCTATGGCGGCGCGGCGGTTCATGACAACAAGGTCTGGCTGCGCAGGGATGTCGCATGACGAAATTTGACAAGGCAAAAGCCGAGATCGTCGATGAAAAGACGCTCTCGAACGGTTGGACGCGCCTGAGCGGCTTCCAGATCGACTATACGGATTCCGAGGGCGAGACGCACCGGCTTCAGCGCGAGGTCTATCATCGCACGCCGGCCGCGACGATCCTGCTCTACGATCCCAAGCGTGACATCGTTGTCCTCGTGCGGCAATTTCGATTTCCAGTCTACCTTCACGATGAGCCGGCGTGGATCATCGAGACACCGGCTGGGCTGCTTGACGGTGATGAGCCGGAGGCCGCGATCCGCCGGGAAGCCATGGAGGAAACCGGTTTCCGTGTCCGCGACGTGCGCTTCCTCTTCAAGGCCTACAGTTCGCCGGGTTCGAGCATGGAGCTGCTGCACTTCTTCGCCGCCTCGATCGACACGACCGACCGCGTCTCGGACGGTGGCGGTCTTGCCCACGAACACGAAGACATCGAGGTTCTGGAGGTGCCGCTCGATAAGGCGGTGGCGATGATCGAGCAGGGCGAGATCATCGACTTGAAGACGATCACGCTCCTGCACTGGGCGGCCATGAACCGCGGCGTGCTGCGCGAGGGTACGGGCTAGTCTGCGACGCCTCTCATTCACACCGATGTCATGAATCAGCGCTATGCGCTCCGCCTTGTCATAAATACCTGCCTGGAGAAAAACCGATGTGGCTCAGCAATTTTACTCTCGTCCTTCCAGATGAGATCCTGAGCTACGGTTCTGTGCGCGTCGAGGACGGCGTAATCGCTGAAATCAGGCCGGAACCGGTCGCCAACGCCGCGATCGATGGTGGCGGGCGCCTCTTGATGCCGGGTTTCGTGGATCTCCACGGCGATATGGTCGAACGCGAGATCGCGCCGCGTCCGAATGCGCCGATGCCAATCGATTTCAGCATTCATGAACTGGACAAGAAGCTCGCCGCAGCGGGCGTCACGACCGCATTCGCGGCTGTCTCCTTCGCGACGGAAAGTGTCTACGGTCACGTCCGCTCGCTCGAAACGACGTCGGCGGTGATCGAAAGCATCAGCCGGCTGAAGAACAACCTGCTGATCGACCATAGGGTTCACGCGCGCTACGAGATCACCAATCTCGGGGCGGCACCGACGCTGGAAAAGCTGCTCGATGCCGGCCACGTCGACATGGTCTCGCTGACGGATCACACGCCGGGGCAGGGGCAGTACAACAACATCCAAAGCTACATCCTGAGCATTGCCGAGCGCCGTGCCATTTCCGAGGAGATGGCCGCCGAGATGGTCGCCAAGCGTATCGAGATGCGCAACAATCCTGACATCGAGATCAAGCTGAAGCAGGTCGTCGACCTCGCCCTGAAGCACAAGCTGTCGCTTGCCTCCCACGATGACGACAGCGCCGAGAAGGTCGCGCAAATGCACGATCTCGGCGTCACGATCAGCGAGTTTCCGGTGACGCTTCCTGCGGCGGAAGAAGCGCGGCGTCGCGGTCTCTGGACGTTGATGGGCGCTCCGAACGCGCTGCGTGGACAGTCGATGTCCGGCAATCTCAGCGCGCTTGATGCCGCCGCCGCCGGCCTTCTGACCGTCATTGCTGCCGATTATCATCCCGCTGCCTTCGTGCCCGGCATCTTCAAGATCGCCGACTGCACGAGCCTGCCTTACGCCGTCGCCATGGCAACCCGCAATGCGGCGCGTTCCGCCGGTCTTCTGGATCGCGGTGAAATTGCAGTCGGCCAGCAGGCTGATCTCGTCGTCATCGAGGCCGGCGACGTGCACCGCATCCGCGCCACGTTCCGCAAGGGCCTCTTCGTCTATAGCGACGGCACGCTGCATCAGCCCCGGGCGCTTGCCGCCTGAGGCAACGTGCATGTCTCCGAAAGTGGAAACCGCTTTCGGAGACGAAGATCTGCGTGAAAACTGAGAATCAGAGCAAGGCGGGAATCCGAAAGATCGCGCCGTGCTTCAGGCGCCTTCGCCGATCAGCGATATGACGCTGCTACGTTCCGCTGGCGCTGCTGTAGCGTCGGTACTGACGGCCTTGCCGCCCTCCATCTTCACCTTGCCCTCAGCAAAGAGCCGCAGCGCTTGCGGGTAGAGTTGATGCTCGACCGTGAGCACGCGCGCGGCGAGGCTATCGGCATTGTCGCTGGAAAGCACCGGAACGGCGGCCTGGCCGATAACCGGCCCCTCATCCATGCCTTCGGTGACGAAATGCACGGTGCACCCGGCAATCCGCATCCCCGCGTCGATCGCGCGCTGATGGGTGTGCAGGCCGGGAAACAGCGGCAGCAGGGAAGGATGGATGTTGATCATCCGTCCCTCGTAGCGTTGGATGAAGGTGCCGCTCAGCAGCCGCATGTAGCCTGCAAGGCAGAGAATGTCCGGAGACAACTGATCGAGCGCGGCAAAGATTGCCTCCTCGTGTGCTTCCTTGCTTGCATAGTCCTTGCGCACGAAGGCGAATGTCGGGATGCCTTCGGCTGCCGCCTTGGCGAGCCCGCCGGCGTCGGCCTTGTCGGAGATGACGCCGACGATTTCGGCCGGAAAGTCGCCAGCCTTGGCTGCTGCGACCAGCGCCATCATGTTGGAACCGCCGCCGGAGATGAAGACGACGACGCGTTTGCGCGACGACGTCATATGGCGAGCGTACCCTTGTAGAGCGTACCGGCTGCACCCTCGGCACGGGCGATCATCCGGCCGAGCCGCACGACCGTCTCGCCTTCAGCTTCGAGAGCGGCGGTCACGGTTGCGACGTTCTCAGCCGAAACGACCGCGATCATGCCGATGCCGCAGTTGAAGGTACGCAGCATTTCGTTGGCTTCAACGCCGCCCGTCTTGGACAGCCACGAGAAGACCGAGGGAACCTTGACGGCGGCAAGATCGATCTCGGCTGCGAGGTGCTTCGGCAGAACACGCGGAATATTCTCCGGGAAGCCGCCGCCGGTGATGTGCGCCAGGGCTTTGATGGCCTTGGTTTCGCGGATCGCCTTGAGGAGCGGCTTCACATAGATGCGGGTCGGTGTCAGCAGGGCTTCGCCAAGGCTCTTGCCGTCCGCGAACGGTGCCGGGGCATCCCAGGCGAGGCCCGAAATGCCGACGATCTTGCGCACGAGCGAGAAGCCGTTGGAGTGAACGCCTGACGACGCGAGGCCGAGGATCACGTCGCCCTCGGCGATATCGCCCGACGGCAGCAACTGGCCACGCTCGGCAGCGCCGACGGCAAAGCCGGCAAGATCGTAGTCGCCGGAGGAATACATGCCCGGCATCTCGGCGGTCTCGCCGCCGATCAGTGCGCAGCCCGCGTCGCGGCAGCCGGCAGCAATGCCCTCGACGATCGCCGCACCCTGATCGGGATCGAGCTTGCCTGTCGCAAAGTAGTCGAGGAAGAACAGCGGCTCTGCGCCCTGGACCACAAGATCGTTGACGCACATGGCGACGAGATCGATGCCGACGGTGTCGTGATAATCGGCGTCGATGGCGATCTTCAGCTTGGTGCCGACGCCGTCATTGGCGGCAACGAGAACCGGATCGGTGAAGCCTGCAGCCTTGAGGTCGAACAGGCCGCCGAAGCCGCCGATCTCGCCGTCTGCACCCGGGCGGCGCGTCGAGCGCACGGCGGGCTTGATCTTCTCCACCAGAAGGTTTCCGGCATCGATGTCGACGCCTGCGTCGCTATAGGTCAGGCCGTTTTTTCCAGACTGGCTCATGCTGCTCTCCGATGGCTGTGCGGGGGCGGGAAATGTCACCGCCTCGATATGCGGGTCGCCATTGCATGACGCGGGCCTATATGCAAGGGATTGCATGGAAAAAGCCCCAATTTCCCGCTCTTTTGACGCAGGCCCTCTGGATTTTTAGCGCCGGGGTTGACCATTCTCTCGGCCACATCCTATGTGCTCGAAAGGTTGCATCGCGATGATGCGAAAAATCGAGACAGTCGATCAGCGGGGAATGTGATGCCACAGCAGGTTAGCGGGGCAGGTCTGAAGCGCCAGGTG
The DNA here is from genome assembly GCA_900466605.1 of Hyphomicrobiales bacterium. Classification (GTDB taxonomy): domain Bacteria; phylum Pseudomonadota; class Alphaproteobacteria; order Rhizobiales; family Rhizobiaceae; genus Rhizobium. The sequence goes on from UBMU01000018.1 coordinate 19,321, forward strand.
ATCTTCTGGCTGATCGTGCTCGCCTTCTTTATCGGCTTTCTCTTCATCTTCAGTTCGATCCTGCTGCCGTTTCTCGCAGGCATGGCGCTCGCCTATTTCCTCGATCCGGTTGCCGATCGGCTGGAGCGCCTTGGGCTGAGCCGCCTGATGGCGACGATCGTCATCCTCATTGCGTTCGTCGTCCTTATCGTACTCGCATTGATGATCCTGATACCGGTTTTGGCGAGTCAATTCAGCGATTTCGCCGGCCGCCTGCCGGGCTACATCGATCAGTTGCAGACATTCATCGTGCAGTCCCAGAATTCCTTGATGCCGGATTGGGTGAAAAGCCAGCTCGGAACGATCAAGAATAATTTCTCCGAGATACTGTCGCAGGGATTTGGATTGCTCACCGGTCTCTTCGGTCAGGTCTGGAGTTCCGGCCTTGCCGTGGTCAACGTGATCTCACTGATGATCGTCACGCCAGTCGTGGCCTTCTACATGTTGCTCGATTGGGATCGCATGATCGCCAAGGTCGATCAGTACATTCCGCGCGACTACGTCGCCAACGTCCACCAGATCATGCGTGAGATCGACCAGGCCATTGCCGGCTTCATTCGCGGGCAGGGGTCGCTCTGCCTCATCCTCGGCATCTGGTATGCCGTCGGCCTGTCGCTGGTCGGCTTGAACTTCGGTCTGTTGATCGGTCTGTTCGCGGGCATGATCAGCTTCATTCCCTATGTCGGTTCGATGGTAGGCCTCGTTCTTGCCGTAGGCGTTGCCATCGTCCAGTTCTGGCCCGACTACATCTGGGTAGGCGCGGTGTTGGCCGTCTTCTTTAGCGGGCAGTTCATGGAGGGCAACATCCTGCAGCCGAAGCTGGTGGGACAGAGTGTCGGGCTGCATCCGGTCTGGCTGATGTTTGCGCTATTCGCCTTCGGTGCGCTGTTCGGCTTCGTCGGTCTGCTGGTCGCCGTGCCGGCGGCGGCTGCAGTTGGCGTGCTTGTCCGTTTTGCCCTTTCACGTTACCTTGAGAGCGATCTCTATGCCGGTGGGTCCAACAATGGCCGGGTCGGCAAGACAAAAGCTGATCCCAAATGACTGATTTGAAAAACGCTGGTCCAAGGCGCAATGCCGTCGAACAGCTTCCCTTGGCCTTTTCGCACGATACCGCAACCGGTCGCGACGACCTGTTGATCTCCGAGCGGCTAGCTGCTGCCGTTTCGATCGTCGATGCCTGGCCGCATTGGCCTTCGCCCGTGGTGATCCTCGCCGGGCCGGTAGGCTCTGGAAAATCGCATCTTGCCAACATCTGGAAAGATCACAGCGGTGCCGTCGACATACATCCGAGGGCCGGCGCCGACGCAGCGGTCGATGCTGCCAATGGTCCCGTGCTGTTCGAGGATGTCGACCGGCTCGGCTTCGACGACAACGAACTCTTCCATGTCATCAACAGTGTGCGGGAAAACGGTCACAGTCTTCTAATGACAAGCCGGCTCTGGCCGATGTCCTGGCCGGTGGAACTGCCGGATTTGCGTTCGCGCCTGAAGGCTGCGACGGTTGTCGAGATCGGCGAACCGGACGAGGAGCTGCTCTCCCAGGTCATCGTGAAGCTGTTTGCTGACCGCCAGCTTTATATTGATGACAAACTGGTTCTCTATATCGTTAACCGGATCGAGCGGTCGCTGAACGCGGCCCAGACGATCGTGGACAGGCTTGACCGGCTTGCTCTCTCCCGAGGCACGAAGATTACTCGAACTCTCGCTGCTGAGGTGTTGAATGAATTGGGCAATTCGGAACCGGCTGATTGACTGTCACAGTTCTGTCGTGAAACTGATATAATTCGCTTGCCGAATGAAACGGGGCAATCAGACCATGGATAGTGCAGTCGCGGAGCATCACGAACCTACTCCGGAAAAGAATGAGACTGTGCCGTCGTTGGAAGAGTTGCTCTCCAGTCCCGAGCGCTTCATCAACCGCGAATTCTCTTGGCTGCAATTTAATCGCCGTGTTCTCGAAGAAACGTTGAACACCGAGCATCCGCTGCTGGAGCGCGTTCGTTTCCTCTCTATTTCGGCGGCAAACCTCGACGAATTTTTCATGGTTCGCGTCGCCGGTCTCGAAGGGCAGGTGCGCCAGAATATCGTTGTCCGCACGCCAGACGGCAAGACGCCAGCCGAGCAGCTCTACGCCATTCTTCAGGAGATCGACAATCTGCAGATGGAGCAGCAGGCGTCACTTGCCGTGCTCCAGCAGTATCTCGCCAAGGAAGATATCCTGATAGTGCGTCCCGGGGCGCTCAGCGAATCCGATCGTGCGTGGCTCGCAACGGAATTCGAGCAGGCGATCTTTCCGGTGTTGACGCCTCTGTCGATCGACCCTGCGCACCCGTTCCCCTTCATTCCGAACCTCGGTTTCTCGATCGGCCTGCAACTCGTCAGCAAGAACGGCCGCGACCCGATGACGGCGCTTTTGCGCCTGCCGCCGGCGCTCGATCGCTTCGTTCGCCTTCCGGACGATCGCAATACGATCCGCTACATCACGCTTGAGGACGTCGCCAACATCTTCATTCACCGGCTCTATCCCGGCTACGAGGTTCAGGGCTCAGGTACCTTCCGGATCATTCGCGACAGCGATATCGAAGTCGAGGAAGAAGCCGAAGACCTGGTGCGCTTCTTCGAAACGGCGCTGAAGCGCCGCCGCCGTGGATCGGTCATCCGCATAGAGACAGACTCGGAGATGCCGGCGTCGTTGCGCCAGTTCGTCGTTCAGGCTCTCAGTGTTCCGGAAAATCGCGTGGCGGTTCTGCCCGGCTTGCTGGCCTTGAACACGCTGTCCGAGATCACGAAGGCACCGCGCGAAGATCTCCGGTTCCCGCCCTATAACGCACGATTTCCCGAGCGCGTCCGAGAGCATGTCGGGGACTGCCTGGCGGCAATCCGCGAAAAGGACATGGTGGTTCACCACCCCTATGAATCCTTCGACGTGGTGGTCCAGTTTCTGCTGCAAGCTGCGCGCGATCCTGACGTCCTCGCGATAAAGCAGACGCTCTACCGCACCTCGAACGACAGCCCGATTGTCCGTGCGCTGATCGACGCGGCTGAGTCAGGCAAATCGGTGACGGCTCTGGTGGAGTTGAAAGCCCGTTTCGATGAAGAGGCGAATATCCGCTGGGCGCGTGACTTGGAACGCGCCGGCGTGCAGGTCGTCTTCGGTTTCATCGAACTGAAAACGCATTCGAAGATGTCGATGGTGGTGCGCCGCGAGGAAGGCAAGCTGCGCACCTATTGCCACCTTGGCACCGGAAACTACCATCCGATCACTGCCAAGATCTATACCGACCTGTCGTTCTTCACCTGCAATCCCGTGATCGCGCACGACATGGCGAATATCTTCAATTTTATCACCGGTTACGGCGAGCCGGAGGAGAGCATGAAGCTCGCAGTGTCGCCTTATACACTACGTTCGCGCATCCTTCGTCACATCGATGAAGAGATCAGGCACGCCAAGAGCGGTGCCCCGGCTGCGATCTGGATGAAGATGAATTCCCTGGTCGATCCCGAGATTATCGACGCACTCTACACTGCGAGCCGCGCCGGTGTCGAAATCGATCTCGTGATCCGGGGTATCTGCTGCCTGCGCCCGCAGGTGTCGGGCCTTTCCGAAAATATCAGGGTGAAGTCGATCGTCGGACGCTTCCTGGAGCACAGCCGCATCTTCTGCTTCGGCAACGGTCACGGGCTGCCGTCCGACAAGGCGCTGGTCTATATCGGCTCGGCCGACATGATGCCGCGCAACCTTGATCGCCGTGTGGAAACCTTGGTTCCGCTGACCAATCCGACGGTCCACGAGCAGGTTCTCTCACAGATTATGCTCGGCAATATCATTGACAATCAGCAAAGCTACGAGATATTGCCCGACGGTACGTCCAGGCGCATGGAGGTGCGCAAGGGCGAGGAGCCGTTCAACGCGCAGCAGTATTTCATGACCAACCCAAGCCTGTCGGGCCGAGGCGAAGCCTTGAAATCTAGTGCGCCCAAGCTGATCGCCGGCCTGCTTTCTGGCCGAAACAACAAGTAATATTGGACCTGCATGGTTGAATCAGAAGCCCAGGGGCGCCTTCCAGGGATTGCCCCGGTCTCCGTTGTCGATATCGGGTCGAACTCGATCCGTGTGGTCATCTATGAAGGCATGTCCCGCTCGCCGACGATCCTTTTCAATGAAAAGGTATTGTGCGGCCTGGGCAAGGGCATCGCGTTGACCGGCAAGATGGATGAGGCGAGCGTCGAGCGCGCGTTGGCTGCCTTGCATCGGTTCAAGGCGTTGTCCGATCAGGCGCGTGCTTCCACCATGTACGTTCTGGCGACGGCCGCCGCCCGTGAGGCATCCAACGGCCCTGACTTCATCCACCAGGCGGAAACCATTCTTCAGCGCAAGGTTCGCGTTCTCTCCGGCGAAGAAGAGGCAAAATTCTCTGCGCTCGGCATTGTCAGCGGTTTCTACGAGCCCGACGGCATTGCAGGCGACCTGGGTGGTGGTTCGCTCGAATTGATCGACATCAAAGGCAAGGAAATCGGCAAGGGAGTGACTTTGCCGCTTGGTGGCCTTCGCCTGTCCGAATATGCCGGCGGCTCGATGGAGAAGGCGCGGACCTTTGCCCGCAAGCATGTGAAGACAAGTTCCAAGCTTTTGGCGAAGGGTGCGGGGCGCACCTTCTACGCCGTCGGGGGCACCTGGCGAAACATCGCAAAGCTGCACATGGAAATGACCCACTATCCGCTGCACATGATGCAGGGCTACGAGGTTTCACTTGAGGCGATGATGCAGTTCCTCGATCAGGTCGAGATTGCGAAGGACTCGAAAGATCCTGCGTGGATGGCCGTCTCGAAGTATCGCCGCGCGTTGCTTCCCTTCGGCGCGGTTGCCATGAAAGAAGTTCTGAGCGCGATGAAGCCCTCTGTCATCTCGTTCTCGGGGCAGGGCGTACGCGAAGGCTACCTCTACTCACTGCTTTCCGAGCGGGAACGCCGCAGCGATCCATTGTTGGCCGCCGCGGGCGAACTGGCCATTCTGCGCGCCCGTTCGCCGGAGCATGCCAGGGAGCTGGCGGACTGGAGCGGCCGTATGATGCCCTACTTCGGCATCACGGAGACGGAGGAGGAGGCGCGCTATCGTCAGGCGGCCTGTCTGCTTGCCGACATCAGTTGGCGCGCGCATCCCGATTATCGCGGCCTGCAGGCGTTAAACATCATTGCCCACTCATCCTTCGTCGGCATCAGCCATCCCGGCCGGGCCTTCATTGCGCTCACCAACTATTACCGTTTCGAAGGGCCGCATGATGATGGCGCAACGGTGCCGCTGGCCGCGATCGCAACGCCGCAGTATGTCGAGCGCGCCAAGCTGCTCGGAGGTATGCTGCGTGTCGTCTATCTCTTTTCGGCATCCATGCCCGGCGTGGTACGCAATCTGAGTTTCCAGAAGTCGTCCAATCCCGATCTCGACTTGGAGTTCGTGGTGCCGGCGGAATATCGCGACTTTGCCGGCGAGCGCCTCGACGGACGCTTGCAACAACTTTCCAAGCTGACCAACAAGCGTTTGGCCTTCCGCTTCAAATAGAGGCCGCCGGCAGCAGCGCGAACTATAGGTGCCTGAGCAGGTGTCTTCGCACACGGCTTCTCATGGCAGGCAAGGGCGCGGTCGCCTTCATCTGTGCAGCTCACGGGAACTGTGGCATAACTGAGCCATGGCGATCACTGTCTTGGCAGTCCACCGTGACACAGTCGGGACGGAACAGGCGGCTGGCAGTTCGCTTACGGCCGCTTATTCCGTGGGAGTTCTCTGCTGGCTGCTGTCGGCCGGCGTCTATATCGCCGCGAAATGGGTATCTTCCGAGATGCCGCCCTGGGCGCTTTGCTTCTGGCGCGTGCTGATCGCCTGGGCGATCCTGATGCCGATCGTCCGCCGGCATTTCAGCGACATGGTCGCGCTGGTGCGGGCGCGTGCTCTCGAACTCCTTGTCATTGGTGGCATGGGGTTGGCGATCTGTCAGGGCATGATTTTCGTCGGCCTCGAGCATGCTGATGCCACCACCGCCGGTATCATCATCGCCCTGATCCCGATCATCACCATGATCCTGGCCCGTTTGGTTCTGGCCGAGCCGATGGGAAGCTGGCAGGTGCTCGGATCTATCGTGGCTTTTCTCGGGATCGTGGTCATCATCGTCAAGGGCAGCCCGGCCGCGCTGTTGCGTCTCGACCTCAATCCCGGGGAGCTGTGGATAGTCGCCGGTGCGTGCTGTTTCAGCCTATACACCGTCCTGCTCCGCCGGGCGAAATTCGATGTGAACCGTCTTGCGCTTCTGGTGTTGCTCCTCGGCGCAGCCGTGGTCACGGCGCTGCCGTTCTACATCTTTGAGCTTCTCTCCGACGAACGCTCGACGCTGAACGCCAGCGGGCTTGTCGCGCTCGCCTATGTCGCGATTCCCGGCGGGGCGCTTATGTACTACCTCTTCAATCGCAGCATCGAGGCCTTGGGCGCGGCTCGGGCGGGCGTGCTCCTGTACATCCAGACGATCTTCATCGCCGTGCTCGCCTACCTGATCCTCGGCGAGCAGTTGCAACGCTATCATCTCGAAGGCGCGGCGCTCATCGTCGCCGGCTTGCTTCTCATCATCTTCCTGAAGCCGAAGACAAACGCCGTAAAGACCTGAGGTGCGAACTACCGCGCACGCTAGTCGAACCGGCCGGGGACAAGCTGACCGCCAGCTCTCCCTGCTGAGGATTCGTTGGGTTGATCGCCCGAGTCGCATTCGTAAAAAATTCGGCCCTAAGTTGACGTACTGATTTGGTATGCGTCAACTGAGCAGCCAACCTTGTGAATGGAATCTGAGCGAGAGAAATGATCACGGACATAGAGGACTTTTTCACAAAAGGATGCGGACGCTGCGAACGCTTTGCGACACCGGACTGTTCGACGCGGCAGTGGATCGACGGCCTGAACGCGCTCCGCGGGATCTGTCGTGAGGCAGGTCTCGTCGAGACGGTGAAGTGGGCGCATCCCTGCTATATGCATGAAGGCCGCAACATCGCGATAATCGGCGCCTTCCGCGGAGATTTTCGCCTGACTTTCTTTAATGCAGCACTGATGAAGGACCCCCACGACGCCCTTGAGAAGCAGGGGCCGAACACCCAACATCCCGATATGCTTCGCTTTGTGGACAATGCGCAGGTCGCGGAGATGGAGTCTGTTATCCGGTCTTACTTGGAGGAGGCGATGGGCTATGCCGAGGCGGGCATCAAGCCGCCGAAGGGGCAAGGTCAAGTGGACTTGCCTGAGGAGTTGGTGGAGGCGCTGGATTCCGACCCTGAACTTGCCGAGGCGTTTCATGATCTGACACCGGGCCGGCAGAAAAGCTACGTGATCAATCTCAACGGGGTGAAGAAGTCAGAGACGCGAACGGCGCGGATCGCTAAATTCCGGGATCACATTCTCGCCGGAAAGGGCGCAACGGAGCGGTAGTTCAAATCTCCGAACGCGGGCCAATTCGGGCCGTCTGCCGCGCATCTCCTAAAAAGGCCCCGCCTTCCTAAGCGGAGCCTTCTTGCGAAGATAAACTTACTTAGCGTTCAGCAGTTCGCCGACTTCGAGCAGGCTGAATTCGTTGTTGTCGGCCTTGTCGACAGCGCGCCCGGCAGAGAAGGGCAGGTTGTTGTCGTTGCCGACGACGATGTGTGTGGCATCGACGCGGTCGACGTTCTCGATCGTCACGAACGGCATGTCATAGATGCCATCCTTGCTGCCGGCCTTTTTCTTGTTGTCGGGGTCCTTGATATCAAGGAGGTCGATGTAGCCGATCTTGCGGACGGCCTTACTGACGTTGGCGTCGTTGAACTCGATCTTGTAGATACGCTTCAGTTCAGCTGGGGCGTCAAAGCAATCCGGCTTCGGCTGCTTGGGATCGGCGCAAGCCTTGTCCTTCGTGCCGGCGCCGTTGTCGCGTTCGATGACGAGCGCGGTCGTATCGTCGAGCATGTTGAAATCGCCGATCGATACGCCTTTGTCCTCGAAGGGATAGAACCAGCTGCGGCCCGTCCAGCTCTTGGAAGCGATGTCGAATTCGATGACGCGGATGGCGGTGTGGCCGTCAACCGACTCCATCTTGCCGCCATCCTCGTACAGAGCACCTTCCAGAAGCCCGTAGAGCTTGCTGCCGTCCTTCGACATGGCAAGACCCTCGAAGCCACCCGAGCGCTTCAGGTTGAAGACCGGCATCTTGGCGGCCGGGTTTGCCGGAACGGCGAGTACCGGATTGTCGGGGGACAGGACCGGCTTGCCGTCGACGGTGGTCGAGATGGCGTCGGTCAGGCGGCCTTCAGTGTCGAATTTGAGGATATAGGGTCCGAATTCCTCGCCGATCCAGAAGCCGTCCGCGACAGGCTGTACGGATTCGATGTCGAAGTCCGCGCCTGTCAAATACCGCTTCTCAGCGCCTTCCAGCACGATCGGGAAGGGAGCCTTCTTGTCGGGGTCGGACAGGAAGAGGTTCTTGACGACCTCCACCTTGCCGGTCTGCCAGTCGAACTTCACCTGATGCAGGAAGAGCATCGCATCGCTGGAGTTTGCCTTGGAGCCGAAGCCGTTGTCGGAGAGCGTCCAGAACGTACCGTCAGGCATGGTCTTGATGCCGGAGAAGCCCTGGATCGGCTGACCGTCGAAGGGAAGCTTCAGATCGGTGACACGCGCACCGTCCTTGCCGGGAACGGTACCGAGCGCTTCGGTGCGCTTGCGGTCGGCAGTGGTGAATTTACCGGAGTGCTTGAGGAAATCAGGCGCATCCGCCGGAGCAGCGACGAGCGTGTTGGCCGGCAGCATTGCCTGACCTGCCAGCTTGGCTGGAAATTCCTGCTGGTCGGCTGCAGCCGAACCGGCGATCAAAAGAACAAATGAAACAGAAGCTAGAAGAGTATTTTTCATCGAAACCCCCAAGGATTGGAATGCGGGTCTCGATTACCAAGGCTTTCATGTCGGCGCGTTGACGCTTGCGTGAAGCTTTGGTGACGTCTTGTGGTTGTCCGCCTTTACAAGAGCGATGACGCCGAGGCTCTGGCCGCGGCCCTTGACGGCATGGTTGCCAAGATCCTGGGCAGATACCGTCTCCGGCATCTTGATCTGCTGGGCGAGATCGGAGGAGATCAGGACGGACCGGTTCAACGTCTTGCAGAGTGATTCAAGCCGCGACGTTGTGTTCACCGTGTCGCCGAAATACGTGATTTTGTGGTGATCGACGCCGATTTCGGCCGTGATCACCGTACCACCGTGCAGAGCAGCACGGAGGCGAGGAACCTGGCCGTATGTCTTCAGCCAGTTCTCGGCGTCTGCCTCGATCGCACCGATAATATCGAAGATGCAGTTCACGCATCGCGCGAACTTGATTCCGCGCTCCAGTGGCCAGCTGATGATTGCGGCGTCGCCGACATAGTCGTCGATGGTACCTTTGTACTTCCTGACCGGCTCAGCGAAGGCGGCAAACAAAGAACTGAGCATCTGCTGCGCCCTAAGATCACCGTGCTTTTCGGCAAAGGCGGTCGAATCCACCAAGTCGATGAAGAGGAAGACGCGCTCCTCGCTGATCGGCTTCCGGTAGCGACTGAAAAGCATATTCGTGAAGATGTCGCGCCCGAGCAGTTCGCGTATCCGAAGCACGAAGATGATGAGCGCGCATACGGCGAGCGCATAGAGAAAGGCTTCGAACGGCAGGATGACGGCATCTACCCATGACGCCGGACGGAAGACGCCGAGCCACCACATTGACAGACCAGCAACGGCAAATCCGACGCTCATCAGGATCTCATAGACGAAGATCTCCGCAAGGAAGAACGTCAGCGTTGGGAGTGCCTGCATTCGACGGTAGAGCGAACGCAGGATTACCTTGCGCTCGAAGGCGATGATCGGCATGCCGATAAACAGCGCAAAAGTCGCGCCGACAAACGGATGCCCGCCATAGAACCGCATGTCATACAGAACGCCACTCGCCGCTATGACGAGCGCGATCAGTAGCCAGTTCTGGACCGGAGATATTTCCCTCATGTAGTCCTTTTCGCGGTGTCGCGTCGCCGGGATACCCAAGGAATATAGGAAACGTTGGGTGTTTCCGAAAGGCGCGCCAGATCCGTTTCCTCGATCGAATCGATCTCGAAATGACTATGCGCGCAAAAGCGTCGGCTTGATGGCGCCTAGAGCGCCACCGTCTCGACCTTCTTGCCGACGAAGCGGAGAGCGACTTGGCCCTGGATAAGCTGCAGCGCCGGCTCGCCAAAAAGCTCCCGCCGCCAGCCATGGAGGGCTGCGACTTCGGCTTTCTCGCCTTCCGCTGCGATTCGGTCGAGATCCTCGCTGTTGGCGATTACCTTCGGGGCGACGCCATGTTTTTCCGAGATCAGCTTCAACAGGACCTTCAGCAGTTCGGAGGCAGCGGCAGCACCTTCCGGCGGCTGCGTCTGTCGTGGCGCGTGCGGCATGTCTGCCTTCGGCAAAGCAAGTGCCTCGTTAACGGCCTCGACGACGGCTGCACCCGCTGCCGATCGCTCCCAGCCTTTGGGGATCGTTCGCAACCGGCCGAGCGCTTCGGCGTCCTTCGGCTGCTGCTGGGCGATCTCGTAGATCGCGTCATCCTTGAGGACGCGGGAACGGGGCACGTTACGGGAGCGGGCTTCGCGCTCGCGCCAGGCGGCAACATACTTGAGGATGGCAAGTTCCTGCGGCTTGCGCAGGCGCATTTTCAACCGCTGCCATGCATCGTCTGGATGCATATCGTAAGTCTCGCGAGCCTCAAGGATATCCATCTCCTCCCGGAGCCAGGACGAGCGGCTCTCGCGCTCCAGCTCGGTCTTGAGATAGAGGTAGACGTCGCGCAGATGCGTCACGTCGGCAAGCGCATAATCCAGCTGCTTTTCTGAAAGCGGCCGCCGGCTCCAGTCGGTGAAGCGCGAAGACTTGTCGATCTGTACGCCCTTGGTGCGGCTGACGAGCTGGTCGTAGGAGACGGAATCGCCGAAGCCGCACACCATCGCGGCAACCTGCGTGTCGAAGATAGGATGCGGAATGAGGCCGCCCCTGTTGTAAATGATTTCGATATCCTGACGCGCCGCGTGGAAGACCTTCAGGACATTGGTATTCGCCATCAGCTCGAAGAAGGGCTTCAGGTCGAGACCCTTCGCCAACGGATCGACCAGCACTTCGGTCGTCGGGCTCGCCATCTGTATCAAGCAGAGTTCCGGCCAAAACGTCGTCTCGCGGAGAAACTCGGTGTCGATGGTAATGAATTCTGACTTGGCCAGCTCTTTGCAGGCCGCCTCCAAATCGGCGGTTGTTTCGATCATATCAATTCATTCGCAGGATAGACATAGTTGAACCTTCCTTCTCCTTTCGGCCGGATATGTCAACTAGAACCCGCAAAGACCTGTCAAACAACTCTAACATAACTGGTCATACCGGTCTTTTGATGCTCGATGATGTGGCAATGCAGCAGCCAGTCTCCCGGATTGTCGGCAACGAAAGCGAGCTGCACCTTCTCGTCGGGCTGGACCAGATAGGTGTCGGTTACGAAGGGCAGGACCTCTCGCGTCGATGACGAAAGCACGGTGAAGCTCATGCCGTGCAGGTGAATGGGATGCGTGTGCGGCGTCACGTTCTCGAGCTGCAGGATGTAGCTCTTGCCGAGCTTCAATTCTGCCAGCGGCGCGGTCGCGTCCGGTGTGTCGCCTGGCCATGGCACCTTGTTGATGGCCCAGAAGCTGTAGCCAAGGGTACCGCAGATGCTGTCAGCAGGCGCGCTTTCGGCGGTGGCGCTAAGGATGAGCGGAATCTTCTGCGCCGCGGAAAGATCGGCTTTGGCGACAGGGTTTTCGCCGAGTGCGGCAAGGTCGCCGACATTGCGCTTCAACGACGCTCCGACGGCTCTGAGCTTCGCGATCGTCTTCGGCGTTGTGCCCCTGATATCTTCGAGTGTGGCGATGGCGCCCTCGCTGTCTGGCATTCGCACAGCCAGATCGAGGCGCTGGCCGGGGCCGATCAGCAGCAAGTCGAGCGGAAAGCGTTTGGGTACGGGATTGCCGTCGATGGCGATGACCGTCGCCTCTGCACCCACCACTTTAAGCGAGAAGATGCGGGTAACGTCGGTCACGGCAATCCGCAGCCGGATGAGGCCGCCGGCCGGCGCGTCATACTGCGGCTCCTGGTGCCAGTTGGCCGTCCGGACTGTTCCGTAGGTGCCGGTCTTTGCCGCATCACGCGGCCGGAATGGCGCAATGAATTGCCCGTCGCCACCGAGGCGCCAGTCTCGCAGATTGAGCACGATCTCGGCATCGAAGGTCGGATCATCGGGATCCTCAACCACCAGAACCCCGGTCATTCCGTGCCCCATCTGCGTCAACGTATTGCAATGCGGGTGATACCAGAAGGTGCCGGCATCCGGCGGCGTGAAGGCATAGTCGAAGCTGTCGCCAGTATAGACGTAAGGCTGCGTCATGAACGGCACGCCGTCCATCTTGTTGGCGATTCTCAGTCCGTGCCAGTGGATTGTCGTTGGCTCGTCGAGGGTGTTCGACAGCCGCGCCGCATATGGCTTGCCCTTGGTCATCCGGAGCACCGGCGGCATGCCGCCATCGCCCCAGGTCATTATGTCTTTCGTCACACCTGAATCGGCGATGCTGGCCGTCGTCTTGATCGCTTTTAGAACCTGCGGCTCCGGTGCCGCTTCCGCCAGTCCGAATTTGCCGGCAACGCCGATCCCGACGCCATAAGCACCTGCTACGGCGGAAGCTTTCAGCAGATTGCGGCGAGTGAGAAGGGGCATGGCGAAACTCCGAGGGACAATATCGTTCCTCTTTAAAGTTGACCGCGAGCTTCAGCAATATGGTGAGAGCCCGCCAAACTGCCGCACGGCTTTCCCGATGGGACGGCTTTCTGCGTGCCATAAAGCCGTCGCAACGCGCGTACGCTATGCGCCAAGTCTTGACAAATCAGGCGGTCCGTGCGCTTTTCCGCCCGATTTTCTTGTCGGTGCCGGAGAGCCTTAGGAGCCCCTGCTGCCGTCTTTAAGCCAGATACCGGGAATTCAGATGACGCATCGTTACCGCAGCCACACATGTGCAGCCCTCCGCAAGACGGATGTTGGCTCGACCGTCCGGATTTCCGGCTGGGTCCACCGCGTTCGTGACCATGGCGGCGTTCTCTTCATCGACCTTCGCGACCACTACGGCATCACCCAGGTCGTTGCCGATCCGGATTCGCCCGCTTTCAAGCAGGCCGAACTGGTCCGCGGCGAGTGGGTCATCCGCATTGACGGCCTCGTAAAGGCCCGTACGGAAGACACCGTCAACAAGAACATGGCAACCGGCGAGATCGAACTCTACGCACAGGAGATCGAAGTTCTCTCCGCCGCCAAGGAATTGCCGCTGCCCGTCTTCGGCGAGCCGGACTATCCTGAGGACGTTCGCCTGAAGTACCGCTTCCTCGATCTGCGCCGCGAAACGCTGCACAAGAACATCGTCAAGCGCACGCAGGTCATCTCCTCGATGCGCCGCGAGATGTGCAATGTCGGTTTCACCGAATACACGACCCCGATCCTGACGGCCTCGTCGCCGGAAGGCGCGCGCGACTTCCTCGTGCCGTCGCGTATTCATCCCGGCACGTTCTACGCCCTGCCGCAGGCGCCGCAGCAGTACAAGCAGCTGCTGATGGTTGCAGGCTTCGACCGCTACTTCCAGATCGCCCCGTGCTTCCGCGATGAAGACCCGCGCGCCGACCGCCTGCCGGGCGAGTTCTACCAGCTCGACCTCGAAATGAGCTTCGTCGAGCAGGAAGATATCTGGAACACCATGGGCCCGATGATGACCTCGATCTTCGAGGAATTCGCCGAAGGCAAGCCGGTCACCAAGGAATGGCCGCGCATTCCTTACGACGAAGCGATCCGCAAGTACGGCTCCGACAAGCCGGACCTGCGCAACCCGATCGTCATGGAAGCCGTCACCGATCACTTCGCCGGCTCCGGCTTCAAGGTCTTCGCAGGCATGATCGCCTCGAACCCGAAGGTCGAGATCTGGGCGATCCCCGCCAAGACCGGCGGCTCCAGAGCATTCTGCGACCGCATGAACGCCTGGGCGCAGAGTCAGGGCCAGCCCGGCCTCGGCTACATCTTCTGGAAGGAAGAAGACGGCAAGATCGGCGGCTCCGGCCCGCTCGCAAAGAACATTGGTGAAGAGCGCACCGAAGCGATCCGCACGCAGCTCGGCCTTGACGCGGGCGACGCCTGCTTCTTCGTCGCCGGCGAGCCGTCCAAGTTCTACAAGTTCGCAGGCGAAGCCCGTAACCGTGCCGCCGACGAACTGAACCTGATCGACCGCGACCGCTTCGAGCTGTGCTGGATCGTCGACTTCCCGTTCTTCGAATACAACGAGGAAGAAAAGAAGATCGACTTCGCCCACAACCCGTTCTCGATGCCGCAGGGCGGTCTCGACGCGCTGACGAACCAGGATCCGCTGACGATCAAGGCTTACCAGTACGACGCGGTCTGCAACGGCTTCGAAATCGCTTCTGGCTCGATCCGTAACCAGTCTCCGGAAACCATGGTTGCCGCCTTCGAAAAGGTCGGCCTCAGCCAGCAGGACGTGGAAGATCGCTTCGGCGGCCTCTACCGCGCCTTCCAGTACGGCGCGCCTCCGCACGGTGGTGCCGCTTTTGGTATCGACCGTATCGTCATGCTGCTCGTCGGCGCCAAGAACCTGCGCGAGATCTCGCTGTTCCCGATGAACCAGCAGGCGCAGGACCTCCTGATGGGTGCGCCGACGCCGGCAACGCCGACCCAGTTGCGCGAACTGGCGATCCGCCCGATCCCGCCAGTCAAGAAAGACTGATCCTGACCAATCAAGACAAAAAGCCCGGCCTGAGCCGGGCTTTTTGCTTTGGACTTAAAGCGTCGCGTAGACCGCGTCGCGCAGATCCACAGTGAATTGCCCCCACATCCCCTCCAGCGTCGTATTCGTCAGCGCCACGACGGTTAGTTTCTTCTCCGGATCGACGAACCAGCTATGGCCGTAGACGCCGCCCCAGCGGAGCGTTCCCTTCGACCACGGCACCTGCGCGGCGACCGGATCGGTCACCACCGCCCAGCCGAAACCGAAGCCGACGCCGGGATCGAGGGGCTGGCGCACGCCTTTTGCCTGATCCGCCATCATGGTCTCGACCGTTCCGGCCGAGAGAAGCGGCGCGCCACCTTTGCGAATCGCTTCTAGGATCGCCAGCACGTCGTCGGCGGTACCAGCCATACCCGCGCCGCCGGAGTGATAGGAGGCCGGATCGAAGATGCGGTCCGGCGCAAAGCGCACCGAACCGGTGAGCGCCCGCACGGAGGCTTCCTTGCCCATCAGCATGGGCTCCGGCGAAGCATTCATGTAAGCGGCAGCGAGCCGACCGCGGTCACGCACGGCAAAGGCGGTATCGGCAAGGCCGAGCGGTTCCGTCACCAGTTTTGCCACAGCCTCGCCGAGCGAGCAGCCGGTCTCCCTCTCGATGACACCACCGATCACGTCCATGGCGAGCGAATATTGCCAGCTCGAGCCGGGGGCGAAAAGGAGAGGGACGCCCGCAAGCCGCTTCAGGTTTTCGGCAAGCGCCAGGCCGGGCTGATCGATGCCGTCGGAAATGCCGGCCCTGGCATAGGGACCATCCTCCTCGGCAAAGCCGTAGCTGAGGCCGGACGTATGGGTGAGAAGATCGCGGATGGCGATGACCGGCTCCGTCCCGTCGACAAGCCGTGGGCGGAAATCCGGCAGCCATTTGGTCACGGGATCGTCGAGGCCGATACGGCCCTCCTCGACGAGCCGCATCACGGCGATCGTTACGATCGGTTTGGTGATCGAGGCGAGCCGGAAGATCGTATCCTCGGCCATGGTCTGCCCCTTTTCGCGGTCGGCGAAGCCTGCAGCACGGCGATATACGATGTCGCCCTCGTGTGCGACCAGCACCACCGCGCCGACGAGGCGTTTCGCAGCGATCGTGCGGTCAATCACTGCGTCGAGCGCGTCAGCGAGGTCGGCAGTTTGCTGTTCGTCCTGGGGTGCGAGGGGAAGACACATCGGATCAAGCCTCCTATAATCACAATGATCGTTCCTGAATAAACCGGATCGAATGATATTTCTAGAGTGGTCATTGTGAAAAATAGCGACGGCGCACAAAATAGCAGACACAGGAAGCGGGGCCGCCCGCCGGCCTTCGATCGCGAGACGGTTCTTTCCGCCGCGCGCGACGTCTTCTGGCAGCACGGTTATGACGGCAGCTCGATTGCCGATCTGACCGCGTCAATGGGGATCACGCCACAAAGCCTCTACGCGGCCTTCAGCTCCAAGGCGGAGCTCTATAGAGAGGCACTTGCGCAATATCGCCGCATGCCGCGCCCGGAGCCTGGCAATCCCTTCCAGGCAGAAATAGGCACGGTTGCCGCCTTCGAGTGCTTCCTGAAGAATTCAGCCATCGTGTTCACCGCCCCGGAACATCCCAAGGGCTGCATGATCTCGACGGCGGTGCTGAACTGCGCGTCAGAGAACGAGGACATTGCCCACTACGTCTCGTCTCTGCGATTGCAGACGCTCGATGTCTTCACGGCGCGTCTCGAACGCGGCATCAGGGAAGGGGATATCAGGCAGGATGCGAACGCTGGATCGCTTGCCCGCTTCATGGGAGCAATCATCCAGGGCATGTCGGTACAGGCGCGAGATGGTGCCACCACCGCGGACCTTCTGGAAATGGTCGGACATGCAATGAACGAGCTGCGGCGTCACACGACGTGACGGTCACCGATCCTTGCTCTCAAATGCAAAGAAACCCGGCGTGCGGCTCTGCCCGCCGGGTTTCCATATACTCAAGACCGCCGCATCAATCGTTGGCCGTAACCTTCACGCCGAGAACCTGCGGCAGGGTGTTCGGTGCGCCCATCGCAGCTCCCATGATCATCGGGAACGGAACCGGCTTTGCCGGGGCGGCGGCAAGCGTCAGGCTCTTCGGGTTGTCGAGGAAGGTGTTGACGGCCGCAGATATGGCATTCTGCAGCTCCGGAATGTTGAGCTGTGCCAGCATGATCGGCGTCATTGCCTTCAGCGAATCCGCCATCTGCTGGCCGGAGATGTTCTGCTGGCTGCCTGCGTAGTCGAGCGCGCGCTTGGTGATAGACGCATCATCGAAACGGATCTGAGCGCTTTCGAACGACAATTGCTGCATCAGTCCGAGCATCGACAGGCCGAGAGCCTGCTGAGCCTCTTCCTTGTTCTGGTTCGCTTCAGCCTGCTTGGCGGCTTCCTGCAGCGACTTTATGAAGGGCATCGTGTAGCCGGAGATCTTGAAGGCGAGGTTGAGCTTGCCAACGTTGTTGAAGTCAAACGCGAATTCGGAAACGTCGATCGTGCCGGGTGTCAGATCCCAGGCACCCTTCATGGTGATGTCGCCCTGGACTTGCTGCAGGGCCAGCTTGTCGATTGCTTCCTTGCTCTGCGCGTCGCTCGCCTTGCTGAGATCGGCCTTCAGGCCCTTGAAGGCGCCATCGAAATCGAAGCCGGATTCATCTTCGCGAAGCGTCAGGTTGACGTCGCTTTCGGCGATCGAGAACAACTCGGCGCCGTTCTGAACAACCTTCACGGGCCCGCTGTGCGCGTTTTCGTAAAGCAACATGGAGTCGAGCCCTTCGCCCTTCGGATCGGCAGGGATCGAAATGCCGCTCAGGGTCAGGTCGGATGCCGTGAAGGTGGCGCCGTCATTGGTAGCGCTGACGTTCGGGAAGGACGCCTCCTCGACATAGTAGCCGCCGTCTTCGTCTTCCTCGACCCCAGTCATGGTGATGTCGCCGATAGAAACTGCTTCGCCGCTGTTCGGCTTGAAACCTGCCTTCTTCAGAGTGACGGTGGTTCCGTCGACATCGACACCTTCGGCAACGATCGTGCCGCCCTGTTGGCTATAGGCCGCATTGATCTTTTTCAGCAGATCCTGGCCGTCGAGCGCAAAGGCCGAGCCGGCGAGAGAAAGAAAGGCAGCGCTCGAAAGCATCAGCCGTGTCGTCCGGTAAAAAGTCATATGGGGTCCCCTGGTGGCGGTGCTGCGCGGCGAATGAGAATTCGCAGCCTGTCTACTACGTTTCGATCGCGGTTTATATTTGCGGATTTCTAAATTTGTGTTGAAGGGAAAACGAAACAACGACCAAATTCAGGCAAAGTCGATCGGGTCATTCTTTTCGTGTGCTCTTAACACTTCATCCACAGACGGAATGCCCGGATTCCTTGCTCGAAAGGGCCATCTCGGCTAGTCAGGACATATGGGACAAGAGATTTTGCCGCCCTCTGGCGGAGACGATGACAGTATCCTTCCGGTCGATCTGAAGGCGGCGCTCGAAGAGCGGTACCTTGCCTATGCGCTATCGACTATCATGCACCGCGCGCTTCCGGACGTTCGCGACGGCCTGAAGCCGGTGCATCGCCGTATCATTCACGCGATGAGCGAGATGGGCATCCGGCCGAACTCGGCCTTCAAGAAATGCGCCCGCATCGTCGGCGACGTCATCGGTAAGTTCCATCCGCATGGCGACCAGTCGGTTTACGATGCGCTGGTGCGCCTGGCGCAGGATTTCTCGCAGCGCTATCCCGTCGTCGACGGGCAGGGCAACTTCGGCAACATCGACGGCGACAGCGCGGCTGCCTACCGATACACCGAAGCGCGCATGACCGAGGTAGCGGGGCTGCTGCTCGATGGCATCGAACAGGATGCGGTCGATTTCCGACCTACCTACAACGAGGAAGATGAAGAGCCGGTTGTCCTGCCGGGCGCCTTCCCGAATCTGCTCGCAAACGGTTCGTCCGGTATTGCGGTCGGCATGGCGACGTCCATTCCGTCGCACAATGTCCATGAGCTATGCGACGCCGCACTTCACCTCATCAAGCATCCCGATGCTTCGGTCGAAAAGCTGGTGGAGTTCATTCCCGGCCCGGATTTCCCAACCGGCGGCATCATCATCGATGGCCGTGAAAGCATCATCGAGGCTTACAAGACCGGCCGTGGCGGTTTCCGCACACGCGCCAAGTGGGAGATTGAGGATCTCGGCCGGGGCGGCTACCAGATCATCGTCACCGAAATCCCGTTCCAGGTGCAGAAGTCCCGCCTGATCGAAAAGATCGCCGAACTGCTGCTGGCGCGCAAGCTGCCGCTGCTGGAGGATATCCGCGACGAATCCGCCGAAGACGTTCGCGTCGTGCTGGTGCCGAAGAACCGCACAGTCGATCCGACCATACTCATGGAATCGATGTTCAAGCTGACGGAGCTGGAAAGCCGCTTCCCGCTGAACATGAACGTTCTCTCCATGGGACGCATTCCACGCGTGATGGCGCTCAACGAGGTGTTGAAGGAGTGGCTCGACCATCGCCGCGAAGTGCTGCAGCGCCGTTCGCGCTTCCGCTTGGCTGCAATCGAGCGGCGTCTCGAAATTCTCGGCGGCTTGCTGATTGCCTACCTGAATATCGATGAGGTCATTCGCATCATCCGCGAAGAAGACGAGCCGAAGCCGGTGATGATCGCGCGCTGGTCGCTGACCGACAATCAGGTCGAAGCGATCCTCAACATGCGGCTGCGGTCGTTGCGCAAGCTCGAGGAATTCGAGATCCGCACCGAGTTCGACGCGCTCACGAAGGAAAAGGGCGAGATCGAAGCCCTGCTGGCATCCGAAGACAAGCAATGGCAGACCGTCGCCTGGGAAATCGGCGAGGTGAAGAAGAAGTTTGCAAAAGCGACCGAGCTCGGCCGCCGGCGCACCCAGTTCGCCGACGCACCCGAAGCAGATGAGCAGGCAATCCAGCAGGCGATGATCGAGAAGGAGCCGATCACAGTCGTCGTCTCCGAAAAGGGCTGGATCCGAGCGCTGAAGGGACACATTTCCGACACCACGACCCTGACATTCAAGGAGGGCGATGCGCTGAAGGTTGCCTTCCCGGCGCAGACAACCGACAAGATCCTTATTATCACCACAGGCGGCAAGGCCTTCACGCTCGGAGGCGACAAGCTGCCTGGCGGTCGAGGCCACGGAGAGCCGCTACGAATTATGATTGACATGGAGAACGATCAGGACGTGCTGACTGCTTTCGTGCACGACGCCGCGCGCAAGCAACTGATCGTCTCGACGGCAGGCAACGGTTTCGTCGTTGCCGAAGCCGATATGGTTGCCAACACCCGCAAGGGCAAGCAGATCATGAACGTCTCTATGCCTGATGAGACGAAGCTGATCGTTCCCGTCAGCGGCGATCACGTGGCGGTCGTCGGCGAGAACCGCAAGCTGCTCGCCTTCCCACTGGCTCAAGTGCCGGAGATGGGTCGCGGCAAGGGTGTTCGTTTGCAGCGTTACAAGGATGGCGGCATTTCCGACGTTCGCTGCTTCGCGATCGCTAACGGCCTCGTATGGGAAGACAGT
The DNA here is from genome assembly GCA_900466605.1 of Hyphomicrobiales bacterium. GTDB lineage: Bacteria > Pseudomonadota > Alphaproteobacteria > Rhizobiales > Rhizobiaceae > Rhizobium. Next base: position 39,794 of record UBMU01000018.1, read on the forward strand.
GCAGGCCGCACTTTCACCAAGAACAAGGATGAACTCGGCGAATGGCTTGCCGATCGCGCCACCGCCGGTCGTACCGTTCCGAAGGGCTTCCCGCGCAGCGGCAAATTTGCCGGTTAAGGCGAAAATAAATCCGCGTCTCGCTCTTGGCGAGCGCGGCAACTCCTCTATTTCCGCCCTGTAATCACAACATGGACAGACATCATTCCGTTGGCGGACGGAATGATCGAATGTGGCGCTTCTCGAGAGCGCCATGCCCGATCACGGAGGAATGTTGATGAGTGCTTGCAATACCATCACGTTGAATGTTGCGCATACCTTCAATGCTTCGCCCTGTGCCGTTTACGACGCATGGTTGAACCCCCAAATAGCCAAACGCTTCCTCTTCGCGAGCGATGAAGGCCGCGTTATCCGCGCCGATATCGATCCGAAGGTCGGCGGGCATTTTCTCGTCATCGACCGGCGTCCGACCGGTGATGCGGTACACTATGGCGTGTTTCTGGAGTTGCGCCGGCCACGGCGGATGGTCTTCTGCTTCTCGGCTGCCGAGCATGACCACAACGCGGATCGAATTCAGATAGACATCGAACCGCTTGCCGAAGGCACGCGGCTGACACTTTCCCACGAGATGTGCGCCGAATGGGGCCAGTTCGAAGAGCAGACACGACAGGGCTGGGTCCACGTGCTGCAGGGTCTCGAGCGCGAGCTTGATACGATGCATGTGGTCAGTGTGCCGGAGATTGTCGCTCAGACTTCTGCCGAACCTTCCAAAGCGAGCGCGCTATAATCGTTTGATGATCGAGCTGCGCGGGCGAACTCTCTAGTAGCGCGTGCTTTCGGGCGTTGCGGAAGGATCGAAACGTTCCCAACCGCGCGAAGTCAGATGCTCCTGCGGTTGAAAGCGAGTCTTGTAGTCCATTTTCCGCGACCCTTGAACCCAGTAGCCCAAGTAGACGTGCGGAAGACCCAAGGCCTTTGTGCGCCGGATATGATCGAGGATCATAAACGTGCCGAGGGAGCGCTGATCCATGTCAGGGTTGAAGTAAGAGTAGACCATCGATAGGCCGTCGCTCATTGTATCGGTCAGGGCGGCGGCCACGAGTTCGCCCGTCGGGCGCTCTTCCAGGCCAGTTCCTTCCTTTCGAAGGCGATACTCGATGACCTTGGTGTTCACATGCGTGTCTTCGACCATGATGGCATAGTCGAGCACCGTCATGTCGGACATGCCGCCCTGCTGGTGGCGAAAGTCGAGGTAGCGCCGGAACAGCGAATATTGCTCGCTGGAGGGCTGCGCGGGGAATTCCGTGGAGACGATATCAGCGTTCGCTCCGAGCACCCGCTTCATTGACTTAGTTGGTATGAAGTCCTGCGCGAGGATGCGTACGGAAATGCACGCGCGGCACGCCTCGCAGGCGGGGCGATAGGCGATGTTCTGCGATCGGCGAAAGCCGCCCTGCGTGAGGATATCGTTCATCTCCGCTGCGCGGGGGCCGACGAGATGTGTGAAGACCTTGCGTTCCATCTCGTGAGCCAGATAGGGGCATGCAGCCGGGGCCGTCAGGTAAAACTGCGGTGATGGCGTCGTCTGCGTATTCATCTGCTGCGGCGATTTCCTTCGGTTCGGTGCCTATATGACAGGATGACCTAAGAATAAAAAACGTCAACAGCGGGGCCGTTTTCGAGTTCGCTGTCGCGCGTCATACTTTGGGATATGGTGCCGCTATGCTCCCGGCAAAGGCCGCGAGCGGCGTTTATTTCGGCGATATCGAGATTGTTCAGACGGTGCGCACGGTGACAGTGCCCACGAGAAAATCGTGGATCAACCGGCTGCGTTCGGTGAAAAGGCCAACCAACAGAATCAACGGCGTCAGAATGGAGTTCAGGATCCAGAAAAGCGCGAGGTGGACGATGGCCGTCAGAAAATCCATACGCTGCCCGTCGACGCGCATGATTGCGATGCCCATTGCGCGCATGCCGAGGGATGCTTGACTGGAACCGCCAACCGTAAAGCCGAAATAGAGGCCGGCGACGATGACGAACAAGGCCGGATAGAGAAAGAATCCCAGCCCCAGTGTTACGATCGACAGGAAGAAAAGGATGACCGCTGCCGGAATGCAGAGCAGCAGGACAATCACGTAGTCGAGGACAAACGCGAACACACGACGACTCAGCGTGCCGCTATAGGCGCGCCAGTCGTCCGGCGCGGCGTAGAGCGGGTTCGGAGTGAGCGTCATTGTTGCGGTCTCCTTTCGAGAAAACGATGCTGCTGATATGGTATCGCTTCCCGCAAATGCAATATTCGCGAAGCAGTCAGCGCTTCGCGAGGATCCTGGCGACTTCGACCGCAAAATAGGTGAGGACCCCATCGCAGCCGGCACGCTTGAAGGAGAGCAGGGTCTCCAGCATCGCGCGCTCGCCGTCGATCCAGCCATTCATCGCCGCAGCCTTGATCTGTGTGTACTCACCCGAAACCTGGTAGGCGAAGGTCGGCAGACCAAAGGCCTCCTTCATGCGCCAGCAGATGTCGAGATAGGGCAGGCCGGGCTTGACCATCAGCATGTCGGCGCCTTCCTCCACGTCGAGCGCAGCGTCGCGGATCGCTTCGGTACCGTTTGCCGGGTCGATGTAGTAGGTCTTCTTGTCGCCCTTGAGCAGTCCGCCGGTGGAGATCGCCTCGCGGTAAGGGCCATAAAACGCAGAAGCGAACTTGGTGGCGTAGCTCATGATGCCGACGCCCTGATGCCCTGCGGCATCGAGTGCGCGGCGAATGACACCGATTCGGCCATCCATCATCTCGGAGGGCGAAATGATGTCGGATCCGGCATCGGCTTGCATGACCGCGGCGCGTGCGATCTGGTCCACGGTCTCATCGTTGACGATTTCGCCGCCTCGCAGGATTCCGTCATGACCATGGCTGGTGAATGGGTCGAGCGCGACGTCGGTGATGACGCCGATATTGGGCACGGCCTTCTTGATCGCGATCGTCGCCTGGTTGATCAGGTTGTTGGCCGCAAGGCTGTTCGAGCCGCTTTCGTCGCGCAGTTCCATTTCGATGTTCGGGAAAGTGGCAATCGCGGGAATGCCGAGATCGGCCGCTTCCCGCGTGGCTTCGACGAGCGTGTCGATGCTCATGCGATTGACGCCGGGCATCGCCGGGATCGGTTCAATGATGCCGGAGCCGGGCACGACGAAAACCGGCCAGATGAGATCGTCGGCCGTCAGACGATTCTCCTGCACAAGGCGCCGTGTCCAATCGGCCTTGCGGTTGCGGCGCATGCGCCGATGGCCGGTGATTTCGTCGACGAGGTGCGTCTTGTCCTGCATGGGTCGTTCCAGCTTTCTGCCATTCCAATTGTCGAAGCGCTCATTATCATGGCATGGCTAAAATCCAAACCGTACCATTGGCCGCAACGGACGAGGTGCTGGCGAAGTCGCAACCGCAACCCTATTGTCTAGGATATGGACGCTGATTCTCCGACGATACCAAAACGGACGCTGACGAGCGTTCTCTTCATCCTGTTCCTGCGACTCGTCGCCATTTCCTGCTTCTGGTTCGGATTGCAGTATTGGGCGATGCTAGTTGGCTATTCACTGGTGGGAGCGGGGCGCTTCGATCTGCTCAGCCTTCCCTGGAAGGTCGCAAGCACCTGCCTCGCTGTTATTTTCCCCGTAGCATCTCTCGGACTGTGGCTCGCCGTGTCCTGGGGACCGGTGATCTGGGTGCTTGCGGCAGGCGGGCAGATTATCATGTACGGTTTCATGCCGGAGATTTTTGGGGCCAACCGACTGATCGTTGTGCTGCATGCTGCGGTGGCCCTGGTCTACCTGGGATTCCGCGCCGCGCTCTGGTACGAGAAGCGCAAGCGGCGCCAGCAGGTAAGCGTTGATTTACCCTGATACAACGAGGGGTTTTCGGTAAGGCACTGTTAAGCCTGCGGTTTAAGTAGAATTTTATTTGTATTCGATAGGGTCTGTCTCAAGGCGGGAAGAAAACCAACACCGCCAAACAAACAGTGAGGCAGTCATCATGAACACGAAAATCAAGCCGCAGGCGGTATCGAACTTCCGTGACCAGCAGGAACAAGGCATCCGTGATCTTTACATGGAATCCCTTCATCTTGTTGAACGTCTCCATCGCCGTCTCCTCGACGTCATCAAGGACGAGTTCGACCGTCAGGGTCGCAGCGACGTCAATGCCGTCCAGGCACTTCTTCTCTTCAATATCGGCAACTCCGAGCTGACCGCCGGCGAACTTCGCTCCCGCGGGTATTATCTCGGCTCCAACGTTTCCTACAACGTCAAGAAGCTCGTCGATCTCGGCTTCATCAACCATCAGCGCTCGCGCATCGACCGTCGCTCGGTCCGCATCAGCCTGACGGAGACGGGTCAGGATATCGCGGAGACCGTCGCCAAGCTCTACGAACGCCATGTCGCTTCGATCGACAAGGTAGGCGGCATCGGTACCGACGAATTCACGCAGATGAACAAGCTGCTGACCCGTCTGGACCGCTTCTGGAACGACCAGATCCTCTACCGCCTGTAATCTCTTAAGCCAACTTCCCTGCTGGCTTATCGGACCTCCAAGGCACGAAAGGGCGCAACGGAATTCCGTAGCGCCTTTTCGCCGTTTGCTGACGGTCCGTCGCGGGGGCTACATATTCGGTCGACAAGTTGATAAGGACGTCCGCACGGACCTTCTGGGTCTCGCGTGGATCGGGAGTGCGGACTATGACGTCAGCTGTATTGGCTGCGAGCGGTGGGGTGAAGCAGGTCATCTGCATCAGCTGGGGGACGAAATACGGTGCCCCCTTCATCAACCGCCTCTACGCCATGGTGAAGCGCAACATCACGCCGCCGTTCACGTTCACCTGCTTTACCGACAACCGCGCCGACCTGAATCCCGAAATCCTCTGCGAAGACCTGCCACCGCTGGACGTGGAAAACATGCCAGTCAGGACGAAAGGCATCTGGCCCAAGGGGCGGCTTTGGGGGCCGAAGCTTGGAAGCCTGAGCGGCCCGGTTCTGTTCCTGGACCTCGATCTGGTGATTGTCGGCTCCCTCGATTCATTCTTTGAGGTGGGTGGACCCGATGATGTCATCCTGTCGAGGAACCAGACGACGCCATTCGAACGCCTGGGTCAGACCTCTCTCTTCCGCTTCCCTGTTGGCAAGCTTGTTGCCTTGCAGGAGAAATTCCGCGCCGATCCGCAGGGCGTGGCCGACAAGTACGAATTCGAACAGCGCTTCGTGACGAGAAACGCACCTGGTGGCGCGAAGTTCTTTCCGCGCCGCTGGGTCTTGCACTTCAAACAGGATTGCCGCTGGCCTTTCCCGCTGAATTATTTCCTGACGCCGCGCCTGCCTGCGGACGCGCGGGTGATCCTTTTTCCGCGCGATTTCCATCCTCAGTTCGCGGTCGAAGGGCGGTTCGGGCTGAAAGGACGTGCCGCGCCGCCGCTCGATCACATCTTGCACACGTTCGATCCGGAGCGCAGGAGGAACAAGTCGCTGTTTCGCTATCTTCGTCACTACATCCGCCCGACGCCGTGGGTGGCCGACCACTGGCGCGAGTAGTCCGGATCCTGACGGGGATCTCGTGACATCTTTGCAACGCATGGCAGGCAAGCATAATCGCCTGTATTCAAGCCGTTTTTTAGCCGCTATTAACCGCCACATTCTGCGGATCAGTATGGTTTTTGCGTGTCGCCTGCAGCCGATGGTTGAGTGTGGTGCAGGGTGACACGAATTGGCCATATTAGCATGTCAGCGGAAATGCACGGCAAATGGCGCTTCCCCAATTGAGGTCCGATAACCTCGTGCTCCCTGCTCGCGATCATGTGATGGCCGGCAGAGAGATTGTGCGATGCGTCGTTGCAACGGGTTGATAGAGATTTGCGTTCTCGCAGGGATAGCGAAAGCCAGCCGGTCTCGCAAGCAGCGGCAATTTAGTGGTTGGGATGAATGTCGAAGAAAATCGGAACTGAAGCTTTCTCTCGTCGGGCGTTTTTGACGTCTGCGGCAATGGTCGGCGCGGGCGCCTTGGCAGCCCCTGCATTCGCGCAATCGGCGATCGATTCGCTCATCAATGCTCCGCAGCGGGGCGATTGGGACGATCAGTTTGATGCCAAGGCTGCATCCCGCACGGCGACAGCCGTTGTTTCCAACACGCCGATTCTCGGGCCGCAGTCGGTACCCAGCATCCAGCAGGCGATCGCGCAGTATCAGCAGATCGCTTCCGCCGGTGGTTGGCCGCAAGTGAGCCCAAGCCAGCAGCGCCTGCAGATCGGCGTGACTGATGGAGCCGTCCAGAGCCTTCGCCAGCGTCTTATCATCACCGGCGACCTGCCGCGCGAAGCGGGCATTTCCAGCGCGTTCGATTCCTATGTCGATGGCGCCGTGAAGCGCTTCCAGGCACGCCACGGTCTCCCGGCTGACGGTGTCATCGGCGAGTTCACCTTGAAGGCCATGAACATTCCGGCCGACGTTCGCCTGCAGCAGTTGAACACCAACCTCATTCGCATTCAGACCTTCCCGGAAGAACTGGGACGTCGCCATGTGATGGTCAACATTCCGGCGGCTTACGTCGAGGCGGTCGAAGACGGCAGCGTTGCCACGCGCCATGCAGCCGTGGTCGGACGCATCAGCCGTCCAACGCACCTTGTGAATTCAAAGATTTACGAGGTCATTCTCAACCCGTACTGGACCGCGCCGCGTTCGATCGTCGAGAAAGACATCGTGCCGCTCATGCGGAAGGATCCGACCTACCTCGAGAAGAATGCCATCCGCCTGATCGATGGAAAGGGCAATGAGGTCGCCCCGGAGACGGTCGACTGGAATGCCGAGAAGGCGCCGAACCTGATGTTCCGTCAGGACCCGGGCAAGATCAACGCCATGGCTTCCACGAAGATCAATTTCTACAACAAAAACGGCGAGTACATGCACGACACGCCGCAACAGGGCCTGTTCAACAAGCTCATGCGCTTTGAGTCATCCGGCTGTGTCCGCGTCCAGAATGTTCGCGACCTGACAACGTGGCTGCTTCGCGACACTCCCCCCTGGTCGCGTCAGCAGATGGAGCAGGTCATCACGACCCGCGTCAACACGCCGATCAAACTCGCCGAGGAAGTACCGGTGTACTTCGTCTACATTTCCGCTTGGGGCATGCCCGATGGCGTCGTCCAGTTCCGCGACGATATCTATCAGCTCGACGGCAATGCTGAGCTTGCGCTCGACACGACGGCCGGTACCGAACAGCCCGTTCAATAGTTTCCACTCGTCTATCGCCTTCAATACCGCGTCTTTCGAGGCGCGGTTTTTTGTTGCGCGTAGATTGCCTAGCAAATGTCGTTCTTCGTATTGCCCTTGACAGGGCGGGGCGCTAATACCTTCGCGCATTCCAGTTGAGGAGCCCGCCCATGACAAATGCTTCCACCCAGACCTTCTTCAATCGCTCGCTTGCCGATACCGATCCGGAAATCTTCGGCGCGATCGAAAAGGAGCTTGGCCGCCAGCGGCATGAGATCGAGCTCATCGCTTCGGAAAACATCGTTTCCCGCGCGGTTCTGGAAGCCCAGGGCTCCATCATGACGAACAAGTATGCCGAGGGATATCCGGGCAAGCGCTATTACGGCGGCTGCCAGTTCGTCGATATTGCCGAGGAGCTCGCGATCGAACGCGCCAAGAAGCTGTTCGGCGTCAGCTTCGCCAACGTTCAGCCGAACTCCGGTTCGCAGATGAACCAGGCGGTGTTCCTCGCCCTCTTGCAGCCCGGCGACACCTTCATGGGCCTCGACCTCAACTCGGGTGGCCACCTGACGCACGGTTCGCCTGTCAATATGTCCGGCAAGTGGTTCAACGTCGTGTCCTACGGCGTGCGCGAAGGCGACAATCTGCTCGACATGGATGACGTTGCCGAGAAGGCACGCGCTCACAAGCCGAAGCTCATCATTGCCGGCGGCACGGCTTACTCCCGCATCTGGGACTGGAAGCGTTTCCGTGAGATCGCTGACGAAGTCGGCGCCTATCTGATGGTCGACATGGCTCACATTGCCGGTCTCGTTGCCGGTGGTCAGCATCCGTCGCCGTTCCCGCACTGCCACGTCGCGACGACCACGACCCATAAGTCGCTGCGCGGCCCGCGCGGTGGCGTGATCCTCACGAACGACGAGGATCTAGCAAAGAAGTTCAACTCGGCCGTTTTCCCGGGCCTGCAGGGCGGACCGCTCATGCACATCATCGCCGCCAAGGCCGTTGCCTTCGGCGAAGCGCTGCAGCCTGAGTTCAAGGATTACGCGGCGCAGATCGTCAAGAATGCCAAGGCGCTTGCCGAAACCTTGATCGCTGGCGGCCTCGATGTCGTCTCCGGCGGCACCGACAACCATTTGATGCTCGTCGATCTTCGCAAGAAGAACGCCACCGGCAAGCGCGCTGAAGCAGCACTCGGTCGCGCCTATGTAACCTGCAACAAGAACGGCATCCCGTTCGACCCTGAAAAGCCCTTCGTCACCTCGGGCGTCCGCCTCGGCACACCTGCTGGCACGACGCGCGGCTTCAAGGAAGCGGAATTCAAGGAAATCGGCAACCTCATCGTCGAAGTTCTCGATGGCTTGAAGGCTGCCAACTCCGATGAAGGCAATGCCGGCGTCGAAGCTGCTGTCCGGGATAAGGTGGTCAACCTGACCAACCGCTTCCCAATGTACGACTACATCGGCTAAGGATAGCGCATGCGCTGCCCATTCTGCGGATCGGAAGATACACAGGTCAAGGATTCACGCCCGGCGGAGGACAACACGTCCATCCGCCGGAGGCGTATCTGTCCCGATTGCGGTGGTCGGTTCACGACCTTCGAGCGTGTGCAGTTGCGCGAATTGATGGTGGTCAAGAAGACCGGCCGCAAGGTTCCCTTCGACCGCGACAAGCTGGTGAAATCGTTTGAGATCGCTTTACGCAAGCGCCCGGTCGACCGTGATCGTATTGAGCGTGCGGTCTCTGGCATCGTCAGGCGACTGGAGAGTTCCGGCGAGGTTGAGATTGGCTCCGAGCAGATCGGTCTTCAGGTGCTCGAAGCGCTGAAGAGCCTGGATGATGTCGGCTTCGTCCGCTACGCCTCGGTCTACCGTGACTTCTCGCACGCCGAGGATTTCGAGAAAGTCATTTCCGAGATCAACGCCAAGATCGCTCGCGATCCACTGGACAACTAGCTCATGAGCGCTTCGCAAGACGACGCGCGTTTCATGCAAGAGGCGATCCGCCTGGGTCTCCTGCATCTCGGCCAGACATCCACCAATCCGTCGGTCGGCTGTGTCATCGTGCGTGACGGGCAGATCGTCGGGCGTGGCGTGACGGCGGTTGGCGGTCGCCCGCACGCGGAGCCGCAGGCTTTGGCGGAGGCCGGCGAACTGGCGCGCGGCGCCACCGCCTATGTAACGCTGGAACCCTGCTCGCACTACGGCAAGACTCCGCCCTGCGCCGAGGCGCTGATTGCCTCCGGTGTCGGTCGAGTCGTGATCGCTGTGACTGATCCGGATCCGCGTGTCTCAGGCAGGGGCATTGAGATGTTGCGCGATGCCGGGATCGACGTTGAATCAGGGATTCTCGAAGATGAAGGTAAGCGTTCGCTCGCTGCGTATCTCACACGACAGACGAAAAATCGGCCCTATGTGACTCTCAAGCTTGCTGTTTCGGCTGATGGAATGATCGGGAAGAAGGGCGAGGGGCAAGTCGCAATCACCGGTCCTGCCGCACGCTCCGAGGTCCAGAAGCTCCGCGCCGAAACCGATGCAATTCTGGTCGGGATTGGTACTGCGATCGCCGACGATCCGTTGCTGACGGTTCGCACTCCTGGCCTTGAGACTCGCTCGCCGATCCGTGTCGTGCTCGACGAGGAGCTCTCCTTGCCTCTGGACAGCAAGCTGGTTTCGACTGCCAGGCAGGTGCCGTTGATCGTCGTTGCGACAGAGCCGCCCGGCTTCGACGACAGTGAGGACAAGGCCTTTCTTGCGCGCCGTGCCGCTCTGGATCAGGCGGGCGTTGAGGTTGTCCAATGCAATCCCAACCGCCTGGATGAGCTGCTGCCTGCGCTTGCCTCACGCGGTATTTCTTCGCTTATCGTCGAAGGTGGTGCGCGGACGGCAAAGCTCTTCCTCGATGCCGGATACGTCGATCGCATCCTTCTCTATCAAGGCCCTGCCGCCATTGGGCAGGACGGTATTGAATCGCCGGTGGCGAAGACCGATATGCCATCGGGCTTCCTGCATAGGGGCACCTTCATGTTTGGCGACGACCGCCTGGACGAATACGAAAGAGAGCTTTGATGTTTACCGGAATTGTCACCGATGTCGGCACGATCGAATCCGTTTCCCCGTTGAAGGAAGGCATCAAGCTGCGAGTCGCCACTACCTACGATCCGGCGACCATCGACATGGGCGCGTCTATCTCGCACTCCGGCATCTGCCTGACCGTGACCGGCCTGCCTGATGAAGGCAGCAACGGCCGCTGGTTTGAGGTCGAAGCCTGGGAAGAGGCGCTGCGTCTCACGACCATCGGCACCTGGACGGAAGGCAGCCGCATCAATCTCGAGCGGTCTCTGAAGATCGGTGATGAGTTGGGCGGTCACATTGTTTCTGGGCACGTTGATGGCAAGGCCGAGATCCTTTCGGTGACCGAAGAGGGAGATGCAACGCGCTTTCGCCTGCGGGCACCGGAGCATTTGGCCAAGTTCGTTGCCCCCAAGGGCTCCATCGCTCTGGATGGCACATCGCTCACGGTCAACGCGGTCGACGGGAGCGATTTCGACGTTCTTTTGATCCGTCACACTCTTGAGGTGACAACCTGGGGCGGCCGCAAGGCCGGCGATTTTGTCAATTTCGAAGTCGATACCATGGCACGCTACGCCGCTAGGCTGGCGGAGTTTCCGAACGCGAAAGCAGAATGACCTCTCCATTGTAATTGCATCGCTGCATTTCGCGGAAGCCGAGCTTGTGTGCTAAACGCAGCGAGGCCTCGTTTGCCGGGTCTATGATGCAGGTCATGGGCTTGGCTGGAAAGTGTACATCTGCCCAGGCGATTAGCGCGGTCAGCGCCTCGATGGCGTAGCCGCGTCCCTGCGCGGAGGGAATGAGCGCCCAGCCGGTTTCCAGGGTGCCTTCCGTGGAGACCGGATGCATGTCCCGCTTCATGTCGAGAAAGCCTGCTTCCCCTATGAAACGCCCTGACTGCCTTTCTTCGATCGCCAGGAACCCGAAACCCATGTGGTGCCACATGCCCGCCACACGCAGCATGCGTGCCCAGGTCTGCTCACGCGTCGACGGCACCCCAGCAATAAATCGCACCACCGCTTCGTCGCTCCACATCGCCTGATAGTCAGGGAAATCCGCGACTGTATGTGGTCGCAGCAAGAGCCGCTCGGTTTCTATGGTCGGAATCATCATCTTTGGGAAGTGCGCTGTCGAATGGAAGTCATGCGCCCGGCTCCCCATACCAATAATCAAGCTCCTCCATCTGCTTCCCGATGATGTGGAACCGGTTGATCCGGTCGCCGTCGCCTTTCGCTCGGGCCAGAAATTTAGCGGAGTCGGGATATTCGATGATGTCGGTTTTTGCAGTCGTCGAGATCCCGAGGTAGATCAGTGTCGTTGATCCCGTGTTGATAATCTGGTGCGCCGTTTCCTGTCCACCGGCTGGAGCACCGAGAGCATCGCCCTTGCCGATCGGATATCGCGCGGTACCGAATCGGTATTCGCCGTTACCTTCGATGACGAAGAACAACTCATCCTCGACGTGATGGTTGTGGAACGGGCAACTCGACTTTCCCGGCGGCACTTCGTTGTAGCTTATGCCGAGACCCGCGAGGCCGATGAGCGACCCGAACGAGGCATCTGCACTCTCATACAGATCGCCTTGCTTCCATTGTTCAAGCTTCAAATCCGCAACGTTGATCACGGGCCTGGGTACATTGGACATCTGCTCCCTCCTGTTTGCGGCAGGAGGCACCATCCTGCGGGAAAATACAACCGCAAAGCTCAGTTCAGGCGGCAGGTTACCGCTGCCGCCTCTTACGTCTATCGATAGTAGACGGTAATGCCGCCGTCTGCCGACTGATCGACATTGACAATGTTCCCTAACAGGATGCCTCGCCCGTTAAGCTGGTGTACGAGCCGCTTGTTGAAGGCGATGGCGGCACGGATCATCTGGATATCGTTTAGGCTTGGTTCGGCCGAGGAGTTGGGGCTATTCAAACGGGCGGAGTCGCTGTGATCGTAAACCTGCCGAACATCGAGATTGCCACGGGTGAAAGTTCGCAGTGTCCTTTCAATGCCGGAAGGAGTGTTCGTATCCACACTCTCTGCTCGGCTCGCGTCCGCAAAGGTAAGGGCAGCGACTGCCGAGGCGATGGCGGCAACACGATTCATGGGAGTATCCTTTCATCTGCTGTGACGATCGGCCGTCTGCGGTGGCTCGACAGCCTTACATGGCTCAAATTGGGATCAGGATCCTCCGCTTTCAATTGATAAGTATCTGGAATTTAGTTACAAATTGTTCATGCGGATTGCCCTTCATTTGCCATCATCAGGGAGCCCGGAAGCCTTGGTGGAATAGCGATGCGGGGATTGGTCCGCATGCACTTGCCATGATTTTAGATTCCGCATCCGAGCCATGATCGGAATTTGCTTGCCATTCGGGTCGCGGCGTGTTTTGACCGCGGCCTGCCGAATGGCGAAAGTCCTCTAGCTCCTAAGGTGAAGCATGGCGCGAGAAACCGCTCCCCACATTCTGATCGTTGAAGCGCGCTTCTACGACGACATGGCCGACGCCTTGCTTGAAGGCGCGACCTTTGCGCTGAAGGAAGCCGGTGCGACCTATGAGGTGGTTACCGTCCCAGGCGCTCTCGAAATTCCGGCGGCGATTGCCATGGCGCTCGACGGAGCGGATAATGATGGAACGCAGTACGATGGATATGTTGCTCTCGGGATGGTCATCCGCGGCGAGACCTACCATTTCGATATCGTGTCGAATGAGTCCTCCCGCGCCCTGATGGATCTGGCGGTCAGCGAATCCCTCGCTATTGGCAACGGCATTCTGACGGTCGAGAATGACGATCAGGCTTGGGCGCGTGCCCGCCGTTCGGACAAGGACAAGGGCGGATTTGCCGCCCGTGCAGCTCTCACGATGATCGAGCTGAAAAAGAGATTGGGTGCATAACGAATGAACAACGAGAACTCGGAGCGTCCTGTCAAGACTGCGAACCAACGGGGTGCTGCCCGCCTGGCTGCTGTTCAGGCGCTCTATCAGATGGATATTGGCGGTACCGGCGTTCTCGAAATCGTCGCTGAATACGAAGCGCATCGCCTCGGTCAGGAACTCGATGGCGAGACCTATCTGAAGGCGGACGCCTCCTGGTTTCGATCCATCGTTTCCGGCGTCGTGCGTGAACAACGCCGCCTTGATCCGCTGATCGCGTCCGCTTTGCAGGACGACTGGGCGCTGTCGCGCCTTGATAGCACCGTCCGTGCGATTTTGCGTGCCGGCGTGTTCGAAATTCTCGATCGCAAGGATGTTCCCGTCGCCGTCATCGTGACGGAATATGTTGAAATTGCCCAGGCCTTCTTCAGCGAGGATGAGCCGAAGCTTGTGAACGCCGTGCTTGACCGGATCGCGAAACAGATTCGCGGCGAAGCCAAGAAGTAGCGTTCTGCTTGGGGCTGCGACCCCAACCTCCAAAAACTCCCCGTTCCCATTGTGCTGCAAGGGCTTTTGGCCCTTGCGGGCTTGACGCGCGGTTTTCCTCCACGCAATCTCCGGCCGACGTTGCAGCATTTCTGTGGGAGGAAATCGAGTCGGCGTGTTCGCAGCCGGAGAGGGAGTGAGCTCCGGCTTTTTTGGAGGAAAGAGCGAAATGACCATTCTTTTATGCGTAATAGCATGCGGTCTGCTCTCGGTGGTCTATGCCATCTGGGCTACCCGGTCGGTGCTTGCCGCCGATCAGGGCAACAAGCGCATGCAGGAAATTGCAGGCTATATTCGTGAAGGTGCGCAGGCCTATCTGACGCGCCAGTATAAGACCATCGCAATCGTCGGCATCGTCGTTTTCATTGCAGCCTGGCTGCTGCTCTCAGGCACGGCTGCAATTGGCTTCCTCATCGGCGCGGTTCTGTCCGGCGCCGCTGGTTTCATCGGCATGCACGTCTCGGTGCGCGCCAACGTTCGCACGGCGCAGGCCGCGTCCCAGAGCCTGGCCGCCGGACTTGAGATCGCATTCAAGTCGGGTGCCATCACCGGCATGTTGGTGGCAGGCCTCGCGCTTCTCGGCGTGTCTATCTATTACTATATCCTCACGGTCATCCTTGGACATGAAGGTGGCTCACGCGAGGTCATCGATTCACTTGTCGCGCTTGGCTTCGGTGCGTCGCTGATTTCGATCTTTGCGCGTCTCGGCGGCGGTATCTTCACCAAGGGCGCAGACGTCGGCGGAGACCTCGTCGGCAAGGTCGAAGCGGGTATCCCGGAAGATGATCCGCGCAACCCCGCTACGATTGCCGACAACGTCGGCGACAACGTCGGCGATTGCGCCGGGATGGCAGCCGACCTTTTCGAAACCTATGCCGTATCCGTCGTCGCGACGATGGTTCTCGCCGCGATCTTTTTCGCCGGCGCGCCCATTCTTGAATCGGCGATGCTCTATCCGCTTGCGATCTGCGGGGCCTGCATCATCACCTCGATTATCGGTACGTTTTTCGTCAAACTCGGCAGCAACGGCTCGATCATGGGCGCGCTTTACAAGGGGCTCATCGTCACCGGTTTGCTGTCGATCATCGGCCTCGGTGCTGCCACTTCGCTCACCGTCGGCTGGGGCTCTATCGGCACTGTCGGCGGTGAGGAGATCACCGGCACGCACCTCTTTGTCTGCGGTCTGGTCGGTCTGATCGTGACGGCGCTAATCGTGGTGATCACCGAATACTACACTGGCACCAATAAGCGCCCGGTTAACTCGATCGCTCAGGCGTCGGTGACCGGCCACGGCACCAACGTTATCCAGGGGCTTGCCGTTTCGCTTGAATCAACGGCTCTGCCGGCAATCGTCATTGTCGGCGGTATCCTGGCGACCTACCAGCTCGGTGGCCTTTTCGGCACCGGCATTGCCGTCACCGCCATGCTCGGCATTGCCGGCATGATCGTTGCGCTAGATGCCTTCGGTCCGGTGACGGACAACGCGGGCGGTATTGCGGAAATGTCCCATCTGCCGCCTGAGGTGCGCAAGTCAACCGACGCGCTCGACGCTGTCGGCAACACGACGAAGGCCGTCACCAAGGGGTATGCGATCGGCTCGGCCGGTCTCGGCGCCCTGGTTCTGTTTGCGGCCTATTCCTACGACCTCAAGTACTTTGCCGCTAACGGCGACAAGTACCCGTATTTTGCAGGCATCGGCGATATCTCATTCGACCTTTCCAATCCCTATGTCGTCGCCGGATTGATTTTCGGCGGCCTCATTCCCTACCTCTTCGGGGGCATTGCCATGACAGCAGTCGGTCGCGCGGCCGGCGCTATCGTCGAGGAGGTTCGCCTGCAGTTCAAGCAGAAGCCCGGCATCATGCAGGGAACGGAGAAGCCGGATTACGGCCGTGCCGTTGATCTGCTGACCAAGGCGGCGATCCGTGAAATGATTATCCCGTCGTTGCTGCCGGTACTGGCGCCGATCGTCGTCTATTTCGGCGTGCTGCTCATTTCCGGTTCGAAGGCCTCGGCCTTTGCGGCGCTCGGTGCTTCGCTGCTTGGCGTGATCATCAACGGCTTGTTCGTTGCGATCTCGATGACCTCGGGCGGCGGCGCATGGGACAACGCCAAGAAGAGCTTCGAGGACGGCTTCGTCGACAAGGACGGGGTGCGCCACATGAAAGGCTCCGATGCCCATAAGGCCTCGGTGACCGGCGACACCGTCGGCGACCCCTACAAGGACACGGCAGGCCCCGCCGTCAATCCGGCCATCAAGATCACTAATATTGTCGCACTCTTGCTTCTTGCCGTTTTGGCCTG
Source organism: Hyphomicrobiales bacterium (assembly GCA_900466605.1). GTDB lineage: Bacteria > Pseudomonadota > Alphaproteobacteria > Rhizobiales > Rhizobiaceae > Rhizobium. Next base: position 55,820 of record UBMU01000018.1, read on the forward strand.
AGACCTGAGTTGGTCAACAAAAAACCCGCCGGAGCGATCCGGCGGGTTTTTCTTTGAGACGTTTGTTCTGCTTAACGCAGGCTGGCCGGGTTCTGCGGCGAGGCCGGCTGCGAGGCGCCGCCACCGAAGAGGCCCTTGGCAGCGTTCGCGGCACTGCCGCCAGACAGCAGTTGCTGCAGGAAGGTGAAGTCCTTGCCGCCAGTCGGAGTGACGCGGGTAATCGTATCGAATACCTTGCCGTCCTTGAGGGTGTAGTTCGCGCGTCGCGTAACGATGCCGTCCTTGTCGAAGTAGATCGCCAGAACGCTCTGGTCGACGACTTTCAGCTTCTGGAAGGCCATCGAACGCTCGCGGCGCTGAGAGATGTAGTAGAAGACTTCACCATCGAACGTCGCCTTCGTGGACGGTGTGCCGAGCGACAGGAGAACCTGCTCGCGGCTCGATCCTTCCGGCACGAGATTCAACGACTGCTCGTCGGCCACATATCCACCATTGAGGACTGTTCCTGTCTGGCAGCCTGAAAGTCCGGCGGAGGCGATCATAATGGCAATGGCGGCATTGCTGAGGAATTTTTTGTCAGACTTGAAATACCGTTTCGTCAACGACATCTACTCCCTAAAATTATGAATGGCAGCCACCGGCCTCAGATCGCTGATGCAAAACCATTGTGGCCATTCCGGGGTGAGACGTCCCGCTGGCTCGTGCGGACAGATGGGGTGCTGTCCCGAAAGTGGCCACCTTCGGCATTGCAATTCGCGCCTGCTTCGGTAAACCAGCTTTCGAAATCATGCAACAAGGCCGGATGCTGCTTGGCGTCAAGAATGAGGCCTTTCCGGAAAAAACGATGATCTTCGGGCTCTTTGGCAAGAAAAACAACAATCAGGCAATCGTGGATCGGCAATATCAGGCACTGACGTCGGCCGCGCGGATGCCCGAGCTTTATGAGCGCTTGAATGTTCCAGACACGGTGATGGGGCGCTTTGAGATGCTCTCGGCGGTGATGATACTCTTCTTCCGACGCACACGAACCTCTGAAACGAGCGGCCAGGAGATCGCGCAAGAGATCGTCGACGCCTTTTTCGAGGACATCGACTACTCCATCCGTGAACTGGGGATTGGTGACAACAGCGTGCCGAAGCGCATGAAGAAGCTGGCCGGGATGTTCTATGGTCGCCTTGAGGCTTACTCGAAGGCGATGGACGTCAGGGATGCACAGGGGCTCGCTTCCGCGCTCGGCCGGAACATTCATCCAGAGGCGATTGAGCCGGTTGATATGCGTGGCCTTGCCGACTGGATGTTTGAGGCCGAGGACTATCTTCTGTCGCAGTCAGAGGACGTTATCGCGACAGGCTCCGCGACGCTCCCGAACGTTGCCTAAGGAGAGGATGATGAAGAACAAGAGAGATGACGTGCCGTTTTCCTACCTCGTGAATGTAGGTCACGTATCGGCGAATCCTGTCGAGGTGCATCTGGAGGCCGACAAGCGGGAGCTGGAGGCGCTTGCCGACAGCTGGAATGTTCTCTCGGTGGATCGCTTCAGTGCGGAACTCCAGATCGGTCGATGGAAACGGGATGGCGTGCGCATCAAGGGCAGGGTTCAGGCCAACATCGTCCAGGCTTGCGTCGTCACCCTAGACCCCGTCCCATCGGCAATCGACGAAACCTTCGAGCAGATTTTCGTGCCGGAGAACTCCAAGCTTGCACGTCGGCCTGCCAATGATGCTGGCGAAATGGTGCTTGATCCTGACGGTCCGGACCTTCCCGAAAGTTTTGCGGGCGATACGATTGACGCAGGCGAGGTGGTCACGGAATTCGCGGCGCTTGCGATCGATCCCTATCCGCGCAAGGCTGGCGTGGAGTTCGGCGGTCACGTAGAAGACACCGGAGAGAACGATAAAAAGCCGTCCGCTTTTGCTGTGCTGAAGGATTGGAAAAAGGACTGAACCTCGTTGGGGATTTGACACAATTCAGTTGTAAGCGACGGGAAAACCGGTATTTTGGCCGAAATTTCGCCCGCCGGAGGCGAAAAACAAGGATCAGGGACGCGTGATCAGAATTTCTATCGACCTCATGGGCGGCGACTTTGGTCCCCAGGTTGTCATCCCCGGCGCCGCCAAGGCACTGGAAAGACATCCCGATATCTTCTTCGTGATGTATGGTTTGAAAGAACAGTGCGAGCCGGTTCTCGACAGGTTTCCGAAGCTTAAGGAAAAGAGCGTCTTCCACGATTGCGAGCTGGCCGTCCGTATGGACGAGAAGCCTAGTCAGGCTCTTCGCCGTGGTCGCTATATCTCCACGATGTGGCGGACGATCGAGGCGGTGAAGACGAAGGAAGCCGACGTTGCCGTATCTGCCGGCAACACGGGCGCGCTCATGGCGATGGCGAAATTCTGTTTGCGGACGATGGCCAATATCGAGCGCCCTGCGATCGCTGCCATCTGGCCGACGCTGAAGGGCGAGAGCATCGTCCTCGACGTTGGCGCGACGATTGGCGCCGACTCGCAACAGTTGATGGATTTCGCCCTCATGGGCGGGGCAATGGCTCGCGCGCTGTTCGAGATCGAACGCCCGACGATTGGCTTGCTGAATGTTGGCGTCGAAGAGATCAAGGGGCAGGAAGAGGTGAAGGAAGCAGGACGCCTGCTTCGTGAAGCAAACCTCGACTCGCTTGAGTATTTCGGCTTTGTCGAGGGGAATGACCTCGGGAAGGGGACCGTCGACGTCGTCGTGACCGAAGGCTTCTCCGGCAATATCGCGCTGAAGGCCGCTGAAGGTACTGCGCGGCAGATCGGCGAGTATCTGCGGTCCGCGATGTCGCGTACGCTGATGGCAAAGATCGGCTACTTCTTCGCCAAGGGCGCATTCGACATGCTGCGCGAAAAGATGGATCCGAGCCGGGTAAACGGCGGTGTCTTCCTCGGTCTCAATGGCGTGGTTATCAAGAGCCATGGTGGCGCCAACGCCGAAGGCATTTCTTCTGCCATCGAGGTCGGTTACGACATGGCCAAGAATGGCCTCAATCAGAAAATAGAAAACGATCTTCAAAAGTATCATGCCAAGCGGCTGCCCCCGATCGGGCCGGAAGCCGCATGAGCGACGGGGTTTAAGTAATATGATCCGTTCAGTTGTTCGCGGGTTCGGAGCCGCACTTCCGAAACGCGTTATGACCAATCGCGACATGGAAGATGTCGTGGACACATCAGATGAATGGATTGTCCAGCGAACGGGCATTCGCCAGCGCTATATTGCCGGCGAGGACGAGACGACATCATCACTCGGGGAAGCTGCCGCGCGCGCAGCGCTCGACCGGGCCGGTTTGACGCCGGCTGACATCGATCTCATCATCTGTGCCACCTCGACGCCCGACAACACCTTTCCGGCGACTGCGGTCAATATCCAGAACCGGCTGGGGATGCATCATGGCTTTGCCTTCGACGTGCAGGCAGTTTGTACGGGCTTTGTCTATGCTGTAACGACGGCCGACGCCTATATCCGCGGTGGCCTCGCCAAGCGCGTGCTGGTGATCGGCGCCGAGACGTTCTCCCGCATCCTCGACTGGAATGACCGCACGACCTGCGTTCTCTTTGGTGACGGCGCTGGCGCAATCGTGCTCGAAGCCGCGGAAGGCGAGGGCACCACCGCGGATCGCGGCGTGCTGACGGCTCACCTGCGCTCCGATGGTTCGCACAAGGACAAGCTCTACGTCGATGGAGGCCCTTCGACAACAGGCACGGTTGGCAAGCTGCGCATGGAAGGCCGCGAAGTCTTCAAATATGCGGTCGGCATGATCACCGACGTCATTCAGGCCGCCTTCGACGCAACCGGGACGACTGCTGACGATCTCGACTGGCTGGTTCCGCATCAGGCCAATCGCCGTATCATCGACGGTTCCGCCAAGAAGTTGCATATTCCTGCTGAGAAGGTAGTCGTTACGGTTGATCTTCACGGCAACACCTCCGCCGCCTCGATTCCGCTCGCGCTAGCAACGGCTGCCGGCGACGGCCGCATCAAGCAAGGCGATCTGGTGATGCTGGAAGCGATGGGTGGCGGCTTTACCTGGGGCGCTGCACTCCTGCGCTGGTAACCTGAAAATCCAAAAAACTACCGACGAACAAGAGCTTGACCGTGAGGCGCAAGACAAATACTCTTTGTTCGCTTTCATAATATAATTGGCAAATGGGCGGGGAAACCATGACCGGAAAGACAGTGACGCGAGCAGACCTGGCGGAATCGGTTTTTCGCAAGGTTGGTCTTTCGAGAACCGAATCTGCCGAGCTTGTGGAAACTGTCATCGACGAGATCTGTAACGCGATTGTTCGCGGCGAAACCGTCAAGCTCTCGTCTTTTGCGACCTTTCAGGTGCGCGACAAGAATGAGCGTATCGGCCGCAATCCGAAGACCGGCGAGGAAGTGCCGATCTCTCCTCGTCGCGTTATGACATTCAAGGCGTCCAATGTCTTGAAGACGCGGATTCTCAAGGCGCACACCCTGCGCAAGACCAAGCAGAAGACCGCCAATCCGGCTTCTTGATTGAGCCGCAGGGAGGGAATGGCTCTCCCCTTCGGTGACAACAACTACAATCTTCCCTGAACGATCTGTGCGATACTCAAGACGTGACTTGAATTCGCGGCGTCAAACCGTTGAAATGTGATGAGTCGCGGTTCGGTTCTGGCATTCGTGAGACCTCGCTGCGCCTTATCAGCCGAACGGACACGCGGCACACCCCAAGACCGCGTAGGGAGTAAGGATGTTGGATAAGAGCCCCGATGCGTTCCGCACCATCAGCGAAGTGGCGGACGACCTAGACCTTCCACAGCATGTCCTGCGCTTCTGGGAAACGCGGTTTCCCCAAATCAAGCCGATGAAGCGCGGCGGCGGTCGCCGCTATTACAGGCCGGAGGATATCGATCTCCTGAAAGGCATTCGCCATCTGCTCTATGATCATGGCTACACGATCAAAGGTGTGCAGAAGCTTCTCAAGGCCAACGGCAACAAGTTCGTGATCTCTATCGGCCATGGCGACCTTGCCAGCGTCCAGGCGCTGACGGGCGGTCAACAGGATGGTGCCGACTCGGCCGAACCGCGGGTCGGAATGTCTGACGAGGATCAGGTTGTCGGCCGTGCGAAGCCGCCGATTACCCGCCGGTTCTTCAACTTCGGCGGCGGCGACGAGGAATCTCCGGAAGTATCCATCGGCAAGTCGAGCGTCGGCAAGGAGGATCGGGCGCTGCTTCAGGAGGCGCTCTACGATCTCCTCGAGTGCAAGCGCCTGCTGGACCAGGTTCGCTAAATCCGTCATCCAAACGCCTCCCGGTGACGGTGCCGGGAAGTGTCGCCGCTATTTAATCGGCAGCAGCCGTTATGGGTGTTGCACCAGCTGGTGCCGAGTTCGGTGCCCTCAAGGAAGCCAATTGACTGCGTTTCATTCTGTTCCCGGCAAATTTTACGACGCCTTCCTGTTCGATATGGATGGCACGCTCCTGAACTCGATTGCGGTGGTCGAACGCGTCTGGAGCGAGTGGGCAACGCGGCACGGTTTCGAGCCAGAGGTTTTCCTTAAGACGATCCACGGCATTCGCGCCGGCGATGTCATTCGCCAGCTTGCCCTGCCGGGCGTCGATGCCGACCATGAGGCGAGACAATTGCTGAAGGAAGAGATGGAGGATGTCGAAGGCATCGTCGAGATTCCGGGAGCGATCGATTTTCTGCGCAGTATTCCACCGACGAAGTGGGCGATTGTCACCTCCGCTCCGATCGAGCTCGCCAGACGGCGTATGACTGCGGCGGGCATTCCGACACCTATGACCATGGTGAGCGGTGACGAGGTGGCGGCTGGAAAGCCGAGCCCGGAATGCTATCTGCTGGGAGCCAGGCGCCTTGGCGTCGATCCGTCGAAATGCCTGGTATTCGAGGATGCTGTCGCAGGAATTCTCGCGGGGGAAGCAGCGGGCGCCGATGTGACGGTTATTACCGAAACGCATGCGACGCCGTTCGATACGCCGCACTTTTCGATCCCTGACTATCGGGGCTGGCGTGTTGAAACCGACCCCGATGGTCGCGTTGCGCTGATTAAATAGCGACGCTTCTAGTGCTTGCGCTGCTGAAGCGCCTGCTTTTTCATCCGTTCGTACGCGGCAAGCATCTTCGCCTTGACCGAACCCAACGTCCCCAATTCATGCCCGCAGGTGAAGCAGACAAGCGTATCGCTGTCGAGCGGTTCAGGCCGTTCAAATTTCATTCGGGTATTCCGGCATTTCGGGCAGGGGATCTCGATCTGCATGTCTTGTCCAATTTCCTGTGTTTCGCATGTCCCATATTCGGGTAGGGCGGATCGAGCAAGCGTTTTTAGGGGTCGCTGCAGCGAGGTTTCATAGCCATTGCTTCTTCACCTGTTCGATCCGCCGGTTACCACCGGATGCGAAGGCCGACGCGCCCCGAGACCGCCTCGAAGTCCTCTCCATTTACATTGAAGTGGTAAGACGCGTTTGCGTAGATACGCGTGTTCTCGCTGAGATCGGCCGTTAGTCCTCCCCCCAGTTCGAGCGTGGTTGCCTTGCGCATCGCCGTTAGGGGAGTGTCTTCGAAGAAGATAACGTCCGTCGTTTTGAACTCTTGCCAGAGATTGGCGAGCAGGAACGGCGAAAGCACTTTGCCTTCATAGTCGTAATTTCCCTCGAAGCGGACGCCCAGGCGCCCCGTGAAGGCGTCATTGTCATCGTAGTTGATGCTCCCGCCGGGATCGCTCGCCTGATCGAAGCTTTGGAACTGCCAGATGATCTGCGCCTGCGGCTCGAGCTTCCAGCGTTCTGTAACGGCGATGCCCGTTCCCGCCTCGAGGGAGGCAGTCAGCGCAACGCCGTTGATATCCGTTCGATAGTTGCCGATCGAGTTGGAATTCGCATCGAGCACGGAGCCCATCAGCACACCGTCGAGGTAGGCATTGCCGTCCCAAGTACGTGTCCAATAGCCGCCGAGGCTGTAAGCATTGATAGACAGGTCGCCAACGGCGATGTTGCGTCGGTTGAGTGAATCTGCCCGCACGTCTCCCCAGGCCCGGGAGTAGCCCGCGAAGACCCCGAAGGTATCCACCGTCTTTCCATGCTCGCGCTCGTAGAACGGGGCGCCGACCTGAAAGCCGAACGCTTGCCCATCATACTGCTCGTTTAGCAGCCGCTTAAGATCCTGATCATAGGTTTCACCGAACAGCCGCGTCCACATTGCGTTGCCCACTTGCTCTTGCGGCATCCAGGCTTGCTCGCCGTGGCGCTCGTGGAAGGTGCCGAGCGTCGTCCGCAACAGTCCGCGCGACACACTTGGGACCAGGGTCAGGAGGGGGACTTCAGGACGGATGGATGGGCCCGGTATGAATTCGCCATCGCCATCGCCATCGCCCCCGCTGCCATCGCCGGTATCGACATCGCAATCGTCGTCTTCGCAACCCGGAAACAGACCTGGTGGTATCGGCGGGTTGGTGCCATCAATTCCCTCGAAATTGTTGCGCAGATACCAGTTGTTTGCCGTTCCGGCGGCAGAACTCCCTTTGACGAGAAAGTACTCATAGATCCCTGCGCTGACGCGTCGGCTCAAGACGAACGAGTCGTCGTTCGTTGTTGCGCCGTTGATCGCCTGGACCACTAGGATACCTTGTTCTGTTTCGTCGCCAGCACCGCCCACATTCGTGACGTGTATTCCCGTCTGCCCTGATCCCACGCCGGAGTCGATAACTAGCTTGTCAGCAGGTGAGCTGTCGTTGCCGAGCACGCTTTGCAGCCACAACTGGCCGGAATTCCCGACGTAATTTCCGACAATCGTCAGAGAGTCGGAAGTGGAGTTGGAGCCGCTCGTCAAGTCGATGACGCCGGCATTCGTGACCGATGCCAACGTGCCCGCGACGAAGGGAGAAATCGTCGAGGTGAAACCGCTTCCATTGAGCACGCTCGTTCCGTCAATGGTCAGCGCTCCAGTGCCGGTCACCGAGTCACCCAATACTAGATTATTGTTCATCGTGAGTTCGGAACCGCTGGTCAGCGAAATGAGCTCCCAGTTGATCAGCCGATTTGGGTTGCTGTCTGTTGTATTCTGCCAGGTTAGCGTATCGTTGCCTTGCCCGCCGTTGATCTGGATCGTCTTCAACTGGGTGTCCGTCAGTCCCTGGAAGACAGCATTGTCATCGCCATCACCCATATCGATCCACCGATAAGGCCGCCTGTCCAGATCATGACGTCGTTGTCGACACCAGCTCTGAGAAAGCCGGTGACTTCGCCACCCGAAAGTTCGAAACGGTCGGTCCCGTCTGATTGATTGACGTCAGCGTTGACCCGTCCCCCTAGCATCTGGAACAGGTCATTGCCGCTGCCCTGATCGATGAAACCGTTGATCTGGCCGGGATCATGATTGACGATCGTGTCGTTGCCCGTGCCTAGCTGGGTGGTACTTTGGATCGTGCCGAAGTTATCGACGAATGTTTCGCTGGCCCCGGTGACGAAAATGCCGCTGTTCAGCGAGGCTCCCGCTTTGTTGAAGATATCGGTCGTGCCATTGCCGTTGATCGTGATGCCGTTGTTGAGGGTGCCGGCGTTTGTGATGGTATTGGCGCTATCGCCGGTGAAGGAGAAGGCGGCATTTATCGAAGCTCCGGCATTGTTCGTCACCGAATAGATGCCGTTGCCGACGACGACCAATCCACCATTGATATTGCCCGAGTTCTCGAAGGTCGCCACGCCATTATCGGTCAACGTGACACTCTGCAGGTTGCCGGCGGACTTTGCGTTTAAGGTCCCGATATTCGAGAGCGTGAGTGGACCATTCAGGTTTGTCCCCGACAGAATATCGATCGTCAGGTCACCCTGTCCGTTGCTTGAAAAACCGGCGGGGTTCCCGGTGCAAATGACCGTGTCGCCGGAAACGGGAACCGCGGGATCGCAATCCGCGCGTGCGGTCGTTGAAGCGCTGGTGCCAATGATTAAGCCAGCGAAAAAAAGCGATAATTTTAAGTGGATAGTTGAGCCGGCCACCAGCCCGTTATTCGAATGCAACTTCAACCCATGGTAGCCGGTCATGCCGTCTCCTTGTAGATGCAGTGAATAATGCAAGGATAGGTATAGTGCAGAGTGTAGGGATGCGCCAGTATAAGGCTATGATTTTTTAGACGAAACTGCTGTAGCCTGCGGTCGGCACACTGCTTTTCCCGATGATTGGCCGGAAGCGCGGTCGCGACCGTGTAGCCCATGGGCGCAGGTGTGCTCGATCCAAACGCCAAGGCAGGTTCGACATAAAAAGTTGCCCGCATCGCGAAGGACGCCTGGAAGCCGCCATCGCTTCCACCTCGCTCGCTTTTTATTCACAGGTTAGCAATTTTCCCTTGCGCTCCCGAACCCTATTTCATAAAGGAAACAGGCCGTTTCGGCAGGTCGGGGCGTAGCGCAGCCCGGTAGCGCACTTGACTGGGGGTCAAGGGGTCGCTGGTTCGAGTCCAGTCGCCCCGACCATTTACATTAACCTTCGGTACCCCCAGCAGCCGAAGGAAATTCTTCCACTTCATTGTCAGCGCTGACTAGCGCTTGCGCCGCAATTGCCGCTGTTGCCGGCAGCATTCCGGCCGCTGATCGCGGCCCTCCTAAATTCAGCAAAAACATCTCCGGTAGAAATTTGTCTCGATAACTCGAATAACTATTAGTTATATGTAATATACATGCTGCGAAAATTGGATGGACGATCCATGGCGGGCATTGAGACGAATGAAGCATGTCGCGAAACTCTATCGGAACCCTTTGAGGCTCTGGTCGAGAAGGCCGTGTCGTCGGGTTGGCCGGAACATGAAGTTGCGCTGGCGATGTCGGAGCTGGCAGAGGCCTTGGTCGTCAGGGTTAGTGCAAGGGTCCTTATCGAGGGCTCGATTTATTCGCAGCTTGCCTCGGAGCGGGCGAAGAACTGAGGCAGGATTAGGCCGTCAGGTCGGTACGGAAGGCTCGTTCACATAAATGTTTCCGTCGGAGATGTTCGGTTGATAATTGACCGGCGCGGGCGCATAGTGTGCCGTATCGTCGGCTATGGATGGGCGGCCGGCGACACTGTTGGTGGTGTTGTTAGCCCCTGATGGGAACCGTGGCGCGATGCTCAAAACCCCAGTTCTTCCACGCGATCTGCCACTTTTCTCGGATGATCTCGATCTGCTCTCCGGCGTGCTTGACGACGTTTGCAAGGAGAGAGGGCTCGCGCTGAACACCTCGGCCGCCGAAACCATCGGCGCACTTTTGATCCAGCTTTATCGACAGGGCGTCAGGGACCAGGGCAAGCTCGTAGCCCTTGCCAAGGCCTATTTGTAAGCTCGGAACTTAACGATACAGGGCTAGTCGTCGTTCGCTGCGCTGAGGTTTTCCGGGCGTATGCCTTCGTCAATTCCGCTGCGCGCTTTTAGCCTTACGCCCGGTCCGCCTTCGTCGTGGTTGCCGCTGGCAATGAAGATGATGCCTGCCGCTTCAAGCGCCTGCTTGACTGCCAACAGGGCGTGCGGCTCGCCGTCCTGCTCGTCGCGCTCCATCGTTTCGATAGTGGCAGCTGGCAGGCCCGATGCGGTTGCCAGTTGCTGGATGCTCATTCCGGTCATGGCGCGGGCGCCGCGCAGTTGTGTCGCTGTGATCATGAATCAAAGACTAGCGCGAAGGCGCTCCTTCGCAAGCCCAATATGCGGCGTTGGCGACGCTTGACTGCGTTTGTGGCGCTGCTCCAGCGCGGAGCAGCCCCAGACGACACCGAAAAGCAGGTAGACGTGCCGCCAGTGGTCGATGTCGATGACGTTGCCGATCGCTGCGTGGCCGAGTACTCCGATCCAGGCAATCATCAGGTAGGGCTGCCAGGGGCGGTCCTTGAGAAGGTCCCTGAACCCGAGATAGATCGTCCAGCAGAGCATTGAGATATAGCTCACAAAACCAAGCCAGCCATAGCTTGTCAGCGATTTGAGCCAGATGTTGTGCTCGTCCTCCGGAAACATCGTGCCGAAGACCAGCGGACCTATTCCGAGCGGTCGCTCCATCATCATCGTAAAGCCGATGCGGTGGCGATCGAATCGGCCGAGATGCTCGCCGTCATATTGCTGCACAAGCTGGGCTCGTGCCGAAAAGAGCGCACTGACCTTCGGAAACTGCAATGCGACGACCAGCGAGGCCACCAACAGCATGATTGCAGCGAGCGATAGGATCAGGATACGCAGCCGAAACGCGCCGCTTCGCTCCTTGAGCAACATGCAGAAGATCAGAAGCACGATGCCCAGAAGAAAGAGGCCCCATGCCGCACGCGAGAAAGACAGAAATACGCCAAGCGCCAAAATCAGGAGCGCGCAGCCCTTGATCGGCGCGGCTCTCAGATTGCCGGCAAGAATGCCGTGAACAAGATAGATCGACGGTGGGACGAGGAACGGGCCGAATACGTTCGGGTCCTGGAAGGCGCCCTTGGCGCGATCATAGAGCGTGAAGACCTCGGCGCCTGGGAAAGCGTGAAAGTAGCCGAGAATCCCGAGTAGCGAGGTGATAACGGCGGCGACTGCCCAGGCATTGAAAATGAGCGGCAGGCGTCGATGGCTTTCCTCGATGATCGCCGCGTAGAAGATCGCCGTGAGTGCAAGGAAAGTCGAGACGGCAACATACATCGGCCCTGCGCCGAGATCTTTCATCTGCGTCAACGAGAGCATTCCGCCGACGTTGAAGGAAATCAGGAGGGCCAGAAGCGGCGCGGTGAAGCGGGAAATCTTGAGCCCCAGAATGAACCAGATGCCGAGAAGGGCCGCCATCCAGAGCTCGTAAGGCGCTGGCTCATCGATTACGAAGCCTGAGAGAAAGACGCCGAAGGCTACCATCGCGGAACCGATGAGGCGCAGTGTCGCCCGCTGGGGCTGGACAACGTGCAGATGCGTCGCTTCGACCGCGCTCAATAGGCGTTTTCCGTGTTGAACAAGCGGAACGGTGTGAGGAGCAGGATCTTCAAGTCGAACCAAAGTGACCAGTTCTCGATATAGTAGAGGTCGTAGGCGGTCCGGAACTTGATCTTGTCGTCGTGATCGACTTCTCCTCGCCAGCCGTTGATCTGAGCCCAGCCGGTCACACCCGGCTTAACGCGGTGGCGCGCGAAATAGCCTTCCACGACGTCACCGAAGGCACGGTCCCGCGCCTGGGCAAGAATGGCGTGGGGACGCGGCCCGACGAGAGACAGGTCGCCCTTCAGCACGTTGAACAGCTGCGGCAGTTCGTCGATGGAGCTCTTGCGGATGAAGCGTCCGACAGGTGTGACGCGGGGGTCGCCTTTGGTGACAGCAGCGCGGCCGGTGGGATCGCCTTTGTCCGCATACATCGAGCGGAACTTGAAGATGTTGATGATCTCGTTGTTGAAGCCATGGCGGTTCTGCATGAAGAAGACCGGCCCCTTCGACGTCACCTTGATGGCGATCGCCGTTGCCAGCATGATCGGCCAGAGAAGCGCCAGTGCGAGCAGGGTGAAGAAGATGTCGAAGCAGCGCTTTGCGACTGAGTCCCAATCCCGGATCGGCTTGTTGAAGATGTCGAGCATCGGCACGGATCCGATGCGAGAATAAGCGCGCGGGCGAAAGCGCAGGCGATTTGCATGGGCGGCGAGGCGAATGTCTACAGGCAACACCCAAAGCTTCTTCAACAATTGCAGGATCCGGGCCTCCGCACTCAGCGGAAGCGAAATGATCAGCATGTCAATTCGGGTGATGCGGACGAATTCGACCAGTTCGGCGACGGTTCCGAGCTTCGGATAGCCGGCGACCATGATCGGGGAGCGTTTCTCGCCGCGGTCGTCGAAAATGCCGCAGATCCGGATGTCATTATCGGCTTGCTGTTCGAGGACGCGGATCAGTTCCTTGGCCGGCTTCCCGCCGCCGACGATCACCGCGCGGCGCTCCATGACGCCGTTGCGCGACCAGTTTCGGATGCCGTAGGCGATCAGGAAGCGAGCTGCGACCAGGAAGACGGCGCCGGCAATGAACCAGGCGAGGTAGGCTGGCACCTGCGCGCGGTCGAGATTGCCGGAAAGCGTACTTGCCGCCGCCATGATCAGGAAGACGCACGCCCAAACGGCAGAAACGCGCGGCAGCAGACCCAAACGGGCGCGAAGCGCTGGGATAGAGTAGGTGTCGGCCGTCTGGAGCCCACAGACGAGGAGCGCAGCAACGATGCCGGCTGCAATGGCACGCCCTAGAAGCGTCTCCGTCTCGTTCCCGGGCCAAAGAAAAAAGGCAAGCAATCCGATCAGAAACTGCGAGGCGAATTCGAACAGGCGGAACTGGCCGATGATGATGGCCGGCGAGCGGTTTCCCGCGCTGAATTGCTCGGCGATCTGGCGCGCATAGCTGTTGATCGGCTCCGGCTGAGCCTGCTCATTCGCGTCTTCATTGCGTCGATTGATGTCTGAAACCTGCTTGCGCAGCGCTTCCAGGTCAAACTGATCGCTTTTCTCTGCCTTGTTCATGAGGCTACCGCCGCTGGTTATCAGATCGGCAATAGCAGAAAGCCCCTAAGAAACTTTTACGAAGCAACAGCAACAGCTTGCTTGGATTGGGTGTCAAGAAGGTCGCGGTACAATTTCAGGACATCATTGGCCATGACAGAGGCCGAGAACACCGACCGGACCTGTTCGATCGTCGGCATGGCTGCGTCATGCCAGCCAGGGACGCGGATTGCATCCGCCATGACGCGCGCAAGATCATCAGAATCCTCGGGATTGGCGAGTGCAGGGCTGTCTTTGCCCAGTGCCTCGGGAATTCCTCCCACGCGGGTTGCAATGATAGTCTTGCCGGCGCCTAGGCCCTCAAGCACGATATAAGGCATGGCTTCCGCGCGTGAAGGCACGACAAGGTTCTGTGACATCGCGAAGGCCTGCTGAACGCGCATCGCCGGCAACATACTTATCCGCTTGCCTAAGCCTCGCTCGATCATCATGTCTCGGTATCTGTCGCGCTCTGGTCCGTCGCCGATCATCACAGCCGAAAGCGGGCGTCCCAGAATGCGTTCGGCCTTCGCGAAGGCCTCCACAAAGAGATCGGGACCCTTAAGGTCCCGGAGCATGCCGACATAGATGTAGTGGACAGCATCCGAACGGGTCGGGATGAGCTCGAAGTCTCGCTCGGCGATCCCGTTGTAGATCAACCGCGTTTCGGTGCGTGGTCGCCCGACCTTCGTCGTGTAGGCATCGCGCTCGTATTCGCAGATGAAGACGAGGGCGTCTGTGAAATACTCCTGCAGGCGCTCCATACGGAGCACGAATTGCCCCAGAAGCGATCTGCGGGAATAGTGCAGGCTTCCGCCATGCGCAGTGTAGAGGCGGGCTACGCGATACCTGTTCACCCGCAGAGCTGAGCCGGCAAGCCGCGCGAGCACACCGCCTTTGGCGCCGTGACCGTGCAGCACATCCGGCCGCAAACTTTTGATATTTTTATACGTGTCCCAGATCACGCCGATATCGGAGAGGCTGACGTGCCGCCGCATCGGCATGCGCGTCAATCCCATTGCGAGAAAGGGGCGGATGTCGTCGAACAGGCGGTCTTCATGCTCTCCGCCCGTGGTGCTGTCGCAAAGAATCCCGACTTCGTGGCCCGCCTTGCTGTGCTCAAGCACCAGATCGCGGACGTGGCGGAAGATTCCGCCGACCGGTGATCTGAAGCAATGGAGGATGCGGAGGGGGCGCTGTTCTGTCATCGCGGATCAGAACAGCCGTTCGCGAACGTAGATCGTGTCGCCGGCAATAATCGCTGACGAGATGTTGACGCGGCCGGTGATCACTTGTCCGTTGATCTTGCGGGTTACATCGACTGCACCTTGATTGGCGCGCGAGGTAAAGCCGCCAGCAACGGCAACAGCGTTCTGCACCGTCATCCCGGGAACGTAGGCGTATTGGCCGGACTGGCCGACTTCGCCCATGACGAAGATCGAGCGGTAGCGGTCGACATCAATCGTGACGTCGGGATCACGCAGGTAGCCCTGCCGGAGCTTCTGAGCAATCTGGCCCGACAGCTGCTGAAGAGTCCGCCCGCGAGCCGGAACCTGGCCCACCAGCGGAAAAGCGATATAGCCGGCCTGATCGATCGTATAGGTGTTGGTCATGCTCGGCTGATCAAACACCGTAATGCGCAGCCGGTCGCCGCTGTCCAGGGAATAGGGCTGGATCGTCGCCTGATTGAACGCCTGCGGGGCAGGCTTGTAGCTATTGCAGCCGCTCAGGACCGCGGTTGCGGCGGCGAGGCTCAAAGCCATCAGGAAATTGGGCTGTGCGAAAGGCATCGCGTCTGCTCATCGGAAACGAATTCGGTCTCAGCCGTTATCAATCCGTTAGGGTTAATGGTCGGTAAAAAACGCCGATTTTTTTGGCCTCGACCGACGGACCGTTCGCCGGAGTGCCGGAACAACCATTAACTGTTGGGTTACTATAGTCATTTACCCTCGCGGCCACGTTTGTTCTTGGAGTACAAGCATGTCCGGCGTATCGGGTAATCAGGATGTGGACATCGATCTCGGACAGTTAGTCCGCGCCGTCTGGGCGCGTCGACTGAAGGTCTTGGCAATCACCGCGTTGGGGGCAGGGGTCGCCTTCACCGGGGCAAAGATGATCTCCCCGAAATACCGAAGCGAAACCCGCATCCTGATTGAGCCGCGCGCCCCGGCTTTCGCCAATGCGCAGGTGAGCGACAACAATGCCGGTCCGCTGCTGGACGAGCTCAATATTGCGAGCCAGGTTCAGCTTCTCCAGTCCGCCGATCTGATCAAGCAAGTCATTAACGGCCAAAAACTCTACGATTTGCCTGAATTCGATGCGGCCGCGAACGGTTCGGCGCTCACTGATATTCTTGTGGCTCTTCACCTGAAGAAGAATCCCTATGAAAATCCTCCTGAAGAGCGCGTGATAGATGCCTTCACGGAGCGTCTGCAGGTCTATCAGGTGCCCGGGTCGCGTGTGATCGGCATTACCTTCACCTCGAAGGATCCAAAGCTCGCGGCGACGATCCCCAATGCGATGGCCGCGGTCTATCTTGCCACCCAGAGTGGCGCCAAGCTTGATTCGAATTCAGAAGCGACGCGCTGGCTGGAGCCCGAGATCGAAAAACTCCGCCAGAAGGTGAACGAAGCCGAGCAGAAGGTGGCGGAGTACCGTGCCGAGCACGGACTGCTTCCGACCAATGGCGGCTCGAATTTCGCTACACAGCAATTGAACGACATTTCGGCAGAGCTCATCCGGGTCCGCGCAGAGCGTGCGAATGCCGAGGCGCGTGCGCAGTCCGTACGTAATGCGCTCTCCTCGGGCGAGCCATCCGATACGTTGCAGGACATCATGTCGTCTCAGTCGATTCAACGGCTGAAGGGGACCGAATCGGGGCTGCAGTCGCAGATCTCAGATCTGCAGACCTCATTGCTCAACAACCATCCTCGGCTGAAGAGTCTCCGCGCGCAGCTTTCGGACATTAAGGTGCAGATTCGCCAGGAGACGCAGAAGATCCTGGCAAGCATCGAAAACGAGGCTAAGGTCTCAGCCGTTCGCCAAAAGGAATTGGAGCTGCAGGCCGACAAACTCAAGGCCAACAGTGCACAGGCGGGCGAAGACGAGGTCGGCCTCAACTCTTTGACCCGTGAAGCCACTGCACAACGCCAGCTTCTGGAGACCTATCTGTCCCGCTACCGTGAGGCGGCGTCGCGCGCCGACAAAAATTCGAGCCCGGCCGACGCACGCATCGTGTCGAAGGCGATACAGCCTGTCGATCCCTATTTCCCGAAGGTTCTGCCGATCGTCATCGTCGCTGCCCTGGCGACTCTAATCATGACATCGATTGTGATCATGCTCGCCGAACTCTTCAGCGGTCGGGCGCTCCGCCCCGTCGGGCCTCGCGAAGAGGAACTGGCGGAGGAGCCTCAATCGGTGACTTTAGGTTCCGGCAGCCGAGCAGCTGTGCCGAGCCTGCTGGCCACACCCGCAGACGACGAGCCGGTTGCCGAGCCGGCTGAAGACGAAAAAGCGGTCGAGACGAACGAGTTCTCGATCACATCTGTCTCCGATTATCTTCGAGGTAGCAGGGCGCCCCTTGCGATTGCCATTTCGCCGACCGGCGACGATGGTTCTGCCGCAACCGTATCCCTCGTGCGCAAGTTGGCCGAGGACGGCTCGCGGGTCATTCTGGTCGACATGACGGGCTCCGGGCTACCGAGCCACCTCATGGCCGACGATCGAAGCATGCCCGGCATAACCGACCTGCTGTGCGGCGATGCGGCCTTCGGCGATACCATTCACGGTGATAGCCACTCAGACGCTCACGTCATACCGCAGGGTATCAGCGATCCACGCCAGGCGATGCGCGGTGCCGATCGCCTATCCCTGCTGCTGGACGCTCTGGTTTCGGCTTACGATCTGGTCATCGTGGAATGCGGCGCCGCTGACGTCTCCGGCGTTTCACGTCTGACGAAGAGCAAAGACGTCGAGATCATTCTATCGATGCCTGAGATCGTGGAGCAGGAATTCGTGACTGCGATGACCGAGTTCGAAGCGGCTGGCTACGAGCGCGTCGTGCTGATGTCCGACCAAGACGAGTCCCTTGATGTTCCGATCTCTCGGCATGCCGCATGATCAGGCGTCGATGACCCGGCGCGCGCGCTGGGCCATGCGGTAGATTTTCTGGCGAGACTTGATGAAGGCTTTGCCGCGTGTGATCGCTCGATGAACCAGACCACCCACGCGACCGCGTAGCGAGAGCGGCAGAACGACATCATAGTGCTCGGTTTCTACGGGCGCCCATGAGCGCTTATATCCTTGATCGCCGAGGCCGAAGTCGAACAGGCTGACACCCTTGTCATGCTGCCCTGCGATCATCTGCCAAAACAGGAATTCGCCAGGGCTCGCTTCCGGTGCCACGCTTTCATCGATAGCGCTGAACTGGCAAACGATGTGGTCACCCTTGCGAGAAAGACCAGCGAGCGCGGCGATGTGACCATCATGCTCGCCCTTCAAGCGGATAGCATGCATTTCCAATCCCACTATATTGATGCCGCGCTCATTGATTTCGATTGCACCGTGCAGGAAGGCTTTGGTTTGTGAATCTGCAAATACGTCGGGAAGGCCGAGTGCCTCGAAGCGCTCACTCTTCTGGACGAAGAACCGATCAAGCAGTCGATGCTGCTCCTCTGGGGTGCCTCCGGAAACATAGTCGAACCCGCCGAGCGCCTCGAGGCGTTTCAGTTGCGTTCGGAACTTTTTGCGCCGGCCCTTGGCGTTCACCTGTTGAAGCGTCGACTCCATGTTGTCGAGAAGCGGAAGCTGGTAGGCATGGTTTTGATTCTGGACCATCGGCAACGAAGTCAGGGGATTGCGGCGTCCCCGCCACTCCAAGGGAATATTCTGCAGCAACAGAAGGTCGGCGTGCCCGACCAGAGCGCGTCGCATCAACTCCGCAAATCTCTGCGGTTCGAGATATGTGGCCAGCTCTGCGAAGCGAGCCGCGAAGAGTCCAGTATTGATATTGCTGTGATCGGCGCCGACAAATCTGGCGGTGCGGAAGCCGTGAAACCTGTTGATCTCCACCGGCAGAATGAATGCGGTCTCTTCACCGAGCCTGCCCCAGACGATCGACAATTGGTTCCCAAAGGCTTTCGTCCAGGAGACGCACCAGTCGTAGGCTTGATGCAACGAATTCAGATTGTCGCGATCGAGCTGACGCCAAACGTCTTCCAGCGGCTCCAAACGATCCAAGACGACGACGTCGAGTTCGGCTGCCGCCAGGCGCGCGTTTAGTACCCGCAGCTCGGAAATTCCCGGGTCGGATTCTGTTGAAAGTTGCACTTTGTCTGCGACAGGAAGCTTCTGCGCCTGCACGGTTTCTCTCCGGTCTGACCTACCGGTGCAGAGAATAGGGTGAGGAAGCATTCATTTCGTTTATCAGCGACGCTCCCCCGGTAACTACCGTCTATCACGGTTATCCCGCCGTTAACGGCTCACCGCTGCTTCGGCCCGGCCATCCATTTTATGATCACCATTGCGGGGAGCACCCACAGCAGGCCGGTCAGTAAAAAGTAGAGGAGTTGCGCCCACCACGGAGCATTGCCGAGCGTTGCAACGGCAATCGTATTTGCAAGCACCGCATAGGCAAGTACGAGGACGACGATCAGGATCGTGCCGATAAATTTGCGGAGGCGGACAGGCATCGAAGATCTTTCGCACTGGTGTTCGGATTGCCGCGACGGCATGCCGCAAAGGTTCGGGGCTTGTTTTGCATGAGCCGCTCAGGCAAATCAACTGCGGAAGTAAGGAGTAGCCCATGGCCATCGCGAACGTGAGCACAGAACAGCAAATCCTGCGTGAGATACGCCGGCAAGACGGCAACCGCCGAGCTGTCCGTATCTGGCTGGGCTTTGTGCTCCTGGCGCTGTTCTGTCTTGTGATCGTCGGCGGCGCCACCAGGCTGACGAATTCGGGGCTCTCGATCACCGAATGGAAGCCGATTCATGGCGTGATTCCGCCCCTTAGTGCTGCCGAATGGGATGAGGAATTCAAACTCTACCAGCGCATTCCCGAATATCAGCAGATGAACAGTGGCATGACCGTTGATGAGTTCAAGAGCATCTTCTGGTGGGAGTGGGCTCACCGGCTGATCGCCCGCGGCATTGGCATCATCTTCGCGTTGCCGTTGCTCTACTTCTGGGTGACGGGAAAGGTGGAGAAGCGATTGCGCTGGCCGCTCTTCGGGATACTCGTACTGGGCGGGCTGCAGGGTGCGATCGGCTGGTGGATGGTATCGTCAGGGCTCTCCGTCCGCACCGACGTTAGCCAGTATCGATTGGCGACGCACCTGATCATGGCCTGTCTTATCTTCGCCTCCTGCATGTGGATCATGCGGGGGCTTTCGCCACACTCCGATGACTCGGCGCCAACGCAAGGTTCGCACCTATGGGCCGCTGCGATAGCCGTGTTCGCGCTTTTCCAGATCTATCTCGGTGCGCTGGTTGCTGGCCTCGACGCCGGCTTTACCTACAATACCTGGCCGCTGATGGACGGCGCCATCGTACCCGCCGATCTCTTGATCCAGCAGCCGGCCTGGATCAATTTCTTCGAGAATCCCAAAACTGTTCAGTTCGTTCATCGGCTGGGCGCCTACACCCTTTTTGCTTTGACGCTGATCAACATGATCATTGCCCTGACCGCAGCGCCAACCACGACACATGCGCGGCGTGCCGTCGTCCTGGTTTTGCTGGTAACAGTTCAGGCCGCCATTGGAATTGCGACCTTGTTGTTCGAGGTCCCGCTCCATTGGGGACTACTGCATCAGGCGGGAGCACTGGTGGTCTTTGGCTTCGCTATCGCAAACTGGCGGGGTTTCCACGGAGAATATCCGCGCGAGACCATGATTGCCGAGCAGGATTGAGCTCAACAACGGCCACCTCAAAAATCGCCAGTTCGCTGTCGAAACCGAGCCATCGCGAACGTCCTTGAAGTAGCGTGATGGAACGGGAGACGGCTATGCGACAACTCGGTGTATTTCTGAGCATTTCTCTTGATGGATATTTCGCCGACCAAAACGGCGATGCGAGCTGGGCGCATCGGGACGACCCCGAGTTCAACGCTTTCATCGCCGGCAACGCGAGCATCGGTGGTGAGCTCCTCATGGGGCGAAGAACCTACGACCTCATGGCCTCCTATTGGCCGACCGCGATGGCCAGGGAACGCGAGCCGATCGTGGCGGATGGAATGAACAGTCTACCAAAGATCGTGTTCTCGCAAACGATGAGCGAGGCCGGATGGAACAATACGCGGCTGATTCGCGAAGACCCCGTGGCGGCCGTGCGCGCCCTCAAGCAGGTAGAAGGCAAGGATATGGTTGCTCTTGGCAGCGGCACTATCGTTTCGCAGCTTGCGGAAGCCGGTTTGGTCGATGTGTTTCAGTTCGTGGTCGTGCCGATAGCACTCGGGGCAGGCCGATCGGTATTTGCAGGTATCAGCGAGCGATTGGCACTGACGCTAACGGATAGTCGAGCCTTTGCCAGAGGCAACGTGGTTCTGACCTACACTCCTTCGCAGTCGCGCAGGTAACGCATCGACCTTATCGATGGCATAAAAAATCCGGCTGCGTTGCCACAGCCGGATCTTACTACTTATCGCCGAATATCAATCTTAGAAAAAACCGCGGCGCTGCCACCAGCCAGCTTTCTTCGGCTTGCCGTCGCCCTCGCCCTCGGCGGCATCGCCGCGCGTCGACTTAACGGTCGGTTCCGACGAGGAGATGTTCGATTCCCTATTGGCGCGGACAGGCTTCGCGTCTTCCACGGCCGGTGTGGCGAGGTCTGCGGCGGCTGCCTCGACTTCAGCCTCTGCGGGCGGCGCCACTTCTTCGACAACAGGCTCTTCGACCGGCGACGCCTTGCGGCCACGACGTGCACGCTTCGGCTTTACGTCTTCTGTCACAGACGCGCCTGTCTCGACGGCTGCCATTGCCGGTTGAGCTTCGACTGCTTCTTCGGCGACCGCCTCGATCACCTCGACAGCGGTCACTTCGGCCTCGGCATCCTCTGCACTGTCATCTCCCGCTTCAGCCGTTGAAGCTTCCTGCTCGCCGCCTTCCTCGCGGTTGCGGCGACCGCCGCGCTTGCCGCGACGGCGGCGCTTGCGACGCTGGCCCTCATCGCCTTCGTCACGCGTTTCAGAGGCTGCAGCTACGCTTTCGTCGCCTTCATCCTCGTCATCACCGTCAGTCTGGTCGCCTTCCTCAGCGTCAGCAGAGACGCCTTCGGCGGTTGCCGGATCGCCGTTGCCATTGCGGCCCCGACGACGACGGCGGCGCTTGCGCTTGCGGCCGTCTCCATCGCTTTCAGTGCGTTGCGCCGGACGTTCCGAAGCTGCCGGCTTGGCCTCCAGTTCCTCGTCTTCCTCCTCATCGATTTCGACCACGACATCGTCGTCTTCGTCATCGGGGATAGCAGCAAAATTGAACAGGCTTTCGATCTTGACCGGGTTCTCGACGGGCTCACCGCGGTCGATCGCAAAGTGCTGCGAGCCGACGGAGCCGTCTGCGTCGATAATGATCGCGACACCGAAGCGGGCTTCGTAGTCGAGGATCGTCTGGCGCTTGTGGTTGAGGAGGTACAGAGCAATATCTGGTGTCGTGCGCACAGTGATGTTGTGCGTCGTATTCTTGAGCAGGTACTCCTCGATGCCGCGCAGAACATGCAGGGCAACGGAGGACTGCGAACGCACGTGGCCGCTACCGCCGCAGTGCGAGCAGACCTGCGTCGTTGATTCGAGAACGGATGCGCGGATGCGCTGGCGTGACATTTCCAGAAGGCCGAAATGCGAGATGCGGCCGACCTGAATGCGGGCGCGGTCGTTCTTCAGGCATTCCTTCAGCTTCTTCTCGACAGCGCGGTTATTGCGCTTCTCTTCCATGTCGATGAAGTCGATGACGATCAGGCCGGCAAGGTCGCGCAGGCGAAGCTGGCGAGCGATTTCTTCCGCGGCTTCGAGGTTGGTCTGGAGTGCCGTGTCCTCGATCGAGTGCTCCCGCGTCGAGCGACCTGAGTTGACGTCGATCGAAACCAGCGCTTCCGTCTGGTTCATGATCAGGTAGCCGCCGGACTTCAGGGTCACCTGCGGCTGCAGCATTCGGTCGAGTTGAGCCTCGATGCCGGACCTGGAGAAGATCGGATGAATGTCGCGATAGGGCTGAACCACCTTGGCGTGGCTCGGCATCAGCATCTTCATGAAGTCCTTCGCTTCACGATAGCCTTCTTCGCCGGCAACGATGATCTCGCCGATATCCTTGTTGTAGAGGTCGCGGATCGAACGCTTGATGAGCGAGCCTTCCTCGTAGACGAGGCAGGGAGCGGTCGACTGCAGCGTCAGTGTGCGCACGTTCTCCCACAGGCGCATCAGGTATTCGAAGTCGCGCTTGACCTCGACCTTGGTCCGGTTCGCACCGGCCGTGCGCAGGATCACGCCCATGCCCTGCGGCACTTCGAGCATGCGTGCTATTTCCTTCAGGCGCTTGCGGTCCTGCGGATTGGTGATCTTGCGGGAGATGCCGCCGCCACGTGCCGTATTCGGCATGAGGACAGAGTAACGGCCAGCCAGCGAGAGATAGGTCGTCAGGGCCGCGCCCTTGTTGCCGCGCTCTTCCTTTGCCACCTGCACCAGCAGGATCTGGCGGCGCTTGATGACTTCCTGGATACGATACTGCTTGCGCGGCTTGCGCTGAACGCGATCTGGAACTTCTTCCATGGCGTCTTCGGCGCCAACGGACTCGATCACTTCCTCTTCGTGGTCGTGATCGTCATCATCATCGTCATCGCCGCGGCGTCGGGCATCGACCACTTCGGAGATCGAGTCCGTCTCGACCATCGCAGCCATTTCGTTGCTCGAAGAGCCTTCGTCGTCGTTATCGACCGAGGCTTCACTGACAGCCTCTTCGCTCGCCGTCGCTTCGACGGCCGGCGCTGCCTTCTTGCGGCTGCGGCGAGGCTTTGCCTTCTTGGCAGGGGTCTCTTCGACGACTTCGGCGACGACCTCGACCGTTTCTACCTCAGGCGCAGCTTCCTCTGCCGTCACCTCGGCAGTAGCAACATCTATATCGGGTTGCTCCTGGGTGGAGAGATCGATGGGTGCCGTCTCAACATGTTCGACGTCGTCGTCCCGGCGATGCTCTTCGGCTTCGGCGCGAAGCAGAGCCTGGCGATCGGCAAGCGGTATCTGATAGTAATCGGGATGAATTTCGGCGAAGGCCAGGAAGCCGTGCCGGTTGCCGCCGTAGTCAACGAAGGCGGCCTGTAGCGAGGGCTCAACCCTCGTTACCTTTGCGAGATAGATATTGCCGCGAATTTGCTTCTTGTGCTGCGACTCGAAGTCAAATTCTTCTATGCGGTTTCCGCGAACGACAACAACGCGCGTCTCTTCCTCGTGAGACGCGTCGATAAGCATCTTGTCTGCCATGTAAGATGTGCTCCTCGGCGCGGCCGAACGTCGGCATCCTCTTGTGTCGATGTGACGGAAGAGGTGCGGCTCGTCATTGCAGCGCCGGATAATGAAAGTCGCGATTGGTGCGGTGTGGAAGGCAGCAGCCAGACAGCAGCGGGGGAGATGTTCTCCCGGGGCCTGTAGACTTCAGATAAAACCTGCTGCGACACCATCAAAGACCAAGCGAGATCGACAAAACTAAGACCTTGTTCAGGTCCGATGAGTTTGCTCTCTCTGTAAAGAGCGGTTGGTGGCTATCCACCGATGAAGTTCCCGCATACGCCGGAAAATTCAGGATCCAATTTCGAGTGGAAACACATATGACGGCGGACGATTGCCGGTTGTGGCGCCAGTTCCGTAGCGGATTGGCTGCCGTGCAGGCGACTCTATCCCGTCAGTACTTCTACCCTAAAAATCCTTGTATGTTTTCTCTGTCACAATAGCAAGGGAAAAGCCAAATGTGCCATAATATTGATGGATTTCGGAAGGCATACAAAATCGGGGATTAAGGGCGCCGATTCGGCTCCG
Organism: Hyphomicrobiales bacterium; assembly: GCA_900466605.1. Lineage (GTDB taxonomy): Bacteria > Pseudomonadota > Alphaproteobacteria > Rhizobiales > Rhizobiaceae > Rhizobium. The sequence continues at coordinate 80,333 of UBMU01000018.1, forward strand.
CGGCCGTGAACGGCGCCGACACCGGCAATTTCGCGTTTACCGGGAGAACTTGATCGGAATGTTATTTAGGGTGTGGCGGTCGATTGTTTAAGAGGGTACGGCCCGCGACGGGGATATCCGGATGGCGGAGGACGAGGGTTGCGTTCGTTGCTGCTGCTGCGGCGATGGTTTTTGCGTTTCCTCCAAACGTGAGAGCGGATGATGCTGCGAAGGTCGAACCGTTGCTCGCTTATGGCGCGCGCATCATCGGCGACGATGCCCGCACCCGTATCGTTATCGATTTCGATCGCGCACCGGACTTCTCGATCCATTACATCGCCAATCCCGAACGGGTCGTGATCGATCTGCCCGCTACTGCCTTCGGGTTCCAGGCCGGCGACCTCGAGGCGAGGGGACTTTTCAAGGATATCCGTTACGGCAAGATGGATGAGGACAGCGCCCGTATAGTGCTGACGGCCAAAAAGCCCGCGAAGATGGAAGTCGCCAAGGTTCAGGTGGACGAGGGCGGCAAGGGGTATCGCCTCGTCCTCGATGCCGCGATGATTGATAAAGACAAGTTTGCGGAACTGGTGAAGGCGCAATCATGGAGCGATCCCTCGTCCCAGCAGACGACCAGCGCCATTCCGGCGCCTCAGAAGCCGGCCAACGGGGATTTCATCATCGCCGTCGATGCCGGTCACGGTGGGATCGATACAGGTGCGATCGGTATCGATACCAAGACGCAGGAAAAGGACGTAACGCTCGCTTTCGCCAAGGCGCTCGCCGACCGCCTCAACCGGGAGGCTGGCATCAAGGCGTTTCTGACGCGAAAGGACGACTCGTTCCTGTCTCTTTCCGAGCGTGTGGAGATTGCCCGCCAGAACCATGCGGGCCTATTTATTTCGATGCACGCGGACACCCTCAAGCAGAAGGATATTCGCGGCGCAACGGTCTACACGATCTCCGACCGGGCCTCGGATAAGCTCGCCGCTGACTTGGCCGACCGCGAAAACCTCTCCGACCAGATCGCGGGCAGGGAAACCGTGGCCGAACCTCCCGAAGTGGCCGACATTCTGCTCGACTTGACGCGCCGCGAAACGCAGGCTTTTTCGATTTCTCTGGCGGAAAGCGTGCTGGCGTCTTTCAAAGATCAGGTAGGAACAATCAACAATCCGCATCGCCACGCCGGCTTCCGAGTTCTTCAGGCGCCGGATGTGCCCTCTATCCTGTTGGAGTTGGGCTTTCTTTCGAACAGGGACGACGAGAAACTTCTCCTCGATGAGGCCTGGCGTGGAAGGATGGCGGACTTGCTGACGGAAGCGGTAAAACGCTATCGCACGGCAATGGTCGCAAATGGTGGCTGATTTAAGCCGTGGCTCAGATGTGACACTCTTGCGGGTAACGACATTGCAATGTGGGAATAGCGCTTCGAGGCCCTATTTTACTCACATTCACGCCGTTACTCACCTGTATGTTTCCAAAGGCAAAACGGAATCGGCTTGTGGCGAAAACGCTCATGGAGTAAGTCGCCCAGCGTGCAAGATGCCCCGATCCATGCGATTGTTATGCTCGCGCCGATCGATGATTGAGATACCGGTAGCTTAAATATGATCAGACTTCTTGGATATTTCTTCGGAGTGGCTTGCGTCCTGTTCTTGGGCGTGGCGGCTGTTGTTGCCATTTACCTGGCAACCGTTACGAAGGATCTTCCTGACTACGCAGTGCTGAGCAGCTATGAGCCGCCGGTGACGACCCGCGTGCATGCAGGAAATGGCGCGTTGATGGCGGAATACGCCAAGGAGCGCAGGCTTTTCCTGCCGATCCAGGCCGTTCCCGACCGCGTCAAGGCTGCCTTCCTGTCTGCTGAGGACAAGAATTTCTATCAGCATCCCGGCATCGACGTTACCGGCTTTGCACGTGCGGTGGTTGCCTATCTGACCGGCGGCCCGACGCAGGGTGGCTCGACGATCACGCAGCAGGTTGCCAAGAACTTCCTGCTTTCCAGCGAACAGACGATGGAGCGCAAGGCGAAGGAAGCAATCCTCTCCTTCCGTATCGAGCAGGCCTACAGCAAGGACAAGATCCTTGAGCTCTACCTGAACGAGATCTTTTTCGGCCTCAACTCCTACGGCATTGCCAGCGCCTCGCTCACTTATTTCAACAAGTCGGTGAATGAACTGACGATCGCCGACGCTGCCTACCTCGCCTCGCTGCCGAAGGGGCCAGCCAACTATCATCCCTTCCGCCATCCCGAAGCAGCGGTCACGCGCCGCAATTGGGTCATCGATCGCATGGTCGAGAATGGCTATGTCAGCCAGTCTGACGGTGCCGAAGCCAAGAAGCAGCCACTTGGTGTCACCGGTCGCAATAGCGGTCCCTCGCTCTTCGCATCTGGCTATTTTGCCGAGGCGGTTCGCCGCCAGTTGATCGAACAGTACGGCGAAAAGATGCTGTATGAAGGCGGACTATCCGTTCGCACGTCCTTTGACCCGGCGCTTCAGGTCTTTGCGCGCAAGGCCCTTCACGACGGCTTGACAACCTACGACGAGCGCCGCGGCTTCCACGGCCCGATCAAGCAGATCGACACGACGGCTGATTGGGGCAAGGCACTGGCCGACATTCCGGCGTTGACCGACGTGCCGGAATGGCGGTTGGCGGTTGTGTTGGCTGTAGCCGACGATAGCGTTGATATCGGCTTGCAGCCGCCCAAGGATGCCGGCGGCAAGATTCCGGCGGAGCGGGAGCGCGCCGTCATCGAAGCCAAGAATATGCAGTGGGCCTATCGGTCGGCTGCTGGCCGGAAGACGGCGAAGTCGCCCGAGGGTGTCCTGTCGGCCGGTGATGTCGTCTACGTCGAGAGGCTGGGCGACGAGGGATCGAACTCCTACCGGCTTCGCCAGCCGCCGAAGGTCGAGGGCGGTTTGGTCGCTATGGATCCGAAGACCGGTCGTGTGCTTGCGATGGTCGGAGGCTTCTCCTATTCGCAGTCGGAATTTAACCGTGCGACCCAGGCGATGCGCCAGCCCGGATCTTCCTTCAAGCCGTTCGTCTACGCGGCCGCCATGGACAATGGCTATACGCCGGCGTCGGTTGTCAGCGACGATCCGCTGTCGATTCAAACAGGCAATGGCCAGGTGTGGGCGCCGGACAACTATGAAGGCGAGGGCGGTGGCGCCAATACGCTTCGCTTCGCCATCGAGCACTCGCGCAACCGCATGACCGTGCGTCTTGCCAACGACCTCGGAATGAACGTTGTTGCAGAATATGCCGAACGCTTCGGCATTTATGATCACATGATGCCGGTTCTCGCCATGTCGCTGGGGTCCGGCGAGACCACGGTGCTTCGTATGGTGTCGGCCTATTCTGTCCTCGCCAACGGCGGCAAGCAGATCAAGCCGACGCTGATTGACCGCATCCAGGACCGGTATGGGCGTACTATTTTCAAGCATGAGGAGCGCGTCTGCGAGGGCTGCAACGCCAGCGACTGGCAGAACCAGGACGAGCCTAATGTCGTCGACAATCGCGAAACCGTTCTTGACCCGATGACCTCCTACCAGATCACCTCAATGCTGCAGGGCGTTGTCCAGCGTGGTACCGCTGCTGGCAAGGTCAACCTCGGGGAGCGTGATGTCGCCGGCAAGACCGGTACGACGAACGACGAGAAGGACGCATGGTTCGTCGGCTTCACGCCGGATCTCGTCGCCGGTCTCTATATCGGCTTCGATTCGCCTTCGACACTCGGGCGTGGAGGCACGGGAGGCTCGCTCTCGGCACCAGTTTTCAACGAATTCATGCAGGCTGCCGTCAAGGACATGCCGGCGTCCAAGTTCGTTATTCCCGCTGGGATGAACCTCATTCCGATCGACCGCAAGACCGGCATGGCCGCCGCGCAGGGCGATCCGAACACGATTATCGAAGCCTTCAAGCCGGGCACCGGTCCTGCCGACAGTTTCTCCGTCATTGGCATGGATAACGCCATGGCGCCCGAGGAGATCCTGCGCACCTCCCCACAGGCCAACCAGGCCGTCCAGTCCGGCGCCGGCGGACTCTACTAGACCTTCCCCCGAACCGTTGTGGCGGCTGCGGCTCTTTACATCCGCAGCCGCCACAATTATTTGACGGACAACTTTCGAAGCAACGCAGAGAAGCAGGAAAATGCGAGCGGAAATCCAGAACGTGGTCGATGAAACCAAGCAGGCTATCACCCTGCTGAGGAGGCATCTTTGACTGGGATCAGGCGGTAAGACGACTGGACTGGTTGAACAACAAGGCAGAGGATCCGAACCTCTGGAATGACGCTCAGGAAGCGCAGAAGCTGATGCGCGAGCGCCAGCAGCTCGATGACGGCATCAACGGCGTGCGGCAGCTCGAACAGCAGCTGAACGACAACGTCGAGCTCATCGAAATGGGTGAGGAAGAGGGCGACGAAAGCGTCGTCAAGGAGGCCGAGGACGCGCTGAAGGGCCTGAAGGCCGAAGCTGCGCGCCGCCAAGTCGAAGCCATGCTTTCCGGCGAAGCCGACGGCAACGACACCTATCTGGAAGTTCACTCTGGTGCCGGCGGCACGGAAAGCCAGGACTGGGCCAACATGCTTCTGCGCATGTATACCCGTTGGGCCGAGCGCCAGCGCTTCAAGGTGGAACTTCTCGAAGTCCACGATGGCGAAGAAGCCGGTATCAAGTCCGCGACCCTGCTCGTCAAGGGCCAGAACGCCTATGGATGGTTGAAGACGGAATCGGGCGTTCACCGCCTTGTTCGCATTTCGCCCTACGACAGCAACGCCCGTCGTCATACGTCGTTCTCGTCCATCTGGGTCTACCCGGTGATCGATGACTCCATCCAGATCGACATCAATGAAAGCGATTGCCGTATCGATACGTACCGTTCGTCGGGTGCCGGCGGCCAGCACGTCAATACGACAGACTCCGCGGTGCGCATCACGCATATTCCTTCGGGCATCGTGGTGCAGTGCCAGCAGGAACGCTCGCAGCACAAGAATCGCGCCAAGGCGTGGGATATGCTGCGTGCGCGCTTGTACGAAGCCGAGCTGAAAAAACGGGAGGATGCAGCAAACGCCGAAGCCGCCTCCAAGTCGGACATTGGCTGGGGTCACCAGATTCGTTCGTACGTGTTGCAACCCTATCAGTTGGTCAAGGACCTGCGCACCGGCGTGTCGAGCACGGCACCGGGCGACGTGCTCGACGGTGAACTCAACGAGTTCATGGAAGCTGCTCTCGCCCACCGGATCAGCGGCGGGCCTGACGCCGTCGTCGACGATATCGACTGACCAGATGCAGGTATGAAATTGAAGAAGGCCCCGTGAGGGGCCTTTTTTGTTGAGGTCGAGGCCTGCGCAAAAGAAACGCGCGGCTAGTTGCTTGCCTTCCCGACGGTAACCTCACCAAATTCGTCGATCACGACCGTCCAGGTTTCCGATTCCGCGTCCGGGTCAGTCTTCAGATAGATCATTGCAAAAAGACCGGGCTCCTTGAACCTCCCGGAGGAGCTTTCGGGTCTGATGTCGGTGACGTAAGGCTTCAGGTCGTTGAGTTCCTGCAGCTCCACGGTGGATGCGATGGCCGGACCGCTCTCGCCTTGCTCTATCTGCTGTAGGTAGATTTTGGCCGTGCGGTCAGCTTGCCGGACGGCAAACAGCTTGTAGTAGCCGTGGTGCGCCTTTGCAGGTGCGGCTGGTGTCGCAGGCTCACCGGCGGAGGGTGCTCGCTGGACTGCCAATGTCGTGCCGTCGTCCTCCCAGTAGCCGGTGCTGGTCGCGAATATGATCGAAGCCGGCAGGATTGCCTCTTCTGCCGCCGCGGTGCGAGCGCAGAAGGCGGACGCGGCGAGCAGCAAGGCACAAAGCGTCGTTGTTCGCGGGCTCATGTCTCAGTCCTCAAACTGCTCTGCAAGAATGCGATCGGACCATGATCGATCCGGATCAGAAAGAATGCGCGCCGTTGTATGCTCCGACTGAGCAATGCGAACGTGAAGCACGGATTTCACTTCGGTGTTGTCGGCGACTGCGTTGACAGGGCGCTTCTCGGCCTCGAGAATATGGATATCGACCGTCACCTTGTTCGGCAGAAGCGCGCCGCGCCAGCGCCGCGGCCGGAACGCGCTGACGGGAGTCATTGCCAGCAGAGGCGCGTCAAGCGGCAGGATCGGCCCATGAGCCGAGAGATTATACGCCGTCGATCCCGCAGGTGTCGCAACCATCACCCCATCGCAGATAAGCTGGTCCAGCCGCACGACGCCGTCCACCTCTACCCGCAACTTTGCGGCCTGGTAAGATTGCCGGAACAATGACACCTCGTTGATAGCAAGCGCCGTCGAGTTCGTCCCATCCGCATTAACGGTTGTCATTTGCAAGGGGTGAAAGGCGTTTTCGACGGCGGCGCAGATCCGATCCTGCAGGTCCTCGGTTCGATAGTCGTTCATGAGGAAGCCGACCGAGCCGCGATTCATGCCGTAGACGAGCTTGCCGGAGTTCATCATGCCGTGCAGGGTCTGCAACATGAATCCGTCGCCACCAAGGGCGACGATGACGTCTGCGTCATCAGGGGGCACGTCGCCATACATGCGAATCAACTCGTCTCGCGCTGTCAGCGCCTCTGCCGCCGAGGAGGCGAGGAAGGAAAGCGTCTGAAATGACCGGCCCATGCAATTCCTTTGTCGTATTCAACGAACGATAACATAGTCTTGGCATCTAGGCGCCCATAAAAGCCGATTTTGTCAAGTGCATCCGACGCGGGTGTTAGAGCTAACGTGAAATTGACCGTGCGTTCACAGCGAAGGTGATGGACGCGAATCGTGTTTTTCTCGATGTCCACGTCAGTTCAGCTCAGACCACGCAGCGCCGAGGCTCGTGATCCGCAGAAGGTAGCCGTCAAAAGAAGGGCTCGGCAGCGGGCCTTGAGAACTCCTACCAGTGCTTTCATTTCCTCGCGCGTTGGGAATGTCCACGCCGACCTTCAGTCGGCCCTTCTGGCGCTTCTCCTGCCGATTAGCACCATTTCCCCTTCGGACCTGCATCTCACGCGCCGCATTGCGGATCACAAGCCCTCTTTCCTGAGCATCGGACAAAAGCGTCCCCAACGTCGTCAGTACCCGCTTCGTCATCGACCCAGAGCGGCCCATTCCCGTAGTTCGTCCTCGAAAGCACGTAGCCTCGCCCTGGTGGGCGCGTTTAGGAGCTGTGTCCCGATTGGCGGCGCCATATGCAGCCGGAGTGCGCGCTCGTAGTCCTCGATCGATGATCGGCCTAGGCCGGCGGCCTTCGCCGAGGCAATCCAGAGCCTACCAGCGGCCTCGACCGTCACCGTCTCCCGATCCGCCACGTGCGTACCTGAACGCTAGCCGTTGCCGCAAAGGTGTCAGCTTCCTTTTTCTTCTGAAAAGTCTTAAGTCGGCGCTTATCGGTGGTGTCGGTGTAGTCGACCACCCAAGCCGACTTCTGTTCGCCCTTCGGCGTTGTCCATTCGCGCTTGCTGGACTGACATGGCGAAACCCTAGAACGGAATGTCTTCATCAAGCTCACGCGAAAAAACCTCCTTTGGGCTCAAACTCCAGGTCAGGCCCGTACTCTTGCTTCGCGGAAACTTTGCCTTGGCTGGTAATTTCAACGGTCTCGCCGCTGGTCAAAGAAAAGCGCACCGATGTCGGTTCAAACTTAACAAGTTCTACAAGCGGATGACCGACCAGTACATCTTTAGCGATGTCCGACAGAACCCGGTCTCCTGGAGCCTGTCCTTAAACCTGCGGGTGATGGATCGCCAGTCGTCTCGCCTCATTAGGGCTTCGTCTAGGAGCCGCCTCACAGCCTCAATCGGAACTATCGAAGGAAAATCGCGTAGGGGAAAAATGCATGTCAAACGGAAGTGAACAAGACTTGCACCTCCTTTGGGAGGTGGAAGAGATAGCCAAGGTTATCGGGCGCACTCTGCGCCAGACGTTCCACATGCTCAAGAATGGAGAGCTTCCGGCAAAGAAAGTCGGGGACGCTGGGGAGCGCGGCAAGCTCATCGCATTCTTCGTAGGAGAGGCAGCATGAACAGTCTCGCAATAGCCCCCACGAGGATGTCCAGTCGTGAGATCGCTGACCTAACAAGCAAGCGCCAGACAACGTTATGGCGGACATCAAGAACATGCTTGATCAGCTCGGAATGTCAGCCCTGACTTTTCAGGGCTGCTGTCTCGGCGGCAACGGTAATGACCTCCCTTGCTTCGATCTTCCTCGCGACCTGACTATGACATTGGTCACGGGCTACAGTATCCCTCTTCGTAAGCGGGTGATCGACCGCTGGATGGAACTTGAGGAACGCACCGCGAACCCGGCAGCCGTTATGAATGATCCTGTAGCGCTCCCCTCTATCCTCCTCCAGAATGTGGAGAAGGTAATCGCGCTCGAAGCTGAGGTGAGTGAACTTCGCCCAGCTCGTGATGCGCTGCAGCGCCTTTCTGCGGCGGACGGATCACTCTATTTCGCCGAAGCAGCAAAGGCTCTACAGTTTCGCCCAAAAGATCTTTTCCAGTGGCTGAGGCGCAACGGGTGGATTTATCGTCGTCCGGGTGCAGGGCACGACCTTGGCTACCAATCAAAAACAACGGCCGGCATGCTTAAGCACAAGGTAACTACAGTTCTTCGCGTCGATGGCTCTGAGAAAGTTACCGGGCAGGTTCGCATTACCGCGAAGGGCCTGACGAAGCTCGCTAACCTCATCGGCGCGCGTCTTGGCCGGAAATCGATCATGGACAAGCTCAAGGATGTACGGATTTGACCATGCAAACCAAGTGCACGAACAACCTATCGCGCAGCCGCGAGCTTGACGGCGGACTTGGCGTCTTCAGCTTTCATTCTACCCTCGACGACCGCCTTGCATGCCTTCCAAGCGCGTTGCCATTTGGCCGCGCCTTGGTTCGGCTCATGGACCAGCCAGGTCAGGGCCTCTTCCGGGGAGCCGACGACAATACGAATACGGTTGTCTCCCAGCACGAGAGGCCTTTCCCATCGGTGTACCAACATGGCCGCTCTCCAATCATTAGGGGGTTCCGTTATCGGCGCCGTCTGGCATCCGGTCGGTATCCCAATAGATGGGTAGCGGCCACCTCAGTTCAATCGTCGACACGCTGAAGGATATCAAGATTTGAACATGCAGACACTCAACGGGCCTTCAACCGGTACAACCAAGATCAGTTGGCGAAATCGGCAAGAGCGAGGAACTGAAGTTTCGGGCTGCTCGCCATGGGGAGGGCGAACACGAGTAGTGGAACCCGCCTACCGAGCGATGGTTTGCGATCAAGGCCTCGCCAGGATCGCAACGTTCGCCATCCGCGCCGGCCACTGACGACCGAGGGCAGAGCTTGAGCCCGATCGAGCGCAACCTTGCCAATGCCGGCTTCGAATCCTTGATCGCCACCCACCGGATGTCGTAAAGCACCATCGCAACAAGAAGCTGATTGAGCGTCGCTTCCCGAATTTCACCGGGTACGTGTACGTGAACCTACCCACACAGCGGTTCGTGCCGGCGAAGGCCGTCGAAGGTGTCGGCAAACTTCTGAAGTACAGCCGGATCTACGGCGATGCTCCCGACCCCTTCAGTTTTCCGCAAGAGGTGATCGATCTCTCCGATATATGGTCTGGGACGAGGACCGGAAATTCTTGCTGGAAAAGGCGTGGCGCATGCGCAACTGTGCGATTGTAGCCCAAGGTGGGCGCAGAATCTTTTGGCCGGTTTGACCAATCCCAAAAGACAATAGGACTTTCCTTTGACAGGTCTTCCTTCAGATAGAGCCAGAGTTTTCCAATGAAGACGTGATGGTGCAGTATCGTCAGTGTCATGATGAGGCTGTAGATCGGCAACGGCACGAATAAGAAGTACTCAACGGTGGTCAGCGAGCAGTTTTGGTCGAACGCCTTCTGAGTGGAAAACGAAAACGCGAAGAATGCGGCAACGCCGAGTATGTACGTGTAGAGGGCCTGATCGCGCAGTTTCATCCGTTCTATGATTTCTGTTCGAACCGAGTTGAACGCGGCAATCAGGTAGGGCGATGTATCTGGCATTTGGCGCTTCCGTGTAGGTTGTTCCTCGATACAACTCTTAGATTGCTAATTGCTGAACAAGCGCCGCAGGCAGCGAGAGGCACGCCGCAGGCAAGCGGCATAGAGATCGGGAGGAGGTGACATCCATCCCGCCCATGCTATGGTATGGCTTCCCGATCACCACACAGCCCGTCAGCTTAACCGCTGACGGTTTTTCTGTCTGCGGCATTGCCAACCATTGGCGCGAGGCTAGTTTAAAATGGTGCAGGACATCGTTTGAGGCCTGCGGAATGCACAGGTGAGTAAAATGAGGAAGCTCGCGGTCTTTTTATTGCCTTTGATTGCGATATGTCCGAGTGTGATGCCGGCTCAGGCATTTCCATCGTTAAACCCGACTACGATACAAGCGGCAGATGTTCATTTGATCCAATATCGGCGGCACTACGGCGGATCGTGGGGCGGCTATAGAAACTATGGTCGGAGCTACTACGGGGGCTATCGGCCTTATGGCGGCTACCGCTACGGACGCTATGGCGGCTACTATGGTCGCGGCTACTACGGTGGCTACTATGGCGGTTACAACGATTTCGGATTGGTTCTCGGAGGGTTGGCGACAGGAGCGATCATTGGCGGCGCGCTTGCTCAGCCAGGGTATTATGATCAACCCGAGTACTATGAGCAGCCAAGATATTACGGCAGCTCGCACGCTAGCTGGTGCTATTCCCGGTACCGTTCCTACAGGGCGTATGACAATACGTTTCAGCCCTACTACGGCCCCCGGCGGCAATGCATAGGGCCTTACTAAGATCCCCTCCTACGACGGGGAAAATGCACCCAAAATTTGGGCGCCTCAAGCGCGAATTCTCAATCCGCTTTTCAACTGACGGGCGCGGGTTTATAGTGTCAGCCGGATCCCTTTGAACAACCCGAGGTACCTGGGAGGCTTGCCGCCGCTCGCTTAGCTGTTTCAGTCGGCGGCCCTACCGGAATGCTCAATTTGGAGAGTTCCCATGATCCGCTTACACAAGCAAATCGCAGCTTTCGCGTTTCTCCTGCTCGCCGCACTCGTTTCGTCATGTAGTCCCGGAGGGCCGGGCGCGCGCTCGCTCAACGAACCTTTGAACATCGCCTGCGCAGATGGCTTCAAGGCCAGAGGCGACGGCTCATGCAGCTTTTGAAATTCGAGGTGCGATATCGCCGCGGCTCCTAGTTGAATTGCCGAAAGCCTGATCCAAGAGGGGGCTTCGGGCGGTTACTAAATCGGAGTGGCATGTGGATCTACGGGAATCCTGCGGGAGATCCAGGCGATCCGCACATCAGCAGTATCAATGAGGGTGGGAACGAAGACTTACCATCGTCGATTAGTGCGCCGCATGTCGACGATGCGCCCATCGCCTTGACGGACTGCGATCTCGAATCGCTGCCCGTTCCGCGAGGCGCGATAGATGAAGTACCTGCCGCGGCAATTGTCCCGATGAATATCCCGAAAGCCGCGATTGCGAAGCAGACGTTCACCCTGAGGGCAGGTTATCGGTCGTCCGCGGTTCAGGCTGCTACCAACACTGACGTTGATACCAATTTGAGCGCTTGCTTCCCGGGGCACCGTAAGCGGCGAGGCCACTACCGCCAGCGAGAGCATAAATGAGATGAGAGAAGAACGAAGCATTTTCTGTGTGAAATTCATCACTGTCTCCAACGAGAAACCGGACACCCTTGAAATGGGAGAAACAAGACTGCCGTCAATGCCACCATCCAAACAACCACGCTGCTTTGCCCAGAGAGACGCCGGCGGTCGTTTCAGAGCGCAGCATTACCCGTGGCGAGGAACGCATCAGCACTTCTTGACGCTCACTGGTTGTGTGACTACCCGCTGGCAGGTCCGTTTCTCTCGGACGGGAAACAATCCGGCTGCATTTAATCACCTGATCGCTCACTCCGGCATACAGGGGTGCCAGCGTGGCTGTGATGGAACTGGCTCGGGTGAGCATAATGGCTTTCTCATACGTTCATCGACAAGGCGAAGGTGCGCGGAAGGACAACTTCCGCATAGGATCAGGCGCTGCATATCGCCAGCAAAACCGTCTGACCCGCCTACCGCGTCCTGTTCGCTGCTGCTGCGTGGGCTATCTCGCTTTGCTCGCGATAATATGCGGCCTGGCGTCATTGCAAATTTCGTGGCTGCGATAAGCGGAAGCTAGCACTCCCCGTTGGCAACGGCGCTGATCCGGCCCGGCGATAAAGGCAAGCGACGATCAACGCGGCCATGGATGGGGAGGGCTAATCATTTGATGCCCTTTCCTCTCTCCAAGTGGTGGAATGGCGTCGCCTCCGCCAACGATTTCGAGGCCGTAACCAATAGTGCCCGACGGGCTGATCAAATCAGGGGAGCGCGCGGCAGTCGACGACCTCTAGGTGCTGCCCCGTTGGCGACGCCTCTGTCTATCACCAATGATTGTACGCCCACCAAGGACTGAATGCGGCCAAGGCAATTACGAAGGCCGTGTATGCATGCGTCTTGCCATTCGCTCCCCCATGGCGTGCATATCTGTTTTATAGCGCAGCTGAAGCGAAATGAAGGGCGTGAGGATTAGCTGTTGTCTCAGTCCCCTTGCGGTACCATCTACACGCCATCATCAACACAACGACCGGAGCGTTCGACTGGCTCTACTTGCTCTCGGCGACTGCGCCGAGCATCCCCGGGGGCTATGCGGGTAGGGAAATTTTGGTCGGTCTACACGAACGCCACGCCGAACGCCGTCTTCGACTACGTGCGCGCGGGTAGCGACCCAGTCGAAAGCAGTGCAGATTGCCTATGAATACAGTGGAACATTCCTTCGGGATGAGCCGATGATGGCCGCTGGCTTTGCCTGGTTGGGCGTCACCGAAGAACAGGTTGATGCGTTCTTTGAGGCTGCATCGAAGCTTTAAAAAGTGCTAGTCAAAAATCGAAGGCCTTGTCGTCCTTGTTGAGGCTCTTGCGAAACTCTTCCTCCCACGGGTCGTAGAATTTCTCGCCTTCGGGCAGCGGTGCACGTTCCCGCCGTTCGTCGCCTTCGCGCTGGTTTTCAGAATCACGCATGTCCGCACCTCTCAGCGTCAACTAACCCGATGAACGCCTGATGGCTACTTTAGGTCGAACACTTATCTGTGGACGTTGAGAAATTGCGTGAGCGATCCGTCGCCTACGCCCAGTACTCTTCCACCTGACATCCACCTACGAATCTGGAGCTTTCAGGGGATCGAGCGAAGTTCTTCGGAGCGACGTCAACGCCCAGGCTCAAGTGCTAACGGGCAGGGGCTGGTTCTTCCCATTGTTCTTCCTTATCCCTGCCGGTCTTTGGTTTTCGGCAGTGTGCATCTACTCGATCCTATGGTGCAGGGGCTGCATCTATCCACAGACGTGGACAATCGCCGCGCTGCCGCCCCCGTTGGATCAGTGGATGGCTGGAATTGTCGGATCTCTGTTCATCGGGAAGGCCGGCGAACAGATACTCGCCAAATGGCGAAGCAAGCAATTTCTGAAACATTGCATCTGATGCGCATTTAAGGGGCAGGGGAATTGTCGCCAACGGACGAAGGTACGATGCACCGCGAGATCGGCATGTTAGCGGCGAAAGTCGACATGTTCCTTGAAGGGGTCCGACGATCAGAAGAGAAATCTGACGCGAGCCGCGCTTCAATGCATCGGCGAATGGACGAGATCGTTGATCGGGTGAGTAAGTTCGAACTCACGAAGGCCGCGGTTCAAGGGGACGTCACGGAAATGATGCCGGTGACCGAAGACGTGAAGCGCTGGAAGCCCATGGGCCTTGGCGCGCTAGGGGTGATCGGGATTGGGGGGATGGTCCTTGGTGTTGCCTTTGCCGATGTCATCCGAAGAGTCGCGATGGCTGTTTTAGGCCGGTAGCAGTGCTGGCCGATTTTGCCACGAACCGAGAGACCCCAGACGCCCTCGTGGATGGGGTACCCAGAGATGGTCGGTACCTTGAGGTCTCGTCAGTATGTTACCCGAAGAGGGGGGCGCGATGAGGATCTAAGCGGGTAACCCAAACACTATACGCTCACCCGCGCTTTGTTCTGTTACAAATCATTGAGAGGCAAGCAGACCGTCGACCTAAACTGCTGAAAAAAGACCCCGCGGAGAGCGCAGGAGCTCCGAGGGGGAGTTCTTGGCGCGGTCTCGAAACGCGAGAATGTGCTTTTGTTCCATCAGCCACATTTATTTTTGCCGATGGAGGGGAAGGTCAAGAAGGCGAGCTAAAAAGAACCCCGCTAAGCGGGGGGCAAAGAAAACAGGTCAATAAGAGCGTGCGCCTATCCGAAGGCGCAGGCCAAAATAACTGAACAAAAAATCAGGTTCAACCGCTTTTCTAGCGATACATCATGCTCGGAGCTACTCAGCCCAGCGAAGACGCATCAAGCGCAGCGGCCGTGAATGCTTCCCATGCGACCTCACGCGATCCGTGATCCCCACCGCGCTAATTCAGCCGCCTCTCCTTAACCGGGCAGGCGGCTATTTTTGATTAAGATCAAACAAATACACTTGCTAATGCTGTGGTTGCATTCCTAGCCTAGTCACCAAAACGCCAGTTGAGGTTTTCGAAATGCGTTCTTTGGTTCAATCGGTTGTGATAGCGGCTGGCGCGTGTGCGCTCGTTGCCATTTCTATGCTCATCGGTTCCTATTTGGCTATCGTTATTTACCTAAGCTGCGCCCTGATCGTCGTCAGTTACTACACTTGGGTGCTATATAGATTCTTTTCGCTCCTCGAATCCTTTGAACTGGGACGAGAAAAGCACGGAGTTTGCTCCGTAGTAGTCTAATTGAATGCACCGCATATGAAGGTTACCGTCGTGAAGAATAAGGTGTTGATTACCGGTGCCGCCGGGTTTGTGGGTCAAGCGACAGTCGAAGAATTCGTCAAACAGGGTTGGGCCGTACGGGCGTTGACACGCTCGGTAGTGACTTGTGATCGTGCCCGACGCCGCCACGTCGAGTATATTGCTGTGGGTGACATCTCTGATCTTCAAGATTGGTCAAAACACTGCAATGACTGCTCTGTCATCGTTCACCTCGCAGCCAGGGCCCATAGGACTGCCGAAGCGCCCACAGAACAAAGAGAAGCGTTCAATCGCGTTAACTGCGAGGCGAGCGTTAGACTTGCAGAGAGCGCAGTGGCATGTGGCGTGAAGCGCTTCGTGTACATCAGTTCTGCAGGCGTGATGGGAGATTTCTCGGAACGGCCCTTTACCGAAATCGATAGTCCCGCTCCTGTTAGCGAATACGCAAGAAGCAAGTGGAAGGCAGAGAAGTCTCTGTCCACGTTGTGTGACTCAAGCAGAATGGAACTGACCATTCTTCGCCCGACTTTGATCTACGGGCCGGGTAACCCTGGCAACCTTGAGCGTTTGCTGAGACTCATCAAATTAAATTCGGCCTCCCGCTACCCTTCGCTGGCATCAACGGCAAGCGCAGTCTTTTGAACTTATCAAATTTCGCAAGAATTATTTTTCAAGCGGCGGTGCAACCAACGGCAGCGGGAAGAACATTCCTCGTGTCCGATGGAGAAGATATAACCACATCCCAGCTGATGCGGTCATTGGCGGTGTCGATAGGCAAACAGATCACACTTTTTCCGTGCCCAGAAGGTCTCTTTCGTCGCGGGGCCTCAATACTCGGCATGAGTCGTGAAGCCGACAAAATTTTTGGTCGCTTCCAGGTCGATAGTTCCCGTCTGCGCAGTGAGCTCGGGATACCAATTACTTCAACGAAAGATTGCCTCGAGAGCATTAGAATTGATTTAATCACTTGAGGATGTGAGGATGCTGATCAATCCTATTCCGCTTGTCTTTCGCGGTCGACTGCTAAGCGGCTTTTCGTCCGCCAAGAGTGGCTTGGAAGGAGGCTTAGCCATCCATCAAGTGAGCCACAGATTTTCGAAAATGTGGCGGTCACGACTGGACGCACCGCGTCCCCGGCATAGAAGATGCAGCTAAGAGGCCTGGCGTCGGCTCGGCCGTCTCGGATGGGGAGGCCGTCGTGCTGGACGATGAAGGCAGGCCGGATTTCGGCCGCCTGCAGAACTCGCTTGGCGGCCAGGGTGGCAAACTTCCGGCAGGCAAATGCGATCATTTACGCGTTCGACCTACTGTACCTTGACGGCCATGACATCCGGAGCATGGAGCTCATGTCGCGCCGCTACTTCCTTCAATCTCTATTGAGGAACGAGCAGGGGCCATTCAGCTTTTCAGAGGCCATCGACGGCGACACCGATATCCAATAGGTCGGGCCTGCATAGACCGGCCGACTCGGATGCCAAGTTCCAGGAGATCAAATCGAAGATTTTGAGCCGTCGGTTCTGAGAGGCTGGTCCTGCCGCCTTTTAGTGGAAGACCTTCCACCAGTCCTTCTCTTGTGCTTGGTTCATGGTCTCCAGAACCTCGATTATCTCGATCAGCTTGGCGGACGTCATTTCCTGAATTTCAGAGACTTTGTCCTCGCCAACAATCATGACCGTCCAAGTACCATCAGAGTACCTGAAGGCGAGGAATGCGGGTTTGGTGTCGTTCATAACTGTCTCTCCTTCTCACTTGCGGAATGACAGCAAAACAGCAGGCCAGATCACGAATATCTGCTCGCGAAAGTGCGAGTCACAGCGGACAGTCCCCGGATACTGCGAGGGTCCGTCCGCAGTATCCGGGCTGCACTGTATCCTTGGGTATGAGGACGCCTTAAGTTACTCGGTGTTCCGCAATCCGGCATCACCCGAAGGTCGGATGATTGAGTGGACTTAGGTCCGAACAAAAAGTGGTCTGCTTCAAGGGCGCCCCTTCCATCAGGCACCTCAGAAATTTGTTTCAATTATTTCCGGGATCGCTAATGCGCGGGGCATGGCAAACCGAACGGTGCGGCTTAAACAGGACGCAACGGGGACCGAGCATCCTGTACAGGACGAAATCTCGAATGCCAGAGGGAGAGAAGCTTAGCTCTTCGGAGGCAACGACTCGGCTTCTCTCCCGATCCTGGGGCCGGGCGCGGCTATGCCAGCAGTTGAACGCCAGCTAGACCATCGTCGGATCAGGATCGATCTCATCGATTATATCGTTCTTGGGCGAACCTACCTTTCGATCGATGGGCGACATCTTCATCAGCGCGTCCGGGAATGGCCTCATCAGATCATCCGGATCTGGTTCCGGCGAGAGCCAGCGCTCGTAGTCGTCGCGGTGTCGGATGACCGGCATTCGATCATGGATCTTCGCCATCATCTCGTTTGGCGGGTATGTTATGGCCGCGAAGTGCGAACCTCGACACCGGTGACAGGATCTCGCCACGTGTCCCAGATACCGGCTAGAGCGAACGGGCTGTCATCAGCCATCGCGATTGCATAGGGCTGCTTGTTCTTGCCAGTGCCGTGAGTATCCTTCCATTCGAAGAAGCCGTTGGTCGCGATGCCCTCGCGCCTGGCGTTGATCGGCGGCGGTCTGCCTCCGGGCTTCATCCATGACGGCTGCAAGCCCCACCTTGCCGAGATAAAGACCGGCCCCATGATATCCGGCTCGCGCACCATGTCGCTGATGATGGATAGTAGAGGGAAGGGGCGCCCTTGTATCGTGGGAACTGGTTGCTCAGGCTCCCGATGTCACCGCGGCCGCTGCAGCTCTCCTCCAGCGTGGCTTAATGTAGATGCGTCCGCACATTCTCAATCCCTCTTCTACGGCGCTATTTGCCCGGTTTCCCACCAGTTGCCGGAGCCACCCGACGACCGCCGCGTCATTTCATCGGATTTGTCCGCATGCGACACCGTGAACTTCCTGGTGAGGATGTAGGCAATCTTGCCCGCAATTTCATATCGCACGCTCTGGCGTTCTTCGCAGACCTTGCTGGCCATCAGATGTGCCCGCGTCGACGAGATGCTCAATAGGACGCGCTCGAGTTCGTCCACTAGTTCCACCTCCAGAACGTCCCGATCCCCGCTTCGCATATAGCTCTCTGCAGGTGTTGGAACCAGCAACGGAGGGTGTGGAGGAAATCCTGCCATCCCTAGAAGCACTTGAGCCTACACTGAAAATTCCCGCCCTCGCGATAAGGTCGACCTAAGAAGAGTTTTTGAGGTCATCGACATGCAACGCGAAATATTCGCTTCGAGGGATTGACGCTCCGTGACGTGAGATTTGAAGGCTCGCCGCCCTCCTTGGCGCGCCCAGCTGTTCAGAGCGACGGATATTTATTCACATATGCCTTTTGAGCTTGCCAGTCGTCTAAGCCTTTTTTGGTCAAGCAGACTTCGTCATCTGATGCTTTCTGCCCCGGCTCATGGATGATTTCGATATAGCCTCGATCGGCGAGCTTCTTTTGGGTGCCGGATCCGAAACCACGGGTGCCGGCTGGATGGAGGCGTTCGCCCACTCCTAGCTTAGCGAGCTGTATCATCGCCTCAAACTCTCTGTAATTCAGTTCAGGCTGAATCGGAGGTGGCGGCGCGTCTGCACTTTGATACGGCCGATAGTCTGCCCAGTCTCGATCGTCCCAGTTCTCTTTGCCATCTGATACCTGCGGTAGCTGAAGCGGAGGGGCTGGCTTCGGAGCAGCGCCAGCGCCCGGGAAAATGGTCACCACGTACGTCTTGAGGTCGACCTGCACCGCGGCGCCTGTCTTCTCAGCAGCTCGGATCAGCCGCTCAATGTCCGCTTGTCGGAATGATCCGCGGGTCATGCTTTGGCCACCAATCATCCGTTTCCCAGGCGTCATCACCTTCATTTGGCGACCCGCCAGCTGACCATTCCAGCATCGCTGCCTCATGCCCTTCTCATGAACCGCCAAGTCCTCTACGGCCATCGAGCCTTCGATTTTGCGAAGCCCCTCAGGCGTCTCTTCGATCCGAAACTGCGCGCTGACCGGCAGTGCCTGCAAGGATCGCGAAAAGGGCAATTACTCGAACCATCATTTTCTCCCCGGACAAAGTCTTCAGCCTGCCGAATGACGCTTCATGTTGCAATCCATGTTGCATGGAATCGCCGAGAACAGGAGGCAATGACTGCAATCCAAGGGGATTGGCTGCAACACCCTGCAACATGAAAAACCGCCAACTAACGAGCGGGTTGATCACTAAACCAATGGTATGATTTACGAATTTTTGGTGCCCCCGGCAGGGTTCGAACCCGCGACCCCCTGATTACAAATCAGGTGCTCTACCAACTGAGCTACAAGGGCAACGCGTGCCAAGTACCAGATTCTGTCGTCCTGTAAAGAAGAAATCGGTGCTATTGCGAATTCATTCGCGCAGACTTTGAATCGGACTTTGTATTGCAAGGGCTGTAGACCCGACTTTCGCTGTCTCCAGTTGCGATCAACCTACCGGACGCTCGCTTGTAAGGTGTCGCCGGTTTCCACAGCTCCTGAGGGTGACATGATTGTGATGCTGAGCACCGAGGCAACCATAAGAACAATGACGGCGATCATTACACGCACGTTTCTCTCCTCGAATCGTGGCAGGCTAACGCGCGGAGCCAACCATAGGTTCCCGAGAAGATCGCTGGTGACCTAAGGCGTGGGTGTTGGAATGGGACGCTCAGGTGCCGGCGCCAGCGGAGCGGGCTCGTGCATTGGCTGCGACTTGTCGATCCAGGCGATGCTGAGAGCGATGGCGACAAATACGCCGATGAAGAGAGTGCCGACAATGAGGGAGCGGATGGCCATATGGGATACGTTCCTCCTGTTCGAGTATGCGACCGCTATATAGGACGGCAGAGTCAAAACTGAGGTGAACCGGTTTTCCGAGCGCTAACGATGGTTTGCCGCCTTCTTCCAGGCCCTCACCGCCGACTGAAGGACGAAACGGATCACGGCATTTCCTTTTGCCGCGATCCGCTCCCGGTTCTCCTTATGCTTTCAAATGCAGCCTTGCCGCATAGAGCGCAATTGCCGCCGCATTCGACACGTTGAGCGACTTGATGGCGCCTGGCATGTCGAGCCTTGCAAGTGCGTTGACGGTTTCGCGTGTCTTCTGCCTGAGCCCCTTGCCCTCGGAGCCCAGCACCAGAGCTACCTTCTCACCTGAGAATGTGCCTTCGAGCGCCGCGGGACCTTCCGAATCTAGCCCGATCGTGAAGAAGCCGAGCTTATGCAGTTCGCCAAGCGCATCCGCAAGATTGGTGATCTGTATATAGGGGATCAGTTCGAGAGCGCCGGAGGCCGATTTTGCCAGCACGCCTGATTCGGTCGGGCTGTGACGTTGTGTGGTAATGACGGCCCCGGCGTTGAAGGCGACGGCCGAGCGCATGATGGCGCCGACATTATGCGGATCTGTCACCTGGTCGAGCACGAGGAGCAGCGGGCTGCCCTTCAGCGCTTCCAGTCGGCGAACGGGCAGGGGCCGGGTTTCCAACATAACGCCCTGATGGATAGCGTCGGGGCCGAGGACCTTGTCGATGTCGTGCGGAGCAACGGTATCGACCGGGATGCCGAGTGCGTCGGTGTCGATCTCAAGGCGAGCCAGCGCGTTCTGGGTCGCCGACAGCTTGATGTTCTTGCGCTCCTTGTTATCGAGCGCGGCACGAACCGTGTGCAAGCCATAGAGATAGACCTGCTCGGGTGCGAGTGTCGGAGGCTTCCAGTCTTCGCCGCCACGCCGCCGCTTCTGCGGTTGTGGTGTCGGAATCTCGCCGCGCTCGCGCTTGTTGTCGCGATGCGCGCGGCGCAGATTTGCGTAATGCGTGTCCTTGGCGGACTTGTCGTCGGTAGACTTGCCACCGGTTTTGTTGTCTTTGCTCATGCGGCTTTATAGCGGGGGCGCTTCTATCCGCATAGGATTTCTTTCAGGAGCCCGGCTTTCCGCGGTCGATGAAATTTTTCACATTTTTTCCACCGTCATCGTGTTGACATGCGGAAATCGTCCGGTCATATACGCGGCGCAGACCGAGGGGCGGCAACGCTTCGAAGGTCTCGAGCTTGGTCTCACGATCCGGACGAAAAGACTGGAGAGATGCCCGAGTGGTTAAAGGGGACGGACTGTAAATCCGTTGGCTCAGCCTACGTTGGTTCAAATCCAACTCTCTCCACCATTCGTCATCGGATCGGATACCACCCCGCGGGTATAGCTCAATGGTAGAGCAGCAGCCTTCCAAGCTGAATACGCGGGTTCGATTCCCGCTACCCGCTCCAAATCTTCCGAAACACACCTCATTCTTCTCTGTGCGTTAGCGCCGCCCGCGCTTCTAACCCCATAGAAGCACGAGAGGCGACGCCAGGGCTATGATGCCGGCGATCGTCCATCGCCTCTGCCCATAGTTGCTGAGGTCTTCCCTCGATAGCCATGTTCGAACGGCAATAAAGCCGATCGCGATGATTGCGCTATAGATCACGGCGCGAAGCAGGATCGACCAGCCGCCACCAAACAGGCCTATGGCGATACCGAAGCCGGTCAGGGCGCCTAAAATCCCGTATCCAACGTCAAACATCAATGTTGTGGTTGCCGAAAGCGGCGTTAGCATCTTCGGAAAGGCGATCGCGAATGCCGCGGTAAGCAGCCATATCGCGACGATCGCCTGCAGCGTTGAGGAGCTGACGATCGAGGTTGCCAGAGCCGGGAGGCGCTCAGGCGAGGAGAGGCGCAGAATCTGCGCGACCCAGTCGATTGCAGCGGCAAGAATCCACAATATGAATGCGCAGGCGGCAAAGATCAGAAAGTTGCCTGCGGATCGCTTTGCAATTTCCTTTGGTTCCATTGCGTGTCTCCAGACAGTGCTTCATCGTGAGAGCGGCAAATGAAGTAGTATCATATCCTTGGCCGCGCTGCGCCCGTTCTTCGGGAATATATCGTCGCTGCCATCTGCGGTGGATATTGCCGATAGCGGGCTTCCTTCCCATATGCGCCGACAGGCTAGGAATACGGTCCGCAATTAGGTCTTGCGCAATTTCCCCGAAAGCCTTAAACGGCGGCACTAAACCGGTTCGCCGGGGTCATCCATTTCGTTCACAGGAAGCATTCAAATGGCAAAGAGTAAGTTTGA
>UBMU01000091.1 GCA_900466605.1 Hyphomicrobiales bacterium
GTGGCGATCTCGTCGACGAGCGCCTCGGCATCCACGGAGCTGTCGATCGCGCGGAAGCCGGTCACCTCCTTGTCGACGCCACCCTCGCCCACCTCGTGGACGGTGTACGACGACGCGGAGTTGATCGCCTCGACGAGGGCCGCCGAGACGTCGGAGAAGACGAGGTCGTACCCGCCCTCGTGCAGGAGCAGACCGACGAAGCCCCGGCCGATGTTGCCGGCGCCGAAGTGGACGGCCTTCATGCGTTGACGGAGCCCGAGAGGGCCTGGAAGAGCTCCTCGGGCGAGGAGGCGGCCTTCAAGCGCGCGACGTCGTCCTCCTCGGAGAACAGGATCGCGATCTGCGACAGGATCTCGAGGTGCTCGTCACCCTTGCCGGCGATGCCGATGACGAAGGTGACGGGCTCCCCGCCCCAGTCGACGCCGCCGTCGTACCGCACCACTGACAGGCCGGACTCGAGGATTGCCTGCTTGGTCTCGTTCGTGCCGTGCGGGATCGCGAGCTCGTTGCCCATGTAGGTCGACACGGTCTCTTCGCGCTGCTGCATGGCGGCGAAATAGTCGGCGGTGACGGCGCCGGTGGCCTGGAGCAGGTCGGCGGCCTCCTTCATCGCCTCCTCGCGGGTGGCGCTGCCGGGGTGGATGCGGACGGATTCGCTACGGAGGACGTTCGACATGGTTCTCGCCTTTCTCGTCGTGCTGTCCAGCCTCGCAAACCGCGGGCCGGACGGGAAGACGCCAGGGGCCGGGCTGACGCACCGACCCCTGGCGTGCTAGGGGATTACTTGGCTTCGTGCTGAGCGCGCACCATCTCCACGACCTCGTCGTACTTCGGCGAGTTCATGAAGTTGTCGACCGACACGTGGAGCGAGTCAGGCGACTGCGCCTTCGCGCGGTCGGTGAGCTGGTTCTGGGTGATGACCAGGTCGGCCGAGCCGTCGAGGTTCGCGATCGCCTGGTTGGTGACCGTGACGCCGTCGATGCCGGCCTTCTTGATCTTGTTGCGCAGGACGCTGGCGCCCATGGCAGACGAGCCCATGCCGGCGTCGCAGGCGAACACGATGTTGTTCAGCTGCTTGGTCGCCACGGCTCCGGCGGCGCCGCCGGAG
>UBMU01000057.1 GCA_900466605.1 Hyphomicrobiales bacterium
TTAAAACGGGGAGGATTACCACACCACCGCTGCGCGACGCGAGCAGCCCGCCAATTCATTTTCGTTCCGGCAGCATCAATTGGGCGCTGGCCAAGCCTAACATCGTCAACGTCGCCGTAACCCGGGCTCGCCGTCGGCTCTTCTTTATCGAAATCGAGCGAATTGGTACGAGAACGAGCAACGGGATGCGTGGATGCTTGGATTTGAGAATGACGGGTTGATTGACGAACGCGAGGCAAGGGCTACCTTTGATTGCCGGCCGCGTCGGCGTCCCGCTCTTCGGTTGGTGGCTAGGCCGCATATGGGGTCGAACCCGCCTTACTCATGGCCCCAAAAAGTCTACCGCCTTTGACATCATAAAATACCCAAAATACGCCCAGGCGACAGAGAAAGACCCGTGTGGAGGATCGAAGTATCCGGAAAGGATTTGTCTGCGAAGGCAAAGTGAATTGGTCCGAAACCAAGTTCATCGCGTGCCCCCTCGGCGACATGGGCGCTCAGCGCCGCCTCGGCCGCCAGCCTCTTGGTCTGGGATAGCCAAACCCAACCCAGTTTCGGTTCCGCAATTATTCCTGCGTAATTTCCCGATTCCCAGTATATCGTCTTCAGATAGCAGATTTAGATCGTGCCCTCTACAGCCACTTGGCGCTAATCCGAGGACTTAAACCTTATTCCTTTGCGGTGTGGAGTAGTCCACTCCGTCTGGGCATGCTGGTGGATCGATGTCTCCGGAGTGACTAGCGGCCCGAGGGAGCGCTGTGACGTTTTTGCCGCGGCTGTCGTTATGAAGGTGGCGGTTCTCGCACTCTTGCAAAGTTCGAGGTTGGCCGGCGCGACGGTTCGCTTCCTATTCACGGACAGACCCGAGATGGTTGCTCTATCTGTGCGGCTTTACCCCTCAACGCACGACCCCTTCCTGTTCGACTTGGAGATCAAATCGAGTCATTGGGCCATAAGGGAAGCGTCGCGTTCGATTGAACGAGTCAACGAGCTTGTAATCGCCGCTCATCGAGGCTCTCTACAGGCAATAAGTTGCAATATTTTGCGAAAAATCGTTTGATAATTCGTATGCAAGGAGATCCACATGAACAGATCAACTGCTGTCCTTGGAATGCTTGTGGTTGTAAGCTTGCTTATTGGCGCTCCATTAGGGGCACAGGACCGAACCAACGATGCCGAAAGTGATGCCGCAGCCAAGCTTGCGGGAAAAACTAGCCGGGAATGGCTTAGAGGCGATGTTCGAATTTGGATGGGTGGGAACACTCGCTGCGAGGGCGGCGAGCGATATCGGTTCAACGCAGACAAGACCTTCGAACATGAAAGTTGTATCGAGGGTCAGGTCCAGAACTCTCGGGGCGAATGGTCTCTAGCGTTCAAAGGCCCACTCGATATCTTTCTATCAATTGAGGGCAACAAGTACCTCCTTCTCTTCAAAGGAGACGGGCAGGATAGCACCCCTCAACTTATGACTCTTAGAAAGCCGCCTTCAACGAAGACGGATCCGGTCGTCGACCGTGACTTCAGTCTCTCGGAGGATTGACTATGGAGGAGGCGAGAAAGCGCAGTTGGGACGTAGGACTTGGAATAATTGGCCCATTGATCACCGTCGCCGGGATCCTTGTCGGCGTTTGGCAATTCAACGTCGGGGAGGCAAAGAAAGCCGAGTATGAGCATGCGTCTCAGATTTGGCTAAAGCGTCTCGAAACATACACTTCAGTAGCGAAAGTGGCTGGGGTCATAGCTGCTCCGCCTGACGATAATGTCTTCAAGGCGGCCATTGCGCAATTCATGAGCGCCTATTGGAGCGAGATGATTTTAGTGGAAGACGAGTCAGTTGAGCAGGCAATGATTGCGTTTCGACTTGAAATCGGCGACTTCCAAAACGGTCGCAGCAGCCAAGAGCGATTGAAAGTGCGAGCCGACACGCTCATGAAGTCATTCAGGGTCTCTCTATCCGGCGGCAAGGCTATAAAGTGAGCAAGCTGTCGATCCCAACCTTCGGCTGCCTTGGTTTACTGTTTTCTGTGCTTGGCGCGTACAACGCCGCAACCGCGCCGCAGCCGTTCGATGTCTATGTAGTGTCTATTGGCTCTTCTTACTATGCCTCTCCGGAGGGCGGCTCGGTCCGCGGTATGAGCACTATCTCGGGTGCAAACAAGAGTGCCCGGGAAATTGCCACGCGCCTCGTCGCAGGGGGCGCGCGCGGTGGCGTGTTGTTGACTTCCGGCCCCAAGAATCTAGTAACGCGCGATGATATATTGGCAGCCGTAGAGGCCATCGGCGATACCATTGCCGCGGACCAAGCTCATGATCCGCTAATAGTCTTTTATATCGCCAGCCACGGCGTATCAGAAGGTGTGGGCTGGAACCACTTTTCAGTACCGGGCACCTTCCTCTACGAAGGCAGGCTATCGGACTTGAATGTCGAGGCCCTAGAATCATCAACCCTTTCGGCGGCTCTATTGGCCGACCGCCTCGCGAAGACTGGCGCGAGATATGTTCTTATCCTAGACAGTTGCTATGACGCTCGCCCGGCCAATTTTGAAGTCCCAATTCTGAGTGAGGGCGCCGTAGAGAGCCTTAAATCGGTGGCAGAAATTCTGCGTACTATGAATGAATTCAGGCAACACGATCCCGTCGTTTATTCTACCTTGCCAGGAACTATGGCGATGACGGTAACCGATCCGCTACGACCCTCGGCAACTCCCGTTGCACCTTTAGCGCGCCGTCTCATGTTACTACTAGCGGGTGCAGCCTTGCGAGGTGGTGTTTTAACCCTTGATGATATAGTCACCGGGTTATCCTCCGTCACGGTGGACAGCGTTACCCCGCCAGCCGTGACAAATGCCGAACGTGATGCTTCCTGGGCTAGGCACGTGGCTGACTATCGCTATCAAGAGGCAAGTCAAACGGCGCTCAGGCTGAAAGAACTCGTCGGGACCGGGCTAGCAGGGACTATCTGCTGCCGAGATACTTTGGGAGGTCAAGCAACGGCGAAAATGAGGGTGGTGGGTAGTGTCCAATTTTCGGGCAACAGCGGTGAGTTTATAACGGGCGGACGAGTCATCCGGTACCACGGGGAGGTGCGCGTATCCCGTCCTGACGAAGCGACAGTGGTGATTGAGTTTGAAAATGACACCGGTACCTGGGAAGTCGCGTTATCAGTACCGGACGGCAGCACACTATCGCCGGGGAATTATACAAACGCGGTGCGGTATTCGTTCGCTGAGGCCAATCAGGCGTCAATGTCGGTGACTGGGGCTGGCCGGAGCTGTAACGACTTGCGCGGAGAGTTCTCCTTCAAGGGCGTCCAAATTGGAAAGTCTGGCGAGTTGGAGAAGCTGGATGCAGAATTCAGCCAGCATTGCGAGGGCACCGCTCAATTGCTCAGCGGTAGGATAATAATCGGCCAGTAGCCTTCAGCGGTGAGCCATCCTTCGCAGGACGAGATATCGGGATGGCCTTCAATTTAAAGTTACTTTAGTGAACGATTGTGATAAAGTTCTGGTGGCATTCTCTGCGAGATAGAGTTGTCTCAGCCTTACCGACGCTCCGTCCCGTTGGGGTGCCTCTGTCACCAGGGAGGGTAAGATGCACAGAAAGTGGATTACTGCCGCGACCGTTCTTTTGCTCGCCTCTGCAATTCCGGTGGTTGCTCAAGAACAAAGCGGGGCCGAAGCAGACAGCAGTTCCGAGGTGATTTTGCCGGATGTTCCCGAGCGGACACCCGAGGCGGGGGATGCCGCGACTCAAAACTTCATGGACAACAGTTCTGACAGCGATACAGAGGCGGGTCTATCCGGCCAGTAACTGGCGTGGGATTTCAGGTGGGAAGGGGGTCGAAGCCTTGAAGCCTTCGTGCATTCATTTGCTGTACTTAGGAAGGTGATCGGAACATCCAGGTTTCCGCTTTGAACAAACGGAACGTGGCAGCCGCGCGTGTGGAATGCGTCCAGCCAAAATCGAGTACAAGCGTCAGTGAAAAGGAAGGTCTTCGTGTGTTTGGGTACGAGCGAGCGACGGAGGAAGCACAATGAGATCTCCCGATCAAACTGATGCTAGCAAAGTCCAGAGCCTCCTTGACAAGACGGCCGCTATTTCTCTGAATGAACTACTAGTTACGGAGAGTCAGGCGGATGCGGTAATTGCAAAGAGGCTGCGACGGCTGGAAATTTTTACCCGGCCTGGAACTCCCGCAGATCTCTGCACAGCTTTTTCTGATGCCGCTGACCTGACGAAAAGTTGTCACGATTTTGCAAAACTACTACTTCTTCGCTCGAGCCAACTTGGATCGTTGCCACGGTACTCTGACATCGAGCTGTATTTTATCGCACGAAAGGCCTTGGATCGTAATGTCCCGGCGAGGCTCAAACAGCCGGATATGGTATCTATTCACGATCGGGTTTTAGCAACGATCGTGGGGACGAAAAATTCATCTAAAGATGAAACGCTCGGTCAAGCAATCGAACATGCGTTTTGTGATAGCTCTGAGTTTGAGAAGATGATTGCGAAATCCGAGGCCGACTTACTCTTTGCGGGACGCCAAGTATTACAGACATCAACATTTGCGATCGATCTCTCATCGACGATTTCGGATATAGCCCGGGGAGTATTTTATCTAGTGGTGGTCGGGGAAGCAGGTTCGAAGCTGGAAAACTACGCCGTCTCGCAGAAAGTGCGGGGCGTGGTACGAGAGCTCGCTGCGACGGTGTCGGGGATTGGAGATATCATTACTCCCATTAATATGTTGCTCGATGTGATGGCTGCATTATTCGACAAAGAGAGAGCGCTGGTAGAGATGCAAAGCGTTCTTGCGGAGCCCTATTCCGCTGCCAAAACCTATGTGGAAACATATGTAGAAGGTCTCGCCACATGGGCGGGCTGGTCCGCCGCAGTAGCAGACGGAATGCGTTCGAGCCAAGACCTGTACTTAAAGCATTTTCTGAACGAGACGTGAGACAAGGCTTGATCGTGCTGTGGGAGGCATCCGAGCGACTATGTTCCAAGCGACTGCGGCCGATGATCCCAGTCCTGCTGCCAGCGCTTGAACGACATGGCCGACTGGAGCTTGGCGACGAGCTTCGACAGAAGCTGATGACGGTGAGCCCGGCAACGATCGATCCGCTTTTGACGGAGGTTCGTA
>UBMU01000076.1 GCA_900466605.1 Hyphomicrobiales bacterium
GTCGTCGACCGCGCCGACGGCTACAGCGCCACCACGTACTCCAAGATGGCCGTCGACTCGGGCATCAAGTACCCCACGAACTTCTACGTCAACGACCCGACGGCGCCCATCCAGTGGCCCTTCGCGGTCGGAGTGTCGATCTCGTACGGCTTCGGCATGCGCGACGGCGGCTTCCACGAGGGTGCGGACTTCGTCCCCGGTGAGGGCGCACCCGTCCAGGCGATCGCCGACGGCACCGTCCGCATCGCGACCGAGCAGGGCGGCGCCTTCGGTGTGACCGTGCTGATCGACCACGTGATCGACGGCCAGCTCGTCTCGAGCCGCTACGGACACATGCAGTACGGCTCGCTCCAGGTCACCCCGGGCGAGAAGGTCCACGTCGGACAGTTCCTCGGACGCACCGGCAACACCGGTCGCTCGTTCGGCGCGCACACGCACGTCGAGATCCTGCAGAACGGCACGACCCCGATCGACCCGATCGCGTGGCTGCGCCAGCACGCCGGCGGCTGACCCTCGATTCGTAAGAGAGTGTCGAGGTCTGATATTCTCTTCTAGTTGCCCGGAGCGATCCGGGTACGCCCCGATAGCTCAGTGGCAGAGCACTTCCATGGTAAGGAAGGGGTCGTCAGTTCAATCCTGACTCGGGGCTCAAGGCATCCTCATCTGAATCCTGGATGCCGTGCGGCGGGGTAGCTCAGTTGGTGAGAGCGCACGACTCATAATCGTGAGGTCGCGGGTTCAAGCCCCGCTCCCGCTACAGATTCTTCGCGAAGCCGTCCTCCGGGGCGGCTTTCGTTTTGTCGTCGCGAGGGGCGCGCGGCGGACTCCTCGCGCCCCGATAGGGTGAGCCGCGTGAGTGATTCGGGAGAGTTCGTCCAATCCCTCGCTCGCGGTCTTGAGGTGATCCGGGCATTCGACGCCGAGAACCCTGCGTTGACGCTCAGCGACGTCGCCCGTCGTGCGGATCTGACCCGCGCCGCCGCCCGCCGGTTCCTCCAGACGCTCGAGACTCTCGGCTACGTGCGTGCCGACGGTCGGGTCTTCTCGCTCACGCCGCGCGTCCTCGAGCTCGGTTTCAGCTATCTCTCCGCGCTGTCGCTGCCGGCGCTGGCTCAGCCGCATCTCGAGCGTCTGTCGCGCGAGGTGGGGGAGAGCGTCTCGTCGGCGGTGCTC
>UBMU01000058.1 GCA_900466605.1 Hyphomicrobiales bacterium
GACATATGCCAAAGGGAGAGACCGTTGCGGTTCGCCAAGTTCGAGGCAAATCTGGTGGCTAGCAGACGAAATTGAGGCAATCTTGACCGATACTTGTCTGAGAATGCCATTGAGCCCGGCATCGCAAAAGAACTCTAATGTCGCATGTGAGAGCGTCCGTATCTTTGCGCGATATGGGCGTGAACGCCAGTCCGACGTGGGCCAGCAGCCGATCGTCCACTGCATCCCCACTATCGAATAGTCCCATAAGAGCAGCACCAATATCGCGGACTATCCGGTCGTTGATCCCGCGGCAGATCGCAAGGTCATCAACACGAGGCTCACCTGCTACATCCGCGAGTTCCGCCAGATGCGATCGTGGAATGTGAAAGACGAGCGCTTCAAACCTGCCACGGATGGCAATAGCGACTCCCTGTTCCAGGCTGATTAGGCAGATCGTGCCCTCGGATAGACTCTGAGAGGTGCTGGTGGACGATCCGGCCAGATATCGCGATGCTCGACATCAATTAGATAGAGCACGACAAGAAACGCGTCATCAGGCGGCAGGGCAACCGGATGTTCACCGTCATCGTGGCGATGCCAGATATGGGTGATAGAAAGCGCGGCTCCATGAAGGGGTCTGGTAAACATAGATGGTGCGTTGTCGGTCCTGAAGTGTTCCCCAATTTTTTTCACCTACCGGCAATGCTTCACTCACAAGTGTCTCGCCTGTTTCCGCTTGGGCCTATATGGCCATGCTCGTCGACGAGGCGCTGGAATGTTCCCTCTGAAACCGCCGTTTCAGCCCAAGCTGTATGGCGAAATCAATCGTATTCGGGAAATGTACGGAGGATAAACTGGAGTAGACTACATCCGCCGGCATGGCATCAAACGCGTGCCCCTTTTGAACGGTCGAACAGAAAGTAGTGCGGCTTGCTCTCCAAATCCACTATCGGGACGAATTTCGGTGCCGGGCAGACTACCGACAGTTTCGGGTGCCCTTTCGACAAGCTTTATAAGGATCAATCCCTCGGCGGGGCCGACATCGTCTTTTTTCGGAAGGGAACCCGCGAAGAAAAGATTGAGCAGGTCGTTACACCGGCCAGCGATCGTGGCTTTGCGATTGGGGTATCGACCCTTGCTGGCCACAAACGCCGCATCTTCCATGACTATCACGCAACCACTCATGAGTTTGATGAGAATTCGTTTTATATTCGTAGCCTTGCCGAGGACTATAAGTCAGATTTTGAGGGCTGCTTTGATTTCCTGCTGCTCGAAATTTCTCCGGCGTCGTTGAGCAAGATCGCCGACGAGGGGGATTT
This sequence comes from Hyphomicrobiales bacterium, assembly GCA_900466605.1. Taxonomy (GTDB): domain Bacteria; phylum Pseudomonadota; class Alphaproteobacteria; order Rhizobiales; family Rhizobiaceae; genus Rhizobium. Next base: position 1,302 of record UBMU01000058.1, read on the forward strand.
TTCGGGCGCTTCGTCGCTTGAGCCACAAGCTGCCTCGGCGGACCCTGTGCTTGCCAATCTTGTTCGTGCACTCGTCCCTGCGCTGGAACGGCCGAAGGACGCGAGCAGGTTGTTCGTCGATCAGTTGGCCACGGCAATTGGAACTCACCTGGTTCAACGATACGCTGGCGGCTCAAAAGCGCACTCAACCACCCAATCGAGAAAGCTGTCGCGCTCTCGTGAGGCTTTGGCCAAGAGCCTCCTTCTCGACAACCTGAACGGCGACGTCTCAATCCAGGAAGTGGCGCGGGCTTGTAACTTATCGCGAGGCTATTTCATCCAAGCCTTCCGTGAAACGACTGGCATGACACCGTATCAATGGCTGATAGCCGAGCGCATCGCGCGTGCGCGCGAACTCCTGAGGCGTTCCGAAGCGTCGCTTTCCGAAGTGGCTATATCCTGCGGTTTTGCCGACCAGAGCCATTTTACCAGGGTGTTCACCAACTTGGTCGGGGTGGCCCCGGGGCATTGGCGACGCAACGCATGAGGAGTGTTTTGGGATAGAGCCTATTTCAGTGAGAAGCGCGAATTTCACTGCGGCGCCCAAATCAAACGTTTTTGTGATTTGGAATATATAGGTGCCTTATGTTCAACGCACCTGACTTTGAGACAAGACCCTTTTCGGATTCTAAGCAATTTTCGCGGAATCAGACACGTGATGACAGAGGAATATTTGGGCGTAATTGTTGCGAAAATCGCAATTCATTCTGAAAAAATATTGCAATTCCGTAAGTGACGAAATCGCCTTAGGTTTCTTCTCAGCGGCGGAGACAACGAGTGAACGCTGCGGCTATCGGGGTCGCACGCCGCTTGGAAGAGTTGAGGAGCGAGCGTCGAGAGCCGACGGTCAATTGATCGCTGCTACCATTTTTAAAGTCGGTCGCAAGGGCGGCCAAGCCAACCGAAAGAGGAACCTATCATGTCCAAGTTTGAAGTCCT
>UBMU01000095.1 GCA_900466605.1 Hyphomicrobiales bacterium
TGGCGCCGGGGATGTAGTTCATCCTGTAGGTTCCACGTGCACTTGGCGTTTTCCACGGCTACTTGACGTACATGTGGCGGATCCGCCAACTGCCGTGGAAGTCGACGCAGCATCGGGGAACGGCCGCATAGGCGCGCCAGAAATCTCAGGAAGCCAGCCTCCGCGTCAGCTGGGGCTNNCTGCCGAAGGCTTCACAGCAGAAATGGCGCCCGGAGGGGTGCTAGTTCGCCTGCGTGGCCGGCTTCGCTCGGAGAGGGCCCTTGAGCCTGTCCTGGGGGTGGTAGAGGCGACGCCCATCGTTGGGGGCGGTCGAGGTTGCCAGTTCAGCGTTCGACCGGAAGCTGTTGCCGATGGTGGAGAAGGTGCGCTGCTTCGTTGATGGTGTTCCGTGCGAGCGCGATCGCTTCGGAGGTCATCTGAACGTGGGCGTGAGCTGGGCGTAGAAGGCTCCGTCTGGGGAGCTTCCGGGAGTGGGGTCACGTCTGAGAGCGCTGACCCCCCACGGGTGGGGCAGTCTGCGGGTGTGCTCGCGAGGTAGTGGCCTTAGCCGTGCAAACACACGCGCGCGCGACTTCCGAATAGATGTCCGAAGGCCCTGGTAGAATAGACATGTGAGTTATTCCCTCTAACAACCGCGGTGTGAGTTCCATCTCAGCCGAGATTGGAGCCACTGTGCCTAACCCGATACCCCCCGAAAAGCGATCCGCTCTGGCAGACGAGCTCCGGTCGATCCCTGAACGCGTACTGAGGGTCTTCAAAATCCCCATCGAGCTCATCCCCCTCCTCGATGCCCTCACAGCTACGGTCCACGAAATGCTCGACGACGATGCTGGCCGAGATTGGGAAGATCGGCTCAAAACTGCAGAGGCATACTGGCGAGCGGTCGCCCNNCGGACGACGAACTGGAGGCGCGGCTGGGCAAGTTGGGTGAGTGGATCACTTCTCGCGACATAGACGATCTCAAGTCTTCGATCGAGCAGTATCTCTCCCGCTTCACTGGCGGCAGCGCACCCAGGTTCCTCTCGCGCCTATTAGGGGCCAAACGTTACCTGCAGCTTAAGAAGGCCGCCGAGATAGACTGGGCTCTCGCACTTCTGGGA
>UBMU01000061.1 GCA_900466605.1 Hyphomicrobiales bacterium
CGATCGTCGAGTAATCTTCGGATTACACGGATTTAAGAAGCCCCGCTGGAAACAGCGGGGCTTTTTCTTTATCTGCCCCTTTCGAATTCAATGTCGCCGATCGGTGACAATGCGATGCGTGTCGTGGCCTTGCGCTTGATCGCAAAGCCTTTATCTATCCCTCCGATTTCATAAGGGAGGACAGGATGAAAAAGCGCATTCTCTTCACGGGTGGTTCCGGCAAGGCAGGGCGCCATGCGGTGCCGTGGCTGGTCAATGCTGGCTACGAGGTTCACAACGTCGACCTGTTGCCCCTTGATAGCCCCGGCGTTACCAATCTGATTGCCGACATCACCGACAGCGGCCAGATCTTCAACGCGCTATCGATGCATAGGGATTTTCCCGATCTCGATGCGGGCAGGGGTGTCCAGCCCTTCGATGCCGTGGTGCATTTCGCAGCAATCCCCCGCATCCTCATCAAGCCCGATAACGAGACTTTCCGTATCAATACGATGGGGACCTACAATGTCATCGAGGCGGCCGTAAAGCTAGGCATCCGCAAGATCATCGTTGCGTCCAGCGAGACGACCTACGGCGTCTGCTTTGCGGAAGGCCATCGCGACTTCCATCAGTTTCCATTGGAAGAGGACTACGACGTCAATCCTATGGATTCCTACGGTCTCTCCAAGGTCGTGAACGAGAAGACGGCCCGTGCATTTGCCGAGCGCTCCGGCTTCGACATTTACGCGCTGAGGATCGGCAACGTCATCGAGCCGCACGAGTACGAGCGGTTCCCGACGTACTTCGCCAATCCCGAAATGCGCAAGCGAATCGCCTGGAGCTATATCGATGCCCGTGATCTGGGGCAGATCTGCCATCTCTGCGTCGAGAAGGATGGCCTTGGTTTTCAGATCTTCAACGCGGCCAACGATACCGTGTCGGCAAATACACCCTCGAAGGAGCTTGCCAGACGATTCTATCCGAACGTGCCGTTCACACGCGAGATAGGGGAATACGAGGGACTGCTTTCCAACCGCAAAATCCGCGAAGTGCTTGGCTTCAAGGAAGAGCACGACTGGCGCAAATATGTGAAAGTCTGACCGTTGACCGTTTCCCGCACCGCAGGATTGGAAAAATAGAAAAACGCACTTGCCAATCCTGCGCTGCCACCTTAAAGGAGCGCCATGCTTGCAGTTACGCTTCTTAGCCAGTCGGTCAAGAAGCTGAATGTAAAGTGTAAAGGGGTATAGCTCAGTTGGTAGAGCGGCGGTCTCCAAAACCGCAGGTCGTGGGTTCGAGCCCCTCTGCCCCTGCCATCTTTCTTGAACGAGCAGCGCGGATATCCCGCGGCGGTTCGGATGGAGAGGCTACGTATGGCAAGTTCGTTAAACTTCGATTTCTCTCTTGTGTAATTGGGAATCGGTGTTTATGTAGGGTTCAACAGACACGCGGTGCGTGGGGCTGATATGTTCAGCTTTACGCGCCGTAATTGCGTGGGCAGTCGATGGCATCCAAAACTAATCCGTTTGCGTTTCTACAGCAGGTTCGCTCCGAGACGTCGAAAGTTACCTGGCCGTCGCGCCGCGAGACGATGATCTCGACGGTCATGGTGCTTGTAATGGTGATTTTTGCCGCGCTGTTCTTTTTTGCTGCTGACCAGCTCATTGGCTGGTTGTTGGGCTTTGTGCTTAACGTCGGCAATTGATCGGGTGGAGTAGTAACATGGCGGCACGTTGGTACATCGTCCACGCGTATTCGAATTTCGAGAAGAAAGTCGCGGAAGACATTGAGAATAAGGCTCGTCAGAAGGGCCTCGAGCATTTGTTCGAAAAAATTCTTGTTCCGACCGAGAAGGTGGTTGAAGTGCGTCGCGGCCGGAAGGTTGATTCCGAGCGCAAGTTCTTCCCGGGGTATGTTCTTGTTCGCGCCAATCTCACGGATGAGGCGTATCACCTGATCAAGAACACGCCGAAGGTCACTGGTTTCCTAGGCTCCGACAATAAGCCCGTTCCGATTCCGGACTATGAAGCCGAGCGTATCCTCGGTCAGGTTCAGGAAGGTGTCGAGCGGCCGAAGGCATCCGTTACCTTCGAGATCGGCGAACAGGTCCGTGTTTCCGATGGTCCGTTCGCCTCGTTCAACGGCACGGTTCAGGATGTGGACGAAGAGCGTTCGCGCCTGAAGGTGGAAGTATCGATTTTCGGCCGCGCTACGCCGGTCGAGCTGGAATACGCTCAGGTCGAAAAGGTCTGAGTGGGCGGCGTGAGCCGCTAACCGCGTGGAAGGTGAGGGGTCTTAGCCGGGCCTTGTGATCCGCACCACGCAACCGCAGCCGCCGGAGTGATCCGGCACTACTGGCCGGGCAACCGGTCATCAATGAAAGGCAGAGAGATATGGCTAAGAAAGTTGCAGGCCAGCTCAAGCTTCAGGTCAAGGCAGGATCGGCAAACCCGTCCCCGCCGATTGGTCCGGCGCTTGGTCAGCGTGGCATTAACATCATGGAATTCTGCAAGGCGTTCAATGCCGCTACGCAGGAAATGGAAAAGGGTATGCCGATTCCGGTCGTCATCACCTATTACCAGGACAAGTCCTTCACCTTCGCCATGAAGCAGCCTCCGGTTAGCTACTGGCTGAAGAAGGAAGCGAAGATCACGTCCGGTTCGAAGACGCCCGGTAAGGGTGCCGTCGCCGGCAAGCTCACCAAGGCTCAGATCAAGTCGATCGCAGAAGCCAAGATGAAGGATCTGAACGCGGCGGATATCGAAGGTGCAATGGCGATGATCGAGGGCTCTGCCCGCGCCATGGGCCTGGAAGTGGTAGGATAAGACCATGGCTGGCAAGCGCACCAAGAAGATCAACGAAGGTGTTGATCCCACGAAGCTCTACGCTCTGAACCTTGCTATCGGCATGGTCAAGGAACGGGCTATCGCCAAGTTCGACGAAACCGTCGAAGTATCGATGAACCTCGGCGTTGACCCGCGTCACGCAGACCAGATGGTCCGCGGCGTTGTCAACCTGCCGAACGGCACCGGCCGCGACGTTCGCGTTGCTGTGTTTGCTCGTGGCGCCAAGGCTGATGAAGCCAAGGCAGCTGGCGCAGATATCGTCGGCGCTGAAGAGCTCGTCGAAATCGTCCAGGGCGGCAAGATCGATTTCGATCGCTGCATCGCAACCCCGGACATGATGCCGCTCGTCGGTCGCCTCGGTAAGGTTCTCGGCCCGCGTGGCATGATGCCGAACCCGAAGGTTGGTACGGTTACGATGGATGTCACTGGTGCCGTCAAGGCTTCCAAGGGCGGCGCTGTCGAGTTCCGCGTCGAAAAGGCTGGTATCGTCCACGCTGGTATCGGCAAGGCATCCTTCGATGCAAAGGCTCTGGAAGAAAACATCCGTGCCTTCGCTGACGCCGTCATCAAGGCTAAGCCGACTGGCGCTAAGGGCAACTACGTCAAGCGCGTAGCGATCTCTTCGACCATGGGCCCGGGCGTCAAGATCGACCCGTCGTCCGTTACGGCCGCTTAAACAAGTTTTGCCGGGCTTCGGCCCGGTTCATGAATTCCGGCCTCGCAAGGGCCGGAATATTCCGGAGAAATCCGGAATCCTGTCCGAGATTGCAGGTGGTTTTCCCTTAATCACTTCGCCTGCATGAGACGGGTAAGACCCGAATTGCATGAAGCTTTGCTTCGATGGATTTGGTTCGAGCCTTGGATGCCTTGTGCCTTCGGCCTTATTGGCGCGAAGCGCGAGGGGACAGGATCCTCAAGCGTCGCTTGGGATCTCTTCTGATCCCAGGAGGCAAAAGGCAACCCGGCAGGCCCCGTCAAAAGGTCCTGTCAACTGGAGATAGGCAGTGGAAAGAGCGGAAAAACGCGAATTCGTCACGGAACTGAACGAAGTCTTCAAGGCTTCGGGCTCGGTTGTCGTGGCCCACTATGCTGGTGCTACAGTCGCGCAGATGAACGACTTCCGTTCCAAGATGCGCGCAGCTGGCGGTACCGTCAAAGTCGCGAAGAACCGCCTGGCCAAAATCGCCCTTCAGGGTACGGAAGCGGAAGGGATCTCTGGTCTCTTCACCGGTCAGACGCTCATTGCGTACAGCAATGACCCGATCACCGCTCCGAAAGTCGTCGTGGATTTCGCCAAGACCAACGATAAAATCGTTGTTTTGGGCGGCGCCATGGGAACAACGACGCTCAACGCTGATGCAGTTAAGTCGCTTGCGACCCTGCCTTCGTTGGACGAACTGCGCGCGAAGCTGCTGGGCATGATCCAGACTCCGGCTACCCGCATCGCAGGCGTTGTTGCAGCACCGGCAAGCCAGCTTGCTCGCGTGTTCTCGGCTTACGCCAAGAAGGACGAAGCCGCATAAGGCGGTTTTTTGCTGTTTATAAAACACCGGTTCGAACCGAACAAAAGGAACTGATAACATGGCTGATCTCGCAAAGATCGTAGACGACCTCTCCTCGCTGACCGTTCTGGAAGCTGCAGAACTGTCGAAGCTTCTCGAAGAAAAGTGGGGCGTATCCGCTGCTGCTCCGGTAGCTGTTGCTGCTGCTGCTGGCGGTGGCGCTGCTGCTGTCGTTGAAGAAGAAAAGACCGAGTTCGACGTCATCCTCACGGATGCCGGCGCAAACAAGATCAACGTCATCAAGGAAGTCCGCGCTATCACCGGCCTCGGCCTCAAGGAAGCCAAGGACCTCGTCGAAGGCGCTCCGAAGGCTGTCAAGGAAGCCGTTTCCAAGGCTGAAGCTGCCGACATCAAGAAGAAGCTTGAAGACGCCGGCGCCAAGGTCGACGTTAAGTAATCTTGAACTGCATCTGGGAGGCTGGATTTCCGGCCTCCCATTTGCCGTTTTCTGGAACGAATTACCCAAAAGCCGCGTGAAAACGGCTTTTGGGTAATGGGTTCTTCAAGAGGATGGTCTCGAACCGAGACGCGAAGGCAATCCGGCCTCGTATTTCGGGAAGTGAGACGAGATTGAATTACTCATGATTGACGGGGTCGACTGGCCATCGGTTCCCGTCCGTTGCAGGCCCGGATGCAATTTTGAAGGAGCGACGATGGCTCAGACCCTTTCGTTCAATGGTCGTAGGCGCGTACGCAAGTTTTTCGGTAAGATCCCAGAAGTCGCAGAGATGCCGAACCTCATCGAGGTTCAGAAGGCATCGTATGATCAATTCCTGATGGTTGAAGAGCCCAAGGGCGGTCGCCCTGACGAGGGCCTTCAGGCTGTCTTCAAGTCCGTTTTCCCGATCACGGATTTCTCCGGCGCTTCCATGTTGGAATTCGTGTCTTACGAATTCGAGCCGCCGAAGTTCGACGTCGATGAATGCCGCCAGCGCGACCTCACCTACGCCGCGCCGCTGAAAGTGACGCTTCGTCTGATCGTGTTCGATATCGATGAGGATACGGGCGCGAAGTCCATCAAGGACATCAAGGAACAGTCTGTCTACATGGGCGACATGCCGCTCATGACCAACAACGGTACGTTCATCGTCAACGGCACCGAGCGCGTTATCGTGTCTCAGATGCACCGTTCGCCGGGCGTCTTCTTCGATCACGACAAGGGCAAGAGCCACTCTTCCGGCAAGCTGCTCTTTGCTGCCCGCGTCATCCCGTATCGCGGTTCCTGGCTCGACATCGAGTTCGACGCCAAGGACATCGTCTACGCTCGTATCGACCGTCGCCGCAAGATCCCCGTGACCTCGCTCCTGATGGCGCTTGGCATGGACGGCGAAGAAATTCTGTCGACCTTCTACACGAAGTCCGACTATCAGCGCGACGGCAAGGGCTGGCGTATTCCGTTTACGCCTGAGACCCTCAAGGGTGCCAAGGCGATCACCGAGATGGTCGACGCTGACACCGGTGAAGTCGTTGTTGAAGCCGGCAAAAAGCTGACTCCGCGTCTGCTCCGCCAGCTCGCTGACAAGGGCCTCAAGGCCCTGAAGGCGACCGACGAAGATCTGTACGGCAACTTCCTCGCTGAAGACATCGTCAACTACTCGACGGGTGAAATCTACCTCGAGGCCGGCGACGAAATCGACGAGAAGACTCTGCCGATCATTCTGCAGAACGGTTTCGACGAGATCCCGGTCCTCGGCATCGACCACATCAACGTCGGCGCCTACATCCGCAACACGCTGACCGCAGACAAGAACGAGAACCGCCAGGACGCTCTGTTCGACATCTACCGCGTCATGCGTCCGGGTGAGCCGCCGACCATGGACTCGGCCGAAGCCATGTTCAACTCGCTGTTCTTCGATGCGGAGCGCTACGATCTCTCCGCCGTTGGCCGCGTGAAGATGAACATGCGTCTCGATCTCGACGTCGAGGACACCGTCCGTATCCTGCGCAAGGACGACATCCTGGCCGTGGTCAAGATGCTGGTCGAACTGCGCGATGGTAAGGGCGAAATCGACGACATCGACAACCTCGGCAACCGTCGCGTTCGCTCCGTCGGCGAACTGATGGAAAACCAGTACCGTCTCGGCCTGCTCCGCATGGAGCGCGCGATCAAGGAACGCATGTCCTCGATCGAAATCGACACGGTCATGCCGCAGGACCTGATCAACGCGAAGCCGGCAGCTGCTGCCGTTCGCGAATTCTTCGGCTCCTCGCAGCTGTCGCAGTTCATGGACCAGGTGAACCCGCTTTCGGAAATCACCCACAAGCGCCGTCTTTCGGCACTTGGCCCGGGTGGTCTGACCCGCGAGCGCGCAGGCTTCGAAGTCCGTGACGTTCATCCGACCCACTACGGCCGCATTTGCCCGATCGAAACGCCGGAAGGCCCGAACATCGGTCTGATCAACTCGCTTGCGACCTTTGCCCGCGTCAACAAGTATGGCTTCATCGAAAGCCCGTACCGCCGCATCGTTGATGGAAAGGTGACGAACGACGTTCTTTACCTCTCCGCCATGGAAGAGGCGAAGTACTACGTTGCACAGGCGAACGCCGAGCTTGGCGCCGACGGTTCCTTCACCGACGAATTCGTCGTTTGCCGTCATGCCGGCGAAGTTATGCTTGCTCCGCGCGACAGCATGAACCTGATGGACGTCTCGCCGAAGCAGGTTGTTTCGGTTGCTGCCGCTCTCATCCCGTTCCTGGAAAACGACGACGCCAACCGCGCTCTCATGGGCTCGAACATGCAGCGTCAGGCCGTGCCTCTGTTGCGTGCTGAAGCTCCGTTTGTCGGTACCGGTATGGAGCCGGTCGTCGCTCGCGACTCCGGTGCTGCTATTGGCGCCCGCCGTGGCGGTGTGGTCGACCAGGTCGACGCGACGCGTATCGTTATCCGTGCGACGGAAGACCTCGAAGCCGGCAAGTCCGGTGTCGATATCTACCGCCTGCAGAAGTTCCAGCGTTCGAACCAGAACACCTGCGTCAACCAGCGTCCGCTGGTGACCGTTGGTGACGTTGTCAACCGCGGCGACATCCTCGCCGACGGTCCGTCGACGGATCTGGGCGATCTCGCTCTCGGCCGCAATGCGCTCGTCGCATTCATGCCGTGGAACGGCTACAACTACGAAGACTCGATCCTGCTCTCCGAGCGTATCGTTGCCGACGACGTGTTCACCTCCATCCACATCGAAGAATTCGAAGTGATGGCGCGCGACACCAAGCTTGGTCCGGAAGAAATCACGCGCGACATTCCGAACGTTTCGGAAGAAGCACTGAAGAATCTCGACGAAGCAGGTATCGTCTACATCGGTGCCGAAGTTCAGCCGGGCGATATCCTCGTCGGCAAGATCACGCCGAAGGGCGAAAGCCCGATGACGCCGGAAGAAAAGCTCCTGCGCGCCATCTTCGGTGAAAAGGCTTCGGACGTTCGCGATACCTCCATGCGTATGCCGCCCGGCACCTACGGCACGATTGTTGAAGTCCGCGTCTTCAATCGCCACGGCGTCGAGAAGGACGAGCGTGCGATGGCTATCGAGCGCGAAGAGATCGAGCGTCTCGCAAAGGACCGTGACGACGAACAGGCAATCCTCGACCGTAACGTCTACGGCCGTCTGGTCGACATGTTGCGTGGCCAGGTTGCCATCGCGGGGCCGAAGGGCTTCAAGAAGGGCACGGAACTGGCGAACAACGTCGTTTCCGAATATCCCCGCTCGCAGTGGTGGATGTTTGCCGTCGAAGACGAAAAGGTCCAGGGCGAGCTCGAAGCTCTGCGTGGCCAGTACGACGAATCCAAGTCGCGCCTAGAACAGCGCTTCATGGACAAGGTCGAAAAGGTCCAGCGCGGCGACGAAATGCCTCCGGGCGTCATGAAGATGGTCAAGGTCTTCGTTGCTGTTAAGCGCAAGATCCAGCCAGGCGACAAGATGGCCGGCCGTCACGGCAACAAGGGCGTTGTCTCGCGTATTGTTCCGGTCGAAGACATGCCGTTCCTGGAAGATGGCACGCACGTCGACGTCGTTCTGAACCCGCTCGGCGTGCCTTCGCGCATGAACGTCGGTCAGATTCTCGAGACGCACCTTGGCTGGGCTTGCGCCGGCATGGGCCGCCAGATCGGCGACATGCTGGAAGCCTACAGGGCGAGCGGCAACATCGAGCCTCTGCGCAAGACGATCGGCGACGTTGTCGGCGACGGTCCGAAGGCCGAACAGGTCAAGGACTTCGACGATGACTCGGTTCTTCGTCTGGCTGACCAATGGAAGCGCGGTGTTTCGATTGCAACGCCGGTCTTCGACGGTGCGCATGAAGGTGACGTCAACGAGATGCTGGCTCTGGCTGGTCTCAAGGAAAGCGGTCAGTCGACGCTGTACGACGGCCGTACCGGTGAGCAGTTCGACCGCCAGGTCACGGTTGGCTACATCTACATGCTGAAGCTGAACCACTTGGTCGACGACAAGATCCACGCTCGCTCGATCGGTCCTTACTCGCTCGTTACCCAGCAGCCGTTGGGTGGTAAGGCGCAGTTCGGCGGTCAGCGCTTCGGCGAAATGGAAGTCTGGGCTCTGGAAGCATATGGTGCAGCCTACACGCTGCAGGAAATGTTGACGGTCAAGTCGGACGACGTCGCCGGCCGTACAAAGGTCTACGAAGCCATCGTCCGTGGCGACGATACGTTCGAAGCGGGTATTCCCGAAAGCTTCAACGTTCTCGTCAAGGAAATGCGCTCGCTCGGCCTCTCTGTTGAACTCGAGAATTCGAAGATCGACGAGCAGCAGGCCGGCCAGCTGCCGGACGCAGCCGAGTAACCACTGATAGGGTGTGCGCTGTAACGCAGCGCACACCGTTCCCGCTTTGGCCCCGTACGTGTCGGCCGGGCAGGGACGATTTCGCCGCATTTTGCGGTTATTGTCGTTTTGAGCGTTGGCGCGGCTCCCGGGATTTGCCGCCGTCCATGCAAGCTAAGGGCGCATCCGCCCATGAAGGAGACAGGCATGAACCAAGAGGTCATGAATCTTTTCAATCCGCAGGTGCCTGCACAGAACTTCGATTCCATCCGGATTTCGATTGCTTCTCCGGAGAAGATTCTTTCCTGGTCTTACGGTGAGATCAAGAAGCCGGAAACCATCAACTACCGTACGTTCAAGCCGGAACGCGACGGTCTCTTCTGCGCGCGCATCTTCGGGCCGATCAAGGACTACGAGTGCCTGTGCGGTAAGTACAAGCGCATGAAGTACAAGGGCATCATCTGCGAAAAGTGCGGCGTCGAAGTCACGCTGTCGCGCGTTCGCCGCGAGCGCATGGGCCATATCGAGCTCGCTGCTCCCGTTGCCCACATCTGGTTCCTGAAGTCGCTGCCTTCACGCATCTCGACGCTGCTCGACATGACGCTGAAGGATGTAGAGCGCGTTCTCTACTTCGAGAACTACATCGTCACCGAGCCGGGCCTCACCGCTCTGAAGGAGCACCAGCTGCTCTCTGAAGAAGAGTACATGCTGGCCGTCGACGAGTACGGCGAAGACCAGTTCACGGCGATGATCGGCGCTGAAGCCATCTACGAGATGCTGGCCTCGATGAACCTCGAAAAGATCGCTGGCGATCTACGCTCCGAGCTTGCCGACACCACGTCGGATCTCAAGCAGAAGAAGCTGATGAAGCGCCTGAAGATCGTCGAGAACTTCATGGAATCGGGCAACCGTCCGGAATGGATGATCATGAAGGTCGTCCCGGTCATCCCGCCGGACCTGCGTCCGCTGGTTCCGCTGGATGGTGGCCGTTTTGCTACGTCTGACCTAAACGATCTCTATCGCCGCGTCATCAACCGTAACAACCGTCTGAAGCGCCTGATCGAACTGCGCGCTCCTGGCATCATCATCCGCAACGAAAAGCGCATGCTGCAGGAATCTGTGGACGCGCTGTTCGACAACGGCCGCCGTGGCCGCGTCATCACCGGCGCCAACAAGCGTCCGCTGAAGTCGCTGTCCGACATGCTCAAGGGCAAGCAGGGCCGCTTCCGTCAGAACCTGCTCGGCAAGCGCGTCGACTATTCCGGTCGTTCGGTCATCGTGACCGGTCCGGAACTGAAGCTGCATCAGTGCGGTCTTCCGAAGAAGATGGCGCTGGAACTCTTCAAGCCGTTCATCTACGCCCGCCTCGACGCCAAGGGGTATTCCTCGACTGTCAAGCAGGCCAAGAAGCTGGTTGAAAAGGAGAAGCCTGAGGTCTGGGATATCCTCGACGAGGTCATCCGCGAGCATCCGGTTCTCCTGAACCGCGCACCGACGCTGCACCGCCTGGGCATCCAGGCCTTCGAACCCACCCTGGTCGAAGGTAAGGCAATCCAGCTGCATCCGCTCGTCTGCACGGCCTTCAACGCCGACTTCGACGGTGACCAGATGGCCGTTCACGTGCCCCTGTCGCTCGAGGCTCAGCTTGAAGCCCGCGTTCTGATGATGTCGACGAACAACATCCTGCACCCTGCAAACGGTGCACCGATCATCGTTCCGTCGCAGGACATGGTTCTCGGCTTGTATTACCTGGCGATCATGAACCAGAACGAGCCGGGCGAAGGCATGGCCTTCTCCGACCTCGGCGAACTGCACCATGCGCTGGAGACCAAGACGGTAACCCTGCATACGAAGATCCGCGGTCGCTTCAAGTCGATCGGCGAAGACGGCAAGCCGTATTCGAAGATCTACGAAACGACGCCTGGCCGTCTGCTCATCGGCGAACTCCTGCCGAAGAACGGCAAGGTGACCTTCGACGTCTGCAACCAGGAAATGACCAAGAAGAACATCTCCAAGATGATCGACACGGTCTACCGTCATTGCGGCCAGAAGGACACGGTCATCTTCTGCGACCGCATCATGCAGCTCGGCTTCAGCCACGCCTGCCGCGCCGGCATTTCGTTCGGCAAGGACGACATGGTCATTCCTGAAACCAAGGCAAAGATCGTTGGCGACACCGAAAACCTGGTCAAGGAATACGAGCAGCAGTACAACGACGGCCTGATCACTCAGGGCGAGAAGTACAACAAGGTCGTTGACGCCTGGGGCAAGGCAACCGAGAAGGTCGCCGAAGACATGATGGCCCGTATTAAGGCCGTCGAATTCGATCCGAACACCGGTCGCCAGAAGCCGATGAACGCCATCTACATGATGTCGCACTCGGGCGCCCGTGGTTCTCCGAACCAGATGCGCCAGCTGGGCGGCATGCGCGGCCTCATGGCCAAGCCGTCGGGCGAAATCATCGAAACGCCGATCACGTCGAACTTCAAGGAAGGTCTGACCGTCAACGAGTACTTCAACTCGACCCACGGTGCCCGTAAGGGTCTGGCAGACACCGCGCTGAAGACGGCGAACTCCGGTTACCTGACACGCCGTCTCGTCGACGTCGCGCAGGATTGCATCGTCAACCTCGTGGATTGCGGCACCGACAAGGGCCTCACCATGACGGCGATCGTCGATGCCGGTCAGGTCGTGGCGTCTATTGGCGTCCGCGTTCTCGGTCGTACGGCGCTCGACGATATCGATCATCCTGTCACTGGCGAACGTATCGTCGATGCCGGCAAGATGATCCTCGAGCCCGATGTCATCGAGATCGAAAAGGCCGGCATCCAGTCGATCCGTATCCGTTCGGCACTGACCTGCGAAGTTCAGACCGGCGTTTGCTCGATCTGCTACGGCCGCGACCTCGCGCGCGGTACTCCTGTCAACATGGGTGAAGCCGTCGGCGTCATCGCCGCACAGTCGATCGGTGAACCGGGCACGCAGCTCACGATGCGTACGTTCCACCTTGGTGGCACGGCGAACGTGGTTGACCAGTCGTTCCTCGAAGCATCGTACGAAGGTACCGTGCAGATGAAGAACCGCAACATGCTGCGCAACTCTGACGGCGTTCTCGTCGCCATGGGCCGCAACATGGCGGTCACCATCCTCGACGAACGTGGTGTCGAGCGCTCCTCGCAGCGCGTTGCCTACGGTTCGAAGCTGCACGTCGATGACGGCGACAAGGTCAAGCGCGGTCAGCGTCTGGCAGAGTGGGATCCGTACACCCGTCCAATGATGACGGAAGTGTCGGGTATCGTTCAGTTCGAAGACGTCGTCGACGGTCTCTCCGTTCTCGAAGCGACCGACGAATCCACGGGTATCACCAAGCGTCAGGTTATCGACTGGCGTTCGACCCCGCGCGGTTCGGATCTGAAGCCATCGATCGTCATCAAGGATGCAAGCGGCAACGTCGTGAAGCTTCCGCGTGGCGCCGATGCGCGCTTCCAGCTGTCGGTTGACGCGATCCTGTCGGTCGAGCCTGGTCAGAAGGTTTCCCAAGGTGACGTGCTTGCGCGTTCGCCGCTGGAAAGCGCCAAGACCAAGGACATCACCGGTGGTCTGCCGCGTGTTGCCGAACTGTTCGAAGCTCGTCGTCCGAAGGACCACGCCATCATCGCTGAGATCGATGGTACGATCCGCCTCGGCCGCGACTACAAGAACAAGCGTCGCGTCATCATCGAGCCTGCGGAAGACGGCGTCGAACCAGTCGAGTACCTGATCCCGAAGGGCAAGCCGTTCCATCTGATGGAAGGTGACTACATCGAAAAGGGTGACTACATCCTCGACGGTAACCCGGCACCGCACGACATCTTGGCGATCAAGGGCGTCGAAGCACTCGCTTCGTACCTGGTCAACGAAATCCAGGAAGTCTACCGCTTGCAGGGCGTTGTGATCAACGACAAGCACATCGAAGTGATTGTCCGTCAGATGCTGCAGAAGGTGGAAATCACCGATGCGGGCGACTCGACCTATATCGTCGGCGACAACGTCGACCGTATCGAGCTCGAGGACGTCAACGACGGCCTGATCGAACAGGGCAAGAAGCCCGCCTATGGCGATCCGGTTCTGCTCGGTATCACCAAGGCGTCGCTGCAGACCCCGTCGTTCATCTCGGCCGCTTCCTTCCAGGAAACGACGAAGGTGCTCACGGAAGCTGCGATCGCCGGTAAGACCGACGGCCTGCAGGGTCTGAAGGAAAACGTCATCGTCGGCCGCCTGATCCCGGCCGGTACCGGTGGCACAATGACCCAGATCCGCCGCATCGCGACCTCGCGCGACGAGCTGATCCTCGAGGAACGCCGCAAGGGCACAGGCGCCGATGTCGCCACGCCGATGCTGCAGGATCTCGCAGGCGAGAGTGCACCGGCTGCCGAATAATCGGTAGCTTGGCTCTCAGAATTGAAAAAGCCGCCCGGAGCGATCCGGGCGGCTTTTGCTTGAGTTCGCCTTTATCACAGCGAGGCTCAGCCGAGCGACGGCAACCCGTGCCCCATACCGTAGCCGAGCCGCACACGAGCGTCGTCGAACCCGAGCCAGAAGAAATGAAACAGGATTGGACCTCCGCCGTTGAATGGCGTCATTTCCCGATGCAGCCAGGTCGCAGGTTGGTCGCCCTCAAGGCGAACGTGGAAGTAGTGCCGCCGGTGGCGGACCTCGACCCCGCCCTTGGAAAAGCGATAGTCGTGGACGGTCAACGGGGCGAGGGGAGTTGCGGGCAGGATGCCGGTCTCTTCCGAGAATTCACGAAGCGCCGCGGCGCTGATATCTTCTCCGTCCACAGTACCGCCCGGAACCTGAAGCCCGACCTCGGGGAAGTCGGGCTCGTCAAAAACCAGTAGCCGGTCGCGCCAGGTGGCATAGATCAGTACCTTGAGCGCATTCGGTTCCAACGGGGTCTCAGCGGAAGCGGATGATCGCGACTTCGCCGTCGACGGCGCCTTGGTAGGCGGAGGCATGCGGTTCCTCTTCCGGCACCTCGGTCAGCATGCCGATCTGGTCAAGATCAGCCTCGATGAAGCCTTCCTCGGCGAGCGCGTTCAGTGCCTCTCGCACGGCGCTGTCGTCATCGGCGGCCTTGAGCATGATGTGGAGGTCGACGCCCTCGCTGTCATCGGACTGATAGCCCTTACCGATGATGATGAAGACCATCGGGCCTTCGGAATTGTTGTCGTTGTCGGGGGCGGTAATCATCGGATGTCCTTCGATTCGAGATTTGAATCTGATTTCATGCGCTTAGTGTTTGCAATCGGTGATTCCATAACCGCTTTTTGTTACAATGCTCAAGTTTATCTTGCCGGCCGGTGGCGAATTTGGCAGGACGCGCCAAAAGAGCACGGAAAGGCCGGGTTTCAAGGCGTTTCGCCGAAGTTTATTTCTTAACGGCCTTGACGAGACGACGGGAAACCAGTAGTACCCGCGCCATCCGAACCCATGTGAGGCATGGCCATTCGGGGCGACGCGCTCCGGAGATCACCTCAAACAAGGTTCGAAACGCACGTTGAAGATATGATGCCTGCACGCATGACGCATGTCTTTTTGCGTCCTCTGCTCTCTGTGGTCCATCTGCGAAAGCGGATCGGGCCACGTTTTGCGCATTGAGACACGCGTGTGATCTTGCCGGAGACGGCGTGAGTTACGCCCGCAAGGGTTTGAGATTTAAACGTAAGGGATGGTTGAATGCCTACCGTAAACCAGCTGATCCGCAAGCCGCGCCAGCCAAACGTAAAGCGTAACAAGGTTCCTGCTCTGCAGGAAAACCCGCAGAAGCGTGGTGTTTGCACCCGCGTCTACACCACGACGCCGAAGAAGCCGAACTCGGCTCTCCGTAAGGTCGCCAAGATCCGTCTGACCAATGGCTTCGAAGTCATCGGTTACATTCCGGGTGAAGGCCACAACCTGCAGGAACACTCCGTCGTCATGATCCGTGGCGGCCGCGTCAAGGACTTGCCGGGCGTTCGTTACCACATCATCCGCGGCGTTCTCGATACCCAGGGTGTCAAGAACCGCAAGCAGCGCCGTTCCAAGTACGGTGCGAAGCGTCCGAAGTAATCTTCGGGCTTTGTAAGAAATCCGGCGCTGCGTGAGGTCCTCCGCGTGATAAAGCGCCTTAACGGTTAAGAGACGAGAAGTTATGTCCAGACGTCACAGAGCAGAAAAGCGCGAGATCAACCCGGACCCGAAGTTCGGCGATCTCATCGTCACCAAGTTCATGAATGCAATCATGCTTGACGGCAAGAAGTCCGTCGCTGAAAGCATTGTCTACGGCGCATTTGACTCCGTACAGGGCAAGTCCAAGCAGGAGCCGCTCGGCGTGTTCCATCAGGCTCTGGACAACGTTGCTCCGCACGTAGAAGTCCGTTCGCGCCGCGTTGGTGGTGCAACCTATCAGGTCCCCGTTGATGTTCGTCCGGAGCGCCGTCAGGCCCTGGCCATCCGCTGGCTGATTGCTGCCGCGCGCAAGCGCAATGAAACGACCATGGTCGACCGCCTGTCGGGCGAGCTTCTCGATGCATCCAACAACCGTGGTTCCGCGGTCAAGAAGCGCGAAGACACGCATAAGATGGCTGACGCCAACCGTGCGTTCTCGCATTATCGCTGGTAATCCCGAACGGGTTCGAAAGGCAGTCCACAATGGCTCGCGAATATAAAATCGAAGACTACCGTAATTTCGGTATTATGGCGCACATCGACGCCGGCAAGACGACGACGACTGAGCGTATCCTTTACTACACCGGCAAGTCGCACAAGATCGGCGAAGTGCACGATGGCGCGGCCACGATGGACTGGATGGAGCAGGAGCAGGAGCGTGGCATCACGATCACCTCCGCTGCGACCACGACCTTCTGGAAGGGCCGTGACGGCAAGATGCGCCGCTTCAACATCATCGACACCCCCGGCCACGTCGACTTCACCATCGAAGTTGAGCGTTCGCTGCGTGTTCTCGACGGTGCTGTCGCTCTTCTCGATGCCAACGCAGGCGTAGAGCCGCAGACGGAAACCGTCTGGCGTCAGGCTGAGAAGTACAACGTTCCGCGCATGATCTTCTGCAACAAGATGGACAAGACCGGCGCGGACTTCTACCGCTCTGTCGAGATGATCAAGACCCGTCTCGGTGCAACGGCTGTCGTCATGCAGCTGCCGATCGGTGCGGAAAGCGAGTTCAAGGGCGTTGTTGACCTGATCGAGATGAACGCACTCATCTGGCGCGACGAATCGCTCGGCGCCCAGTGGGACGTTGTCGAAATCCCTGATGACCTGAAGGCCAAGGCTGAAGAATATCGCGAAAAGCTGATCGAGACCGTTGTCGAGATCGACGAAGCCGCGACCGAAGCCTACCTCGAAGGCATCCTGCCTGACAACGATCAGATCCGTGCGCTCGTTCGCCGCGGCACCATCGACGTCAAGTTCCACCCGATGTTCTGCGGCACTGCCTTCAAGAACAAGGGTGTTCAGCCGCTGCTCGACGCCGTTGTCGATTACCTGCCGTCGCCGGCCGACATTCCGGCGATCAAGGGCATCGACTTCAAGACGGAAGCCGAAATCGAGCGTCATGCTGACGACGCCGAGCCGCTTTCCATGCTCGCGTTCAAGATCATGAACGACCCCTTCGTCGGTTCGCTGACCTTCGCGCGCATCTACTCCGGCAAGCTCGAAAAGGGCGCGTCGGTCATGAACACGGTCAAGGACAAGCGCGAGCGCGTCGGCCGCATGTTGCAGATGCACTCGAACTCGCGCGAAGACATCGAAGAAGCCTTTGCAGGCGACATCGTTGCTTTGGCTGGCCTCAAGGAAACCACCACTGGCGATACGCTCTGCGATCCGCTGAAGCCGGTTATCCTCGAGCGCATGGAATTCCCTGAGCCGGTTATCCAGATCGCGATCGAGCCGAAGACCAAGGGCGACCAGGAAAAGATGGGCCTCGCGCTCAACCGCCTCGCTGCTGAAGATCCGTCCTTCCGCGTGAAGACTGACCAGGAATCCGGTCAGACGATCATCGCCGGCATGGGCGAACTTCACCTCGACATTCTCGTCGACCGCATGCGTCGCGAGTTCAAGGTTGAAGCGACCGTCGGTGCTCCGCAGGTTGCCTACCGCGAAACCATCACGCGTCAGCACGAAGAAGACTACACGCACAAGAAGCAGTCCGGTGGTACCGGCCAGTTCGCGCGCGTCAAGATCGTCTTCGAACCGAACCCTGATGGCGAAGACTTCAAGTTCGAATCCAAGATCGTCGGCGGTGCTGTTCCGAAGGAATACATCCCGGGCGTCCAGAAGGGTATCGAAAGCGTCCTGTCTTCCGGTCCGCTGGCTGGCTTCCCGATGCTCGGCGTCAAGGCGACGCTGGTTGACGGTGCCTTCCACGATGTTGACTCGTCGGTTCTGGCGTTCGAAATCGCTTCGCGTGCTTGCTTCCGTGAAGCAGCCAAGAAGGCCGGCGCTCAGCTCCTCGAGCCGATGATGAAGGTCGAAGTCGTAACGCCTGAGGATTACGTCGGTGACGTTATCGGTGACCTGAACTCTCGTCGCGGCCAGATCCAGGGCCAGGAGAGCCGCGGTATCGCCGTCGTCATAGCCGCCAACGTTCCGCTGGCGAACATGTTCAAGTACGTCGATAACCTGCGCTCCATGTCGCAGGGCCGTGCTCAGTACACGATGACCTTCGATCACTACGCGCCGGTCCCGTCGAACGTCGCAACGGAAATCCAGGCAAAGTATTCCGGTCAGAAGTGACCGGAATACCAATTGACCGATAACAAGAATTAGATCCCTCAGGGGAACTTAAAAGAGTGGAGAGCCCACATGGCAAAGAGTAAGTTTGA
>UBMU01000013.1 GCA_900466605.1 Hyphomicrobiales bacterium
CGCCTTTTCCACGATACACCCACAAAATTTGTTTTAGCTACAGCAACGGACCCAGTTGGGTACCACGAAAGATCTGCTTCACTGCCGAACGATCAGAACGCCAACTGCACCTTCATCGACCTGCTGCGATCGCCGGCGGCTTCGAATGCTGCGACCGCATCCTCGAGCGGGTAGATGCCGCTCAGCAGCGGCTTTAGATCGACCCGTCGGTTGTTAATCAGGTCGACAGCGACGCCGAACTCCTCATGGAAGCGGAACGTGCCCTTCATCTCGATTTCCTTGGCGACCACCATGTTCTGCGGGATCGACACATCGCCACCAAGACCGAGCTGGACCAAGGTCGCGCGCGGCTTCAGAACCTCAAGGCCGGAACGGACAGCGCTGCCATTGCCCGACGCCTCGAACTGGACGTCGAAGTATCCCTTGTTGGCGGAGTAGCTCGCAAGTTCCTCTGGCGCGTTGGCGACATTGATGGTGCGATCAGCTCCTATCTCGCCGGCCTTCTCAAGGACCGCATCCATGACGTCAGTGGCGACGATCTCGCGGGCGCCGTGGGCACGCGCAGCAATAATCGAGAGTGCACCAATTGGACCGCAGCCAGTGACCAGGACACGCTTGCCTGCCAGCGAACCGGCCCGATTGACGGCGTGGAGCGTCACCGCAAACGGCTCGGCGAAGGCTGCTTCGTTGATGGAGATGTCGTCGGCAACCCTGTGGCACTGCCAGGCTTCGGCAACCAACCGCTGGCGGAAAGCGCCCTGGATGTGCGGCATCGGCATGGCGGAACCGTAAAACCGCATATTCAGGCAGTGGTTCTGCTGGCCCTTGAGGCAGTACTCACACGAGTTGCATGGCCGGCTCGGCGAGACCGCAACACGATCGCCAATGGCAAGGCGCGACACACCCTCACCCACCGCCTTGATGGTGCCGGCCACCTCGTGGCCGAGGATCATCGGCTCTCGGACACGGACCGTCCCGAATCCGCCGTGATTGTAATAGTGCAGGTCGGAGCCGCAGATACCGCCAGCTTCAATGGCGACCTCGACCTGTCCAGGCCCAAGCGCTTCGATCTCGCGCTCCTCGACGCGCAGATCCTTGGCGGCGTGAATGACAACAGCTTTCATCATCTTGTCCTTACACAACGGGGGTCGGCAGCGGCGCGTTGGCGAAGTGAGCCGCCAGATTGTCGCGAACAAGCTTGCCCATCGCCTTGCGGGTTTCAATCGTACCCGAGGCATGGTGCGGCTGCAGCAGCACATTGTCGAGGCCAAGGAACCGCTGATTGAGTTTCGGTTCACCTTCGAAGACGTCGAGTGCGGCCGAGCCGAGATTGCCACTTTCCAGCGCCGCGAGAAGGGCATCCTCGTCGATGTTGGACGCACGAGAGATGTTAATCAGCATGCCGTCCGGTCCAAGAGCGGCAAGCACGTCGCGCGAGACGATGTGGCGGGTGGCGGCAGATGCTGCAAGCGTCACGAACAGGAAGTCCGAGCGTTCGGCAAGTGCCACCGCGTCTGCGACATAGGTCGGGCCCTCGGCATAGGGCTTTTCGGACACGTCGCTATAGGCGATATCCATATCGAACCCTTTAAGCCGCTTTGCGACCTCGAAACCGATGCGGCCAAGGCCGAGAACGCCGGCACGGCGACCCCAGACACGCCGCTTCAGCGGGTAGAGACCCTGGGCAGCCCAGCTTCCATCCTTGACCCATCGCTCTGCCCCGATCATGCCGCGTGATTGTGTGAGCATCATCGCGATGCCAAGGTCGGCAACGTCATTGGTCAGGACGTCGGGCGTGTTCGTCACACGGATTCCCTTTTCGCGGCAGGTCGCCAGATCAACCGCATCGTAGCCGACGCCATAGACCGAGACCACTTCAAGCTTTGGGAGCTTGCCGATGAGGCTAGCGGAGGCACCGAGCTCACCACGGGTGGCGATAGCGCGGATATTGCAACGCTTCTCGTCAAAAAATGCATCCTTATCAGATGCTTCGTAGAGTTTATGAACGTTATAGGTCTTCTCGAGTTCGACCAGATCCCACTCGGGATAGGCGCCGACCAGAAGGATTTCGGGTTTGGACATGCTTTCCTCCATCAATTCGATTGCGTCTTCTGGCGCACGGCCATCGACGCCAGACTTGTCATTGCCAACGAGACGATCCGCTCCAGCGACTGGTAGATCTCAATCGTCACAACGTCACGCTCGACACTTGGAAGCTCGAGGGTTGCGAGCTGGCTGTCGAGGAGAGCCAAAGGCATGAAGTGACCTTTTCGGCTCGTAAGCCGCGACGCCAGCGTTTCCCTGCTTCCCTGCAGGAACACGAAGGTCATCGGCTGGCCGAATGGTTCTCGACACCCCGGTAAACCACCCGCAGACCAAGGCCGTCATCGAGGTCAAACACATCCTGCTGCAGGTCATTGGGGATCTTGGTGAGGCGGGACACTGGAGGAACGCAGCGTGACTAATCCACTGGGCCATTTCCGAAGCATGCCTTTCAACGCAGAGCTTTATGGCTGAGGATCGCAACCAAGAGCCATTTTTTCGCCAGAAGGTAAGCGATCTACGCCCTATGGATGAAGTGCAATCAATGAGCGGTTGTGTTTTTATCAGCCCGACCGAGATGCGGTCGTTTTCTCTTGTAATGTGTTAGGAAGCTCGCCACACCCCGGCGAGCTTCTTGCTACGGGGCCGCATATACTTCCGTCAGCATTTACGGTGCGGTCAGGCGATTGATGGTCAAGCCTCGCAACGTTGAACACCTCAACGTCAGATAACTACCTACCTGCTTAGCTGTCACACCTAGGGCTTCAGAACCACAATCAGACTTAGGTCTGAGCGATCGTGCGACCTCCAGCCGATGGCAAATCCGCACGTAGCAATATCCTAATAGCATCCTCATTCCCAAAGGATGAAGTATGGGTGCCTGGATGGTGCGGTGGACCCCTGCACTGTCCAGGCCTCCCGCTTGGTCACCCCGGCTATTTTGTCCTTCCAAGAAGAGCTTGAGGACGACTTACCTTCTCCACGCCCCAGAGAGCAGGTGCCTGCGTGTTCCATTTCCCGGCCGACTGCGAGGATCTGCGGTAAGAGCGGTGATCGGCGGCGATCTCGAAACCTTCCTGACACGGCTCAAGCGGATGAAAATTCGGGGCGCTTTTGTGCCGGGACGGCACGAGTGTGAGTGTGCCTTGGAACCAAGACAACCTCTGGACGTTTATCCGTCGCTGCCTTGGGTGCGACCTTCCGTTAGAAATTCAGACTGCCCTTCGGCGATATTTGCGTCACAGCGCAGTTTTTCATTGGCAGGTATTGCCGGCGAAGCAAATCCGGTCCTCGACCAACTGCACATAAGTGGTGTGTACCGAAACGAAGCCAGTCTTCAATGCGAGGAAGCCCCGTGACGATAGTCCTACGATTGGCTGCTGTGGCTGTTCTAATGTCAGGATGCGCGGCGATGCCGCCAATTCCGACTACCGACTTCGGCTCCAAGACATTGGCACTTATCAACGGCTATAGATCTAGTCGCGGCCTTTCCACGCTCCAGGCCAATTCCGCTTTGAAAGCGATCGCGACACAGCATAGTCGGGACCAAGCCTCCAGGATGTCCATGGGACACAGTGGTTTTCGCGAACGAATGGCTCAAGCCCGGGCTGCGGGCCTAAGTGGAGTGTGCTCTGAAAACGTCGGCTACGGACATAGAGACGCGCAGCAGCTCTTTTCCAGGTGGCGGAATTCATCCTCTCACAACACAAATATGCTTCGCCCAAACCTTCGATACGCAGCAGTTTCCGTTGTTGGCGGATATTCAACGTTCTTCGCCTGCGAATAAGACTTTGTGAAATTGCCAGGTGGAAAACCACCAGCAGCATTGGCCCATGTCAGCCTTTCGATGGCTCAACATGCTACTCGTCCAGCGCCTCGGTCCCTCCCGCAGGAGTCTCTCCCGCGCTACGTCGCGCGTCCCTCCGTAATGGTTCAAGCGCCTCGCTCGTCCAGCCCGAAGGGTCGCTCCATTGCGGGATCAAAATCACGGCTCCGACGGCAACGATGGCGTGGACGCTGCCATCCAAGAACGGCCACAAGAATTGCCTTTCAGCCCAAGGAACCTACCAGACGCTTTGGTGGAAGCGCTGCTGCGGATCGACAACTCACTATCCTCATCGGCCGTTGACTCTTATCCGCCTTCGGGGCCTATACGCTGCGAGTGTTTGCCAGAGGGTGCAGGCTGGATGAGTGGAAGTATATCGCCATGAAAGATCTAAATGGAGATGGGCCAGGGAGAGGTACGAAGGCAGTGCTCCTCATCGCGATGGTCCTCGCGGCCATCGTTGCTGTCGGCGGTTTCGTCGCGGTCTACAGGGCTACCTTTCTCTAAGAGGTTGCCAACACTTTCTCCTCTTGGCTCTAAGATACGCGTCGGCCCTTGCGCGAAAAAAGCCGCTGCGAATAACACCATTGCCTGCTTGCGGGTGGGCAAATCCAAGGCGCCCAACCCTTCCGCCTGCGAGCGCCATTTCGTCTTAGATGTCGAAACCGAACAAGACGTCCCTTTTGTCTGATATCGCAACTCAATTAGCATTAGGCAATCGGAATATACAACTTTTGAGCGGGAAAAAGCGACCAATTGGTGAATGGCAGTCCTTTGAGCTTTCAGCCAAACTTGGACCATCTGTTCGAGAGGAATGGCGCATGGCCGACGAATACCGTCTACGCCTGGAGGGCGAATACTGGTCCATCATTGATGAAGCGACGCACGAGCCCGCACGTCTCGATGGAATCCCGCTTTCCAGTATGGCGGCCGACGAAGCAAAGTACATGTTGAAAATTCTCAAGGGGCTCGAGCGCGTCCGCAAGGCTTCAAAGCGGTCGGCGAAATTGGCCAAAAGAAGTCGGACCAAGGCAACTGAGGCCTCCCCTAGCGCGATGCTCAATGACGTATTTGCGCCGTTGAGGCCCCTCATCGTCAATTGAATGGGCTCGTCACAATCAGCAGAGCGAACCGGAGCGACACAGGTGAAGCACTTGGTTGAGGCAGAAAGACGTCTTGGACGCCCGATCGGTGGGCTCGTCGGAACCTTCCGCCGTAATGACGGGATATACGAAGCACGCCTTGTTCCAGCGTATGCGGGAGAAGATCGAACGGTCATCTTCGTCCGTCGTCCAAGCTTTAAGCAGCGACTGCTGTCACTCGCCGGCTTTCAACAACAACACGACGGCGAGATAATCTGGCCCACCCCTAGAGTCGTTGAAGAAGCAATGGGCAGCTGAGGAACGAAGCTTCGTGATCTCCTCGAGCCGTCTTTTCATAAGGTCACGAGAAGCTGCAAATAGCCGCCTCCCGATCCAGAGAGGCGATTCTGACGACTCACGGGATCGAAGCTGATGGAAAACCAAGAGCCCTGGTTGGGCGCGATCGCTCTCCTGCATCGGTAGTCGACACCAGCCTCTTTCGATTGATATTCTTCAGCTCGACATCACCAAGCTCATTCAGCTCGATCCCATCGGCGAAGTCATCAACTATGAAGCACTTACACGAACCGAGAGCTGATCCAATGGTAGACCACTGATAATTTGATGTTTCGGACGGTGAGCTACCTCTGAATCTCTGGTAAGCATTTGCACGAAATGAACTTGGCAACACCGCAGGGGCACCCCGCTGCATTAAAGGCTGATCGATGACTGGCAAAATGTGGCCATTGATTGCAATGGCGCTGTTGCTCGCAGGCTGCAGTTCCTACTCGTCGGAAAGTCTTGCGCCAGTTCCCGGCAGCATTACCTTTAACGGTCAACCGCGCACCAAACTGACAAAGTCGCCGATCGGTGCCTCGTTCCCCCATACTTTTACCGACCAGACGGGCCGCCAAGTCGAGGAGATTTACGTCATCGAGCCTGACCGATCGCTTCGTATTGCAAAACGGCACTACCTGCCGGTGTCCGAAAGGGACATGGTGGGCAGGAATGGTGCGTAACCCGCTTAAGCGCCGCCTTAGCTAAGAAGGCAGACGACCCTCGCAGAATGGCTAATTCATCCGATCGCGATTTGGTATGAGGCCGTGATGCAAGGAATAATCACGTAAGTTGGACTTCTCGCTTTCGGCCTCGATGAGCAAGGACAGCCTGTCCGCGTGTGGGAGAGCTTTCTTGGGGAAGACGAGGCAGCCGCAAGCAAGGAAGCGGCAAGCATGGCCGGAAATCATAGGCGATCCTTGTGTAGAAACCCAGAGGGAGCCCGGCGGTTGAAGAGAAGACGAACTTGTCGCCATCTATCCGGCCCGCCGGATTGGCGATTTCGATGGAGTGCAATATCCATGGCCGTTTCTCCCTGTGGCGAGGCTTTGTAACTTGGGCCTTCGACGGGCGGTAAATTCGCTCTCCGAGTGACGCAGGCTGCAACACCGCCCGCGGTTCCGGGTCGCCAATTATTCCATCAAAGACGCCTCTTCCTGAGCCACACGTCGCATCGGCTATCTGAGGATTTTTAACGTTCCAGTTTCGAGGAATACCCCCGTCATAGCTTAGGTCCTCGGTAATTATCTTCTCGGCGATTGTCGTCGTCGGCAAACTCGTCGCCGTCGTCTCCCTCAAACACATCATCGAACGCCGACAGAGGCCTGCCAGAATCGGTACGGATGTACGGGGCTTCGAGTGAGCGGATCAACGCCAGTACCTGTTGGGTCGCTGTTTTTGGGACAAGCATAACCTCCAGACCCAGAGCATCGGCCAAGGCCTCGATCGTATCAGCCTGCGGATTTGCCGCGCCGCTCTCCAAGAGAGATACCGCAGCTTGCGTTGTACCCATGAGCTCCGCAAGATCTGTTTGGGTCATTTTGCGTGCGCGACGGTAGTCCCGCAACGACTGAAGAAACTTTCTCATTGCTCGCCTACATCATAAATATACAACAAAGCATATAAAAACGCCAAATTATATATCCTGTTATATATTTTGGCATTTGCGAGTCCCAACCTGACGACTACCCGTACCTGGGCCGGAGACCTCGAGCAGTTGTTCGACGAGTGCAGGAAGAGGTTCAATGCCTCGCGTCCTTGGGACTACCTGTCCGAGGACGAGCGTGAGCACGTCGAGACCTAGCTCGCCGATGAGCATGGCCAATACATGTACGAGATCGGGGGCAATCTCGAGCCGAAGGCGAATGGAACGAGAAATAGCAGGAGCCGATCATGCCGACATGGCCGCAGGCGTCGTCTAGTCCTTGTATGCAGACGGAAAAATGATGTCCTGGTCGACGAGGACATTGAACTTGTAGCCTGGGCGGACTCGTAACGTCGGCTGCACATTGAGGTTTTTTGAAATCGTCTGTTCAGCAACGCCACCAAAGGATTCTGCGAAATTTCGGCGAGCAGCATCGGACGCTGTGTCTTGCGTAACAAGCGTCGAGCTTTCAGGGAGAGACGCATCGATACCTGTTCCAATCAGCGCGATAAGGGCGGCCGATCCAAAGGTGCGCCAAAGATGGCGATCGACTTTGTCTTTGAAACCTCCAAACCCTTCAGCGTCGATGCCAGCCATACCTCCAATCTGGAGCGTCGAGCCATTCGGGAAAATCAGGTCGGACCAAACAACAAGGACCCGCTCCTGTCCGAACGACACCTTGGAATCATATCTGCCGAAGAGCTTTGCACCCTGCGGGACCAGCAACCTGTAACCTGTGGCGCTGTCATATACGTTTTGGCTGACCTGAGCCATAATTCGGCCGGGCAAATCCGAATTGAGCCCGCTAATCAGCGTTGCCGGAATAACCGAGCCGCGCTTTAGTTCGTTAGGTGACTTCTGAGGCACGACCTGGTTTGGAAGATATCCGAGATCTTTGAGATCCAGATTGAAGAAGTCCTCCTTCGCGCTCTGCCCGTTTCCATCGCCGCCCTGAGCTGTCACACCGGAGCGCAACGCAGCCGCATAAAGATCAGACACGCGATCAGAGTCTGCAACCGTTCCGATGTTCGTATCCGAAGTGGGGTTGGCTATTTGAGCATCCGCAATGCTAACTTCCAGGGGTGAATCCAACGCTGCTGCCCGAGCCTGGAGCCGCGCCATCCGTTGGCGCTGTGCTTCACGCAGGTACTGCTCATCCTGCTCGCGCTTCAGCCGCGCTTTCCACTCGTCGTCGGGCTCAAGGGTTTGTCGGCGATCTTGTCGCTCGATTGCCGGCTGCTTGAAGTCCACCTCTACCTTGTCATCTTTTTTTTCCCCAAGAGGGCTTGGCTGAAACACCGCCCGCGGTTCCGGGTCGCCAATTATTCCATCAAAGATGCCCTTCTTGAGCTGCTCACCAAAGCTGGTTGCAGGAGCATTTGAGGAAATGTCCGACCCCTTTCCGTGATTGAAGCCGAGCCCACGCCAGGACAAACCGACCACGACGACACCGAAAAACAAAACGGTGATCACAATGACGACGATGATTGGAAGGCGATTGAGGCGCCGCATCGCATGCTGACTATCAGTCGTTTCAGGCGGATTGAGCTGAAGCTGATGAACCATGCTTTCCCCCTAGTTTCGCTGAATGATGGTAAGCGGGCTTGCCGCGACAGCACCGTCCAGCGTCGGCCTATAGGCGCGACCAAGGGCAATCGACGGAGTGGTCAGGCGAGCGAGAAGTTGGCCATCATAGCTCTCGATAGAATAGGCAAGTTCCACCGTGCCTCGATCTTTTGGTACATTCCCGTCCGTCGTGACAGCGTAGCCCCACCCCTTCAAGGCCGCCCGGAGGGCGACCGCGTAATCGGACCTGTCATTGTCCATCTTGATTGCGGGCGTGCTCGCCGGACCAATCTTTTCTGCAAGGCGGCTTGCCATGTCACCAGCAATAGTAGCTGCTGCGGCTTGCGAAACCGCGATTGGCTTCGCACTGTTGGACAAAGCCTCTTCGGAGGTCTGACATGAGCAGAGAAGGGAGCCTATTAGGAAAAGGCATAGGAGCGTTCGCATCGATCAGCCTCCCCGCCGAATTGTTATCTTCTGCTGGTGCCAGCCGACACCGGAGACCAAGACTGCCCTGTCTATCGCATAGTCAACGATCATCGTGTCGTTCTTCATGCGATAGTTGACGACGCGATTTTCGCCGCCGCTCACAACAAATAGAACGGGTGCATCCTGGTTGGAAATCGCCTTTGGAAATTGCACGTAGGTTTTGACGCCGTCAGAGTATACACGCCTTGGTTTCCAGGGCGCACCACCGGTTATGGAATAAGAAAAGTTAAGCTTTTCGGGCGCTGTGCCAAGAGGACCACTCGCCTCAAGGCGAGCATTAACATCGGCGAGCTTTGTCGATACATCCTCGGGATACTCAAACGCTGCGCGAGCCATGTACTGGCTGGGGTGTGACTTGAGCTGAATGTGATAGGTGCGGCGTGAAGTCGTGACGATCATTGAAGTCACAAGGCCTGGTTCGGCCGGCTTAACAATTAGATGGATCGCCTGCCCGCGCGCGGTCCCGGAGGTAGCCGGTTCCACCTTCCAGCGGACCGTATCACCCACGAGTACATCGCGTACAATCTCGCCACCCTCAAGCTCGATATCGCAAACCTGCAGCGGGGAGCAGACAACAGAAGCCTGTGTTTCCCCGAACAAAAACATCACCTTTCCGTCTGTCCCCGTGGTGACCAAGCCCGCCGTACTGCGCCACCGTCTGGAGATTTCGGTAGCCTTCGCCTCGTCGGTCGTCATAGTTTGCGGGAATGCGGCAGTTATAGGCGCGAGTCCGGCCATGCAGCCGATGGCCGCCATGAATGCTGTTTTGCGCATTTGAAGTTCCTTCTGGCTAAAGCTGTGCGGTCCAGTCGAAGTCCCGGACATAAAGACCAATTGGATTGAGGCGTATGGTCACCTCATCCTGTGGCGTCGTCAGCGTGACGGTCGCGATACCACGGAAACGGCGCGTGGCAATCTCTTTGCCCTTGCGATCGCGCTCGTATTCGGTCCAGTCCACCTGATAGGTTTGGTTCGAAATTGCCACGATGTTGTTTACTTCGACGGAGATTGTCGCGGTCCTTGCTTTTTCGAAAGGGGAACTGCCCCGAAACCAGGCATTTATCTTCTGTGTCGATGGATCGGACGTCCTAAGGACCGCATAGGTCCGGTCGATGTATTGCTTCTGGACCACTGCATCAGGAGTAACCGAACGGAAGCTTGTCACAAAGTTTCCGAGGGTGGCTCGTACCACGCGAGCATCAGCATAATTGATTTGCTCTGGCACGCCGACGGCGACGGCTGCTCCGAGCTTGTCGACCTCAATAATGTAGGGCACGAGCTTCACCTGCGTGCTGAGAAACAGTGCATAGCCGAAGGCGATTGAAGCTATGGAAAGCGCAAGAATTCCGACCATTTGCCAAACTCTAGCTGCCTGCACGTAGGTGCCGTAGCGTTCAGTCCATTCCTGGCGCGCTGCAAGATATGGATTGTCCGGTGCGTGATTTGCTTCCATCACTCTCTGCCTTTTCGCTTAAGATTTGTCGTTCAGGTGGGAAGGAGTCTTCTGACCGCTTTGACTACTTTTGGTTTCATTCAACTTCGCGTTGGCAAGCCCAAGGAGCGACCCCGCATGGGCGCCCGGAGCACCGATAGCTTTATCCTTCACGGCAGATCCGACAGCTGCGCCGGCGGCCCCAAGTCCTGCACCGATGCCCTTCGCGACAGCACCTGTGACGGAAGAGCCCGCTGCAAGTGCAGCTTGGATCTCTTTGACAATTTGCTTCCCTGTTTCACCAGCAAGGACGAGCATACCAGCGGCGACAACACCGGCCTGCGCCCCATGACGGATCGTTTCCATTCCGCCTGTGACGGAGGTGCCCTGGACAACGCCCTGCATAATGTTTGGCACGTACATAGAGATGATGAATACGACGACGGAAACACCAGCGATCGCGAGAGCAGATTGATACCCGGTACCAACATTTGGATCGTCCGCCAGCCCGATTAAAACCTCCGATCCGATGCGAGAGATCATAACCAAGGCCATGAGTTTCATCCCCACAGAGAACGCATAGACAAAATACCGAACCGCAAAATCTTTCGTGAACGAAGATCCGCCAAGGCCAAGCATGATCATGCCGGCAAGCAATCCAAGATACATTTCGACCATAACGGATACGAAAATTGCCGCTACAAGTGAGAACGAGATAACCGTGACGATCATTGCGAAGGCGGCCGCGGCGGCCAGCGCGAACTCGCTGAAGAGACCGAACTGTACTCTTTCCGACATTTTTGTTGCGACTGCGAGGCCGGCGTTGAAAACATCCGCAGGCGAAGCGCTGCCGTCCCCACCGCCGATTTGAAAGAGGCTGTCCACCACAGCCTTGGCAAAGCCGGGTCCCGCGGCAAGCGCGAACGCAAAGAAGCCGACAAACATGATCCGCCTCACAAGCTCGGCAAACCACGTTTCGAGCGAGGCAGCTTGAAGTGCAAGCCACACAGCGGCTAGCCCGATTTCGATGGTCGCGAGAATCCAGAACAAAGATCTGGCCGCATCGATAATGCGCGTCTCCCAACCCTTCACAGCCGAAGTAATCTCATTTTGAAGAGCCGTGAGAACGACGCCCTCCTGCGCAACGGCTGGATGGACAATGGTAAGTGTCGCGAAGGCGGCAAAGATCAGAACCGTGCGTAGCTCATGCATCGTCGCTACCACCATATCTCACCACTCCACTTCCATTTTTTGTCCGCCGTGGGTCGGAGGTGCTGTTGCTTTGAAGAACTCCTCGTAGCGCTTCTGCGCCAGATCGTCGTCGGTCTGCTCTGATTGGAACCACGTCCCCATCATCGTCATCTGTTGCGAGACAAGACCGCGGAGCTTCTGCATCTGCGCGACCTGCTGAGCGGCGATTTCGTGACCAATTTGCAAAGCCTTCATTTGTCCGTCGGCGGAGTCCGACATTGTACGAAGTGAAGACATTGTGTTCTCCTCGCTATCGAACTGATCAGCGGTCAGGCTCGCGGCTTTCAGAGTACTGGCGATCGTGTCGCGGTTCATGTCCGACCAAGCTTGATAGGTCGTGGAAAAGTTCTCTCGGTTTGGCAGCGTCGTCTGAAAGTCGGCGTAGCTTTTGAACCGCTGTTTCAGCACATCATCGGCATTGCCCATCGAGAACGCGATACCCTGACCTTGATCGACGATGCTTCGTAGTTGGTTCAGATCACTCTCGATCTGCCCCCAGACGTGAACGGGCAGCTGCGCGGTATTCTGGAGCATGTTTTCGTATATCTTGAGCTGGTTCTGTATCTGCTCTGCCAACTGGCTGATTTGGGTCAACTGGTTATCTACTTGGAGGCCTGAGCTCTTTAGGAGATCAACGAGCTGAGCGTTGTTGGCAAGCTGCGTCCATTCTGTTGCGGCGCCAGTGGCAGATCCTGCCTGCGCCTGCACTTGGGATCCCTCGATCAAAATGCCGGAAACTAGGATGGCACGGAAACTACACGAAACTAAGTAGTGATATCGCATCGTGAACTCCTCTCATTTCCAGCCAATGGATTGGCCAATCGCGACCATGCTTAGATTTCAGCGCGCGGATCGCCTTGAGATCTTCCTTGCTGGATGCGCCGACGAAACTCAGCGCGATGGGACCGAGCGCCATGTTGAAGAGACGGCGACCCTCGGGCGTGGAGGTGTAATACTCGCGCTTGGGAACGGCCCTCGAGACAATCTCGATTTGCCGTTCGTTGAAGCCTATCCGCTCGTAGAACTCCCGGGTGCCCGGTTCGCGCGCTGCACCGTTCGGAAGACAGATCTTGGTAGGGCAGGATTCCTTCAATACATCGATAATACCGGATCGCTCTGCATCCGAGATTGACTGCGTTGCTAACACAACGGCGCAATTTGCCTTTCTAAGGACTTTCAGCCATTCGCGGATCTTGTCTCGAAAAACCGTGTGACCAAGCATAAGCCATGCTTCATCCAGAATGATCAGGCTTGGCGAACCATCGAGGCGCTTCTCGATTCGATGAAAAAGGTAAGTGAGAACCGGCACAAGACTTCGTTCCCCGGTATTCATCAACTGCTCAATCTCGAAGCATTGGAGCGCGCCGAATGTAAGCCCGTCCTCTTCCGCATCGAGGAGATGGCCCAGGGGACCATCAATGGTATAGTGATGAAGGGCATTCTTAATTTCACGCATCTGAACACCGCTCACAAAGTCTGACAGCGACTTGCCTGGAGCCGTCGCCATCAACCCAATCTGGCGTGAAATTGCATTCCGATGGTCCGGGGTAATGGAAACACCCTGCAATGCCACAAGCATCTCGATCCAGTCGGCTGCCCACGCGCGATCAACATCCGTAGAAAGGTCTGAAAGCGGACAGAACGCCAAAGCCGATTGCTCTTTCGTGGTATCGTCGCCACCAATTTCGTAGTGGTCACCACCTGCGGCCCACGTCAGAGGCAAAAGAGAATTACCCTTGTCGAATGCGAAGATCTGCGCCTGATCGTAGCGTCGAAATTGCGCGGCGATTAGCGACAACAGCGTCGACTTTCCAGAGCCAGTTGGGCCAAAAATTAGTGTGTGTCCGACATCATCGACGTGAAGGTTCAGCCGAAATGGTGTTGATCCGCTTGCGACTTGCATTAGCGGTGGAGAGTTCGCCGGAAGAAACGGGCACGGCGCAACGGGGTTACCCGGCCAAACGGTATTGAGCGGGATGAGATCGGCGAGATTGCTGGTATTGATCAACGGCTCACGGATATTGCAGTACCAGTTGCCAGGCAAGCTTCCGAGATACGCGTCGGTTGCGTTCAAGGTCTCGATCCGGGCACTGAAGCCTTCAGCTTGCACCAGTCGACGGATCGCTTCGGCCTTTTCCCGTAGCGCCTGGCTGTCCTCATCGAAGATAACCACGACCGGCGTGTAGTACCCGTAGGCAACCAATTGTGATGAGGCCTTGGCAATCGCGTCCTCAGCCTCGGCCACCATCGTCATGGCATCTTGGTCAAGCGAATGGCTTTGGGTCTGAAACAGCTGATCGAAAAAGGGCCGAACCTTCTGTTGCCACTTCTTGCGGGTCCGCTCGAGCTTCTGACGTGCCTCTTCGGCATCCATAAAGATAAAGCGCGAGGACCACCGATAGGTCATGGGCATAGTATCGAGACTATTGAGTATGCCCGGCCAGCTTTCCGCCGGCAGGCCGTCAATTGCCACGACGGCGACAAACCGGCTTTCAACCTTCGGAGTAAGGCCATGGTGAAGTTCGGCCGTCGCAATCCAGTCGAGATACATGGGAACATCCGGCAAGCGGACAGGATGGCTCTCACCGGAAATGCAGAAACGAACAAACTGCAACAGCTCGTCGTAGCGGACAGTTCGCGTTCCTCCGCGCTCCGTGGCCGCCCGGGTTTCCATTCGCCGGATCGAGAGCGTGTTGGCGAAGTATTGCTCGATCTCACGCACCGCGGTCTTAAAGGACACCAGAACCGTGTCGGCATAAGACTGCCTCCGGCTCTGACGATCGGAATAGAGATACTTGCTGAGGCCTGCCTTCCTCGGTTCCAACGGTCGGTAGGTCAGCACCAGTGCGTGCTTGCTTTCAAAATGGCCCTGCTCACATTCAAAATGCGCCCGACGCTCAGCCTCGATCGCACGTGTAACTGGATCGGGAAAGTGACTGCTATCTTCAGACGGGTAATCGATCGTCGGAATCCGGATCGCTTCGACCTGGATAATCCACCCGCTGCCGAGACGGGCGAGGATTGAATTAATCTGGCGCGACAATTCATTGCGCTCAAAATCGGTGGCGCTCTCGGAGTCTGGTCCGGCAAAATACCAACCGGCCATCAGACTTCCGTCTTTCAAAAGAAGCACACCGTTGTCGACCAGGCCGGCATAGGGAACGAGATCTGCAAAGGACGGCCCAGCCGCCCTAAAGCGATTGAGAGCTACCATGGTCCGCCTCCTCAAAACCGGCGCCAAGGCGAGGCGGTCGGCCTGTAGTGGGATCGATAGGAGATATGTCTGAGATAGATCCGGCGCATTAGAGGATCAGATTTTGCCATGATCCTGAGCACCCCGACGATCGTGAACCACGCGGCGATCCCAAAGACCGCGGAGTAGACCGTCAATACCACGAAGATCAAGATGGCTGAGGCCAATCCCGTGATCAGCACCAGTTCCCGATCAGCCCCCATCAACAGGTTCGGTCGGGAAAGAGCACGGTGGATGCGATTGCCGTTTAGACCTGATAGTGATTCAGCCATCAGCGCGCCCCTTATTGGAGCTTGGTCCTGGCGACAGAAGCTGCTCGTCAATCAGCCCAATTGAGGAGCCGGTCGCGCCGAACAGCCCGACGATGGTGGTGGCCCCGAGTAAAATGCCGGCGACGAGTACGATATACATCAGTCGGCGTGCGAAGTCGTTGAGCTCACCACCAAAGATCAGCATGCCGCCGGCAATCGCCACTGCCGCCAGAGCAATGTAACCAGCAACGGGGCCAGTAATTGATTCCTGGATCTGTTCCAGAGGCCCCTCCCAAGGAAGGCTACCACCGGAGCTTGCAAATACCGGAGAGGCGAGCACCATCACTGTCCCCGCAACGAGACTGAGATGCAAATGTCTTAGATTAGGCCGCATCGAGTAGTTCTCCCATATAAGGTTTGATCTGGTAGGAGCCACCGGCAAAGCCTGTGACGTGGAGGATTTCGCAGACGCGACGACCACTCGGCGTGCGCTCGATCGAGATGATGAGATCCACCGCCTCGCCAATCACCGACTGCATGGGTTGTTGGCTGGATTCCGCTGTAAGTTGCTCAAGCCGCTGCAACGCCGAGCGCGCACTATTCGAGTGTATTGTCGCAATGCCACCGGGGTGTCCGGTGTTCCAAGCCTTTAGGAGGGTGAGTGCCGCGCCATCGCGCACTTCACCGACGATGATGCGATCTGGACGGAGACGCATTGTGCTCTTGAGAAGCCGAGACATATCCACTGCATCACTTGTGTGCAGGCATAGCGCGTTCTCAGCCAAGCAAAGGATCTCTGCTGTGTCTTCGATAATGACAAGACGGTCTTGAGGAGAAAAAATGGCGATTTCCGCGAGAATAGCGTTGGTCAACGTCGTCTTGCCCGAGCCCGTCCCACCTGAAACAACGATGTTCAGCTTTTCGGTCACAGCGCTGCGGACAATCGCGGCCTGGTCGGCTGTCATTGTTCCACTTGCAACGTACGCGTCGAGCGGAATGAGGTGGGAGGCACGCCGCCTGATCGTGAACGACGGCCCGGCTACAACAGGGGGCAAAAGCCCTTCGAAGCGATGACCTCCAATGGGAAGCTCGCCGGAGACGATTGGGCGGGCATCATCAACCTGCGAACCTAGGACATGGGCCACACTGCCGATGACCGCCTCGGCAGCAACCGAAGACATTTCGCCCGCGGGCTCTATTCCGTGCCCCAGGCGTTCGATGAACAGCTTTCCATCGGGATTAAGCATGATTTCAACGACACTCGGGTCCTCGAGGGCAGCACAAAGTTGATTACCAAGGGAATTTTGTAACTTGCTGACCAACCTGGGGAGAGAGCCATGCTGCGATGTCTTCATCTCATTCACCCTCCGGTGGGAGAGTCTGGAGCACAGAGCCGCCATGCCTTGGCCGATTCAGCGCCGTGTCTCTGAATTTCATTGGAAGGTTCGGCGCGCCGTGCTCTAGCGCAGGCAAGTGGCGAGTTCTTTGGCGCACACCCGATTGCCTTGGAGAAAGGGGATGGCGCTGACACCGACCATCAGGAACTGGATAGATGAATCGAATATCCCGTGTAGGTGTGACGTCCATGTTGTGCAAACCTCCATGATTAAGCAGACGGAGTTTGCCGGGTTGTGGTTTTCGAATCTACTCGCAGAAGTGCGAGTGAATAGTGGGCGTCAGGTGCACGGGGCTGGCACGTCGGCCTGACAGCTCCCGGCCATTGCCTGCGCGAGCGATATGAAGGCACGGGCACCCGGATAAAAGCGACATTGAGAGTGTTGCAGTTCCGCACTCGACTCGTGACCGCCGCAATGCTTCACTGCTCAAACAGAGTAGGGAGTTGGCGATGTACTATGAATGGGACGAAGCTAAAGCGAGACGCCAGTATCTCGTAAAGTTCGCGACGGTTTGGCTCGCCGCCATTGCATTGGCTTTTCTACCTGTGTGGTGGCTGGTTTGGGAAACCACACTTTAATGTCCTCCGCAGGAGGCGTTTCATGCTGTCTCGGTCAAGAGGATAGGCGGAGACTATTCAGCTAGGTCAGTTGGTTGCGGAACAGTCTCCTGGAAGGCTGCGTTCCCTCACCTGAACTCACCACTCGCTCGCTTCCGGGCAACAGGCGCATGTACTTCCATGAGGCTCCATGGAAAGCCACCATGGCAGCGCTGATAAATTTCTGGATAATTCGCACTGATCGGCTGAGGTTCGCCTTATGCATTGCTGTTGCGCGAAATGTCCACACCTGCCAACCAATGCCTCATTCGCCTCAGCCAGCAGAGCCTGCCTGTTGTTGGGGCGATGCCGGGCGTGGGGACGGTATTGGCACGTCTGCCACGCTGTCGTTAGCCCACGAGCTGATCGTGTGAACCTGTTCGGGTAGCTGGTCCTTTAGGAATGTTTCCTGGCCAGGAAGCCCCATGGGATAAAGGGCGTTGCGGCGAGCCTCATAAGCAGCACTTTGGTCAGTGCAGAGCCTTAAGCGCATATCCTGCGGCGTGACATCTGCCCTATTTTTCAGCTCGTCCACAAGACCTAACCCGGCGGGAAAACGGCCCTCGAAGGCCTCGGTAAGGTATTGAGCAGATCGTTCGTTGCGTTCCCGTTCAGTGGTTGCGCCAAGAATGACCACCATCACGCGCCTTCCGTCTCTTTGGGCGATCCCGACGAAGTTCCTTCCCGACGCGCACAGAAATCCAGTCTTTAATCCCATTGTGCCGCTGAAGCGAGTAAGAAGCAGATTGTTTGAATTGATCTTTTTACCGTCGATTACAACTGCCGTAGCTCGAAAGAAGCGGCTGTATTCAGGGTATCGCCGATCCACCTCCATCCCAAGGATGGCGAGATCGCGCGCAGTGGTATAGTTGTTCCGGTCGAACAAACCGTTCGGACTGGAGAAATGGGTGCCGCTCATTCCAAGTCGCGCCGCTTCTTCGTTCATTCGCTTTACAAACGACTTTTCGTCGGACGCTACCGCCTCGGCTAAGGCGACTGCCACGTCATTTGCCGAAGCGGTGATCGTTGCAAAGAGCGCATCTTCAAGCGTCATTGTCCGGCCCAAGGTTAGTCCGGATTCCAAAAAAGCCTGCTTCACTGAGTTCCGTGTCATGGTGACAGGGGTCGTAAGTGCCACATTCGAGGCACGAAGAGCCTCGAATACGACGAGCGCGGTCATCAATTTGGTCGTTGAAGCGGGATACCAGGGCACCCCGGCGTCTTCCTCATAGAGCACCTCGCGATTGTTGGTATCTACCACCAGCACAGGCGTGGCCATGACAGGCGTTGCCAGGAGAAGCGCGGCTATCGAAAGCAAGGCCCTAAGCGATCCTCTCACTTTCGATATCGTCATCATACCGGTCTCCAAAGTCGTGCAGCTTTGCCAATTTAGCCGGCGTTATCTCGTAGACAGCTACCGCAAGCAACCAGCTTCCGACGTGCCGGCCAGATGTTCTGCTCAACTTTTCGTGCTCGACATCAGGGATAGAGCGTGTCGTCCAAATATGCTGGCAAGTCCGCTGACGTTCTTATCCCCTTTGAACCCATTGAACGGTGAGTGACGTTCCTACCTCCAAGGCACGGAGACCCAAATACTCAGGCACGGCTGCCGGGTTCTGAGTGGTGAAACTGGGTGGCATGGGTGACAACAAGAGCCGAGGCTCCTTCAGCCTCCGCGCCATGTATCCCCGCGTCAGTATCCTCGAACACCAGGGATGGCGTAGGATCAACGGAAGGAAGTTCCGCGCCAGCAAGAAACGGATCGGGGTTTGGGCTTTCCTCGCCTTACATCCTCCCCGGCAATCATTGCCCGGGGCAGTCTGCCTAAAAGTCGGCCCAGCCTTCGGAGCTATGCAATTTCGCGCTCTCTCAATAGTCGTTTTCGGTCCTAGATGCACGCCCTGATTGATGTTCAAGTGACATGAATCCTCGAGATCAGATATTGGACCGTCATCCATCCTCCGAAGACCATGACCGTGGGAACAACGCTAATTGCGAGATCACATCATGGGAAACATCAGCCGGACCATTTCTCTTTCGGCCTTTGCTATCGCCGCACTCTCTAGCCCACTCCGTGCCGAAACCGTCATTCTCAACAGCTACGGTGGCCCTTACGAAGCCATCATTCGTAGAGCCATCATCGAACCATTCGAGGCCCAGACAGGGATAGACGTGGTCTACGATGCTGTCGGCTCCGCATCGCAGGACTATGCGAAGATCAAGGCCACCAACGGCCGGCCGGGCTTTGACGTGGTCATTATGACTGCCTCCCAGTCACTGCAGGGTTGTCAGGATGGGGTGCTCGTGAAGCTCGATGCAACAAGGATCCCAAACCTCGCTCGACTTTCATCAAAGTTGTCGGAAACCGCCGGTCCCTGTGGAGCAGTCCATGAAGTCCAATACATGTCGCTTCTCTATCGCAAGGACAAGATGGCGGTGCCGCCCGACTCCTGGTCGACACTTGCCTCCTCCGATCTCAAGGGGAGGATCGTCCTTCCGACGTTCCAGAACATCATGGCGCTCTATCTCGTTCAGATGTTCTCAGTCATGGGCGGCGGAGACCTCGTCGATGATCTCGATCCCGGCTTCAAGGCCATGTCCGAAGTTGCCAAGCAATCGATCGGATTCGAGCAAAGCTCAGCGATCCTCGAAAGCTACATCAAGGACGGCACGGTCTGGGCGATGCCATTCTGGAACGGTCGCGCGCAATTGCTGATCGATAGCGGCCTGCCCGTGGATTACGTCAGACCCAAGGAGGGAACCATTCCGCTTGTTGCGACGCTGAACATTCCAAGCGGCGCCGAACACAAAGATGCGGCGACGCGGTTCATCGACTTCTTCCTCGAGAAAGCAAGCCAAGAAGCCTGGGTGCGTGAATACAAGGTTGGAAGCGCGCGAATGGATATCGACGTCCCACCCGAGATCAAGGCACGGCAGATCACCTCTGAGGCTGATCTCAATTCATTGATGCTGCCTGACCTTACTGTCGTGGCCAAACGCCTGCCTAAATGGGCGGAGCAATGGGAACGCGATGTTGTCGCAAAGGCGAACTGAGAGGATCAAATGAGCACAGTGGCATTGGACTTCCCGAGCAGACGCTCTAAGCCTCCGACAGATTGGATCGGACTAATTGGCTTGTCGCCAGCGACCAGCCTACTTGTCGTCTTCTTCGCCCTTCCAATGGGGATGATGATTGGGATGAGTTTTCATGGCCCGTCGTCAGGCACATTGAGCCTGGAGAGCTATAGGCGTTTTGCAACCGACGGCCTGTCGTTGTGGGGTTTCTGGCGGACGGCTGTCATGTCGTTTCTCGTTGCGGCTTCGGCAACGTTGTTCGCCTATCCGGTTGCCTACTATTTGGCACGCTCAACGGGGCGGTGGCGCTCAGTTGTATTTGCTCTTGCACTCGCGCCTGAACTTGCGGGTGTTGTACTGCGAACGTACGGCTGGCTTATCATCCTGGAAGATAGAGGTTTCATAAACGATGTTCTAATTCACATTGGGATAATTTCGTCACCACTCCCACTATCGAAGAACCTTTTTGCCGTTGTCGTTGGCCTCACCCATGTCGTGTTGCCGTTCGCAATTCTGTCGTTGACGACAAGCATTCAGGGCATCGATGACAATCTTGAACGCGCCGGTCAAATGCTGGGAGCTTCACGGCCGGCAGTTATCTGGTACATCCTGTTCCCGCTTTCGCTTCCGGGGCTCGTAAGCTCCTTCCTCCTCTGTTTCACGATGGCGGCAAGTGCATATGCGACCCCCGCCTTGCTTGGTGGCGCCGGGTTCAAGGTTCTTGCAACGATGATTTCCGAGCAGGTTCTATTCTACATCGACTGGTCGTTTGCGGCCGTTATGGCAAATGCACTTCTCATACTGATGCTCGCAATCTCGTATATCGGCGTTTGGTTCGAGACCCGGCAGCGCGAGAAATATCGCGGCATGACGGGAGGCTTCAAGTGAACAAACTGATCTCATCTTTGTTTTGGATTTCTTTGATTCTCGTACTCACCTTCATCGCATTGCCGCTTCTTGTGGTTTGTGCAGCATCGCTCAGTCCGACCGCAGATGTTACATTCCGGCCTTGGGAATGGACTGTCAGGTGGTACGCGGATCTTTTATCCGAGCGATGGCTTCACCCGTTCTGGCTGAGCGTAAAAATCGCAATAGTAGTGTCGGTCCTGAGTGGCACGATCGGAACGATGGCTGCTTATTTTGTTGTCTTCGAGAAGTTCAGGGGCAGCGGGGCAGTTATGGCAGCACTCCTTTCACCGCTTTCTGTGCCGCAAATCGTCAAAGGCGTCGCAATCGTTCTCTTCCTGTCGGTCTTGGGGCTCCAGTCGGTGCTGGGAACGCCCGCACTGATTGCAGCTCACTGCATACTTGCGCTTCCCTTCGTGGTTCGCATGGTTGCAACCTCAATTGCAAACTTCGACGGCAATCTGTTTCGAGCGGGTCAAATCCTCGGAGCAAATCGATGGCAACGGGCAAGGTTCATCCTACTACCAGCCATCAGGCCTGGTGTTCTGTCCGGGATGACGTTCGCGTTTATCATCTCGTTCAACAACATTCCCCTCTCAGTGTTCTTAGTACGGCCAGGAGACACAACGTTGCCGATCACGGTGATCAACTACCTCGAGTACAGCCTCGATCCCGTCATGGCCGCTGTCAACGTGGCATCAATGATCTTCATTTTGATCGTGATCCTCAGTTTCGAAAAGCTTGGCGGGTTCTCCGCCCAATTACATGGTGGTAGCAAATGAGCACACTCGACGTCGAGCTGGTTTCCGTCAGCAAATCCTTCGGTCCAATCTCCGTGGTTACGGACATTGACCTCCAAATACCGAAAGGGGAATTCGTCAGCATTCTCGGCCCTTCGGGATGCGGGAAGACGACAACGCTCAATATGATCGCGGGTTTCAATGCACCTTCACGGGGCGATATCCGTATTCGCGGACGCAGTCAGGTCGATGTAGCGCCCGAGCGACGAAACATCGGTCTAGTTTTTCAAAACTACGCGCTGTTTCCCCACATGACAGTTGCCGAGAATATCGCCTTCGGCCTCAAGATGAAGGGCACCTCAAAAGCCGAGATTGCGTCAATCGTGCAGGCGTCACTTCGTAGCGTACATTTGGAGGCCCTGGCTGATCGTTACCCCAAAGCGCTTTCGGGCGGGCAGCAGCAGCGTGTTGCGCTCGCTCGCGCTCTGGCGCCTCGGCCCTCGGTCCTGCTGCTCGACGAGCCCCTGTCAAACCTGGATCTTAAATTGCGTGAAGCGATGCGGGCGGAGCTAAAAGACATACAGCAAGAACTCGGCATGACCTTCATCTACGTCACACACGACCAGGAGGAAGCGATGACGATGTCCGACCGCATCGTCATCATGTGGAAGGGTTCTGTGGCTCAGCAAGGGGAACCTGGTGAAATCTACAAGAATCCTCATTCGACCTTTGTCGCCGACTTCATCGGGAAGTCTAACATTCTGAGCCTTTCGACAACGTCGAAAGCGGGCGTGGCTTGGGACGTGAA
This sequence comes from Hyphomicrobiales bacterium, assembly GCA_900466605.1. Lineage (GTDB taxonomy): Bacteria > Pseudomonadota > Alphaproteobacteria > Rhizobiales > Rhizobiaceae > Rhizobium. The sequence goes on from UBMU01000013.1 coordinate 22,696, forward strand.
ACTGGCTGAATGTGATATCACCCTGCGCACAGCAAACGGCTCCGAGGATGCCCGGTATTGCGTCATTCGACCAGAAGAAATTGTCCTGCTTTCCGACAAAAGTTCGCATCACGAGGACATGAATGTTCTGTCCGGCACCATGAAACGAACCATCAATCTCGGCGCCTCAGTGGAGGTCCACGCGCAGCTTGCACCTGAAATTGAAGTCATGGTCGTGGTTCCGTCCGCACAGTACAACGCGCTACCGTGTCTTGGACAACAGATCAGGTTGGGAATTCCCTACCACGCGCCGAGACTCCTGGTCGAATGATCGCGAAGCGATATGGCGGCCTTATCAATGGCGTGGGTTCCATATTGGAGAACTTCCAAGCGTGTGTCCTACGCTCGAACCGACCTCATTTTAGGGGTCGTATAGGAGAAAAAAATGTTTGCCAAAGAAAGACTTAAGGCCACTCAACATGACAGCAACGTATGCGCCGATGTCGCCGGTTTCGATTTCGACCGATATGATGGCCGTGATATCGAGGAGCTTCGCAAATACTGGCTGCAGTATGGTGTAATACGCTTCAAGCAGACGCGGATCACCGATGAGCAGCAAGTGCAATTCTCCCGACATTTCGGAGAGTTCGTTATCCACCCTAAACAGCTACAGGAAGGAGGACACCCGACCCATCCTGAAATCCTTGTCATCAGCAATGCTATGAAAGATGGCAAGCCCAGCGGTGCAATGGGAAACAGTGAAGCGACCTGGCACACGGACACCTGGTTTTACGAAAAGCCACCGGCCGGTGCCATCCTGCGAGCCATCCAAATTCCTCCCTCCGGCGGGGACACATATTTCCTTTCAACCTACATCGCCTATGAAACCCTTCCCGCTGCGTTGAAGACAGCAATCAATGGGCGGCAGATTTTCTTCCAGAACGTTTATGACAAGACTGGCAAGCTGCGACTGGGCAAGTCGGCGCCAAAGAGCCAGGATTTCCGAGAATGGAGCGGCATCGTGCATCCACTTGTGCGCACGCATGGAGAAACCGGAAGGAACGCTCTCTACCTCGGCGGAACGCTCGAGGGCGCGTGGATTGTGGGAATGACCCGAGATGAAAGCGACGCACTTCTGGCAGAACTTTGGGATCACACAACCGGTACAAAGCATGTCTTTGTCCAGCAATGGGATGAGGGAGACATCATGATGTGGGACAACCGGTGCACAATGCATCGTCGCGACTCTTTTGATCCCGCCTTTGTGCGGATCATGCATCGCACCACGACGTCGGGCGAGCGCCCGATCTAAACCCTTTTTGCCGGAAAGTGAGCTATCTGTGACAACGTCCTATCAAGTGATGGATCGCCATCCACCCCTAAATCCGGATCTGGTCGAGCTGCTGTCATCGGTAGAAACGGCTACAATAGGCCACATCGAGCACCTCGGATTCGTCGGAAAACAGGTCCTTCCGTTGTTTCCGGCCCATGTGGCGGGAGTTGCCGTGACCGTCGCGGCACCAGGCCGCGACGGTATCATCATCTACAGGGCCATCGATCAGCTTTTGCCAGGTGATGTTCTCATCATCTCTCGCATCGACGGCGACGACATTGCTTGTGTTGGCGGTGGAGTGGCAACCGCTGCCAAAGCAAAGGGAGCCGCCGGCATAGTCATCGACGGCCCCTGCACCGATATCGAGGAGATCATTGATATCGGCCTGCCTGTTTGGTGCCGCGGCGTGTCGGCCAAAACTACAAATCGCCGGTTCAAAATTGGTGGCTCGTTGAATGTTCCGATCGCTTGCGGGGGGACTGCGGTCTTGCCGGGGTACGCCGTCCTCGCGGACGGTTCGGGTGTCTTCGTCGCCGACGTTGATCGGATGCGACGTCTTGCCGATGCAGCCTGCCAACGCCAGGCCCAGTCGGTTGCAGTCCGAGCCCACCTCACTGCAGGAAAATCCATTTTTGAGTTCACTCTGGAGCCCACACTGTGAAGATCGCATTGGTTCAAATGAATTCCCAACCAGACCGGAGGCAAAACCTTGCGCAAGCTGAGCGGCTAATGAGCGAGGCAATCCTCGGCGCCCCCGATTTGATTGTGCTGCCGGAGCACTTCGACTGGATGGGTGGAAGCGTGGACGACAAACGGCGGGCCGCAGATTTCGTTCCTGGCGGTGACGCCTACTCCGTGGTCCAGCGGTTCGCGAGGGACCATGGAGTCTGGGTCCATGCAGGCAGCTTGATGGAACGCCGTCCCGAGGACGATACCGTGCACAACACGACTGTCATTTTCAATTCACGTGGGGACAACGTCGGCATCTATCGAAAGATCCATCTATTCGACATAACGACGCCCAACGGCGCAACCTATGCCGAATCTGCAGTTGTGACACCCGGCGACGATCTGCTGATCTACGAGATGAAGGGCTACAGGATTGCCTGCGCAATCTGTTATGATCTTCGTTTCTCGCGCCTGTTCGATCGGTTATCGAATGAGAATGCGGACATATTTATTCTTCCGGCGGCCTTTACCCGTCAAACTGGTCGCGCGCACTGGGAAATCCTGTGCAGGGCGCGAGCAATAGAGTATCAGGCTTACTTCGTCGCATGTGGGCAGTGCGGGACCTACCCGGCTCCAGGTGGGCCACGTCGCGAAACGTTTGGTCGATCTCTTGTCTGCGATCCCTGGGGATCTGTCATTGCTAGAGCCGGGCAATACCCGACCGTTCTTCATGCCGAAATCGACCCTCATCGTCTCACCGAGGTACGCCGCCTCATTCCGATGTCGCGGCATCGCGTGCCGCTCGAGGGAAAACTCCTTCGCGTGAAAACAGAACAGCTCTGATCCACTCTGTCTGCCATTTCTTTATCAACATTTCATCAAAGCTTCGCCCCGCTTTTTTCTCCCTCCCGCTAGGGTCTGGCCGCTTAGCCAGGAGGAGGAAGAGCAAATGTTGGATGACAGCAATCGATCCGTAGGTGACGTGAAATTTCTTGATTGTGAGGAGATTAGTGCTGCTGGCGCTGACCTCACGACTCAGGAACTTCTTGAGGCTACCGACGCAGCTTGGAGGGACATCCGGAGTGGAATTGCCTTCGGTGGCAAATCAGTGCTTTCTCTACCGGAGGAGAACTTTTGGCAGGTCGAAAGCATTGCACCTTTCAGATCCCAGTTCAAAAACGAGCGCCTTGGGTGGAAATTATCATGTCTTTACAGTGTTAATGACCGCTTCGGTGGTGTGAAAATAATTGGCGCCAACGCTTTCAATCGCAACCTAGGGCTTCCACGATCAACCTCCACGATTCTCCTGCTGGAGAAACGGACGCTCCGCCTCTTGACGGTCCTCGAAGGAACCAGCCTTTCTGCTCGCCGCACTGGGTCCTATGCGACCACGGTCTTCGACATGTTCTCAGCGGCGAGCGACAGGCAATCTGTCTTTCTCTTTGGAACCGGTCCAATCAGCCGCAGCGTGATTGAGTGTCTCGATTACCGCTTGAGGGACAGGATCGACGAGATTGTCGTGCGCGGACGTTCCCAAGAGGGGATGGATGCCTTTCTTTCCGAAGTCAGGGATCGAACGACAATTCCGATTAATCCAGCAAGCGACAGCTCAAGACTGCGCTCATGTCGGTTCGTGATCACGGCAACAAATTCAAGGAGCCCACTTTTTGAAGACGGTGACCTTCATCCGAATGCCATCACACTGCACCTCGGGGGAGATGAGGCACCAGAGCAATATCTGCAGCGCGTATTGAGAACAGGCCTTGTCGTATGTGATGACACCAAGACGGTTTCCCGTCGGAATTCTCAAAGTGTTGCACTCCACTTTTCACGGAACGGGCTTTCTCTCGAGCAACTCGGTCCGCTGATCGGCGTAAGGAGCTTTCTCAGTCAGAAAGTTTTGATGTCGGATCAAATTGCCCGGTCTGTGTCACCTGTGTCGGCCTTCCCATGCTCGATCTATATGTGGCGCAGGCGAGCTATGCGAAATACCTCGCCAACACCCAGAGCATCACTGCTGCACCACTTTGATCCGAGGGAGGCGCGGAAAATCATGTATTTATCTGAAGCACTCGCAGAACACGTTTGCGCTATCGCCGCACGCCCACCTCTCCCGGAGACGCGGGACATTGCGGTTCGGTGCATCCTTGATCTCCTTGGGTCTGCCATCTCGGGATTATCAACAAACAGCGCCATTGCGGCCCGTCAGTCTACCGTCACTCTGTTTGGTGCAGGTGAGGCACCTATCTGGTTTGCGGAGGGAGGATCCACAATCCTGGGTGCCGTTATGTGCAATTCCACGGCTGCCACAGCACTTGATGTCGATGACGGTCACCGAGCAGCACGCGGGCATCCCGGAGCATCCGTCGTGACGACGGCCCTCACGGTTGGCGCAGCCTATGGCGCAAATGGCACCGATATCCTGGCCGCGATTGTGGCTGGCTATGAAATAGGAGTTAGAGCAGCAGCTTCGCAAAATCCTGAAGGCATCCCCACGCGCCAATCGGGCCGTTGGGCGGCATTCGCGTCGGCAGCGACCGCTGCCGTTCTCTTCAGAAGCCCGCCCCCGGTAATAGCCCAAGCGCTATGTATTGCCGGCGTCCTTGCTCCGAACCAACAGGCTAACGGGAGCTCGGGCTATTCCACGTTGACCGGCAACGATGTCAAGGAAGGAATTCCATGGAGCAGTGTGACGGGGCTGATGGCTCTTGAACTTGCGCGCTCCGGATACACAGGACCGAAAGACTTCTTTGATCACTCCGATTTTTATGATCCGGGACGGTTACTTTCCGACCTCGGACGGCGATGGGAAATTCTTGGCACCTACTTCAAGCCCTACGCGTGCTGCCGCTATATACACCCCGCACTCGACCGACTATTCGAACTCACCGACCGCCATGGTTTGGTTGCAGAGACCATAGTGTCGATCGAGGTTCAGACATTTGGCTGGGCGCTCAAACTCGCAAATCAGACCACGCCTGCGAATCTCGTTGATGTCCAATACAGTATCCCATATTGCCTTGCCATTGCGCTCATCGATGGCGCCGACGCGCTTTTGCCGGTCACGGAGACGTGCCTTGTCCGTCCTGATCTGACTGCTGTCGCAAACAAGGTTCAGCTCTCTCTGCATCTGGACAGCGATCGCCTGTTCCCGACCGAGACGCTTTCGCGCGTTATCGTTCAAACCACGAACGGCAGGTTCGTGTCCGATTTGGGCGGTCCTCTTGGAGATCCACGATCACCGCTACTATGGCATGGAATCGAGGAGAAATTCCGTCGCCTCACCGCCCCTGATCTGACACCGAGAGCACAACAGGGTATTGTTGATGCCGTCCTTGCACTGGCAGATGGCGACGCAAATTCGCTGTTCACGGAGCTTCGTCGAGGATCAGCTCAGTCCGGCGAATAGTCGGGAGTATGCGCACCTCCGCATAGTCATGAATATGAGCCGTGGTGACTTATGGTCACCTCACGCTCAAATGCCCTACCTGGCAGGGCATTTCCGCCTTTCAGCTGCGCATAATCCGCCTTCGATTAAAGGAAGTTGACTTTGATGATGCATCCGTTATTCTGGATATATGGAAATAAATATTGCGATAGCGGCCCTTGCGGCGTTGGCACAGAACACCCGCCTCGAGACCTTCCGGCTGCTGGTGCGTCACGAACCCGAGGGCATCCCGGCGGGTGAACTCGCGCGGCTGCTCGATGTACCGCAGAACACCATGTCGGCGCATCTCGCAACATTGTCCCGTGCCGGGCTAGTCAAGAGCGAGCGGCGGAGCCGGTCAATCATCTACTGCGCCGACCTCGACGGTCTGCGCGACCTGACGTTGTTCCTGCTCAAGGACTGCTGTGGTGGCTCGACTGAGCTTTGCGCGCCGCTTATTGCGGAGCTCACACCCTGCTGCGCTCCGGGGGCGAAACCATGTTGAGTTCAATTACGTTGCACGAGGTGCCAGGAATCGACGCTGGTCTCCGCGAAGCGCTGCATGCTGCGGGTCTTCCGACCGAAGACCTCGAAGACGAAGGCCGCACCTTCTTCAAGGCCGTCTCGGACGAGTACCAGACGGTCGGCTATAGCGGCCTAGAACGATGCGGCGACGACTACCTTTTGCGGTCTGTTGTCACGCTTCCCGAGCATCGCGGTCTCGGACTGGGCCGAATGATTGTCGCTGGCACGCTGCAAGGCCGCGGTGGCAGTGGCGATGCCTTCCTCGTGACGACGACAGCAGCCTCGTTCTTTTCGACCATCGGTTTTTCTGAGGTATCTCGCGCCAGCGTGCCGGCCGCCGTGCTTGCGACCCGCCAGCTTTCCTCCATCTGCCCCTCGTCGGCGACCATCATGAAGCTCAACAGGCCTTCGACCTAGCCACGGACCACGACCATGACTGACAGGACCTATAACGTGCTGTTCCTCTGCACGGGCAATTCCGCTCGCTCTATTCTTGCCGAGTCCATCCTCAACAAGGAGGGCGGCGGCCGGTTCAAAGCCTATTCCGCCGGCAGCCAGCCGAAGGGCGAAGTCAACCCGCACGCGCTGAAGGAACTGGATGCGCTCGGCTATCCGTCTACGGGTTTCTCGTCGAAGGGTTGGGACGTGTTCGCCGAGCCTGGTGCGCCAGAGATGGATTTCATCTTCACCGTCTGCGACAGCGCCGCGGGCAAAGCCTGTCCGGTATGGATCGGCCATCCGGTGACCGCCCATTGGGGCGTGGAGGACCCGGCCGCAGCGATTGGCACGGAAGTCGAGATCCAGCGCGCTTTCGCTCAAGCTGCACGGTTCCTGAAGAACCGGATCACCGCCTTCATCAACCTGCCCATAGCCTCGATCGACCGCTTGGCCATCGATCAGCACGTTCGCCAGATCGGTTCGCTGGAAGGCGCATCGGTCAAATCCGCGAAGGCCGAGTAAGATGTCGACATTTGAACGATACCTGACCGTCTGGGTCTTCCTATGCATCATCGTCGGCATCGCACTTGGACATCTGATGCCCGGCGTGTTCCAGGTGGTCGGGGCCGCCGAGATTGCGAAGGTCAACATCCCCGTCGCGATCCTGATCTGGCTGATGATCATCCCGATGCTCCTGAAGATCGATTTCCGATCCCTGGAGCAGGTCGGCTCCTACTGGCGCGGGATCGGCGTCACGCTGATCATCAATTGGGCGATCAAACCGTTCTCCATGGCATTGCTGGGATGGCTGTTCGTCGGCTGGCTCTTCCGGCCATATCTGCCGGCGGATCAGATCGACTCCTATATCGCAGGCCTCATCATTCTGGCGGCTGCGCCTTGCACCGCCATGGTCTTCGTCTGGAGCAACCTGACACGGGGCGAGCCGCTGTTCACGCTCTCGCAGGTCGCCTTGAACGACGCGATTATGGTCGTCGCCTTCGCGCCGATCGTCGGCCTGCTGCTCGGTCTCTCGGCCATCACCGTGCCGTGGGCGACGCTTGCCCTGTCGGTCGCGCTCTATATCGTCGTGCCTGTGATCATCGCCCAGGTGCTTCGGAGCCGCCTGACAGCAGATGGAACGACCAGCGTGCTCGACAGCGTTCTTGCCAAGCTTCAGCCAATGTCGCTTGTTGCGCTCTTGGCAACTCTCGTCCTGCTGTTTGCATTTCAGGGTGAGCAGATCATTGCGCAGCCGACCATTATTGCGCTCCTCGCGGTTCCGATCCTGATCCAGGTCTACCTGAACTCCGGACTGGCCTACCTGCTCAATCGCGTGGCAGGCGAGCGCCATTGCGTCGCCGGCCCATCCGCACTCATCGGCGCCAGCAACTTCTTCGAACTCGCGGTTGCCGCCGCCATCAGTCTCTTCGGATTCCAATCGGGTGCAGCACTTGCAACGGTGGTCGGCGTTCTGATCGAAGTGCCGGTGATGCTTTCAGTCGTCTGGATCGTGAACCGTTCGAAGGGTTGGTACGAGGCATCGCCCTCCGTCTCCCGCAACACCATCACCGAAAGGATCTGACCATGGACGTCACCATCTTTCACAACCCAGCCTGCGGCACGTCACGCAATACGCTCGAGCTCATCCAGCACGCCGGGATCGATCCCGCCGTCATTGAATACCTGAAGAATCCTCCGAGCCGCGAGCAACTCGTTCGGATGATTGCGGACGCCGGCCTGACAGTGCGTCAAGCGGTCCGTGAGAAGGGTACGCCCTATGCTGAACTCGGCCTCGACAACCCTGATCTAACCGATGACAAGTTGCTGGATTCGATGCTTCAGACCCCGATCCTGATCAACCGACCGTTCGTCATCACCCCAATGGGCACGCGGTTGTCGCGACCCTCTGAGGTGGTGCTCGACATCCTGCCGGCCGACGCCTTTAATGGGCCGTTCACCAAGGAGGACGGCGAGCAGGTTCTCGACCAGGAAGGCAAGCGTATTGTCTGATACATTCCCCGCGCTGCACGACCAGCATCTTCAGCCTATCGAGCCAGAATCGCTGCGACCGGCGTTCTCGACCCACAAGCCACGGATGCTCATCCTTTATGGATCGCTCCGTGAAGTATCCTATAGCCGCCTCCTCGCCTTTGAGGTCCGCCGCCTCCTCGAACGTCTCGGATGCGAGGTTCGGATATTCGATCCGGCGGGATTGCCGCTTCCTGATGAAGCGCCCGTCAATCATCCCAAGGTGCAGGAACTCCGCGGGCTCTCCCAGTGGTCGGAAGGCCATGTCTGGATTAGCCCGGAGCGCCACGGCGCGATGACCGGGATCATGAAGTCGCAGGTCGACTGGATCCCGCTGTCGCTCGGCTCAATTCGCCCGACGCAGGGCAAGACGCTGGCTGTGATGGAGGTCTCCGGCGGCAGCCAGTCCTTCAACGCCGTGAACCAGATGCGCGTTCTCGGCCGCTGGATGCGGATGGTCACTATCCCCAACCAGAGCAGCGTGGCGAAGGCGTTTCAGGAATTCGACACCGACGGGCGGATGAAGCCCTCGTCCTACTACGACCGGGTCGTCGACGTCTGCGAGGAACTGGTGAAGTTCACGATTCTCACGCGCGACGCATCATCGTATCTGACCAACCGCTATAGCGAGCGGAAAGAAGAAGCTGCCGACCTGGAGAAACGGGTCTCGCTCAAGTCGATCTGACGGATCACGCCGTCGCGGTGGCAGGTTGCCGACAGGATGCCGCCACCGCGACGAATGCCGCGATGCTGACAGCCCCCAGGCGCGCGTTTGCAACCAGCGCGAAACAGCGAAGCTCACGTTCGAAGTCAGTGATGGAGAGCGGCCGATGGCCCACTATTGCGCGGCAGCACCGCGGCTCATCGCCGGCACATTCGAAGTAGCGCTTGCGGCCCGACCCGCAAGCTGCAAGCCGCGAGATCGCTGGCTGGCGGAGGAGCAGGCAAAATCATCTTGCTGCGCGCCGGCCACCAATTCGTCGAAGTGCTGCGCTTGAACCGACTAGTCTGGGTCCGCTCCCGGCCGGGGCCGGAAGCGACGAGCCTATAGCGCATGAAGGAATGCCATCAGCTTGTAGGGCGGCCCCATATCGAACGCCTGTCGCATTGACCGGCTGACTGCCTCCTCCTTCATCGCAAGATCGGGCTCCATGTAGATATGAGTCGTACTTGTGTCCTCGTGTCCGAGCCAAAGCGCGATCACGGTGAGGTCGACGCCAGACTGCAGCACATGCATCGCGGTCGTGTGCCGGAACGTGTGAGGCGATATCGTTTTCGCTCTGATCGATAGAACGTCGCGACTGGCATCACCGACAGCGAGGTCAAGGCGTTGCGCTACGCAGGAGCGAGACAACCGACTGCCCAGATTATTCCGAATGAGATACCATCCTGCCCGCGATCACGGTGGTCTTGGATCGATCGTTTCAAGGTTCGGGCGGTTTAGTTCCAGAGCGGCGCGCTCCAGCGCGTTCGCCCCTTTCCATGCAGGTGAACGACCCGGCGCAGACTCCAGAACGGCATTGCCAACCCGAAGGTTGATAGCTTCTGACACAAGCGCGCCAGTGTTGTAGAGGAATGTCAACATGGCGCTGTCACGCCTGTCGGCCCAGGTTTTTGGATCCGCCGCGTTGATGATCGCCTCGACTTCGAGCCGGTTCACGGGGATTTCCCGATCCGCTTCTCAGCGAAGGCCAGCAGGAGTTTGAACGTGTCCTGGTATGCCGCAACCGTGCAGGGGCTCACCGCTCTTTGCTGGCGCTGATGATCCACGAAGATGCACTGCAGCAGTGTTGGACGGGAAGGCGTGATATCAGTTATCGACCTCGCCTGCGCCAATAGCCGCACCTTCGAAGCGATTGCCTGCAATCGCCATGAACTCCGGCACGCTTTCGACATACCAGTAGGTATCGCAGGACGATCGAGCCTCAGGTGACCATAAGTCACCACAGCTCATGTTCGTGGCGCATCCAAAACCGATGGAATAGTCAACCTGACCCGGATATTCTTAGATCACGGCAGGCGCTCCCGGGGCCCGCTTTCTGAGGAAAGCGCGTCCATTCGCGCGCCATTGCAGATGGCAAGGCGCCCGTTGACAATCAGGTGCCGAACACGGCCGATGTTATGGCTCTCCACAATGGCTATGTCCGCGCGCTTCCCTCGCGCAAGGATTCCCCGGTCACTTGCAAGCTCCCGAAACACTCTGGCGACATTCCCAGTTGCCAGAGCTACAGCGCGCGGTAGTGTCAATTGACCTCGCTGTACCATGCGGTGAACAGCAGTCAGGATGCTATCAAAGTCACCGCCTGCAAAGTCCGTGGACAAGGTGTCGACGAGCCCCTCGCTCACGAGCAGGTCTATGTTTGTTGGCTCGTTTCGCCAACGAGTTACGATGCAATCGAGCGTCGAAACATCGATGACAACACCACGTTCCCTCAACTCTCGCGCATGTGAGACGCATTCGTCTGCTTGAAATGAGGGATGGTTGGAGTGAGCGGCAACCATACGGGCAGCCGGGTACTGATCTTTTAAACGGATCAGTGTTCGCGCAGTCGGTACAGCGTTATGAAATATACCAGGCAAGTCATGGCGCTCACACGAAGCGGCAATCTCCGACAACCCCTCCAACGAGAGCGCCACGGGTGGCATAACGGTCTTGTGGATTAATTCCACGAGTCCCAGCGGTTCGATCATTGATGCCAGCCCGCATTCTGCGATCAGCTCCTTGATCTCGTAGGGCCAGGCTGCACCCTCTCCATCGAGCGCCCGTCCAAGGATGGCTTCCTTCAATCTTCTCGCCGACTTAGGCGAAAGCCGAACACCGGTGGCGTCGTATATTGCTTCGGGGATGAATAGATAGTCCTGGGCACCTCCGCCAAGAGTCTGCCCGCCCCCAGCCTCCCCCAATGCTTTTGCCCCGGCGTCAATCATATCCTCCAGCGTTGTTGATCTGTGCCTATCGCTAAGACCTGAGCCGTCGATAGCCATCGCCGCATGAAGGTTGCTTGGCGTATGTGCGGTCGTGAGATGAATATCCAACGGATGCGGGCTCCCTCCATCCTTTTGGATCTCGTCGGAGAGCGCCAACCCGCACACGTTCAGTAGCGTCGAGGTACCTGAAAGGAGGTGACGATTACGGAAGTAGACCACATCGGAATTTGGCACAGGTCTCGAACCGCTCGGCATGGACGGACCGTAGATGCATCCATGTGCATGCGAGTTGATGATGCCGGGAATAACGGTTTGACCCTCGGCATTGACCACGACAGCGTCCGACGTCGCGTCCACAACGCCTGCGGCCACTTCGACAATTTGGTTGCCATGAACACGAACGTAGCCGACATCGTGAACAGTATGGCCGTCACCGGTTACGATGCGACCGTTGATAATCAGTCTCTCCCGCTCCATCGCTCCCTCCCTTGTACCGATAGGCTATTGGCGGGGTGTAGACCGTAGCCGATCCCTCGGACAGATCGGATCGGATCGGCCGCTCCATCGACGTACAAGTATTTGCGCAACCTACCGATATGGACGTTCACGGTTCTCGGATCGACGAAAACCCCTCTTGGCCAACAATTCTTGATAATTGCCCAGCGGTCGAACACTGCGTCGGGGTTCAGTAGAAAGTGCCGTAGAATGGCAAACTCTATCCGTGGGAGATAGATAGGACGGGACGCGCGCCACACACGTCGCGCCGATATGTCCATTTCGACCTCTCCGTGAACGAGGCGCTCGCCAGCACGCGGCGTTGTCAGGGCGCGAAGCAGGTGGCTTGGCGGCACCGGTCGGACGAAGACTTCATTTGCACCGGCATTTAGAAAAGCAAGACCCTGGCCGTGTGCTGTGGGATCGACCAAGGCCACTACGACAATTGGCCGTTCTCGTCGCAGAGTGCAGGCCTTCTCGCAGGCAAGAACCGCCTCAGATATCCTCCCGTCAATCAGCAGCGCACAGACACTGTCGCGACCCACTGCAATGAGCATGTCATCTGCATCGGGCTGCAAATTCGCCTCAAAGCCTACCTGCTCCAGAAGATAGCGCGCGATGAAGCAAAGATCGCCGTCCCCGGAGCCGATGACGATACTCGGTCTCATGGCCTACTGTCGCTTTTGTTGTGTTTTCGTACCTTACAATCTCACGAGATTGGCGTCGTTTCAAACGCTCTGGCCCCGCCTACCGATTAAGAAATATTTCGGTGGAGCAGCGAACTGGCCAAGGGGACGATCGCGAGACCTTGGGGCGCTTGACTGTTGGGTTTTCATAAGCGCTTGCGCTCAATCTGCGTGATATGCCCCCATTGATGTCTGGGTTTTATCAATAGAAGTGTCACAGAATTGGAGGTTCAAGCCTATTGAACGCATGATTTCGGCTGTCGTCACGATGGAGAACCCTATGTGCAACAAGACCGAAACGTTCAATCCCTTCACCAAACCTGCCCCTCATCACCATGTTGATCCGAGTTCCACGCTGCCTTCAATTCCCTCAGCATGCCTGAGCTGCCGGAACCCAAGATGTGAGCGTTCGAGCGGCGCACTATCTCCTGCAACCAACATCCCCGATGCGGAAGGTACTGCTGTCGCGACCAATCAGCGCTGTAGAGGTTGAATTGGCTTTGCCGTCCGGTCCTTGGAAGCTGTTGGAGTGTGGAGCTTCTCTCATCTGCACTCGAAGCGGCATTCACCCACAGATATGACAGTTGGCACGCCCCCCATTCACTGCAACTATAGATCGATTAGTTCTCTAATAACAAGTTCCCAAATTAAATTGGGATTGGCAGCCAGGGCGCTCGATCGAGACGGAGAACGGGGATTCAAAACAAGGTTATCATCGCAGATTGCGGCGGGTCTGATGTGCTTCCGATGCTGGGTCCAATCGAGCGGGAGGGAATGCTTGCAACTGTCGTTCATTCAACTCTACAGCTGCGCAGGCAACTCTATCGTTCAAGATATGATCTGGTGATTATTGATGCCGTTTTCGTCCCGGACGAGGCAATCCGTTTCTGTCGCCAAGTTCGAAGTACAGAAGCGGTGCCAATCTTTATGATTATGGCGTCAAGCAACCCGGACCTCGTTGTCTCGGCACTCGATTCCGGCGCCGATGATTGCATGTCTCCACCCATTTCGATTGCCGAGTTTGTCGCAAGGGCGAAAAATCTCCTTCGACGCGCAGCCTACGCTCAGACCCCTGCACACCATCAACAGTCCGTATTTGCTTTCTCCGGCTTCCGCCTCAGCCCGCTGGAACGACTGCTCTGGGATCCTGACGGCAAGATCGTGAACCTTACCGCTGCGGAGTTCGACCTCTTGTTAGCCTTCTGTCGCAATCCAGGCAGATTGATGCGGAGGGAGGAACTCTTGGCATCGACCCATGCCGGCCTTGCAGGGCCGGTTGCCCGCAGCATCGACGTCCATATCAGCCGGCTTCGTCAGAAGATTGAGGACCCTCGATGGCCACGCTTGCTCGCGACGGTGCGGTTAGGCGGATATGTGTTCACCTCAGAGGTTTCAACCCGGTCAGCCGCGCCCCAATGACGCAGAACGATTCGGCTCGTTGTTCAGCACCCCCGTTGAATTGTTAAGTTTTGTTTCGACACCGCGCTTCCAGTTGAAGCGACAAATACATGCAACTATGCATATATGTGTCAGCTATCTTTAGCTGGCAAAGCAGCTGGGATATCGTCGCATGGCGGCGCTTAAGGTTCAATCAAATCGCGGGAGAAAGGTCCTCGGCATTTGCGCCGTGGCTGGTGCTTTCGTGTCCTAGGGGAGCTTATGGCTGATGCGTATACGTGCCCTTTTTCAAGATATGACAGACTCGACTTTTACAACATCTACCGAGGATGCACTCAAAGAGGCTGTAGCTGGAATAGCTAGGAGGTACGGCTTTGATCGGTTTGCCTATCTCAATCTCGACACCACCAGTGCACGGGATATCGCCGTGTCGAACTATCCCTCGGATTGGCAGGCGATCTATTTGAGTCGCTCCTATAAACTCATTGACCCCGTTGTCACCATCAGCAAGCGGATCAAGCGGGCGTTCCAGTGGCGTGTTGGCGAGCAGAGGAAAAAGGCCTCGGTGGAAGAGCGAGGCTTCTGGGACATCGCCTCTGACTTTGGCATTAGCACTGGCCTTACGGTTCCCATCAGCGTGAAATTTGGTCAGCTGGCCATGCTGACCTTGGCGTCGCCTGATGAGATGCATCCCGAGGTCTTGCGGGAAGCTGAATATGCAGCGGCGGCAGCGGCCGTCGCTTTCGTGCACGCGCGCCTCGGTGGCGCTGATTATCCGACAAAACAGCACAAGCCAACACTTACTGATCGAGAGGTACTCTGTATGAGATGGATGGCTGCAGGCAAAACCATGCAAGAAACTGCCGTGATCCTGGGCCTCAACTTTCACACCGTGCGGTTTGATCTCGACAACGTGCGAGCCAAATTGAAGGCCAACAATATCATGCACGCGCTTTCACTTTGCCTGAAGCTACGTCTGATCTGACCACTGCGCCGCGGTGATATCGCCCCTGGACGCAGGCGTGATGCAGGCGTCAAACACATTTGGAAGTCAGGCAGCTGCCGTTCGGCAGCGTCGCTCTTTCAAAGGGTTCGGCGACTGGCCGAACCCGCGTAGCAAGGTGAATGCCGGGCAATGGTATCAAGCAGTGGTCGCACGCCATTACCGAGCAATAGAAGTTCGCCCAAATAATCCTTGCGCGCCTCGGTGTGAGCCCAACCTGGCGGTTGCGGACTTACCGAACCTTGGTCACTACCAATTCATGCGGCCCTCCCCACGGAGCGCCCGAAACCAGACCGATAGTCGGTCGGCCGCAACCGCTCAAAAGTCGCATCATCTGCGGACAAAGTCCCGGCCACGCTCCATGTCTCGTTGATGAGTAGAGGCTGGCCCAGGCGGCTCAGTGGCCAGCCAGACCGATTGAGGAGACGTTCAAGCCGTAAGTCGGTGACCGTCACAATCTCACTGTAGCCGTTGCAGCAGCACCATTCTGCAATTGCGGCAAGCATTGTCTGGGTGACCAGATGCGGACGCCCATATGTTCCTCCCTTGTAGGTGGTGTTCACGCAGAAACGAGAGCTCTCAACCATTCCCGGGTGGGAAAGAAGTGGCTTGCCATGCAGCAAATTTGAAAAAATAGCCTGAAGCATGGTCGGGCCACTGGCAGGGAGCAAGCGGGCGCAGCCGACAACTTGCTCCTCTGTGTCGACGGCCAATATGTAGGTGGGATCCAGAGCGTCAAACTCATCACGCTCGTAACCCTCCTGGCATTCGACCCAGCCCAATCGCTTTCCAAAAACGTCAGCCCGGAGCCGATACATCTGTTCGAGCTGCCGAACCTCATTGAGATTTCCCGGTCTGCAAATAGCCACTGCCTGCATCGTTCAACTCCTCTGCTGTTGGAGCGCACATGAAATGCACAGGGGCTGCTCAACTTTCTAGTCGCAGAAATGTGGGTGGGACCGTCTTAACAAGCACCGCACTTGGCGAACCCTTTGGTGAGGAAGGCCAACAAGGCATTTTTTTGCGGGACGAACGCCTGTTCCCTCTCGTTAGGAACGGTTCTTGCAAGGTTTCCGGTCTGTTAATGCGGATGAAGGACTGTTGTAATGAATTGGCACAGGCGCGGTGACTTCCCGCCGCTGATGCTCGTGATGGGCGGCCCGGAAAAGTACAGGCTCGTCACTTCTCTTGGCGACGTTGCAGAGGCGTTGATTGCTGCTTGGCCCACCGACGACGGCGAAGATTATGTTGTGGCTGTCAGGGTTTGCCTTGAGGCAATTCACGGAAATGTGTCGTCCGATGACGCACGTGCAGCACTGATCCGTGCAGCGAGAGAAGCTGGAATCCCGGTCATAACAATTGTTCATTGAGCAAGCGCATACCGCCGTTCATCATGCAACGCGATGATAGCGAACGCGACGTTGTGGCTCACTACGCCTGTTGTCCACGATCGAAAGCGTTCCTAAAGTTGGTGCAGGTCCGATTGGCCTCACCCTTGCCCTCGAACTGTCCCGCTTTCGTTCACACCGTCCTTGGAATTCCACACGTTCGGCGCACAATGGAAAAATCGATGACAGAAGGGTACCCAATCCTCTAAATGGACCGTGTATCCGGCAGCAGCCCCCATCGGGAAGAACGCCACCCGCTTGTCTCCGAACTATCAGCGTCCGAGGATTCGCAACGCTCACTATCGGTGCGCCGTCCGCTTAGGTTTAACGTCCTCCAGGTGACTATTTGCCTGCTGGCTGCCGAGGGAAAGTGCGTAGATCCGCTCAGCGTCGAACGTCTTCTTCAAAGCCCGGGATAAGAACCATTTCTTGCGAGTGAAGGTACTCGGCTTTGCTCAGGTCTTCCGACAAATGTTCAATCAGCCAGGAATGATTCTCACACCCTGAAAAGTAACGCCGCGCGGGATCACGCCAAAGAGGGTTAAGCTTTTACGAAGCAAGTCTATCAACTTCTATACTTATTAAAATTCAGGCAGTTACCAAGTATCTTCGGCTAATTTCAATCGCTACTCCCTATCCTTGGTTCAACAACAAAGGAGAGGCGTTATGCGTAGTTGGATCGTAGCAGGGCTGTTAGGACTTGTGGCTGGAAGCGTATCGGCATCGGAATTGATGTCCCCTGCCTATATCCAGCAGGTCTCCGGCTCGGCTGGCTCCTGGGCGTCCACCGCATCCCTACTCGAGCCAGCCTACGGCGCTGCCAAGCTGATCTCCGCGATGCCATCAGCGCCGTCGTCTGGCAATCTCGCCAGCGCCATTCAAGTTGGTGTGCTGAATTCCGCAACCATCGAGCAGTCTGGCTCCGGCAACGTCGGCCTAATTACGCAGTCTGGCACGATGAACACCGCATCGATCGAGCAGTTCGGCGGCGGACAACGCGCGGTCATCGTGCAGCAGGGCCGCAACAACGTAGCAATCATCCGCCAGCGATAATCAGTTGTTGCCCGTACCGCTGTTGTTGTTCGTGTCAGGGAGCTGCGTGGTAGGTGTCTCGGTGGTGCTTCCGAAGTCCGGAAAGTCTATCGAGAAGCTCGGGCTGGAGGAGCCTTCCGCAGCCTTGCCCTGTGCACTCGCTTGCGACAGCAGCCAGTTCCCGTTCTGCGGGTTGCCGCCGAAAGAAGGATTGACGGGCTGGTAATTGAGCTGGGAAGCGGCCGCGAAGGAAACGGACGAAAACACAATTGCTCCGACTAGCAGAACGTTGGCAATACGCATTAGATTTCTCCGCGCCTCTGTCATAACTACGAAATCAATTCTTGGGGAAGACATACATTCTTCCCGGAACAACTACAACGGTCGCGTTCTTTATGGCGTTCAAACCTGTGGGCATCAGATAACGACCACTTTGGGGCGTTTGCAACGCGACCACCGTGGAGTTCTGGGCATTACGAACATCAAGTGCTCCGGCGAGGTTGTCTCCTACCTGTACATAGGCGACCTGGTTGTTTGATCCGGAGACGCCAACGAGCTGAAAGTCATTGTCGCCTTTAGCCGCCTGAACGACGGAGTTGTTCCTGCCGCCCTGCACCAGCAGTAGCGCAGAGTTATTGCCTTCGATGCTCTGAATGGCGCGATTGTTTTGCCCGGACTGCTGAATAGTTGCGAGATTGGCTTGGCCAGAGACCGAGATGTCGGCACTGTTGGCGTCGCCCAACTGCAAGATCGAAGAAGTCGATCCGCCGTTTCCGGCGACGTAGGGCTGAATTGGCTCCATCAGCGATCCGACGATCGGCGCGGCCGTGGACGAGTCCAGCAAGAGGGGTTCCGCCGCGATGGCGATCCCGGCCGAGGTCGTAACAGCGATCGCGCTGGCGACCAACATAGCAATTGGTTTTGCAGTGGAAAGCATGCTGTTCACCT
Source organism: Hyphomicrobiales bacterium (assembly GCA_900466605.1). Lineage (GTDB taxonomy): Bacteria > Pseudomonadota > Alphaproteobacteria > Rhizobiales > Rhizobiaceae > Rhizobium. The sequence continues at coordinate 40,973 of UBMU01000013.1, forward strand.
AATCCTTAAATTTTGAGAGGTCCGACGTCGAGGTCGAACGTGTGCTGAAGGACACAGGCGTCTCGCCCATCAAGGTCGCGCACCTGCATTTCCAACTGAATTCTCGAAGGCACATCTACGGCAATCTGTGCCGGTCCGATGGTACCGCCATGGATACGATTTGCCTGACGGGACTGAGAAGTTCCGGACGACGAGCGTTTCGTCACCGCGATCTCATAGGATCCATCGAAGTCCGACGACGCCTTGAAAAACGGAACGATGCGTGCCGACTGTCCCAAAAGGACCTGAACTCCACATTCGGAAATGCGGCTGTCGGATATTCTCCCATTCAAAGTCTGATCGCTCATCAATTCTGCCCGGGCGAAAGTCGAACAAAGGAGTGCTATGCCAACGAGGGAGAGAATGTTTTTCCCGCAACTAAGCATGCTTCCTCCCGACGAAGGGTGGCGCGTCCATGAGGACGCGCCACTGTTTTTTAGTTCTGCTTGACGATGGCTGTGTTGCCGCGTCCAACCTGGACAACAGCCGAGGCGTTGCCGCTGCCGGACTGCGTGACGAAGGCATTGTTCGCCGCATTGCCCGACCCGACACCAAGCTGGAAGACGGCCGAGTTGTTGCCGCTGCCGGACTGGCTAACCCAAGCGTTCGAGTAGTCACCAGCTTGCGCTACGAGCGAGGTGTGGGTGCCACCCTGCTGAAGAACGCTAGCGAGTGAGTCGCTACCACCCTGGAGGATGAGCGACGACTGGCTATCGCCCCGCTGGATGGTCCCAGCAGTGTTGCGGTTTCCTGCCTGGATGGTGGCAGCGACGTTACCCGAACCAGCGTACTGAGCCGTGGCGGACGTGTTGTCGTCACCGATCTGGACCGTGCTTGCCAGCGACAGCGTCGACGGAGCAAGTACACTGCCATTGCTCAGAAGGTCACCAGTCTGCGACGTAGCAGAGGTGTTCCGGTTACCCTTCTGGAAGGTGACTGCAGCATCACCTGCAACAACTGTCTGGGTCGTGGATGCTTTGTTCAGATCACCGATCTGAACCGTGCCGGAGATCGCGCCAATCGAGGCGATCTGAACCGTTCCCGCGTTGTTTCCGTTACCGTCCTGGACGATCCCGGCAACCGATGCAGCGGTCGGCAATGCAGCAGCAGCCGAACCGAGCGGACCCAGCGAACCGAGCGAAACGCCGCCACCCTGGATATTGGTTGCAGTATTGTTGTCACCCGTCTGGACGATTGCTGCCGCGGACGCAACAGCGGATGCGTCAGCTGTAGAAACTGGCTTTCCAAGGACCGTCAAGGTGGCAACTTCAGCACCCTGGACGTTAGCGGCGTTGTTGCCGTTGCCATCCTGAATGACCAATGCCGCAACGTTGGAGCTTCCGTTCTGTTGGAGGTTGGCAGCCTTGTTGGCCGAACCACCGAACTGAAGGGTCGAACCAAAAGCGTTCGAAACGCCATCTTGGGTGTTCGTCGCGGTGTTGCCATCGCTTAGCTGAACAGCAAGAGCGGTCGAGCTCGCGCTGTCAGTCTGAACGTTGGCAGCGGTGTTACCGTCACCGACCTGAACAACACCGGCATTGACGTCGGTGGTGCCCGTCTGGGCGTTGGAGCCCTTGTTCCAGTCGCCAACAGTGAGAACGGTTGCGCTGGAAGCAACAGTATCGGTCTGCGAGTTTACAGCAGCGTTTCCGTCACCGACCTGAATGTTTGTGGCATTCGAGTCCTTGGCACCAACCTGTTCGTTGTCAGCAAAGTTGCCGTTGCCGATCTGAAGGTTTGCGGCATTCGCGCCGTCCGTCAGCGTCTGATTGTTTAGGGAGATGTTGCCATTGCCGATTTGCACAGAAGCCGCATCCGAGTGCTTCGTACCTAGCTGGCCGTTTGCAGCAACGTTGTTGTTGCCAAACTGGCCAACGATCGCATTAGAATCGATCGTCTCCTCGACATATCCAGCCGGAATGACAGCTGGTGAACTAGACTTCTGCTTCCAGGAGCCGAATACGCTGGTGCGGGTATAGACCGTCGCTGCTCGCGCATAAGTTGGCGCTATGTACGCACCAGCCTGCGAGTTGGAGGCACTATTGCCAGTCCCGGCTTGCACTACAGCCGCTTCCGAGTCTTTAACCGCTCCGTTGTAGGGGACAGCTGCGACCGTCAACTTAGCGTATTCGGTCTTCGTAACCGGCCCGAGGATGCCATAGTCCGAATATACGGTTTCTCCCTCGATCGTCACTTTCGGAGCCGTTCCGGAAACACCCTGCGTGTTGCTTGCGTGGTTGTTTTCGCCAGCCTGCAGAATTCCGGCCTTCACATTGCTGCTCTCAGCCTTCTGGGCGTTCGCTGCAACGTTATTCCTCCCGAACTGGCCAATGACCGCGTCGGAGTTGACGACGTCGGCCTGCTCGTTTCCAGCCAGGTTGCCGGTGCCAGCCTGCAGGATCGATGCCGACGTCGGATCGACGTTGGTCTGCGAATTGGAGGCAGTGTTCCAATCACCAAACTGGGCAATGTTGGCCGTCGCGTCGCTGCCGCCGCTCTGAACGTTGTTGCCCTGGTTGCCAGTGCCGCCCTGAAGAATACGGGCCGTGTTACGGTCGCCGTTGACCTGGAGGTTTCCGGCCTTGTTCTGCCCGCCAAATTGCAAGGCACCAGCAGAGTTTTCAGCACCGAAGCGCTGCTCGTTGAACGCGCTGTTGCCATTGCCAAACTGGCCGATAGCAGCATCGTTCGATGGACCGGAGGTTACACCAACTGCATCGGTCTGCGTGTTGTAGGCAACGTTGTTGTTACCATCTTGCAGTGTAGCAGCATCGTTAGCGTTGCCGCCTGTCTGTGTATTGCCAGCCGTATTCAGATCGCCGAATTGGGCGACGCCAGCATGGTTCTCATAGCCATCGGTCTGGAGGTTGCCAGCCTTGTTGGCTTCGCCATCCTGCCAGATGCCAGCTTCGTTCTTGTGGCCAATATCGCCGCCACGGATCTGGACGTTGCCCGCAACGTTGTTTGCACCGTGCTGCAGAATACCCGCGTTCAGCACGCCGCCGTCATCCTGGTTGTTGGTTGCCAGGTTGCCCCTACCGAACTGCGCGATGCCAGCATTGCTGCCACCGGAATTCTGGCTGTTATAAGCGGTGTTATAGTCACCCTTCTGAAGGATGCCAGCGTTGAGGTCGAGGCCTGTCTGAGTGTTGGCACCGATGTTGCCGTCACCGTCTTGAATGATTCCAGCGTTGTTGTTAGCGCCGAACTGCGTGTTGGCGGCAACATTGGAGTTACCGAACTGGGCGATGCCAGCCTTCAAATCAGTGCCCGGATAATCGGAGGCAAGGTGAACATTCTGCACGTTGGCAGCTACGTTGCCCGTACCGTCCTGGATAATTCCGGCTTCCTTGTCGTGACCACCAGTTTGCGTGTTGGTTGCGACGTTGCGCTGGCCGTTCTGGAAAATGTTGGCTTCGTTGCCGACACCATTGGCCTGCTCGTTCAGGGCACCATTCTCTAAACCGAACTGGATGACGCCGACGCGCGAGGTCTTCTCGGACGTCTGCGTGTTGACGGCGGAGTTCAGCGTGCCGAACTGCAGAGCACCAGCGTAGGAGCCGTCCGAACCGTCTTGCTTGTTGTAGGCAAAGTTGCCAGCTGCCGCGTCGTCCGGGCTGAACTGGACGATGCCAGAGTCGTTAGTGCCGCCAAACTGGTCGGTACGGGCAAGGTTCTTGCTACCGCCCTGGAAAATAGCCGCCCGGTTTGCCCCCGTCTGACGGAACTGATCAACCGCGTTGCCGGAGCCGAACTGTGCGATGCCTGCGGAGTTGTTGCCGCTCTGATAGAAAAGCCCGCCAACGAAGTTCCCCGAGCCGAACTGCATCACGCCGAGGTGGTTGTTGCCGCGCTGCGCGTCACTGGGCGTTCCGTTTACCGCCGGAAGGAACACGTTGCCGTTTCCGTACTGATAGATGAAGCCTTGGTTTGTGCCACCAGTAGCTCCGCCAGCGCCTGCCTGGGAAAGGTAGGCATAGTTGTTACTGTCGAGCTGGCCGATGAATGCTTCGTTTGCCGTGACGTCTTCCGCCGCGGCACCGCTCGCCAGTCCAATAACGGCGACTCCAGCCAGGAGCGCCGATCGCTTTAGTCTAAACGCCATGAGTATCTCCCCAATGACTCGGAAGCAGTGTCCCCAGCTTCCCGAGATGCAATTGATTAACGGAGAGTTAATTAGCGCAGCAACATTGTGCGAGCAAGTCTCTTGTTAGATTCTACTTACATTTGGTTAAGGCGTTGCAAGAATAACCCAACATTGGTCGACTACCTTCAAAGAACGATCACGTCCCAATGGTCAGATATTACTATTTGCAGCCATTTTATACTTACTTTTACGGAAACACCAACATCCGCGAATCTTCTGATTCGCGGCTTCAAAACACATCTATGTCGGGCGACGAAAGCCGCCCTCGATCATGACTTACGTCATGAACTCGAAAGTGGCCGATCGAGGTACTTCCTTTCGAATTCGGCGAGGAACTGGGCCTCTTGCGATCTGTCCTTCAGGTGCCACAATCCTTGACGAACTCCATCGACTGCAAGCGAAACGACCGCGAGTTCGATGCCTTCACGGACCGCAAGAGCACCGGGATCGTTGCGAGCCTGGCCAAGTTCGACTTCGAGCAACTCGTTGGCTGTGGCGAACTTATACGCGCTCCCCCTGACCTGAACCGAGTAGATTTGCTTGGTCGTGGTGGTTGACGCCAAGACCTCGCCGGTCTGAACGCTTACTGCACGCAAGCTGACGGTGACAACGTCGGATCTGTATTGAACATCTCCACCGATGCCGAGGTAGCGTGCCCCTGCACCCCCTGTCAGCTCGTTCGAATCATAGCCAACTATGCCGCCTTCCAGGATAAGCCCGGCGAAGCGTACAGGTGGCAAACCCACTGGCTGACGATACGACTTCTGCGTGTTTTCGATGAGAGTCCGCTCCTGGACCAGGTTCTTCAGTCCCGACCGCTCGACAACGCGGAACCACTGTCCGTTTCCGGTCTTTTTAAGGACGTCGATAAGGATCGATCCACCGCCTTGGGTGACTGCGCGGCTGTACTCCGCGAAACTGTCGTTTGGCTTTGCCTGACCCGTTAGATCCGGGAAGTCGTATACCGCGACATCGACCGGAGTCTCAGGCAATGGTAGCGCCACGACCTTGGCTGTTGTCTTAGTGGGTGATGTCAACGCGGCAGCTGGGGTATTCAAATGCTGGCCCGTCTGACAACCGGCCAACAAGATGCTGCTCAAGAGCAGCGAAACCGCCTGGACTTTCATGTTCCCTCACCCACGTAACGCGACTTCACCCTTTTTGGATATGCTTAGTCGGTTGGCCACCAAATAAGCAAATCCAATGTATAAGTGACGTTAACGTGTATAATTAACGCACCGCGCTCTACCGATTGTATTTCGCTATCCTTCTTAGATAACGAGCTTTTGAGGGCTATTAGCGGAAATATAATATAATACGGAAGATGATTTTTTCATCTATTAGTCGAAAATATGAGCACGATGCAAAAATACCTCACCAAAAAAGGTTGGTAATAACCTGCTTACTGATTAACCACGCCCGCACCAACTGTCGGCCATTGGCTGGTCGCCGTACTCATCACCACCGCAGATGTGCCACGACCGACCGATGGGTACGGATTTGCTTGGGTGGGGGCACCGCGTTTTGCGACACGCGGCTTTGGTTTCCGTGGAATCTCAGGCGGGCGGGGACGCGCATCGGCAGGAGCCTGCGGCACATATACGCCACGCTCTCCAGGGGAAACCTGGTTGATGTATGCTTGCGCCATCACGGTTTGTTCGGCACCTGAGGTCAGTATGAATACTGTCGCCGTTATGCAGACGATGGCCTTGGAAGTCATGCGGGTCTCTCACGAAGTAAATGCAGTTCAAATCGCAACTTAAAACTGAAATCGCGATTTGACTCAAGAAAAGATCCATGGAACACACACTGTCAATACAGCAGGAGGCTTTTACATGAACGCGGTTACGAAAGCGGCAGCAAGTCTTGCGCTCATTTCGTATGTCTTGAGCGCAGGTTTGTCGTTTGGGCAGGATTCGGCTCCCGGTCCCCTTTTCTCGACGCCGGCATCGCGATCAACGACAGGTGCCCCTGTTCTGGACAAGCCTCAAACGCCGTCGGTGGGCGATGTTATCGGTAAACGCCCAAATCAGGCTGCTCCTCAATCGGCGGCAAAGTCGCAGGCTTCAGCGCCTGTGACGCCGACACGATCAGACATGTCCGTGTCGAGGATCGGCGAGTGGGAACTCCAGTGCACACAACTGACGCCACAACAGAAAAAATGCCAAGCGAGCAGCAGTGTGATCTCCCCTGACGGAAAATCGGTTGTCCTCGTGACGAGCCTCGCCGTGGCAGCAGATGGCAAGCAAATCGCCGCGCAAATAGCGGTTCCCCTCGGTATTGCGCTGGCCTCCGGCGTAAAATTCGATCTTGACGGGTACACTACGACGCTCCCGCTAAGCCGTTGTACGCCGCAGGGTTGCCTGGTCGAGGGGATGGTCCCGGATAAGCTTGTTGCGACGATGAAGGAAAAGCCGATGGCAACAGTGAGTGTTGCGACACCGGATGGCAAGGAAATAGCAATCAAGCAATCCCTCGATGGTTTCACCAAAACCTTCGACGATATGTTGCGCTCTGAAGGCGCGCGCTAAACTCTGGCCCGGTGTTTCCAGCTTTGCAACTCTTCGATACCGCGATCGGCGAGAAGATCAAGTTGGAAACTCGATCGATCATGCGGCCAGGAATCTGTTCGATCCTACAACTGAAGTACGGGTCCAGATTTGCTTTGTTGGTTGGCTTCTTATCCCGGCATACCAGTGAAGCTTGTGTCGGTGGTGGAGAACACAGCTCATTGCTGGCCAGCGTCTTGTTGTCTGTCGCTCCGGGCTATTTTGGATGCTTTGCTACCTCGAGAAAAGGAACCGTCGCTGTTTGCGTGACAGGTCGTTTGCCGCCAGGATAATTCACTTCTAGTTCCCGCCCCGAGATCCCAGCAAGGCGCGCCCCAGCCTGAATGCGCCTCGAACTTTGCGGAACGTTCCAAGGGCGATTAGGCTTCCGCTCTGCGCACTGGCTTGCGATGGAAGCCTCTAGAGTGCGAGAACTGCGACACTAAGTGCGACATGCTTAGATGCGCAGATAACGGTTCAGCTCACCACCAAAAGTGACACCGATACGGTCCACTCACCGATGTGTTTGTTTGCCGGCTAGGACTTCCACCACCTTTGGACGCCGCCGACCTGCCTGACGATGCTTTGAAAGCGATGCGTGAATGCAATCGATCCGCTTGCATATCTGTTAAGCAGAACCGGATCGACGAGTTGCTGCCATGGGTCAACTGCAGGCACGATCCCCCGCTTGCTCGTGAGGTTGGCACGAACACGCTTTCTCGCAGTAATTGAACAGCGTCTCATTTCCAGTTTCTTAAAGACCAGCCGATTACAAGCGCTACTGCGAAGATCACAAAGATCGCGACTAAAAACCTCCCGACGAAAAGGGCTACACCCGCCGCTGTGCTTATCCCGAGATCGTGTTTGAACCAACGGACCTGAGCCACTCCGTACCAGAGTGTCGCCAAAGCAATGACCAAAGTCCCGGCTGTCGAACCCGCCAAATGGGGGACAAGGAGCAGATCCAAACCGAGGCCCGCTACGAACACGAATACAGTTGCAACGTAGCATTGGCTGTAAAACGGTGGTCGGAGGGCCTCTCTTGTGAGCCTTGTGGCTTTCCTTCTCACCAGCGTGACAGCCATTACCAAGGGTAGCACGCCGAAGATCACCCCACGCGCCAGTAACAGGTTGGCAGTTGATGCCAAGAGTGGGGGAAGGCTCGCGTCGGTATATATCGATGGAATGCCGCTGGAGATCACCTGAGCCAGCAGAAGGGTGAGTAGCAGGAACAATGGCGGAGAGAGAGTATCGCTGTACTGATCTTCGGGCCGATCCGCCAACTCATCATCAGCATACTGCATCATCCGTAGCGGGCTTGTGATGGACCTCCACAAGGTGATTGGATAGAAGACCAGCCAGGACACCACCTCGTAGAGGAGGTCCTCGACGGATTTCAGCAGTTTCATAAAGTCCATTCGGCACCTCCATCGATCCCGGTCTGCGGCACGGGTATTTCATCGGGAATTTCTGTCATACACATCGATCCCGAAACGATGAATGTGGATGGGTTCAAGGAGCGTTGTTGCCGTTGTGTCTGCTGGACACGGGCGCTTGAAAAGCCATGCGGGACAAGCGCACATTGCGTCCAAATTAACTGGAGGTCGCCCATACAAACCAATGTTGTTCCCGGCGACTCTGTGCGCAGCAGGCGCATCGGCGAGGGTGGCACAGGCGCATGTCCCCTTTTCAAACGCGACATGCCCAAGGCGGATCGAAGTCCACGCGGACGAAGGCAGACCGATATATCTCAACGGCAGGGAAGCCAATCCCAAGCGCGGCAAGAGCTCACCTCGGATTTTTGAATAGTATGGCCGCAACGAGCGGCTTGCCATCTTTAGCCTGTCAAAAATCGGATCAATTAACGTCACGGCCAAGAGGAGGAGCAGCCTCATTGTCGCTAACTTGCCTGTCGGGTCGTTGCCGAGTTTAACCTGGCTTAACTGGGCCAAACCGGTCGCGATCAAATTCTCGTGCAGTGGCGACAGGTGCGCTCCTTTGAACCGATCCCGCATTATTCAGTATTGTGCGTCGCCCGATGCGGGGCGCCGAGAGGCCAAGCAGCTCCCCTGGAGCATGCAGCGCCCACGCCATTAGTCTTCCGGGCGACATTCCCTTGACCCCCGCGTGCAAATCAACTGATGCTGACATCGGCAAGCTCGCAAGGGGCTGCGTCGATAGACGCATGAAGTGCATTGGTTCGGCCCGCGACAACTCTTTTAAGGGGAGAGCAGCAGGCTTTCCTATGGACGCTGTTTGGACCTGGTCGGTTACAGAATCGCTCGCACGAAGAGTGGGAACCGGGATCGCGTACGTAGAAAGGTCCGCGAACGACTGCCCGCCCTGCGTCGAGGCCTGCTGAATCTGGCGAGTAAGCGCAGTCTCAGCTCGGCTTGATGGGATGGGGGCCAGTGCTGTCTGGAGGCTATTGCCTGTCGAGCTTCTCGTGCCCACCCCTACCTCGTCGTCTTCATCTACAGATGCGGCAATCTCGATGGAGCGCGGTCCGACACGCTTCTTGTAGTCGGCAATCGCTTGACTATATCCGGGCAGTGGCCTTCCGTCCGCCGGAACGTGCATTGTCTGACCCTTCGGGAAGATACTTGCGAGTTCCTGCCGCGACATCCGAGGCCAAGCGCGCACTCGGCCAACGTCAAGGTGGACAAACGGAGATCCCGACCGCGGATAATAACCAACGCCGCCGACCTGCAATTGCATGGCAAGCGCCCGCAGAGTGGCAAGTTTTACGCCAGGAATATAGAAATCCATCGCCTTGCCAAGCGTGTGCTGGCTATTCTTAGCGACCCCGGAGCTGCGGGAACGAGAGCGAAGCATGTTGTTAGTGCCTGGCGACCGATAGGCAGAGACGACATGAATATAGTCGCGCCCGCCACTGCGGTCATAGACCTCCCACACCAGATCAAGCAAACGCGGATCCATACGTGCAGGCTCGTTTTTGCGCCAATCACGCAGAAACCGATTAATCTGTGCAAGCCCTCTTGGATCAAACTTGCCATCCCGTTTGAAGGTAATGGTGGCCTTCTCGCCCGTATGGGTAAAGAACAGCTTCAAAGCGCGATCTTCCGCCACGGCATCGACAGAGAAGCCGAGAACGGCTAGTGAGGCAATGGCCGCTTGTCGCATGCGTCGACCGACAGAGCAAAGAGCAGATTGCATTCGCTCCCGTGGGCTCTCCCCTGCTCGAGAACTGTTCGCATAGTCCGACATGGCGATCCTCATAACTTGAGATCAAGCCCGGCAGAGATTTGGATGTGTCTGACGAACCAGGTACTGATCCGCAATTATGGTCAACAAAGTCCTAACAACATGTTGACACTTCTGCTTGGAGAGTACGCAGCACTCTTGTTCGAACGAAACGCGCGCTGTCGGGCCACAAAGGGTATGCCTTATCCCCTGAATCTGTCCCAGGCAGTAAGATGTTGGACAGGCGGATCAGCGTCTTCCCACCGGTATATCTCCGTCCTCAAGAAATGAAGCTCATCGCCAAGTGCACTCTCATCGAGTTCGACCCACCAGGAGCGGGGGCGGCCGTCGTTTCCGTCTGACCAGCGGTATCCCCGGGCCTTGAGATGATCCTTCATATCGAAAGGGCTATGCTCGGCAAACAGCCGAACCCGCGATTGTTGGGCGGAATGATAGAGTTCGGCAAACGGCTTATCGGTGTCCTTGCCTTCCTGATCCAGCACTTCGAGGAGCGCAAAGCAGTCGTCGACGGCGCGGTGGCCGTCGTGGAAATAGCCTGCCTGTCCGATCAGATAGCCGAGTTTTGTCCCCTCGAAACCGCGTGCGCTCCAGTCGATCTCCGTGACCGAACAGGCCCAGGCCTTGTCCCTGAAAAGTGAAGAAAACGCCTCACAAAACGGCCGATCAAAGGCTGCGTTGTGGGCAATCACAAGGTCAGCTGGCTCGACCACATGACGTAGTGCAGCAATATCGATCTCCTGCCCCGACACCATTTCATCGGTGATCCCGGTCAGCTTTGTGATCTCGCCGGGGATTGGAGCTCTGGGCTGTTGCAAGCCTCCGTAGACGCCAACAACATCACCAATTGTGCCGTCGTCATCAAAGGTGAACGCGACCGCCCCGACCTCGATGATTTCGTCAACCCGGTGATTCAGGCCAGTCGTTTCGGTATCCACGATGACGCCGACGCGTCTAAAGTCGGGCCGTAGCAATTCGGCAACCGGGCGGGAAACGAGCCTTCTCAGGACACGGTAATTTCCTGTCGCTTCAAGGCTCCTCGCCATCTCCTCCGGTGTTGCACCTTTATCCTTCCGATCGACCTTCGCTGGAGGCGAAGGCCGTGTATCGATGCTCTCCAGCTTAGAGGTAAACATGTCGAGTTGGTTCGTCATTTGACCTTTCACTGCCACTGGAGCGCGCCATCTGCAACATGCCACTAGACCAGCAGTCTATATCATTCCCGTTCCAAATCGCTCGTGCATCAAGGAGAATCCCCACCTTTTCGCAACCTGCACACCGACGATCAAACAGTTCTTTTTCGCCTGTACTAGTGCTGCTGCAATACCCAAACACCCCGCTGCTTCTAGCCCGGGGAAGAATGCTATAGTTTATGCTCATGAGTGACGGGGAAATACATGAGCCGGGCATCAAGGCAGCCAGACTGGTATGACATTGGAAAGGAACAGGGAATACGAGCTGGACGACACGGCGGTGAAGTGCAGCGACATCAGCAAGATTTTTTCGACGAGGAAGAGAACACGGCTTGGATTGACGGTGTTCTGGAAGGTGTCTTATCGGTCGGCGCACGAATTACAGGGATAACAACCGTTCGCGATCTCATGCCCGGTTCCAAAGGAGGCGTCATTCAAGTCATTCTTGTCGAGCGGGCGCCATGAAACCGCAGGCTGCCCGCGCCGTTGGGGTAGAAGAAACCTAAACCAGCTTCAATTACGAAGCTCCCACAATAAATCTTAAAGAGCCTAGCAGATGGAATAGATGCTTCCATTGGCTTCAGGGGTCATGGTAAAAGAGGACAGGCGATCATGGTAAGAGAAGAACCTTGGGGTCGATGTCTTCCAAGGCTCTATAAGTTCGAATTTAGCTTCCCCTCGACGACATTCATCATCGCGTCAAAGTCTTCCGCCGTTAGCGGTTTCGACAGGAGATATCCTTGAAGGTGATCGCATCCTAGTTCCCTGAGTACCGTTCTCTGGCCCTCTGTCTCGACACCCTCGGCCGTTGTTTTCAGGCCCTTTGCCCGTGCAAGAGTGATCATCGCCTCCACAATTGCCCGGTTGTCGGTCTCACGCTCGAAGCCGTCGACGAAACTCTTGTCAATCTTGATACGGTCGACTGCAAGCCGTTGCAAACGGCCAAAAGAAGAAAAACCGGTACCAAAATCATCGAGTGCGAAACGCACGCCGATCGAGCGAAGCGCTTCGATGTTGCGTAAGCAGTCACCGGCCGTATCCAGCAACGTGTTTTCGGTGATTTCGATCTCCAACCGTGAAGGATCGATGCCATGGTTGTTTAACGCAGTTGTGACTTTCAACGCATAGGATGCATTGCGCAATTCCACTGGAGAGGCGTTGATTGCAATCTCCAGATTCGGCCAACGTTTTGCAGCACGACATGCTTCTTCGAGAACGACGTCACCGAGCTGGTTAATCACCCCACATTCTTCCGCAATGGGAATGAACGCATCCGGATTGATCAGCCCACGTGCCGGATGACGCCATCTGACCAGTGCTTCCGCTCCCGACAGTGATCCATCAGGGGCCGTATAGACCGGCTGAAAGTGGACCTCCAAACCACGACGATTTTCGATCGCTAGCCGCAGGTCGTGTTCAAGCTCCCGACGTGTCTGCACGAGTTCGTCCATATGGGGGCCAAAGATCGCGTATCGGTTCCGGCCCGCACCCTTGGCGTTATAAAGGGCAATGTCGGCTTTACGCGTCAGCTCAGAGGGATCAACATCCGATCCCCTGCCAATTGCCACGCCAATGCTCACACCGATACCTATCGGTTTGCCGTCAATCTCAAATGGACGCCGCATTCCATCAATGATCTCCTCACATGTGCGTGCGACCTGTTCGCTTGAGGCGTTTGCCACGACCGCTGTAAATTCGTCACCTCCCAGCCGGCCGACAATACCGCGAGGAAATATCTCACGAAGGCGATCCGCCACAAGAACCAGCAGTTGATCACCGACCGGATGGCCGAGGGTATCGTTCACCTGCTTGAAACGATCGAGATCCATAAACAAGACCGCATTTGCCTGGGCGGGCTTGCTACTAGCTAGGAGCGCGGCCAGTTGCTCGGTAAATCGCGCTCTGTTGGCCAGGCCCGTCAACGTGTCATGACCGGCAAGATGTTCCAGCGCCGCCCGGCTGCGCTGCAGCTTTCTGCTCCTCGCGCGAACCACTCCCCCCATCGCCGACAAGACAGCAAACACAGATAGCCCGACCGCATTGATTGCAGGGCGAACTGATCGCGCAACAGCCTCCCCCGGTTCAAAGGGCGACCAGGAAAAATAACCAAACGTCTTGCCATCGGAATTCGTGATTGCCGCGAGGGATCGGCCTTCCTGGTCTGCGGCGCTCCAACTGAAGGCAAGATTGTCAAACTGATATTCACTCGAGGTCGCGCTTAAAAAAGTGCCGTCTAGGTAGCGGACTGCGCCGTGCAAATAGATCTGATCCGGGCTCTGGCCGATCGAGCCGGTATCGGAAATGATGGGCTTAACACTAATGAGCGCGGGATGGTCGCTGATTGTCGCATATGCACTCTCGCCGATGCTGAGAACTTGGTCAGATATGCCGCTGTTATCGCCAGCACGAAGTCTCGAGCGCATTTTTTCGGCGATCGGAACGATAGCCTCGCGTACCTGGTCGTATGCCTTCGTCGCATTGACCTCATCTGCCGCAAAGGCGTAGACTGCCTCTCCGTCCGGGGCAATTATGTAAGCGCGGTCGTGCCGAAAATACGTATGCATCCATTCGCCAAGGTTCTGGCGCATCCATTCGATATTGGTGGCCTTGACGTTGAGAACGGCATCATCCCAAACGGTCGCACTCTCTTGGTCGTGTGCAACGGACGCCTGAACCTTACCAACGAGGGTCTCCGCCAAATGTGTTTGGCGTTGTGAGGCTATCCTGTCACTTCTTGCCGTTGCATACTCAAGAACGGCCAATAGTCCGAAATACACGGACAGAGCCGCGATCGCGGGAAACACAAGAATCATCAGAACGGAGCGCGCGCCGCTGGAATTCATCCGCCGAAACCTTCCCCCTCACAGAACAACCGGAGTAGACTTTAAAACTCCTTCTATCAATTCCAGAAGCGTGAATTGCCTTCAAGCCACTGCAAACAAGATCTCGGCACGAAGCCCAGTCACACTGCTGACCATGGAAGGGGGCTCGATTCTGGGCAAGTGGGCGGATGGGAAGCCAATGGAGATTCAGAGTATTCGCGCGCGACCGGCACAGGTTCCCGTTGCAAACGCCGCAAACTCAGCGCGGAACGCTGCCGTAACAACTAATGCTGTTTTTCACCTGCGCCTTTGCCGTCGCTCGACCTTGATCGCTCCTCGACCCTATCTGCGCCTTTCGCCAAAACGGAGCCCTTTTGAGCTTCGATTTTCCGTTGCTCTTTTCTCGTCTCCCTGCGTAGCGATTTAGCCGAGGCTTTACCTGCTTGGGTTTGCGCTTGCGCCCGCATCTCATCCTCCTTGCAAAATTGGACTTCCAGAGGTGAACTAAACCAGCCGCCAAAGGTTCCGACCGAAAACTCAAACGACCGCGAGCAACGGGTTCCGCCCTTGGAGCGAAATCCCGGGCTGCCTGAAGAAAGGATCACCTCAATGGATCGATGCGGCTGATTTCTGATCGGTCGAGGCGGCAAGGTGCTCTGTGATTGCCCGACGAATATCTGTGACCGTGTCAAACAGCCTATTATCAAGGCCAATCACGTAAAAGCGCACAGCAATAAACTTCAGCCGGTCGTTGACCGGGACCGCAATTCCAACCTCTTGACCATTAAAGACGATAGCTTGTCTTTGCATAACAGACTCCAGCCCAGACACGGGCGCACCACTAGCAATAAGGAATGAAAGATTTACGACGCTTAGGAGGCAGTCGTAATTCGATATCGGATCGCGGCGAGTTGACACACTCGCGGGACCATCACGAAGGGACGAAGTCGAACAGATTTATTCATCATTCCCTCCTCTCAGGTAGGCCGGTTTTCTGGCGGCCGATCACGAATCAACGCGGCATATCATGGAATGCCACTGACGAGATTGCTACCTCAATCCAGTCCAACAATCAACTAGTTCTTTCGACGATATTAGAATTTAATTTCATTAAGCGATTGCTGCAGGTGCGAAGTCGGAATTTCGTACTTCAAAGGCGTTACATTCGGGATCAAAAGTCTTAAACGAAATCCGCGCGAACCATCTCTTTCCGATATTGGTCCGGGGTACGCCGGCCCTCGAATGCCGTTTGAGATCCCTGTTGCTCATGTTTCAACTGGCCGTCATCATGGCCTTTGAGGTTATTTTGTGGAATCAGGGTCGAGCGCATGCGATACAACCGTGTGGAAACCAAGGCTCGTATTGTGACATACCTCGTGAGAATTGCAGGAGTGTTCCTGCCCAGAATGCTGCCTAGCAAAATCGGCAGCTAGAATGACGCGGGAGAAGAAGTCGGAAAAAGGTCCCGAGGGCAAACCCAGATCATTGTTGCAACAGCTTGCAGCTAAGCCGGAGATACTCTTTGCCGGGAAGTTTCGGCAGCAATACGGCGCCTTATGCTTCCGCCAAAAGAATGACGGGACAGCAATCGAGATTTTAGTCATTACCTCACGCGACAGCGGGCGATGGATCATTCCGAAAGGCTGGCCGATGCAGGGCAAGCAACCTTATGAAGCTGCGGCCATCGAGGCATGGGAAGAAGCGGGCGTGCGCGGGAAGGTCAGAAAAAAGCCTGTTGGCCGATACACCTATTTGAAACTCCTGGGGACCGGTGATGTTGTGCCGTGCATCGTCGATATCTTTCAGATCACGGTCAAAGAAGTTCGTGACAACTTCAAGGAACGAGGCGAGCGCATTTTGGCTTGGGTCAGCCCTGACGAAGCCGCGCGCCGGGTTCGAGAGATTGAACTGAAGTCCTTGTTGGTAGATTTCGTTCCACAAGGGGGTCGCTCCCGGGGCTGAGAAAGCCGTAACGGACAACGTCGTTCTCGTTCGAGCAAGCAACGCCAGCGACAGCCGCGTTTTGATGGCCAAAATCTATTGGCCGCCTGGCAGCCCTGGATCTATTCGTTATCCTGTGGCAGGGCCTCTGTTCCTGTCCTGGTATTTCCTCTGGGTTGGGAGCGGCGCTTCTGCAGAAGGCGCAACAGCTTGCTCCGCTTGCTCTTCCTCTTGATAAGATCGATGTCACTGACAAGCTTCGAACCACCCTCACGACGCTCCAGTGTGATCTTGCGGCTATGGAAAGCTTCCAGTTCAGTGCGGTGGGCTACGCTTATGATGGTAACTTGCGGAAGTTCGTGGATCAGCATCTCCATCATCTTGTCCTGACTTTTGGCGTCGAGTGCCGACGTGGCCTCATCCAGTACTATGATGTCGGGACGGTGTAAAAGCAGCCTAGCAAACGCAAGCCGTTGCTTTTCGCCGCCCGACAACGTCTGGTCCCAGGGCGCGTCGTCCTCGAGCTTTTTGCTGAGATAGTCGAGCCCAGACTTGTCCAGAGCCGTATTGATGTCGGCAACCGTCCAGCTATCAGCGGCTCGAGGATAGGCCACCGCCCGGCGGAGGGTACCCGAAGGGATATAGGGTCGCTGCGGTAGCATGAACAATCGTCGGTCCGGGTGAAAATTGACGCAACCGTCACCCCATGGCCAAAGGCCTGCTATCGCGCGCACCAGTGTGCTCTTGCCTGAGCCGGATTCTCCAGACACAAGCACCCTCTCTCCTGCATCCACCACAACCTGCGTTTCCTTGACTACGGCGGTGCCATCGTCTAGCGACACAGCAAGATCGTTCAGACTGAGCATCGCATCGCCTTCGGTCTCACCCCGCTTGATGCGTCCCAACGAACTTGTCTGTTCTGCGCGCTCAAGCCCGTCTAGCGACATCATCAACGAAGCAATGCGCCTTGCACAGGCGTTCCAATCGGCAAGACGGGGATAGTTGTCGACTAGCCACCCGAACGCACTTTGAACGATTGCGAAGGCAGAAGCAGCTTGCATCACCTGCCCGAGCGTCATGCTGCCTTCAAGAAACTTTGGAGCGCAAAGCAAAACCGGCACAACCGGTGCAAACAAGCTAGAGCCCTGCGACACAAGCGCTGTACGCATATGCTGGCCCGCAAGAAACGCCCACTGGCGCAAGACATTGGCAAACTTTTTGTCGAGGTCGTTTCGCTCCTCCTCTTCGCCGCCGAGCAACGCGATGCTCTCACCATTTTCCCGCACGTGCGTAAGGGAATAGCGGAATTCGGCTTCTGCCTGGTTCTTGACCTCCGAAACCTGAACGAAATTGCGACCAATGACCGCCATCGATGAAGATGTGATCGCTGCGTAAATTACGGCTGTAATAACGAGGAATCCTGGGACCGTGATAGTGGAACCTGCGACTGCTATCGTTAAGGCGCCACCGATTGTCCAAAGTACCACGATGAAGGTAGAGGCCGAGAGAAAGGCGGAAATGACACCAGCGATGAAATCCACCGGCGATTCAGTGGCAATTCGTAAGTCATCCGAAATTCGCGCTTCGGGATTCTTGTGGTCGCCACCGATAAGGTTCAATTGATAGTAACGACCGTTTGCTAGCCACCGCCCGATGACCGCGGTCGACAGCCAAGAACGCCAGCGCCTTTGGATCGCCATCCGAAGGGAAACTTGTGAGGCAACAAGCAGCACACTTCCAAGGACAAGTGGCAGGAATACGACGCTCAGAAGGTAAACTGTCCGGGCGTCGTGTTGCTCAAGGGCATCGAAAATCGAGCGGTTCCAGATATTGATGCCATACTGGAAGCCGACATTGATGCAGATAAGAGCTAGAAGCCCAATCGAAAACGGCCAGGCGAGGCCGTCGCCGCTCCGGCCCCAGTAGCCCCGCGCACTGATCCAGAAACGCGTCAGCAAATACTTCTTGCGCGCATGTTCAGCCTCTTCAGGCGTTAGCTCCGGATCGGGTTCGAGGACATCCGGTGGTGGCAACACTTCGGCCGTCGATGTTCCCTCTTGGCGTAACTTATCGGCATCATGCGCTCTGCTGCTATCGACCGATTTCGTGTTTGCATCAGTGTCGATCATAAACGCATTAACGGCCGAAAAATTAAAAGGTTTCATGTGGCGAGGGCCCACGGCTTCATCCTGGCCGATCGCCAAGAACGAACAATTTTTGTCTAACTCACTGAATTTTCTTCGTTCGGCGAAGCTCTGCTGACAGTTAATTCGTTGACCTTCCAACCGGTTTTTCAGGTGGCGAGATTGGGGGGCTGCTGAGGACTATCAAGAAATCTGTCGCAATAGGTGTGAGAGGCAACAATTCACAGTCGGACTGAACTTTCCAGAGACAGCCAACCTCCACGACCTGAGGCTATCCATAACGGTGCACGTATTCACCTTCGCTGAACTCTCCAAACCGCTGTGACCAGCTCTTGCCCGGCCAAACGTAGTCTACACGGCCTTCCGCAGGTCGGTAAATTGCGGTGTACAGGGTCGGGGATGAACCCCGACTGGAGTATAGCGGGGGCGAAAGGAACAGATTGGTCAGCTGCGACAGCGACATGGACGGCTCTTCAAGCGCCTCTCGAATTGCCAGTTGGCGTGCCATTGAAGACGAGGATGGTCTACCTGATCGCTGGTGGTTTGTGCATGCCTTCAAAGCAGAGATGATCGGCCGCTGGTGAGGGGCGAGAAACAGTGTGGCGTAGCGCCCTGAGCAGTCGAGCACGGTCACGTTCTGCGCAAGTGCCACCGGTATTCGGCACAGCGCCTCCACCGCCTCGTGTACGTACCGGCAGGTTTCCAGCACGTAGCGGATCATGAGAATTATCGAGAATCCAACGCCCTGGACGCGGCTTCCGCCCAAAGTGACACTGGCGACAAGTCCCTCCTCATTCATCCCATCGACGCACCCTCCCCAAGGTCTCTGGGCCTTGCAGATCACCCTCAGTCCCGACCACGCTGTCAGTTCGAAGCGCCCCGAAACAATAGCAGGAGGGTAGTCAAAGTTGCGGATCAATGCAGGACCCTCCTTGCCTAGCCAGACAGCCTGGCTGCAACCAAAGCGTTCCGGCGCGGGTCGGTAATGGCTCAGGATCCGGTGTGCTACATCATCATCACCGACAAGATCACATGCGCGGTCGTAATAGGGCGCCAACTCGGGCATATACTTGACCAAGGCAGCTCGACAATCTCTAGCTGTTGGCGTCAATGACGCGGCTTGTCCGAAATACCATTTCTCAGCTTCCGCCCGCCCGGCGATGAACCGCGAGAGCCAAGCTCGGCCGGGTCGATCCTCCTGCGCTGTGACGAATGCCTTCTCCATAACGCCTGGAGTATAGAAATCGTACCCTTCGACTGGCAAGAGGAGCTTTCTTTCCCGGCCGCTTTGCTTGGGGAGGATTCAATTCTCTGTGGTTGAACATCCGCCGGAACTCGGCAAGAAAGGCGGCAGCAATTTCTAGGATGCGTTTCGGCAAAGGTCACACTCGGTGTGCGGCATTCTCCCTATCGGCTTCGGATGGAAGGTCGACGTGATGCACCCTCTCTTTCTCATCTCGTAATGTAGATGGACGACCGCGGCCCCAAGGGCAGCCCTACGCGAGCCACGGCCGCTATCGGGTTAGATATGGATGCCTCCGGCCACCTCGATACGCTGGGCATTGACCCAACCGAACTCGTCGGAAAGAAGTCCGGCTATGACTGGGCCTACGTCCTCCGGAACACCGACGCGCCCAAGGGCTGTATGCTCTGCAACCATCCTGTTCACTTCCGCATTGTCGCGTACAATTCCCCCACTAAAATCGGTGGCTATGGCACCTGGTGCCACGACGTTCGCAGCGATCCGACGGGGGCCGAGTTCAACTGCCATGTAGCGCGTCAAAGCCTCTACGGCCGCCTTCATCGGCCCGTAGATCGCGCGGCCGTTCATCGCAAAGCGTGCGAGACCAGACGAGATGTTGACGATCCGGCCTCCATCATTCATCAGCGGTAGAAGCGCCTGCGTCAGCAGGAAGACACCCTTGAAATGGACATCGAACTGGCGATCAAGCTCGGCTTCCGTGCCCGTCGCCAGCGTTGCCGTGGACGAAATCCCAGCATTGTTGACGAGGTAGTCGAAGCGCTCGGCGTTCATCACTTTGAGCGTTTCACGCACCTGTTCGGCAAACAATGAAAACGAGGATGCCTTTCCGATGTCGAGTTGCAGGGCGATCGCTTCGGCGCCGGCTTCGCTCGAAAGAGCAACAACGTTCTCTGCTTCTGCTCGATTTGAGTTGTAGGTGAAGATCGAGCGAATACCTCGCTTTGCCAAGCATAGCACAGTGTTTCGCCCAATTCCGCGACTGCCGCCGGTGATAAGGGCAATCTTTTTTGCTGATGTGACTTTACTTTCGTTGACCATAAGGATGCTCCAGCGTTTTTGATCCTGGAGAGATTATGGTCGCAGACTTGGGTCGACTGTATGCCGAATCCACGTCAGTTCTTGCCTATTCCTGCCTTAAGTCATAGGGTTTGTTCCACACAGTTCATTGGATCTGACGTATGCTGGACGACTTGGTCGCGGCCATATTGCGCTATACGGAGAGGCAGAAAGGGGAAAGTCCCTATTTCACGCCGATCGAAACTATGGTCGTGCTTCGTTCCGACCATCCGAACCCCCCTGCCCACAGGATCGCTCAGCCCGCCATGTGCATCGTCGCCCAGGGCGCGAAATGGGCGGACTTCGGCGATACCCGCTTCGAATACAAGGCCGGCGAGGCTTTGATTATCAGTGTAGAGGCACCTTCTGTCGGGCGAGTGACGGAGGCCAGTCCCAATCGGCCATGCCTCGTCTTGGTGTTCGAACTCGACGTGGACATCATGCGCAGCGTTGCGGCGGAATTGGATGAACCACCAAGGGCCCGTGGCAAATCCAGCAAGGGCGTGTTTGTCACGAATTTTGACGGGCCGATCTCTGATTGCGCACTTCGCCTAGTACGTCTGCTCGACACGCCCAAAGCTATTCCGACGCTCTATCCCGTCATCATGCGCGAAATATGCTACTGGCTCCTCACGGGTCCACACGGGGCTGAACTCGTGCGAATGGCATTGGCCAGCACTCCATCCCAACGTGTCTTTTCCGCGATGCGATGGCTTCGTGAACATTTCGCCGAACCGGTTCGCATCGAGGAACTGGCAGCCATTGCCCAGCTCAGCGCGTCCGCCTTCCATCGCCAGTTCAAGGCGCTCACATCGCTCTCGCCGTTGCAGTACCAGAAGCAGGTGCGATTGCTCGAGGCTCGCAGGTTGATTGCCTCGCAGGGCATTCATGTCGAGTCCGCTGCGTTCCAGGTCGGTTACGAGAGCCCCTCGCAATTCAGCCGGGAATATTCACGCATGTTCGGCGAACCGCCCAGGCGACACGCCAAAAGCCTTGCCGAGATGGGTGAAGGCCGGCCAGTTGCCTATGAAGCGTCAATGCGCGGCGTCGCCTGATTGTCGAGCGGAACATACGCGCCGGTGCCCGCGTGCGCGAAACTAAGTCTTCAAGATACTATCCACGAGATCGGCGTGATGTGCCCGTGCGACGTCAGGATGCGATCTCAAACGGCTTTTGAGCTGATTGATTCCGACCTCTCGAAAGATCGGATTCAGTGGATCGACAGTAACCCCGCGCTCGGCCCGTCTCAGGTCATCTGGTAGTTGGATCACGGGTATTGTCGCGTCAGGTCGTGAGCCTAGGAAGAATGCGACCGAAAATCTCTCAACACCGCTCGGCGGTGCGACTACGTCGTGAACATCGGCCCGCACAAAGCCATTCGTCGCAAGTTCCAGGAGTTCTCCCGTGTTGATAACAAAGGTGCCGGGAACCGGCGGAGCACTGATCCAGTCACCCTCTTCGGTGCGGACACGAAGCCCAGGCGTTACATCCTGCAAGAGTACGGTGACGAAGCCACCGTCCTTGTGCGCTCCGACCCCTTGATCCGTCTGCGCGACATCTCGTCCGGGATAACGAATAATCTTCATGAGTTGGGACGGTTGTGGCTCGTAGATTTCGGCGAAAACGTCTTCTGGCTGCTCCAGGGCGATTGCAATGGCACGAAGAATGTCGATACCGATGCGGGTGACCTCAGCCTGATACGAAAGAAGGAGCGGTTTCAGTTCCGGCAGGGCCGCCGGCCATTGGTTCGGCCCTTGCAACCATTTCCACGGAGGACTGCCTGGACCGATCTCGGCAGCATCACCCTCAGTGTTGATGTCAAGTTGCTCGCGCCAGTCCTGCTGTCCACGTGTCCGCTCCTGCCCGGCTCTATTGTATCCCCGGAAGTGTGGCGATCTTATCATTTCGATCTTCAGCTTCTCTTTCATAGGGAGAGCAAAGAACCGTTTCGCCGTGGAAAGCACGTTCTCTATCAACGTCTGATCAATGCCATGACCCGTCAGGTAGAAAAACCCGTGGGTATGCAGGACATGGCGCAGTTCCGCGACAAAGGCCGAGCGTTCGTCAGGTAGGGAGTAAAAGCGGGAAAGATCCAAGGTTGGCAGTGTTCTGCCGGGATCGTTTGGAGCGTGGTGAGAGGACATGTCTTCTAGGTTAGCCTCAGCATCAGGAAACTGGTATGGAGAAGCATAGAGCTAATCTCGGATCTTTGAATGCACACGCATTTGCAGTTCGCCTTGTTATGCAGAAAACAATTCCGGCAACCCAATTTCCGGTAGCTATTTATTTTGGACCGGGCCAGAGCCACTGCGTTGCTTCAAGGACACCGTAGCGTGCCTGCAGACCGGCTTTAGGATCCCGATCCAAGTCGGAATGCAGGGAGCTCAGAGCTCTGCAAAGAAGCCAACCACCAGAGTACTTGGAAGCCGGCGGATTGCCGATCTCGCTGGAGATGTCTAGTGAGTGCTGTCGAGCGTGGGTTTGGGTCCCGGGTCCTCTTCCGCGAGATCCGGAAAGAGACGAAGCCTAACCTGCCTTATAAACTCCGCTTCTCGCTCGTTTTTGCGCAGAATTTCCGAGGTTACCTCACTGAACCGGCTTCTTTCGGACGACGCGACGCGAATTCTCCCACCACTAGTAAGAAAATCGCAAAACGCCTCTATTGAGCGCAGCCGCGTTGTCAACTCAATGTAATGCTTGTCGATTTCCGTCATTAATCAGCCTCCGTAACATCAACATCGCGACATAGTTCGGCAAGACGATGGCAAGCATGCGCCTGGACTGCCTTG
This sequence comes from Hyphomicrobiales bacterium, assembly GCA_900466605.1. Taxonomy (GTDB): domain Bacteria; phylum Pseudomonadota; class Alphaproteobacteria; order Rhizobiales; family Rhizobiaceae; genus Rhizobium. The sequence goes on from UBMU01000013.1 coordinate 64,139, forward strand.
GCACGAGCTGAGGACGATGATTGCATATTGCCGGAAGAAGCCGGCTCTCCAAAGCGCTGGCACTAAGGCGACGTCGCTACAGAGCGTTTTGTGACTTTCACACCCGTCGGCTACTGGACCGTACTTGGAACTCGAGCTGCTCATTCCTTTGGACATCGGGCCCTCGTCGGGTTCGGCATATACTTACAGATGGGTTGAAGTTTCCGCGTCAGCATCGATGATGCATTCGAGCAAGGAGATTGTTGATGCTGCGATATCAAAACGGGCGGCGCTTTCAATGTGCCAGCGAAACCGGAACCCGATGCATTGTTATCGAACAGACACGCGTTGGAGGCGACGCTGCAGTCGGCAACAAAGTCGATTACATGACAGACGATGGCGATATTGCCCATCGACTCGATGACGCACACTTTTTACTTTTGACAAAGAACGAGGTTGTGAGAGTGCAGACGATACGCAAGCGTATCGCGGCGTCTCCTGCGTGAATAACCGCCTCAGGTCGGGCCACTGAGTGCAGGTATTGGGCCGATAGGCCCGCGTCGCACGCCACTCGGCAAGACCTTGCCACCAATTTGCGACTAAACTCTCGTGAGAGGCAGGGCTCCGGTTGCATCACGCAGAGTTGGAAGCCTGCGCCGCATGCAGCGGGATCTTGCAAAGCAGGGGTTCCTTGATTACTCGGCGCCCAATGTTGGCGCGTATTCGCGATCAATCTTTGATCCGAACGTCCTTTCGGTCGCGAGATCGGTTTTGAGTGCGCCACAGCCATATCGCCTCGTTTGTCAGTAGAGGCTTTGCAGGGCACAATTTCATGTTGCGTCGCAAAAGAAACTTGGGCATAAAATAAGGTACTCACCACGGACCCGGTGAAACTCCGGGTGGCTCTTCTGGCCGCCGATCCGCCAGACCACGCAAGACCAGCATGCTTATCCCCGAATGCAACCGCGCGTTCGCCATGCTTTGCGAGAATTCATTCCATGCAACTCTCTTCCCTACGTAGGGATTGGTCCGCCAATCCCATGCGCGAAATGCTCGCCGGCGCTGTCGCCACCTTCGCGCTCATTCCTGAGGTTATCGCCTTCTCTTTCGTCGCCGGCGTCGATCCCCAAGTCGGCCTCTTCGCGTCCTTCATCATCGGGATCGTCATAGCCTTTACTGGTGGCCGTCCCTCAATGATCTCTGCGGCTGCCGGATCGGTCGCGCTCGTCGCAGCGCCCCTCGTCCATGCGCACGGCCTACCTTACCTATTCGCCGCTGGCCTGCTTGCCGGGATTTTACAGATTGCATTCGGACTTTTACGTCTGGGCGTCCTCATGCGGTTTGTGTCCAAATCGGTCAGAACGGGCTTCGTCAACGCCCTTGCGATCCTGATTTTTTCCGCTCAACTTCCACATATTATCGGAGGAGACTGGCTAGCCTACGCCATGTTAGCCACGGGGCTCGTAGTTATCTATCTCGTTCCAAGGATAACAACTGCAATCCCGTCGCCACTGATCTGCATTCTTGTTCTAACGGCCGCTTCCGTCACACTGAAGCTAGACGTTATGACAATCGGAGATCTCGGCAAGCTGCCAGATTCTCTGCCGGTCTTTGCCTGGCCCGCGGTCCCTTTAACCCTAGATACCCTGAAGATCATTGCCGCACCTGCGCTCGCCATCGCGATGGTTGGCCTCCTCGAGTCGATGATGACGGCCAGCGTCGTTGATGATCTTACCAATACGCCCAGTTCGAAGAACAGGGAGTGCACCGGCCTCGGTATTGCCAATGCCGCGGCGAGCGTGTTCGGCGGCATAGCCGGTTGTGGGATGATAGGTCAAACAGTCAGCAACGTTAAATACGGCGGACGAGGACGCCTCTCCACCCTGTTTGCAGGGGCGTTTCTGCTTATACTCATGATACTTTTGAAACCTTGGCTCTCGCAAATACCGGTGGCGGCTCTGGTGGCGATCATGGTGATGGTGTCCATCGACACATTCGACTGGTCATCACTAAAGACATTGGCCTTACACCCAAAACTATCGAGCGCCGTCATGATCGCGACGGTAATCGTAACGGTGTTCAGTGCCAACCTCGCGCTGGGCGTTACGGTGGGCGTCCTTCTCAGTGGCGTGTTCTTCATGTTCAAGGTTGCTCGATTGCTTAGGGTTGAGACTGACAGAAACGCGGCTGCGGGTCATTTGACCTACCGGGTTTCGGGCCAGGTATTCTTTGCCTCGGCCGACGTCTTTGTTGAAGCGTTCGATATCGAAGATGCAATCGGGTCGGCGGTTCTGATTGACGTTTCACAAGCTCATTTTTGGGACGTTACTGCCATTGCAGCTCTTGAAAAGGTCACCGAGCGGTTTAGGGCGCATGGTATTCTAACCGAGGTCGTGGGCTTGAATGACGCAAGTACCACGCTGATTGCAAACCTTACTGGCTCGACGAAGCTCAAGGCGGTTCAAATAGAAGCCTAGATGCCCGACACGCTATAACACGGTCCGCAAAATCGACGGGTGTTGCTAACTTCGCGGTGGTTGCTGCCAAATGCGTCAACCCACCGCTCTTCCGTTATCAACTTATTGGGGAATTGTGACTCGCTAAGTGTGGCCAACCATGTGTGTCACTTTCGCACGAAGCAACATCATGGGCATCTCGTAGGGAGGTTTTTGTGCCGATCGGCATACCAGAGGATGCCGGCCTAGCCGTCACATGCCTGCTTCAGCCATCCAAAGCTCAGCATCGGCCCCACCGGGAATACGCAGCGGGGCCGATGGATCAGTGGCTGCCCGCCAAACCGCCTCAGCGACATCGCGCGCATCGGTCAGGGGACCGGTGTCGTCCTGTACTGCTTTCACGAACTGCTGGATCAGCGGTGCATAATCCGCATCGTCGAGGCCACGCAAATGAGGGCGCGCGTTCTCCCCGAAACGGGTATGAGGCGAACGGCCCGGCAACACGATATGTACTCGTATGCCAAAAGGCTCCATCTCGATTGCCAGGGATTCGGTAAAAGCGTTCACTGCTGCCTTGCTTGCTCGATAAACACCGATCACCGGCAGTGCCTTCATCGTCACCGTGGAGGTTACGTTGACGATGACGCCTGCCCGGCGTCGCCGCATGTGCGGCAACACGGCCTGAACCATCGCCAAGGTACCGATGTGTTTGTCTGGAACAATGATTGCACCGTTTCCGCCGCGGTCAGCTCGACGGGCGAAGGCGCTCCGAAACCGGCATTGTTGACCAATACGTCGATCGGCCCCGCATGTTCTAGTGCCTCCGAAATGCTCGCGGAATCGGTGACGTCGAGTGCAACAATGCGCAGGCGTCCGGAGACCGGCAACAGATCAGCGTTGGGCTTGCGCATCGTTGCAATGACATTCCAGCCCCGCTCGAGAAACAGTTTCGCGGTCTCAAGACCGAAACCAGACGAGCAACCGGTGATCAATATCGTGGACATGAGCTTCTCCAGAATAAGAGGAATGAAGCCATGGTAGTGACCGCGAGCAGGACTTCATATATCTAGAAGTCTCCATTTCTTTAGCGATAGTCCTGATCATGTCCATCGATCCCCTTGCCGAAATCGTCACACTGCTGCAGCCCACGGCGCGCCTTTCGAAGCTGGTGGAATGTACCGGTGATTGGCGGATCGAGCGGGCGGCGACGGGCGAACCGTTCTATTGCGCAATTCTTGAGGGACATTGCCGTGTCAGGTTCGGTGGACAGCAGCCGTTCACACTCCAGGCCGGCGACTTCGTACTCGTCCCGGCCATGCGCGACCTCGTCAACGAGAGCATCGATGCGCCGGTCGATCTCCAGGCCACCGTTCCCACACAAATGGGCGACGGCCGTTTTCGTGTCGGCCATCCTGAAGGTCCGGCGGACCTGCGGATGCGCATAGGGCATTGCACTTTTGGTTCACCGGATGCAGACCTGCTCGTATCCCTCCTGCCGGATGTGGTTATAGTTCACAACGAACCGCGGCTGTCGATGCTCATGCAATTGGTCGGTGAGGAAACACACCGGCAGATGCCGGCGCGCGAACTCGTGCTGGAGCGGCTGCTGGAAGTGTTGCTGATCGAGGCACTACGATCCGGCACGGATACCACTGCAGCGCCCGGCCTGGGCCGCGGCCTCGCTGATGAACGTCTGGCAGCAGCACTGCACGCGATCCATGCGCGCCCCGCTCACCCATGGACAGTCGCCGATCTTGCCACCGAGGCGGCCTTGTCCAGATCGGCATTTTTTGCGCGTTTCAGCCGCATCGTCGGCTTGCCTCCGATGGAATACCTGCTGGCCTGGCGCATAGCGCTTGCCAAACAAATGTTGCGTGGTCGCAAAATGGGATTGGATGAAGTGGCTGAACGTGTGGGTTATGGGTCAGCAAGCACGTTCAGCGTCGCCTTTGCGCGGCATGTGGGCGTGCCGCCGGCACGTTACGCGCGTAGTAGCTTGAACAGCGAGTGAGAACACCGCATCAATATGTTCACTTCGGGAAGACGCCGTTATGGACAAAGGCGGACAATAGGAGCAGGACGACCCCGCGGGTCCGGGCCGAGAACGACTAATGAAAGTTCCGGCTCTTCACCTTGAGAGTGTCGATGTGAAGGTTGGGAATGAAGATGTCCCTCGGCTTTACGCCTGCTCTCTCCCTTGAATCCGGGCTTCCCGGCGAGCCATGCGCGAACTCGTCTCCCCGGCCCGTGGGCAGCTTGAAATCGGCGTCACGGTCTGCGAGGGCGGAGAGATCATCGGAGAGGTCGAACAGTTGCTGGGCGACGAGGTGAACAACATCCCCTTCGCGCTGGATGCGACCGTTGATCGCCATCATCGACGATCCAAGTACGACCTGACGGCGCTTCTCGAACAAGGACGGCCAGACGACCACATTCGCAGGACCGGTTTCGTCCTCGATGGTGATGAACATGACGCCCTTGGCCGATCCCGGTTTCTGACGAACCAGAACGAGGCCTGCTGTCATCAGCCAGCGACCATCGCGCGCGCTCATCGCCCCCTGGCAGGTCACGATCCGGCGTTGATTGAGATCGCTCCTGAGGAAGCTCAGCGGATGGTCGCGCAAGGTCAAGCCGACATGGCTGTAGTCCTGGACGACGTTGTGTCCTTGTGTCATCTGGCGCAGCGCGACCTCCGGCTCATGCTGTTCGGCAATTGCCCGCGCCTCCCGTTCGGAGGCCGCGGCAAACAGCGGAAGCGGCTCGTCGCGCAACGCCTTGATCGCCCAGAGCGCATCGCGTCGCGGAAGCTTGAACGACGGTAGGAACGCATCGGCCTCGGCGAGCTGCACCAGTGCTTCGGTCGGGACATGAGATCGTCGCCAGACATCATCCACGGTTTCGAAAGTGGAGTTCATCCGGGCGGCGACAATCCTCGCAGCATCGGCGATCGCGAGCCCCTTGACCATCCGCATGCCAAGACGAACCGCGTGACGGCCGGTCTCTCCGACCTCCTCGAGCGTGCAATCCCAACGGGACCTGTTAATGCAGAGCGGCCGGACCTCGACGCCGTGCGCGCGGGCATCGCCGACGATCTGCGCTGGCGCATAGAATCCCATGGGCTGCGAGTTCAGGAGCGCAGCGCAGAAGGCGTCAGGGAAATGACACTTCACGAAATTACTGGCGTAGGCAATCAGCGCGAAGGAGGCCGCGTGTGACTCTGGAAAGCCATAGGAGCCGAAGCCTTCCAGTTGGCTGAACGTCTTCTCGGCAAACTCGGGCGAGTATCCGTTCTCGATCATCCCCGACACCAGCTTATCCTTGAACCGCGAGACGCCACCGGTAAACTTGAAGGTCGCCATGGATTTACGAAGCTGGTCGGCCTCGCCGCCGGTGAAGCCGGCGCAAACCATTGCAACCTTCATCGCGCTCTCCTGGAAGAGCGGGACGCCGAGCGTCTTGCCTAAGACCGCCTCCAGTTCCGGCGTCGGATACTCGACCGCCTCCTTGCCTTCGCGTCTCCGGAGATACGGATGCACCATGTCCCCTTGGATCGGACCAGGCCGCACGATCGCTACCTGGATGACGAGATCGTAGAAGGTCCTAGGTTTCATCCGCGGCAGCATCGCCATTTGGGCGCGCGATTCGATCTGGAAGGTGCCGAGCGTGTCAGCCTTCCGGATCATCGCATAGGTCGGCGGATCCTCTTGAGGTATCGTGGCAAGATCGAGGTCTATGTCCTTGTGTTGACTCAACAAGGCAAAGCTCTTGGCCATGCAGGTCAGCATGCCAAGCGCCAGGACGTCGACCTTCATGAACTTGAGCGCCTCGATGTCATCCTTATCCCATTCGATGACTTGGCGGTCGGCCATCGAAGCCGGTTCGATTGGAACGAGATCGTCGAGCCGATCATTGGTGAGAACGAAACCGCCTGGATGCTGCCCGAGATGACGGGGAGCCCCCATCAGTTGTTGAGCAAGCTTGAGCGTCAACGCCAGACGCCGGTCCTTCGGATTGAGTCCTTGCTCCCTGATCTTGCGATCGCTGACCAGCTCCTCGGACCACGACCACATGCCGGAGGAAAGCGCCTTGATAATATCTTCAGGAAGGCCGAGCGCCTTGCCGACATCCCGGATGGCACCCTTGGCTCGGTAGCGGGTGACCGTGGCGCAAAGGGCCGCTTTGTCGTGGCCATAGGTCCTGTAAATCCACTGGATAACCTCCTCCCGCCGCTCGTGTTCGAAATCCACGTCGATATCAGGCGGTTCGTCGCGCTCCTGAGAGATGAAGCGCTCGAACAGCAGGTCGTTGGTATCGGGATCGATCGAGGTGATCCCGAGGATGTAGCAGACCGCCGAATTGGCCGCCGATCCCCTCCCCTGGCACAAGATACCCTGGGAACGGGCGAAGCGAACGATGCTGAAGACCGTCAGGAAATACGGTGCGTACTTCATCGACCTGATGAGGTCGAGTTCATGCCGGACCGCCCGCAGCACCTTCTGCGGCAATCCTTCGGGATAGCGGATAGGAATGCATTCCCTGATATAGTGCTCCAGCGACTGCTGGGCATCCATACCTTCAACGATCGCTTCCTCCGGATATTGGTAGGTCAGCTCCTCGAGGCTGAAGCGGCAGCGATTGGCGATCTCCATCGTTCGCTCGAGCGCTTCCGGATAGCGGAGAAACAAGCGTTCCATCTCTTCGGGTGGCTTGAGATAGCGATCGGCATGCCGCTCTCGTTCGAAGCCGACGTCGTCAATCGTCGTGTTGTTGCGCACGCAGGTCACGACGTCCTGGAGCTGCCGGCGGCTGGGCTCGTGAAACAGTACATCGTTGGTGACGACAGTGCGCACCTTGAAACGGGCCGCCATGTTGGAAATCTCATGCAGCCGCAGCTGATCGTTCGGACGACGCCTGAGGCAGAGCGAGACATAAGCCCTGTCCTTGAAGAGATCGGCAATCTTCCGAAGCTGGATTGCACAGGTCTCATCAGGCAGGTCGGGCACGAGAATGCCGATCAGCCCTTCGGCATAGAGCGCGATGTCGTCGAGCGTCAGGATACAATTCGCCTTGCCGCCGCGGCTCTTTCCAAGAGTCAGCAGCCGTGTCAGCCGTGAGTACGCGGCACGGTCCGTCGGGTAGACGAGGATCGACATGCCGTCCTGGAGGTCAAGCCGGCAGCCAACGACAAGGCGAAGACCGGTATTCCGGGACGCCTCCAGCGCACGGATGATTCCCGCGAGGCTATTGCGGTCAACGACACCGATCGCCTCGATGCCGAGTTCCTTGGCAGTGGCAAACAGTTCGTCGGCCGAGGATGCCCCTCGCAGGAAACTGAAGTGGGTCGTGACCTGAAGCTCGGCGTAGGTCATGCGAATATACCGTGCAGGAACCAGCTGTGCGATCCGGTCTCGGGATCGACGCCGTCGCCGGAGCGAAACACCCAGAACCGCTGGCCGCGTTCATCCTCGACCACGAAATAGTCGCGGACCGCTTCAAGCTCGCTGTCGCGTTTCCACCATTCGCCGAACACCCGCTCTGGCCCGTCGGCGCGGGTGATCTTGTGACGCTTGCCGCGCCAGGTGATGCTGACCGGTGGCCGGTCCGGCATGAGCGCAATGGCTTCGATTGGGTCGGGTCTGTAAAGAAGTCGCACCGGTCGCGGCCAGTGATGGACCCAGCTCTCCTCGGTCGCAACCGTTGTAGCCGCAATCCTCTGGACGCTTCTTTCGGGAACATCGGAGGCGACCGGCGCAAGACGGTAGACGCGTTGTCCACGATTACCGAAGACGTCGATCAACGGCGTGATATCGGTAGTATCTTCCTCGATGAGCGACGACGCCCGCTGCTCCTCCTTGAGCGGCTGCGTCAGGATGGCGACCAGAGACAGCTTCTCGATGCCGAAGCCTGGTTCGATCTTCTCCGTCCTGTCGCGAAAGAGCTTGGTCAGCCAGGCAACGTCGCGGACGGGTTTTGCGGTCCCGGCGCGGATCGCCTGTCTGACACCATCAACCGTCTCGACGATCAGGTCGGTTCGTCGAACACCAAGTCCTTTCCGCTGCAGTTCGGCGATAAGCTGGGCCACAAGCCGACCAACGTACTTATTGATCGTTTCCGCGGCTCCAATCGGCTCGGCAAACAAACGGGAAACCTCGATCAGTTCTGAGCTTCGGATCGGATCGATGGGTTCGGCGAGACGGCCGTAGGTCTGGTCAAGACGTCGGCCGATCTCCGGGCCGAACCGTAGAGTGAGCGGTGCGCGCGGCGTTGCTGAGAGTTCGACGATGGATTTGAACCCCAGGGTCCGAAGATCGATGACCATCTTGTCGGGGAGTCGAAGCAGGTGGATCGGGAGCTGCTCTACTGCGCGCACCGTTTCGCCTGGCGGGACAACGACCGTGTCGCGCTGGATCGCGCGGGCACAGGCATGAGCTGCCCCCCATGTGTCGGCGATCGCAACCCTTGCCGTCAGACCCTTGGCCCTGAAGCGGTTGGCAATGCCAGTGACCATCAACTCTTCCCCGCCCTGCAGGTGGTCGGCACCTTCGGTGTCCATCACGATCCCATCAGGTGCGTCGACGGCAACGATCGGAGAATACTGGGTCAGCGCCCAGAGCGTGATCCGCTCCAGTGCAGTCGCGTCGGCAGCCTGATCGGCGTCCTCGAGTATCAGTCCCGGAAACAGCGCTTGTGCCTTGGCGGCCGGCATCCCGACACGAACGCCGGCCTTCCGCGCAGCCGCGTCGACAGCGAGGACCCAGCGCTTCGAGCCGCTGCGCGCAATTACGGCAATCGGCTGCTCAACCGGAATGGCAGGATCGGCCCGCCTGATCCTGTCGGTCGGCAAATCCGGCAGAAAGATTGATAAAACCCGCGGCATCACACGCTCCAACTTCAAACTCAGCGCACTCGCCCGCTTTCACTCTCATCAACTCCAGAAACCACCGTGCTCGGCCGACGCCTGGAACCGGAAGTTCTTCCGAAGGCAGCACGCTTACTCGCCACCGTGTCGACGACGCGGTCGGCTGACCGAAATCGCTAGCTTCGGTCTGCCGTCGCCATCGTCGGACGACGAGCCCCATCGCACCGGTCTTTTCCGCTGCAAGCTGCAGCCGTCGCGAAGCGGTCATAGGAAGCCTGACAAGTTCGGCGACGACGGCCCCTAGGCCACCGAAGGAAAGCGCCTCTTCCATGGATGCGAGAACATCCTCTTCCCTGTCCGCCTCGACGAAGATCACCCGATCCGGATGAAGGCCCGCCTGCGCCAGAGCCGGAAGGAACAGGTCCGGTCGCGTCAGGCACCAGATAACCTTGCCCTTCGTGCGGGCTGCTATGCCTGCAGCAAAAAGCGCTGCAGCGGCTCCGTCCACCGTGCCTGCACCGCCGCCAGCGAATTCGTGCAGGGCCCCAAAAGACAGCCCGCCATCTGGAAGATGGTCATCGATCTCCGGGACGCCGAACGGTAAGGTCTGCTTCCGACGCGAGAGGCCACCTTCCAGATGCGAAATACGCTCCAGAAGCTCGGTGATGACGGGGTTCGCGCTGAAATGCGCCATCTGTGGCCTTCGTCAATTCGTGGGTTCCATCTCGTTCAAAAGCGAGTATGTTCTACATTTGTTCCTTTCTGGATTTCGAGTCAACGGGCGTGTTTCGGGTGGATTTTGAACCAACAGGCCATCCACAGCTGCGGTGGATAGCATTCCACGAAGGAAACCAATGCGCTAACGAGGATTGGTCCACAGGCTCGCGATATCTTATTGATGAGAAAAAATTCCTGCGAACACGTCACATGAACAACAATCTCGACAACCAACCTGCCGGTCGTCCGCGCAAGATCATCCATATCGACATGGACGCCTTTTATGCTTCCGTCGAGCAGCGGGACAATCCGGAGCTTCGCGACCAGCCGGTTGCCGTCGGTGGGTCGGAGGCTCGCGGGGTCGTCGCGGCCGCAAGCTACGAGGCCCGTAAGTTCGGCGTCCATTCGGCAATGCCGTCCGTGACGGCGAAGCGGAAATGCCCGGACCTCATCTTCGTCAAGCCGCGCTTTGACGTGTACAAAGCGGTGTCGGCGCAGATCAGGGAAATCTTCGCAGAGTATACACCGCTCATCGAGCCGCTGTCGCTGGACGAGGCCTATCTCGACGTAACGGAAAACCTCAAGGGCATGGAGATCGCGACGGAGATTGCGCTGGAAATCCGCGCCAAGATCAAGGCTGTGACCGATCTCAACGCGTCGGCGGGAATCTCATACAACAAGTTTCTCGCCAAGATGGCGAGCGATCTCAACAAACCTAACGGCCAGGCGGTCATCACGCCCAAGAATGGGCCGGCATTCGTGGCGCAACTGCCGGTCAAAAAGTTCCATGGCGTAGGGCCGGCGACCGCCGACAAGATGCATCGTCTTGGCATCGAGACAGGAGCCAATCTCCGAGAGAAGGAGATCGAGTTCCTAGTCCAACACTTCGGCAAGTCGGGGCCATATTTCTACGGCATCGCCCGCGGAGTGGACGAGCGGCAGGTCAAGCCGAACCGAGTGCGCAAATCGGTCGGAGCGGAGGATACGTTTAATCAGGATATTCATGCCTTTGGGCCGGCTCGCGAAGGCGTGAAGCCGTTGATCGCCAAGGTCTGGCGCTATTGCGAGGGAAACGAAATCACGGGTAAGACCGTCACGCTGAAGGTCAAGTATGCTGACTTCACGCAGATCACCCGCGCGAAGAGTGTGGCCGAGGGCTTCCGGTCACCTCAAGTGATCGAGGAAACGATTGACAGTCTTCTAGGGGCTATCTTTCCGACGCAGAAAGGCATTCGGCTGCTCGGCGTAACGCTCTCGTCGCTCGAGCCAAGGGTCGTGGGATCAATAGAGCAATTACAGTTCACGTTGTAGTGCCAGCGTCCGTAACCACATTGGTGTCTTGAATGTCTGACGAGGATGCCACAGGCTCAACGCGAAGCGGGAGGACAAGCGGCGAATGTGCAATCTCTATCGCATGGATGATCGAGACTGGGTAAGCAAATGGGCTCAGGATGTCGAAAGCCTGGTCAACCTGATGCCGGCCTATCAGATCAATCCCGATCAATGGGCACCGGTGATCCGCAATACCGCCGACGGCAAACGCCAGTTGGCGAACTGCCGATGGGGTCTTCCCTCGCCGATCTATGTGCAGAAGAAGGCGGCGGAGGTCCGAGCTGAGAAGCTTCGGAAGAAGGACCTCCCTGTCGACATGGACGAACTCATCCGCATGGAGCCGGACTACGGCATCACGAATGTCCGCAACCTCACTCTACCGCACTGGAAGCGGTGGTTCGGCGTCGAACACCGATGTCTCGTCCCGGTTACATCGTTTGCCGAGCCTGACCCAGCCAGCAAGGACGAAGGCGGCAAGACCCCAAACGCCTGGTTCTCAGCAAGCAAGGACAAGCCCTTGATGTTCTTCGCCGGACTTTGGGTGCAGGAATGGAAAAGCGTCCGCAAAGTGAAGGATGGACTGACGACCGACGACCTTTACGGGCTCCTGACGACCGAGCCGAACGACGTCGTGCGGCCGATCCATGAAAAGGCGATGCCCGTCTTGCTGCAGACTCGCGAAGAAACCGAAATCTGGATGCAGGCTCCCTGGGAGGCCGCCAAGGACCTCGCCCGTCCGCTGCCCAACGACCGGGTCGTGGTTACGTCTCGTGAGCCTTATGGCTCGACCATCGTAAGCAAGGCGGGAGAGCGCCTCGAAGCACCCATGGTGCTGTAGGGCAGAATGGAACCTATCACAAATCCTCACGATGACGACGGCCGCGTCGAACGTTTCCTTAAACGCCATGAAGCACTGTAAGTCGGTTTTGGAAGCCTTGCATCGGCAGCAGCCGATGCCGGTTGGGACAAGGATGAAGTGGCTGCTGCGCTTGTCGAGTTGGCCGACAACCATATGCTCGGACTGCTCGCAAACCGTGACTTCAGGGTTGATTTGACGCTCCTCGTAAAGAGATAGCGGAAGACCAGTTGAGGAAACATGCCGGACAATGAAATCTCGAAACTGATCGAAGCCCTGAGAGCCGCTCGCGATATGGCCGGCAGAGAGGATGGGGCGGAAATGCTTTGCTTCCTCATAGAAGCCGCACTCGACGAAGCAGTGGAAGAAGCAAAGCGTCGTGGACAGCCAGTCCCAATTGGGGCGCCGTCGGCAATTCAGTAACCAGGTCGCCTCCGACTCCACCGCCCGAAATCAAGATGTCTGCAAAATCGACCGCCGTACACGCAGCCCATTGGCAGCGCTTCCAATAATTTGCCACCTGTGTCCGGCGCGGGCACGGAGCAAGGCAAATCAGCGCTTCGGTCGAAACTATCCTCAATGAAACCCGCGAGATCGCGGGTTTCGTTGAACGTCGGCCGGTCAATCAGGCAACCGAAACGTTCTCAGCCTTGGATTTGCCGGTCTTGCGGTCTTGACCGACCTCATAGCTGACCTTGTCGCCTTCACGCAGCGAACTGCCGCGTACCAATGCGGAGACGTGAACAAACACATCCTGGCCGCCGTTGTCGGGAGTGATAAACCCGAAGCCCTTATCGTCGTTGAAGAATTTTACCGTTCCAGTCGCCATGTAGACCTATTTCCGTGTGGTTCTGCGGATTCGCAACGCGACCCTATCGCGAGCGAGACTGCCCATCAATCCTCAAACGTCCCATTACTTTGCACTTCAGGACGCTCAGTGCATGACCGTTGCTACATTTTCTTCGGTCGGCTTCGGAGCTTTGTGCGTTTCGGTCACGGACCAAGCAGTTACCGCAACGGCAACGGCCATATACATGAAAGCACCCTTGAACGGACGGGCGGTCAAGACGCAGTCCCTTGTCGCTTCCAGCGAGTTCCGCTTCTTTGTCATCGTCTTCCTTCGTGTCTGGACGCGGTGATATAGACGATTAGCGCAAACTAAAGAACAGCGGGAACCGAGTGCCTGCCCTGCGGCATGCGAATACCCGCCGATCGTCGCTCTAGCGCTCCGGACTTGGAGCCCAAACTCGCATCAGGCCTTTGCTCATGCATTTCTGAGCCGTGTCGAGCTGATCTCTGAGGCGCTTGTAGTCCTCGATAAGCGTCGCACTGGCGGCCCTCATGTCGCCGGAATGCCAGCGATCGCTTGTTCGACGGCATCGTATTGAAGGTCCGGCCTTTTCTCGGCGGCTGTCATCGCTGTTCCCTCGCGGTTTCTGGCAAAGGCTCGCAGTCGCCGTGGTTCACAACATTGACGACTCATTCCGCAACAGATCAACGAGGCCCTGTGTCGATCGACCTCTTTGCATTCCTGACAACCGAGCCGAGCAATGTCATGGCGCCTGTTCACCACAATGCGATCCCCGTCATCCTGACAACAAGGCAAGAAGTCGAGACATAGCTGACCGCCCCCTGGAGTGAGGCGAGAGCACTGCAACGGCCCCGGCCCGATGAGGAGCTTGAGATTGTCGAGATTGCAGAGGATCTTGCCGCGGTCTGAGCTTGTCTTTTCACGGCCACGTCATAGGCCGCCACGCAACGACTATTTTTTGCAGCGACCACTCGCGCTCGAAACTTCGCTTCGGCTACACCGCCTCCAGGGATTGAACCTTGTACGCCTCACTAATCTTTGCCACCTCGTTGCGGGAGCCGAAAATAACTGGAACCCGTTGATGTAGCGAGGTCGGCTCGATGTCGAGGATCGGGGTGTTCCCGGCAATTGCCGCGCCGCCTGCCGCCTCAACCAAAAACCCTATCGGGTTCGCCTCGTAAAGAAGACGCAGCCGGCCTGAGGTCGGCTTATTTCGATCGGCAGGATAAAGGAAAATACCTCCTCGGTTAAAGATGCGGTGCGTATCAGCCACCATCGATCCGACCCAGCGCATGTTATACCCGGGGGTATCAGTCGCAGCATCTATGTATGCGACAATCACTTCATCCCAGGATGGACGACGCGCTGCGTTGATCGCAAATTCCTTGGTCTCTGACGCAATCCTTGCATCTGCGGTAGTCAATAGATAATCGCCTTGGCCACTAAGTGTAAAAATCTGGACTCCCTTTCCAATTGTAAGGACTAGGTGAGTTTGCGGCCCATAGGCCGCATATCCCGACACTAGCTGCTTGCGACCGCACTTTAGAACGTGTGTCGCCGCACTTGCCTCTACAATCGAAAAGATAGTGCCCACCGTTACATTGACGTCGAGATTTGATGATCCGTCGAGCGGATCGAAGATCACCGCATATTTTCCATCGGCATGAATAGGGACTTCGACGTCGAGTTCTTCCGATACTGCAAAGCTGACCGACGGCGACGTTCGGCACGCTTCCAGCATGATCTCATTCGAGACGAGGTCGAGCGGCTTCTGCGTCTCGCCTTGGACGTTTATGGCGTCTGTTGTTCCGGTGAGGCCAGACAGTGAGGAGCTTCTAAGCTTGTCCGAAATCTGCCGAGTTGCCTCTGAAATATTGCGCAGGACGACAACCAGTTCCTCAGTTAGCAACGTGCCAGTATGGCTGTCGAGATATGCTTCGAATGTCGTCATCGGTGTCTCTCTCTCGAGGAAGCTTGCTATGGACGAACAAGCACGCGGTTGATCAGTGCGGGCACGCCAGCGCCAACCTATTTTTCGATCTGTTGATCGCTGATCGGATTTCCCAATACGGTCGGCGATGGATTGGAAGTCGCGCGTCTACCAGGCAGTACGCGCAGTGCTCAATGCATAGGAAAGGAAGGACGAGACATGTGCGACGTGACACTTGACAGTCACACTGCAGTTTCCCGGACAGGTAAGGTTGTGCGAAGAAAGGTGTCTCCGCAACTCATCTGCACTGCGCTTTTCCGTAAGCGGAAATGACACCGTCATCTTTTTTCCTCCGACTAACCTCGGTTTGGCGTCATTAAGGTGAGATTTCTTTTGCGCCGCAACAAAAAAATTTTAGCCGTAGAATTAAAATCGATTAATTATTCAATGCCGCATTTTAAAGCGATTTAAAGATTAACGCTGACTTCTGCGGTTCTCATCGCGTCAACAGACACGGTCAGCCCCTATTCCTACCGTTGCCAGGCAGAGTAGAGAACGAGCATTTCGCCAGCTGCCTGGACAGCAACGGCAGGGCTTTGCGGTGGTCGTCCGCAACGTGGGATCGGGAGGCAATCATAGATATTCTCTGCAAGCGCCGCTACCCACTCTGGATTTGTTGCATGCGGCCGCCAAGCTGGCGCTTCCTCCTCGGCGCCCATTGAGCGTCTACACCCTGTGGCTGTGACTGCTTTTCAACTCAACCCTTACGAATGATCAATGCCATTAAATTTGGCGGCAGCGCAGCAACGGCTTGCTGCATTGCAAAATTGGTGGTTGGATGAAAATGGAAACATGGAAGTGACAGGGGGCAGAGTTGCAATCTAACGGGCCCACCATCTTGATCGTTGAAGAGATCCAAGCCACCCGGTTGGCCGCATCAAGAGCCGCGAGCGAAGCTGGATTTAAAACCCTGGAGGCGTCTACCGCTGACGACGGTCTGAAAATACTGAACACGCGAAACGACATCAGTCTGGTGTGCACAGCGGTGAACACCACCGGCAAGATCGACGGCCTTCAGCTTGCCGTTCAAGTGCACAAGGACTGGCCTGATGTTGCCATTGTGCTTACCTCAGCAGTTGCCAACCTGCGCCAATCATCGCTACCAAATCGCTGTCGTTTCCTTCGCAAGCCTTATCGCACAGAGGCGCTCATTGGGTGCTTCCAGTTGTTGACTGAAAACTGGGCGACCGAGCCTGCCGCCCAGGATTAGGCTCCTCCATCGATCCCAGTGTCGTTTAACAACGGGAAGTGACAATCCGCGCTGTGGAAGTAGCGTGCCGCTATGCGCCTTCACGCGATCTGGTACCTCTCCGCCAGTCGGGGAGGCCGTTTTTTGTCGGACGTGGAACGTCTGCATCTCGTGCTCATCGCTTTCGAAATCGGGATACCGGAAGTCAGCATTTGAGGCCTCAAGGCGTCCAGAAACTGATCTTTTGGTAATAGATCCCGCCCCATCCTGGTCGAGTGCCTGCTCTTCGCGCCGATCGGAGGGGCGTGAAAATTCAGCCCTGCTGACCTGGCAGTCACCGTCCGCGTCAATCCATGCTGCGAGATCAGCCTACTGCTGGCCACCGTCTGTATCATACTGACTGCCATCTCACGCGGATCGCCCCCGTTGCATGCTCACCAGCATTGACACCCACTGCCATAGAAGTTTCTGCGCTCTATTAGTCAGCGCGCCTTCTTCGGAAGACACCGATGCGAACTAGGTGGATTTCCCGGATAACAGAGGATTGGACGAGACTAATTGACTTCCGGTGGCGCTCGAAGCGAGTTTCGCGTAGTGATCGGATGTGGTTTGGGACGTTTATATGATTGTTGTCACAGTCTGATCCATGCGACGAAGTGGATGTGGGAAGGCATTATAGAACCGCATGGTTCTCCAAGTCATAATTGACATTAATCAGACCGTTCGGTTGCCGATTCGGCATCCTATATTTGGTGGATCGGGTGGTATGGATGGATGAAGTGGGCATACCCGAATTAAATGGAGAGCCGGCTCGAACGCGCGGGCGGCCAAAGGTTTCCAGCGATGATGACAAGAGAGCACTTGTTATTGAAGGAGCGCGAAGCATTTTTGTGGAATACGGTTATGCTGGCACGACAACAGCCCTCGTCGCGCAACGCTGCAACATGTCCAAGCAAACCCTCTACAAGCTTTTCAGCAGTAAGGAGGAGCTCTTTGCAGCGGTCGTCGTCGGACATAGGAAAATGATGCTGGATCTTCCTCGCCCGGAGGAAGAAGATCTGCCGCTCGTGGATACGCTTCGGGCAATCTTCATGATTGACATTGAAGAAGCCGAGGATGAGGAACGCGCTGCCTTCATTCACTTCGTCATGCGAGAATCTGGACAATTTCCGCAACTGCGCGACGTCCTCCACAGGGAGGGGATGATACGTGCAAGGCAAATGCTGGCGCAGTGGCTCGCCAGCCAAGAGGCACGCTCTAAGCTCAGGCTAACCGATCATGAAAGCGGCGCTAGAATGCTAATGGATATGATTTTCGGTGGGATGGGCCCTCCGGAGGGGGGTGCCCAGGCTTGGTCAGATAGGGAGACCCGCAAGCTGCATCTCGAGCGGTGCATTGGAATTTTTGCGCGCGGCGTGAGCGCAACGTGACTCGTCATTGAGCTCACTTGGAGGTCGGCAAGACAATTGCCTGACGATTACAGCACCGCACAGTATCTAATCTCCTATTTCACTGGCTGGTGCGCGGAAGGCTTTGTATTACCGTCGGTGCAAAGCTGACCGATCGCTGCGACGATCACAGTGAATTCCAGCGTCATTATCAGTGGCGGCGACCCGATGAACCTGCGAGATGGTTCCATCAGTGGGATTGCCAAGCCGAACCCCGACGACAATGGTGGTTTCTCAGACAATCTGAACATGCTCTATTCATCTCTGGGTACAGCGCGAGCCTTCGCTTCGGACGCCTGGCTTTTTTCAAACCTCAGCATCACGTTCAACGCATCGGCCTCGATCGACTGGCTGGAGGAATATTGAAGTGGCGCAATTAATGCCGCCGAGAACACTTCGGCGACCCTGTCCCGCTCCAGCGAGGCTTACTCCAATGAAACCGCCGTCAATCTGGATGAGGATCTGATACTCCTTATCGATATATCGAGCAGTAGTATAAAGACGCGACAAAGCTCGTGACTACGATGAACGAGATGTAACAGACCCTGCTTGCTCTCGGAACCTGAACAATGAATGCGGCACCAAACTCCGGCAGGCGGTCAGCCATTCCCATACGCAACTCATCGCCGCATAGAGGACATGGACGAAAGGCAAGTTACCGGGCAACCCTAGTTTAGGCCTCCGCCAACAGCGCCTCGAATAAGCGAGTGACGCGCTTGACACGCAATCCTACCTCCTGAGCTTGCGGTGGCAGACGCCGTCCAAACTCCCCCCCCCCGTCTTTAAGACATCTCTCGCCGCACGATCTGAGTCCACCCAGCAACCCATCGCAGGGAACATGAAATGCGTTTGGAAGTTTTCCCCTCACCAGACGGAGGAAACCACGATGAGCGATGCAAAAATAAAATCTCCAGCAGTTGAATCCATAAGGCAGGAACGGGCCCGGCAGGGCGCGCGTGAACCTAAGAATGAGCTAGACAAAGGTCTGGAAGATACCTTTCCGGCCTCAGATCCGGTCTCGACTACTGCTAGCTCGATTCCTGCAGGACGCACGGATCCGGAGGAGGCTGAAAAGGTAAAGCAACAAGACGAGTAAGTTGTCGCAGTCTTGGCGTGAAGCTGACCTTCCGTCGGCATAGCGCCTTCGAACCGAGGTGAGCGCTGTGCCGTGTCGGATCCCTTTCAGGCCAGAAGATGAGCCGTTGCAATCGGGAGATTTGTCAATCTGCACGCGGGTCTTAAGCGATTTGCGAGACGACTTCGACATTGATCGCCAATCTGGCGACTTCGAACTTATCGCAGCGATGATCATTGACTACTTTCGTCAAGGTGTCCGGCAGGAAATCAGTTTGCGAGATATTGTGCGGGCAACATGGCATCGCTTCAATTCAAGAAGAACATAGTCGGTGAACGCCGAAATAGCATCGTTGCCGGCGCTCGATGAGGACCGGCAGCATCAAATGCCGATTTCGCGAGCCGAGATCTACGACACCGACCTTTATGCAATCTGATTCCTATGTCAGTTTGTTTTCGAGACAGCGTCCGTAAACCGCGGACGTTCCATGATAAATCGGACCCTGGCCTGCTCCCAACGCACTCAACTTGAGGCTTCGCCAAGCGTGTCAGCCACATAAGCGCCTCGTGCTCCCATTGGTAAAGGCCGCCCGGTCGTTGTATCGACCTCTGTCTGATGCTCCAGTTCGGCGTTCAACGCCGCACCGAGAATGAGGATGACGACCGACAGCCAAGTCCAAACGAGGAATCCAATGAGAGCGCCCAGTGTTCCATAGGTTGCGCTATAGTTGGCAAAATGGTTCAGATAGAAGGCAAACGCAAACGACATTGCAAACCATCCAACGGCAGTAAACCCTGCTCCCCACGTCACCCATCTCACGCGGGCTGGTTCGCGGCTTGGACCGAACCTGTAGATCGCTGTTGAAGCCGCGACCACAACCAGAAGAAGAATTGGCCAGCGCATCAATAGTACAATCTGCTCCTTGAAGGAGTCGATCCATGCAAATGCCAGCAATACGGGCATGATAGCGACTAGAAAGACCGTAACGAGCGCGCCCGCGATCGCACACAAAGTAAAGCATAATGCAATCAGATTGAGACGGATGAAACCACGCTTCTCTTTCTCCTCGAAGGCAACATTCATGGCATCGAACACCGCGAGCGTACCATTGTGGGTGCTCCACAGCGCAATCACCAGGCTGACGAAGAAGGCGATGCTGAGGGTGCTGTTACGACGTTCGACAATTCCGTTTATCTGATCGGAGATAAGGTCGAACGCTCCAGGAGGGAGGACCCAGGAGAGTTCCCGAAGATGGTCTGAGATTGTCAGCGGATCGGCCACAATGCCATAAAGTGATACGATAGCGCCGAGTGCGGGAAAAATTGCGAGGAGCAGGTAGAACGACACGCCAGCCGCAATAAGACTTATGCGATGGCTGGATACCTTCCCAACGACACGCCAGAAAACGTCTCGCAGGCCCTTGGTTGGAATCGCTTCGGGCACATCTGCCCTACGGCCCCTCTCGTCGCCTCCGTTTGTGGCGGTCAAGGAACCCACTGACCGTTTCTCCAAGATCGCCGTCAACACCAGAGCACCGGCAACAGCCGCGAGCGCTGCACTGAGCGACGGTCCTGGCTTACTTAGATAACTCACCTTCATCCTTCGTCCTCCTCGGCTCATCATCGATAACGTTTCGACAAGAGAAAGGATGCGAGAAGCAAGCGACGAAAGCACCTTGCCAGCATTGCGCTTCATTCGGTGAATGGCTGAGCGTTTTTTGATGGTCAGGGAAACTTCAACCCCAGCCCGGCGTTGCAAAGCGAATGCCGCAATGCGAACCTCTCATCACGCTGCTGCTCGTCAAACAAGGTTTCGAAATTGACCTACTCCCAAACGCGACCTGACGATCCCGAACTGGAGCACGAATACAGGACCGGGCTCCCCGCGCTAGTCCTTGCAGCGCTCGGAGTGGTCTACGGAGATATAGGGACTAGCCCGCTCTATGCGTTCCGCGAGGCCCTCCATGCAACAGGCGGGTCTGGAGCAGACCGCGAGAACGTGCTCGGCGTCCTGTCGTTGATCGTGTGGGCCCTCACGGTTGTCGTCACCTTGAAGTACGTGTGCTTTGTTTTAAAGGCCGATAACCGAGGCGAAGGGGGCACTCTGTCTCTCATGACACTTGCGCGTCAAAGCCTTAAAGGCCGCCCAAAGTGGGTGTTGGTCCTGGGTGTGGCAGGCGCTTCTCTCTTTCTCGGCGACGCAATTATTACCCCTGCCATCTCTGTCCTATCCGCAGTCGAGGGCATCCAGGTGGTCGCCCCGGCGCTTTCCGACTGGGTCGTCCCTGTAACACTTTCAATCATCGCGGTTTTATTTTTCGTCCAGCGGTTCGGTACGGGCGGCGTGGCGTCTGTGTTCGGCCCGATCACCGCTCTATGGTTCGTGGTGCTAGCCATCAGTGGAGCAATCCATATCTTCGACGATCCGTCGGTACTTGGGGCAATAAATCCGCTGCACGCTCTTCGCTACATTGCAAACAACCTCGGATCAGCCATCGCTGTCTTGGGCGCAGTATTTCTCGCGGTCACAGGTGCGGAAGCTCTTTACGTCGATCTTGGCCATTTTGGACGACGCCCCATTGTCGTCGCCTGGTTTGCGCTCGTTTTCCCAAGCTTGCTCCTCAACTACTTCGGCCAGGGAGCCTTTGTCCTGGCACACCCTGGGATGACCACGCATCCCTTCTTCGAGATGCATCCGGAGTGGGCAAGGCTGCCAATTGTCTGCCTTGCGACAGCGGCGACGGTCATTGCCAGCCAGGCGGTAATCTCGGGGGCGTATTCGCTTGTTCGCCAAGCTATGCACCTAAACCTCCTGCCGCGCCTCGAAATCCTTCACACTTCCGAGACGCACTCTGGGCAGATCTTCATGCCACAGGTGAACAGTTTCCTGTTCATCTTCGTAGCGGCACTCGTAATAACGTTCCAAAGCTCCAGCGGACTGTCGGCAGCCTATGGAATAGCAGTGACCGGAGAGATGCTGATCACATCCATCCTGCTCTTCGTTGTCATGCGCCGGGTTTGGAATTGGACGCTTGCCGGCACTCTTGTCGTGATAGTTCCTCTGACCCTGATCGATACCGGGTTCCTGGCAGCAAATGTTGCAAAGTTCGCCGAAGGCGGCTGGGTTCCGGTAGCCGTCGCGTGCACCATGGGGCTGATTATGCAGACGTGGACTGCCGGTCGAAGGCTCCTTGCAAACAGGACCAGAGCCGATGAAATCTCGCTGACGACGATCATCGACAGTCTGGACAGAAAGAAACCGCCCACGGTATCCGGTACCGCAATTTTCCTCACGAGTGACATCGAAGGTGCGCCAACCGCGCTTCTGCACAGTTTGAAGCACTATAAGGTACTCCATGAGCAGAACGTCATTTTGAGCGTTGTGACAGCAACTACGCCTTTCGTCCCAGACGATGAGCGGATCACTTTGGAAAGCTTCAATCCGCTTTTCAGTCGCATCGTGATAACGTTCGGCTACATGGAAACACCAAATATCCCGCGAGCGCTCAACCTCGCGCGAAAGCTCGGACTGACGTTCGACATAATGTCGACCTCGTTTTTTCTTTCCCGGCGAACAATCCTTCCCTCCAAAAAAGGCGGGATGCCTTTTTGGCAAGACCGCCTGTTCATCGCGCTTTCGAGAAATGCAGGCAATGCGACCGATTATTTCGGGCTTCCTACCGGGCGAGTTGTGGAACTCGGGCTGCAGACCGTCATTTAGCAGGTCGTCTATTGCGCCGGCGGCCGGGACCCGCCCAATGGTCAAGTCCAAAGCAGGTGCCACAGTTCTTGTAAGGTGTAAAAACCGCACCCCTACACTTGCGCTGCCATGGGCGAGCCGGTCTCTAGTATCTGATTGCGCTCTTTCCGAGCATCGGCCACAGCCTAGTCTGAAGGCCGTTGATCTTGGTGCCGCCGTAGCCAAGCATCGGTGTCCCTGTTTGTAGAACATGCGCAGGGAAGTTGAGCGTCGGTTGCGACACGTTATCCAACCGCGCTCGCTGTTCATCATCCAACCGAAGCTCCAAGGCGGCTAGGTTGTCGATGAACTGATCCTTTCGTCGAGCCCCAATAAGGATTGAACTGACGGCCGGCCGTGAGCCAAGCCAGGCCAAGGCAACTGCGGCGGGGCTTGCCCCAATCTCAAGCGCTACCTCTTGCAAGATGTCGATGACATTAAAGTCGGTTTCGCTGGGCCCACCCGTGATGGTCATGCGGGCCGCATCCATTGGCAGTGAACCGTTTCGGTTGTATTTCCCAGAGAGGAAGCCGTTCTTCAACGGGCTCCAGGGCATGATCGCCATGTCCATGGACTGAGCCATAGGCACGTGTTCGCCCTCAATCGTCCGCTCAAGCAAGGAGTATTCGAGCTGCAGTGCAATGACTGGCGTAAATCCACGGAACTGCGAAAGCATCGAGGCCTCAGCTGTCTTCCACGCAGGAAGGTCTGAGAGACCGACATAGCGGACTTTCCCGGACTTGACGAGGTCGTCCAGCGTACGCAACGTCTCTTCGACAGGGGCGAACCTGTCCCAGTTGTGGAGCCAGTAGATATCGACATAGTCGGTCTGCAGGCGGCGAAGGGACGCCTCGAGTTGATTGATCATCGATTTGCGCCCGGCGCCGCCGCCGTTGGGGTCGCCAGGATGAAGGCTCGCAAAAAACTTGGTGCCGATGACGACCCGATCGCGTTTGGACGGTTGCCCGGTGAAGTAGTCGCCGATGATTTTCTCCGAATGTCCATTCGTGTAAATGTTTGCGGTGTCGATCGAGTTTCCGCCCCGGTCGAGGTAGTCGGCCAGCATGCTAGTTGACTCCTGCACGCTCATGCCCCATCCCCAATCCTCGCCAAATGTCATTGTACCAAGTGTGAGGGGGCTTACCCGAAGTGCCGAGCGGCCGAGTGTCACGAAGGAAGTCAGGGTCATTGCGTTGTCCGTTTCCTAGATTTCAGATATCGAAGATCTAGTGATCGGAGCCCTCAACAGGGTAGACCATTGCTACCAGGATATTGCACATTCGTGCCAAACTGATCTCGATCCAATTTCGACTTTCCGGAAATCAGCTCGGCGTCCCCCATGGAAAAGCTTTCAGAACTAGCAGAACTCGTCGGCAGACACGCTGGGCCGGACTATATCACCGACATTTTGAGCGATATCCGGCTCCTTCGCAGGACTTCGACCAGCGAGCCCCTCGGCGGCTTGGCCGTTCCGACATTTGCGGTAGTGGTTCAGGGCGGCAAGCGCACGACAGTAGGCGACCGGATCTTCGACTATCGGGCCGGCGAGTGTTTAGTCGTCACACTCGATGTCCCTGTCAGCGCGCAGATCACGAAAGCGAGTGCCAATGAACCATTCCTTGGTCTCGAGCTGGCGCTGAACCCTCATGTCCTAGCATCCCTAGCCCTTGAGACGGGCCTTTCTTCCACGACACCGGAGATTGGGCCAAGCACTGCCGTGGTTCCGTTGTCTGACCAGCTACTCGATCCCCTCGTGCGACTGCTTCGACTGCTCTCTAGCCCATCTGACGCGGTAGCTCTGCGACCAGCTATCGAGCGAGAGATCATGTGGCGCTTGCTGACCGGCGCTCACGCCGCCTCTGTACGACGGATCGGCGTGACGGGAGGTCCAGTTTCAAGAGTTGTCAAAGCGATTGAGTGGTTGAAACAGAATTTTGCTGAGCCGGTTCAGGTTGAGGAATTGGCCAATCGCGCCGGGATGAGTTTAACCTCGTTCCATCGACACTTTCGACGCGCGACATCGATGACACCCATCCAGTATCAGAAGCGAGTTCGCCTAATCCATGCACGGACAAAGCTGCTTTCAGAACAGCGCAGCGTTGCGTCGATCGGGTTCGAAATGGGTTATGGAAGTATTTCTCAGTTCAATCGCGAATATCGACGCGAGTTCGGCTCGTCACCTGGGGTAGACGTGGACACGTATCGGATGTCCCCTCAAGGATCCGTGACGTAAAACAGGTGCGGGTGACAAGCCCCGCTGTCCGTGCACTCATGCCTGGTCGGATGGATCTAGGTCCATGACGGCTAGGACAAACACTCTCATAGTCGCAGCGGCTGCCTTCGTTCACTCATACGCTGCAGACCAGCGAGCATATCAAACTAGCGCCTGCATGGAAAACCGCAGGCTCGAAGCCTGCGGTTATGAGCGTTCAGGGATGCTATTTCCCCGATACTTTTCGCGGTGCTAAGGCTCCTTGCTGCAGTTCCGCCATATCTGCGACAATAGCCGCTGCCTCGTTTAACAAGACGTCCTTTGCGTTCTTGCGGGCATTCTCGATGGCAATATCAGCACTCAGGCTGCGCTCGTTTGCTTCCAGGCCATCGTCGCTGCGATCTAGACCATCGTCAATTTGCTTGCGTGCCTTGAGCCGATCGTCTCTAGCGCTCATTTCCTTTCGACGCTCAGCTTCGTTGAGCGAGACTACACCTTTCTCACGTTGTACCTTTAGTTCGGCAACGTCTTCTGAGAAGCGTTGAAAATCGAGGTCGCTCTTCACTCGGTCATCATGGCGTTCCTGCAATTTTTCGATCAGGCTCCCCAAATTACCGGCAGGTGCATACTTCGCAGGCTTGATCTGTGCCCATGGGAGAGCGTTATCATAACTCGCTTCACCAAAGCTCTTGGGGTCAGAAAGTCCTGGCAAGCTGATATCAGGGGTTACGCCACGGAGTTGCGTTGTACCGCCGTTAACGCGAAAAAACTGGGCAACCGTCAACTTGAGCTCGCCAAATTTTGGCTTGCTGTTGTGAGCGATCTGGTCGAGATTGAGAACTGTCTGCACGGTGCCTTTTCCAAAGCTGGGTTCGCCGATAACCACACCTCGACCGTAGTCTTGGATCGCCGCAGCAAAAATTTCCGATGCCGACGCCGAACCGCGATTTATCAATACGCCGAGCTGGCCAGTCCAGGCAGGCGCGGCAAGATCATCGCTCTCTACTTTTATCTTGCCATCGGCACGGCGCTGCTGAACGACCGGACCTTTACCCACAAACAGACCTGTGAGATCGACCGCCTCAGCAAGTGAGCCGCCTCCATTATTGCGCAAATCAATCAGAACGCTATCGACCTTGTCTTGCTTCAGTTCTCCTAAAAGCTTGGCGACATCTCGGCTTGCGCTTCTATAATCTTTGTCGCCTTTTTGGCGGGCTTCGAAGTCTTCATAAAACGCAGGCAGAGTGATGACGCCAATTTTGCGCGTGACGTCCCCGTCCTTTACCGATAGGACGGCTTTTCTGGCAGCCTGCTTTTCAAGGCTGATTTTGTCACGCACCAGGCTGATCGTACGATGGCTGCCTTCTGCTCCAGCGTCTGCAGGCAAGATGTCCAAGCGCACGACCGAGCCTTTTTCTCCTCGTATCATCTGGACGACTTCGTCGAGGCGCGTACCCAGCACTTCCTTTACTGGGCCGTCCTCGCCTTGACCAACGCCGGTGATGCGGTCCCCGACCGCGAGCTTACCGGATAATTGCGCCGGGCCACCAGGCACGAGCTCACGGATCGTCGTGTAGTCGTCGCGTTCCTGCAAAACCGCACCAATACCGACTAGCGATAGCTTCATTGCAATATCGAAGGCATCCGACGCGGTCGCACCGAAATAGTCCGTGTGCGGGTCAATCGACGTTGTGTAGGCGTCCATGAACGATTGGAAGACGTCATCGCTTTTATACTTGTAGGCGCGCCGGAGAGTATTTTGATAGCGCCTGTCGAGCGTGTCGCGAATGGCCGCGTTATTCTTGCCCCCCAGCTTCAACCGAAGCCAGTCGGCTTTAACGCGCTTGCGCCAAAGCTCATTGCTCTCGGCTTCAGATTGCGGCCAAGGCTCCTTGTCCCGGAGCACGGAAAAGTTTTCCTGTACCCCAAAATCGAAGTTCTGCTTGAGCAAGTTGCGTGCATAGTCCATACGCTCAACAACACGCTTTTCATAAACGTTGAAGACCGAAAACGGAATCTGGAGGTCCTCCCCCTGGATGGCGTCATCAATCTTGGTGCTGTCAGACATGAACCTGTCGATGTCTGTCTGCAGAAAGAGCATTCGGTCTGGATCGAGCGCCTCGATGAAACGGTTCATGACTTTTGCCGACAGGGCATCATCGAGCGGAACCGGCCTATAAGCAAACTGAGAAAGAAATTGAGCACTCAACTGAGCGGCTTGCGCCTGTTGCTTAGATGGCGCCAACACGGGCGGTGAGGATTCCAGGGCATATGCTGACGATGCAAATGCCAGAAACATTCCAAGTAAAGCGTATTTTACGCGCATTAAGCTTTGATCCGATTCTTGATGTAACGTCTCTATGTACGATGTAGGTGGAGCAATTATGGTCTTTTGGCAATAATTTGAATGTATGCATCAATGAGTGGAGTATTGTTTGCGTGAATGTCAGTCGACAGGTTGGGGGAGTGCGTGCCCTTGGATCGCTTTTGTTCGCCGTGGCTAAATTCGTGCAACAGTAGGCCTCCCTGCCCGTCCACGGGCAGGGAGGAAGGCCCCTTCGTTTTCAAAGGCCATGCGACCCGTCGTAACCGTTAAGCAGTGGCGGACGCCAGCCATCTGGACGTGCGGATGGCTCATAGACTTGGACTTCGAGAGGGTAACAGGTTGCCGCATCCGAGGAATGCTCCGAGGAGCAATCTCCGCCCGGACAGGCTGACATGCACCCAAGAAGATCGATTTCTGCGAAAAACTCCAGATAATCGCCCGGCCGCACCGGGCTTGCCTTCATGAAATACTGCCCCGTGTCACGCGTAAAGCCGGTACACATGAAAACATTGAGGACATCATGGATGTGATCTGCCGCTTCGGCTAAGGGCTTTCCGGTCTGGTGGGCAAACGCGCGGATCAAATTCGAATGGCAGCAATGGTGGTACTGACCGCCGTGGCTGAGGAGGTTGTGTGTAAAGGGATCGCAGCGCGTTCCGATCACGTCGTGCACCGAGCCGCCGAAGTGGTCAAAACCATACCAATCGAGAGTATCGTGGGTAATGGTCGCGATTGGGCGCAGGTAAGGAAAGTTTGAAAACAACTGGTCCCCAACCCCGACGTGTGTTCCATTCAACGCGCGGGTCTTACCGGTATAGAGGCGCTCGTTGACGTCGTGCGCGTTGAAGAGGTTGAGATCGCCAACCTGTGGTCCCTCACTGCATAGGATGCGACAAAAGTGGCCCGCCGGGACAGACCAGCACGCTGCGTCGCGCGCGGGAACGGTCACCCGGTCGACAAGCTTGAGCTCGCCGCGGACTGCGCGATAGGCGTCAAGATCGGGACGGGGTAGTGTTTCAACCGGATAGCAGATAACCGGAGCAATCGCCTTGCGGGCCGCGGCATCCTCGGGGGCATTGGTGATCGGCTGGGGCTTCATCCCTTTTCTTCTCCATTCTGTGTGGCCAGGCCACGTTCTTCCAAGCGCGGACGCCACGCATCTGATTGGGAAACCCGCGTCAACGTATGGTCGCTAACTCCTCGCCGATCCCAACTGTTGCCCCAGGTTTGGCAATCAGGGTAATCCGGCCCGCGATCGGCGCGGCGACACGCGTTTCCATCTTCATCGCCTCCATCAGCGCGACGATCTCACCTTCAGCGACGTCAGCACCATCCTCGACCAGCCATTGTCGCAATGTACCGGGAATTGGGGTCGTGACAGATCCGTCGGCCGCCTTTGGCTTTGATGCGTCGCCTCGAGATCTGGTCTGATGTGCGCCGCGGCCCGAAAGCCAGGCAGCGGGAAAAGCGAGCTCGTGGCGTTTGCCATCAAGCTCTATGTAGCTTCTTAAAATTCCGTCTTCGACGGGATCGACCCGCGAGGCGGGTGAAACACCGGAAAACGTGGATTCGATCCAAGTGGTAAACACCTTGAAACCGTCCTCGCCCGTAAAATCACGCTCCTCCACCACTTCGCGGTGGAAAGGCAAGACAGACGCAACACCATCGATATGAAATTCGGCAAGTGCCCTGCGCGCTCGCTTCAGCGCCTCCTCGCGCGTCGATCCTTTGATGATGAGCTTGGCCATCATTGAGTCATAAAAGCCCGGAACCTGCGAGCCAGTTTCAACGCCTGCATCAAGACGTACGCCAGGGCCTGAAGGCGGGCGAAAGCGCGTGACCCTCCCTGGAGTCGGCAAGAAGCCGCGGCCAGGATCCTCGGCGTTGATTCGAAACTCGATTGCGTGCCCTCGCGGCTGCGGTGTCTTCGTGACTGAAAGCGGGAGGCCGTCAGCTATCCGCAGTTGCTCGATTACGATGTCAACGCCCGTGGTCTCTTCCGTGACAGGATGTTCCACTTGGAGACGGGTGTTGACTTCCAGGAAGGAGATGACACCGTCCTGCGACAACAGGAACTCCACGGTTCCGGCCCCGCAATAGCCTGCCTCAGCGCAAATTGCTCGGGCAGCGTCGTGTATGCGAGTGCGCTGATCATCGGTGATGAAAGGTGCTGGCGCTTCCTCCACCAGCTTCTGGTTGCGGCGTTGCAATGAGCAATCGCGTGTCCCGAGAACCACGGTATTTCCATGGCTATCGGCCACCACTTGCGCCTCGATATGGCGCGGTCTGTCAAGGAATTGCTCGCCGTAACACTCGCCGCGACCAAAGGCCTCTGTTGCCTCGCGCACGGCTGAGTTGAACAGCTCGCCAACCTCCTCTAAACGGTGCGCGACCTTCATGCCACGTCCTCCGCCACCGAAGGCCGCCTTAATGGCCACAGGCAGACCGGCTTCTCTCGCGAAGGCAACCGCCGCCTCCGCGGTTGCCAACGGCCCATCAGAGCCCTTGACCAGCGGCGCCCCTACCTTCTCGGCTATGCGTCGGGCCTCGACCTTGTCGCCGAGGGCTGCAATGACCTGCGGCGCCGGGCCAACCCAGATCAGCCCGGCATCAATCACGGCCCTTGCGAATTCAGCGCGCTCCGACAAGAACCCATAGCCTGGATGGACAGCGTCGGCGCCGGACCGGCGCGCGACCTCAAGTATCTTGTCCAAGCTCAGGTAGGTCTCGGCCGGGCGGCCCGGACCAAGGCCATAGGCCTCATCGGAAAGTTCTGCATGCAGGGAGCCCGCATCAGCATCCGAGTAAATTGCAACGGTCGCGACGCCATAGTCGCGCGCGGCCCTTATGATACGAATGGCAATTTCGCCACGGTTGGCGATGAGCAGCTTTTTCATTAGATCAGGTTTCCTCTTCGGCACCATGGGTGGTCACCATGACCTCTTGCGGTTCGAAAGCGGCGATTACATTGAAGCGAATGCGTGCTCCGATCGGGACCTGTCCGGCTAGGTCCAAATGGTGGTGCGCCACCACGCCGATTACCGGATAGCCGCCAGTCAAAGGGTGATCGGCGAGGAAGAGCACTGGCTGGCCGGAGTGGGGAACCTGGATCGCCCCAAGTGGGGTGCCCTCCGACGCCAATTCTGATTGATCTATTCGCTCGATAGCGGTTTCGCCAGACAGCCTCATCCCGACGCGGCTGGACTGTGGTGTTACCTCCCAATCCTGCGCGCAAAGGGTCGCAATCCCCTTCTCGGTGAACCAATCGGTTCTCGGGCCAAGGACCACATCAAGAGTTACGACTTCGCCTGCACGCGGCAGCTGTTGCTGTTCGGGCGGCGCGGGATCCACGGCCAAAGCCTGCAAGTCCTTCGGCACGAGTACGCTTCCTGCCTGAATTATTTCAGGGCCAACCTTCGCCAGCGTATCTGTTGCGGCGGAGCCGAGCATTTGCACCACCGAAAATCCGCCGCGCAGGGCAAGATAGCTTCGCATACCCGTTGGAGGCATGCCGAAGGTCAGCTCGTCTCCTGCATCAAGGGCAAAGGCTCGCGCGAAGGGAGCTGCAACTTCGCCACCGCTAGCTGGCCGGATCGTGAGGGGGCACGGCGCGCCTGCTACGGCAACCGTCAAGGCTCGATCGGCCCGGACCGAGAACCCACCGAGCGTGATCTCGACCACCGCGCTGTCGCTAGAGTTTCCGAGGCAACGATTGGCAGCCCGCATGGCACCCCGGTCAAGCGCGCCGGATTCGGAAACACCTTGGTTCGCGTGGCCGAAGCGACCGAGATCCTGATATAGTGCGGGCCGGTCAGCACGAACAACGTGTAGCCCATCAGCCCTGACCTTGTTTTCCAGCTTCGCCGTCGACTTCGCGGGTAATTGCCCTCTCGCGTTCTCAGCCGCGTTGCAAAAACGCACGCGATCGCCCGGCGCAAGCAGGGCCGCACGTTCACGTGTCGGGTCCCACATTTTCAGCGGGGTTGTGCCAATCAACTGCCAGCCGCCCGGGCTGTCAGACGGATATATCCCGCCAAACCTACCCGCCAACCCCACTGAACCAGCAGGTACCTTGACGCGCGGGCTCTTTCGTCGTGGCACATCGAACCCGGGATCGTCGCAGGTCATATAGGCAAATCCCGGGGCAAAGCCAGTGAAGGCAACCGTGTATGTGGCCTCCGTGTGCCGTCGAACAACCTCGTCCAACGACCAGCCGAGAAGCTCGGCGACTTCCTTGAGATCCTCGCCGTCGTACACGACAGGAATCTCGAATAGCTCGCCCTGCCTGATACTCCGCTTCGACAGGTCGATGCCCGAGATCAAGTCGGTCAGCCGTGGGCGATCGGTCAACAGGGGGTCAAGCCGGATCATTACAGTGCGCGCACCAGGAATTACCTCCACAATGCCTTCTAGTGAGGTGGCAAGAAGCGCATCAAGCAAAGTAAGCGTTGTTTCCAGGTCGTCGAGTTCGACAAGAAAGGAATCGCTACCGGCAGGCAGGAAGCGTAAACGTTCAACCATGGGACGTGCCGACGAAGGACGCCAATTCGACGCCAGCCGTCTCGAGTGTGTCGCGCAAGGCGCGGGCGATGGCAACGGCAGCAGGAGTGTCACCATGAATACAGATTGATTCCGCTTCGAGGGCAATATCGGCGCCGTCAATCGTGGTAACGCGTTGTTCGCTCACCATGCGCAGCATGCGTTTTGCCACCGCAGCCGGGTCGTGGATCACCGAGCCCGGTAGTCGTCTACTCACAAGGCTTCCATCGCTATTGTACGCCCTGTCGGCAAAGGCTTCGCAAACGACGGTTAGCCCCGCCTCTCGCGCCTGCGTCACGATCGGCGCGCCCGCCAGTGCCAGCAGCACCAGTGAGGAATCTATCGCCTTTATGGCGTTGATGACATCGGCAGCCTGGCGAGCGTCATTAGCGATGGTGTTGTACAGTGCACCGTGTGGCTTGACGTAGCGAACCGACGTCCCCACTGCCCTCGCAAGACCCTGCAGGGCACCAATTTGATATATCGTATCGCCAACCAACTCGGCACTGGAAGGATCCATGTTGCGACGGCCAAATCCGGCGAGATCACGGTAGCCGACATGCGCGCCGACCACGACCCCGCGACTGGCGGCCTCCTGAAGGACCGCGAGGATTCCCGCTGGGTCACCTGCGTGAAATCCGCAGGCTATGTTTGCACTAGTGACGATCTGGAGCATCGCAGCGTCGTCGCCCATGGACCAAGGACCGAAACTTTCGCCAAGATCGCTGTTGAGATCGATACTTGCCATGGAACACACCTTGCCAGAGAGAACATTGCAGATTATTGTTGAATAACTCATTGCGGATTGTTCAACAACCTAAAAATCACTGAGGGCGCTGCCAAATCAACGGGGGCCGCCGAGACGCCAATCCAACAAAGGAAATTCATGCCCGAAGAAGCGCTCTTTGATACAAACGATCAATCACTTGCCACAAAAGTCGCAGAGCGCATCAGGCAGATGTTGATAGTCGGCGCATTCGCTCCACGCGAGAAGCTCTCAGAGATCCAGATTTCCACAAAGTTTGGCGTTTCCCGTAACACACTGCGCGAGGCTTTCCGGTTGCTTACCAGCCAGGGACTCCTTGAACACATTCCCAATCGGGGCGCATTCGTAGCTGCCCCTGGAGAGGCCGCCATCCTCGATATTTATCGCGTGCGGCAGGTGATCCAGAAAGGCGCGGTCACCGCTGCAGGCGTTGGCCACCCGGCGCTCGCTCGAATGCGCGACCTGGTATTGCAGGCAGAAGCAGCCCGCAGTGAAGGGAACTGGCAACGGGTTGGCACACTCAATATGGAGTTCCATCGTGCCATGGTGGAGCTATGCGACAGCCCGAGACTTTCGTCCTGCTTCGACCTCGTTCTGGCCGAACTCCGGTTGGTCTTCCGCCAGTTGGAAGATACGGCTCATCTTCACGAACCGTACATACACCTCAACACGAAGCTCATTTGTCTGCTGGAAGAAGGCCGCACAGAAGAGGCGCTTTCCGATCTGGACGCATACCTGCTCAAATCTGAACGGTCGGTCCTGGCAGCCCTGCAACGCCAGCGAGGAGCGAGGACAAAATAGGTGAAAGCCGACGCGGAGCCACGTTGCGACGAGGCTCATAAGAACGAGCGTGGGTTGGCTATGATCGGCAAAGCAGCAGGACATGGCGACCCGGATAACGCCGCCATTGAGGCACGCACAATTCACACACTCCCGCTACGCGCACACTCAGCAGCCATTGACGTAGCGTTTACGCCTCGTCACGCGAAAGGCCTGAATGAAGTATCCTCAAAAGGGTTGCAGGCCTGCGCGCCATCCTCGATCGATATGTCACCGTGCATCACCTAAGCTCTGCCGACATGCGAACACTTCGAGACGTTTTAAGACGCCCGAGCCTGCGATGTCTTCGCGCTGTCAGACCGCGATAGCTCTGCGCGTCGCAAGAGATTTGAACTTAGAGCTTGGTTTTCGGATTCTATGCCGATCACAGACCACTTGGCGACACTATAGTCACGAAAAGAGAAGCGTATCGGCTTAAATCTTCGGAACTGTAGCGCATCCATAGGGGAGAACGATGAAGAGGGTTTTGATTTTTGCCGCCGCGGGGCTGGCGCTTGCCAGCTGCACGCCGACCCAACAGGGCGCCGGTATCGGTGCTGCCACAGGTGCCGTGGTCGGTGGCGCTGTAACAAATGATGTTCGCGGAGCGGCAGTCGGTGCTGCAATCGGTGGCGCTTCGGGTGCAGTGATCGGCAACGTGGCTGGGCGTCCCGGCCAGTGCGAGTTTCAAGATCGCAATGGTCGACGCTACGTCGCAGCCTGCCCGCGCTAACGGGTAATGGCCAATGTCGCGCCCGGCCGTTTGTGGGTTAAAGAGCAATCTGTAGACCGTCTCGGGCGCACATTCTGCGGTTTGTGTCTACGGATTATCGGCACTCAACTGACGGCGTTCGGAACAATCTTAAAATATTGAAATATAACCTAATTTGGTGCGTTATTAAAGAAAGCGGTGTGATCACTCGTGGTGTTCGAGGAGGAGCGGTTGATCAAAAGCGACGAAAGAGCGACGAGCCCCTAATCGAGAGCCACGCTGCCTTTCCGGTCGGCTGCCGTTTGAGGCAACGCGCCAAGCCAATTATTTGACCACCCATCGGGTGCTGAGTACCTCGGTTCAATTGGAGGCAAAACATGGCCACTGCCAATGCCGCATCAAAGACAACGATGCAGAGGTTCCTCGACGGCGTCGAGAAAGTGGGAAACATGGTTCCCCACCCTGTAATCATCTTTCTGATCCTGATTGGCATCGTTATCGTCTTGTCAGCTGTGCTCGGCGCGTTCGGAGCGGCCGTGAATTACGAGCGCATCAACCCCGATACGCACGAAATTGAACAGGCGACGACATCAATTCGAAGCCTCCTCAATATAGAGGGCATTCGCTTTTTATACTCGTCCCTTATCCCCAATTTTATGAGCTTTACCGCCGTCGGGCTGATGATCGCTGCCATGATCGGAGCGGGCGTTGCCGAAGAATCCGGTCTCGTCACTGCGCTGATCCGCAAGCTCGTCATCGTCTCGCCGAGCTGGGCGCTGACCTATATTCTTTCTTTTGTCGGCATCCTCGCAAGTATCGCCGCAGATGCCGGCTATCTTGTGCTGATACCGCTTGCAGGCGTTGCCTACCTGGCAGTCGGCAGGCACCCGTTGGCAGGTCTGGCGCTCGGCTTCGCTGCTGTTGCCGGTGCATTCACGGTCAACATGCTGATAAAGCCGCTCGACGCAGTGCTCGTCGAATTCACCAATGATGCAGCGCATCTTGTCGATCCGGGGCGCTCAATCGGTCTTGCGTCCAATGTCTGGTTTTCCATTGCATCGGTGCTGTTTCTAACTGTGGTGATTGCGCTCATAACCGACCGCATGATTGCGCCCCGGCTTGGCCAGTACGATCCCTCAACTGCCGAGGGCGGCGTACAGGCTCAAGGGGCAACCCTTTCTGAGCAGGAATCGCGCGGTTTGCGGTTTGCGCTTTACGGTCTGATCGGCCTCCTTATTGTCTTCCTGCTTTTGACCATCCCCAGCGGTGCGCCCTTGCGCAATCCCGACACCGGAGAGCTCATCGGCAACTCACCCTTTATGAATGGCCTGATTGCTCTCATCATGCTGATTTTTCTGGTAACCGGGTGGACCTACGGTATTGGCGCCGGAACCTTGAAGACGCTTGCCGAGGTCATCGCCGCGATCGAGAAATCGATCAAGAACATGGGTGGGACAATCTTCCTGTTCTTCGTCCTCAGCCAGTTTGTCGCTTATTTCACCTATACGAATATCGGAACCGTGATGGCGCTCAGCCTTTCGGGTGTGCTGCAGGCCGCCAACATTGGAGCACTGCCGCTGCTTATCGGCTTTATCGTCGTTGTCGCGATCATCGATTTGCTGCTGACGGGGGCAATTGCGAAATGGGCTATCTTTGCTCCGGTCTTTGTTCCGCTTCTGATGAAGCTCGGCGTGGAGCCGGAAGCCGTCCTTGCTGCTTACCGCGTCGGTGATTCTCCAATGAATGCGATCACCCCACTCAATGCCTACTTCGCACTCGTCGTCGGATTTGCCCAGAAATACGACAGGTCCGCTGGCGTCGGCACGATCGTGTCCCTGATGCTTCCTTACGTCGTGCTGATATTCGTGCTGTGGACCGGCCTCTTTGCGGTCTGGAAAGCCCTCGGACTGCCGTGGGGTCTCTAACGCCGATGCGGTGACCTCGAACGAATAAACACTCGAATGAACGGATGGAAGTCATGAGCAACACCTCTATTCCTCTCGACGTCGCCGCAGCTGAAGAACATCTGATGCGCTTTCTTTCTGTGGAGGGTGTCACCGGACACGAAAAGAACATTGGCCTTGCCGTGTGCGACGCCCTGAAAAAAATCGGCGTCCCGGAAAGTGCTATTCGGTTCGACGATGCCAACAAACGCATTCCGCTGCCGACCGAAACAGGCAATCTGATCGTCGATATTCCGGGAACGCGGCCTGGCCCACGGCTTCTCTTTTCCACGCACCTTGACACCGTGCCGCTTTGCGCGGGCGCCAAACCAAAGCGCGACGGCGATCGCATCGTGTCTGACGGTACCACGGCACTTGGCGGCGACGCGCGAACAGGGGTAGCGCTCCTTGTCGTGGTTGCGGAAACGCTCTTGAAACACAAACTGCCGCACCCACCGATTACGCTGCTCTTCACGGTGCGCGAAGAGAGTGGGCTGCATGGCGCACGTGAACTCAATCCTTCTGACCTCAACGGCGCGGAGATGTGCATCAATGTCGATGGCCAGATGGCCTCCGAGCTAATTGTCGGCGCCGTCGGGCAGGAAAACTGGGAAGTCGAAATTAAAGGCCGCGCTTCACATGCCGGCGTTGCGCCAGAAAAGGGCATTTCGGCAACACTCGTCGGCGCCATGGCACTGGCCGAAGCACGACAAAGCGGGTGGTTTGGCAAGGTAGTCAAACCAGACGGTCGCGGCACCAGCAATGTCGGAATTTTCGGTGGCAAGGACAACAAACCAGCCGGCGATGCGACCAATGTCGTGACCGACTACGCCTTTATCAAGGGTGAAGCTCGAAGCCCCGAAGCGGCCTTCGCCACGAAGATCGCAACCGGCTACAAGGAAGCGTTTGCCAAAGCACAGAGCGAAGTAACCGACGATCAGGGCGACAAGGCTGAGGTGAAGTTCACCCACACGCCATCCTATCCACCATTTGAGCTCGGCAAGGACACGGCGATCGTGAAGCGCGCGACAAAAGCCTTGCAGATTCTCGACATCGAGCCGGTGTATGTCTTCTCGAACGGAGGACTGGACGCCAACTGGCTCGACAAGCACGGCGTGCCGACGATCACCATCGGCGCCGGGCAAGCCGAAATCCATACCATCAAAGAATACGTGAACCTCAAGGAATACGAGAAGGGCTGCCGTCTGGGCATCCTCATGGCGACACTTGAGGATTGACGTGTCTCAATAAAATTTTTGATCGATTGCCGCCAGAGTGTGGCGAGGGACTGTGCGCGGTTAGGCATAGGGAGCAGAGCGATTGAGTCCAATAGCATACACTGCAACTATCATCGCCGTTGCCGTCGTACTGTTCGTCTGGAACAAGCTACCGGTCGTCTTTGTGGCCATGCTGACCGCGCTTGCGTTATGGGCGAGCGGTGTTCTGACGCTCGGACAGGCCCTTGGCGGCTTTGGTGACCCGGCCGTCATCTTCATCGCATCTCTTTTCGTCGTCAGTTCCGGCCTCGAGGTAACGGGGGTCACTGCATGGGCTGGACAGCTGCTCATCCGCGGTGCCGGTGAAGAAAGCCGCACGCGGCTCCTCCTCCTGACAATGGGGCTTGTGTCAATCCTGACCGCGTTGATCAGTGTCAATGGCGCTGTCGCGGCCCTCCTGCCCGTCGTCGTCGTTATCGCGGTGCGCCTCCGACGCAGTTCGTCGCAGTTGCTCATGCCGCTGGTCTTTTCCGCGCATGCGGGTTCGATGCTTGCCTTGACGGGGACACCTGTCAACGTGCTGGTTTCAGAAGCAGGCCTCGACGCGGGCGTCGGAGGGTTTGGCTTCTTCGAGTTTGCGCTCGCGGGTATTCCGCTTCTTGTAGGCACGATGGCCATCATCATTTTGTTCGGAAAGCAGCTGCTTCCCGAACGCAACGGCGCAACAATGCCAGCCGACTTCAGCCACCACGCAAAGACACTTGTGGAGCAGTACGGCCTTGCAAGCGGCATCTACCAGATGAGAGTGCGCGAAAGCTCACCCTACCTCGGCAAGGCGGCCGGCGAGCTTGACCTCTCGGCGCACCCGGGGCTGCAACTCGTGGCCATACAGGAGGGCGCTACCGCCGGTCCGTTGCGCAGGCCCGTTATTGCCGAGGGCGATCATCTTCTGATCCGAGGCGAGCCTGAGGTCGCAGCAGTGTTCGCTGCCGAAATGCACCTCGCCTTTCGCGACGACAAGGCGACTGGTCAAGGCGAGGAGACCTTGTTCAATCGCAGTTCGGGTCTTGCGGAAGTCGTTATCCCACCGCGCTCCGGCCTCATCGGCGAAACGGTCTTTCCTGGCATGGTAACCGAAAGCGGCGACCTGATTATTCTCGCAGCCCAGCGCGCCGGCGCCGGCATATCGCCTGGCAGTGCAACGAAGGAAGCAGGCGGCATCGTCCTGCAGGCCGGTGATACAATGCTGTTGCAGGGAACTTGGAAGGCTCTCGATGTTCGCTTGGACGACCCAGATGTGCTGGTTGTCAATTCGCCCGAGCTCGTCCGACGCCAGGCAGTTCCGATGGGTCCAGGGGCACGCCAGGCAGTTGTGATCCTGATAGCGATGGTCTTGCTGCTTGCCACCGGCATAGTTCCGCCCGCGGTTGCAGGTTTGCTCGCCGCAGGTGCAATCATCTTGTCGGGGATCATGAGTGTCGAGCAAGCCTACAGAGCCGTGGGCTGGACGACCGTCATCCTTGTTGGCGCGATGATGCCTCTTTCGACTGCAATGGTCCAAACAGGTGCTGCGAAGCTGATGGCGGAGCATCTCGTGAACTTCGTCGGCGACGCCGGCCCGGTTGCGTTGCTTGCTGGGTTGTTCGTCCTGACGGCAATCATGGGGCAACTCATATCCAACACGGCAACCGCACTGATCGTCATCCCGATCGGAGTCGCTGCGGCCTCCGCCATGGGAATTTCGCCGCGCCCGGTGCTTATGAGCACGGCTGTTGCAGCAGCTGGCGCCTTCCTGACGCCGATCGCCACACCGACAAACCTGATGGTGATGGGCCCCGGAGGCTACGCTTTCACCGACTACTGGAAACTCGGGTTGCCCTTGCTGATCTGGTTCTTTGTAGTCTCGGTATTCATCGTACCTCTGATCTGGCGTTTCTGAATTCCCCCTCCTCCAATGGTGTGGCGAGGTCCCTCCTCGGCAGCATGAAATCGCGGAATAGGCGATCCGTCGCCAAGACCAACGTATGGTCCGCGGCACCACGGGTATAGTTCCAGCCAGATGGCCAGACGGCTAATATCGCTGGGTAGCATCCGAAAGGAAATCGTACGAGCCACCTGTCGTCTCTGCCATTTTCTTGAAAATCGGCCGACAGGCCAACCGAGGAAGCTAAAATGAACACCGCAGCCAAAATCGCTCTCATAGCAATTCTGTCATCGATCGCATTTGCAGCAGACAGTCGCGCGGATAGCTGGGGGTCGAATGCAGGTTCGGCGATCGAACGCACGATCCGCTCCTTCAACGGAAACGACTTTGCAGTCCAGTATGTCTACGATTGGCATCACCTAGCCGACCGTGCGACCGGCCCGTGGTCGGTGCCGGAGCGCTCATCGACTGCCATTGAACATATTCAGGCCTCGATCAGTTTGAACAAACCTCTCGTTGAGATCCTGGCGCGCAGGGGAGTTGATGTGCGCGATATTGTCAACGCCGACCAGGCGCTAGACGGGAGTTTGACCTTCTATGTGCGATGAGAACGTAGGGCTGACAGGAGCAGCACGAATGTCGCCCCGTCTCAAAGTTCGTCGATGACGATCCTCAACAAGTTAGATTGGACAACTATGCTTCAGGCTTCTACTGCGACTTCACCAATCCCGAAAAACCTGCGACGGCCAAGAGGCTAAGCGCCCAGCCAATCACCGATTGAAAGAAATAGTACTTCAAAGTGAAGGTTCCGTTTGGCTTCAGGGAGTCCGGTCGCCAGTATTCCTTTTGTCCGATTGATGCCACTGGCAAGAGAACGTCCAAGGAGTACATCAGTGCATTGAACTCCGGGTAGCTGGCTGCCTCAGGCTGATTGCGGAAGCAGGTGAGCTGATCCTGACCAGAATCCGCGCGTCCGGCCAGATCCTGTCCTACCGATGGCATAAACCGGGTTTCGGTTCTTTGCAAATCGCACATTGTCCATTCCGGGGAGCGCAACACGACCGGGCTGTTTGGTTTCATTGCTCCGCTCTTGTAGGCAATCGCAAAGACCCCGGTACCGATCGCCCAGAAAAGCATGAGCCATACGAGTGCCAGGAGAGGCTGGCGCCCGTAGCGAAGCGTCACCGCAAGAATGGCGTCCATTGCCGCCAGGGCGATCCTTAGAGCCGGATTCTTCGCACGCGCACGACGAGCCTTTCGCTGCAGCCTTTCCTTGGTGATGAGGACAGCCCGGGCTTCTTCGTCATGCCCCATTTCCCTTAAGACCTTTGACAACTGTTCATAAGGTTGGGGCCAGAAGTCCGCGCGCCATCGCTCAGGTGTTTGGCGGGCCAGCCAATCCAGACGGCTTTCCGCGTCCGCAGGACCACCGATGAAAGCACCATACTGACAGCGGTTCAGAAGCAGGTCACCAGTCTTAGGCCAGCTCGCCTGGTCGTCATCAATCGCACCAATCGTGGTCGCCGTCAGGTCGAGCGTGCCTTCGACTGACGCATTCTGTCGTAAGAAAAATGCCCCTTCGATCGTCGTTCGATTGAGCCGCAGTGCGTAACCTCCAGGCTGCGAAAGCGATGCCGAGGTACAGTCAACATCGCCACCAAAGCGGGCGCCGAACAGCCGCGTCTCGCCTACGATCGTCGCCCCCCTGAGTGCAAAGTCACCTGCTGCGACAATCCCGTCGCCGTTGAGGACAACTTCCCCTGGTCGCTCCAACTGAGCACCCACAGCGTTGACATCGCCGCCAAGGCGCACGGCCGAGAGATTGATCCCACCCCGCACATTCGCGCCACGCAACAGAATGCCGCCACGGGTTTCGGATCCGTCGGCGTCGAGTGCGATCCCTTCAGGCGAGGAAATCCGAACGCCATCCGCTTCAATACTTC
The DNA here is from genome assembly GCA_900466605.1 of Hyphomicrobiales bacterium. Classification (GTDB taxonomy): domain Bacteria; phylum Pseudomonadota; class Alphaproteobacteria; order Rhizobiales; family Rhizobiaceae; genus Rhizobium. The sequence continues at coordinate 104,990 of UBMU01000013.1, forward strand.
CGCCGATCCGTGCGCCTGGCAGCCGGATCTCGCCCATTACGATCGCGGCTCGAAGCGAGATGCAGCCACGTGCTTCAAGCCTGTCGGCCTGCAGGCCCGGCAAAGCAGATCCGTCCAGAAACAGATTGTCGATAATGGCGGAGCGTAGTACTGGCGACGCTTCGAAATGGCAGTCCTTGAGACCAAGGTCGCGGGGAATTCGACATCCCTCAAGGTCGAGAATGCCGGTTATCCAGGCGCCACTTAGCCTCAGCCCTTTCTCATGAAGACGATACTCATCGCTGGCGAGGATCAGATATCGCAGAAGATCGGCTCGCACCGTCCGCTCGGCATCTGCCTTTTCGGGGCGTAGCCCGTCGCCCAACCGGTCGAAGTCGCCGGTCTGCAGATGGGAAACCACCTTGCCCTCTGCCATGCTGAATGGCTGGAAGTCAGCGAGGGTCGGTGCGACGGGAACGGCCGATCCTGCCTGCGAGGCTTTCTCGTTCATCCCGGCATCCGTCTGAACCCGGCCGCAGGCACTGAAACAAGGTATTTCACGCCATCAAACATGCAAGCCCCGCATACCAGTTGATCACTCGAAGAGGCCTGGAAATTCATAAGGTCATTGCCCTTCACCACGACAACCTCGTCATATCACACCAGTTAGCGTGTCGCCTCCGATACCTTCAATCCGAAAAGCCTAAGCGCCATTGGCTTCGAGATGCCCTAACGGTACGAACATTGCCTGCCGGAAGTGAGCCCGACCAGTAGTGTGATTGATTTCGCCCTTTTTCGTGCGGGTCAAGAGGTGGCGCAAAAATGCCCTCCAATGCGACGGCATATCGGACAAGAAGCATAATTTCGGGATTCAATGCCGATCACAGCCCAATGCAGCCGATGCTAATGTGTCACCAAAACCTACCAAAACTCACTGCGACTGGCAAAACAACGGATCGAAATCGGCTCACTCCTTATGAACGAAAAACTTCCTTTCCGGACTAGCCGCCACCATCCCACCTGAACGGTCGAAAGCCTCCGCGATGTCAGAAAGCCCCGTAACACCACAGCCGCGCTCGTCGCCACAGGGCCTGATTTTTCTCTCAGCCTTCCTGTTTGTCGTTTGGCTGATCGTCAATTCGTCCGTCGAGCCACCGATCGTGGCCGTCGGTGCGCTGGTCTCACTTGTCCTGGCATTTATCTTCATTCGCCGCGGCAATGTCTGGAAAATCACCGCAACGCCCGCCAGGGCCCTGCATTTCATTGCCTACACCGGCGTCTTTCTGGCGGAGCTGATCAAGGCGAATGTCAACATGCTGCGTTACGTCTACGCACCGCGCATTGCTATTCGTCCGGGGATTGTAAAGGTCAGGATGCCGCTTCAGTCGGCGATCGGGCGGCTGGCACTTGCCAATTCAATCGCGCTGACGCCCGGCTCGCTGGTCATGGACCTTAAGGACGACCATCTCTTCATCCATTGGCTTGATGTCAAAACAACCGATCCGGAGGAGGCAACGCGCATTATCATCGGCCCTTTCGAGAAGCATCTGGGAGCGGTCTTTGGCTGAAACCATCCTGCAGATTGCCGTCGTCCTTATCTTCTTCAGCATAGCCTTTGGCGTGCTGCGGCTGATAATCGGCCCATCCGCAATCGATCGCGTGGTGGCAATTGACATGCTTACAGTTGTTACAATCTCTTTGATCGCACTTTACGCCCATATATCTGGGCGCTTTGTCTACATCGATGTTGCCCTTGTCTACGGACTTCTGAGCTTCCTCGCCGTTCTTGCCATTGCACGCTTCCTTGAAAGAGGGCGATAGCGACCATGCTGGAGATGCTCATCCTTTTGGTGTGTGGCAGCATTCTCGTGAGCGGTGTGCTGGCCGTTGTTCTAAGCAATCTCATGGCGGCAATGGTCAGCGCCGGTCTGGCGAGCCTTTTTGCAGCAGCATCCTATGTCCTCCTCGCCGCTCCTGACGTTGCAATGGCTGAGGCTGCGATCGGCTCGGGTCTCGCGACCTTGATTTTCCTTTACGCGATCCGAAAAACCAGGGGTGGAGGAGCTGCAGATGAGTGAGGTTGTCGGCAGCTTGACGATCCTTGTTGGGGCGTTCTTTCTTTTCTCGGCTGGTATCGGCCTGCTTCGTATGCCCGATGTCTTCACCCGCATTCAAGCTGGAACCAAGGCTTCGACCCTGGGCAACATTCTGGTTCTTGCCGGGCTTGGAATCTATCATCCGGACTGGTCGCTGAAGCTTTTGATCATCGCCTATTTCGTGCTGATGACCAATCCGCTGTCGTCACATGCGCTGTCGCGGGCCGCGCACGCAATCAGGACACCGATGGCGGCTGCGACAATCGTTGATGCCCTGCGCGACGAGAACGATGGCGTTGGCAAGGAGGGACCAGTATGAAGCGCGCTTTTAGCCTGCTTTCCGTGCTGGCCTTTGGCGTCATCTTTGCTGTTGTTCTCAGCGGCTATGGCGAGCGCCACACGGTTTCTGCGCTGGCAATGTACTATCTGAATGAAGTGCCCGCCGATCTTGGTGCGCCAAATGTCGTGACGGGGATTCTCATTACTTTTCGCGGGTTCGATACTCTCGGCGAAGTTGCCGTACTTTTCATGGTTGCGGCAAGTGTTGGCCTACTGCTTGCCCGTGAAGAGGGGGAGAAGGCACCCTCTCGCCCCCTTCCTTCCGATGATCACGGTCCGAGCGAACTGGTGCGCAATGGTGCAGAAGTGGTCCTTCCACTGATCTTCCTTTTTGGCGCGTATGTCATCATGAATGGTCACCTGTCGGCCGGCGGTGGCTTTCAGGGCGGCGCCGTCGTTGCATCGGGTGTCATGCTCCTCATGCTTGCTTATCCCTTCGGGTCGATCAACCACGGTTTTCTCAGTACAACGGAATCGCTTGCGGGTGTGTTCTATGTTCTGATCGGCATCGCCGGCATGGTCTTCGGCAACGGTTTTCTCGACAGCCACATTCTTCCGCGCGGTAATTTCGGCACGCTCCTAAGTGCCGGCGCCATACCGTTGATATCAGCACTGCTGGGCATCAAGGTCGGTGCGGAACTGAGTGTCATTATCGACCGGTTTCGCAGCTAGACGAGTTGGGAACGCCATGGGGTTGCCGATATCACACATCCTTATGACTACGGGATTTCTTCTCATCCTCATCGGATTTTGGGGGATGCTGAGGCATCGTAACATCCTTCGCATGATCATCGGCTTCTCGCTAATCGATACCGGGATGCACATCGTCCTGGTGGCAACCGGTTATGTCACGGGTGGAACGGCACCGATTATCGACGAGGCGCTCAGCGCCGGAGACGCTGCCACGCGTGCTGTCGATCCAATCCCGGCGGCACTCGTTGTAACAGCCATCGTCATCGGCTTTTCGGTGACCGCAATCATGCTTTCCTTCGCGATCCGCCTACACGCTGTCAGAAAAACACTTTCAATCGACGCGCTGACGGAGTCCAAATGGTAGAGAGTCTGCTCCAGCCGCTGAACATCTTCTTGCTCGGCCTTGGTGGTGGATTTCTCATTCCACTGCTCTACCGCATCGCCAGGCCGTTGCCGGCAGCAGGCTTTGTTGTGGCACTTCTGGGAATGACGCTCATTTCCTGTGTTTGTCTTTGGCGTATCCACAATGGCGCGCCGACCTTCGAGATCCTGACAGCCGGCAGTTTGCCACCGTTCTCGATCAATTTGCGGTTCGGTGCGTGGGAGGGCTTTTTCTCCGTCTGCGTCAATGTCGTAGCCCTCCTCGGCGCCTGGCATCTTTGGGAGCGGCTGCGCTCAAATTATTCGGCACTTCTGCTCTACCTGATCCTGATCATGGGCATCAACGGGATGGTGATGACCCGCGACCTCTTCAACCAGTTCGTGTTCCTGGAGATCATGTCCATCGGGACCTACGGGCTTCTCGGACTGAAGCGGACCCCCGCAGCGCTTGCCGCCAGTTTCAAGTACATCATGGCTACGGTACTGGCCTCGTCGTTCTTTCTTCTCGGTGCCGGGCTTCTCTATCATGTGACCGGCACACTCAACATTGACGATATGATTGCCAATCGGGCGGCGATCACGGGTCCGATAGGGACAACCGCGTTGCTCTTCTTGCTCGCCTGTCTCGTGCTGGAACTAAAACCTTTCCCTGCCAACGGATGGGGGCTCGACGTTTACGAGACGGCCGACAGCGGTTTAGCGGCATTGTCGTCAGTCGGGGTGTCAGCCGGCGTCTTCTTCGCTCTCTTCAAGCTGCTGCCCCTGTTTGCTGACCAATTGGGCATTATTGCCGCAGCGGGAGGCATAACCTTCCTCTTCTCCAATCTAGTCGGACTTCGGCAGACAAGCGTTCAACGAATGCTTGGATACTCCTCCATTGCACAGATGGGTCTCCTGACACTGGCGCTGGCGCTACTTCATCACCTCGAAGCCGAGGAGTCGTTGCCTCTGGTTGTGGGAGGGCTTTTCGTCAATCATCTACTGGCCAAGGCAGGTCTTTTTTGGCTTGCTGGCATCGTCGAGCGCACTGAAGTCAGCGAGTGGTCCGATATCGCGGGCAATCGTCTTTTGCTTTCGATCCTCGCCGTTTTTCTAGTTGCCATTTCAGGATTGCCTCCATTCCCAGGGTTCTGGGCAAAATGGGAGCTCATTATGCAGGCAGCAGCAGGCGAACGATCGATCTGGATCGCGGTCATCCTTTTAGGATCGCTGCTAGAGGCAGCCTACATGTTCAGCTGGTTCAAGCTGGCGACGCGCTTTCCATCGAGCGAGCCCGGCATCCAGTCTGTTGCAGCCATCCCTGGCTTCCCAACCCCTGCCCCGATCAGGCTCGTTCCGGTGTTGGCCGTCGCAGTTTTATTGTTTGTGGGGGGCTACGTGGCAGCGACATTTGCAGGCGCAATGTCATTGTGGCTTGTGACCCCTCTTTGCGTCGGGGGCGTGCTTTATCTCCTCGAGGGCCTTCCCGGCCGGGTCAAGTGCGTTTTGATGCTCGCGGCAGTGGTGGTTGTCGGACCGCTTATTTCGGCCGATCTTGTGGGGTTGCCGAGATTATTCGCCGTACTTCTTCTTTCCGGCGCGTTGGTGGTTGCCATTGCCAGCCTCTATCGCATCGATCCGCGCCGGGGCTTTTATCCATTGATGGCGATCCTGATTTTGTCGATCGCCAGTCTGCTACGCGCCACCACGAGCCTGGAGTTTTTCTTCCATTGGGAAATCATCACCCTCTCCTCCTACTTCCTAATCGCCCAGCGGCCCGGTGCTCACCCCTACGTGCTGCAGTTCCTGCTTTTTTCCCTGGTATCGGCCTTTTGCCTGCTTGCGGGTTTTGGCGTTGCAACAAATGCCAACGGCACCACGACACTTTCGGCATTCGCCACTGCCGGCCCTGATGCGGCACGTGGATTTATGCTCCTCGCAGTCGGCTTTCTGATCAAGGCCGGGGCGGTTGGCGTCCATGTATGGCTACCCGGCGCCTATGCCGAGGCAGACGATGACCTTTCAGCGATGCTATCAGCGGTTATCAGCAAGGTGGCGATATTCGGATTGTTTATGGTGACGTACCTCGCCATTCGCTCCGACGTCGGGCTCGAAATGGCGCATGTGATGGGCTGGATCGGACTTCTCACGACCATAGCCGGCGCTGTGATGGCTTTCCAGCAAACCGATCTGAAACGAATGCTCGGCTATTCGAGCATGAGCCAGATCGGTTATATCATCACTGCGATTGCGTTGATGAGCCATCTCGGTTGGGTGACAGCCTTCTACCTCGTTGCCAACCACCTGATGGTCAAAGGCATCCTGTTTCTTGCAGCCGCCGCCGTCATCCTGCGCACAGGTACCAGGTCGTTCGATGAAACCGGGGGACTGGCCAGAATGATGCCTCTCACGTTTGCTTGCGTGGTTGTTGCGCTCGTCTCGATGTCTGGTCTGCCGCCGCTTGCCGGGTTCGGGGGCAAATGGCTGCTTTTGAGCGCCATGATGGACAGGGGTTGGTATGGTCTTGCAATCGTTGCCGTTCTCGCGACCTTCATGGGCTTTCTATACATGTTTCGGTTTGGCTACTCGATCTTCCTTGGTCCGCAAAGGCCAACAGCTGGCCTTGCGGTGGAGGCGCCAATAGCTCTCTTGATACCGCAGTTCGTTCTGGTGCTCTCTATTGTCTTGCTTTCGTTCTTTCCGAAGTTGGTTATGGATCCGGTATCTGCCGCCATCGATCCCTATTTCGCCTCAACACTGGTCTGGCAGGGCATGTCGCTTGAGACCATCTATGGCTACTGGAATCCTATCCCTGTCATGGCGGTCACCGTCGCGATCACGGCGGTCTTCGTTGTGGCGTTCATGCTGCTCTATCGAACTGGGCGCGAGCGCTCCATTCCCGTCAGTGCGACTCATTTTTACGCCTTTTATCGATCGGTATTTGCGCCACTCGTCACCCCTATTGCAAATTCCGTCTGGGATGGCCTCTGCAATCTGACGACGAGCGGGGCAGAAATGGTACGAAAGATCTATACGGGTAACGGCCAGACATACGCGCTTTACGTACTATACTATGTAATCGCCATTTACCTATTGGGTACCCTGAGGCTTGTCCCGGCCTGATGTGCCAGCTGGAAAGCAATCGGGCGCACTGTAAAAGCCACTATTGGCTGGCGGCTGCCTGTGCGATCCCCCCCAAAATGCGGCTTGGAAGAAATATGATAAGTGATGCGGCTCCCTCGATTACCGACGCGCCGTCGGCGAGCATTGTCTGGCCTGCAGGAGCTTGGTCTTCTCTGAGTATGCTGCGCATCAAGGCATCATTGTTGACGACATCCATCAGGGTCGGTGAACTGGCAAAGACACTGTGCCTGCCACCATCTATGTCAGACACATCGATCACCGCGATCTCTCGCTGTTGAAGAACAGCGACCTCCGAGCCACTGCCTACACGCGGGTGGCCGCCCGCCAATCGTCGGGAAAAACCCAGCGCGCGATCGCGCCGTGAGACGATGATTGTAAATGGTCGCGGGATATCACCGATGTCGTCAAGCTGACTTAAGAACACGTCCACATCGATATCGGGTGCTGCGAGGACCACGCCACCCAGGCGTTTCAGGGTACCGGTGCGTCCTCTAAGAGCCAGGTCACGCAAGGCTTCAGTGACAACGTAGGCGCCCATGGAATGACCAACTACAATGATTCTGGTGGCATTGGTCTCTGCCGCGATCTCGATTGTCTCGGCAAGTCCGCGCCTGCCAACAAGGGCACTGTCTCGATCAAATACGTAGAGCGGAATAGAAGCTCCCGACGGCCATGCGTAATGCAGCGACACCGACTTGATATTGTAGTCGTAGCTGATCTGAGCGTTGCGAAAAACGCTGTCGGCGAAGTTGTTGTTGTATCCATGGACGAAGATGAAGATCTCACGATTTTCCGGCGCCCGCTTCGACAACGCGACATTTAGTTGCCGAATGAAATCCTGCCGCCCTGCAATCGGTTGATAGGTTCTCGCCGAAAAGTGTCTGCCGGGATCAGGAATTCGCCCGCTTTTCTCGACACGGCCAGGGACATGGTTTTGCGGAATGCCGATATCGAGTTTCGCAAAATTCAATGTCTTCGATCGCTCTGCAGAGTATGGCAGGGAGAGATTGCCGGATCGGGCGCGTGTGGTTGCGACGTAAATGGGAACGATTGCGCGCGGTTCTGCTCCCGAGGATGACGTTGTAGGAAGCCCAAGGACCGCGCGTGGCCCTCCACAACCAACCAGAGCCAACAGAATGATGAAAACGACGGACAATCGGATTGAGGACACAGGCTCGACCTAATTCCATGGCAAGCGATTCAAATCAGTCAATATGAGACAATCGGTTCTGATCTCTCGCCACGGCACAGCCAGGGCGAGCATCTCTCCGTTCTAAGCTATCCGCCGCCGGTGCGGTAGATAGATTTCAGCGATATCAGCAGTATTCAGATTTTCGTGTCGTTCAGGCGACAGAATAATGACGAACATCTTTCACCTTGAAGCATCCACAAAGCGTCGGCCCACCAAAATCTGGACTGAAGGCATGTTTGCGGGATTCTATGCTGATCACTTCACTTCTCGAACCGCTCTATAGTTCCTAAGAAAAGGCACTCCGTCCCTCAGGGAGCGGAGATTGCGTAAGCCGAGCCGGGCACTAAGGGAGCACTGCCACTTGAGTCTATACTCAGGATCTCAACAGTTGGCTTTGGTCACTGGCATTCGTTTGACGGGTGAAAGGCACATATTTTCTCTAGCCCGGGATGCCGCTGGCAAGGCTAGCTGCGTTAATCTCATTGAACCTAAATCATTTTTACAGCTGTCAGCGCGTGAAACGACGTCATCGCGCCGGTAGGTAGTCGGGAGAACCGCCCATGAAAACGCATCTGGCTGCTTCGAATTCCCGCGCGATACTTGGCGTAACGGCCGCCCTACTGGCAGCCTTTTTCCTAAGCGGTTGCCGAGATGAGGAAGAGGCAAAAGAGCGCCCGCCAAGGCCGGTTAGAACGATGGCGGTTTCGTTCAATCCCGAGGACACCTATGGGTCCCTCGTTGGTGAGATCCGTCCACGCACCGAAACCAGCTTCAGCTTCAGGCAGGGTGGCGAGATTCGCGAGCGCGACGTCGAGGTCGGTGACCTCGTGGAAGTAGGAACTGTCCTCGCCCGTCTTGATGCAGAAGATGCACAGGATGCGATACGAAAGGCTGAGGCAAATCTCTTTGCGGCCCAGGCCCAATCTCAGAACGCAGAGACAGAGCGTGCCCGCCAGCAGCAACTATACCCACGCACGTCCACCCGCCAAGCCTTCGATGCCGCCACCGCCCAGGCGAGTATGGCACAGGCTGGTGTCGACGCTGCCCAAGCTGGTCTGCGGATCGCACAGACCAATCTCGACAACCGCGTCCTGAAGGCAAATGCCGCGGGGGTCGTGACCGCGGTCGGAGGAGAGGTCGGACAAGTCGTCGGCGGCGGGCAAATGGTGGTGCGCGTTGCACAGCTTGGTACACGTGATGCCGTCTTTCAGGTTCCCGAAGCCACGATCCAGACGACGGGAGGCGATGCAAGGGTTGACGTACAGCTCCTTAGCAATCCCAGCATCAAGGCAACAGGAACGGTCCGAGAGATTTCGCCGACCGCTGATCCGATCACACGCAACTTTACTGTTCGTGTCGGGCTAGATACCGCGCCTGAGGAATTCCGGTTCGGAAGTGCCGTGCGCGGTACAATTCGCCTTTCCGGCGAGCCGGCGGCGCGGTTACCGATTACCGCCCTGTTTAGCGAGGGGAACCAGAGCGCCGTGTGGGTCGTGGATGCTGCAAGCAAGACGACAAAGCTCGTGCCTGTCGAGGTGCATCGCTTCGACACCAAGGATTTTCTGGTGACCAAGGGACTTTCAAGCGGAGACAACGTGGTGGTTGCCGGTGTGCAGCAGCTGCGTCCCGGCATGCCTGTTCGCTTGCTCGAAGGAAGCGTGGAATGAACGAAGGCTTCAACCTATCGGGCTGGGCAATCCAGCGAAAGAGCCTAGTCCTGTTTTTGGTGGTTCTAAGCGCGCTTGCGGGCATCATTGCCTACATCAATCTGGGCCGCGATGAAGACCCGGAGTTTACCTTCAAGACAATGATCGTATCCGCAGGATGGCCGGGCGGAACAATCGAGCAGACCACCGACCAGATTACCGACCGTCTTGAAAGAACGCTCGAAGAGGTGCCTCATCTTGACAGTCTGCGCAGCCTGACGACAGCCGGACAATCGATCGTTTATGTCACGCTCGACGATTCCACGCCGCCCGATAAAGTCGGAGAATCCTGGTACCAGGCCCGCAAGAAGGTCGGAGACATGGTATCGACGCTACCAGCTGGCGTGCGTGGACCTTTCTTCAATGACGACTTTGGCGACACCTTTGGCATTATCTATGGCTTTACATCCGACGGCTTTAGCGATCGCGAAGTCCGCGACTGGGCCTACGAAGCGCGCACGCGCCTGCTCAAGATCGACAACATCGGGAAAGTTCAGCTTATCGGGACCCAGGACGAAACGATCTATATCGAATTTTCGACTGAGCGGCTGGCAAGCTTGGGCCTTAGTGCTGCAACGGTGATCGGCACCATACAGGCGCAGAACGCTGTCCTGCCTGCTGGTCTCATCACCACGGCGCAGGATCGGACCATTCTTCAGGTCTCTGGCAGTCTTGCCGACGAGGCAACCCTGCGCCAACTCAACATTCCAACCGCATCCGGCTTCGTGCGCCTGGGCGATATTGCAAGTGTAGTGCGTGGAACGGTGGATCCACCGCAGCCTCGATTCCGCGTCAAAGGCAAGCCGGCCATCGGCATCGCTATCTCGATGGCTTCAGGGGGAGACATTCTCCAACTTGGCCAGAATATCGAAGCGACGATGCAAGGGCTTGAGGACGACCTGCCGATTGGTATCAACCTTACACACGTCGCCAGCCAACCTGCGGTCGTCAAGACAGCAATTCGCGGTTTCACGACCTCGCTCGGCCAAGCAGTCGTCATTGTTCTTGGCGTGAGCTTCCTGGCTCTTGGACTGCGAGCCGGTATCGCGGTTGCTGTTTCGATCCCGCTCGTTCTTGCCCTGACCTTCCTCTTCATGGACGTAACAGGCATCGCTTTGCAGCGCGTCTCGCTTGGAGCATTGATCATTGCGCTCACTTTGATGATCGACGACACGATGGTGACCGTCGAGACAATGATGGCAAAGCTCGAGCAGGGCTATGAGAGGATTCAAGCGGCGTCTCATGCCTATACCTCGACCGCTTTTCCGATGTTGGCCGGGACGCTGGTGACGATTGCGGGCTTCATTCCCGTCGGCTTTGCAAGTAGCTCCTCGGGTGAGTATGCGCGATCCCTGTTTCTGGTGATCGGCTTTGCGCTCATCGTGTCCTGGCTGGTGGCGGTGTTGCTGACACCGATCGTTGGTCTTGCCGTCCTGAAATCAGGCGCTGCAACGGGGCCGAAAGAGGATGGGGCACTTATCCGCGGTTTCAAGAATCTCCTTTATGCCTGCATGCGAATGCGCCTCTTGGTCGTGCTTGCCACCGCAGCTTTGTTTGTGGCTGCCCTCCTTGGCTCATCAGCTATGAAGCGCCAGTTCTTTCCCGCCTCTGACAGGCCAGAACTTATCTTGCAACTGACCCTGCCACAGAGCGCGTCGCAAGAGGCAACCGCTGTCGAGGTCTCGAAAGCAGAAGAGGTTCTTGCCGCCGACGAGGACGTGGCCGACTGGAGTTTTTATATCGGCTCGGATCCTGTTCGCTTCTATTTGTCGATGGACCTGCAAGCTCCAGCCCCCTCTCGCGCCCAGGCGGTGGTGATCGCCAAGAGCGTTGGCGCACGTGAGGCGCTGCAGGCACGTCTGCAAAAGGCGCTCGACGAAAAACTGCCCGACATCATCGTTAGGGTCTCGCCACTCGAAATGGGTCCACCAGTCGGCTGGCCGGTCCAGTACCGTGTCAGCGGACCCGATATCCCGGGCGTCAGAAATGTCGCCTGGCAAGTTGCCGACGCCATCAGCAAGGTCCCAGGTGTTGTTCAGCCGAACCTCGACTGGAATGAACCGGTACGAAAAATTGTCATCAATGTAGACCAGGATCGAGCGAGACTGGTTGGCCTCAACTCCTCAGTGATCGCCCAGACGCTTTTTGCCACCGCATCGGGAATTCCAATCACGCAGGTTCGCGACTCGATCTACCTCGTGAATGTTGTGGCACGAGCCACCGCCGATGAGCGCGTCGATATCAGTACCATTCGCACCCTGCAGATTCCCGTCGGTGCCAACAATACAGTGCCGTTATCGAGCATAGCCACGGTCGAATATCAGACGACGCAACCCGTGATCTGGCGTCGCGATGGCGCCACCACCATCACTGTTCAGGCAGATACGGCCGAGGGCGTATTAGCGGCCGGCGTTGTCGAGGCTGCCTCAGCCAAGATCGATGAGCTTCGCAATGCCAACCCGCGTTACCAGATTGAGGTGGGTGGTGCTGTCGAAGGGGCAGAAGAGGGGTTGGCTTCCGTTGTCGAGATGCTTCCGGTAATGGCAATCATCATCCTGATTGTTCTCATGTTCCAGCTGCAAAGCGTACAGCGTCTCCTCCTCGTCGTCAGCGTCGTGCCATTGGGGTTGATCGGTGTTGTACTGATCATGCTGATAACCAACACGCCTGTCGGTTTCATCGCCGTGTTGGGAATGATTGCGCTCATTGGCATGATTACGCGAAACTCCGTGGTGCTGATCGACCAGATCGACCTTGCCATTGAAGAAAAGGGCCGGACATGGGGGAGCGTCATAGATGTTACTGCACAGCGTCTGCGACCCGTCTTTCTGACCGCGGGATCAACCGTACTCGGTATGCTACCGATCATTCGTGACCCCTTCTGGTCTCCGCTTGCCTTTACCGTCATCGGCGGTCTGGTGGTTGCAGCGGCCCTGACACTGATATTCCTCCCCGTGCTTTATGTCCTTTGGTTTCGCATTCCAGCCAAGGCAAAGCCCGCAAGTGTCGAAGCGTCTCCAACAACACCGGCAGCGGCCGGGGCATGAGACCTCGCCCGTAGTCCCAACCATGCTGGAACCAGAAACAAACTTCATTTCCAACCTGACGCCGGTGCGTCTCACATAGGAGCAATGAACATGTCCACGTTGATTGCAATTGTCTATCCAACCGAGGCCAAGGCCGAAGAAGTGCGCCAGCGCTTGTTCGAAATGCAGAAGGAATATCTGATCAAGGTTGGCGACGCCGTGATCGCGACGAAGACAGAGGGCGGCAAGGTCAAATTGAACCAGTTGGTCAACACCACCGCTGCAGGCGCTGCATCAGGAAGCTTCTGGGGCTTGCTAATCGGTGTTCTGTTTCTCAATCCGCTTTTGGGCGTGGCAGTGGGCGCCGCATCAGGCGCGATCGGCGGAGCACTGACCGATGTTGGTATCAATGACACCTTCATGAAGGATCTTGCAGCCAATCTCGACCCGGGCAAGGCGGCTTTGTTCGTGCTGATCCAGGAAATGACGGCAGACAAGGTGCTCAAGGAAATATCCCATTATGGGGGCGTCGTGCTTAAGACCTCGCTCGACGAGACGAAGGAAGAGGTTTTGCGTGAAGCGTTGCAAAAGGCAACTGCCGCCAGCTAGATTGGAGCCCGTGAAACGCTTGGCGCTCCTCAGGTTCGGGCCCGAACAGTGGCGGGCGCTTAGCAACGGTTCCGACCGTTTGTGAATTCCAATGTGACACCAAGCTCGCCTACGATCAGGCAGAGCTTGGAAACTGTCAGTGTCTAAAGGGGCAAGCATGCAGGAAGCGAACGGCAATCGCATGATCGGCTCGATAGCAACTGGCATTCTCATTCTCGCTTTGCTCTATATCGCCCAATCAATCTTTGCGCCGCTCGTCTTTTCCCTGTTCGTCATTGCCCTCGTTTGGCCTTGTCAGGCCGCTCTGCAACGTTGGCTTCCCAAGCTTGTCGCCCTTTTGATCACGCTCATCGTCACCATGGTTGTTATTATTGCCATCGGGTCATCGGTAGCATGGGGGTTTGGCAAGCTCGCACAATGGCTATTCCTCAACGCCGAGAGGTTTCAGGCGATTTATGTCGACTGGACAGAATGGCTCGAAGGGCACGGCATCGCAGTCGCGGGTCCATTGACCGACCGCTTCGACGTCGCGTGGCTCGTTCGCTTTGTGCAGGGCACGGCCGGCCGCGTGAACAGCTTTGCCGGCTTCGCGCTACTGGTGTTCATCTTCATCATGCTCGGCCTGCTTGAAGTCGAAGACTTCAACAAACGCCTTGTTGCGCCTTCCGCACAGCCTTACGGAATGCGCATCCTTGTGGCCAATCGCGTGATAGGCGCAAAGCTTCGTCGCTTCATGATCGTACGGACGTTTGCCAGCATTCTGACGGGCCTGGTGGTGTGGCTGTTTGCGCTGGGCGCTGGTCTTGAACTTGCCACAGCCTGGGGTGCGATCGCATTCGCGCTCAACTACATACCTTTCATCGGGCCTTTTGTTGCAACGGCGCTTCCAACGCTGTTTGCCATTGCTCAATTCGACAACTGGCAGTCTGCGGTCATCATTTTCGCGAGCCTGAACGTGATCCAGTTCATCATCGGGAGTTATCTTGAACCACGTTTGACCGGTGCGTCGCTCGCAATCTCTCCCTTCTCCGTCATTTTTTCAGTGTTTTTTTGGAGCTTCATGTGGGGTATCTCAGGGGCCTTCATCGGCGTGCCTATCCTGATCGCGTTCATTGTCTACTGTTCAGGGACACCCTCTGGAAAATGGGTTGCGACACTGCTGTCAGGCGGTTCAAAGCCATACACCGATCGGGAATCATAAATCAGCGGTCCCGGCCCCACCGTGATCCAATTAGACCCATCTAAAACAACTTGAAACCTATAGAAACCACGCCGCCCGATGTGTGTGCATCTGACGGTTGAGGAAATCGATCGAAGGGGCTAGATTAGGGTAGGGAGGATCACCGACTAAGACGGTCGGCTGTGCCGCACGATATAGGAGGCGAAGGGTCAAGAACCAGCATTCGACGTGCGGAGTGGCCGCGTTAGACGCTGCTTTGCTTGCATCATTCAGACGTCATCAGGCCCTCGCTCTTGGGCCCAAGAGGAGAGTACGAATGAATTGCATGACTGTTGTCTCAACCAGCCGGTCCAAGAGGACGGAGCAGGCACGGGGGCTCATGCTCGAAGGGCTCGCCACCATCGCGAGCAAGAGGAGAAAATTCAGACCCATTACACAAGCCAAGGCTCTCCCGTTCAACTCGGGCGCCTTGATCACTAGCAGCACCAATGTGATGGGGAATGACGGCCACAATATGGTTGCCGTACTCCCTGCGCTTAGCCAGTCGGTTGCGGCCGGCCAGGGGGAGGTGATGGAATGACAACCGAAGATGTTAACACCTATGCCAGTTTCCCGGAGCGGCACCTGGACCACGCAAGTCTCGTTGTACCGGACTACGAGGACGTTGATCCAATACAAGAGGACAGGACACCTTCGTACCTGCCGTCCTTCGAGTTTTCGACTGAAGGGCTTTCCCGACCCGATCAGTTCTCAACATGGCACAATAGCTTTGCACCCATGCTGGAGCTTTCTGATACCAATCCAATGACATCCGACTTCAAAGGTCAGCAGGAGCTTTGGGACCTTGGCAGTTTTGTCCTTGCCAGGATCAGTACCGACAGCCTAGCGTTTTCCAGTCTTCCAGGATATGTGCGCAGGGATCCCGTCGACCACTGGACCATGACCGTACTGCTTTCCGGACAAATCAGCACCGATGCGGCAAGACACGCGTTTACTGCAGGTCCGGGTGAAGTCCAGATCCACTCCCTTGGTCGCTCTTTCACTGGCGTTGTGGAAAAAAGCGAGATGCTAATGCTATTCGTGCCGCGGGACCTTTCCCTCGAAACGGCCGCAACGCTGGGCGCAGCTGAGTTCTCGACGCTTGGGACAGGAATGGGGCGACTATTCTCGGACTATCTGATTGACGTCGGCAATCGCCTGCCGATGCTAACCCAGTCCAACCTGCCCGGGCTGATAGCCGCCACACGGGCGATGATCCTCGCTTGTGTTTCGCCATCCGCGGACCACCTCGAAGCCGCCGAGGGACCGATTGCCAATGTCCTTCTCGAAAGGGCACGACAGCTGGTGCAAGGTCGCTTGCTCGATCCGAAACTAAGTAGTGAACTGGTGCGTCGGGAGCTCGGTATCTCGCGTACGCGTCTGTACAATCTTTTTGAGCCTTTTGGCGGGGTGATGCACTACATCCAGCACCGTCGATTGCTCAGCGCCTATGCCGCTTTGACTGACCCCAACGATCGGCGCCTCATATTTCAGATCGCAGAGGAGCGTGGATTTAGCGACGGCGCCGAGTTTGGACGGGCGTTTAAACGTGCATTCGGATATAGCCCGAGCGAAGTCCGAAACCGAGGTGGCGGTGGCATTCCAGTCCGCCCAGACCTCGAAGATTGCTCCTCCGAGGAAAGGCTTGGCGTTCTACTTCGAAGGCTTCAAGGATAGCCCGAGCGACGCTCGCCATTTTAGGCGTGAGCCTGCAATCTTGTCAGACTGGGTGTTCGAGAGCGTAGGCTTTCGGCTGTCGGTCATAGCCGTCGTCTGGATTAATGGCTTGAAGTGTTTTCACCTGACAAGGAAGCCAAGTGCGGCTGCGTTCGCCAGATCGATAAAGAAGGCGGAAACGAGCGGCAGGATGATAAACGCGATGGTAGCGGCACCATGGATTTTGGTCACTGCTGTCATATTGGCGATCGCTGTCGGGGTCGCGCCGAGTGAGATGCCGCAAAAGCCGGCCGAAATGACCGCAGCTTCATAATTTCGCCCCATGGCCGGAAACACTACGAACAGAATGTAGACCACAGCCGCAGTTGTCTGAATAGCGAGTACAATAGCAAGCGCGAGGCCGAGGCCGCTTAAGCCCCACAGTTGCATGCTCATCAACGACATTGCGAGAAAGACGTTCAATGAGAGATCCGAGATGAGCGAAAGTGCACGACTACGCGTTGGCCAAGGCAGTGTCGGTACGATGGACGGGAGGGTATTCGTCATCACGATGGCGACCAGCAAGCAGACCACAAAGAGTGGAAGATTAACGCCAAGATCCAGGATGATCTCGTGCAATGCGTACCCGATAAGAATGGCAATGTTGGTCACAAGCAATGTCTGCAAGAGACTGATGTAACTGACCTCATCTTCGTGAGCGCCTGTTGCGGCCCGTGAAACCCCAATTATCAGTTCCTCGTCCTTGGGCCCGCTCAGATGATAGCGGGTGATCAGGTATTGCGCGATCGGACCGCCTATCAGGCTGGCAATCACAAGGCCAAGTGTGGCGCTGGCAATGCCAACTTCGAGAGCACTGGTCAGCCCGAAGCGGTTGGTGATGATCGGGGCCCACGCAATGGTGGTTCCGTGACCGCCTATCAAGGATGTCGACCCTAACAACATGGACATTCCCGGCGGAAGACCGAGCAGGTTGCTTGCCCCAATGGCAATTGCGTTCTGGATGACCAGGAAAGCAATGGTGATACCAAGGAGAATAAGAAGCGGCTTTCCTCCTGCCAAAAGATCGGAAAGCCTGGCGTTTAGCCCGACGCCCGTGAAAAAGTAGAGGAGCAGCATGTCGCGCGCTTCAAGAGTAAAACTAATCTCAACAGAAAAGAACTCATAAGCAACGAGTGTCGCCAACGCAGCCAGAAGGCCGCCAGTGACCGCCTCTGGAATGCTCAATCGAGCAAGAATCGGGATTACGCGATTAAGATAAGCACCCACAAAGAAAACGAGAATTGCAATGGTAAACGTCAGTAGTCCGGGCACCTGTATAACCGACATGTGTCACCCCACTGATGTCGCAGCCCTGCCGCATTCGCGGTTGTAGGTGCTACTCTGACACGCTCCAGGCGATTCATCCAGAACAAATAGCTGGCATTGACAGCTTCTATTTATGCCGCGACGACAGGCTCGGGCTATGGCGTATCTCCTCGGTGACGTCAGCGATTCCTAACCGCTGTGGAACCAGTTTGCCTCTCGTGCATTTCATGGCGCGAAATGAGGTGAAAATGACTGAAATAAAGTTCTGGAGAAAACCGGTCGTGGTCCTGATTGGATCGGCAAAGTACATCGTTCGGAATGCGCACGAAGCAGCGTGGTTATTGGCTGACAAGTGGCCGGTGATGAGTGGACGGTCGTTTATGCGAGCCTTGCGAGCATGCGCCGCCAGCCTCGAGGGAAAATGCTCGGAAGCGTACGCCCGGCTCGCATTAATCGCCGCAGCCCGCAAGGCACAACTTCATGTTGAAGCCAGCTGATCTATGTCACTTCTAATCTGAATGACCCCGATGGCGAACGCGGCAGGCAATAACCTTACATTGTAGAAGTAAAGTAACGCAGCGTCCCTTCACTTTGGAGTCTTTGGGCAATTCGCGCTTCAGTAAAGAGCATGCCCATGAAGAGGATGATTGCCAAGAGCCACCCGAGCAGCGCATCAGACGCGTAATGTGATCCAACGGCGACGCGCAGCCCCGCCATTGCCAATGAGGCAGCGATCAGCGGCGGTCCTGCCCACACCCGAACTTTGGCGGGCAACAGAAAGAGAAGGCAAAGCAACCACCCTGCCCCCGAGGCTTCGCCCGACACAAACGAACAGTTTCGTGTGCATTCACCGACAAACGTTCCGGCCGCAGTGAAATCTAACGGCCCCCCAAACAGGTTTGTCTGTATGGGCCTTGGTCTCCCCGAATAGGTTTTCAAAAGCCCGTTTACAATCACGCCTGGCCCGAGGCATAGGCTCACGAGGGCGACGATCATCCTGCCCATGGGAAGGCGCTTACGGACTTCTCTGGAGACAACGCCAATTGCCACGACAGCGACGATGAGCGCCGCTGCCGCGTAAGGAAGAAAATAGAGCGTCTCCCTTATCTGCTCGACAAGTTGTAGGCGGCGAAGTGGGAAGTATCCGCAGGCGTGGCCGGCAACGGCGTTGCGGCACAATGGTCCGCTAAAGAACATCGACGAAAAGTCGATGTCAAGCGAAGGACGAAGATAGAAGGTTGTGAGCAGTGCGAACCACGCGACGACCAAAGCCAGCACTGCCATGCCAGAGGGCGCTTCGGAGTAGGACGGCTGGCTTAAGTGGGCCATTGTTGCAATCTCGAGGAATACACCGGAGGTTGTCCTCGTATTCGACGCCAGCCTGACAGCCACCTGAACCACTCGTCAGGCCGACGATGAATTATTTGTGACAGCTATCATGTTGCTTCGGTTGGCTCGCTCGAGCTCTGGGAGATCGTCATGTAGATTACGATCGCAATGATCAGCCCCAAGAAGAGCAGACTCGTATAGATCGTTCCGAATCCAAGCCCGCCGTATTCGGCGGGTTGTGAGAGCAAGTCACCCAGAGAGGCACCCATCGGGCGTGTCAGGATATACGCGAGCCAGAATGCCAAGATGGAGTTGAGATTTGCGAAATAGTAGGCAATTGCGATAAGGCCGATAATCGCCACAAAGAGGAGTGCCGTTGTGAAGTAGCCAAAGTCAAAGGTTTCTGCGATCAGGTCTCCGGCCGCAGTGCCCAGGGCAAACGTGAACAGGATGGCTAGCCAATAAAACGCTTCACGCCGCGTCGTGTAAATCGAATGGATCGACAAGGTGTGCTCAAAGGCAAACCAGACCGCGAAGGTCACCGTGAGCGTGATGGAAAATCCAATGGTTGTGACCTCAAGCGGCACTCCGAAGTTATCAACCAAATTGTCGGTGATGAGTGTACCCACAACGCTGATCAACACGACGGCTGCCCAGTAGCTAGCCGGGACATAGCATTTCTGCAGGAACTGGATTGCAACGACTACTATCAGCACGGCAGCCATGATCAGCGACGTTAGGGTCAGGCCGAGGCCGAGGTTTACGGCGAGGTAGTCCGCTGCCGTCTCGCCCATTGTCACTGCCATTAGTTTGATCAGCCAGAAATCGACGGTGACCTCGGGGACTCGGTTTACGGTGCCGGAATGCGCCAGCGCGTTCATCTGTCCGCCTCCTCACTTGCCCATGATTTTCATTGCATCAGCCAGAAAATTGTCTGAGCGCATGTCATCGTCAGCATTGCAGCGTTCGATGGCTTTGGTTTCGAGATCATTGACCTTTTTCGTATCCGCATCGCCGAGCTTTGTGCCGGCTTTTGCGGCCCGCAGGTCTTTCAACATTTCCTCGCAGGGAACGGCCGAGTGCGCGGGTGCGGAGACTGCGAGGAAACCGAGTGCAGCAACCCCGTTGAGAATAGCGGCGGCGAAAATCGCTTTCATGATGAGTGTCCTTCGATGATTTCGCTGCTCAGAGCGGCAGCAGTCGGACACTATGCGGCGCCATATACAGGCGCCTTGCCGTAACCATACCATTTCGTAAAGTGCCGATGTCTTCAGTGCGGGCGGTTTACGGATCTGTATAGTTTTCGAAAGTTTGGCGAAAAGCGTCTCCTTCAGATAATATTCCAGAAACAATGCGCGCGGGATGTGATGCGGATTTTACTAATTGAGGACGATCGCAAGACAGCCGAATTCGTAACGAAAGGGTTCGCAGAGGCTGGGCACGTTTGCGATGTCACGAAAGACGGGCGAGATGGGCTGTTTCAAGCCCAACGCGAGGAGTACGACGTCGTCGTTGTTGATCGAATGCTTCCCGGGCTCGATGGATTGTCGATCGTTCGATCGTTGAGGGCCGCCAGGGTCAACACCCCTGCCCTTTTTCTCACGTCCGTGGGTGGCGTGGACGATCGCGTCGAAGGGTTGGAAGCAGGAGGCGACGACTACTTGGTCAAGCCCTTTGCATTTTCTGAACTCCTCGCACGCGTCAATGCGCTCTCACGACGTCCTCCCGTGCAAGAACAGAAAACAGTGCTGAAGGTGGCCGACCTCGAACTTGACTTGATGCGGCGGCAGGCGCGCCGTGCGGGCCAGGTTATTGAACTCCAACCAAGAGAATTTACGCTGCTGGAAGTGCTCATGCGGGGTGAAGGTCGCGTACTTACGAAGACCATGCTGCTGGAGAAGGTCTGGGATTTCCACTTTGACCCGAAGACTAGTGTCGTGGAAACACATATCAGTCGCCTGCGCGCCAAGATCGACAAGCCCTTTCAAGCCCAGTTGCTGCACACGGTTCGACATACCGGATACAGTCTACATGCGCCTAACTAGCCTCAGGCGCAGCACGCCATTCCGTCTGGCGCTATCTTTCGGGCTGCTTTTCATTCTCACGGTCGTCGCGACCGGAGGTGTTATGTATCACCTGCTGCGCAACGGTCTGGACGCGCAGTTGGACACAGCGCTGAACGATACGTTCCAAGTGGTTTCGTCCACTTATGCACCCGACGATATCGAGGACTTGATCACTACGCTCGACAGCTACGCGAATCTTCGTCCCGCTGATGATGGCATCTACTCACTGATCGACAGCTCCGGAAAAAAGCTGGCTGGAAACTTCAAGGCACCAATCCTTCCGGAAGGCGTCTTGACGGTGAACGCAAGCGACATCGGTCTAATTGGCAACGCGGTCTACCGCCTCCAGGCGGGCAAGCTCGGACAAAATACGCTCGTCGTTGGCCGGAGCTTTGCGCAGATGGACGCCATGCTGCGAACGGTGCTGATTAGCCTCATCTGGGCAGCTGTTCTCGCTGTATTGGCAGCAGTCGGTGGAGGAATCTTTCTGGCGAACCGTGCCCAACAGCGCTTGGATGGCGTTACCCGAACGATGCTGGATGTCTCGAACGGGCGGCTCGACAGCCGTATTCCATTGCGAAATGCCGATGACGATCTCGATCACGTGTTCAAACAGATTAACGATGCGCTCAGTCGACTTGCCGGTCTGGTTGAAGGGATGCGGCAGGTCAGCGCCGACATAGCCCATGAACTGAAGTCTCCCCTCAACCGCCTGCGCCTCACCCTCGAGGAGGCGCGCAGGACCCATGGTGCGCAAGGTGATGTCGCCAAGCTGCTCGATGAAGCACATGACGAGAGCGACCAGATAAACGCTACCTTCGAAGCACTGTTGCGCATCTCGCAAATCGAAGCGGGCGCCCGTCGACTTCGCTTCAACGCGGTCGATCTCAATGAAATTCTCAATCTAATTGAGGACGTCTATACGGAGGTCGCAGAAGACAACCGTCAACAGCTGGTTGTCGAACAGAGCCAGAAAACATGCGTCAATGGCGACCGCGAGCTGCTTGTTCAAATGGTGGTGAATTTGGTTGAGAACGCCATTACCCACTGCCCGCCAGACACGCGGATAGGCGTTTTCCTTCGGCGTGACCGCGCGGCCGCAGTCATCACCGTTGCCGATTCCGGCCCGGGGATCCCATCTGCAGAGCGCGAGATGGTATTTCGGCGTCTTTACCGCCTTGATAAGAGCCGCACGACGCCGGGAAGCGGTCTTGGACTCAGTCTTGTTAAGGCTATAGCAGACCTACATTCGGCACGGATCGAACTGGAAGACAATCATCCGGGAGTTAAGATTTCAGTTCGCCTTCCTGTGCTCTAATTGCTACCCTTCAGGTATGAGCCTGCTTGCCATCGCCTGCATGATCGGAGGCACCCGCTCTATCAACAACGTGCAGCTATTGATGGGCGGCTGTACCGTTCTGCCCTACCGACCTCAAATGCAGTTGGTGGTCAGCCGTCAATCACCGAAGTGGAGCGTCCTTCTCGAGCTTTCGAGCGTACTCGGTTAGCGGATAGCACAGCACAAAGAAGATCGCGGCAACGAGGCCATACACCTTAAAAGGTTCGAAGGTTGCGTTGTTGATCGCGTTTGCTGTCCTCATCAGTTCTTCAAAGCCGAGAATGGACGTAAGAGCGGTGCTCTTGATCAACTGCACCAGAAACCCCACGGTCGGTGCGCGTGTTATCCGGAAAGCCTGCGGCAAGATGATAAGCCGAAGCTCTTGCAGTCGATGCAGACCAAGGCTTGCTCCCGCGTCCCATTGCCCGCGCGGAAGCGACTCGACGCCGCTCCGCCATATCTCAGCCAGATAGGCACTGGCATAGAACGTCAACCCGCATACCGCCGCCGTCCATGGCTCAATTCGGAAGCCTAACATTGGCAGCCCGAAGAACATCAGGAAAAGCTGCATGAGCAAAGGTGTTCCTTGGAACAGCGCTATGTAGCCTGACGCCAGCCGTCGTGGCCAAAAGGATTGCGATATCCGGGCAAAGAGGATTGCCATCCCGACAGAGGCCCCGCCAACGAATGCCGCGATCGACAAAAGGACTGTCCAACGCGTAGCAAAGGCAAGATTGCGCAAAATGTCCCAGAATGTGAACTCGATCACGATATCCCCCCTCCGAGGTACCTTCTTCCACCGGCTATCAGCAGACGCCGGAGGCCAGCCGACATGGCAAGGTAGATCATAGTCACGACAAGGTAGGTCTCGAATGAACGAAATGTGCGCGCCTGCAGAAGGTCGGCTTCCTGCGCCAGTTCCCGAACGGAGATCTGTGACACAACGGCCGATTCAAGCATCATAATGATGATCTGACTTGTCAGAGCCGGAAAAATGACCTTGAGCGCCTGGGGCAATATGACCTTGAAAAACACGTGTCTGGGCTTCAGCCCAAGTGCCAGGGCCGCTTCGCTCTGCCCTTTAGGGATGGCATCCAACCCGGCGCCGACAACCTCGGTCGTGTAGGCCGCCATGTTCAGTGTCATGGCGAGTATCGCCGCCGTCACGGGATTGAGATGAATTCCGATACTCGGAAGTCCAAAAAATATGAAGAATAGCTGGACGAGGAACGGTGTGTTACGGACCACTTCAACGTAGATCCCAACAGCCCGGCGCAACCAGCCGAAACGACTTCTTCGCGCGGCCGCACCGAAAACACTCAAGACCGTCCCGAAGACGGTGGTGCAGCCAATCAGCAAAAGCGTCATGCCTGCACCATATGCAAGCGCTCCCGCACCGCCCCAGAGCCAGTCGAAGCCAAGGCTATAGGTCATCGTCACTCCTTTCACGGCGGGGAGCGTTCACTGTGATCAGTCCTTCAGATTTTCAGGATTGAGCGGTGTCTTCAGCCACGTCTTCGAACTTGCGTCGAGTTTCCCTTCCACGATCATCTTGGCAACAACGTCATTGACGGCGTTCTTGAGGCCATCCTCGCCCTTACGGAGGGCGATATGTGAAGGCGACGTCAGGAGCTGGAACTTCTGTTCGGGTTTCAGTGCGTCTTGGCGTGCAAGAACCTGCGCTCCAACGTCATTTCCAACGACCATGAGTTGCGTCTGACCCGAGATGAAGGCCTGTATGACGGAGTTGTAATTCTCAAAGCGCTGGATCGTTGCCGATGCCGGGGCCGCGGCCGTCAAGGAAGTATCCTCGAGTGTGCCGCGGTTAACGGCAATCGTCTTATCGGCAAGGTCATCCTTGCCTTTAATCGCGACGGCAGCCGGCCCTATGACCGCGATATAGTACGGCGCATATGCCGCAGCAAATTCGATGACCTCGGCCCGCTCCTTGGAATAGCCGACGCTCATCAGAATATCGACGCGCTTGTCGTTCAAATATGCAATTCGGTTCTGTCCAGTGACGCCCACGAGGTTGAGCTTCACGCCAAGACTGTCGGCGATACTCTGGGCGACATCCACATCATATCCCTTGAGACTCATGTCGGCGCTCGCCGACGAGAATGGAGGGAAATCGGAGAAAATGCCGACACTGATTTGGCCGGCCGCCTTGATGTCGGCAATTTCGTCGGCGTGCGCCGATAGCCCGACCATGGCAAATGCGGCTGCCGCGGCAATTGTTCTTCCCAGTTTGCTGATATTCATTTTTGTGTTCCCTTTTTCTTGGTTCTAGATTTAGACGGTATTCCCGCCGCCTTAGGTGGCCCGCCCGCGCGTTGACGGGCTGAACATGGCAAGGCAAAGCAGCTCGAACAGGACCTGTGCGGCTATCTGCGCGGTATTTGTGGTCGCGTCATACTGTGGTGCGACCTCCACCACGTCGCCGCCGACGAGGTTTACGCCCCGGAAACCGCGCAGCATGGCGAGAACTTCTCTCGGAAGCAGCCCCCCGACCTCGGGTGTCCCTGTTCCCGGCGCAAAGGCGGGATCCAGACTGTCGACATCGAAACTGATGTAGGTTGGACCGGTACCGACGACCTCGAGTGCGCGTGCGATAACCCCCTTGATGCCCATCTCAGTGACTTCCTCGGCATGTATCACCGTCATGCCCGAAGCGAAGGAGAATTCCCACAGATACTCTGCGCCTCCTCGAATACCGATCTGGATCGTTCTCTTGGGATCGAGCACCCCGGCGAGAACGGCCTCGCGGAACGGAGCTCCGTGGTGGAACTTGGACCCCTCGTACGGCCCGGCCGTATCGCAATGGGCATCAATATGGATCATTCCAACCGGTGTACGGCTAGCAAATCCCTTGAGGATGGCGCCGGAGATGGAATGGTCTCCGCCCACCGACAAGGGGATCACTCCGGTATCTGCAATCATGCGATAGCTAGCTTCAATGTCCGCATGGCACCCAGCAAGATCAAAGCGGCTCTTCATCGGAACGTCACCCACGTCGGCAACTTTGAGCTTTCCCATCGGCGCAACGCGGAGAACATGCTCATAAGGGCCAACACGTTCGATCGCCCGAACGGCCCTCGGACCCAACCGCGATCCGGCGCGATTGGTAACACCAAGGTCCATGGGAACGCCAATCAGTGCCACATCGAGTGCCCCAAGCACCTCCGGCCGGATGCCATTCTCGATAAAGGACGCACCAAGGAATGTCGCGGGGTCGGCAAATGGCCACTTGCGGCTGTCGCCGTCCTTGAAGACGCTTGCGGCGACTTCGCGGAAATGCGGATCGTGCATCTCTCCGCCGGCCGCATTGCCGAAGCGATGGCGTAGGTCCTCAAGAAAATCCTGGTCAATGGTCACGGTAGGCTCCCGGCTAACATCGGAAGCGCGATGATTGGCTCGGCGCGAGACCTTTACAACCGTGATATTGCGTGAGGGGATATAACGGTTGCTGATACCCTCGCTGCCAAAATCCCGCGATTCAACGATGGGCCCGTTCAAGAAACCTTATAGGCCAAAAGTTATCTCTTCCGCATTTTCCGAAGGGCTCGAAGCCTCCGAGGCCCGTTGCGCCCGGACAGGAGATCGTCCAATGTCGACTTTTGCTGCCGTCTTGCAAGGTTTGGCGGCGCGGCTCAACCGAATGAAGACACCGCCAAATGCTTGATCTCGACTCATATCTGTTGCGGGCGTTCCTGACAGTCGCCGAAATCGGAACCGTCAATGGCGCGGCAGCCAAATTACACCGGACCCAAGCGGCAGTAAGTATGCAGATCCGCAAGCTTGAGGATCTCGTTGGCGTATCGCTCTTTTCCCGATCCTCGAAGGGACTTGAGCTCACCGCTCATGGCCAGATAATGGTAGCCTACGCCCGAGAGATCGTAGTGCTTAGCGACGAGGTCGGCCGCCGGCTGACTGGAAAGATACTACAAGGGCGCATCCGCCTCGGAGTCGTCGAGGATTTCGCGGCCAGCCGGCTGATAGACATCCTCCGTGACTTCCGAGCACAAAACCCCAACGTTGATATCGATATTATTGTCGAACCCAACCGGCGTCTGGCAGAGATGTTCGAGGAGGGAAAACTCGATATCGTTGTCTGCGACATTACGGTCCTCAACCGAAAGCCTATCCTGATATGGACAGAGTATCTGACCTGGGTCGTGAGATCCGATTTTGTGGTTGACGCACGCAAACCGCTTCCGGTGATCATGTTTGACGATAGCTGCCCGTGGAATGTCCGCACCATTGCGACGCTCTCGCAGCGAAACATAAAATGGAAGACTGCGTGCGTTGCTTCCACATTGGTTGCCATGGCGACAGCCGTAAGGGTCGGAATTGGTGTTGGCCCGATGCTTGAGGCCACGATCCCGGAGGGATGTCGTGCACTCGATAAGGCGGCAGATCTACCTGGCGCAGTGCGGATCGAGATTGGATTTTATGCACAGTCAGAGGCGTCCGAGGGCGTTCGTTATCTCGTCGAGTTCGTGTCACGACACACCGCGATGGCCGACCGCCCATAACGTCTCGTTATACCCGCGAAAAATAAAACGGCCTTCTCAACCGGCGCGATGACTGCAAACTTTGGTTCGGCAGCAAACCTACGCGCTAATTGAAACAAGGAAACTGGCCGATGGCCATCGAGTACTCGTCCGTCGACGAGGAGACGCCACTCCAAACCGTCCATATCATCGGCCAGATTGCCAATTCAGCAGCCGGGCACAGCGTTAGCGAGCAGACGACGGAGATTCTTCGTCGTATCGATGTTCTGCTCGCCGAGGCGGGCAGCGACAGGTCAGAGCTGATTCAAGCAAACGTCTGGCTCAGCGATCTCGGCGGTTTTGGCGAAATGAATGCCATTTGGGAATGTTGGCTAACTCCGGGCACGACACCCCGTCGAACTACTTTTGAAGATCGGAACCTGCCAGACCTGTGCGACGTCCGAATAGACATAATCGCCTGGCGAAAGAACCAAAGCCTTGCCTCGGCCTCGTGATGGTTGAAGCATGTTCGGTGGCGGACACGGCGTTGCTGCCGTCGACGCGTTTAGGATTCAGTGCCGACATCAAATCGGTAGTGGGTTACTCGAGGAGGCGCCTCACCCCTTGCGTCACACTCATTGAACTCATCAACCGGACTGTCGCCCTTAGGCTTTGGTAGCGCGTCAAGCGCGAATCTAGGGAAAGAGCAGGCCACCCCGCAAATCTATTAATCAGTGCCCATCGACCACTGGCTATCGCTGTCTTTTCAGCCTGTCTGCGGAGTCTCTGCTTGGCAAACATGCCACTAGCAAAGCGTCGAGGCACGGTCGCTATACGGACTTCGGCACCACCTGCAATCTAGCGATCGTGCTCTCACGCGGCCGTGACACGCGCGATTTTGCTCGTGGCCACTATACCTTTTTGATCAAAGTATCCACGCCCTTCCATAAGGTGCCACGCGAATAACTTTTCGAACGAAGCCCGGTTGGAATCGATGACCGCAGCGAACAATGTCGCTGGGCAGGCGACATCAAAGCTGATGGAGTGGTGGTTCGAGATATCAGGGTCAAATGGCCAATCACCGCCACCGATTTCGATGCCGTTGACCGAAAACCGCACAGTCATGCCTTGAAGGTCGAAGTTGGCCTTCCCTAGCCAGTCAAGCAGCTGCGAAATCTCGCTCTCCGCGCGTAGCGCTGCATCCCGACGACGAAGCTTTCCGATTACCTTGGGTTGCCGCGGATGAAAAAAACGTTCCAGGGCGTACGAAATAATCGAAGAGTCCAAGGCACCGGCTCCATAGAAACGGCATTTTGCCGAGAATGTGGATCACACAGCCTTAATGTGCACGCCAATGCTGACATTGACCTTAAACGCGCCATGCCCGCGGATTTGCGTTTCGTTCGCCCGTGTAACGCTCCGCCTCCCTAGGAATCGCTCCCAAAGGAGGTGAACCGCATGGTTTGGCTGTGGCCCCGTATCAAGCGGCGGTACAATCACTGCCCTTCAACGATCTCTCGGGCAACGGAAAACTGGTTGACACCGTTCAGGCGCGCGCAACTCGCAATACCATCAGAAGGTTCTTTGCAGGTTCCCTCGCCCTTAACGACGTGGAAGAACGTTATTGCATTCCCTCGCATGGGTCACATTTGAACACGTTCCGACCGAACTCGAGGTTTTCATCCGCCCTGTAGTTCCTCCCATTGGTTGACTGAAATGCCCAGGGAATGGGTTCAGTGCGCAGTAGCAAGTTCGTCAAAAACACCACGCTTCTTGAGGGAACTCACCAGACCCGTCAGCGCAATCACCACAACAAAGAGACCAATGAGTGCAATAGCGTAGGACATTTCCCGATCAGATATCGAGTCTGCGGCGACACGGTAAAATTCCGTTGCCAACAACGCAATCAGCGTGGACGACATTGTCGAATAGTCCTTTGCAATGACGCGTCGCATGTTGAATGACATTCCCTCGGTCGATGCCGAGAACGCGCCTAGCTTTAGTCCCCACCTCGGAACATCCCGGCAATACGCGCTATAGGCCTCGCCGAATTTTCCAGCGAGAAATTCCTCTTCTGCATAGACGATGCACTGGTAGATGAAGCTGAATAGCAAGCAACCGATGACCACGACCACCGGATTGCCGTGAAACAAAAAGAGCCCCGAATAGACCAGCATGTTCCCGACGTATAACGGGTTTCGGCAGACGCCGAACATGCCCTCGGTGACCAAGTCTTTGGCGTATACCCGTTTGTTCAGGCCACCACGCTTGATGTAGGCGTACCCGATTACCGTTGCCCGCAGCAGCAAGCCGGCGATGATAATGACCAGTGCGCCGATATCCTTCCACTGTTCCAGCGCTTCGTTACCGAGAACCGTCGTAGTCGGGGGCGCGGTAATAAACAGTGCAACGATGATTAGCGGGAACGCCTGGTTTCGGTATTTGAAGAAAAATGTTCCGATTTTGAGCATAAGGTTTTTCATGGATGACCGTCTTATTTTACCGCGACGATGCCGCAGAAGTTGTACCACCGGAAGAACACCTCAGTGCTCTTGAACCCAACCTCCTTGAGCAGTTGGAGGTTCTCCTCGAGGCGGTACGGAATGAGCACATTTTCCAGCGCCTCCCTCTTCTTCGATATTTCGATGGAGGAGTACCCGTTACGCCGCTTGAAGTCGTAGTAGTGGTCGATG
Source organism: Hyphomicrobiales bacterium (assembly GCA_900466605.1). Lineage (GTDB taxonomy): Bacteria > Pseudomonadota > Alphaproteobacteria > Rhizobiales > Rhizobiaceae > Rhizobium. The sequence goes on from UBMU01000013.1 coordinate 134,255, forward strand.
AAGAGCCGATTGAAAGTCGTATCCTCGCTCGTCAACTTCTCGATAAGCAACAGACAGCCGTGGTCATTGAGGCCGTCGTAGATCGTTTTCATAACGCGTTCGCGAAAGAGGGGGCGCACGAACTGAAGCGTCAGTAGCATGGTTACGACGCTGGCGTTTTCGACCGAGAAGCCACGATGGAGGTCGCCTGTGACCAAATCGATTGATCGGTTTGTTCCCGATGCCTCAATCTTCTCGGCTGCCTTTTTCAGCATCTCGGGAGCGTTGTCGATGCCAACAAAGTCCACATGATTGTCGACGAGGTGATCAAGGGCGAGCAGCGTGGTAGCCGTCGAGCAACCGATGTCATAGAGGTTAGACTGCGGCTGGGCAAAGTCACGGGCCAGTTCGCAAACCATCCGCTGCATTTCCCCGTAGAACGGGACTGAGCGGCTGACCATGTCGTCGAAGACGTTTGCAACGGTCGAGTTAAACGAGAAATCCGCAACTGCATCGCGTTCGTCGGCAAACACCTCATCACGCGAATTCGTATGAAGGACCAGACGGCTAGACTGTTCGGTCATATCCGCTCCAAATGTATAGCAATGTATATGGGCGCGCTCTTTTCCCCAAAGCACACCCGGCGCGTTGCGATCTGGCCATAGCAATCTGACGGCTACCTGAACGCGCCGCGCGATTCACCCCGATCGCAAAGAGCGGCCTAACCGCGCGAGGGAGCCTGCAAAGAGCCGGAAGCGCCACCTCTTCGAAACCCCAGGCGGAATCGCCGGCTGCTATCGTGGCGCGCAAGCCGAGAGTGCGCGAATGGACGCCCGATTTCGTTCATCAACGAATTGGGTCTTCCATGTTTTCGCCTGTATTAGGTGAGGGGATTTAGTACAGGAAGGTAGAAGCGACCATTTCATAAGCCCGATAGGTTCGAACATCGCGTTGCTTGGCGTGGTTGCCAACCTCCCTAGCTCTTTAGTAAGGAATCTGCACCGAACTAACCTTCGCCACTATCTTGCTATCCTGCGATCTCACGATCAGAAGGCAGGCGTTTGAGCATAGTGACGTCGTGCAATATCCCTGGCAACAGACTGTGCCTGCATCCTGATATCCGGGACGGCGGTTATCTCCCAGAATTGCCCTGCAGTCAGAGCACCCACAGCAAAGAGCCGGCCCGGTGAGCTTCCAGATGGCGAATTAACTTCCGAGCGTCCGTCAACCTGAATTCCAAGTCCAAGAGGATCAGGCGAAATCAAGTTCGTTCTCATCATCTCGTTGAGGAGTGGCGAGTGACCGACGCCCGCTCTTTCCATCCCGGTGCAATTGACTAGCCAGTCGGCTCTTATCTCCCCGAGCCCGGTGGACAGTGGAAGGCGTCCACCGCGACTAGCTCAAAAGCTGTTGGCGAGCATCAGAGCGAGTCTCTTAGGGGGCGGATTGTCCTTCCGGATTTAGCGTCGGCCGTCGTTGTATGTGTATTCGTCTGCTGGAGGATATCGGCCGGAAATGCTCGCGCCAACACTGTGCCACGTTTTCGATGTTGTCGTCCTGTTAAGGAGAGGGGACGATTGATTGGTCCCCTCTCCTCTAATCAGGCTCTGCCAGGCCGGTTTATCGTAAGGAAATGCCTGACGACCGGCCGCTCGGGGCCTGCGTGATATGCCAGGACCCGGCCTTGCAGGTCTGCGTCAGCATTGGAGACCCGCTTGTGCTGGCGAAGGTGTTCCGCCCAAGATTCCACCATGAACCATTCAACCATCTTCTCCGGATCGGCCGAATCCTCAGTAACACCCCATCCGTAGGCACCGTCACGCCGGCGTTCCTGTGAGAGTTCATCGAGTGCATGCAGGAAGGCAGTGCGGTGATGCTTCTCGACGTTGTACTCGATCAGGATGAGGACCGGACCGCGGTCGTGCGCAACGGGTTCGGCGACAAGAGGCTCCGGCCAGTGGTTGGACGGCACCATATCGGTGTCACCTGCAGGAAGTTTCACGCGATGCATGATAAGGCCAGCAACAAGCAAACCAACAGCCCCGACCAGCAACGCTCCTGGTACACCAACGGCCTCGCCAACCGCACCCCAGCCCAGACTACCGGCTGTCATCGCACCATTGAAAACCGTCAGGTAGACAGCAAGACCACGACCGCGCACCCAGTTGGGCAAGACTGCTTGAGCTGCGCCATTGAGCGTGGTCAAAGCAGTAATCCAGGCAGCGCCAAGGAAGAGCAGAGTGACGACGGCGAGCCATTGCGGCGGCGCCAGGGAAAGAAGAGCCATCACTGCGGCGGTTATCACGGCCGAACCAAGCAGCAGACCGTCTGCATCAAAACGCTTGCGGAGCTTCGGCATGATTAGCGCACCGCCGATTGCACCGGCACCGACCGCGCCGAGGAGAATGCCGTAGAAGCTGGCATTGCCGCCAAGCAACTGACGGGCGACAAGTGGCAGAAGAGCCCAAACCGCACTGGCAAATGCGAAAAAGATGGCCGCACGAAGCAGGACGATATGGAGCGGTCGGCTGGCGCGGGTATAGCGAAGCCCTGCCCGGAAAGCGCCGAAGAACCCTTCCGCAAGCTCGTCATTGCCGTTCTTGGCCCGCGGCCACCAAAGCAGGGCCCCGATTACGACGATGTAACTGGCAACGTCAGCACCATAGGTCAGGGCTGCACCAAAGGCCGCCAACAGCAAGCCACCGGCAGCTGGACCGATCGAACGGGCAATGTTGATCCCAAGAGAGTTCAGCGCCACCGCACTCTTTACGTCCTGGCGCGGTACGAGCTCCGGAACGATAGCCTGCCAGGTCGGCCCCATTAATGCTGCACCGATGCCACCAAGGAATGTCAGGCCGATCAGGGCGCTGACTGACAGCATTCCTGAGTGAGCGAGAAGCATTAGAGTGATACTGACTGAAGCCAAAAGCAGTTGTACAGCAATCAGAAACTTACGACGATCGAGGATGTCGGTCAGTACACCGGCAGGAATAGCCAGAAGGAAGATTGGTAGTGTTCCGGCGGCCTGGACAAGAGCGACTGCGGCCGGCGATGCAGAGAGATCTGTCATCAGCCAGGAGCTGGCGACATCGCGCATGAAGCTGCCAGTATTGCCCAAAACCGTGGCAGCCCAAAGAACCGCAAAAACCGGCTGATAGAGGGGAGCGAAGCTTCCCCCGGAAGACTTGGCGACGCTCATTGGCTCGCTCCTTTCTTAAGATCGATTGCTGCGACGATGACGAAAGCACCGGCAAGTCCGAGGTGCTCGAAAAAGGCGTTCGTTGCCATCATGCGTTCCATGCCAGACGGAAGCTCCCAAAAACGTAGAGCAACGAGCGTTGCAAGCAGGGTGAAGCCTGCAAGCGCCAAAGCCCCCACCCAACGCAGGATGCCGGAGACCACCATTGCAGAAGTCGCAAGCTCGAATGCGATCACCGCTACGGCAAACGGAGCTGCCGGCTGAAGGCCAAAATGGTTCATCTCGGCAATTGCGCCCGGGAAGTCGACAATCTTGGTGATTGGCCCCTGCATATAAGCCGCGCAGAGCGCGATAAGTGCGGCGGTCTGTGTAACAGGCGAGACGACGACGCCTGCAAGAAGCCCGCGCCCGTAATGTGTTAAGGAAGAGTGATTTGTCATTTTTGCTCCTACCATCCGCGCCGGGGCGCTATGTTCTTGATGGAGCAATATTGATCAAAACTATTGCCGCCAACAATTGCATCAATAGTTTCGATTTAATTGCCATTTTTGTAATAGTGGCCAGATAGCTCGTGGTCCTCGGTACTATCCGGTAGGCGCGAGCAAACGGGCAGTGCCAATCCACTGCCCGCAAAACTGGGTCGAGGTCTAGACCGCCCAGCAGGAGCAGCCCAGTGCCCCGAAGAAGCCCTTCAAATCGGCAATTGGTAGCTTTGAGGTCCAGGCACCTGCATGATCATGCCCATGGACGCCGCAATCATTGGCGCAACCGCAGGAGGCGATTGCAGTGCGACGCAGTGAGTGCCGGCCAGCCCCCTCGGGCTCGCCCCAAGCAGCGTAGCCGCCGAATTTGCGCACCGGAGACCAGTCGGGCATGGCGGGAGGGACGTCGTTTTCGTCAAGCGCCCTGAAGTCGCCGGCCCCGTAGACGATCTTGCCGCCAACCATCGTAAGTTCTGAGGTGAGGAAGGAGATCTCATCTTCGGCACAGGAGAAGAAGTCCTTGTCAGGCACGATCAGGTCAGCGAACTGGCCCTTTTCGATGCGGCCCTTCTTGCCTTCCTCATTGGAAAACCAGGTGACTTTCTCAGTCCACATGCGTAGCGCCGTCTCGCGGTCGAGGCAGTTGGCACGTTGATAAAGCTGCATGCCGCCAACCGTCTTGCCGGTCACCATCCAGGCAAGCGAAACCCAGGGGTTATAGGAGGCGACGCGGGTGGCATCGGTGCCGGCCGAGACGTTCACGCCCTTGTCGAGCATGCGGGCAATTGGTGGCGTCGCTTCCGCAACGCCGTGGCCGTAACGCTCGACGAAGTATTCGCCTTGGTAAGCCATGCGGTGCTGGGTAGCGATGCCGCCTCCGAGTGCTGCAATGCGATCAATCGAGCGCTCGGAAATCGTCTCTGCGTGGTCGAAGAACCAGTTGAGGCCCTCGAGTGGAATGTCACGGTTGACCTTTTCGAAGACGTCGAGCGCGCGCGAGATTGTCTCGTCGTATGTCGCGTGCAGACGCCATGGCCAGCGATTTTCGGCAAGGACGCGGACGACCTCTTCCAGTTCACCTTCCATTTCTGGCGGCATGTCCGGCCGCGGCTGACGGAAGTCCTCGAAGTCGGCGGCGGAGAAAACGAGCATCTCGCCGGCACCGTTGTGGCGGAAATAATCGGTGCCCTGCTTGTATTTCACCGAAGACGTCCAGTTGAGGAAGTCTTCCTTTTCTTGCTTGGGCTTCTGGGTGAAGAGATTGTACGCCAACCGGACGGTCATATGGCCTTCGTCCGCAAGCTTTTGGATGACCTGGTAGTCGTCCGGATAGTTCTGGAAGCCGCCGCCTGCATCGATGACGCCGGTTACACCCAGGCGGTTGAGTTCGCGCATGAAATGGCGCGTCGAGTTGACCTGATATTCGAGCGGCAACTTCGGTCCCTTGGCCAGCGTCGAATAGAGGATGCCGGCGTTCGGCTTGGCGAGAAGCATGCCGGTTGGATTGCCATTGGCGTCGCGGGTAATCTCGCCGCCCGGCGGATTCGGTGTGTCCTTTGTGTAGCCTACGGCACGAAGGGCTGCACCATTCAGCAGCGCGCGGTCATAAAGATGCAGCAGGAAGACCGGCGTGTCGGGCGCAATCGCATTGATCTCCTCGATCGTGGGCAGGCGCTTCTCGACGAACTGGTGCTCCGTAAATCCCCCGACAACGCGCACCCATTGCGGGGCCGGCGTGATTGCCACCTGGCGCTTCAGCATGTCCATCGCGTCGGCAAGCGAGCGCACACCGTCCCAACGCAGTTCCATGTTGTAGTTGAGCCCACCGCGGATGACGTGCGTATGGTTGTCGATCAGACCAGGCAGTACGCGCTTGCCTTTGAGGTCAATGATCTTGGTGTCGGGCCCGGCGAACACCATGACCTCCTGATCAGCGCCGACGGCAAGGAACTTTCCATCCTTGATGGCGACCGCGCTGGCGGTCGGATTGGAGCGATCGAGCGTGGTGATGAGACCGTGGTGAAGAATGAGGTCAGCGAACATGATGTCAACTCCAGACTGAACAGGATCGGCAGCCATTGCCGGCGAGAAGAGATTGGAAAATGCGAGGCTCGACGCCCCGCTTAGAAACGTGCGGCGCGTGGTCATCAGCCGTGCTCCCGCCCCGGATTTTTCTGGGCGGTCAGGGCATCGCGGCCGCTCAGCTCTCCCTTTGGCATATGTC
>UBMU01000062.1 GCA_900466605.1 Hyphomicrobiales bacterium
AGTACGGCGACAGCGCGCAGGCCGAGACGGTCCGCAAGATGATCGTGGCGATGTCGAAAGACATCCGCGTGCTGCTCATCAAGCTCGCCGACCGACTGCACAACGCGCGCACCTGGGGATTCGTGCCGCCGCCCAAGGCCGCGAAGAAGGCCACGGAAACCCTCGAGATCTACGCTCCGCTCGCGCATCGCCTCGGCATCCAGGCGATCAAGAGCGAACTCGAGGACCTGTCGTTCGCGGTGATGCACCCCAAGCTCTACGCCGAGATCGACAGCCTGGTCAAGCAGCGCACGCCCCAGCGCGAGCAGTACGTGCAGAACGTCATCGACGCCGTCGACGCGGACCTACGCGAACTCCGCGTTCGCGGCCGGGTGATGGGCCGACCCAAGCAGCTGTACTCCGTGTACCAGAAGATGGTGGTCCGCGGTCGCGAGTTCGACGACATCTACGACCTCATCGGCATCCGAATCCTGGTCGGCACCGTGCGCGATTGCTACGCCGTGCTCGGTGCGATCCACGCGCGGTGGACACCGCTGCCTGGCCGTTTCAAGGACTACATCGCCACGCCCAAGTTCAACCTGTACCAGTCGCTGCACACCACGGTGATCGGCCCCGGCGGGCGCACGGTCGAGATCCAGATCCGCACGCACGAGATGCACCAGCAGGCGGAGTTCGGCGTCGCCGCGCACTGGAAGTACAAAGAGCGGATGGCGGGCGGGAAGGCCGACGCCAAGGCCGTCGACGCCGACATGGCGTGGATCGCTCACATCTCCGACTGGCAGGCCGAGACCGCCGACCCGGGGGAGTTCCTCGACTCGCTCCGCTTCGAGATCGGCGCGAAAGAGGTCTACGTCTTCACCCCGAAGGGACGCGTGGTGGGCCTTCCCACCGGCGCGACCCCGGTCGACTTCGCGTACGCCGTGCACACCGAGATCGGTCACCGCACGATGGGCGCCAAGGTCAACGGCCGCCTGGTGCCGCTCGAGTCGACCCTCCAGAGCGGCGACGTCGTCGAGGTGTTCACCTCGAAGAACCCCGATGCCGGCCCCAGCCAGGACTGGCTCGGTTTCGTCAAGAGCACCCGCGCGCGCAACAAGATCCGCGGCTGGTTCACGAAGGAACGCCGCGAAGAGGCCATCGAGCAGGGCAAGGACTCGATCGCCCGCGCCATGCGTCGGC
>UBMU01000064.1 GCA_900466605.1 Hyphomicrobiales bacterium
GACACGAGCGAGGCCGAGACCGTCTGGCCGTGACGGAAGGCGGTGGACGATCCGGCGACGGTCGCCATCTTCGTCACGCGGTACACGAGATAGGTCGCGGCGAGGGCCACGATCCCCGCGATGAACGGCGACAGCAGCGCGGGCAGCACGATCTTCGACAGCACCCCTCCCCACTCGACGGCCTGGACGCCGACGCCGATCACCGCGGCGCCGATGAGGCCGCCGAAGAGGGCGTGGGTCGAGCTGGAGGGCAGCCCGAGCCACCAGGTCAGCAGGTTCCACACCACGGCGCCCATGAGCCCCGCGAAGATCATCGGCACGGTGATCTGCGGAAGCCCCTGGTCGTTCTGAGCGAGGATCCCCTCCGACACCGTCTTGGCCACCGCGGTCGACAGGAACGCGCCGACGAGGTTGAGGATCGCGGAGATGAGCACCGCGACTTTGGCTTTCAGCGCGCCCGTGGCCACTGACGTCGCCATGGCGTTGGCGGTGTCGTGAAAGCCGTTGGTGAAGTCGAAGAAGATCGAGAGGGCGACGACGAGAAGGACGGGGACGAGGACGGTGAGATCCACCGCGACTCCGATCGAGGGGTGATACCGGAAGCGGGTCGGTTGGCCCGGCGACACGGTAGACCTCGGCGGTGAACGAAGTGTTCCCTATCCCGTGGGAGCGGAGAGGTCTACTCTCCGGTCTGCGCGCTCACACCGCCTGCGCGAAGCCCGCGTCGACGGACGCGATGTCCTTGGCCAGGTGCGCGAGGTGCGGAGGGATCTCGCGGCCCTTGGACACCATCGACTGCGCCCACAGGCGTCCGGCGCGGTATGACGACCGCACCAGGGGCCCGGCGAGCACGCCGAGGAAGCCGATGCGCTCGGCCTCTTCCTTGAACTCCACGAACTCGGACGGCTTCACCCAGCGCTGCACGGGGAGGTGGCGCGGGGTGGGGCGCAGGTACTGCGTGATCGTGATGATGTCGGTGCCCGCCGCGTGCAGGTCTTCGAGGGCCTGGACGACCTCTGCGGGCTCTTCGCCCATGCCGAGGATGAGGTTGGACTTGGTGATGAGTCCCGCCTCTCGCGCCGCGGTGAGCACGCCGAGGGAGCGTTCGTAGCGGAACGCCGGGCGAATGCGCTTGAAGATGCGGGGCACGGTCTCGACGTTGTGCGCGAAGACCTCGGGTCGCGACGAGAAGACCTCTTCGAGGTGCGCCGTGTTGCCCGA
>UBMU01000067.1 GCA_900466605.1 Hyphomicrobiales bacterium
TAGGGGTGAAAGGCCAATCAAACTTCGTGATAGCTGGTTCTCTCCGAAATGCATTTAGGTGCAGCGTTGCGTGTTTCTTGCCGGAGGTAGAGCTACTGGATGGCCGATGGGCCCTACAAGGTTACTGACGTCAGCCAAACTCCGAATGCCGGTAAGTGAGAGCGCAGCAGTGAGACTGTGGGGGATAAGCTTCATAGTCGAGAGGGAAACAACCCAGACCACCAACTAAGGTCCCTAAGCGCGTGCTAAGTGGGAAAGGATGTGGAGTTGCTTTGACAACCAGGAGGTTGGCTTAGAAGCAGCCACCCTTGAAAGAGTGCGTAATAGCTCACTGGTCAAGTGATTCCGCGCCGACAATGTAACGGGGCTCAAGCACGCCACCGAAGTTGTGGCATTGACATTTTTGGTAGGCCTTCGTGGTCCAGCCGTGTTGATGGGTAGGAGAGCGTCGTGTGGCGAGTGAAGCGGCGGGGTGACCCAGCCGTGGACGCTACACGAGTGAGAATGCAGGCATGAGTAGCGAAAGACGTGTGAGAAACACGTCCTCCGAAAGACCAAGGGTTCCAGGGTCAAGCTAATCTTCCCTGGGTAAGTCGGGACCTAAGGCGAGGCCGACAGGCGTAGTCGATGGACAACGGGTTGATATTCCCGTACCGGCGAAGAACCGCCCAAGCTAATCCAGTGGTGCTAAGAGTCCTAGCTCGGAATGTTGTTGATCCCTTCGGGGTGAGACGCGTCCGTGTGAACGCTCGACCCCATGCTGGTGCGGCTAGCGTATTAACAGGTGTGACGCAGGAAGGTAGCCCAAGCCAGGCGATGGTAGTCCTGGTGCAAGTGCGTAGGCCGAGTGATAGGCAAATCCGTCACTCATTGAGGCTGAGACACGATGCGGATAAAAAGTGGGTGATCCTATGCTGCCGAGAAAAGCATCGACGCGAGGTTCTAGCCGCCCGTACCCCAAACCGACTCAGGTGGTCAGGTAGAGAATACCAAGGAGATCGAGAGAATCGTGGTTAAGGAACTCGGCAAAATGCCCCCGTAACTTCGGGAGAAGGGGGGCCATCCACTTATTAGGACTTGCTCCGAAAGGGTGTGGTGGCCGCAGAGACTAGTGGGTAGCGACTGTTTACTAAAAACACAGGTCCGTGCCAAGTCGCAAGACGATGTATACGGACTGACGCCTGCCCGGTGCTGGAAGGTTAAGAGGA
>UBMU01000068.1 GCA_900466605.1 Hyphomicrobiales bacterium
ATGGCAAAGAGTAAGTTTGAGCGCAACAAGCCGCACGTTAACATCGGCACGATCGGCCACGTTGACCACGGCAAGACGTCTCTGACGGCAGCGATCACGAAGTACTTCGGCGAGTTCAAGGCGTACGATCAGATCGACGCAGCACCGGAAGAAAAGGCCCGCGGCATCACCATCTCGACGGCACACGTCGAGTATGAGACCCCGAACCGTCACTATGCTCACGTTGACTGCCCCGGCCACGCCGACTACGTCAAGAACATGATCACCGGTGCCGCACAGATGGACGGCGCGATCCTGGTTTGCTCGGCTGCTGACGGCCCGATGCCGCAGACCCGCGAGCACATCCTGCTCGCTCGCCAGGTTGGCGTTCCGGCGATCGTCGTGTTCCTCAACAAGGTTGACCAGGTTGACGACGCCGAGCTTCTCGAGCTCGTCGAGCTCGAAGTTCGCGAACTTCTGTCGTCCTACGACTTCCCGGGCGACGACATTCCGGTCATCAAGGGCTCGGCTCTTGCTGCTCTGGAAGACTCTGACAAGAAGATCGGCGAAGACGCGATCCGCGAGCTGATGGCAGCTGTTGACGCCTACATCCCGACGCCTGAGCGTCCGATCGACCAGCCGTTCCTGATGCCGATCGAAGACGTGTTCTCGATCTCGGGCCGTGGTACGGTTGTGACCGGCCGCGTCGAGCGTGGTATCGTCAAGGTTGGCGAAGAAGTCGAAATCGTCGGCATCCGCCCGACCTCGAAGACGACGGTTACCGGCGTTGAAATGTTCCGCAAGCTGCTCGATCAGGGCCAGGCTGGCGACAACATCGGCGCCCTGGTTCGCGGTGTGAACCGTGACGGCGTCGAGCGTGGTCAGATCCTGTGCAAGCCGGGCTCTGTCAAGCCGCACAAGAAGTTCATGGCCGAAGCCTACATCCTGACGAAGGAAGAAGGCGGCCGTCATACGCCGTTCTTCACGAACTACCGTCCGCAGTTCTACTTCCGTACGACTGACGTGACCGGTATCGTTTCGCTGCCGGAAGGCACGGAAATGGTTATGCCTGGCGACAACGTCACGGTTGCTGTCGAGCTGATCGTTCCGATCGCGATGGAAGAAAAGCTGCGCTTCGCGATCCGCGAAGGCGGCCGTACCGTCGGCGCCGGCATCGTCGCTTCGATCGTCGAGTAATCTTCG
>UBMU01000070.1 GCA_900466605.1 Hyphomicrobiales bacterium
AACCTCGCCGTCGAGGACTTCCGCGACGCGTTCGGGGTGACCCACGAAGCAGCCGCCATGCGCATGACGAACCTGATGACCGTGCACCTCGGCATCCGCCTGCACTTCATGCGCGTCGACGGCGACGGTGCGATCTCGCGCGTCTACGAGAACGACGACCTCCCCCTGCCCACCGACGTCACCGGCTCGGTGGAAGGGCAGATCGTGTGCAAGAAGTTCTCGGCGCGGTCCGCCTTCGACGAGCACAACCGCACCACCGAGCACTACCAGTACACCGACACTCCCGCCGGAACCTACTGGTGCTCGAGCCAGACGGGAACGACCTCGAACGGCGACTTCTCGATCACCGTGGGCGTGCCGTTCGACGACGCCCGGTGGTTCCGCGGACGCGAGACCACGAAGCGGGGCGTCTCGCACTGCCCCGACGAGTCGTGCTGCCGCCGCCCCGACACCGAAGCCGCGGAGCGCTGGTCGGGCAAGGCCTGGCCGAGCGCCCGCGTGCACCAGTACATGTTCTCGCCGCTCCCCCGCGGCATGTTCCCCGGCGTCGACGACGCGGAGGTCTTCGCGTTCCTCGACCGGCACGCGGACGGCTGACGCCGGCGGAGGCGGCACAACTCCTGCAGGATCCGCCGGATCGCAGCCGAGAGAGGCGCGAACGGAAGGCATTGCAGGAGTTGTGCACGGGTGACCGCCGAGACGCCTGGATGCCGGCGCCCCGGCGAACCCGAACAACGCGGCGAACCCGCAGCACACCTCCTGCAGGGCTGACGGGGTAGAGCCGAACTGGGGCCGAACCGACGGATGTGCAGGAGTTGTGCACGGGCGACTGCGCGGATGCCACGACCCCGGGGCCCTCGCGGGGCGCCGGGGTCGTGGCATCCGGTGTCTGGTCCTGCCCGATCAGGCGTAAGGGTTGGCCGTCAGCGTGTACTTGGTCTGCAGGTACTCGTGGATGCCCTCGTCGCCGCCCTCGCGGCCGAGGCCCGACTGCTTCCACCCGCCGAAGGGGGCCGCGGCGTTCGAAACGACGCCGACGTTGAGGCCCATCATTCCGGTCTCGAGCTTGTCGATCATGCGCTGACCGCGCGCGAGCGACTCGGTGAAGACGTACGAGACGAGGCCGTACTCGGTGTCGTTGGCGAGGCGCACGGCGTCGTCCTCGTCGTCGAAGGGGATGATCGCGAGAACGGGTCCGAAGATCTCCTCGCGGAGGATGTCGCTGCCCGGCTGCACGTCGGCCACGACAGTGGGCTCGAAGAACGTTCCGGGGCCCTCGACGGGCGAGCCACCGGTGGTGACGGT
>UBMU01000078.1 GCA_900466605.1 Hyphomicrobiales bacterium
AGTACCGACGCAGGTCGCGCATATCGGCCGCGATCCCCTCGACCCCGCGTTCGACGCCGCACGATTCCGCGCGCGATTGGCCCGTACCTCCTCGGGGATCAAACGTGTGCTTCTGGATCAGACGGCGGCGAGCGGTATCGGCAACATCTACGCCGACGAATCATTGTGGGCTGCGCGCATCCACCCCGAGACCGCGGCATCCGATCTTCCGACGCGCGCGGTGAACCGCCTGCTCGCCGAAGTGCAGGCGGTGCTCGAGAAGGCCCTCGCCGAGGGCGGAACGAGCTTCGACGCCCAGTACGTTAACGTCAACGGGCAGGCCGGCTACTTTGCGCACTCGCTCAATGCGTACGGGCGCACCGGCCAGCCGTGTCCGCGGTGCGGGCGACCGATCGTGCGCGTGTCGTTCATGAACCGGTCGAGCCACTTCTGCCCGCACTGCCAGAAGCGGCGTTGAGAGAAGAGGCGTCATGTGGTTCTCGCGTGTACGTTCCGATACCTCACGGCTCGCGAGGGACATCCGCCCCGCGCAGCAGAACGCGTGACCTCCGGCACCCCACGATGAAGGGATCGCTGGGGGCGGCGAGACGGGAGACCTTTTCCGCGGCGTCCGGCACGGCAATGGTCGAGGGACGGGGTGCGAGTTGACGCGTTACCGAAGAGGGATCATCGCGGTCGTCGTCGCCGCAGGAATGGTCGGACTGACGAGCTGCGGCCCGTCTCGGGCTGACCTCATTCCGCACGACGCTCCCAGCGGTGGCCAGACGCTCAGCGAGGCGCGGTCCGCCATCGCACGGATCCCGGGTCTGACCGTCGACTTCCAGGGTGGGGAACGCCCGTACATCAAGGGGAACACCGGCTACGACATCGCGGTCACGGTCGATCCCGGTTATCGGATCGTCGATGGTCCCGCGCTGGTCACCTTCCTGACCGAATCGGCGTGGTCGGTGCGAAACGGATACCTGCCCAACGCCCAGATATCTCTGACGGTGACGGACGACCCCGCGAA
>UBMU01000072.1 GCA_900466605.1 Hyphomicrobiales bacterium
ACAGTCGACCTTCTATGAGGGGCCCCCGGAAACCCGGGGGCCCGAGGTGTCAGGCCTGCGCGTCGGCCGACTGGAAGGGGAAGCCGAGCTGGCGGAGCAGCGAGCGACCCTCGTCGTCGGTCTTGGCGGTGGTGACGATGGTGATGTCGAAACCACGCACGCGGTCGATGCGGTCCTGATCGATCTCGTGGAACACGGACTGCTCCTGGAGACCGAAGGTGTAGTTGCCGTTGCCGTCGAACTGCTTGGCCGACAGTCCGCGGAAGTCGCGGATGCGGGGCAGGGCGAGGTTGACGAGGCGGTCCACGAACTCCCACGCACGGTCGCCACGGAGGGTGACGTGCGCACCGATGGCCTGGCCCTCGCGCAGCTTGAACTGCGCGATGGACTTGCGGGCCTTGGTGACGATGGGCTTCTGACCGGTGATCTTGGTGAGGTCGTCGACCGCACCATCGATCACCTTGCTGTCACGAGCCGCCTCACCGACACCGGTGTTCACGACGACCTTGACCAGACCGGGGATCTGCATGACGTTCTCGTAGCCGAACTCGTCCTGCAGCGCCTTCTTGATCTCGGCGTTGTACTTCTGCTTCAGGCGGGGCTGGATCTTGCCAGCCGCCGCGGCAGTCGAGGTGCTCATGTTCAGAGGTCCTTGCCTGACTTCTTCGCGAAGCGCACGCGGACGGTGCGCTTGACGCCGTCCTTCACCTGCTCCTCGACCCGGCGACCGACACGGGTCGGCTTCTTGGTCGAGGGATCGACGATCGCGACGTTGGAGATGTGGATCGGAGCTTCGAAGGTCTCGATGCCGCCGGTCTTGGTGCCGCGCTGGGACTGACCCACGCGGTTGTGCTTGGTGACGTAGTTCACGCCCTCGACGATGACGCGGTTCTGCTCGACGAGGACCTCGAGGACCTTGCCCTGCTTACCGCGGTCGCCGCCGCGCTCGGGCTTGGCGCCCGAGATGACCTGAACCAGGTCGCCCTTTTTGATTTTCGCCATGATCAGATGACCTCCGGGGCGAGCGAGACGATCTTCATGAACTTCTTGTCGCGAAGCTCACGGCCGACCGGTCCGA
>UBMU01000075.1 GCA_900466605.1 Hyphomicrobiales bacterium
GTGCCCGGACGCTGGCCGTACAGCCTGCACTTGTTGCACGAGCATGGTTTTAAGGTGCACCTCGCGGCACGTGAACCACATGAATTGGCTTTAGGTTTCGACGAGTCGGCGGCGCCTCGAATACACAAGTCGGGTTCGTTCGGCGTCTGTGGCACAATTTGGATCACCGATGATCTCTTGAAACGCCGGACGTCGTTACGAGCAATCGCGAAGCGCGTCTACTTATCGAGACATCTCTCCCGCATGGACTTGATCTTTACCTTCAGTAAGGCTACCCCAATGCTACTGGCGAGAGAATTACGTGTACCCCTGTCGCGCGTAAAGTATATTCCGCTCGGGATTGACACGAGATTCTATCCACTCGCACCGTACAGCTCTCAGCCAATGGTACTGAGCGTCGGAAATGACAGAGCGCGTGACCTCCAAACTTTGTACAGTGCCTACGAGATAGTTTCGAACACTCTGCCAACCGTCGAGTTGGTTGTTCAGACAAGCGACCCCCGCCCAGCGCCTACCGGCGTAATGCGGGTAGAGCGCTTTCGTGATCACGCGGAGCTTCGGGCCCAGTACCAACGCAGTTCAGTTGTGGCTGTGGCTTCACACCCGAACCTGTACACGTCTGGGTCTACAGTAGCGCTGGAGGCACAAGCAACCGGTCGCCCCGTCGTGATCACCGGCACCCCAGGAATGGACGAGTATGTAAGAGACGGGATCTCAGGATATCTCGTTGCTCCCCACAATCCCGCACAGATGGCGCAACGAATTATTGACCTGTTAGCAAACCCCACTATTGGTGCTCGACTTGGCGGGAATGGTGCGCAGCGGGTGCGCCGCGCGAATTCAGACGAAGCGATGGTTGCGACTATGGCGGCCTACATCTCGGACGCCAAAGCCAACATGAGATAGAGGACCGACCATGCCCGTAACGTTCGCAACTCGTATTCTCCGCGGTCTTCGTTCTAGACTTCTGCGACGAAGAAACGCCTGGCGACTGTCCCGCGCCGATGAACTGTCCCGCATCGCCCACTATCCTGGGGTAAAAT
>UBMU01000035.1 GCA_900466605.1 Hyphomicrobiales bacterium
GACGCTCACTGATTTCAAGCGGCTTATGTCCGGTTGATCGACACCCCTCCATCCGCCAGCATCGACGTCCCGGTCACGAAGCTTGCCATATCGGATCCGAGGAAAAGTGCGGCCCTGGCGATTTCTTCCGGCTGCGCCAGTCGCTTCAACGCATGCAGACCGTGAATGAAGGCGACGAGCTCTTTGTCCGGATTCTCGAAATTCGCCGGGTTCATGGCGGTGTCGGTGCCACCGGGCAAGAGCGCATTGACGCGGATGTTCTTCGGACCGAGTTCAGCCGCAAGTACCTGCACCAGGCCGGTCAGTCCTGCCTTACTTGCCGCATAGGCTCCCATGCCGGGCATTCCGGCCGTATGACCGACGAAGGTGGAAGTGAAGACGATCGATCCGCCACCGCGCGCGATCATCGCCGGCACCTGATACTTCGCCGCCAGAAATGCACTGGTCAGGTTGACGGCAAGCATCTCGTTCCAGCCACCCAGCGAGAGTTCGCTCACAGAGGCGGATTCGCCGGTGCTGCCGGCATTGTTGAAGGCGACATCGAGTCCGCCGAAACGCTCCACCGCCACTTCGACCAGCCGCCTGTTAAGCGCCTCCTCGCGCACGTCACCGGCGACCGCAACCGCTTCACCGCCCGCTTCGCCGATTTCTTCCACCAGCATGCCGAGTTCTGCAGCGCGCCGCGCTGCGATGACCAATCGCGCTCCCTCTGCGGCAAACAACCTGGCTGCCGCCCGGCCGATGCCGGAACTCGCGCCCGTGATGATCGCAACCTTTCCATCCAGATGTCTCATGTCGGAACCTCCGCTTGTTGAATACGGCCTTCCCAATCTCAGACATCCAGGCCGGCAACCACCCGTTTCCTGCCGAGCCACCAGATACGTTTTTGTGCACTGCGCAATCGAATTATGCCCGCTGTGTCTTTCGTCTGATTCCCATAGCGCCAGGCAGTCTCTAAAAGGACCTGTACGAGAATCGGAATATCGACATGCCGCGGTCCCGCAATACCCAGGGCGCCATCTACATGAGTTCGGCCATGGCCGGATTTTCCTGCAGCGACGCACTTTCCAAATCAGTCATCGCCTACATGAATGCCGGCCAGATCATGTGCCTGCGCGGCTTCTTTACCAGCATTTTGGTCTACTTTATTGCGCGCCACATGGGCGCACTGCGCTCCTGGCGAATCGTCCTCAAGCCGATGGTGATGATCCGCGTCGTTTGCGAGATATTGGCAGCGGTCACGTACATTACGGCACTCGGCATGATGCCGATCGCCAACGCTTCGGCCATCCTGCAATCGCTGCCGCTGGTCGTTACGTTCGGCGCGGCGCTGTTCTTCTCGGAACCGGTCGGCTGGCGTCGCTGGTCGGCCATCCTCGTCGGCCTGATTGGGGTGCTGATCATCATTCGACCGGGACCGGACGGTTTCACGGCAGCAGCACTTCTCTGCGTCGGTAGCGTCCTCACCACGGCCGGCCGCGACCTAGCCACACGCGGAATCGGCCCCGAGATCCCATCGCTGATGATCACTGTGGTAACCGCCGTCTCGGTGACGATCGTCGGCGCCCTGCTCACGCCGTTGCTCGGCGGATGGGAACCGGTGAGCCTCACCTCGCTTTCGCATCTGCTGCTCGCTGCCCTTCTCGTCCTGATAGGCTACCAGTCGGTGATCATGGCAATGCGAACCGGCGAAATCTCCTTCGTGGCGCCTTTCCGCTACACCAGCCTGATCTTCTCCACGCTGCTCGGCTTCGTCTTCTTTGCGGAATTGCCGGATTTCTGGACCCTCATGGGTGCCGCTGTGGTCATCGCATCCGGCCTCTATACTTTCTATCGTGAGGCCAAACGCCATGTGCCGCCGCTCGCCCAGGAGTCCGAGCCGAGAACACCAGTCTGAGGCAACAATGAACGATTTTATGCTGGATAGATCCAATATACCGGGCGTCGTCCTGGCAGGCGGGCGCTCCTCGCGAATGGGACGCGATAAGGCCTCCGTACGGCTGAGCGGCCGTACCCTTCTGGAGCGCGTCGTCGAACAGCTGGAACCGCAGGTAAACATGCTTGCCGTCAACGCCGACACGACGCCGGAAAACTGCCGCCACCTGTTCATTCCTGATATTATACCTGGAAAAGCGGGACCGATGGCCGGCATCCATGCCGCGATGGCCTATGGCGCGACGCTTGGAGGTGTTACGCACGTGGTGACGGTGTCTGTCGACAGTCCATTCTTTCCTCACGACCTCGTGGACTGGCTAGCCGCCGCCATCGATGCGCCGGAGAAGATTGCCATCGCCAGCTCGGAAAGCCGCAGCCATCCTGTGTTCGGGCTGTGGCCCGTCAACCTTGCAGGCGATCTGGAGGCCTGGATCGCCACCGACGAAAAACGCCGAGTACGTGACTTCCTTTTACGGCATGACGTAACGGAAGTCTCCTTTCCCCTACGCCCGACGCGGGCAAGCCTCCTCGATCCGTTTTTCAACGTAAACACGCCCGATGATCTCGTAGAGGCGGAACGCTGGCTCAAGGTGCTCGTCTGATGGAAAAACCTAAAGTCTTTGGCATCGCAGGTTGGAAGAATTCGGGCAAGACCGGCTTGGCCGTCCGCCTCGTCGAGGAGTTTACGCGCCGCGGCTACAGCATTTCCACGATCAAGCACGCCCACCATGATTTCGACATAGACAAGGTCGGCGCAGACAGTTATCGCCACCGGCAAGCAGGCGCGCACGAGGTTACGATCGTTTCCGGTACGCGTTACGCGATCATGCACGAGTTGCGCGGAGCTCCCGAGCCGACGTTCGAGGAGATCCTGGGCCGGATTGCACCCTGCGACCTCGTTTTGATCGAGGGCTACAAGCGCGAGCCAATCCCGAAGATCGAGGCCCGACGGCTGGAAGCAGCCAAGCAGGAACCTCTTGCACCCACGGATTCCTTCATTGCCGCCATAGCATCCGATCATCCGATTGCCGAAGGCTTTTTGCCGGTCTTTGATCTCGATGATACGCAAGCCATCGCAGACTTCATTTCCGGAATAGTCGAACTGCCCGCTAAGTAGGAAAGCCTATTGCGAGGGAGCAATGAACTACTACGGCACCGAAAAGCAGTAGCGGTTTCAGCGTCAATCCGGCGAGGCGCAACGGAGGATTGCTGCGCTGCTGGAGGCAAAAGCGAACCATCCGCAAATGAAAAAGCCGCCGGTCTCCCGGCGGCTTTCGATCACTTCGGGCCGTCGGCTCAGTTGCGCGAAGCGACCGGGCGTACGAGTGCCGTCACGCGACGGATGGTGACGCGGCGGTTCTCCTGGTTCGGCCCCTGAGTATTGACCTTCAGGTAACGCTCGCCATAGCCCTGTGTTGCTAGGTTTTCCGGCGGGATGCCGTAAACGTCGGTCATGACGTTCGCTACCGATTCGGCCCGTTGGTCCGAGAGGACGAGGTTGCTCTGGTCGGAGCCGACAGCATCGGTGTGACCTTCGATCAGGAAGGTTTCCGACGGATCCTTGCGAAGCACCTCGTTGATCGCGTCGGCAACCTTGCGCAGGCTGCGCGCCTGGCTCATCGGGATCTCGGCACTACCCGTTGCAAAAGTGACCGTATCGAGGTCGATACGACGAACCTTGTCGCGGATACGCGCCGAATATTTCACTTCGTTGAGCGAATAGACGCGCTCCACAGGCTCCACCGGCGGTTCGCGCAGGAAGTCATAGTAGTCCCGGTCATCGTCACTGCTCGTGTCCATGATGTAGTCATTGAGTGGAATGCGCAGGCGCATCGGCGGCAGATCGCGACCCGGATCCTCGAAGTAGCCGCGGTCCGGATCCTCGTAGAGATCAGGCGAATAGTAGAGAACGGACTCGCGCCCCCTGTTGTCTAGCCGCGACCGCTGAATGATATCGCCGTAACGGTTGCGGATCGTTACGATCTGATAGCCGTCACGGTCGATCGTCTCGCGGTATCGGTCCCGCGGCAGCTGCTCGTAGATCGGACGTTCTCCATCACGTAGGAAGCGCCGGTCGTCGTCACCGCGAACGATTGTCTGGTTGTTGATCTGGATGATCACGCGATTGTCGTCGCCACGCTCACCGAAGCGCGCACCTTCCGGCCGGTCGAATTGCGGACGCCTGTCGAGACGCCGGCCCTGTTCGCTGGTGACGGCTTCGATCTTGATCGGAGCAGCCTTGGCGCCTTCCGTTATGATCTGCGCATCAGCATCAGACTTCGGAACGCGGAAATTCTGCTCTTGCCCGCGTTGCCTGTCGCGGTCGCGGCGGGACTGGATGCCGCCGGAACGATCGGCGTCCTTGTCGCTGTCGAGAACGGCAGCGCCGTTTTCAACCGGCAGAACGACGGTCTCCGTGCTCTTGCTTGGATCCGCGGCAATCTCCTTGCGGCGCTCGAGCTCCTTGGGCGTGACCTTTTCCGGTGCCGGGATAGCCTGTTCGGCCTGCCCCATCGCCGGCTGATCGGTTGGCTGCGCCGGGACCTGCTCACCCTGCTGCTGGGCAGGAGCTTGCTCACCTTGCTGAGGTGCAGGCACCTGCTCGCCCTGCTGTTGGGCAGGCTGCGCGCCTCCAGGCTGGGCCTCGGTCGCCGGCTCCTGTGCAGGAGCAGGCGGATTTTCGGCTGTCGGCGCCTCCTGCGGCTTAGGAGCCTTCTCCGGTGCAGGTGCAATAGGGGTCTGTTCGGCGGCCGGCTTCTGCGTCTCCTGCTGCTGCGCTTCGGCACTCGGCTTCTTGCGCGGCTTCACCGGCTGCTCGGAGCCTTCGGTCGCCTGCTGCTTGTTTCCCTTGCCCTTGGGCTTCTGCTCATCTCCCTGCGGCTGAGCTTGTTCCTGCTGCGGGGCAGCCTGTTCCGTCTGAGGTTGCGGCGCGGCCTCCTCCTGCGATGGCTGCTTGTCGCGCTTGCGACGCGGCTTTTCCTGTGGCTCCGCCGGCTGCTGTTCTTGTGCCTGTGCCGGAGCTACCTGCTCCTGCTCGGCGGCCGGCTGCCGCTTCTTGCGCGGCTTTTCGGCGGGAGCTTCCTCCTGCAACTGCTGAGACTGCTGTTCGGCGGCAGGCTCTTGCTGGCGCCGCGGTTTCTCCGCCGGTGCTTCCTGTTGCTCGGGCTGTGCCTCGGCTGCCGGCTCTGGTTGCTTGCGCGGCTCGGCAGGCGCTTCCTGTTGTTGCTGCGGCTGCTCGGCGGGCGCCGCCTGCTGTGGCGGCTGCTCCTGCGCTGCTGGCGCCTGTTCTTCACCGCCGCCGTCCTGGTGCTTATGGTGCTTTTTCAGAAGTTCTTCATCGGAGGGAGCGTCCTGCGCAACCTCGAAGCTGCCCGCGACCGCTTGCGGCGCTGTGCGAACCTGATCAACGCTGGCAACTGCGGCGAAGGAATGCACTGGAGGCATCACGAGCGACAGCGACAACAGCGGAAAGGCGGCACTGGCAAACAATCTGGATTTCATTCCCATAGGGGCTCCTCGTTGACTTTTCTGCTTTTGAGACGCGGTCGTGGCCGCGTCCGATCTTGGGGCACTCACCCGCGGCGACAACCGCGCGAGGACTGCATTTGTTCCACGAGTCTTAGGAACTGGACTATTAACCCGGTATGAATGTGGCAGTGCGGCATTGTTCATCTCCGCCGTAGTTGATCGGTCACCGCACCCCTTCGATTCCAGTTGCAATTCCACCAAAAAAGGTTTGAGTATCGCGCCAAGGCAGTGCCCGGCACTGCCCTGCTCAGCCGCCGTCCAAAAGAAGAACACGAGCGGCAGCACCAACAGAGAGGACTAACATGCGTATCTCCACCCGTATTCTCGCCGCAGCTTCTGTCGCCGCGATGTCGCTTTTCGCAGGCGCCGCCATGGCTGATGGCGAGAAGTATGTAATCGGCACAGACTCCACATATCCGCCCTTCGAATATGTTGACGCCAGCGGCCAGTTTCTCGGCTTCGACATGGACATTGCCCGCGCGCTCTGCGCCGAAATGAAGGCCGACTGCACGATCGTCAGCAGCGACTGGGACGGCATTATTCCCGCACTGCAGGCCAAGAAGTTCGACATGATCATCTCGTCGATGTCGATCACGCCGGAGCGCTCGAAGCTCGTCGACTTCACCAACAAGTACTACAACACCCCGCCGGCAATCGCCGTGCCGAAGGATTCGACGGTCACCGACGTTGCCGGCCTGAAGGGCAAGACGATCGGCGCGCAGACCTCGACCACCCACTCGAACTATGCTGAAAAGCACCTGCCGGATACCGAGCTGAAGCTCTACCCGACGGCAGACGAGTACAAGCTCGACATCACGAATGGCCGCGTCGACGCCGTCATCGATGACATCGTTGTGCTGTCGCAGTGGGTCAAGTCGGATGCCGGCGCATGCTGCAAGATCCTGACGCCGCTTCCGGTCGACAAGGAAATCAACGGCGTTGGCGCAGGCATCGCCGTCCGCAAGGGCGACGACGCGTTGCGCGAAAAGCTGAACACCGCAATCGCGGCAATCCGCACCAGCGGTGAATACAAGAAGATCCAGGACAAGTACTTCGACTTCAACGTTTACGGCGAATAAGAAAAGCTGTAGGTCGCTGATAAAGCTGATGGCGGAAGGCTTGCTCTTCCGCCATTTTTGTTTGACAAGAATGGAAAGATCAAAGCGGTACAAACCGCGAGGGGAAAACTGGCATGGGCGGATTATTTTCCGCGCTAGGCTCATTGTGGGCCTGGATTGGGTATATCTTCGATCCGCTTTGCGGACCTGCAGGACTTTTCACCTGGTTCGGTTCTTCGACGATCCTGGCCTGTGGTGACACCGGTTGGGGCGATGAGATAGCCGCCGGCCTGAAGGTCACTGTTGCGGTCGCTCTTGTTACCCTGCCAATCGGACTTATCATCGGCTTTCTTGTGGCGCTCGGCCAGCAGTCGGAAGAGAAATCGGTCCGTCTCGCCGCCGGCATCTACACCACGATCTTTCGCGGCCTGCCGGAACTGCTGACGCTGTTCATCATATATTACGGCATGCAGATCCTGATCCAGTCGGTTCTCGCCTCGATGGGCTACGACGGCCGCATCGAAATCAACGCCTTCTTCGCCGGCATGATCGCGCTTTCTGTCGTATTTTCCGCCTATTGCGCGGAAGTGTTGCTGTCGGCTTTCCGCGCCATCCCCAAGGGCCAGTACGAAGCAGGCGACGCGCTGGGCTTTCATCGCGGGCGCACCTTGCTCCTGATCGTGCTGCCGCAACTCGTGCGCATCGCCCTGCCCGGCCTGGTGAACCTCTGGATGATCCTGCTCAAGGACACCTCCTACGTATCGATCATCGGCCTTGCGGACATTCTGCGGCAGACCGGTGTCGCCGTTAAGGTCACCAAACAGGCATTCCTGTTCTATACCGTCGCCTGCGCTCTCTATCTTGGCCTTGCCGTCATTTCCTCCTTCGGCCTCAGCTATATCGAGCGGTGGGCAAAGCGCTCGGAGATCAGCCGATGAGCCACGCACAGACGCTCATTCCGGCGCAACCGGCGCCAAAGGAAGCGCACAAGCCAATCACGGCCACGCGCATTACCGGCTACCTTGTCGTCGCACTCTGGATCGCCCTTGCCGCCGCGCTGGTCGCAATGGTCGTCAGCGGTTGGGATCCCGAGAAGTTCGCCCGCTACGGTCCCCGCTATCTGCACGGCCTGTACACGACGATCATGCTGGTGGTTATCTCGGTGTTCTTCGGCGCCATCCTGTCCTTGCCGTTGGCCTTTGCCCGCATGTCGAAGAACCGGTTCATCAATGGCATCGCCTACTGCTATGTCTACGTGTTCCGCGGCACGCCGCTGCTGGCTCAGCTTTTCCTCATCTACTATGGATTGGGAAGTTTCCGTCCGCAGCTGGAAGCTGTCGGACTGTGGTGGTTTTTCCGCGACGCGTGGTTTTGCGGCCTGTTTTCGATGACTATCAATACTGCTGCCTATCAGGCCGAAATCCTGCGTGGCGCCATCCAGAGCGTTCCGCCCGGCCAGCACGAGGCGGCAGCATCGCTCGGCATCCACAAGATCATCGGCTTCCGCAAGATCATCCTGCCGCAAGCGCTGATCGTCGCCCTGCGGCCCTATGGCAACGAGATCATTCTGCTGATCAAGGGCTCGGCGGTTGTCGCCATCATCACCGTTCTCGATCTGATGGGCGAAACACGTTACGCCTTCTCGCGCACCTTCGACTACCAGACCTACCTTTGGGCAGCGATCTTCTATCTCAGCATGGTTGAAGCACTGCGCCATCTCTGGGGCTGGATCGAGCGTCGCCTGACCCGTCACCTGAAACGCTGAAAGTCTAGCAGCACTCACAGTGGATAGCTGCTAACGAATTGAAATTCAAAAACAATTTCGTGAGCCTCTAGCAATTCGTCAAGCTTGGGTTAAGCATATGATGGTTCCATTTCCAAGATCGCTAATAAGCGATCATTTGGAACCAGAGGCGAGACGACGATGCACAAGGACATGGAAAGGCAGCTTCAGGGCTATGGCCTGACAACGGCCCAAATCATCTACCGAATGCCGGATCACCAGGCGATCCTGCAGACCTACATCTGGCAGGACTACGACCTAGCCCCGGATTTTCCCGAGATGCGCAGCTTCCTGAAGTTCTGGCAGGAGACGCTCGAGGGACCGCTGCATTCGGTGCGCTACATACACCGCAAACTCATCTCCGCCACCGAATGGCGCGCGCTGAGAGGCGAATTCATCCTGAACTGACCTGCACGAAAGCCAGTCAGACATGGGCCTCCCCCTGGACGAACTCGTCTTCGTCTGCCTCGCGGTGCAGTGTGCCGTACACAATCCCGACATAGGCCAAGCCTACGAGAAAGAGGACGGCTGAACCGGGGATCGGACCAAGCGCCGCGTTGTCGACGACATAGCTCCAGGAATGGGTCTGCGTCAGCGGAGTGCCTTCGGTCTGGAGTTTGGGCGTCGTGATTTTCAGACACCATGCCAGAAGCATGATGAGATACATCCAGCAATAGTTCCGGCGTAGCCGGCGCTGCACGGCGCCGCGATAGCTCAGCAGGAACTCCGGTTTGCGCAAACTCTTGGCGATTGCACCGGCCCAGTCAGCCCTCGGCTCGCCGTTCGGCGCAAGAATCTGTGCGAAATATCCTCGCTCCAGCTTTCGCACGCGGGCACGATAGATGTCGAAGAACCGATAGCGACGGGCCTCGATAAGCAGAAGCAGCGTGATCAACATCATCCCGAAGAGCAGCACGCCATGGTGGGAGCTGGACGTAGAGAGAGAAACCGACAACAACGCCGCCGAGACCGTAATGGCCCAGTTGGATGTCCGGTCGATGCGATCGCGCCAGCTTATCATGCGACCGAGCTCACCGCGGTAATAGTGGCTGAGGGTATTCGTGATCTCTCCCGGAGTTGCCGGAAGCGCCGGCCGCGGGCTGTCGAACTCCTTCTCGAAATTTGCCTTGCTGATTTCGGCGACCATGGGATTTCCTCCATTTTGTTTTTATCCATTAGGGGGGCCTTATTCTGCTCCTGGAATGTCACCATTGCAAAAGACATTCAGTGGCCGTAGAGGCTGCGCTAGAATAGAAATGGTGGTGAACTGCTATGGCCAAGAAGATCGACGAAGACGCACTCGCGGAAGCCTACGACCGGGCGCTTGCACTCGAGAAGGCTGGCGACGTCGATGCCGCCGTCAAAGCCTATGAAGAGGTCCTTGCCATCGACCCCGAAGATCATGGCGGCGCCGCCGTCCGGATCGCATCGATGGGGCGCGGCGAGACTCCGCCCAAGGCGCCGGATGCCTATGTCGAAACCCTATTCGACCAGCACGCCGAAGTCTTCGAGGATGTTCTGGTGGAACAGCTCGGCTACCATGTGCCGATGATGGTCCGCCAGCGGCTGCAGGAACTGAACCTTGGCCCCTTCAAGCGTATGCTCGACCTCGGCTGCGGTACTGGCCTCACCGGCGACGCGATCGGCGACATGTGCGGGGACATGACCGGCATCGATCTGTCCGAGAACATGGTCGAGATTGCCCACGAGAAGGATCTCTACGAGACCCTTTTCGTTGCGGAAGTCGAAGACTTCCTTGACGACAATGATGAGGATCCATTTGACCTCATCACCGCGACCGACGTCCTGCCGTATCTCGGCGCCCTCGAACCGCTGTTCTTCGGTGCGGCGGAAAACCTCAACGCCGGCGGCCTCTTCATCTTCTCGTCGGAGGAGCTTCCCGACACCTTCGCCAACGGCCAATCCTATATGGTCGGCCCGCATCAGCGCTTCCTGCATTCGGCGCCCTACATTCGCGAAAGGCTCGCAGCGACCGGATTCGAGCTCGTCGAGATGACGGAAATCAACGTTCGCATGCAGGAAGGACTTCCGAGCCCGGGCCATCTGGTGATCGCGCGACTTAGCTGAACCACGCTCGCGACACCGAATGCAATTAGTGATTGCATGTCATTGGTAGACGAATGACCATTTAAGGCTGAACCTCTCCTCGGCAACCCTGGGGAGAGGTCGCATGGAATCGTCGCAGCCCGGCCTGGCCGGCCTCCTAAGCTGGCTCCATTCGCAATTGCAGAGCCTGGACATCCGGTGGGGCGTTCTAGTTCTGGCGGTCTTTATACCGCTCCTCCTAATCTATGCACGCAACGACATCCGCGTGAGACGCCTGCGCATCATTTCAGACTTCATTGCGTCCTACCCCACCACACGGGATCAATCTCCGGCAAGGGCTGGCGTCGCACCGGGCAGGCCGGGCAACAATCCCGCCCTCGAATTCGTCACATCGAAATATCTGTCAGATCTCCGCGAGCCGGACGATCAACCGATCCGGCTCGATTCCGAAGGCCTGATCAAGGAGATTGAAAGACGAATGCGGTCTTCGCGCATCGTCGGCAATGTGGGCGATCTCCGGCAGTTTCTTTCCGCTCTCGGCTTCATTGTCATTTGCTATTTTGGCTTTTCGAACCTGCTGATGGCGCTTAGGACCGGGCTGCAGGTTGCTGGCGCCGATGGCGCGCTGACGTGTGGCGTGGCAGTCAATTGTTGCCCGCCGGACGCGTTCCGGGGTCAAATTCATATCATCGGCACGCTGGCATTCGTGGGTGCCTTTATAGGAGCAATCCGGCAGTTCATACGCAGCCTCGCAGTATTCGATCTCTCTGCCTACACAATCATCTGGCAGACGGCAGAGATCTTCGCTTCCGTGGCGATCGTAATCGTTCTCTACGTCGCTCTGACTGATCCGACACGCCTTCTCGGTACGCTTGGTACACTAGGGGCAGGAAATGATGACACTCGTGATTGCGCTCATATCTCGTGGGTCTGGCTTGCACTTGCTCCCCTGCTCGGTCTTGCGCCGCAGAGCGCTACAAAATTCCTCCTCATCAAGATGCAATCCTTGGTGTCGTGGATCAAAATGGACGACGACCGCTTCTACGCGGTAACACGCGTTACGCCCCTCGATGTGCTGGACGGGATCGACTACGCGACCCGCTTCAGGCTCGAAGAGTGCGGCATCTACGACGTCCAGAACCTGGCCACCTACAATCCGATCCAACTCCATATCGAGTCGCCTTATGGGATCTACCAGACGATCGATTGGGTCGGTCAGGCGCAACTATGCAATATGCTCGGCCTCCCTAAGTATCTGATGCTCAAGCAGATGAACGTACGCACAGTGTTGGATCTGGAGCGCGCCCTTGACTACGGAGAACGGGAAGACAGCACTGGTGAAAAAGAAGGGCCCGATGAATTCGACAGAATCTACGCAGGCGTTCTGTTTGCCGTCACAAGCGACGCACGCAAGATCGGCGAACTTGGTGGCCTGAACGCGTTTATCATCCGCAATGACCCCGAACGATCGCCTGCAGACGGAGGAAGTCCCACAGCTGCTGTTCTTCCGCCAATCGAAGCTGCGACTGTCGATGCCTACTTTACATGGGCCTGCCAAACCATAACGGCCGACCCGGCGACAACGAAAGCGTGCGTGGAACATCTGATGGGATGGATTGCAGATGACCTCCATGTACGCCGCCTCCGCCGCATATGGCAGGAAATGTCTGATGATCTTGGCAATCGTTCGAAGCGGCTGGACAACGGACCGACAACCCAGTCGCCAACAGTTAGCCAATAACGCAAGTTTTCGATTGAACACAGGCCAATGAGCTGATACTTAGCCATTCACGCAAGTTTTAAACCAACGTGAAAGGCTGGCCGCATGTCGCTTTCCCTCCACAGTCATCCGCTTGCATCTTTCTGCCATAAGGTTCTTATCGCGCTCTACGAAAACGCTACCCCTTTCGAGGCGGTTCTTGTCGACCTCGGAAGCGAGGCATCGAGAGCCGCGTTCGTGAACCTCTGGCCGCTCGGCAAGATGCCGGTACTGCGCGACGAAGCGCGTGATCGCACCGTGCCGGAAACGACAATCATCATCGAGTATCTCGATCGGTACTACCCCGGTGAGATAACGTTCATTCCCAGCGATTTCGATCAGGCACTCGCGGTCAGACTGTGGGACCGGTTCTTTGATCTGCACGTGCAGGAACCGATGCAGCAGATTGTCGGTGAACGCCTGCGCGGTGGCGGCGATCCAGCGCGGGTGGCCCAGGCCGAAGCAGCCCTTCAGAAAGCCTACGATATGATCGAGAAGCAACTTGGTGATCACGAGCACCCATGGATCGCTGCGGGCGGCTTCACGATGGCCGATTGCGCGGCGGCCCCCGCCCTCTTCTATGCCGAGACGCTTGTGCCTTTCCCGGAGCGTCCAAGGCTGCAAGGCTACTACAACAGGTTGGTAACCCGCCCGTCCTTCGCACGGGTCCTCGATGAGGCGCGGCCATACTTCAAATTCTACCCCTATCGCGAACGCCTGCCCGCGCGCTTCCAGCTGGACGAATCCGGCCAATGACGTGCGAACCCGCCGTTCTCGATCAGATGTTCCATGCGCTTTCTGACCGCAGCCGACGCGGAATGGTTGACCGTCTCGGCCACGGGCCGGCCTCAGTGTCCGAACTCGCAGAACCTCTGTCTATGGCGCTACCGACGGTCATGAAGCACCTTGCCGTCCTCGAACGGAGCGGACTTGTGCGCTCGGAAAAGAGCGGCCGCGTACGCACTTATCGCCTGCAGGCAGATGCGCTAGCCCAGATGGAGCGCTGGCTTGCCGAACACAAAGCAAGCTGGAACGCCAGGTTTGACCGCCTTGAACGGTTTTTCTCGGACGACCAACCGGAGCGATGAACGATATGACAAACCATTCCGCCATGCACGAGACATTCGTGATCGAGCGAAAGATGCGGGTCCCGGTCTCGCGCGTCTTTGCCGCCTGGGCTGATCCGGAAGCCAAGCGCCAGTGGTTTGCATGCCACGACGAGTGGGTGCCCATCGAATACAGCCTCGACTTCCGCGTCGGAGGCCAAGAGCGCAATCGCGTCGCTGACAGCGACGGCGTCCTGCATGTCTACGAAGCGCACTATCTTGATGTCGTGCCACAAGCTCGCATCATCTATGCGTATGACATGAAGCTTGGCGAAACGCGTATTTCGGCGTCTCTTGCAACGATCACATTCGAGGCGACACCATCAGGGACAACCATGCTGTTTACAGAACAGGTCGTCTTCCTTGATGGCTACACCGATGGTGGCTCGCGACGGCAGGGAACTGAAATTCTGGTTGATCGCATTCAGGCGTTCGTCGAGCGAAACGGTAGCACCGCCCACTAAATATGGGACAAATTTCATGTTAGGTTGACGCCTCGGCAAACCCACGGCTGCGATGGAGGCGGCATGACCGCAGAAAAGCGACATTCACAAGCTGGAACCGCGTTGAAACGGCGACACAAATTCAATCCTAAGCGCGATCCAAAGCCACAAGTTCTGGCCAGAGCCAACCGCACGGTTGTATGGGCAGCGTCCCTCGTCGTCGCTGCTTTTCTGCTGTTGGTTACGGTCAACGCGCTGTTGCGCTGACCCATCGGAGCACGAGGCAGAATCCTCGTGATCGAGATCAGTGCCGCCGGGCGGACACGCTTTCAAAGACGGGAAATGTCACGGTTATTCGGCAGCTAGCGCGGGCATCAAGAGCATTCAGACCTTCGGCTTTCGGGCGCTGATGGCGAACCGATGCTGGATGCCGCGTGACAGGGCCTTCAGGTAGTTCCAGTGCTTCGCCTGGCTCTTGTGGATTTCCCGCAGGTTCGTGTCGATTGTCATACCCTCGAACCCCGCATCCCCAAGCATTGCAGCGACCAATTCTGCCCGCGCGCCCTTCGAGAAATGAACGCGCGAAACGATACCATTATGACTCTGCATGAGCTCCGGCGGGGCGTGCTGCGGATCGACCTTCAGCAAGCCGGCCCTCTCAAAGGTTCTCGCGAGCGCCTTCAGCATTCGCTCCGCACGGCTCACGTTCACGAAGTCGCCATCGACGATCAGGATCGTTCCGCCCGGTTTCAAGACGCGCATCCACTCGGCAAAGGCGGCCTTGGGATCCACCAGCGTCCATACGAGATGGCGGGTTATAATAACGTCGTAAGTTTCATCGGGCTCCATCGTATTTTCGACATCTGCCATGCGAAATGAAATCGAGCGGCCCCTCGCCTTTGCCTTAGCGCCCGCCCGCTCCAGCATCGGCTCGGCCCAATCAAGCCCCGTGACCTTGAACCCCAGGTCGTCCATCAGGTGCGAAATCACACCGGTCCCACTGGCGAGATCAAGCGCCAGTCTGCCCTCGCCGGGTCCGAGATGCTTTAGAATCAGGTGATGCCAGGCAAGACGCTCGGCCTCGGAGAAGATCTCATGCCCGGGAGACAGGTCGAAGGTCGCCGCCCGCGCCGACCAGTAGGCCTTGATCTCCTCCCTAAGCCCAAAATTGTGCCCGCTCGCAATCCCGGTCTCATTCATGCTCATGCCAATCGCCATTCCAGTTTGAAATCGTTCTAATAGATATAACTTGACTACTTTAGTCATAAAATCATAGACGACGAAAAGTTTTCCACGGGGGTATACTTTTCGATGCGACTTACAGGCAAAACTGCAGCGCTTGCAATGGGTTTTCTCGTCTCCACCGTCCTGCCGGCGCTGGCCGACAAGATAACGATCAAGGACGTGACCGGCCGCAGCGTCGAAGTGAACGCGCCCGTCAGTCACATGATTCTTGGCGAGGGACGGCAGATCTACTTCCTGGCCGCGCTCGACAAGGAAGCGCCGTTTGAACACGTCGTCGGCTGGCGAGACGACCTGCCCAAGGCCGACCCGGAATCCTATGCAGCGTATCTCGCGAAGTACCCTGACATTGCCAAGCTCCCGACTTTCGGTGGCATGAAAGACGGCACCTTCGATATCGAACAGGCCGTCGCGCTCAAGCCCGACGTGATCCTGATGAATGTCGACGCCAAGACCGCTACCGAAGAAGCCGGCTACATCGAGAAACTAGGCAAGGTCGGCATCCCGCTGGTCTATGTGGACTTCCGTGAAAAGCCGATGGAAAACACCGAGCCCAGCATGCGCATCATGGGGCAGTTGATGGGCAAGGAGGCCGTTGCCGAGGACTTCATCAAGTTCCGCGCCGACAGTATCAAGCGCGTGACCGACGTTCTCGAAAAAAAGAATCCGGCCAAGCCCGTCGTCTTCGTCGAGCGCGCCGGCGGCTACTCCGACGATTGCTGCATGTCTTTCGGCAACGAGAATTTCGGCAAGATGGTCGAAATCGCCGGTGGCAAGAACATGGCCAAGGACATCATTCCGGGCACCTTCGGCACCGTCAATCCCGAGCAGATCATTGCCTCCAATCCGGAGCAGATCATCATCACCGGCGGCAACTGGGACAAGTTTGTACCAGGCGGCGCGTGGGTCGGCGTTGGTTATGGCTCGGACCTCAAGGAAGCGCATCGCAAGCTCGAGGCGTTGACCAAGCGCCCGGCCTTCACCGGCGTCAAGGCTGTCGAAGACAAGAACGTTCACGCGATCTGGCACCAGTTCTACAACAACCCCTACCAGTTCGTGGCAATCCAGGAGATCGCCAAGTGGCTGCATCCTGATCTCTTTGCCGATCTTGATCCAGAAGCGACCTTCAAGGAACTGCACGCGCGCTTCCTGCCGCTGGAATACAAGCCCGGCTACTTCGTCTCCCTGAAGGACGAGCAGTAAGCGATCGAACCGGCGAACCCTCCGAAGGGGCCGCCGGCATAGCAAGGCGGGGCCGCGCGTGTGCGGCTCCGTTATTTTTGTTTCAGATCGAGAGGTGTCCATGCGGCTCACGACACTCCGGCATATCGCCGCCCTAGCCCTAGCACTACTGACCACCCCCGCCCTGTCTGCGCAAATCACCGACGTCACCGGCCATACGGTCGAGATTGAACTGCCCGCCAGGCGCGTCATCGTCGGCGAAGCGCGTCAGATCCATGTGATCGCGGCACTCAAGGGCGAGCAGACCTTCGACACCATCGTCGGCTGGCGCGACGATCTGATCAAGAAGGACCCCGACAGCTATGAGGCGTATGTCGAACGCTTCCCTCAGATCGAGAAGCTGCCGCGTTTCGGATATGTACCGCAAGGCGATTTCAGCCTCGAAACGGCAATCTCGCTCTCGCCGGATGTGATCACCCTCAACCTCGAAACGGAAAAGTCCGCGAAGGAGAGCGGATTCGAGGAGAAAGCCGCAGCGGCGGGCATCAGGGTGATCTACCTCGATTTCCGCATCAATCCCGACAAGAACAGCGAGGCTTCGATCGAGATCCTCGGCCGGCTGTTCGGAGCCGAGGATCGCGCGAAAGAGTTTGTCGCCTACCGCCGGGCCGAGATTGCACGCGTCACCGACAGGCTTGCAGCGGCAAGGGATCTCAAGCGGCCGGATGTCTTCATAGAGCGTTCGCCCGGCATCTCAGGCGAGAACACGTGCTGCCGTACTTTCGGCCCGTTCAATTTCGGCGCGATGGTCGAACAGGCAGGCGGCCATAACATCGGTACCGATGTGATCAAGACCACCTTTGGCGATCTCAATCCCGAACAGCTGGTGCTTGCCGATCCAGAGCACATCATCGTCACCGGATCGAACTGGGCCGCCGAATCCGACATCAACCAATTCGTGCCTGTCGGCCGCGGGGCAGATATGACGCTGGCCCGTGAGCGGCTGGCAAATCTCATGACACGCACGCCCTTTCCGGAGCTGAGAGCTGTCAAGGACGGTAACGTGCACGCCGCCTGGCATCAGTTTTACGGGGCCCCCTACGAGTTCTTCCCCATTCAGCAATTTGCCAAGTGGTTTCACCCAGATCTCTTCGCGGATTTCGATCCCGAAGCGAACTTCGCAGGATTCCACAAGAAGTTCCTGCCGGTGACCTACCAGCCGGGATACTTCGTCTCTCTCGAAAAGGGCTCCAACTAATGGCCTCGTTCAGCCAGGTCCAAGCCGAAGCAACAGGGCGCGAGCAGTATCGCGCTCTTGCGTTTCGCCGTATTCTCATTCTCGTCGCGCTGACCGCGGCCCTGTGTCTCAGCATCTCTGCCGACATGGCGCTCGGCCCCGCCAATTATGCACTGTCGGACGTTCTGTCGGCGCTCTTTGATCCCGCCGCAGCCGCCAACCAGCTTCGCGTCATCATCTGGGACATCCGCATGCCGATCGCGCTGATGGCTGTGACAGTTGGCGCTTCGCTTTCCGTTGCTGGCGCGCAGATGCAGACAATCCTCTCGAACCCGCTCGCCAGCCCATTCACGCTCGGCATCTCGGCCGCTGCGAGCTTCGGCGCCGCACTCGCTCTGGTCGCCGGCGTCGCGATCTTTCCGGGCGCGATCCAATACATGGTGCCGCTCAATGCATTCGTGATGGCGATGGCGGCAGCCCTCTTCATCCACTTTGCATCAACGATGCGCGGTGTGAGCGTCGAAACGATCGTGCTCCTCGGCATTGCCCTCGTCTTCACCTTCAACGCCGCGCTGTCCCTGCTGGAATACCTGGCCTCTGAGCAGGCCCTGGCCGCCGTCGTCTTCTGGACCATGGGCAGCCTGACGAAGGCGACCTGGCCGAAAGTGTATTTCACCGCCGCCGTTCTCATCGTCACAGTTCCGCTCTTCATGCGGCAGGCCTGGGCACTGACCGCCCTGCGCCTCGGCGATGACAAGGCAGCCAGCCTCGGCGTAAACGTTCGCCGCCTGCGCCTGCAGACGATGATGATCGTGAGCCTTCTGGCGGCCATTCCGGTGTCGTTCGTCGGCACCATCGGCTTCGTTGGGCTCGTCGGCCCGCATATCGCCCGCATGGTGGTCGGCGAAGATCAGCGTTTCTTCCTACCAGGTTCAGTCATCTGTGGCGCACTTCTTCTGTCGGTGACATCGGTCATAAGCAAGATCTTGATCCCCGGCGCCATCCTGCCGATCGGCGTGATCACCGCACTCGTCGGCGTGCCCTTCTTCTTTGTCCTCATCTTCAGCAACAGGAGGCGCGCATGGTAACCTTGGCCCTTTCAGGGGTCGGCGCCTCCTATGGACGCGCGACCGTTCTGTCGAACGTCAGCATCTCGGATCTCAAAGGGGGCAGCGTAACGGCTATTATCGGCCCCAACGCGGCCGGCAAGTCGACACTGTTCAAGCGGATCGCTGCCCTTGTGAAAGGGCCCGGTCTCGTCGAGCTTTCCGACACCGATCGCGGATCGCGAACGATCTGTTACATGCCACAGGATACAGGCGCCAACGCCGTGCTGACGGTCTACGAGTCGATCCTGCTGTCGGCCAAGCAAGGCAGCGGCTGGCGCGTCGCCGACGACGAACTGGACGGCATCGATGAAATCCTGAAGGCGCTGCGGATCCAGAACCTGGCATTTCGCGGCCTGGGTGAGCTGTCAGGCGGCCAACGCCAGCTCGTGTCTCTTGCACAGGCATTGGTGCGCAAGCCGGAAGTCCTCTTGATGGACGAGCCAACCTCCGCACTCGACCTCCACCGGCAGGTCGAGGTTCTGAGCTTCGTGGCGGATCTCGCCCGGCGGGATGGCATGATCGTGCTTATCGCGCTCCATGACCTGAACCACGCGCTACGCTACTGCGAGAACACCATTATCATCGCCGACGGCGCCATGGCGGCAAGCGGCCCGACCGCAGACGTCATCACGGGCGCCATGCTTCGCGACATCTACAAGATCAACGCACGCATCGAGAAGTGCTCACAGGGCACACCGATGGTAATCGTCGACAGTGCGATCTGACAGAGCCCCCGGGCTCTCAAGACCGACGCCACTCACTGAGCGGCGTCGCCTCCAAGGATTGCCCCGAGCAATCGCCCTTCGAGTTCGGCAAGCTCCGGGTTGCCGTGTCGGCGCGGGTGGGGATAAGGAATTGCCAGATCTAGCGCCACGCGCCCCTCTTCCAATACGATCACGCGATCTGCAAGATGCACCGCCTCGCTGACATCATGCGTGACCAGCACCGCAGTGAAGCCCAGCTCCCGCCATACACGATTGAGCAGCTCCTGCATGCTGATGCGCGTCAACGCATCAAGTGCGCCGAGTGGCTCATCAAGCGCCAAAACCCCAGGCTTGCTGACGAGTGCCCGCGCAAGCGCGACGCGCTGCCGCTGACCGCCGGAAAGACGGGCTGGCCATTCCTTCGCCTTCTCTGAAAGCTGCACTTCCGCAAGCGCAACCTCGGCCTCACTGAAGGCGATCCTCTTGTCGACGCCGTCCCCGAGCCCGACCACTACGTTCTCGGCAACACTCAGCCACGGTAGCAGGCGTGGCTCCTGAAACACGATCCGTGCATTCGCTTCGGCATCGGCGCCGTCGGCGTTTTCGAAATGCAGTTCGCCACTTGTCGGCTCATCAAGCCCCATGAGAACGCGCAGCAGCGTACTCTTGCCGCAACCGCTCTTGCCGATCACAGCGACGAATTGCCCGGCCGGAATGTGGAGGTTGATGCCACGCAGCACGCGATTGCTGCCGAAACTCTTCTCAAGCCCCTTCAACGTAATCGCCGCGGCACCGGCGACGGCCGGCGCGGCAAGCTCGCTCTCGTATTCGGCCTCGTCGGTGGCTCCTTGAAAACGTTCACGCGCAACGATGGTCATGGCGCCTCTCCTACTTCTGGTAAACCGGGTTCCACTTGAGCGCATGACGCTCGAGGGCACGCGCGACGACATCGGCAAGCTTGCCGAGCACGGCATAGATAAACAGCGCCAACACCACGACATCGGTCATCATGAATTCGCGCGCGTTGTTCGCCATGTGCCCGATGCCTGACGAAGCCGCGATCGATTCCGATACGATCAAGGTCAGCCACATGATGCCGAGCGCATAACGCAGCCCAACGAAAATCGACGGCAGCGCGCCGGGAAATATTACCTTCCGGAACAGCGTCCAGCTTCCCATACCATAGACACGGCCCATCTCGATCAGATCGCGATCGACATTGCGAACGCCGTGATAGGTGTTGAGGTAGACGGGAAAGAGCACGCCGAGCGACGTGAGGAAAAGCTTCGATTCTTCGCCGATCCCGAACCACAGGATAACAAGCGGGATCATCGCGAGATGCGGGATCGTGCGTAGCATCTGCAACGTCGTATCGGTCAACTGTTCCGAGACTTTCGAGACGCCGTTGGCGATGCCGAGCAGAAAGCCGATCGAGCCGCCAACGACCAGCCCGGCGAACGCGCGCGCAGCACTGACCAGGATATCGTGGGGAAGCTGCCCGGTGATCGTCGTCGACCAGAAGGCTACTGCAACATCGACAGGTGATGGCATGATGCGCGAAGAGATCCATCCGAGCGAAGAAGCCAACTGCCACGCAGCAATGATCGCAACCGGAACGAGGTAGGGCAGCAATTTGTCCCTACCCGGAAACTGGATGCGCAGATTACCATTGCGCCCTGCGCGCTCGGTCAGTGCCCGCCCGATCGGCGTATCGAATGTCGACATGAAGCTTTCCTCGCGTCTGCGCTTGCCACAGATCTCAGAAATCCGCTGACAGGCCTTTGCGTGAATTCGATAAAAATGGCGCCGCCCGATGGTGCGAGCGGCGCCGATCAGCAGATCAGGATCCGGAAACGACTTTCAGGTTGCCGCCGTGGCTGCCGCCGCCGAAAACCTGATGCTTGCCGAAATCGGTCTGGAACCCGTGGCGCTGCTCTTCGCGCGTGATACCGAGCTCTGGGAACAGCAGCTCTGCAACGCGATAGGCCTCCTCGAGGTGCGGATAGCCGGAACCGATGACGGTATCGATGCCGACGTCCTGATACTCGCGCAGACGTGCGGCAACCGTTTTTGGCGAACCGACCAGCGCAGTCCCCGCCCCGGCACGCACCAGACCGACACCGGCCCACAGATTCGGTGAAACCTCCAGCTTGTCGCGGCGACCGCCATGCAGCGCCGCCATACGCTGCTGACCGACGGAATCGGAC
The DNA here is from genome assembly GCA_900466605.1 of Hyphomicrobiales bacterium. GTDB lineage: Bacteria > Pseudomonadota > Alphaproteobacteria > Rhizobiales > Rhizobiaceae > Rhizobium. The sequence continues at coordinate 21,361 of UBMU01000035.1, forward strand.
TCCTTGACGAAGCGTTCCTGCGCCTCGCGGATCGTCTCGTCGTCGAGCTTCGCGATCAGGCGATCTGCCGCTGCCCACGCCTCTTCATCTGTTTCGCGGACAATGAAGTGCAGGCGAATGCCGAAGCTGACATCGCGGCCCTTCGTCGCTGCAGCGGCACGCACCTTCTCGACCTTTTCGGCGACCTGCGCAGGCGGCTCGCCCCACGTCAGATACTTGTCGACGCGACCGACGGAAAAATCGATGCCGGCATCCGAGGAGCCGCCGAAATAGAGCGGCGGCCGCGGGCTTTGTACCGACGGGAAGCCGAGGCGCGCATTCGTTGCCTTGATGTATTTGCCATCGTAGCTTGCAACACCCTTCTCAAGCAGTTCTTCGAAGACCGTGAAGAACTCATCAGCATGGGCGTAACGCTCGTCGTGTGCGAGGTGAATGCCGTCGCCTGCCAGTTCGGCGGGGCTGCCGCCGACGACGATGTTGAGGAGTAGTCGTCCATTCGAGATACGATCGAGCGTCGTCGTGAGACGGGCATAGTATGCCGGCGATGCCGTGCCGGGACGGATGGCCACCAGAAACTGCAGCTTCTCCGTCTTTGCTGCAAGCGCCGCGGCCATCACGAAGGATTCTTCGCAAGCGACCCCGGTCGGCAACAGGACACCGGAGTAGCCAAGGCGATCGACAGCCTGCGCAATCTGCGTCAGATACCCGATCTCTGGCGCGCGGGTCAGTTCATTGGAGCCGAGATAGGCGCCGTCGCCCGAAGTCGGGATGAACCATAGGAAGTTGATCGGATCGTGTGTGACCGTCATTGGAAATGATCCTCTTTTGCCTGAAGCTGGGCTCAGCTTGCTTTCGGGTGCCAGACGATATCGCTGACATTGAGTTGCTTCGGCACGACACCGAGCTTGTAGAAGTCGTCGGCCAGTGCCTGCTGGTAGGCGAGCGCGGCATCGGGGAAGAGCGAAACCTTGCCGAGGTCGGCCTGGCTGCGCGTCAACGTTACCCGGGTTATCGCGGCCGGAACGCCAGTGATTTCCGAGAGCGTCGTGACGGTGCCATCCAGATCCGCCTGTGCCGTTGCGCCGACCTTGGCCAGCTCGTCGATGACGTCAGCGATGATCTCCGGGTGGGCTGCGGTGAACGTGCCGTTGCCCAGGAAATAACCCCAGTTATCGAGCAGCCCCTCAGACGTAGTCAGGACTCGGGTGTGGGTATCGGCCTCGGCTACCGCAAAGAATGGATCCCAGATTGCCCACGCGTCGATTGCACCATTCTTGAAGGCGGCCCCTGCGTCAGGCGGCGGCAGATCGACCTCGGTTATGTCCGACAGTGAAAGCCCTGCTTTGGCCAGAACCTTCAGCGCAAAGTTGTGCGCGCTCGAACCGCGTTTGTAGGCGACTTTCTTGCCCTTCAGCTCTTCGATTGTCTTGATCGGCGAGTCCTTCTGCACGAGCAACCCGTGGAAGGCAGCCGGGCCCCGATAAGCCCCGACATAAAGCAGATTGCCGCCCGCCGCCTGCGCAAAGAGCGGCGGCACGTCGCCAGTCACGCCGAAGTCGAGCGCATCCGCCCCTACGGCCTCGAGCAGTGGCGGACCGGAGGTAAATTCGTTCCATTCGACGCTGACGCCCTTCGGCTCCAACCGCTTCTCCAATGCACCAGTGCGCCGCGCGAGCGCCAGAACTCCGAACTTCTGCCAGCCGATGCGCAATGTCGTCTCGGCGGCGCGCGCCGTCCGCACCTGTGGCAGCGCGATCGCTGCGGCTGCCGCGCCGAGAACCCCGAATGTTTGCCTGCGGGTGAACATCGTTTATCCCTCTCATGATGGCTGCCCGCCCCGCGGTCAGCTAACCTGTCATGAGTCAATACTGACATAGACGACCATTTAGATCGACAATATCAATTTGCTATTCTAACTTGGTTCGGAGAATAATTTTGCCTGTTCCGCGGCACTTGGCATGGCCTTGTGCCGCAGACGACAATCAATCAATGGATGAAGCGATCAGCTGGCCTTTGGCCGCCAGATAATGTCTCCCGTCTTTAGCTGCTTCGGAAGAATGCCGAGACTGAAGAACTCGTCGGCCAGCGCCTGCTGGTAGGCCGCAGCATCGTCGCCGACCGTCGAAACGCTACCGAGATCAGCGCCCGGCCGCGTCAGCGCCACACGCGTAACATCGGCAGGAACGCCTGTGATCTCTGAAAGCTCCTTCACCGTATCGTCAAGCTTGCCCTGGGCCGAACGCCCGACTTTTCCGAGTTCGTCGATAACATCGACGATCACCTGTCCGTTTGCGTCGGTGAAACCGGCATTGGCGAGGAAATAGCTGTAGGAGTCGACGACACCCTCCGCCGTCGACAGGACGCGTGTATCCGGATCGGCTTCAACGATCGCCAGATAGGGATCCCAGATAGACCACGCATCTATGCTGCCGTTCTTGAAAGCGGCAGCAGCGTCGGGCGGCGGCAGATCGATGGCCTCGACATCGCCGATCGCAAGACTCGATTTCCGCAGGATCTTTACGGTCACGTTGTGTGCGCTCGATCCGCGCTTGAACGCAATTTTCTTGCCTTTCAGATCCTCGACCTTTTCGATGCCGGACCCCTTGCGAACCACGATTGCTGAAGCTGCCGAACTGCCGCGGTAGGTTCCTACGTAATAGAGCTCGCCGCCTGCCGCCTGGGCAAAGAGCGGCGGAACATCTCCCGTCGCGCCAAAATCGAGTGCACCCGCGCCGAGCGCTTCCAGAAGCGGCGGGCCCGAGGTGAATTCCGACCAGCTGACGGCAATACCCTTATCGCCCAACCGCTTTTCCAGTGCGCCGCGTCGCTTTGCCAGCGCCAGCACGCCGTTCTTCTGCCAGCCTATGCGCAGTTCGGTCGCCGCTGCACTAGCCGGCTTAATGGCCGGAAACAGGGCTGTCGCCGCTGCTGCACCGAACAGTCCCAATGTCTGACGACGTGAAATCATGGTTATCCCCTTCTTTTAGCGCTTCTCGGCTTGTCTCGGGCGCGCTTCCTTTGCGATCACCATTAAATTGAGCAAATCTACAACTTATATCGACAATTATATTTGTAATATTCGCGGCTCCTGAAATTTTCCTGACCCGATTCTCCTGCGTTGACGGAATTTTGTTCCAAGCGCAGCGACAGTTCCGCCCGCAGAACGGCTTTTCGCGCGCTCGTCTTTCCGCTAATCCTCGTGCCCTGTATTCGTGAAAGGATAGGCACATGGCAAAAGTCGCATTCATCGGTCTCGGCGTGATGGGGTTCCCCATGGCGGGCCATCTCAGGGTGAAAGGCGGCCATGACGTCACGGTCTACAACCGCACAGCAGCCAAGGCCGCCGCCTGGGTGGAGAAGTTCGGTGGCAAGGCTGCTCCCACTCCGGCGGAAGCTGCCAGGGACGCCGATTTTGTTTTCACCTGCGTCGGCAACGACGATGATCTCCGATCGGTGACAACGGGCGAGAACGGTGTCCTCCAGACAATGAAACCGGGTGCGATCCTGATCGACAACACGACTGCGAGCGCGGAAGTCGCCAGCGAGCTCTACGACGCAGCGCAAGACAAGAGCTGCGGCTTTGTCGACGCTCCCGTTTCCGGTGGGCAGGCCGGTGCGGAGAATGGCGTATTGACCGTCATGTGCGGCGGTGACGAAGCCACGTTCGACAAGGCGAAGCCGGTGATCGACGCTTATGCCCGGATGGTCGGCCTCATGGGCTCCGCGGGCGCCGGTCAGTTGACCAAGATGATCAACCAGATCTGCATCGCCGGTGTCGTCCAGGGCCTGGCGGAAGGCATCCATTTCGGCAAACGCGCCGGTCTCGACATCGAAAAGGTCGTCGAAGTTATCTCCAAGGGTGCTGCCGGCTCTTGGCAAATGGAGAACCGCCACAAGACCATGAACCAAGGCAAGTACGATTTCGGCTTCGCCATCGACTGGATGCGCAAGGATCTGGACATCGTACTGTCCGAAGCCCGGCGGAACGGTGCGAAGCTGCCGGTCACGGCCCTTGTCGATCAGTTCTATGGAGACGTTCAGGCCATGGGCGGAAACCGATGGGATACGTCCTCGCTGCTGGCGCGATTGGAGAAATGATCGGCCCCTCCTCCAGCGCCGCGGAACTGGTCGCGCATCTGCAGACGCTGCGCTCGGAAGAGGCCATATCGGGCATGGCCCGTTTCGGTATCGTCACCGAAACGGCGCTCGGAATCTCCAATCCGAATCTCCAGCGGATCGCACGGGCAGCAAAGCGAAGCCACGTCCGCGCGCTTGAGCTCTGGGACACGGACATCCGGGAAGCCCGCCTGCTGGCGCTCTACACGGCCGAACCCAAGAAGCTGACATCAGGCACTGCGAGAAGCTGGGCCAATGATTTCAACTCGTGGGAGATCGTCGACTGCGCAGCGGATCTCTTTGTCGAAGCTCGCCTGGAAGCACTTGTACCCGAGTTCGCCGCCGATGAACGGGAGTTCGTCCGACGAACCGCCTTCGCGATGATTGCGGGTGCCGCCGTCCACCTGAAGAAGGAACCGGACGAGACGATGCTTGCGTGGCTTCCGCTCCTGGAGGCACATGCCGGCGACCCGCGCAATTTTGTCCGCAAGGCAGTCAATTGGGCGCTGAGGAACATCGGTAAGCGCAATCTAAATTGCCACGCTCAGGCATTCGCTCTCGCAGAAAGCTTTGCCGCATCGGAAGACCGGACCACGCGCTGGATCGGCAAGGATGCCGTCCGCGAACTGAAAAGCGAGAAGATCATCGCCAGGATCGAGCGGAAATCAACCGCGCGATAAGCGCGGTCGAGCCTCCGGTGAAACGGCGGAGACGCGCTGTTCGCCCCTCCGCCGTCACTTCTGCTGTATTATTTCTGGATGCACGTATCGACTGTATCCTTGGTGCACTCATCGAGTCCTGTGAAAACAGGGTCTTCGACTGGCTTGCCGGCGATCAGATCCACCATCACTGATGGCGCCTTGTAGCCCATTTCGAACGGCCGCTGCCCGACAAGTGCGGTTACGAGACCTTCCCTGGCAATCGCGACTTCATCGCCGATCGTGTCGGCCGCACCGATCACGAACTCGTTCTTGGCGATCTTGTCGGCCATCGGCTTGAAGAGATCGCGATAGGGCTGCGGCGCACCAAACAGCGGCCAACCGCCCATAATGCCGAAAGCATCGAGATCCTTGTTGGCCGCGAGAATGTCAGTCATGGCCTGAACGCCCTTGGCGCCGTCGTCATTGGTGAAAACCGGGCAACCGGCAACTTCCGTCCAACCGCCCTCGCCTTTAAGCTCAGTCAGGCCTTTCTGACCCGTCAGAGTGTCACGCATCCCTTGAGCACGACGCAAGATGTTGTCGGCGCCAGGGTTGCCTTCGATCGTGCATATCTTGCCGCCCTGCGGCTTCGCTTTCTTGATGTACTCGCCGATGCGCGCGCCCATCAGATAGTTGTCGGTGCCTAGATAGGTCTTGCGCAGTGCAGAGTCTTCTGCCGCAAGGTCGGCGTCGAGCGTCATGACAGGTACCTTCGGGCTTGCCGTCTTGAGCGTCTGAGCGATCAGCTTGGCATTCGAGGGAGAAATGGCGATCGCCGCCGTTTCCGCCTTGCCCAGCATGTCCTGAACGATTTGCGCTTCGCCCGCTTCATCGGAAGTCGATGCCGGACCTGTGTAGAAGCACTCGAATTCGGAGTCCGGATTCTCCTTGTTCCACTTCTGGCAACCCTGATTGATTGCCTCGAAGAACGGGTTGTCGAGACCTTTCACGACGATGACCAACTGTTTCTTGGCCGCGAGCGCTTGTCCGGCCGTCAGCGCCAACACCGCGACGGTAAGCAATAATGCCTTCCTCATAGCTTCCTCCCATTGAAAAATGACGGACGCCATCGCCCGCCACATGATCAACCCGGATACCAGACGATGCGAGGATCCTCCTCCGAACGCATATACCCCCAGGCCGAGTCGATTAGCATTTCCAGATCGTAGACGGGCCGCCATCCAAGCAGGTACTTCGCCTTGCTGTTGTCCATCCAATTCGAATGGAACAGGCTAGGGATGTCGACCGACGCTAGGCCGCGTGTGCGCGCCAGGTAAGCGGCAACCTCGCCGTAGTCGACAGGGCGGTCCATGCAGATGTTGAACAACTGGCCCTCGGCCCGCGGATTGTCGAGCGCGGCCAGGATCGCGGAAACGAGGTCGTCGACGTGAACGAAATTGCGTTTGAGCGGTCTATCGTCGGCGTCACGCAACAAGGGAATCGTCTCATCCCACGCATAGCGCGCCGCGTCCGCCTCCGGAACGAGCGTCTTCCAGTCGGGGCCGCCGAAAACATCGTTACCGAATGACAAGGTGAACTTGAAATCGTCCTTCTCCATGATCCAGGGTGCACGCAGGCAGCAGCCATTGATGCCATACTGAATCTGGAACTGCTCCAGCATTACCTCTTCCAGCACCTTCGACAGCGCATAGCAGCCTGGATATGCCTGGTGAGGCGTTGCCTCAGTGATCGGCGCTTCATGACGATAGAAAAAGTGCCCGATCCCCGCATCGCCGCCGATGAGAATGAACTGGCGCGCGGTGGCGCTCGTCCTGAAGCCTTCGAGAAGCCAGAAAAGTCCCTTGACGGTGACGTCCATGACATCTTCAGGTATTTCCTTGCATGTCGCGAGATGCACGACATGCGTGACACCAGCAAGCGCCTTTGTCACCGCTTCGCGATCGCTGATCGAGCCGCGCACGGCTTCGACGCGCACGGTTTCTGGGCGCAAGCGATTATGACAAAGCGCGCGAATGCGCGCCTTCGAAAATCGCGGATCGTCGAGCAGCCTATCAATGAAGTGCTGCCCGACCTTGCCCGTTGCACCCGTGACAAGGATCAGCATGCTCTCCTCCATCAACAGCTAATATACAGACACTTTCGCGCGTCAACGAAATTGTACTACAAAACGAATAATTGTAGCACGTACGGTAAATTAGCGACATCCGATTGACGGTTTCACACGGTTCTGGGTAAATGTCGGAAGCGCTCGCAGGGAGGAAACTGGCGAGCGAAATAGCGACTCGGCACGGGTCGCCGCTTTGGGAGGCTAGACGGCTGGTGGCAGTTCTCGAGCTCGCCAACATCTCTAAACATTTCGGCGCCATACAGGCGGTCAATGACGTTTCGTTTTCGCTTGAACCGGGAGAGGTCGTCGGATTGATGGGCGACAACGGCGCCGGCAAATCGACGCTCGTTAAAATGATCGCCGGCAACTTCCGCCCAAGCCACGGAACGATGCGGCTCGACGGTGAGGACCTCGTTATGCACCGCCCGGTGGAAGCCCGGCAACGGGGCATCGAGATCGTCCACCAGGACCTGGCCCTCTGCAACAATCTTACGGCTGCCGCCAATGTATTCCTTGGCCGCGAGATCCGCCGCGGTTTCGGCCCCTTGCGCATTCTCGACTACAAGACGATGTACAAACGTGCGGGTGAGATCTTCAAGGAACTGAAATCCGAGACGCGGCCACGAGATCTGGTAAAACAGATGTCGGGTGGTCAGCGCCAGGCCGTCGCAATCGCCCGCACCATGCTGGCCGAGGCAAAGCTAGTACTCATGGACGAGCCGACAGCCGCCATCTCCGTTCGTCAGGTTGCCGAGGTTCTCGCCCTTATCCGTCAACTGCGCGATCGCGGCATCGCCGTCATTTTGATCAGTCACCGCATGCCTGACGTCTTCTCGGTTGCTGATCGCGTTGTCGTCATGCGGCGCGGACGCAAGGTGGCCGACAAGCTGATCGCCGCGAGTTCGCCGGAGGAAGTCACGGGCCTCATAACAGGCGCAATCGAACAGGTGTGATCCAAACCCGACACCAAATGTAAGTGAAGGTCGACCATGGCAATAACCCTTGATCAGACAATAGCGCAAAAGCAACGCAGCTGGTTCTCGTCCGTATTTGCGAGCCAGACCTTCTGGGTCCTCATTGCCGTCATTCTTGCCTGCATCTTCCTGTCCTTCGCCACCAGTTCCTTCGCCACCCCTACCAACCTCTACAATATCACCCGCAACGTCACCTTCGTCGCGATCATTGCTCTTGGCATGACGCTGGTCATCATCACCGGAGGCATCGACCTATCGGTCGGTTCAGTGCTTTGCCTCTGCAGCATGGTGCTGGCGGTTACCATGCATGCCGGATACGGCATCGGAACGGGCATTGCCGCATCGATAGGCACGGCGTTGGTCGTGGGCGCTTTCAACGGCATATTGATTGCCTATCTCGGATTCCCGCCCTTCGTTGTCACACTCGGCATGCTGTCCATTGCCCGCAGCCTCGCGATGGTCGCTTCGAACAACACAGTTGTCTTCCAGTTTGGACCGGATCACGACAAGCTGCTAGCGCTCGGCGGCGGCGCATGGCTTTTCGGCATCGCCAATCCGGTGCTGTATATGGCTGCGCTGGCTCTATTGACCGGCTTTGTACTGCGCTGGACGCGATTTGGACGCTACGTCTTCGCCATCGGTGGAAACGAGCACGCCGCGACGCTGACGGGCGTGCCCGTCAGGACGATCAAGGTCGCGGTCTACATGATCTCGGCATTGTCAGCCGGCGTTGCCGGCATCATCCAGACCGGCTGGCTTGGCGCAGTGACCACCAACATCGGCGCGGGGATGGAGCTGCAGGTGATTGCCGCAGCCGTCATCGGCGGCGCCAATCTGGCCGGCGGCATCGGCACCGCTTTCGGCGCCATCGTCGGCGCGGCCTTGATCGAGGTGATCAGAAACAGCCTCGGCCTGTTGGGCATCAACGCCTTCTGGCAGGGCACCTTCATTGGCGGCGCAATCGTTCTCGCCGTTATGTTCGACCGGCTGAGAAACCTGCGGCAGAGCGAGTAGCAACTGCCGCGGCTCTCGTCATGTCAGTCCTCGTTCGACTTCGCGTTGTCGAGGATCATGTAATCGAGCGGTAGCTGCGTCGAATACTTGATCTGCTCCATGGCGAAGGCGGACGACACGTCGCGGATCTCGATCTTCGCGATCATCCGTTTGTAGAAGGCGTCATAGGCGGCAATGTCGGGCACGACCACACGAAGCAGGTAGTCCACGTCGCCGCTCATGCGATAGAACTCAACCACTTCGGGGAAATCGGCAACGACCTCCGAAAAACGCCGCAGCCACTCGATCGAATGCGTTGCTGTGCGGATCGAGACAAACACCGTGACCTTGGTGTTGACCTTTTCAGGATCAAGGATCGCAACGCGGCGCTTGATCACGCCGTCCTCTTCCATCTTCTGGATGCGCCGCCAGCATGGCGTCGTGGAAAGCCCCACCTTTTTGGCGAGATCGGCAACAGCCAGAGTCGAATCCTCCTGCAGGAGACGCAGGATCTTGCGGTCGAGACGATCCATATGAAAACAGCCCTTTCGAATTTATTTTCTCTGTATAGCGCGATTCCGGCAGTTTAAAAGAATTTTGTTTCAGCCAAGCAAAGCTGCGACCCGTTCCCGCAGCACAGGCAGCAACTCTGCCTCAAACCACGGATTGCGTTTGATCCAGCCAGTATTGCGCCAGCTGGGATGCGGCAGCGGCAAGATTCCAGGCGAGTTCGGACGCGACAGCATCGCCTGCCATGCCCGAACCGTCTCTGTCATATTTTCGCGGCGCTCTGCGCCGAGGTGCCAGGCCTGCGCATACTGGCCGACAGCCAGGACAAGCTCGGTCTGCGGCATCGCCGAAATTACCCTGCGTCGCCAATGCGGTGCACATTCGCGCCGCGGCGGCAGATCGCCGCCCTTGGCATCATATCCGGGAAAACAGAAACCCATCGGTACGATCGCAAACCGATCACGGTCGTAGAACGTCTCCCGATCCACCCGCAGCCACTCCCGGAGGCGATCGCCGGACGCATCATTGAAGGGTATGCCAGTCTCATGGACCTTCAGGCCGGGCGCCTGCCCGGCGATCAAGATTCTCGCCCTCGACGATATTACCGCGACCGGTCGCGGCTCATGCGGCAAGCGGCCATTCGCCCCACCGAGCGGTGCGTCACGACAGATGCGGCACGCGGCAATCTCCTGTCGGAGAACATCAAGCGCCAGCTCGTCGGCTACACCATTCTCGCTCACCATCCGAGCAGTCCCATGATACCGCCCGGATCCGATCGCGGCGCGTGGTCGCGCACGCTGCGCGGCATTTCGAACGTGCCCGACCAAAGCCCGATCTTTTCCACTCGCGCGCGCGCCTCGTCTTCGCGATAAGAACCATAGGAGACAGCCATGCCCCTGCGCACCATCGCGGCATTGATGTCCACGCCGCCGCTGTGACAGGTCACCAGCAGGCGGTCAAAACGGTCCCGCTCCCCACCGCTGCACTGCGCATCGGCCGGCGCGATCAGAGCCTGCAGCGCCCGTTTCGCTTCTTGCCCGCAGGCCCACGTCGTCCCCGTCCGCTCGCATGACTGGCTAAGCTCGGGCGCGTCGATGCCCGAAAGCCGCATCCGCTCCGTGCCGAAACTTAGACTATCGCCATCCACCGCACGAAACTGGCCGGTATAAACCGTTGCTGCATGATCGCTCAGCTTGGCCGCAATCAGCCACAGAAATACCAGCAGTGCCAGCGCTGTCACGCCGTCGCGCATTACCCGCCAACCGCGCGCCACGCTTTCGCCTCCTTGAAAAACAAATCCTTGGCAAAGATAGCTAACATCATCTTAAGGATTGCGCTCTAGGGTTTAGACACCCGCGGATCAAGTTTCAACGTGTACAATGAGTACTGGCGTCAGCACATCGACCGATAAGAACATCGTCGACAAGTCACGCAGTCACCGGAACAAGCCAGTATCGAAGGCTGTTCGGCTGACGCGTGAGCGCCTGCAATCGAGCCACGCGGGAAGCGGTGCATTCGATCGCGACGTGCTCGCGATGTATCTCAATGCCGTGCTCCAGGGCGCCTCGATCGTCCCGCTCTTCGTTATCATCATTGCTGCGCTCGGCGTCTATTTCACCGATAATACGCAGATCTTTCTATGGGCGCTGCTGACGCTGACGGCCCATGCTGCAAACGTGTTCATCGCGCGCCGCGCGCGCAGCCAGGAAATGAACGCGACAACGGCGCGCAAATGGCGCCGCGTCCTGTTGCTTGGGCAATTCATGATCGGCTGCTGCTGGGCTGCGTTCGCCGTACAGGATTGCACCGTATGCGACCCATCGAGTTTCCTGCTTTACAAGGGCGCCACCCTGCTCATTGCGCTCTCGATCACGGCGATGTCGAGCTTCATGCTGACACCGTCGGTGCTTATTACCTTCGCACCCGTCGTCCTTGGGCTGGTCGCCAAGGCCGGCATCTCCCGCGAAATGCTCGAGGTCGGTCTGACGGCCATCTTCACCGCGACGGTAATCCTCTTCAACTACATCAGCGACCGGCTCTTCCAGTCCAATCTGAAAATTCTCGCCTATCAGGCCGAGAAGGACGACCTCATCGCCGAACTGGAAGTCGCGAAGTCGATGTCGGACGAAGCTCGCCGCCGGGCGGAGGAAGCCAACCTCGCAAAATCCCGCTTCCTCGCATCCATGTCGCATGAATTGCGAACGCCGCTTAACGCGATTCTGGGTTTCTCCGAAGTCATGTCAGCCGAGGTGATGGGTCCTCTCAACAACGCGACCTACAAGGAATATACCAGCGACATCCACAGGTCGGGAGAGCATCTCCTGAACCTCATCAACGAAATCCTCGACCTCTCACGCATCGAAGCCGGAAAATACGAGCTGAGCGAGGAAGCGATCTCGCTGCTGAACATTTCGGAAGATTGCATCGGCATGGTGCAGCTACGCGCCCGCGGCAAGAACATCACCATTTCACAGCAGTTCGAGCCTGAATTGCCAGCGGTCTGGGCGGACGAAAAGTCGCTGCGACAGGTCGTCCTCAACCTCCTTTCGAACGCCGTAAAGTTCACCCCGCAAGCCGGCGAAATCCACGTCAAGGTCGGCTGGACCGCGGGCGGCGGCCAGTACATCTCCATCAAGGACAACGGCCCCGGTATTCCCGAGGAAGAGATTCCTGTGGTGCTTTCGGCTTTCGGTCAGGGTTCGATCGCTATCAAAAGCGCTGAACAGGGCACCGGCCTCGGCCTGCCGATCGTTCAGGCGATACTGGCCAAGCACGATGGCCAGTTCATCCTCAAATCGAGGCTGCGCGAAGGTACCGAAGTCATCGCCATCCTTCCGGCCAAGCGCGTGCTGCAGACCGTCGCGGCGATCGAGGACGCTCCCGCGGTTTCCCGCAAGCGTCGCAGCTTTGCGTGAACGTCAGCTATTTGACGATCCGCCAGAACTCATCGGTTGTCGCAAAATCCTGCAGATCGTTATCGAATGCGTCGGCATCCGTCAGCGCAATTAACCTGGCTCTGTAGCTTGGATTGAGCTGAACTGTCTTCTGTACCGCATCGAGTACAGCGCGCCTTGCAGAAAGGCGCTCTCCTTCAGGTGCCTCAGATTCCAAGAGCGCGTGATGCTTCTGTCCATAGGCTGCCGACATGAGAAACCAGTACCGCGCGAGCTTCACCGCCGGCGTCGTTACAAGCTTGTTGCCGAGTTCTATTGCCCGCCCATATCCTTCCGTTTTGTAGAGCAGGTTCTGGATTACATCGAGGCTGTCAGCGATCGAAATTTCCGACGCCTTCGAGGTATAGGCCATCGACAGGTTATCGCTACCCTCCGCGAGGCTCGCAGCCGCGTCGCGGAACTCGGGGATAGCGGTCAGTAATGGTTCCCTACCCTCATCTCCAAGAATTTCCTCGACGCGCTGAAACAGCGGCGACAAGTAGATCCGCGTGTAGAGATAGAAGAAGATGAATCCGCTTACCAATCCGCACACGAGCAGCAGCGGGCCGATTGCGGGCAGCACCCCGGCATTCGGCTGCCCGTCAAGCACAAACACCTGCGCTTTCGCTGCCAGGAAATCGCTAAGTCCCGCAATCGCCCGATCCAACGAACCAATCTGCGTGAGCCCGACACCGACCAGCATCGTGGTCAGCCACTCAGAAATGCGCTCGAGATTCGTATTCGAGCTCAGCAAGCGCTCCCGCCTGATCGCCGCAACGGCTGCCTGCGGAGAGGCCCCTATGCCATTTGCTGCCGCGCCAGCAATAGCGCTCAGCGGAGCGGCACTATCCTTCGCAAGAATTCGCGGCACCGAAAACAAGAACCCAAGGAAACCGCCAATAGACATCCCCAGGAGGGTAATCAGTCCGCCCACGCCGGTCGCCGCGATCCAGCCGTCGAACTGTGACAGAAGCATAAAGACGAGCGTTACGATCGTTGCACCTGCGCCTACAATGCAAAGCAGGAGCGCATGTCGGTTTCGCTCTTTTTCCTCGGACGTCGAGTTCGATTTATCCGCAATCACCGACATCACCACCCTCCGCTCTCGTTGTTAAAGCAAGGGTAGCGACTTCAAATACAGCCTCAAGATGCACTTGAGTAGTATCAACAACCGATTACATCAGGAAGTTGTGGCGAGTTGATTACCCGAACAACAGATGCTTGCCAATCGTGAACAACAGGAACAATCCGCATGCAGCGATCATGCATAGCACCGCAAACGAGCCGAGATCCTTGGCGTGTTTCCCAACCATCGAAATCTCAGGCGAAATCCTGTCGATGACCTCCTCAATCGCCGTGTTCAGCGCCTCGACAGCAAAAAGAGCAAGAAACAGCACGACGGCGATCATCATTTCGGCGAGCGTCGCACCGACGGCGATCAAAAGCACAAGGGAAACCGCAAAGAACAGCAGTTCCTGTCTGAACGCTGCCTCCTTTATCAGCCGCCTGAAGCCGCCCAGCGAATAGCTGGCGGCTGCAAAAAAATGGCTGATGCCGGTGAGTTTTGTCACGGCAGGTTTCATCAAGCGCCCTCATCGTCCGTCGGTGGCAGCGGTTGCCGCCATCATTCAGAAATTGCGAATACCGGTTCACGGTCCCCGCGGCAAGAACTCTGTCATCAACCTGTCACAAACCTGAAAGCTCAGTGTTTGTTGGTTACGCCCGCCTGCGAGAACGTCGCCATGCCAGAATGGCAGGCTGCGGCTGCCTTGACGATCCCGGCCGCAAGCGCTGCCCCGGTGCCCTCGCCGAGCCGCATGCCGAGTGCCAGAAGCGGTGTTTTGCCCAGCATCTCGATTGCCCGCAAATGACCGGGCTCGCCGGAGACATGACCGATGAGGCAGTGATCGAGCGCCGAAGGATTGGCGGCCTTCAGAATAGCGCCCGCGGCGGTTGCGACATATCCATCGATCAGCACCGGTATCTTCTCGACACGCGCGGCAAGGATAGCCCCGGCCATCGCAGCGATTTCGCGCCCGCCGAGGCGACGCATGATCTCCAGCGGATCGTCCAGATGATCGCTGTGCAGCGCGACCGCTCTCTCGACGGCGGCGATCTTACGCTCCAGCATCTCGCCTTCCGAACCGGTACCCGGACCGACCCAATCGCGAGCAGTGCCGCCGTAAAGCGCATAGTTGATCGCGGCTGCTATGGTGGTATTGCCGATTCCCATCTCGCCGATGCAGAGAAGATCGGTGCCGCCCGCGATCGCTTCCATGCCGAATGCCATGGTCGCCGCGCAGTCGCGTTCCGACAGCGCCGGCTCCTCGGTGATATCGCCGGTCGGGTAGTCGAGCGCGAGATCGAAGACTTTCAGACCAAGATCATAGGCCACGCAGATCTGGTTGATGGCGGCGCCGCCGGCTGCAAAATTCTCGACCATCTGCTGCGTCACGGCAGGCGGAAATGGCGTAATGCCCTGTCGGGTGACACCGTGATTGCCCGCGAAGATCGCCACCAGCGGCCGGTTCACCGCCGGAGTCCTGCCCGTCCAGGCGGCAAGCCAGAATGCAATTTCCTCGAGCCGTCCGAGCGCGCCGGGTGGCTTCGTCAACTGCGCATCGCGCTCGCGCGCGGCGGCAAGTGCCCTTGCATCCGGCCCCGGCAGATCGCGCAGAAGTGCCCGGAAATCGTCGAATGGCAGGCCTGAAACGCTCATGAATGCGGTTTCCTTGTCTTGGTCGATAACTTGTCTTTTCGCTGCAAATCAGCTTCTTTCGTCGCCACTCTCTTAAAGGCACGCGCCGAGGCGAACAACTCCTAAAGCGCTGCATATGGTCGTGGGGTCGGGTCAGAATGAACATCGGAAACTACGCGGCCGACATTGCTCGCGCTGTTGCCTTCCTTAGCCGTATTCCGATGCCATCTTTCGCCTTTGCCGGTTTCAACGGCAAGCTCGATAGGGCCGCGCGGGCTTTTCCGGTCGCTGGCGCCGTCATTGCGGTCCTGCCCGGGCTCGTCTTCCTGGTCATGCTCTGCCTCCATGCCGATCGGCTGATGTCGGCTTTCGCTGCGCTTGCGGTCCTCGCGGCATTGACTGGCGCCCTGCACGAGGATGGTCTGGCGGATTGTGCGGACGGCCTGGGTGGTGGACGCGATCGCGACCATGCGTTGTCGATCATGAAGGACAGCCGCATCGGGACTTATGGCGCAATTGCCTTGATCCTGTCGTTTGCACTGAGGGCAACAGCACTCGCTGCCGTTGCACGCGCAGCGCCGCCGCTTGCTGCAGCGCTGGCTATTCCGGCGATTGCCTGCATCAGCAGAGGCGCACTCGTTTGGCACTGGCATCGGCTGCCACTTGCCAAACCTGATGGCGTCGCCGCCGCCGCTGGACAACCGGGTGAAGGCGCGATGCATATGGCGCTTACCTCCGGCTGCTTCTTGTCGGCCTTGCTGCTCTGGCCAAGCCTCGGTCTCCTGCCGCTCGTCTGCGCCCTCCTTGCCTGCGGTTTGTCGGCCATGGCTTTCACTCGTTTCGTCAGCGGCAAACTCGCCGGACACACCGGCGACACGCTTGGCGCCGCTCAGCAGATTTCGGAAATCGCCGCCCTCTGCGCCCTTGCCATGGCTTTGTGAAGCCTCGATATAGATTGCATGGAAACACCCTGCATCCATGTCTGCTCCATCGACCCGGAAACCGGCCTGTGTACGGGTTGCGGACGCACGCTTCCCGAGATCGGAGGCTGGCTTTCCTTTTCCGATGAGGAGCGCCGGCGGCTCATGGCCATACTGCCCGCCCGACTTGCCGCAAGCGGACTGTCCATCTCGCCCCAACAGGCAACACACACTACAGCGGAGCAGCGTGCATGAGCCGTCTGACGATCGTCCTTGCGGTTCTTGGCCTCGGTCTCGCCGTCCTCATATTCAGCGAGGATGCCGGCCGGATCTTCGGCATGCGAACCGACGATTTCGGCCGCTTTGTCTATCTGCTTCCGATCGCACTGATGCTGGCCGCGGGCATTTGGGCACGTCGTACCAGTGCGAGCGAGACCTTGCGCAATCTGATGATCTGGCTCGTGCTGATCCTCGGCCTTGCGACCGTTTACCTCTATCGGTACGAAGCGCTTGCCGTCGGCAACCGCCTGCTCGCCGGCCTCGTGCCGGGCCGCGCCGTAGTCGTGACGACCAGCGAAGGTGGTCAGGAGGTGATCCTCCACAAGCTGCTGAACGGCCATTACGAAGCCTATGTCACGATCAACGGCCAGAGCATTTCGATGCTGGTCGATACCGGCGCCAGCATGATCGCGCTTTCCCGCGAAGACGCGGAGCGAGTGGGCATCATCCCCGACAATCTCGATTATTCGATGAGCGTCATGACGGCCAACGGCCGTGCCCGCGCAGCCCGTGTGACGCTCTCCGAGGTCGCGATCGGCCCGATCGTCCGCCACAACGTTCCCGCAAGCGTCGCGCAGGATGGCAAGCTCGACCAGAGCCTCCTCGGCATGAGCTTTCTCTCCACACTCGGATCCCTGCAGATCCAGACGGACGAACTGCGGATGCGAGACTAGGGACGTCGATCCAGCGCTGGTCGAGGCTCAGCTGCGCAGTCGATAGCCCGTCTTGAAGATCCAGCCCAGGGTGCCGAGGCAGATTGCAAGAAAGATCGAGATCATCCCGAGGCTTACCAGCGGATTGACATCGGCAATGCCGAAGAAGCTCCAGCGGAAGCCACTGACGAGATAAAGCACCGGGTTGAAATGGCTCACGGCCTGCCAGAACGGTGGCAGCATGCTGATCGAATAGAAGCTGCCGCCAAGGAAGGTCAGCGGCGGCACGACAAGCATCGGGATCAGGTTCAACTGCTCGAAATTGGTCGCCCAGATGCCGATCATGAAACCGAACAGGCTGAAAGTAATCGCAGTCAGCAGGAAAAACAGAACCATCATCACGGGATGCTCGATCCGGATATCGACGAATATGTTGGCTGTCAGCAGGATTATCACCCCAATCATCAGCCCTTTCGTCGCCGCAGCCCCGACATAGCCGAGCAGGATCTCGCTCATGGCCACCGGCGCCGACAACACCTCGTAGATTGTGCCGGTGAACTTCGGAAAATAAATCCCGAAGGATCCGTTGCTGATGCATTGGCCAAGCAGAGTCAGCATGATCAGGCCGGGCGTAATGAACGCGCCGTAGGACACACCTTCCACTTCCTGTATCCGCGAGCCGATCGCCGCGCCGAAAACGATGAAATAGAGTGATGTCGAAATGACCGGTGAAACAACACTCTGCAAAAGCGTCCGGCGGGTGCGCGCCATTTCGAAGAAATAGATGGATTTGATGGCTTCGACGTTCATTTCGCTCCTCCCACGAGCGCTACGAAGATGTCTTCCAGCGAGCTCTGCTGCGTGGAAAGATCCTTGAAGTGAATGTTATGCTCGCCGAGCCGCGTCAGCAGAGTGGCAACGCTTTCGTGCTCCTTCTGCGCATCGAAATCATAGATCAGGCGGCTGCCGTCCGCGGCGAGCGAAAGGCCGTTACCGATGAAACGATCCGGCAGCGCCTGCAGCGGCTCGCTCAATTCGAGTATGAGCTGCTTGCGGCCAAGCTTTGCCATCAGCGCCGTCTTGTCTTCCACCAATAGCAGTTCCCCGCCGTTGATGACGCCGACGCGATCGGCAATCTCTTCGGCCTCTTCGATGTAATGTGTCGTCAGGATGATGGTGACCCCGGAGCGCCGAAGCTTTTCAACCACCTGCCACATGTCCTTGCGCAGTGTCACATCGACGCCCGCTGTGGGTTCGTCGAGAAAGAGAATTTCCGGTTCGTGCGACAGCGCCTTGGCAATCAACACGCGTCGCTTCATGCCGCCGGACAGTTGGCGCAGCATGTTGTCTTTCTTGTCCCACAGCGAAAGATCGCGCAGGACCCTTTCGATATGCGCCGGATTGGGGCGCTTGCCGTGCAGTCCGCGCGAGAAGCTGACGGTATTCCACACCGTTTCGAACTGATCCGTCGTCAACTCCTGCGGAACCAGGCCGATCAGTGAGCGCGTCGCGCGGAAATCCTTCACGACGTCATGGCCGTCGACAATCACCGTGCCGCTGGTCGGGTTTGCGATGCCGCAGACAATCGAAATCATCGTCGTCTTGCCCGCGCCGTTCGGACCGAGCAAAGCCAAGATCTCGCCGCGCTCGACATCGAGGTCGATGCCCTTGAGCGCTTGAAATCCGTTGGCATAGGTTTTGGCAAGATTTCGGATGGAAATGATAGGGGCCATAAAGGGCTCTTCTGACATCTGCGGCGGGAGTTACTGGGCCGCTATATATCCGCTTTGAGTAGTTTTGACATCCCGGCACGAATGAACAGAGTATTCACTTGCGTGAAAACGCGCCTGAAAGAAAAAACAGTTCCGACCTGTGGAAAACTCAAGTGTTTCCGGATGTCATCGCCCAGTGATCTTTCTGCTGCATAAAGACGGCGAGGCAAGCAAGCGCTCTCCGTCCCGCCGCACCCCTTGCGGAGAAGCCGCCTGATGAGCGATCTCGTTGCGCTCCCTTTTGCTTCCTCGACATGCAGTGAAGTGTATTGCCAGTCAGCATATGCCTAACCCGGCCAGGCGCCGCCGCCTGTGTCGCGTTTGCCTAAGGCCGGCTTCCGGGCCGGCCTCTCTTTTCAATCACAGTAGACCTTGCCGCTCTGGCGTGAGCGCAGATCGAAGTGGAAATGGTTCCAGTGCTCTGGATTGCTGCCGGGGCCGAGCACTGTGTTGAAATATTTGCAGCTATCGCTGCGCACGGCCTGCAACAGCCGGCCCTCCCGGAAAGAAAACAGCCCTTTCTTGCGCACGTCGATCGCGTGACCGCTCTTCAGGACGAACTTGCCGACATCGATCGCGTTGCCGTGGGCATGCTCGGACATCGGATTGTAACGCTGCCGGCTGTTGTTCATGCGACGGCAGCTATATCCGCCAAGCGGCTGAATGGTCTTGATGCCGGACCAGTAGCGAAAGCGGGCGGACGGCGCGAGCTCGTTCTTGACCCATTTGGCAAAGGCGAGCGTCACCTTGCAATTCAGCGTCACCGCCGGCCGGACACCGATATTGCCGGAAAGACCTTGCAGCGAGATTGGGTACGGCACCTGGCAGGCCGGGCCGTTCGATATCGGCGGCTTCTCGCTGTAGACGACACCCATCCGCTTCAATTCGCGACGGCATGCAAGCTCCGAGGCTGGCATTACGCTCGGGTCTACAGGGACGGCTGGTTCGCTCATCATCGGGGCGGTCGGATTGTTCGGCCGCAGCATGGCAACCTCATTCTCTTCGGGCACCCGCGCCGGGGCAATCACCCGCCTTCCGTCGCTCCATACCGCCGCGTTGCCGATCTGCGACTGTGCAGCCGGTGCGGGAATCCTCGCGCGGTTGAGCTGGGTGGGATTGTCGCTACCGATACCATCGACCACAGGCTGATCGGACTGCCCCTCGGCGATCTGCTGCTGTTGCTCCTCGGCCAGACCGACGACGGGCTCAGCCCCCAGCTCGGCATCCATATTGACGCCGCCGGCGGGCACCGCGAGCTGTTGCGTGCCGCCCCAGGTCGAAGGATCGCTTCGAAGGGAACCGGCAGCACCCTGCGCGCCCGCCATGGCCTCATCGCTATCGATCATCGGCAACCGCCCAGGCTGGGCAGACGCCTGGAGCGTCGATGATTGGTTACCAGTGCGGCTCGCGCCCGTTCCAGCGAGGTTGGGCGTATCGAGATAGTCGACCGATCCTGCGGCATCGCTGACAGGAGCATTGGCGACAGGATAGGCCTGCTCACTCGGATTCGGCTGAATTTGCGCAGCGGGCGCACGGCGGTGCGACGGCGAAATCGAGCCGACGCGCGTGCCGTTGTCCACCTCACCGGGTGGGATCAGGCCATCGGTCGAACACGTCACCAGAGCCGTCGAGAGCAGCACTGGCAGCACGTATTGCCGAAGAATGGAAATAAACGCCATACTCTCATCGCTTCCGAGGAACAGCAGGGATCTTACAACTTAAGCCGAAATTTAATGAAGAACGGTGAATGAAAGCTTACCCGGACCACAGCTGCTGCCGTGCCGCTCCCAAAACAAATCCCGGATGGTCCGCGCATACCCGCCACACCCACTGAAAGGCCGGCGACGTTTGCCCGCCGCTGATCTATCATGCCGGCACACGGTTCTGCGGTTTTTTCGCAGCTGTCAGACGTCGCGTGACCAAGCTCAACACAGCACGGGAGGCAACATGGTAGACGGAAAATCCTCATTCGCCATAGACATACGCGATGTCGGCCTGCTGATAGGTCGACTGCTTCTCGCCTGGATCTTTCTACACGAGGGGGCCTCGCTGGCGCTGAACTTCTCTGGTGCCGTCGAGATGGCCGGACAATTCGGCTTGAGCGTTCCCTTGCTGGTGGCAACGATCGCCCTTCAGATCGGCGCCGGCCTTTCGATCGCAACCGGTGTTCTAGCTCGCATCGGCGCGTCTGCACTCGGCCTGTTCTGCGTCGCGACGGCCACGCTCTTCCACACCAATTTCGCCGACCAGAACGAGCTCCTTCACTTTGAAAAGGACCTTGCCATTGCCGGCGGCATGTTCGTGCTTGCTGCCGCCGGGGCCGGCGCGCTCTCGATCGACAGTTGGCTGAGGACCCGCAAACAGTAGCGTGAAAGCCCGCCTCCGAGCGGTTGATCGGGATGCACTGCATGTCACGCTACGGCGACACGTTGTCAGGTCGCTCTGCCCGGTAAGCTCTCAAGATTGCATCAACCGCTGTCGCCGCTTCGCCAGCGTTTGTCTGGTAGTTGATAACCGACAACCGCATCACCTGACGGCCGCGCCACACCGCGCCGCCGGCAAAAGCCGCCCCCTCCCGCTGCAGGGTACCAATCGTTCGTCTGGTAAGCTCATCGCCCCTCTCCTGCACCAGATCCGCCCCGAAGCGCACGATCACTTGATTGAGAAGAACATCGTTCTCGATGGCCACTCCAGCCTCCTTCGCCAGCGCCTGCGCCATGCCTGCAGCAACGTCACAAGCACCATCGACCATGGCCTCTATGCCGCTGCGCCCGAGATGCCTGATCATCGCCCAGGTAGCAAAGCCGCGCGCACGACGCGACAGCTCCGGCACATAGTGCGATGGGTCGCGCTCGCCCTCGGTTGCGAGCGGCAGATAGCTCGCAGATATGGTCATGGCGCGCCTGTGCGCCAGTTCGTCGCGGACGATCGCATAGCCGCAATCATAAGGCGTTTGCAGCCACTTATGGCCATCGGTCGCCCAACTGTCAGCCTGATCGACGCCGGATGCGAGATAACGTCGCCGGGCTGACGCCTGCGCCCACAGGCCGAATGCCCCGTCCACATGGACCCACGCTCCTTTCGATTTCGCGCTCGCGATCAAGCTGCCGAAATCATCAAAAGCACCGGTATTGATCTGCCCGGCTTGGAGAATGGCGATGCAGGGCCCCGATACGTCGGCAATGGCCCGTCCGAACGCGGCCGGAACGATACGCCCCTGATCGTCCGTCTGGATCCGCACGACCCGATCGTGGCCAAGGCCAAGAAATTGCAGGGCGGAAAACACGGTCGTATGCGCGTCATCGCCGATCAGCACGGTGATCGGCGATGCCCCGAACAGTCCTTTCGCGTCGACATCCCAGCCCGCCTGCATAAGGATCGCGCCTCGCGCGGCAGCAAGACATGTGAAATTCGCAACTGTGGCGCCGGTGACAAAGCCGATCGAGCAACTTGAAGGAAGGCCAAGCAACTGCAGCAGCCAGCGCGTCGCAACGGCCTCTACGGCCGCCGCCGACGGCGACACCAGGTGGTTGCCGGCATTCTGGCCCCAGGCGCTCGCCAGGAAATCGGCGGCCACTCCCATCGGATGCGAGCCCCCGATCACCCAGCCGAAGAATCGCGAACCCGTCATAAGATGCAAGCCCGGTTCGGCCGCCGTCACCAGCTTATCGAGAACATCCTCCATAGGCGACGACTGCTCCGGCAGCGGGGCAGAAAAGGCTTCGACAGCATCAGCATAGTCGTGCAGCGGACGGTGAGGACGGTTGCTGGCAGCGTCGCGAAAGCGCGCCGCATGATGAGCAGCAATTGAGAACAGTTCATTCGTGCCCACGGCGCCCGCCTCCCGGCGAGATCACGCACATCCTTCGAACGCACGTGATATCGCGCTGCCAAAGCCCTCAATGACGGGGAGAATAGCCCGAACTCTGCGCCGATGCCAACCAGGCATCAAAATGCGGCTGGCCGCTCGCCTCAGCGCCCGCCGCCGACACTGCGAAGGGCCTTGCCAGCAAGCCCCTCCCCGGACGGACGAACTGCATCGCGTCGCTCGTTGCCGTAGAGTTCGTTCATGATTTTGGCGACTTCAATAGCATGACCTTCGGTCAAACCGTGCAAAATCTGCCCACCAAAAGATGCAGGTTCTTCAGTCTGATTGTCCCACACCATCCAGAGATCGAGCGGGTCGCAGATGACGTCGTAACGTTGATCGGAACTATACATGGGTAAATTGCCTTAATAACCCTACCCGTTTAAGCTCCCAACCCTTAATGCGCCCTTGCTTCAAACCACCAATTTGCGCGGGCGATTTCTTGTCCCGGCAACCAGAAAGCCCGGAAATACCTTTAAAAGGGATGCCGATGCCGCGCTTGAATTTGCTGATAGTGATCTTAGGCCTTCCGCCGCGAATGAAAAAGGGCTCTGCGCGCGGGATGCCTAACGGGGCCTGAACGTCATATCTCGACTTGGCATCCGACGTGCCGATCTGATGCAGAAAGCCTATCGCGCGGGAACGCTTCCCGTTACGATCCGATCCGTTTTCACCACGTCCATCTGCGGCCAGTTGGCTGCCGCTTCACTGGCCGGACGACTGCCGACTGCCAGAATTGTGATCAGTCCAGCCACGATGGCAGTAAGGAGCAAGCCGCTGTAGGTCATTGTTTCGAGCCTCAATGCTGTGGTTTCCCAGCCACTGCGGCGCAAACTGATACGAGACGCTAAATGAAAAGCTAACGAGCATGGTTAATACACGACGTTTCGCTGTTTGATGCGCCAGTTGTGGATAACCTAGTCGCTCGCCTGCGCCTGCGCCGACCGGCTCTCGAACAGCCGTTTCAGCGCATCGAGCCTTTCTGCGTCGATCTTCGCGTCCGTTACGGCAACCCAGCCGTCAATATAGTGTTCAGGAGCATAGACGTGGCCGTACCCCATCGGAGAGGTCGTGGCAGTCGCCATATCGACCAGCAATTGCAGCATCGTCAGCGCGGGAAACCACCTCAAGCTTGGCGAAACGTCCGGCCCACGGGGATGCCTCATCCATGCCGGCTCCCGATAGAAAGAATAGGGATCGAAAAACGTCACGGCATCGCTGGCATACTGCAGATAGACAATACGGATGGGTCCCCAAGTCGCGCCTGGAATGTCCAACTGGTTTGTCTGGTTGGTAAATCGGATCAAGGATCCGTCGCGAAACTGCGGCAACCAGGCAGGCGAGTCGGGAATGCGCGCCGCCGTCACGTCCCGCCACATCCTGCTTTCAAAAGGCGGTCCGCTCCACAGTGCCCCCTGGAATGGATCCGCCACGATATCAAAGATATCCGCCGAGATCTGGGAATTCAGCGCTCCTAGACTGAGGCCGTGCAGGTAGAGCTTCGGTCGCTGGTCCCGCGGAAGGGTCGTCCAGTAGCCGTAGACCTCCCGAAACAACGCCTTGGCCGAGGCTGCACCGTATTCGGGCTCGACGAGCAGCGACAGCCAGCTTGTCAGATAGGAATACTGAAGCCCGACGCTCGCCACATCCCCATGGTGCAGATATTCGAGCGTATCCATTGCCTCCGGATCGATCCATCCGGTTCCCGTCGGAACGATGATGACGAGAAGCGAACGTTCAAACGCGCCTTGGCGCTTCATCTCATCGAGTGCGAGCTTTGCCCGCTCTTCAATCGTTTCTGCGTTATTCAGGCCCACATAGGTGCGCAGCGGCTCGCGTGCGGCGGTCTTCCAGAAATCGCCAATCTGTGCGGCGGTCGGCCCCGACACGATGAAATTGCGACCCTGACGCCCAAGTCCCTCCCAAGTGACGAGCGAGGCAGCGCTGCCGGTCTTGGCCGCGTCGCGCGGCCTAGGAACGTTGTCTTCAAGAAGCGCATCGACCCTACGGAATGAGCTGTCAGCTAGATGCATGGCCGCACGCAGCAATACGCCATCGACCACAGACCAAAAGAGTGCGATCGCAAGAACACCGCCGACAACTTGCGAGACACGGCGCGGCACGAACCGTGACAGCCATTCCGAGAGATAGAGACAGGTCAACCGAAAAAGCCTACCGATCAGAACTGCAATGAAGAACGCGACGATTGCAACAAAAGCAACGCTGAAGGGCTGAGCTGTATCGACGCGCTCCATGTGCCACAGGTCGCGGATCGAATTCTGCCAGCCCGCTGCGCGCCAAAGCACGGCTACCGAGAGCACGACACCAAGTCCGGTAACGATCAGATTGCCGGGTAGTCTGCGCTCGCGCGGGATCGGCAGCTCCAGGTATTTCCAGAGCCAGACAAACGCCACCCCGAAGAAATATCCGACGGCAGCAGCGATGCCGGACAGCGCCCCTTGAACGAAAAACGAACGTGGCATGAGGCTAGGCGTCAGCGACGCGGCAAAGAAAATAAAGCCGAGTACCAACCCCGGCGTCGAAAGCGACACGAACAAGCGCAGCAGCAAACGTTTCATGCGTTCCCCTCATACTTCTGGACCCACAAAGACTGGCCCGCCCCGCGCCAGCCCTACATCTGAAGTCCGAGGAAATGGAACGGCGCCGAGTCCTTGAAGTCCTTCGTCGCATCCCCGGAATAGATGTGGTCCTGGTTCTCCCCCAGATCGAGCTTCTTCACCTTACCGCTCTCCTTGGAGAAGTCGATTGACTTCAGATCGACCCAGAACGTGTTGGGCGTCAGCGCGGATTCGAAGAAGTAGAGCATGCGCTTGTGATCGACGACAGTCCGCCAGCGCGTCGAGGAGATGTTCGGCTCCTCGGGGGTGTTGAGGCCGTAGGGCACCGAAGCGTTTCGAATGACGCTAAAGACGCTCGCCAATGCCCGGTTTGGATCTTCATCCTTGGGAATGGCATTTACGTAGAACGATGCGCGCGCAAACCGGTCCGAGGCACGATTCGTCCCAGGCAGCATCACCGTTCCGCCGATCTGCTTCCAATACGTGTTCAGTGCCAATTGCTGATCGAATGTCGGAGAATTCGTCATCACCTGGTACTTGCGGTCGTGGTGGATGACTTGCTTGCCGCCGATATACTCGATGATCGCGCTGTCGCCGGTCTTGTCGGACATCGACAGGTGCAAGGTCGTCAGGCGGTTCTCGCCTGGCACGTTGTCGGTGACAACGGTGAAGGGTTCCGTTTCGAGGGCTTTTACCGCCTCGTCCACGGTCGCGAAATTATCGAGTACATATTGCCCCCAGGCAGCGATCGTCAGGCCGGGTTTGCTGTCCTGGTCAAACTTCGGATACTGGGACTCGACCAACCACAGCAGATTAACGTTGAGGCCCGCTTCGTTCAGCCCGTCGGTCGTGGAGACATCATATCCAGTCGCTATCACGCTGCCGTATTTCGCGGTCCATTTGATGGAGTTCGGACGAGCCTGACCGTTCCGCTCGATGCCGCGCGGCAGAACCCACAGGTTCGTGGCAACATCGCTCTTCCAGTCCATCGACCGCGCGGTAATGATGTTGTCATCGGGACCGAGGTAGACCAATCGTGTGCATGCCTGAGCCGCCGTCTGCCCGAAAGCCATGATCGATCCGACTGCGAGCGCAACAAGCGAACGAGCGAAAGGATTGCTGCCGAAGATCATCCGCTACTCCATTCGTTGCTTTGAACTGAGCTAGAGGCGCATTGAGAAACCGTGCTGGATGACAGCCCACCGAAACTTGTTGATGCCGGTAAAGTCGTCGCTCTCATAATCCTGATACAGCAGTCGATAGCCCGCAAATTCGGCGGTTCTGCTGGAAAACGCAATCGACGACAGGCAAAAGACGAGACAAAACAAGCTTATCGGCAGGCAAGGCAAGAATCGAAGCATTCTAGGCCTCCGTTGCGGCACACCTGCACCTTACTATCTGAAAGCGCAGATTCAAGGGACGTGCAATCAAGTAGGCGATACAAAAATGGCTCCCGAACCACCGTTCGGGAGCCCCAAGTTTTGTGATCGACCGCCATTAGGCGGCGCGGGACATCCGTCCTGCGTGGCCAGCGCCATTTGCGCGCAGCCTGAAGTTGGCGAGCAGCGTGCTCAGTTGACGGCTTTCCTCCGCCAGCGTCTGGCTCGCAGCCGTCGTCTCCTCGACCATCGCGGCATTCTGCTGCGTCATCTGGTCCATATGGTTCACCGAGGTGTTGATCTCGTTGAGGCCAGTGGCCTGTTCGCGAGCCGCAGTCGCGATCGACGTCACATGGCCGTTCACGCGATTGACCAGCTCCTCGATTTCGAGCAGCGCGTCCCCAGTAGTGCGCACCAGCATGACCCCGTTTCCGACTTCGCTTGCCGAGGTGCTAA
Source organism: Hyphomicrobiales bacterium (assembly GCA_900466605.1). GTDB lineage: Bacteria > Pseudomonadota > Alphaproteobacteria > Rhizobiales > Rhizobiaceae > Rhizobium. The sequence goes on from UBMU01000035.1 coordinate 48,260, forward strand.
TCAGCACCTTGATTTCTTTCGCGGCGTTGGCCGAGCGCTGAGCAAGCTCACGCACCTCCTGTGCAACCACGGCAAAACCACGCCCCGCCTCGCCTGCGCGCGCGGCCTCGACACCGGCGTTAAGCGCGAGCAGGTTGGTCTGGAAGGCGATCTCGTCGATCACGCCGATGATCTGCCCGATCCGGTTCGACGAGTCCTCGATCCGGTTCATGGCCGTCACGGCGTTGCGCACGATGTCGCCCGATCTACCGGCGCTTGTCTTGGTTTCCGCCACCATCTCCCGGGCTTCAGCGGCACGCTCCGAAGCGGTCCGCACGGTCGCCGTGATCTCGTCGAGTGCCGCTGCCGTCTCTTCAAGTGCGGCCGCCTGCTGCTCGGTGCGCTTCGACAGATTGTTCGTGGCCTCGCTGATATTGCCGGCGCTGTCGTTGACCACGCTGGTCGATTCCGCGATTGCCTGGATGACGCCATTCAGCGCATCGACTGCCGAATTGAAGTCCGAACGCAGCTTTGCATAGTCTGCACCGAGATCGCCTATAGATACCGTCAGATCGCCTGCGGCAAGCTTCTCGAGACCCGCGCCAAGCGACTGGATCGCAAAGGTCTGGCGATCCGCTGCCGAACGCCAGTTGACTTCGTTGCCGCGACGTTCCTCCTCGATCTGCTCTTGATGCCGGCTCTCCCGATCGCGCATCAACGCCCGCTCGTGGACGGAATCGCGCAGCACAAGGAGCGACTTCGCCATTGCGCCGATCTCGTCACGCCTGTCGTGGTCGACGATCTCGACCGCGTCGTGCTCGTCGGCAATGGCATTCATTGCAGTCTTGAGACGGGCAATCGGCGCGGTCACGCTGCGGACGATGCCGAAGGCAACGCCGATGATGACGATCGCGCCGACGAGGCAGGCGCCGGCCGCCCAGATCGCGTTCTGCCGATAGAGGGCAGCAAGATCGTCGGCGTAGACACCGGTTCCGACCACCCAGCCCCACGGCTCGAAGCCGACCACATGTGAATACTTCAGGACCGGATCGGCCGCACCCGGCTTCGGCCAGTAGTAGTCGACGAAACCTTCGCCGCTCTTCTTCACGGTATTGGCAAACTCCACGAAGATGAACTTGCCGGTCGGATCCTTGTTCTGAGACAGATCCGTTCCGTTCAGCTCCGGCTTGATCGGATGCATGACCATCGTCGGATGCATGTCATTGATCCAGAAGTAGCCATTGCCGCCGTAGCGCATGGCGGAGATGACGTCCTTCGAGGCCGCCTGCGCCTGCTCGCGCGTCAAGGCGCCGGACTGCTCCAGCTTGTAGTACTTCTGGAAGACGGCGATTGCCGTCGCATCCATCTGCGCAAGACCATGCTTGCGCTCGCTCTCCAGCTTCGAGTGCGAATAATTCAGAAAGAACGTGATGGCGAGCACGAGAATAGTCAGCGCCAGCCCCACGAGGGAGTAGAGGCGAGTGGAAATCTTGACGTTACGCATTGAGCCCCGGCAGTTCAGAATTTGATAATAGTCAAATACTGCTATGTCCCCCTTACCGGATCGTGAATTTTAATTAGACTTTACTCAATTGCCGCAAGGTGCGCAGTTTTCTCTCACACTCAAGAACAAAGCTAATAAATTGATTTGTATACAATAAAATAGATTCACCTCAACCACGCTAGGTGATTTCTCATAGAACTATTGTAGCATTTGCCGGAACGGGGGTACCACCTCCCGACAGCCCTGCATTTCGCTGCGAAGGCATCTGCGCTAGGTTCCTTCGGAATCGCTATCCGCAATACGAAAGGACCCATCCATGACCGACAACGCCAAGCCAAACGGCGCGCTGACCCTTCGCACCGTAGCGATGCCCGCGGACGCCAATCCGGCTGGCGACATTTTCGGCGGCTGGGTCATGGCGCAAATGGACCTTGCCTCCGGCATCACCGCGTCCGAGCGCGCCAAGGGCCGCGTGGTCACCGCTGCCGTCAAGGAAATGGCCTTCGCCCTACCTGTGAAGATCGGCGATACGTTGTCGGTCTATACGACGATCGAACGCGTCGGCCGCACGTCGATCACGCTATCGGTCGAGGCTTGGGCAACCCGTGCCCGCTACAACAACATGGAAAAGGTGACGGCCGCGACCTTCATCATGGTCGCCCTTGACGAAAAGGGCCAGCCGACGCCCATTCCAGCGGAGTGATGCATGGAGACCGTCAGCTCACCTGAGGTCTTCCTCCACATCAAGGTCGTGATGGGGATGGTGATCTCGCTGAGTCTGGCACGGCTGCTGACGGGTATCGCCGGTATCATTCAGCATCCCGGAAAGGCCAAGCCTTACGCCGTTCATCTCGGCTGGGCGGCGTCGATGTTCCTGTTCATCATCCATATCTGGTGGTGGGAGTATCGGCTGCAGGCGGTGCCGGTGCTGCATTTCGGCATCTATCTGTTTCTGATCTCCTTCTGCTGCCTGTTCTTCATGCTCTGCGCGCTGCTGTTTCCCGCCTCGCTTGATGAGTACGGCGGCTACGAGGAGTATTTCTATTCGCGCAGGCGTTGGTTCTTTGGCACCCTCGCCCTCACCTACGCCGTTGACACCATAGACACCGCGATCAAGGGTGCCGACCATATTCAGTCCATCGGCTGGGAATACCCGGCACGCAATATCGTCTATGTCGTCCTCTGCATCATCGCAGCATGGACCCCGAACCGCCGCTTCCACGCCGCCTTTGTCTGGCTCAATCTGATCTATCAGGTCAGCTTCATCTTCCGCATCTACGATGTCCTGGGATGACGATCCGCAACTTTTTGGTTGCTAATCCAGACCCAACATGCCATAAAAAGGCAACCAGGAGGTTGCCGATATGTCCGATCGCATCGAGAAGATCATCGAACTGAATGCGCCGGTCGAACGCGTCTGGAGGGCCATCACAGATCATCGCGAGTTCGGTGAATGGTTTCGCGTCCAGCTCGACGGCCCCTTTGTGCCAGGAGAAAGCTCTACCGGCCACATCACCTATCCCGGCTACGAGCACATCCGCTGGCAGGCGACTGTCAAGCGCATGGACGAGCCAGAATTGTTTTCCTTCACCTGGCATCCCTACGCTGTCGATCCCAACGTCGATTACTCCGGTGAGCCGCCGACCCTCGTTGAGTTCCGCCTTGAGCCGACGCCATCGGGCTCGCGCCTGACGGTCACGGAGACCGGTTTCGACAACGTCCCGCCACATCGCCGCGAGGAAGCCTTCCGCATGAACGACGGCGGCTGGGCCGAACAGGTTAAGAACATAAAGGAATACGTCGATAGATAACGTCGAACTCTACCGCGAGAATGCGGCAATGCTGTTTGCTGCGCTGGGAGACCCGACGCGCCTGTCACTGCTGACAACCCTCAGCGACGGGCGCGAACGCTCGATTGCGGGACTTTCAGTCGGCACCGACCTGACCCGGCAGGCGGTGACCAAGCACCTGCACGTACTGCAACAGGCAGGCCTCGTCCGCTCCGCCAAGGTGGGGCGGGAGAGCCATTACGCTTTCCAACCCGATCGGATCGACGAGATGCGCGCCTATCTTGACGGCGTTTCCCGGCAATGGGACGACGCGCTCGAACGCCTGCGCGCCTTTGTGGAGCGCTAGGCGCGTCAGCCAGGCAACCAGGCCTAACCGCGGAAAATGAACGATGCGCCAATCGCGATCAGGGCAAAGCCGATGGCATGGTTCCAGGTCAGGCTCTCGCCGAGCCAGAACACTGAAAAGCCCGAAAAGACGAGCAGCGTGATCACTTCCTGCATCGTCTTTAGCTGTGCCGTCGAGTAGACCTCCGAACCCATGCGGTTGGCCGGCACGGCCAGGCAGTATTCGAAGAAAGCGATCGCCCAGCTGACGACGATCGCGATAAAGAGTGCCGTACCTTTGTGCTTGAGATGCCCGTACCAGGCAAAGGTCATGAAGATGTTGGAAGCGAAAAGCATGACGACCGGCCAAACGGCGGCTGGGCTGAAAGCAAAAGGCATGTGTGATTCCCGAAGTTGAAACTGGCGGGAGCATGTATCGCCAAAACTCCACTCTGCAAGGGTCAGCGTTAGCCCCGCTACTCTCATTCGCCACAGACGGAGGAGAGCGATTCATATGCGGCACCCCGTAAATACAATCACTGATTGATGTTGATTTGTTCAAAATCGGCGAAAGCTGTGCGCTACTGCGAGAAGGCATCCGTAAACGCAGTTCGATACGTCGCACCCGGGAGTTGACGACCCATTGCCGCGTGCCGCCGGTCCGGATGACCTCATCCAACATCAAGCGGAGGGGATACGCCATGGACACAATCACAGATATCGCCAAAGCCAGTTTGCCTGGAGTGCTTTCCGCGCTCGCACAGGCAAAAATGAAGATCGGCACGATCGCCAATGGCGATGGGGGATATACGGTTACCTACGAGCCCTCGCCGTCATCGTTCGACGGGATCAGCCTCAGCCAGACTCTGCCGAGCACGCCGCCCGTCGCCAACATGGACAGCCCTGCCCAGCCAGCGGATGGCGAACCGGGGCCGTTCGTGCATGCACGCGCGATCGCGCCGAAGACGATTCTTTATACCGACGCGGATGGGCGCGACGAGATCCGCGAAGGCGGTTCCCGCTCCTGGCGCAATTGCAATGCCGGCAATATCCGCAAGGGTGACTTCTCGATCAATTGCGGCGCGATCGGCGACGACGGCAGCTTCGCGATCTTTCCCAGCGAGGACGCAGGAAAGGCGGCGATCATCCCCTTGCTGCGCACGGCAACCTATATCAAACTCACGCTCAAGCAGGCGATTTTCCGCTACGCACCGCCAAGCGAGAACAATTCCGAAGCCTACGCGAAGTTCATTCACGAGAAAACAGGCATTGCCCTGAACACCCTTCTGTCCGACCTGAAAATGGACGACTTCCGCAAGATCGCGAAGTTCATTCAGATCGTCGAGGGCTGGAAGCCGGGCATCGTGAGGTCCAACGCGCCGCCTGCGCCGTTGATGAGCGCAGCAATCGGCGTGGCGTCCTCTGCAGCATCGGCCACGCAAGACTGGATGATTGTCGCTCGTCGCGAGGCAGCCCTTCCCCTGCACGAGCGCAGCCAGTGGCCGGATCCTGGCGAAAATCCGCGGATCCTCAACTATTTCAAGGTCTGCGCACCTTGGTTCGAGGTCGCCGGCGGCGACGAGGTCGATTGGTGCGCCGCCTTCGTCAATTACTGCCTCGTCACCAGCGGCCACATGGGCACCGGCCATCCCGGCGCGCGCTCCTTCTTCTGGAACAAGAAGAACCAGTTCCACGTGTTGAAAGAGCCGAGAGCCGGCGCGATCGCAGTCCGCCGCTATGCGCCCTTCACCGATCCGAGTTGGGCAACCGGCAACGGCCACGTCGGCTTCGTGGTATCTTGGACCAGCACGACGGTAACGCTGCTCGGCGGCAATCAGAGCAACACGATCTGCGAAAAGACGTTTCCTTTGATCGAAAAGAACGGAAACATAAAAGAATCGGAATTCGTTCGATTCCTGATGCCCGTAATTGTCTAACATACATCAACTGAAAAATGCGGGCGCGGTTGCACGCGCCCGCCTGCAGCGGTTCGTTGGCCAATCATGCCCGCGCGCCGTGTGCCTCCTCAGCCCCCTCCGTGCCGAACCGCACGTCCTTTTTCTCGAAGCCGAAGCCGGCAAGCAGCGCGACGACGATCGCGACGATTGCTGCGACCATCATCAGCGCGTAGGCGTAATCGCCATCCCAATGGGCAGCGAGTCCCGCCTGCAGCGTCGCATTGCCGGAAGCGAGCAGATTCCCGAGCTGGTACGCGAAGCCCGGGAAGGTTCCGCGCACCTCGTCTGGTGACAGCTCGTTGAGATGCACCGGCACGATGCCCCAGGCACCCTGCACGAAAAACTGCATCAGGAAAGCGCCGATCGCGAGCAGCACAGGCCCCGGAGCATAGGCCCAGAGCGGCGCTACCGGCACGGCGATCAGCGAGGCGATGACGATCGCCTTCTTGCGCCCGATCCGCTGCGACAGCGCGCCGAAGAACAGGCCACCGCAGATCGCGCCGATGTTGTAGACGATGGCGATCGCGCCCGTCGTGTAGCTGTCGTAGTTGCGTTGCGTTTCCAGGAAGGTCGGATAGATATCCTGGGTGCCGTGGCTAAGGAAGTTGAACGCCGTCATCAATAGCACCGACCAGACGAACAGCGGCACATTTTCACGCAGCACCGTGAGGAAGGGCCGCCGCCCTCGTTCCTGCCGCTTGAGGAAAGCCGGGCTCTCCTCAACGCTACGCCTGATGTAAAGCACCAGCAACGCTGGCAGGGCTCCGACGAAGAACATCCCGCGCCAACCGATGACGGGGAAGAGCAGGAAGAATACGATCGAAGCGAGCAGATAGCCGGAGGGATAGCCGGCCTGCAGGATGCCGGAGACGATGCCGCGACTTTCCTCCGGCACGGTCTCCATGACAAGCGAAGCGCCGACGCCCCATTCGCCGCCCATGGCAATACCGTAGAGCGCCCGGAGCACGATGAACACGGTAAGCCCGGTGGAGAATCCGGTCAGGAATTCGAATACCGAGTAGAGAGCCACGTTGACCATCAATGTGATCCGGCGGCCGTATTTTTCCGACGCCAGCCCGAACAGCAGCGCACCCAGCGGCCGCATGGCGAGGGTCAGGAAAATGGCCGCCGATACTGCCGGAACATCGGTATGAAACTCCGCAGCAATATATTTGAGAACGAAGACCAGAATGAAGAAATCGAAGGCGTCGAGCATCCAGCCGAGATAGCTGGCAATAACGGTGTTGCGCTGCTGCGGGGTAAGCGCGCGCAGGCTCTGCAATGCGGACATGATCTTCCTCCGTCCGAAAGCGGCGGCGAGGCGGGCAATGTCCGGATGCCGTCGAAGAGAGGGATCGCCCGGGGATGGGCGAGGTCGAAGCTGTGACAGGCAGCGTCGTTTAACGTCAGCATTGCTGCCCTGGTTCCCGCCTGCGACAGTTTGACCGTCGCTCAGACTTCGCCGGCAAGCTTTTCGCGAATATGATCCGGCCCACCGCTCATGCGCCGGGCAAAAGGCCGGTCGGGATCCACGACACGCCAGAAAGGCTCGCTGCCCTCCTCGCTGATATGCACCAGATGCCGCTGCACCGTCACCGGGCAACAGGCATCCGCGCCGTATTTCACTGCCAGCGCACGCCGGATCTCCGCCAGATCCGACAGTTGGCCCGCTGGCGCTCCTCGCAACGCATCGACGACCATGCTTTCGCTCGGGATCAGCATGCGCTGCACCTTTGCCCTGCCCTTGCGCCGCATCTTGATGACGGGAACATCGTCCATGGCATCCTCCGCAAATCGAGATCCGCGCTCAGGTGAGGTTCCTGCGTCGCTCAAGCTCGGCGGCGGTCGGCTGCTCGAACTCGAACGAGCCGGTGGTGATGTCGCCGTCGCGAACATACTTGTTCACGGTAACGCCGGTGCCGGAAGCCCGCGAACTGACAAGCTTCAGTTTGCCTGGAAAGGCGCCCTCGCCGAACAGTTTCTTGCCCTTTCCCAGCACGACGGGAAAGAACGAGATATAGAGCTCATCGACCAGGTCATTCCGGAACAGTGTCTGCAGAAAGTCTGTCGATCCCTGCGTCAGAAGGTCAGGACCATCGCTCGCCTTCAACGCCTTGAGCGCGCCGACAGTATCGCTGCCAAGCACCTGACTGTTCTGCCAGCTCGGCTTGAACTGCGGATTGCGCGTCGCGACGTATTTGGTGATCCGGTCAAACAGCGGGCCGATCGGATCGTCGGCAGCCACGTAGGGCCAGTGCGCGGCGAAGATGTCATAGGTCTTGCGGCCGAGCAGCAGATCGAATGGATTGGCGAACATTTCCCCAACCGACTCTCCCATCGCCTCGTCGAAATAGGGCGCGGCCCAGCCCCCATAACGGAAACCGCCGATCGGATCCTCATCAGGACCGCCCGGCGCCTGCATGACGCCGTCGAGGCTGACGAATGCACCTGTGATGATCTTCCTCATCCCTGTTCTCCTTCATGATCCCTTGGGCTGTTGACGGCAATTTTCGCCGGTCCGGGTTAGCGACCCAATCGTGCTTGGCCTCTGACGCGCTCGCTGACGTCAGTCACTCTTGCCATTTGCCTCCAGGCCTGAGCTCTTCGGCGAGTCCGATGAGAATCCCTTCAGGCCCACGGATATAGCAGAGCCGATAAGCGTCCTTGTACTGGACGACTTCGCCGACGAGACGCGCGCCGCGCGTGCGGAGCCTTTCAAGTGTCTCATCGACGTCATCGACGGCGAACATGACACGGAGATAGCCGAGGGCGTTGACTTCGGCGTTCCGGTGATCCGCGACGACGTCAGGCCTGAGGAACCGGGAAAGCTCGAGCCGGCTGTGGCCATCAGGCGTGCGCATCATAGCGATCTCGACACACTGATCGCCCAGTCCGGTGACGCGTCCGGCCCATTCTCCCTCGATCATCGCCCGCCCCTCCAGGTCGAGGCCGAGTTCTCGAAAGAAATCGATCGCCGCTCCAAGGTCTTCGAAGACGATCCCTACATTGTCCATCCGCTTGAGCGCCATGCTCCCACCTCCAAATATTGTTCCATCGACAAGATGTCGCCCAAAGAACGGACGCTTGAGGAAGCGCCGCCTCAAACCGCCACCCGGTCCTCAGGCACCAAGGACGTTCGCCCGCCTCCTGCGCCGACAATCGCATCCGACAAAATCCGCCGCCACTGTTTGCCAAATCCGAACGATTCTTTTGTTTCCCTTTTGTACTCTTTACCCCTTCACTTTCGCGGTGACTCTCGCCATATTCCGGCCATGGCCAAAACTCCGAAGAAATCTCCCGCCCCTGTTGGCTTCGAGGAAGCCCCGCAGTCGTCCTTCGAGGGCGCTCCCCTGTCCGGTTCCGTATCCGACTGGGTGAAGCAGCTGGAGGCCGATGCCGAGGCGTCAAGTGTCGAGACGCAGCGCCAGATCGCCTCGAAGGCCGGCAAGCACCGCAAGAAGGTCGAGATCGCCGCCAAATCGGCCGAAGGCCGCAAGCCCGAAGGGGCGTCCGAGCCGCTGCGAGGCCCCCGCGGAGCGAAGGCGCAAGGCGCCGGCAGCGTGAGCGCTTCAAAAAGTGCCAGAGGCACCTCCATGGGCGGCTCGACCGACCCGAAGACCCGCGCTGCCGCCGGCCTCAACCCGGTCGCCGGCATGGACACGACGCTGGAGGAAGCCGCCTCGCTGCAGGCCGGCACCGCTGTCACCGCCACTGTCGAGGCTTTGTCGGCGCTGATCGAGAGCGGCAACCCGCTGCACAAGAACGGCAAGATCTGGACGCCCCACCGCCCCGCCCGGCCGGAGAAATCCGAGGGCGGCATCTCGATCCGCATGGACAGTGAATACCAGCCCGCCGGCGACCAGCCGACCGCCATCAAGGACCTCGTCGAGGGCCTGGAGAACGGCGATCGTTCCCAGGTGCTGCTCGGCGTCACCGGCTCCGGCAAGACCTTCACCATGGCCAAGGTGATCGAGCAGACGCAGCGCCCGGCGCTGATCCTGGCGCCCAACAAGACGCTCGCCGCCCAGCTCTATTCCGAGTTCAAGAACTTCTTCCCCGACAACGCCGTCGAATACTTCGTCTCCTACTACGACTACTACCAGCCGGAAGCCTACGTCCCGCGCTCCGACACCTATATCGAGAAGGAATCCTCGATCAACGAGCAGATCGACCGCATGCGCCACTCGGCGACGCGCTCGCTGCTCGAGCGCGACGACTGCATCATCGTCGCCTCCGTCTCCTGCATCTACGGTATCGGCTCGGTCGAGACCTATACCGCCATGACCTTCCAGATGGCTGTCGGCGACCGCCTCGACCAGCGCCAGCTGCTCGCCGACCTCGTCGCCCAGCAATACAAGCGCCGCGACATGGATTTCCAGCGCGGCTCCTTCCGCGTCCGCGGCGACACCATCGAAATCTTCCCGGCCCACCTTGAAGATGCGGCCTGGCGCATCTCCATGTTCGGCGACGAAATCGACGCGATCACCGAGTTCGACCCGCTGACCGGCGCCAAGACCGGCGACCTGAAATCGGTGAAGATCTACGCCAACTCGCACTACGTCACCCCGCGCCCGACGCTGAACGCCGCCATCAAGTCGATCAAGGAGGAACTGAAGGGCCGCCTCGTCGAGCTTGAGAAGGCCGGCCGCCTGCTGGAGGCCCAGCGCCTGGAACAGCGCACCCGCTACGATATCGAAATGCTGGAAGCGACAGGCTCCTGCCAGGGCATCGAGAACTATTCGCGCTATCTCACCGGCCGCGACCCCGGCGACCCGCCGCCGACGCTGTTCGAATACGTCCCCGACAACGCCATCGTCTTCATCGACGAAAGCCACGTCACCGTGCCGCAGATCGGCGGCATGTACCGCGGCGACTTCCGCCGCAAGGCGACGCTTGCCGAATACGGCTTCCGCCTGCCCTCCTGCATGGACAACCGTCCCTTGCGCTTCGAGGAATGGGACGCCATGCGCCCCGACACCATCGCCGTCTCGGCCACCCCCGGCGGCTGGGAGATGGAACAGGCAGGCGGCGTCTTCGCCGAACAGGTCATCCGCCCGACCGGCCTGATCGATCCGCCGGTTGAGGTCCGCTCCGCCCGCAGCCAGGTCGACGACGTGCTCGGCGAGATCCGCGAGACCGCAGCCAAGGGCTACCGCACGCTGTGCACCGTGCTCACCAAGCGCATGGCCGAGGACCTGACGGAATACCTGCACGAACAGGGCGTCCGCGTCCGCTACATGCACAGCGACATCGACACGCTGGAGCGCATCGAGATCATCCGCGATCTCCGCCTCGGCGCCTTCGACGTGCTCGTCGGCATCAACCTGCTGCGCGAAGGCCTGGATATTCCCGAATGCGGCTTCGTCGCCATCCTCGACGCCGACAAGGAAGGCTTCCTGCGCTCCGAGACCTCGCTGATCCAGACGATCGGCCGCGCCGCGCGTAACGTAGACGGCAAGGTCATCCTCTATGCCGACAAGATTACCGGCTCGATGCAGCGCGCGATGGACGAGACCGTCCGCCGCCGCGAAAAGCAGGTGGCCTACAACGAGGAAAACGGCATCACGCCGGAGAGCGTCAAGGCGAAGATCTCCGACATCCTCGACAGCGTCTACGAGCGCGACCACGTCCGCGCCGACATTTCGGGCGCTTCGGGCAAAGGCTTCGCCGATGGCGGCAACCTCGTCGGCGGCAACCTGCAGACCCATCTCAACGCGCTGGAAAAGCAGATGCGCGACGCCGCCGCCGACCTCGACTTCGAAAAGGCCGCCCGTCTGCGCGACGAGATCAAGCGCCTCAAGGCCGCCGAACTCGCCGTCATGGACGACCCGATGGCGCGAGAGGAAGCCCGCGCGCAGGAAGGCAGCGGCAGGAAGAGCGGCAAACCGGCCGCAGGCGGAAGTTCGCTCTTCGCCAAGCCCGGCCTCGACAACATGGGCCCGGGCACCGACACCGAAACCCCGCTCTTCCGCAAGCCGGAGCTCGAGGAGATGGGCCGCGACGCCGCCGCCCCCGCCGGCACGAGCCTCTTCCGCCGCAACAGCCTCGACGAAATGACCGTCGGCCGCACCGAAAAACCGGTCACCGGCCACCTGCCGGACAAGCCCGAGGCTGCCAAGGGCACGAAGCGCTTCTCACCGCTGCTGGAAGGCCAGCCGGAACGCGACGACGTCAGGCCGCTGGTACGCGGCAAGACCGGCGTCGGCAGCTACGAGGATCCGGTGGACCAGAAGCGCAAGGGACGCACCAAGGGCAAGACGGGGCGACCGGGAAGGTAGAGGATGGCTGCTTTCGGCCCAAAGCCGACACAGAAGTTCGCATCGTGGAATAGCTGCTTTGCGCCCGCACAGTGGTCATCGAGCCACCGATCGCCGTTGTTGCAAATCGGACATGACGCAGTAACAACGCCGGCGCAATTGCGCCAAGCTGCCATTCCACCCCCATGCCGGTGATTAGATCACGAATTCCTCC
>UBMU01000077.1 GCA_900466605.1 Hyphomicrobiales bacterium
CTATGTAATAGACCCCAAACGAACCGCACCCCACCCGCCCATTATTCGAAATGATTGCAGTCGGCGTCGACGTGCCACCCGCCGCTCCGTAAGACTCTCTATGTCGAGGGGGACACAGTTGACCGCTGGCGATGTGAGCACCTCGCTGCAATCAGTCGTCCGCGGCGACGACAAGATTCAAGAGATTCCGGCCGGGGGAAATCGCAACGAACTCATGGAACCCGTCAACCCCGACCACGTCCCCCCACTCACGTCTCGCCAACGTGCCTAGCAAAGGAAGCTCCCATACATCGAAGCCAACGGGAACGACGCTCTCAACGAACGCTTCCAAGTCCGACGAGAACGACTCCGGCTGCGGCCCATGCAAATCCGCCCACATTCTTAGCCGTGTCAAAACCCGGTCCCTATCGATCGGATTGAATTTGGAGGCGCGTATCGCGTCTAGTTTGTATGGCCCATGAACTCGCCCACCAGGATCAGCGGCGTCCGATCTAGGGACGTCATATCCGTGGTCGTACCAGGGGCTTGCGATAAGGCTGGCCAACACCTCAACAGCAGCTGCCGGCTCAACCACCTCAAACCTCCGCACATCGACCCAACGATAATCTCCGCGCGGGAACAGCATTTCACTGCCGCCTAAGTAGCGCAGTCTCTCGGCCATGCTCTTTTGCTCCAATCATCGCTCAGCTCGTCTCAGTTTTAAGTTGCGCCATCTTGCGAAGTAGGGGCGTCTGGAAGAACGCGATCACCGTCCTAGACTTACCCGCCTATGTGAATCTTCAACTGCTTACCCTCTCCCGCAATTTTTATGTCGATGGTGGGGCCGACCGACTTGGAGGTTGGGCGCCAACCGATGCGCGTGCCGTCCGCGAGCAGAAAAGCGCTGCCGCCATTCCCCGGGTTCGCAACGGGTGACGCGCCAGCAGTCCAGTTTTCATAAATTCTCAACAGCTCATCCTCTGTGGAAACTTGCCGCTCGTTTGGTTGCTTGCCGGCATCGAGCTTGCTCCAGGTCTCCAGCAGGGTCTCTCGCGATACCAGCGGAACCTTCGGCGGCACAACAACGTCGGGCGCTCGAGCGGCACCTCGCGCGGCGGCCGTCCCTGCTGAGATCAGTGGGACCGCTGGTCTGATGGCTCGGTCGACGCCTTGAGTCCAGTCCCAGAGATTTTGGACCCACTGGTCTTGTTTGCGGATGTTCGCTTCGGCGTATGCGCGTCCGCATGCCTCGTTCATGGCGACCTGGCCCGGGCTCGTGCCCACCTTCATGTCTCTGCCGCAAGCGATGGTTGGCGGCGGCGTAGCTCTGACGGCGGGGCTGGGCTTCGTGTTGCACGTTGTGTAGGAGAAGACGCACCCGTTGCGACACGACCAGTCCGAAGCGGTGCACCCTGTCGTGGTTGCGACGTGGCGAAGTGCGGTCGTCTGTGCTGAGCGTGATGCGGGCTTTCGAACCGTCGACTTCACGGCGGG
>UBMU01000079.1 GCA_900466605.1 Hyphomicrobiales bacterium
AAGCCGCCGCTATTTCTTCGAGAGCGCGAAGGTCACGCGAAGATTTGTACTGGCCGAGGACTCGGATGGCTTTACTTCGCGTAGCGGTCGCGTCGCGCGCATCGGGAACGACGGGGTGCGGCACGAGCACAATTCTGTCCGAACCGAGGACATCCTCAGTCTCCGCCAATGCGGCATTGCTGTGAGAAATCACCGTACCGGTGTGAAACCGCCGTGCTAGCCACCGGGAGATCGGATCGTAGCCTAGTGATCGCACGAGTGGGGTGGGATCATGCATTACCAAGTGAGGGTGTGGAATACCCAGCAACCTCAGAGCTACCAGATCTAGATACCCGGCTACGGGCCACAGAATTAGCGTCGATTGATATCTCCGCCGTCGAGCCACCCGCAAAGCGCGAAGATAATTCGTCAACCATTGAACTTGATGTCCGCCGTTGCTTGATGGCTCATGGAATGCTAAAACGTCGGCTAGAACGTCCTGGTCGCGGAGGGCGCTCAATACGCCGGTTTGGTAATGGGACAAAGCTGTTCGCAAAGGATTGATTACCAAGGTCCGGGCCCCATCAGATTTGCTCAAAGCGACCTGGCCTCCCAGTACTCCGTGCGAAGTCGACCGCTCAGGCCGTCGGTCGAGCCGTGCAACCTAGACATGGCCTGAGCTGTCTCGCCTCGGAGAATGTGCTGAGCGACGCGGATTGCCGTTTCGGCCAGAGCCGCCGCTACGTATAGAGGGCGTCTGTGTTTTCGCCAGTACATGATTCGATTTCGCGCGGAAAAGTATGTCATTTGTCCGCTCGTGCCTTGCCAGCATCTGGCGGTGGGCACACAGATGATAGGCCCCTTTTGTGATAGCCATTGTGACATGTCGACGTCGTCCCAATAGAGGAAATATCGATCATCCCAAAAGGAAGGTTCGATAGCCGCACGTCGAACGAGGTGGCAGCAGCCCTCAAGCCAGATTACAGTTCGCGGTTCGGTCTCTTGCCGGCTTAGGCCTGGAGCGTGCGTGGTGTTGCCAAGCTTGCTGAACGATCCGCCTAGCGACCATCGACGTCCAGACTCTATAGAGCGGACCGAAGGTCCAACCTGTGCTGCATTCGTTTCTTCACCGACCTGAACCAGCTGCTGAGCGCAGTGCGAGTCTAAAACGACTTCGTGGGTGAGCATCAGTATCCATGTTGTTGGTGAGAGGATTGCGTCCACTCCGGCTCGCATACCTCCTGCGTACCCGGAATTGTTATCCAATTGCACAACGCGTACGTGTATATCTGCGGGTATATCTTCGCACACCCCGTCGCGCGAGCCATTGTCCACCACGACGATTTCCTGAGGAGGCAAGGTTTGCTTCTGGACAAGTCGCACTGTATCCCATACTTTCCGACCTGCGCGGAAATACAGGACCACCGCTGCATACGACCCAGTGTTCATCATTAGTCACCCCGCGCGATGGGTTTCCCGGAGTAACTGTTCGTAAGCACTATTCACTGATTCCCACGAGTAGTGTCGTTCGGCTCTTGCTATGGCCGAGTTCGCCATTTGCGCACGCATACCTGGGTTGGTCAGCAAGGTGCTTAGGGCCTTGTATATGGCTTCTCCGGTCGCCTCAACGTACTGGCCGGAAGAGCCTAATACTTCCCGGTTGAAGACTGTGTCCCGCGCCACGGTTGGCGCGCCGAGCATCATTGCTTGAACCAGCGCGGGATTGGTGCCGCCCACACTGTGGCCATGGAAGTAAGCTCCGCAGCCGCGCCACAAGGCGAATAGTAACTTGTCGTCTCGCACGTGGCCCAGATGATGAAAATTCGGGAGGCGCTGGTCCAATTCGCGCGCGCGGTCCTCAAGCGGTCCACCATACCCACTAGAGCCCACGAGAACCACCTGACTGTCGTTTTCGACCAGCAATTGTGCCGCGTCGAGGAACTCATTGATGGAGTTTTCAGGTACCAATCTTGCTACCGCCAGGACAAATTTTCCGGGTTCGAGATGCGCTGGCAGGGCGGACAAATCCGGCTCGGTCTTGGTGCCGCCGTATGGGATCCACGTGCCGCCACGTTTAAACTTCGAGATCCAGAACTCGTTTATGGAGCGTGCATCCATGATGAGTTCGTTAGCGAATTTTGCAGTCATTCGGGCGCCGCCAAAGAATACTGACCTGGCTAGGCGTCCCCATTTTTCTCGAATCCACTCCACGCCGTCGACGTTCACGACCACAGGTATCTTCCTCATGCGAAGGATTGGCAACCAGAATCCATTAGCAACGTTCATGACCAGGGCAACGTCAGGACGATGAATTGCCGCGTGTATGGCGCTGGTGGCGCCAAATGTCAACGTGCTGAGCGACTTGGTTTGAATCCCCGGAGTCTTGACGATCTTGAGATGGGGATGTTGGTTGCTACCGTCGGCGGAAGCCTCTCGGGTATACACCGTAACGGTCCATCCCATCTCCAAGAGGTGCGGTACGAGGTTCCTCACGGCGGTCTCGAAGCCTCCGTAATAGCTGGGATAACCCCGAGTTCCTATGATGGCAATGCTTGGCATTTAGGTTTTCCCAGTAGATATGGTTCGTTTGGATCTTGGAAGACGACGGATTTCATCCTGATGCGTCCTGGCCGCAGTTGGGGCAACATGATTACCGTGTGTTTCCCCTGGTGCTTGCGAGAACTGAGCCGGGGTGATTGCGTTCGTAACGTAAGGATTTCACAATTGCCAGAGGGATTAGTCTGCGGTTGGCGCAAACATTCGCAAACTGAGAGTCTGAGGTCCGCAGTCGCTGTGCGGGGGTGCGTGATGCGTCTCGGTGGGCCAGCAGGGGCAGG
>UBMU01000080.1 GCA_900466605.1 Hyphomicrobiales bacterium
GCGAAGAGGAACGACCAGGTCGAACCGGGATTCGCCATCGATGAGCGCCACACGACGCCCCTGCATCACCTCTGCGCTCAACGGTCCCCCTCGTTCTCGCGCTCTCCGACCCGCAGGCCGCAACCGCACCGGCGTATCCGTCCCGCGCGGACCCGTGTTCGCCTTTCCACCGTTCACCGGGGATAAAGATGAGAGTTTTGTCATCTTTCAAATTGCGCAAGAGGCTTGAACCGGGGGGATGCTTTACGTAAGTTCGAAGTCCGGTGGGGGGCTCCGGTTCCTCCATCGACGCCGTGCGCGGGTCATCTATCCCCGTGCGCGTATTCGATCCGCAACGCCCGGGCGCGCCCGGAGGAACATCGAGGAGACACAGTGGCAGATCTCATCGCAGCCCAGGAGGGTGCGCTTCGTCGAGGGGCCGAGGCGGTCAACACCGCGAAGTCGGGCATCGACGAGCAGGTGCGCAAGGTTCGCACCGAGCTCGACCAGGTGGCCGGTTTCTGGACCGGCGCCGCAGCCGGCTCGTACACGCAGCTCATGCAGCGGTGGAACGAAGAGACCACCAACCTCAACAACGTGCTCGTCACGCTCGAGGATGCCCTCCGCGGCACCGAGCGCGACCAGGCCGCGTCCGAAGAGTCGCACCAGCAGACCATCGGCAACCTGGGCTCCCTGCTCGGCTGACCCCGCTCGACACGAAAGAAGGAACTCTCATGCAGTCCATGTCCGTTCGTCCCGAGCAGGTCATCGCGCTCTCGGGTCAGATCCGCAACGGTGCCTCCGGCATCCGCACCCGCCTCGACGAGCTCGAGTCGCAGGTCAACGCCCTTCGCTCCTCGTGGGATGGTGAGGCGCAGACCGCTTACGACCAGGCTCAGGCCCAGTGGACCCAGTCCATCACCCGCCTGAACGAGCTCCTGCAGCAGATCGCCGGCAAGACCGACGAGATCGCCCAGGGCTACACCTCGACCGACAAGTCCGCCGCCGGCCGCTTCGTCTGAGTCGCCTCGAGCCGGCGGTCGCTGAGG
>UBMU01000081.1 GCA_900466605.1 Hyphomicrobiales bacterium
GGCTTCACGCCGCCTCCCCTTCGTCGATCTGATTTGGCTGCAGGTAATGCAGGTAGCTGACGGCGCGTTGGGCATGGCTGGCGGCAACAAGGATCGCACGTTTGTCGTTACCAAGCACCTTCAGCCAGGCGGCGAGGTAGCTTGCATGATCGGAGCGGGGCTCGAGTTCGGGTGCGATGCCGAGATCGGCGCACAGGAAGCAACTGCCGAGCTCGGCAATCAGTTCTTCGCGGGCACGGTCACAGGTATCTTTGCCATAGCGGCTGAGATCACGATCCAGTCGGTGCGGCGCTGCCGTCCAGTGGGTCATTTCGTGACTGAGGATGGCCACATAGGATGCCGCATCGCGGAAGGCGTCGAAGGCTGGCATCTGGATGTAATCGCGAGCCGGCACATAGTAGGCCGACGATCCGCCATGCCGGATCAGGGCGCCGGTATTGGCAAAGAAGCGGTCGGCATTTGCGATGCGGCGGATCGGATCGTCGGTGGGGATTGGCTGACGCAAGCGAGGCGCAAGCCCGGTGATCTGATCGGCATTGAAGACGGTGTAGGCCTTGAGAAATGGGATGTCGTGTTCGATCTGCTGGCCAGTGTCATTGGTGTCGCTGCGAATGAAGGAACTGGCGAAGACGACCGTGGTACCGGTTTCACCCTTGCGCACCGCCGCACCCAGTTCGAGTGCCTGGCGAAATGTCATCCAGGTCGGTGCGGTGAAGCCTCGGGCAATTGCTTCGGACCAGAGAAGCAGGACGTTGATGCCGGAATAGGGTTGGCCATTGTGGCGCAGCGGCCGGGTGATGTGGTCGCCGGCGTGTGCGGTGTTCCACGGCTGCATCCAGGGCCGCACGCCCCGTTCGAGTTCGATGATGATCTTGTCGGTGATACGGCTGTAAAGATCGGATCGTTGCTGGGTTGGCTGCCTGCTCATGTTGGAACCTCCGATTTGAGGTCGCGTCCCTCGCGACCTGCTACGGCGGTCCAAAAGCCGGGCCTTAAGCGCTGGCCCGCACCCGCAGGGCCGAAACGCCAGTGAAGGACGGCAAAGCCGTTGCGGGCAAGTGCGGGACCGGCAGGACCTGAAGCCGGGGCAGGACGCGA
>UBMU01000082.1 GCA_900466605.1 Hyphomicrobiales bacterium
GATCGCCGATCGGGCGGTCCACCTGCTGCTGCCGACGCTGGCGCTCGTGCTCATCAGCGCCGCGTCGTACTCGCGCTACCAGCGGAGCATGATGCTCGACGTGCTCGGTGCGGACTACATCCGCACCGCCCGCGCGAAGGGACTGCCCCGCACGCAGGCGCTCTTCCGCCACGGCGTGCGCATCGCCCTGATCCCGATGTCGACGTTCTTCGCGTACAGCTTCGGCACGCTCATCGCCGGTTCCACCATGCTCGAGATCGTCTTCTCGTGGCGGGGCATGGGGCAGTTCCAGCTGAACGCCGTTACTCAGCAGGACATCAACGCCGTCGCCGGATCGACGCTCTTCGTCGCCGTGCTGGTGCTGTTGTCATCGACCCTGTCCGAGGTGCTCTACGCCGCACTCGACCCGAGAGTGAGGAGCTGACATGACCATGCAGGAAGAAGCCCTCGACGGAACGCTCGTCGCCACGAGCCCTGTCACCCGCGACCGCAAACCGCTGTCGCGCGGAGCGCTGGTGCGCTCGCGGCTGCGCAAGATGCCTCGCTTCTGGGTGGGCGCGAGCATCCTCGTCTTCATCGTGCTGTGGGCCTTCATCGGGCCGCTGCTTTACCCCTACGACTCGACCCAGCGCGACTTCCTGAACGTGGGCCTGGGGCCGACCCAGTTGCACTGGTTCGGGACGAACGGCATCGGGCAGGACATCTACGCGCAGACGCTCGTGGGTCTGCAGAAGTCGCTCATCATCGGCGCTCTGGCGGGCATCGGCGCCACCCTTATCGCGGCGGCCGTCGGATCCCTCGCCGGCTACCTGGGCGGCAAGATCGACGCGGTCATCGGGTGGCTCATCCACCTTCTGCTCGTCATCCCGTCGTTCTTCATCCTGGTGCTGCTGAGTCCGCTGACCCGCGGACTGTCGTGGCTCGCCCTCACGTTCTTCCTCGCGGTGTTCAGCTGGATGATCCTCGCTCAGGTCGTCCGCAACCAGACCCGGTCCCTGCGCAACCGCGACTTCGTGCGCGCGGCGCGGTACATGGGCATGCCGACCCGGCAGATCCTCGGCCGCCACATCATCCCCAACATCGCGTCGATGATGAGCAGCGACGCGATGTTGGGGATGA
>UBMU01000083.1 GCA_900466605.1 Hyphomicrobiales bacterium
GCTCTGAAGGAGTTCGGGCTACAGATAGTGCGCGCCGATCTCATTGGCGACGCGGGGATGATCACACGCCAGATCATCGACCACATTGTCCACAGCAAACTCGTCATCGCCGATCTGTCGTTCCACAATCCCAATGTCTTCTACGAGCTTGCCCTGCGCCACGCGGTGCGCAAGCCAATCGTGCAGATCAGCCGTGCGGCGGACCGCTTGCCGTTCGACATTGGCCAGGTGCGAACCGTAGTTGTCGACACGACGGACATCTTCACCCTCGTCCCCCAGCTGGATACCCTTCGGGCGCAGATATCCGCGCAGGTGAGAGCGACGTTGGCGGAAGGTGCCGAGGTGGAAAACCCGCTGAGCATCTTCTCGCCGGACTTCTGGACGCACTTGCCGAAGGTGGGGCGCGACTGACGCCCGCTGATCGACAGTCTCGATGTCGCGTCGATACGATCACGCGCATGAGCGACAACACGGCAGGGTTCATAACGGGGCGGGCTGGAGGGGCCGGCTGACCGGCCCGATGTGAGGTACGTGCGATCAGGCTCGTCGCCGTGGAGAGCCGGCTCGTGCCGTGCGACGCCGACCAGATTCGCGTCGAGGATGCGGTACACGACCCGCGACGACAAGCCGGTGAGCTTAGCGATGTCGCGCATGCTGGGGCCCTTCTCTCGGTAGGCGAGCACCTTCTTCACGGTCTCGGCGGTGTTCGCCATCCGAGGCCGTCGCTTGGCCCGCTCTCCGTCCGGACACGTGCCGCCCGTGCTGCACGAGCCTTTGCCATCTATCCTGTCCGCATGGTTCAGAACAGCCCGGCAGATAGCCTCCACGTGCTAGAGGCCGCGCTTCGTCAACTCGTCGACTTGAAGCTTTCAGCATCCGTCGGACAAGACTGGATATCAAGAGTCGTGGCCGACACGCGCGTCCAGAGGTGGCAATCTCGCATGGACGACGAAAAGAACCGGGCACGTGGCAAGGGGCAGATCCCCAAGCAGGATGGCCGCCTTCTGGACTACTCCGAACTCTTCGAGCTACGCGACCTGCTGCATAAACGCTGGGACGAGTTCGCGCCGGTATTTGGGAACAAAAGCCGTACCCTCGCTCTGCTCGACGAGATCGAGTCATACAGAAACGACATTGCCCACAGCCGGCCCCTACAACCCTTCCAAGCTCAGCTTGTGGCCGGGGTGGCCGGGCTCATCAGAAACAAGGTGGTTTTGGCTTTGAGTTCGTCAGACGCGACCGGTTCGCACTACCCGTCATTCACTTTCGCCAGGGACTCGTTCGGACAGGAGCTGGCGGGAG
>UBMU01000084.1 GCA_900466605.1 Hyphomicrobiales bacterium
GGTGTGCTCCAGGAGCGCATCACGTCGACGCGCGGTCACTCGATCACCTCCCTGCAGGCGATCTACGTCCCCGCCGACGACTACACCGATCCGGCTCCCGCGACCACGTTCGCGCACCTCGACGCCACCACCGAGCTCTCGCGTGAGATCGCGTCGAAGGGTCTGTACCCGGCCATCGACCCGCTGACCTCGACGAGCCGCATCCTCGACCCGCGCTACATCGGTGCCGACCACTACCGCGTCGCCACCAACGTGAAGCAGATCCTCCAGAAGAACAAGGAACTGCAGGAGATCATCGCCATCCTCGGCGTCGACGAGCTCTCCGAGGAAGACAAGATCGTCGTGTCGCGTGCGCGCCGCATCCAGCAGTTCCTCTCGCAGAACACCTACATGGCCAAGAAGTTCACCGGTGTCGAGGGCTCCACGGTCCCGATCAAGGAGACCATCGAGTCGTTCGACGCGATCGTCAAGGGTGACTTCGACCACGTCGCCGAGCAGGCGTTCTTCAACGTCGGTGGCATCTCCGACGTCGAGGCCAAGTGGGCGCAGATTCAGAAGGAGAACGGCTGACATGTCGTTGCGCGTGAGCCTGGTGTCGGCAGACGCCGAGGTGTGGACGGGGGAGGCGACGCTCGTCGTCGCCAAGACCGTCGAGGGTGAGATCGGCTTCATGCAGGGGCATGAGCCGGTGCTCGCGATCCTCGCCCAGGGCGAGGTGCGAATCACCCGCACCGACGGCACGAAGATCCTGGCCAACGCCGAGGACGGCTTCCTGTCGATGGCCGACGACGAACTCACCATCGTCGCCGGAAACGCCGCTCTCGTCTCCTGACGCCGCTTCATCGCTGACGCGCGTCGCCCGGTTCTCCGGGCGGCGCGCGTCGCTGTTTTC
Source organism: Hyphomicrobiales bacterium (assembly GCA_900466605.1). Taxonomy (GTDB): domain Bacteria; phylum Pseudomonadota; class Alphaproteobacteria; order Rhizobiales; family Rhizobiaceae; genus Rhizobium. The sequence goes on from UBMU01000084.1 coordinate 893, forward strand.
CCGAAGGGTCCCATGCTCGTCCTGCTCCCTCCGTCCGAGACCAAGCGCCCCGGCGGCGACGGTCCGATGCTCGATCTGCCGTCCCTTGCGCTCCCTTCTCTCCGGGACGCGCGCGAAACGGTCGTCGCCGCGCTGGTCGCGCTGTCCTCCGACGAGGACGAGGCCGCGCGCGTGCTGAAGATCAGTGCGAAGCG
>UBMU01000087.1 GCA_900466605.1 Hyphomicrobiales bacterium
GAGCACGGCACCGACCGTGGCGGCGACCCCCGACCCCGCAGCGGCGGCCCTTCCCGAACTGACGTTCCCGCAGACGGTCGAGGACGTCATCTCGGCCGAGATCCTGCGCGACAGCGGGATCGACGCCGGGAGCACGCGCTACATCGCCACGGTCAGCGACTTCCGCATCTACCTCGCCCAACCCGACGACGGGGACGGGCGCTGCATCGTGACCTTCACGTCCACCGACAACCGTCCGTGGTCGGCCGGGTGCGCGAGCGGAGCGCAGGAGGGAGCCGCGATCTTCGGTGTCGACGAGAGTCTGACCGTCGCGATCGGCGACCCCGACGGTTCCGACGTCACCGGCATCCCGATCCGTCTGTCACCGAGCGTCACGGCCTACGTGGCGCAATAGCGAAGGAGGACATTATGTTCCGTGCCGATGGCGCATTTTCGGGGTTCGCGGTCGACGACCTCGAGGCCGCTCACCGCTTCTACGCAGACACCCTCGGACTCCGGGTGGAGGTGCTCGAGGGGTCGGGGTTCCTCACGCTCCATCTGGGGTCCGGAGGGCGCGTCCTCGTCTACGGCAAGCCGCGCCACGAGCCCGCGTCGTTCACCGTGCTCAACTTCCCGGTGGCCGACGTCGAGGCGGCCGTCGACGATCTGCGCTCGCGCGGCGTCGACACGAAGATCTACGACGACGCCGACTTCCCCACCGATTCCCGCGGGATCATGCGCGAGGGCGGTCCGCTCATCGCGTGGTTCCGCGACCCGGCGGGCAACGTGCTCGCTGTCCTCGACGAGTGACCGGGTTCACCCGACCGGTGTGAGCCGGCTTCCGTCGGCCGAGAGGGTGAAGGACGCTCTGCGGTAGTCGTCGCTGAGTCCGAACGAGACGTCCGGAACCCCCACGCTCTCGGTGAACGTGGGGCTTTCGATATCGCTGTCGCTGGTGCGCCTGATGGACACCGGCGCGCCTTCGATCGGAAGGCCGCTCTGGTCCGAGGCCTCCTGAAGGGCGGGCCACACCCGGTCGAGCGCGAGGTCGCTCCACGAGAACTGCTCCTCGGCGACGCGGGGCTGGCTCAGCGCGGCTCCCTCGTGGGTGACACGCCCCGCGCGGAAGTTCCACTCGTCGGT
>UBMU01000094.1 GCA_900466605.1 Hyphomicrobiales bacterium
GGCCCCGGGTTCATCCCGGGGCCTTCGTCAATGTGCGCGCACGAGCGCGACAGCCGCGGTCAGGCCGAGCCGCGACCTCGCGCCACCAGCGCCTGCATCGCCACCACGCCGAGCACGACGGCGGCGCCCGCCCCCGCGAGAAGCGCGATGACGCCCGCATCGGTGCCGGGCACCGAGGCCTGACCGAACTCGTCCTGCCAGGGCCAGAGCGCGCGGAGCGAGCCCAATATGAGCCCGGTCATCAGCGCGAGCATGAGGGCGTGGTGCCGGCGCAGCATCACGCGGAGCAGGTTGACGAAGAGGCTGAGGCCCACGACGGCGCCCAGGACGAAGGCCGCGATGTACGGCAGGTCGCGTTCATTGAGGGCCACGAGTGTCGTCTCGTAGAGGCCGAACACCAGCAGAAGGAAAGCGCCCGACAGGCCGGGCAGGACGAGGGCGCACACCGCGACCGAGGCCGCGAGGGCGACGATCACCAGCGGCGGCTCCGCGACGGTGGCCGTCGGCAGACCGGTCAGGGCGAACGCCGCGGCGCTCGCGACGAGCGCGATGAGACCGAGACGCCACGTCCAGTCTCGGCCGAGCATACGGACGGGGATGAGGAGGGATGCCGCGATCATCCCCCCGAACACGGCTCTCGTCTCGGTCGGATACGCGGACACCAGCGGCGCCAGGACCCGGGCCCCCACGACGACGGCGACCACCATTCCGAGCAGCACCGGGGCGACGACACTCCAGCGCACGGCCCGGAAGTGCGCGGCGGTTCGTGTCATGCCTCGACCGCGCACGACGTCGGCGCTCGCGACGAGCCCGCGCACGATGTGGCTGGCCGCGTCGATCAACGTCGCGTACACCCCGACGATGAGGGCGACCGTGCCGCCGCTGACCCCGGGGACGACTTCCACCGCCCCGATCAGCGTGCCGCGCACGAGGTTTCCCAGGGGGCGCAGAGGTGAACGTCGGTCGGCAAGGGTGTCGGCCATTCGGACAACGCTATGCGAGACCGCTCGGGAATGCGATTCGCGCGGACGCGTGATCGCACCAGAAATGAGCGGCTTATGCAACCCACCCCGCAAATGTCGTTC